>NZ_CP120468.1:0-1200000 GCF_029490015.1 Halobaculum limi
CTGACAAGGCAATCCTATGGCTGTGATCGCGAATGGTACGTGAACTTCGTGTCGCTGGATTAGCTCCGCACGATGCGGGACGTGGGATCGCACGAGTTGGAACGAGTGTTCTGACCGAACTTGGAATTGAACCGGGAGACACCCTCCAAATCACGGGTCGGCGACGAACCGTCGCGAAGGCGATGCCGGCGTACGAGGGTGACCCAGATGGGATCCTCCGGATAGACGGGAACGTCCGGTCGAACGCCGGAGTTGCGATCGACGACTTCGCGGAGGTCGACACTGTAGAAGCAACACCGGCGGAATCGATCACCGTCGCGCTTCCACAGTATGTCATTCTCCGTGGCGCAGAGCAGTTCCTCGCCCGGTATATGACCGACCGCCCTGTCGTCCGGGGAGACGTAGTCCATCTCCGCTTGCTCGGCCAACCGTTCGTGTTCCTTGTCACGAAGACATCGCCCGCTGGACCCGTTATTGTCACCGGTGAGACGGAGCTGACGATTCGCGAGCGCCCGATCAGCGAGGACGACCTCCAGGGCGAACGCGCCGGGATTCCGGACGTCACCTACGAAGATATCGGCGGACTCGACCGCGAACTCGACCGCGTGAGAGAGATCATCGAACTTCCACTCCGACACCCCGAGTTGTTCCGCCGGCTCGGCATCGCCCCACCGAAGGGCGTGTTGTTGTACGGCCCACCGGGGACCGGCAAGACGTTGATCGCGAAGGCCGTCGCCAACGAAGTCAACGCGGAGTTCTACGCGATCTCGGGCCCGGAAATTATGTCCAAGTACTACGGCGAAAGCGAGCAGCATCTCCGTGAGATATTCGATGAAGCCGCACGCAACACGCCGGCAATCGTCTTCATCGACGAAATCGATTCTATCGCGCCAAGTCGCGACGAAGTCACCGGAGAGGTCGAACGGCGTGTGGTCGCCCAACTACTCTCGTTGATGGACGGCCTCGAAGAGCGTGGCGACGTGATCGTGATCGCTGCGACGAACCGACCGGATGCGATCGACACGGCGTTACGTCGGGGCGGCCGCTTCGACCGCGAGATCGAGATCGGCCCGCCGGACCGTGATGGCCGGTTGGAGATCCTGACCGTCCACACCCGTGGGATGCCGTTGGCGTCAGCCGTCGATCTCGACGATGTCGCCGATCGAACGTACGGGTTCGTCGGCGCAGACTTGGAGGGACTCGCCAAAGAGGCGGCGATGACCGCGCTCCGGCGGGCGCAAGTCGACTTGGACATCGACTTAGATGCAGAGACCGTCTCGCCGGACATTCTCGAACAGATCGAGATCACGGTCGATGACTTCGAAGCCGCGCTCCAAGAGGTGCAACCAAGTGCGATGCGGGAGGTGTTCGTCGAGGTGCCCAACGTGACGTACGACGACGTCGGGGGCCTCGAATCCGTCCGTGAAGAACTCGTTCGTGCGGTCGAGTGGCCCCTCCGCTACCCACAACTGTTCGAGACCCTCCACACAGAGGCGCCGAAAGGCATCCTCCTGTACGGGCCCCCAGGGACGGGCAAGACGCTGTTGGCGCGGGCGATCGCAAATGAGAGCGGCGTGAACTTCATGTCGGTGAAAGGCCCGGAACTGCTCGACAAGTTCGTCGGTGAGTCGGAGAAGGCAGTCAGAGAGGTGTTTCGACGGGCTCGACAGAACGCCCCGACGATCGTGTTCTTCGACGAACTCGACGCGCTCGCGCCCGAACGCGGCGGGACGATGGACTCACGCGTGACCGAGCGGGTCGTCTCCCAACTACTGACGGAGTTAGACGGGATCGAGGATCTCCGAAACGTGTTGATCATCGGGGCGACGAATCGGCCAGACATCGTCGACCGAGCGCTCTTGCGTCCGGGCCGCTTGGAGAAGATCCTCTACGTCCCAACGCCGGACAGGGACGCTCGACTCGCGATCTTTGGCGTTCACACTGCAGGCGTTCCGTTAGAAGATGACGTCGACCTCGCGGAGTTGGCAGACCGGAGCGAGCGGTACACCGGCAGCGACATCGAGGCGATCGTTCGCGAAGCGAGCCTGTTGGCGATGGAGACCGCGATCGAGGACGTTCCCGCAGATTCCTCACCCACAGCACTCGACGAGTGGGCAGCGACGGTCCGCGTTTCAGCCGACGACTTCGACAGAGCGATCGAGAAAGTGACGCCGTCCGTGACAGCGGAGATGCAGCAGTTCTACGATGACCTTGCGCAGGAGTTGGGTGGAACGATAGACCTCGATGTCGACAGTTCGGAGTTGGGATTCCAGTGACATCTCCCACGAGTGAAGTCGTTGGCTTCCGCCTCGAATGTGTGTGAGAACTCCCCACCCCTCGTCACTCTGCTTCGAGGCGGTGGAGCCTGTATCGGTACGTGTTCTGGTCGGTTTTGACGACGAGGACGTGCCCGTCGTTGGTGTGTTCAATCCGGTCGAAGTGCGTCGCGAGGTTGCCCGGGTTGAGCGAGTCGGTGCCTTCCAGCCCGAAGAACAACCGCGCGGGTTCGTGCCTATCGGTATCTACTGCTCGCGCCTCCACCCCCAATGACTCACCACTTTCGAGAATTTCGACGTCACCAGAGAGTTCCCACGTGTGGTCGTGGTACCGGACCTCCTTGCCACGAATATCATCCCATTGAGATTCGATCATACCCCGTACACACGGGTCGAATTATTCGCCGTTTCGACAGATCTTGTCCGATTAGTCGTCGACCCGTGATCGTTCCGTGACGGCGGTCGCAGTTCGCTGATATTGATATCGAACGCGAGGACCGGTTTACAAGACTACCGGAAACGTGAGTACAGTCAACTATCGATATGCGATTGCTGGATACACTCGTTCGTCCATTCGAACGATACGCCGATGCGCTCTCCGTGAGAACCCACGGGGTCGTCGCCGCCGTCTCGTTTTGCACATTCGTCGGGGTGATCGCGCTGGGGTTCGTACCGGTGACCCGACGGATCGAGACGTCTGGCTACTCCACTGCAGATTTGCAGGCCGCGACGACCCGGGCGGAAGTCGATGCGATACTGCAGGCTTTCGAACCCGTTATGAGATCCGTGATGCTGCTCTCGGTCCTCGATTACCTCTTCATTATCGCAGGATTTCTCCTGTTCTTCTCACTCCACTCGATCGCTTTGCAGACACTGGCAGGCCACGACAGACTCGTACTGCTACCGAAAGTCGGAATGGGACTGACGGTTCTCTCGCGACTCCTCGACTCGCTGGAGAACTTCTGGGTCATCCTCATCTACACGAATCCCGACGAGTACGCGACGCTCCTGATTGGCCTGATGAACGCTTCTGAGTCTCTGAAGTGGATGGTCGTCGGAGTCGAATATCCAACTCTCGCCGTCTCTGTCGCAGTTGCACTGCTGGTACGGTTCACATCGTTGTTTGACAGTCGCTCGAACAGCCCACGGTAGATTAGCGTGGAATATCCGGCCAGAGTGTCGTCAGTGGACTGGTCAGCAAGTGTCGGATTCACTCATAGGGTAACCGGCGGAATTCTCATCTCGAAATAAGGTCGCGAGGACGCACGTCACTCGCTCGTGTCGTCGTCGCCGTGGCGAAGCAACGAGGTGTCGGAATTCTCGCACTCCTCAGTGCTGCAGGCACCTGTGTCGTCGTCCTCACGCTCATCGTATAGCGACACCTGCCGGTCGCCATCAAGGTCGCCATCGGCCGCCGACACTGCACGGACCGCAACGTAGCTCACGAGGACGACTCCTGCAACGAGGGCGCCGTGAAAACCCAGCAGCGGCTCCGAGTCGAAGCCGCCCGGCGCGAGCACACCGAATCCAATGACAAATGCCGCCAGCATCGCGATGGGAACGGCATTCACGAACAGATCCGAGAGCGTCCGCCGAGAGAACACGCCAGCGCCGTCGGCCTCCGCATCCCCGTCGTCATTGGGGGCCGTGTCGCTATCGAGGTCACGCTCGTCTGCCACTCGAGACGCCTGCTCGGCTGTCTGCTCGTCGGTCATCCGCTCGGGTCTACTGAGGGTGTCCACGATCTTGAACGGCCGGGTTTCGGAGCGAGAGCCGACCGGCGGGTCACCAGTGTCGACTCACGTTGAGAGGGACGTCTCGATCATCTTCGTGTACGCACTGCGGCACGAGTCCCCCGAAGAACACCCGCAGGCGGTTAGCCGCTTGGTCCCGATGACCGTCGCCATCGTGGATATCCTCATAATCAGCGACTGTCGGAAGCGTCGCCTCGCCTGCCGTGAACAGGTTCGGGGGAAGCCCCATCCGGCTGGTGACCAGAGTCGGAGGTATGACCGACGACCGCCGTCGCTCGCGCAGATCGACTCCCGGTCGCCCCGGCCGTTCTCAGAGGAGGTCGCGATGCCGCTGATCGACTTCGACGCCGAACGTGCATACGACGACAAGCGATTCAGCGCCCAAGAGACGTTCCGGACGGAGCGGACGAAAGTCGTGTGCGCCTACTTCGAGCCGGGGCAATTCATCCCCGTCCACGCGCCCGGAAGCGACGTCGTAGTCAACGTCCGACGCGGAACCGGCGTCGTCCGCGAAGACAAGACGACCCACAAGGTCAGCCCTGGCGACACGGTCGCCGTCGAAGCCGGGACAGACCGCGGTATCCGGGCCGACGAGGATGGCCGGTTGGAGGCGTTGCTCGTGACCACGCCGCCGCCGACCGACGAAGAACACGGCCCTGTCCGTGAGGGCCTACGCCGGGGCGTGTTCGACCCGACCGCCGACGACTCGGAGTGACGAGCGAGCATACGAATATGCGGTAACTGAGCCATCCGACGACACCGCAGCATCGCACGCCACACACGACCCAGCCACACCATCCAACTCACTGATGACCCAAGTTCGAACACTCTCCGACCTCGACGCGACGCCACACGCGACCGTCTTCCCCGACGCCGAACCGCGGACGATCCGACTCGCCCTCGATGCCGGCGAACGGGTCGACCCACACAGTCACCCCGGTCGAGACGTCCTGATACACGTCCTCGACGGTGCCATCGACCTCCACGTCGACGAAGAGACGCACGCGCTGTCGGGCGGTGACTTGACCCAATTCAAGGGCGAACGCGAGGTCTCGCCGGTCGCAACCGAGGATAGCCTCGCGCTGGTCGTCTTGGCCCCGCGAGCAGACGAGGGGTGACCGCCCGCCGCCGAACGCGTTTTGTCGACTGCGGCTGTTGGCCGGGACGATGCTTCGACGAATCCGAGGTCGCCGAGTGATCGCGTCGTGACCTGGCTGCTCACGCTCTCGTACGTCGCACACGTCGTCGCTGGCGGCCTGTGGACCGGCAGCGTCGCCTATGCCGCTGTGACCGTCGTTCCGGCGGCACGCGAGGGCGACCTCGCAGCCGCGGCGTTCGGCCGCTCTGTCGACTGGTTGCTCCAGACGACGCGGTGGACGGGTGTGATCCTGCCACTCACTGGTGGATACCAGATCTGGGAGTTGTACCCTCTGGCGCGGTTGCTTGGGACGACGCGCGGACACCTCATCCTCGGGATGCTTGCGCTGTGGGGCGTGATGAACGGCATCCTCGAACTCGGCATTTACCGACTGCGGGCGGCCGATGGCACCGCGATGGGCTTCGCCCGGCACGCGATCACCCGGTTCGGCCTCGACGATGACGCGGAGGCGCGGCGGCTTGCTGGCGTCGTCCGCCCGTACGTGCTCGTCGCGACCGTGCTGGGCGTACTGTTGCTCGTTGACGCGGCGTTGTTGGCAAGCGGGGTCGTCCCCTGATCAGCCTCGCTTTTGCGCCATCGTCGGCATCGTATTCATCGGGCAGACTCGCAGCTCAGCGTGGACCGTTTTTGATCTCGTCGCCACGGTCTTTTCATCACAGCATCCGTTGGTACAGGTAGGATGCCCAACCCGCAGACGGACGGCGGTGCCCCCGATGGTGATGAACCGGAGCGCAACGTGCTTGCCGAACCCCTCGAAGAGTGTAGCGGCGACCCTGAGACCGGCTACCTTCGAGACGGACACTGCCGCCACCTCGTCCGTGACCCTGGGCGGCACGAGGTGTGTGCGGTCGTAACTGAAGAGTTCCTCCAGTACTCCCGTGACCGGGGTAACGACCTAATTACGCCGCGGCCAGATCTGGGATTCCCAGGACTCGCAGACGGCGACCGCTGGTGTCTGTGTTTGCCACGCTGGGTGGAAGCGCGGGAGGCTGGCGTTGCACCGCCCGTCGTCCTCGATGCGACTAACAAATCAGTACTTGAGGAGGTCTCACTCGAGACGCTTCGTGAGTATGCGGTTGACGACCGCTGACGGGACTACCGGGCAGACAACAGCAATCGGTCCGAGCACTAACATTGGCAAAGGGGACGTCGCGTCCGTGCTCAATAGAGAGCAGAGGTAGATTCCTTTCTGGGTGCTGCTGTGGAGTACTTCGAGCACAAGCCCCGAGGCATTTGCCTTGCTGATCTGTAGAACGTGTGTCCCGGTCTTACACCGGGAACTGTGTGGCGGTGCCGGCCACGACTGTCCACGTGACCAAGAGTGCGTTCACCGTGGCGCCGACCCAGACGCTCCCAGTCCGCCTGAAGAAGTACGTGCTAACGAACGCGACGATCGACAGGAGGACGAGGAACTGCATCGCGATGATCGTCCACAGCGGGTCACCAACGGGGAGTGGGCTTCCCGACAGCAGTGTCGCGTACTGCAACACGAGGAGACCGAGGAACCCACCAGCCACCACGGCCCAGTTCGTCGCCATCGCACGGCCGAACGACTGCTCGGTGCCGGCGGGGCGAAGCTGCCCGTGCAGCAGGACGCCGAGCACGACGAAGAACGCAAACAGCGGGACGACGTACGACAGTGCGATCCGGAACTGGACGGGTGACAACAGCTTGATCGCGAACACCCAGATACGGAGGTCGGTCTGGAAGAGGAACGCGATGGCCGTCTCGAGGACGTACAGCCCCGCGACGACGCTCACACCGATACCAAGTGCCTTCGCGACGGTTCGAGCACCCTCGCCGGTTCCGAGCCCGTAGTTCTCGAGCGTGACCGAGGGGTCATCGCGGTTGTTCGTGTAGTGCCAGAGACCGAATAGCGCCGCCGTGATGACGCCATTCGCAAGCGCCCAAACGAGCACTCCGTTGGAGATCAGCTGCGGGAAGAACCGATTCACCGGTAGGATGCCCGCCGCGCCCGTCGTGAGCGGGAAGTAGGTGATAACAGGGATCACCGCCGCGAGAACGCCTGCGGCGATTCGCCCGGGTCCAGTCATCCCCTTTGCCTCGGGGACAGACGCGGAGTTGAATCCCTCAACGCGGTCGATGACGATCCCGCCGAACGGGAACATAAACAGGACGCCGCCGATCAACGCGAGGAACGTTCCGAGCGACTTCCAGTACCACACCTGGTTCGAGGCGGGGAGTTCGTTCTCGCCGTCGAGCGTTAGCTGGAGCCACTCGATGGAGTCACCGATCGCGGCCGTCGAGAAGTGGTCACCGGGGTGGGTCGTTGTCGGGGTGTACAGCTGGCGAGCGGTCCCCTCTTGGAGACTGCCGTAGGTTCGACCCTCTTCGACCGTAGTGTCGGTGCCGAAGACACCCTGGAGTTTCTCGCTGTTTTCGACATCGGAGGCGTGGTCGACCTCCCACATCAGTTGGGAGAACTCGTCGTACTCACTGAAAACGACTCCGAGGTTTCGTGGGTATTCCGTCGTTCCAGGGGGAGAGAAGCCCGACCCTGTCGAAGAGCCGACGAGCACCATCGACTCGTAACCGTCTGGCTGGGCCGCCGCAGCCGACAAGACCGTCCAGCCACCCATCGAGTGGCCTTCGAGCCCAATGTTCTCGTTGTCGACGAACTCTAGCGAGCGCAGGTACGACAGCCCGTCGGGGCCGCCGAAGCCGTTGGCGAATGCCGGTGCATCAGAGTAGCCGTGACCCGTCTGGTCGAGTGCTAACACGACGAATCCGCGTCTCGCGTACTCAATGGCGAACGCCGATTGTGTCTCCTTTGAGTTGATGTAGCCGTGGACCGCTAACACACCAGGTTGCGGGCTTGCACTGGACGCTTCTTCCGGGATATACAGCGTCCCGCTCATCATCGTCCCGTTCGTCCCCGCAAACTTTACATCTCGAACCGCGACGTCGCCGCCGTCGGTCTGTACAGTCCACGCCATCGCACTCCCACCAAACACGAGCAGGAGTGAGAATCCGAGGACCAGTAGTCGCGATTTCTTATCCATAATTGGGTATCTCCAGTAGAGAACCCGCCACATCCATAATAGTTGTATGTGAACTATCAAAAACCGTGTGTTAAGTTTGCGTACAGGTGTTGTATAAACTGCACCCGGGCGTCGAATGTTCGCTGACGACAGCTACAGGAGTCCGATTCGAGATACTGGTCGTCGAGTTCGTTCTCTACTGTTTCCTCGAAAGTGGTAGTGAAACCGACCGAGTGCGACCGTACAACAGCGGATCGTTGAGCGAATACTGTTCGAATACGAATCCTCGAAGTTGAGTCCGAAAGATGGTTCGAGTGCACCTCACCCGCCACGGTGTGTAAACACTGCTCGGACGAGCGTCAGCGACGGCTGAACAGTCGGCCGAGAATTCCAAGCTTCTGTTCTTTCTCCTCCTCGAGGGCAACCTCCAACTCGTGTCGCTGCGCCCGTTCCGCAGAGAGGGCTTCCCGTAGCCGTTCATTTTCTGCCTCCAGCGCCTCTAATTCCGCCCGAACACTCACCAACACGTCAGTCGATATCGGCGTTGGTTCAGGAGGGGTGTCGTCACCCACCGTAGTCTCAGTCTCATTGTGCCGCGTCCCTGATTCGTTGGTGTCGAACGCAGTCCACGAATCCGTGGCCGGCGGTTCGTAGAACTCACTCGTGCCAGCGACTGCCCGTTCGATAGTCCGCCCGCCGTAGGTCGCACCATCAGCGAAATGAACATCATCCCATTTCCCACGGAACAGGCCAGATTCGCGGAACAGTCGGTCCATCTGGGCTTCATCGCCACCAGTCCAGAACGCGAGCAACGAACACAGCGCCATATCCGCCTCCGACTGGCTTGGATACCCAGCAGTTGACCCATCGAACAGCCGTGTGAACTTCTCGCCGTTCGCTGCCGTCCGCGCCCGGTCAAGGAGTTCGTCGTCCGAGAGGCCGGGTTGAGTCGCCGCGCTTGCGCTCCGGTCTGTTGGTGCGCCTCCGCGATCATCAGCAGGCGTGGCAGCAGCGACGTACTCGGCGTGAACCGCTTGGAGTTCCGACGGTCGGCGCTCAACGGTCAGCGGCGTCTCCGAGAGGTGGTCACCAGTGACGGTGAAGAAGCGGCCCTCGTCGTACATCTCGACCGTGCCGTGTCGGTTCCGCCCGTCTGGAAGGCTCCCAGCGGCGATGACGTGAACGCCGGTTCCCGACGGACTCACCTCGGTGAACGAGTCCAAGCACTCGACGATCGCTCGGGCATCCGTATCGAGCGCTCCAGAATTGGGGTCGCGACACGCATCGAGGTCGACGCCGACGAGCGTGTCCGGCGCAGTGAACACGAATCCAAGACCGTCTTCATCTGCCGCAGCGGCGCGGGCCGCATTGAACGACGCCCACGTCGCCGAATCGGTCGTCGAAGCATAGCCACCTGTACTGGGGTCGATCGGAACCTTCGTCAGCTTGCCGTCGCGTTCCTCACCCCGCCAGCAGAGCCATTGAGAGCGCTCGACCATCGCGTCCGGGAGGTCGGCAGCTGTCGGGAGATTGCCGTCAGTCATCGGCATACGCAGGTGATTTGGTGTCAGCGAGCGGTCCGTCAGTCGTCCCGGGGTCGTGTTCGATCACCGCGTGCTCACGCGGGAGTGCTCGCACCTCCATCCCACGCCACTCGCCGTCAACGCCAAGCAGCGCCTGTGAGTACCCAGATTCCTCATCGCCGGGCGTCGCCGTCTGGACAAAGCGCATCTGTGGGTGATTCAGCCCGAACTCGTCTGCCCACTCAGGGTCCATCCCATCCAGCTTGTGGAACTGCTTGATCGCACACTGGTCAAGGATCATCTCCGCGATGTCGTGCTCGAAGAACTCGTCGACGGTCTGCGTGACCAACCGGATTGAGAGATCGTGATGGCGATGGTGCCGGAAGATCGTCTCCAAATACGAGAGGGTCGCGGCGTCTTTCATCAGATACCGCGCTTCGTCGATGACGAACACGACCTCCTTCTCCGTCTCTTTGGCCCGCTCATACACCAGCGAGATGAGCAGCTCCATCAGCAGGCTTGTGTGGCCGCCGAGTTGCCCGCCCTGTTCGGCGAGGTCGAGGTATACGAGCGACTCATCTCGGATGTCGAACTCACTGTGACGGCCGAGTTGCTCGAACTGCCCACCCTCCGCGAATGGACGGAGCTGGTCGAGGAGCCATACCGCGTCCTCGGCGATCTTGTCGGCTTCGGCTTCTGTCCGGACGACGTACTCTTCGGGCGACTCAGAGAGCTCTGCAAGGACGTCGAGCATATCACGGACGGTCGGGCTCTCGCGATCGTGGGTCGCAACGTCCTCGGTGATTCCCTTGCGGTCATAGGCTTCGATGAGTGCCGTCTCCAGTGTGGTACGGCGGTCTGCGAGTTCGACGTCGCGAGTCGCAAACGCATTCGTGAAGAAAGAGAGGGCACGCTCTCGTCGCTCTTTCAGGATGCTCGCGTCATCGCCGCGAGCGTTACGGACGTGCTCGGGCGTCGGTTTAATCTCGAGGGGGTTGAGGCCGAGCGTCCCGCCAACAGTGATCCGACGACCACCAAGGGCCTCGTTCACCCCAGCCCAGTTGTTGAGCGGCTCGAGGATGATACCGATCCGGTCATCAGACTGTTCGAGACTCCGGATGAAGTTCTGTTTCGCCCCATACGATTTCCCCGAGCCCGGGTCGCCGACAGTGAACATTGCGTAGCCGTCTTCGCGAGCGAACGGGTCGACAACGAGCGGGCTTCGTGTGTCTTTGTGTACGCCGAACTCGACGCCACCCTCCTCCAGCAGCGTCGGTGAGTGTGGTGACGAAAGGAGCGCACCGACTGCACCACCAAGCGCGTACGAGCTACGGCCGAGTGCGTCACCACCAACTGGTGCAGCCGATTGGAGTGCCTTGTCCTGCAGACACACGGCCGTCGCTGGCTCGAGATTTGCAGGAGGCTCGCGGATTGTCGCCCGGACTGTCGAGACTTCATCTTCCAGTTGCGAGCGCGTCTCCGCACGGACGGTGATGTACAACGACTGCTCGAACACCCGCTGGCCATTCTCGACCGCTTTGTATGTGGCTGTGGCCGCTGCTGCGCGGTCGTGGAGATACGCCTCCCGGACGCTCCGTTCGAGGTCGGCATCGGCTTGGAGGTCATCGGCGGCCGCTTGGAGGCGGTCACGTGCACGAGCTTGCGGGAGTGGGTCAATGTGGGCCGTTAGGTCAAACGAGACGTCAGTCAACTCAAACAGCCCACTCAGATAGCCGTCTGTCGGGTGGTCTGGATACGCAGCGATGGTGAGCGTCTGCGTCCACTCATCGCCGACCCTCGCTGCACGCGACTCCCACTCGATGGCATCCGGTGCAACCGCGGTCCGATGACGCTCAGCCAGCGCATCGAACGCGGCGCCTTCTGCGTGTCCAGCCGTAACAGTCTCCTCATCAAGGAGATCGCCAAATGTGGTGTCGTCACCGCGTGTGCTCCACCACTGACGGAGACGGGCGACAGCAATGAGCAGCACCACGCCCCCGACTCCGTAGGTGAACACACCACGAGCTGAGAACGGCGCTGGTGCCACCGCGAGGACGTCTGCGATGAGGGAGGAGACTGGCGTCATTACGCTTCCTCCCGGCGGGTAGCAGTCGCGAGCGCTGGCTCACGAGCGAGCAGGCGCGCTGCTGTGTCGTACTCAGTCCCGTTCCAGAACGTCGTGGTCAGGACGAACAACTCCAGCGTAGAGAGTCGCCGAGATTCCCACTCGTCGACGTGTTCGATGAACTCCGACTCGACGACTCGCAGTCGCTCTCGAAGGCGGTCGTACAGTTCCTGGCGGCGCCGCGCAGGTGTCGGTGTCGACCGACGCGAGATGAGTGGGGAAAGAAGCATCCCGAAGACAGGGAAGTCGGCGAGTCGCTCGCTCGGCGTCGGCTCGCCTTGCCGCGTCCGTCCAAGATCCGACGGCTGGACACCCACCCCGAGGTAATACCGGTGTTGGCGCGTATCGGCGAGGTCTGCTGGCCGCCGCTCTCGGTACTCAGCAAGCAGCGCTTCGAAGGCCTCGTTCTCGACAATATCGGGGTCTGCTCTCCGCTGAGTCAACCGTTCGACGAGCTGGTTCCCTGGGAACGCCCGCGTCGTCGTGTGGACGGTCAGCGGGAAACGCAGGGAGCCGTTCGCGAAGCGTTCACCAGCCCGCTGGACGGCTTCCCAATCGCCCGACATCGCGAAGTCCATATTCGCTGGCGTCACCTCAATGAACGCCTCAAGGGCGCCGTCCTCGCGTTCGATGACGCCGGTTCCAGGCCACGCCCGGGCGACGTTCGTGAGGTCTTGGGTTCGTTCGTCGGGTGTGAATGGTGCGTAGGTTCGTCCACCATCGGTTCCCTCGTGTGTTGCACCCGCCGGACGAGAGAGGGTGTAACGTGGGCGCCAGAGGTAGTACCGACCAATATCTTGGAGCCACCCCCACGCAGTCCGATGCCGCGGCGCTGCGTACACAGTGGCGACGCCGACGATAACGCCCACAAGTGTGAGCGGGAGGACCAACGGATTCCACAGCAGGCTCCCAACAAGGAGGCCAGCAATCGGAAATCCGACGAGGACACCGAAGTCCCCTTCACGGACGTTCAGCAGTGGGATTCGACGTGCTTCGCCTAACTGGGTTACAATGCGACGGTCTGCAGCGGTTACGTCTGAGGACATAGTCTGATCAGTAGTAGCCGGGGTCGTGTTCTGCACGACGGTAGGCGGGGACGCCCCCGTCAGCGTCGGCGTCGGTCGTCAGGTTATCCTGTCCGGTGGTTGACGAGGTTCGCTGGCTGTCGGTCGCCCGGGAGTCCCCGCCAACACGCTGGATTGCCGCTTGGGCAACCCCTGCCCGAGAGCCGTATCGAGCCGCGGTTGCAGCGGCGCCGGTCCCGCCCGTCGCCGCAATACCAGCGACGACGCCCGCGGCCGTAGCAACCCGACCGGTTCGTGAAATGGCCGCTGTGACCAGCGGCGCACCATAGCGGAACGTCTTCCACGTGAGGTACAAGCCGAGCACAGGGAGCGAGATGACCGCCACGTACTGGAAGAGCGCCTCGCCCGGCGAGACAACTGGTGACCCGCCGAACAAGAGTGCATACCCGCGGAACAGCACGGCTGCGGGGAGCGGGAGGATGGCCAGTGGGATGAACTGGCGGCAGAAGCGAGCCGCAATTTGAGAGATGACCGGGAGATTGCTGAACGCGAACGCGACCCCGATCGGCATCCCGTAGAGATAGACGTACAGCAGTAGCTCACGCAGGAAGTAGATAGCCTTCAGAGCGGTGAGCGAAATCGCCCCAATTCCCATAAAGATGAACGTCATCAGGGGGTTGAGTCCGGCTGACGGGAGTAGATCCAGAATTAAGCTACTAACCTCTGAGACATTGGGAACAAGTCCTATGGTCAGCCCGTGTACCAAGTACAACAACAGAACTCCGACCCAGTACCAGCCAACGATCAAAACGGCACCTATCCAGCCACTACGCTTCGCTTGGCGGTCCTGCTGTGGTGAGCCCAGTTGGAAAATGCGAACAAAGTGTCTTGCTTGGACAGAGAGGAAGAGCACAAGCAACGCGTAGATCATAATATCGCCTCCAACGATTGACTGGTAGAGGTCGTACCACAACTGGTCAGTAGAACTGGGGGCGCTGAACAACGAGGTAAGCTCTGTATCAGGGAGAGGAGTCCCAAATATCTCGGCTGACAGGGTCTGATAGCCCGTCGAGAGTTGCTCCCTCAGCCACTTGTTAAGCTGCCCAACTATATCCTTGAACCACTCAAGGCCGAAGTCAGAGAGAGGAATTTGCGCCATTGCTACGTATTCCGATCTTCAATGCTGATGGCACAGGTGGCCTCACCAGCAGAGTAGCTCGCATCGAACTCTGCTGTAGAACTCTCTCCAGTTACAGAATCAGATACCTCTACGCGGATGATGCTCTCGCTGGGCATTGAGGAGCACTTGGCCTCTTGACCGGCGAACAGAAACGGTACCGTGCTCGTGAACAAGCGAACACTTGAGTTGCTCTCAATGAGCTTGAACTCTACATCTGTCACACCGTTCTCTGGGTCAACGATGCCGCTCTTTTGAGGATACGGCATCACGTCTTCTGTCGGATTTGGGACGTCCCCACTGAACGCGAGGTTCACAATCCCAGTTGGACCAGTCCCCCGGTTTCGAACAACGACCGTCGCCGCGTACGGTTCGAAGTTCCCGAGACTATCGGGCATCACATCCAGATTGTTCGCACCGACACCGAGCTCCTCAATCACGAGATCCGGCTCCAAGGTGAGCGAGGTACTCGCACCCGACTCAGTCGTAATCTCGTAGGTACCCGGCGCATACGTTACGCCAAGTTCAGCACGAACTCGTGTCTGTCCGGAGACGATATCGAAGCTCCGAATGCGAGAGCCATCTGGGGCGATGACGTTCACTTGCTCAACGCTGGCATCCTCACGGAGATCGATCACGAGCGTCGTTTCCTCGACAGCGACGCTCGCAAACGGCCCACCCTCGCCGGCTTCATCTCCGGCAGAGCCATCCGGTTGGTCATCTCCAGCAGCCCCGTCCGTGCTGGTGCACCCGGCGAGCCCGCACACGCCGGCTGCAGACAGGCCAAGGAGCCGCCGCCGTGAGATGCGGTTCATCGCCGCATCCCTCCAACTGCGAGAAGCTGACCCAGTCGGCGTCCCGCATACACTGCCAGCGCGAACGGGATAGCCACCTGAAGCACGCGGACGAACAAATCGAGCCAACCCTCAATCGTGAACAGCGGGTGCCAGCGTGCCGTTGCACTCGAACCAGCATAGGCTGGATCCTGTGCAAGCCACGACCCAGGGACGTACCGAGCGGTGTACACCCCCGGCTCGTCGACAGTAACGATTGCCACACCCCTTGCGTTCGTCTGCACCTGCTCACCACCGATCTCGATGTAGCCAGTCCGAACACCGCCAGGTGGCTCTGGGAAGGGTGCATTCGGCTCGCCAAGGCGAATTGGCGCACCGGTTTCGGCGTCGTGGAGTGAGATACGGATCGTCGCTTCGAACTCCGTCTGTTCGACAACGCGTGCACGGACCTCGCTTTGTCGAAGCTGTGTGACACCGCCAACCTGCTCGATCGGGACGTCAACGCCACGGACCACACCGGCGGCTGTGACCGACGCCGCTCCAGATGCGTTGGTCTCGACCAAGACACCGTAGGATGCTGTGTAGGGCGACTCGACCACGTCGACGGCAACGTTCTCTGGGAGTCGAGTTGCTGGCGAGCGCCGGTCTGCACCCCACACATCGGTCAGCGTCGGTCGTTGCCCGGCAGGTTCACTCCGCGGGCCGAATCGCGAAGGGTACGCATACACTGAGACAGGGAGAGCCGGCGATACCGACTCGGTACGCTCGCGGCCGGAACTGGCAACGAGGGTGTCCCAGCGAGGGTCACGAGCGGTGTAGTACCGCCAGACACCGCGGACGCGGCGCTCACCGTCAGGTCCGAATCGAAGCCCCTGCCAGGGGTCGGCGTGGAACGCAGCGACGAGGTGGTCGCCATCGGGCGTTTGTGCCCGTTCGAGGGCAACCCTCGGCGTGTAGGTCTCGACGTCGATCTCATCGCTGACGGTGACCGTTTCGCTGGTTACCTCGACGGAGGTCGTCGTCTCGGTGGTGTTCACGAGCGACCCGTTGGGGTGGATGAACCAGCCACGTTTCTCACGTGTTCGCTCGAGACGGATCTTGGCGGAGATTTCAGCGACAAGTCGCAGCGAGCTCGTCTCGCTGTCGAGCTGATACGACAATTCCGGCGTTGAGTCCTCAGCCGACGTCGCGACAGTCGTTCCATCGTCGGTAACGAGGCGGACCGAGTGAATGCGAGTGCTCGCGAGCGAGTACTCCGTCGTCTCGTTCCCACTCGTAGTTGCGGCAGGCAATGTGACTCGATAATCGACGAATCCACGGACGGTTCCGTTCGGAGCGACGTACCGCGTCTGCTGGTCGGGCGACTCGTACACGACGGTCGATGGAGTGACTGCGAACAAGGTGGCGTGTGCATCCTGGATGTACGTCCCGTTCGCTCGCTCGGCGTGCGGTGGGTACACCGAGCGATCAACTCCGGTTTCGGGGAGGTCCTCGTAATCACGGCGCGTCCACCGCGCGGCCGTATCTGGCGGTCGTCGGAAGGTGAGATCCGTCGCGTTCGCGAGTTGGATGAGCGCAGTCGACTCGTTCGAATCGATTGCACCTGCCGTCTCAGAGACCGTCCCGGTGTCCACATCGCGACTCCACAGCGTCGCCGCCTCTCCCGTGGTAAGGCCGTTCGTCTCGGTGGTCGGCCGTGGCGGCTGCCCGCTTACGACGGCGACGAGCCCACCGATGAGGACGATAGCGAGGATGGCTCGCGTGGTGATCCACTCACGCATCAGTTAGAATGGGATAAGGTCGACACACTCGGCGATGGGCAGGCCCATTGCCGACCCGCCGACGGTGAACAGCGGCCCAAGCACGACCAGCGTGAGCGCAGAGCGAACAGCCCTGCGTTTGTGTTCTTTGAGCTGGGCTTTCTGCTCACGGCCAAGCGTGAACATCTCCATCAACGCATCTGCCTGCCAGACGACGAGCAGACCCATAATCCCGAGTCCAGTTGTGATCTGGACGAAGCCCTCGATCATATTCCCGAGTGTCCCGGAATCGTCCGTACACACGGGGTTCGTCGTTACCTCCTGTGCAACTGCCGGCGTGCTCAACACTCCGATGAGAAGCACCGCATAGAGCGAGACTCGTACTAGCTGAACAGAAACTGGCAGCCGTCCCGACAGCGAGCGATTCACACGTCGTGATCGAATTCGTGACAGAAGCGATGAAGACGAACTATCGCCAGAATCAGCAGTTGCTACTGTATCCCCCAGGCGCGTACTCATTAATTGCTATCACAGCCAGAGGTGGAAGTAATCAGGGAGTCAAACGGTGTTTGAATCCGTAAAACGTGCAACGAGGCTCATACGCGCTGGTCGCTGTCCACCCCTTACTAGTGAATGGAGCACGAGGATTTGTCCGCGCGGTCGCTATGTCGCAGTCCAGCCGCTCGCGAGTCGATATCTCTGTGTTGTTAGTGGGCACAGCTGGTGGGAGCAAAGCAACAGCGCTAGCTGATCGGAACGAGATTAGTCGGGAGACAGTGTATCGGTGGCTCGGTGAGTTCGAGCAGCTTGGATTTGTGCAGGATGAGCGGGGAGCCGGATTTCGATTGACTCGCTCCGGGTGGCTCGCACACCAAGCATATGAGCAAGTAGTCGACCGCCTCGGTGTAGAGAAACTCGCATACCTCGCCGGGTCGGAATCGCGTCCGGACCTGATTCGGGCGTTAGCTCGTGCACCTGCAGATAAGTCGACCCTCGCAGCAGATCCGAGGCTTCCCTCGCGAGCGACAATTCATCGGACGCTCAGAACCTTCGAAAAATACGGCTGGATCGCAGACTCGCCTGGTCGCCAAATTCGGATCAGCAAAACTGCGGTGGTCGCTGTCGAACAACTCGGATGGCTCTACACGGCAGTCGCAGAAGCGATCGAAAAGGGACCTGCGTTGAATACGATGGCGTACTGGGCTGGTCCTCCACTCCACACGCTCGTTGGGAGTGAGCTCCTCACGAAGACACCGGGCGTGCAAAATACGATGTTGAACGCGATGGTCGAGGAGGCAGGGCTTCGAACGGGAGCGCTTCACCAACTGCAGGTTGTCGTCCCGGCACTGGATGCAGTCACGTTCGACCACTTCGCGTCATCGTTCACGAGCGACCACCATCAGCTCATCCTCGACCGGAACGCGTATCGATATCTCGCACGGCCACGGAACCACCACCGGCTTGCGACACTGCTGGAGAGCCCAACGGTTGACCTCCGTGTCCATCACGATCCGCTGTACACCGTCCTTGCGATCTTCAACGGCGAGCGTGTGTTAGTTGGCGGCTCGACGCGGACGAGCCAGTCCGATGCAGTTGTTGGGTCCACAAAACGGCTCAAACGGTGGGCGACGTCGACGTTCGATGAACTCTGGGCGGAGAGTCAGCCAGTCGAGTTTCGATTCGATCGATGGCTCACGACCACGCCGCACTCCTCAGCGGAGTAGCGACGCTCCTATCCGTCAGTCGGCGCTTGTTCCTCGTCTCCCACCCGCTGCACGCAACGCATTTCGATGGCTTCTGAGCGTCACGGGCGTCACGTCGACGATCTGGGCTACCTCTTGCTGGGTAAACTGCTGGCGAACACCCACAGCGCTGGCCGCGACGAGCACTGCTCCCCCTGCGATCCCAGCAGGGTTTCCCCCACCAGCCGTCGTCGCATCGCCGGCTTGCGCAAGGAGACGGCGGGCACGTCGCTCGACTGCGGGAGGGAGTCCAAGTGCAGAGACCACCTTTGGAAGAAACGTCTCCGGCGTCCGGGGAGCAGCCGGAAGCCCGAGTTCGGTGTTCAACGCACGGTAGGCAGTTCGAATCCGTTGTCGGTCGATGCGTGAGACTCGGGTAATGTCTGCAAGCGTCTCCGGACGGCCAGTACACCGACACACTGCATACACCGAAGCACCAGCCATCCCTTCGAGAGTCCGGCCTGGGAACAGGTCCATCTTCTGTGCTGAGGAGAAGAGTTGACAGGCCCGATCACGGACGTCTGTTCCGAGCCCAAGTGCACCAACCATCCGTCGGATCTCTGTGAACCCATATGCTTGGTTACGTTCGGCTTTCGACCGGAACCGCCCACGACTGTGCGCACGACGGAGTCGCGAAAGCCGATGTCGCGTCTTTCCGTTGAGTGGCTGTCCGTAACCATCGCAGTGGTGGCCGATCTCTGTTGAGAGCCCTCGATCGTGTCTTGCGGGGGTCTTCGGCGGCCCGACCCGCGACCGAGATGGCTCATCTGTGTGGTTTCGCCACTCCGGGCCAAGGTCGACGTTTCCGTCTGCAAGGATGAGGCCACAATCATCACACACCACCTCGACAGTGTTCATCGTCACCCGGCCGTCACACTCAGGGCAGGTGTTCGCAGTCGTTTGTTGGGTCGATTCATCGTATCGCCGGTCGTACACAGTGTCCCGTTGCACAGTCGATCACGAGGCACGCCTTCCAGCGCCCCTCGCCCGCCAGGGGCAGATAAACTCCCTTCGGTCGCGTTAGACGTCCGGGAGCGGCTTCTGGCCTCGGGAAACACACTCGAAACACGGGAAGCCGTCTTCGAGGCCGGCACAGTCACACCACTCAGGGATGGCAGGCTCAGATTCTGGAGAGTCGGCAGGTGCTCGATCTCCTTCACCTGGGTTTGCGGGTTGTGTCCCGCCGTCCGCGAGCGCCTTCTTCGTCGCCGCTTGGAGGACTGGCGTTCGAATCGCGACCGCGATCCGGTGTTTGCACGCACCATCGTAGTGCGCGTCTGCAGGACAATCGCAGGTGACTGGGACGCCAGCAGTGACCGTGACGACGTATGAGTGGTCGGACGGGTGCTCGTAGCGGTGGTTCGTGACGCGGACGCCTTCTGTGGTGAGAGAGAAGGTGAACGGCTCTGTTTGAGCGCGGCGTCTTGCACGGGACGATACATCCAGTTTGGTGAGGACGTGGTTCGATCTCATCGAATGACGGCACGCCTACGCGCGCCACCCGTGGCGGCGCGCACAAACACGCGGAGAACAGGTGCAAAAACCAGGCCAGTCGGCAGAACCAGTCACCTCGTCTCCAAGCCGCACTCGAGTCGATCGAGAACGGACAGAGTGCTGCTTGCAGCCACCATACCCAGAGTGTGAACATCCCCATCGGGATTTTATTGGTAAATAGCGAACACAGTAGCGATGAGTACTAGGAAGGTCAAGCGTCGAACACTGCTGCGAACGCTTGGTGCTGCAGGAGTTGTTGGCCTTGCTGGGTGTGGCAGTCGGCAAGAGAGTAGAGCGGGCGATGAGATTGATCCGCTCATCCAGCAGAACGTGGGGACGAACAGTCAAATCCGTATTCCACCAGGGACCTACGAGTGGAACGGCACTGCGTTAGATGTTCGTACCGCACTCGTTGGTTCCGGGTCTCTAGGAGACGTTGTATTTCGATTGCGCTCGGGTTCAATGGAGGGAGCCGTCCGCGGAACGTTGGAGAACATCGTTGTTCGAGGCACCAACCCCGAATCGAAATCGGGTCTGGATCTGTATCCAGGCGGTGAGATTCGGGGCTTCTGCTGGCCCGATGGAGGCGGAATGGATCAAGATCGGGCGATCTACCACCCTGAAGGAGGGGCGCGAACAACGATTCGCAATACGTGCATCGCAGGAATGGCGAACAACGGTGCCTACGTCGACAAAACACCGGTGACTGTTGAGGACAGTTCGTTCATCAACAGTAACGTCGCGAACCTGCGTGTCGGACTTGACGAGGAATCTGACTCGGAAGCGGTCAGCTACGTCCGAAATTCACTCATTGCCGTAACGAGTCCCGTCCGAACAGACGCCGATTCCGGCCAGAATCCTGTTGGACTACGGATTCGCCGAACTGGGCAGTTCGTCGTTGAAAACTGCTGGTTCGTCTTCACGGATCGTGCGCCAGGTTCGGACGGACTGGTCGAGATTAAGGGCGATGACGTCAGTGTTGAGTTCCGTAATTGTCACTTCCACAATGACACAGCAAGTGAAGTGATCAGAGACGGTGGCTCAGACAATCAGGTCACAGTCGCGAACTGTACCGTGAGTGGTACGGGGAGAACTAGTATATCAGACGACTCGATTTCAGGGTCCCTCCGGAGGGAGACGGTTCAGGTTCCACTTCCGTCAGCTGTGACAGGGTTTTCACAGGCTGATGATGCATACGGATTTGATCCACAAGCGAGTCCGTTCAGTCAGTGAGCTCTCGCCCACGAGTTCTATTGGAGCTTCACGAATGATGGTTTGACAGCTTCCCTACCCTGAAAGGCAGAGGTTAGCTTTGTTGATTCAATCGCCGTAATATCCGCTTACATCGCACTACGACTAGAGTAACAAAATCCGGGAGGTGCAAACAATCAGGAGGAGGACACGATGACTGTTCAAGAGCAGAAGCAGCTCGTTCGAGAGTCCGAGCTCGAGGCATGGAATGACGGAAACGTCGACGTCTTCGATGCGATATACACGGACGAATACATTATGCACACCCCGATGGGCGATCGCGATTTGGCAGGGGTGAAAGAGATGGTTGAGGCAGTGCGATCGGGAACCTCTCAGTTCGAGTTCGAAGTGGATGACCTCATTGGGGAAGACGACCGGGTTGTACTCCGGTACACGCTGAGCGGGCGAAACACCGGTCCGTCGTTTCTCACGGACGAGCCGACGGGGAAATCGTGGGAAGGTTCGGGGATCTCCATTTATCGCTTCGAGGATGGAAAGGTTGCAGAACAGTGGGACCGTTTTGACTACCTCGGCGTGATGCAACAGCTCGGACTCATCCCAGCTGCGGCGAACGAGGCGACCGTGTGAACCGACACAGGAGCAATCTAGCGGGCCTGTTGACGCTGTCCAATAATAACTGCCGTGAGGGGCATCAAGAGCGGTATATAGTGACCAACTTCGGTTCGTTTCATCAGTGAGTTGGCGAATCCACCGATAGGAAGGTGCTGCGAATCAATCAGTGATATTGGTCGCAGGTTCAGAAAACGGGTGCCAACTCGGTTCGTTGGGTCGCATCACAGACGCGAATGTTCCCGTCGGACCTGACGAACACGTTCTACGTCTCCACTTGGAAACAAACGACGGCGGTGTCCAACGTGTCTTTATTTTCCCGGTCCAACATCGCGTCGAGTGCGTCCGGGTCGGTATACTCGTATAGTGGTGGCACGTCGATTTGATCGACACCCATAGCGTCTGCCAACGCGAGTACGACAGCCTCTGTAGCGGACAAATCATTCCCGGACCCACATATTCCATCGACGACCGTTGTGCAATTACAATGAACGACTAGGTCTTCACAGTCAGACATACCCTGACTATCCACTACCAGACGGAAAGAGTTAGTGTGAGGATGTGGGTGACACAGTTCTCTCGGTCAGATCATACCTGTTCGATCAACTCACATCGAATACCAACTCGGTAATCGAGACTCACGCTGTATCTATCAGGCGCTACAATTTTATAGAGGTATAACTCCGGAAAACGTGATAGGAAGGTGCTGCGCACCGAGCGCCGGGTGCAACTGTCGCCAGCATCGCTTGTCTCACCGGTGTATATTGTGTGAGTACACAGAAATATTGGCCACGTTCTTCGCAGATAGCTATGGAAGGGCCCGACCCTCGCATCGCCGATCACTACGATGACCTCGCCGAGTACTGGGGACACATCGCGGACTCTCCATCGAAAGCGCAGCTCCTCTGGCCATCGATCGAAGCGATGCTTCCCGATCTCACCAACCGTCGGGTTCTCGATGCTGGGTGTGGTTCGGGAGACTGTTCCGCGAAGCTTCTCGAACGTGGTGCCGATGTGATCGGTGTCGATGTCAGCGAGGAGATGGTCGCGGTGGCGAAAGAACACGTACCAGCGGCGACATTCGTGCAGGGCGACCTTGCTGACGGACTCGACTTCATTGCGGATGATAGCCTAGATGTCATCGTTTGTCAGCACGTCTTCTCTCACCTCGAAGAGTTGACCACTCCCCTTGCGGAGTTCGCCCGTATTCTGGTCGATGGGGGCGTCCTCGTTGTCTCCACACACAATCCACTCCACGATTACCTCGTCGTTCGGGATGGAGTCTATCCGACCGTCGACGACGAATCAGACACCGAATCAAGAGTTGAAACAGGGCCAAGTCCACCGAACTACCCCGAGACGGAGCGCTACGATATCATCTGGAACCCAGAGGGCGATGCCACACGCGCAACCTACTACCGCCGTTCCATCGAAGGCCTGTTTTCGCCACTGACTGATGCTGGATTCACGGTACAGGAGATGACGGAGCCGAGTCCTGATGATGGCTTCGAGCGCAACCATCCCGAGATAGCTGAAGCGTTACGGAGCGCTCCTCCTACGTCGATCTGTCTGCGAGCCACACGTTGACACAAGCGTTCTGTGTCAACTGAGACAACCCACGTCGTAGACGTAGCGTGGGAACCCGACTGGAAAATCACCAGTAAGCAGAAACTCCACGACCTCACGTACTACGACGTTCGAGACACCTCCCCACTCCCAGCCAACCTCGTGCAAGCCGCACGAAACCGCGCCGCCGAAGCAGTCAAAGGCGTCATCGAACGCTGGTCACAGGGCAAGAAAGCCTCGAAACCCCACTTCACGTCACGGTTCGCCAGCTACGACGCGAGAACCGTCACCGTCAACGACGACCACGCGACACTCGCCACCATCGACGGGCGAGTAACCGCAGAGTTTGTCCTCCCAAACGAACAGCGTGACACGCCACACGCGGCGTACCTGTTCAACAACGACTACGACGTGAACGGAGCCACGCTCCACTACGACACGGTAGAGGATTGCTTCTACCTCCATGTGCGGACAAAGCCCGCCGTGGAGAACGATGATACCGAACAAGGCGACGCCAAGCACGTCTCCGTCCTTGGTGTTGACCTCGGCATCACGAACATCGCAGTCACCTCAACCGGCACGTTCTGGAGCGGCGGCGAACTCAATCACTGGCATCGAGAATACGAGAAACGGCGTGGCGACTTGCAACAGACTGGGACTCGATGGGCACACATCAATGTCCAGCGCGTCGGTCGCAAGCAAACCGGGCGGTTCGAGCAGATGCTTCACACTATCTCGAACGAACTCGTGGAGGAAGCTCTTGAGAACGATTGCACGCACATCGTGTTCGAGCAACTCAAAGGCATCCGCGAACGCCTCCCTCACGCGAAAGCGGTACATAAGTGGGCGTTCCACCGCTTGTTCGAGTACGTCACGTACAAGGCTGAGTCGGAAGGGCTTGTAGTGAAGCAGATTACTCCGGCGTACACGAGTCAACGTTGTTCGAAGTGTGGGTTCACTCACGAGGATAATCGTCCACAAGACAACGGTCAGGACGAGTTCGAGTGTCTGAAGTGCGGGTACGATGTTCACGCGGATTACAACGCGGCGAAGAATATCGGCCTGAAGTATCTCCGCGACCAGCAAAAGTCTGGGCGTGGAGGCGCACCCGTAGGCGTGCGCTTGAACAGCGGGACGTTGAACGTGAACGGCGAGTATTCGCCTACCGCTCTCAGCGGTTAGAACGGGAGTCCACGCTGAATGCCACGCCCTTCAGGGCGTGGTAGCTTACTTCCAGGCGTGAGTCGCGTGACCGACTTGTGTTTTGTTCTGATTTCACCACAGGTCGAGAACCGCTGGCTCTTCCTTGTACCGACGGGAGAGCGCTGCCGCCCACGCACGGACCTCAGGATCGTCGGTGATGGCGATAGATTCCCCGAGTCGAAGAGAGGCTCTCGTCGGTTAGGGGAATCGGCCTCCACTTTCGCCTCGCCTTCGCACACGTACTGATAAACACGTCAAGAGGCCAATCCAGCGAAATCAGTCCGCACAGGCCAGAACGTACCAGTACGGTCGAAAGGCGAAGGACCGTTTCCACTTTCACCGAACACGGATGGCTGAGGCCCTTATCCGTCGCCGTCGATGTCCTGTGTATGAATTGCACCGACGCACACGCCGGCGTCGAACTCCCGACCCTCGATCCGGGAATTACGCTCCTCAGTATCGACTCCGAACTCGGTATCGAGCCACTGTGTGCCGTCGTCCTCGATCACCTCCTCGAAGCGTCTGGTGAGGTAGTCTGGGTCGACGCAGGCGGGCACGTCCAGACGCGGACGCTCACACGACTTGCACCACACCCACGGTATCTCGACCGAATTACCACGGCTCGTGGGTTCACCGCCTATCAACACGCCTCGTTGCTGGATCGTCTCCCACGCATCACCTCAGATCTCATCGCAAATGGGGCGGAGCTGTCACTCGTCGTCGTCCCAGCAATGGATCTGCAATATCGTGAGGATGACGTGCCTCGCGAGCAGGCACAGGAGCTCCTTGTGCGTCGCCTCGCCACACTCGCGGGTGTCGCTCGCGAGCGGGATGTTCCAGTGCTGCTCACTCGCGCTCGCGAAGACGACCTGAGTGCGCCGCTGTCAGCTGCTGCCCACGAGACGCTCACGTGTTCGAAGACGCGATTCGGGCCGCGCTTCAGTGGGGAGGAAGCCGACGACGAGACGCTCGTGTATCACACCGGCGACGGGTGGATGCAGACCACGCTCGCGTTCTGGCGGGAGATCCTCGAACACCGGGCCCGAGCAGTGGGCGGCGTCATTGATGAGTCGGATGCTGGAGCCACCCCTGCGCCTGAGTCCGGGCCATCAGCGCCTGCCACGCCGGAGGGGTGGTAAGTATGGGACGGACGAACCCGACGTTCCGAGACCTCCTCTCGCGAATGGAAGACGAGTGGAGTGACTTCCGGCGGGCGCTGCGTCGTCGCCACCAGCCACTGTTCGACCGGTTGTTCACCTACGCTCGCGAGCACGCCGATGCTGCGAGCAACCTGAATCACCCCGACCGGCTCGCACCAGTGTTGATGAGCATCTCGATCGAGCAAGAGGCCCGCATCGACGACCTCGAAGAGCGAGTTGCGGCGCTTGAGGCCCACGTAGAAGAGGAGGAATAGCGTATGTCGGTAGCTCAATCTTGGAACTGTACGAACAGCTGTCTCTCTCGTCCCCGTCTTCTGACATACCGAGTCAAGCGGTCGGTCAGTCCCGACTACCGGTGTTCGTCTATCCATCGGCACCACTCCCGGAAGTCGTTCGCACCACATTGCTCAGCGATGCTCTGGAGGGTGCCGATACGAACGCGGTCGTGGAGTGGGACGGTGACCGTCCGCTTCTCCCCTGTAACGGGATGGGTGTACTTCAGCACTGCGTGGTCACCACGGGTTCTGTCGTGGCGATAGCCGAACTTCTGGAGGACCTTGACGATCTCCCGCCCAGAGAAGTCGCGTGTCACCACCTACGAATCCTCGAACCACGGCGCGTCCGGTTCGGGGGAATCCGTGTCGTCGGCGCGAGCCTCTTCGGTTACCGCGATCGCCTCGTCGAGATTCTGAAGGGCTTCTTGGCGGGTCTCGCCCTGACTCGCCACGCCGGTCTCTTGGTCGATGGCCGACCACCAGCTGTCGTCCTCTTCGACGAGGCGTATTTCGCGCCCAGTACTCATACGACGAGATAGCGTGGTATCTCTCATAAGGGTTCGGTCGGGTTGCCCGAAGCTGCGCTCTACGGCGCGTGCCTGTTCGGTTTCGCCGCCCCTCTACCGTTACGCAACCCCACCTTCGGTCCGAACTCCGTGTCCAGGTAGCTCTGTTCGATTCATTAGCCCCGTGCTGCATCCAGCCTCTCTATCTTTCTTCGAGGAGAGAATCCCGCCGTTTACCGTGGGAAAGATGTCACCTTTCTGCGTGAGTGGCGTCTACCTCCACCAATGAACGACCCGGGAGTACTTAACTGACAGATAGTACAGAACCGCCGGATACTGTTGCAGTGAGGCTTCTGTAGCGGGAGTTGTGAATTACAATCGGTACCGGACTACTTTCACTCCACACGGACGGCTGAGGCATATTCCTCACCACGTTCTGGATCCACCTGTGATGACCGAGGCGAGATTAGATATCAAGACGCCATCCGAACAAGAGCGATAGCAGATGGTACTCACAATCGACTACGATGGCACGTCGGTCGTTGAGTGGCATCTCACAGCTGACGGCGTCGATCGAAGACGAGTCAGCGACTACCGACCGACGATGTACGTTGGCGCACCCGTCTCACAGTTGTACGGCGAGCAAGGTGGTCCAACACCGAATCCACGGATGCCGCGAGCGGGTGCACTCTCGGAATCGCTCGAAGCGCTCCAGTCGTTCCTCGACGGCCACGAGGCGGTTGTTGACCTCAGCCCTGATGTGTGGCGCCAGACGTTCCGGACATCGTTTCGACCGGTGTTGCGAGTCGAGTGTCGCCGGATTCAGGACGTCCGCTCGGTCGCAAAGCGTATTCACCAGTTCGGCGACCCCGATGAGCACACCTGTTACAACGTTGATCTCACACGCCAACTTCGCTACACCCTCGAAACCGACTGTGACCCGAGTCCGGACACCTCGATTCGCGAGCTTCGGACGATGCGACTCGAGTTCCCGGCTCACGAATCGGAGCTGTCCGCCCTCTCGAAGCTCCGGGTCAACGGGGAGCCAGTTGGAGCGTCGCCCCGAGCGGTTGCAGCGGCGGTCGCCGACCGCGTGGCCGATGTCGACCCAGACGTCCTCGTCGTCGACACCGCACGAGTCGTTCCCCTCCTGTTCGAAGCTGCCGAGGATTTCGACCTCCAGCCGTACGCGCTCGGCCGCGAGCCAGGGTACACCCAACTCGCGTCGGCCTCAACGTACACGAGCTACGGACAAGTGGGCCACTCACCGGCGCGGTACTCGGTTCCGGGGCGGGTGATCCTCGACCGCTCGAACACGTTCTTCTACAGTGAGGCGGGGCTGGCGGGCTGTCTCGATCTCGTCGAGCGCGCTGGCCTCCCACTGCAAGAACTCGGCTGGGCGTCAATCGGCCGGGTGCTGACCGCGATGCAGATTCGAGAGGCTCGACGCCGGGGTGTGCTCGTGCCGTGGCGGGCGTGGCGCCCGGAGTTCTTCCGCTCGGCGGCAACGCTCGATACAGCCGACCGGGGTGGGACAACGCTCGCGCCCGACGTCGGCGTTCACGAGGAAGTACACGAACTCGACTTCTCGTCAATGTACCCGAACATCATCCGCACGCGCAACATCTCCCCCGAGACGGTGCGGTGTGGCTGTTGTGACAACGATGCGGTTCCAACCGTGGGGTATTCGATCTGTGAGCAGGATGGCTACCTCCCCGACGTCCTCGGGCCACTGATTGACGGGCGCAGTGAGATTAAACAGCAGATTCGCGAGACGGACGACCCCGAAGCGATCGCGAGACTGGAGTCACGCTCGTCGGCGATCAAGTGGATCCTCGTCTCGTGTTTCGGGTATCAGGGCTTCTCGAACGCGAAGTTTGGCCGGATCGAATGTCACGAGTCGATCAACGCGTTCGCTCGTGAGATCCTCCTCGATGCGAAAGCTGCACTCGAAGCCGGCGGGTGGCGCGTGCTTCACGGAATCGTCGATTCCATTTGGGTGACGCCAGCGCCCGATGTGCCCGAATCACAGCGCCGTCCGTTGGACGCGATTGCAGAGGAAGTGAGCGAAGCTGTGGGTATTGAGTTGGAGTATGAGGGTGCCTTCGACTGGGTTGCCTTTTGTCCGCGTCGTGGTGGGGATGGTGGGGCGCTGACGCGGTATTTCGGACGCCGGCGAGGCGTCGAGTATCCAGACGAGGGCCTCGGTGACGCGGTGAAGACGCGAGGGATCGAGTGCCGGCAGGACGATACGCCTGAATGGATCAACCGACTGCAAGCGACGCTGATCCGAACCCTCGATGAGACACACGACCCTGAAGCCGTGTGTGGCGTGCTTCGCGAATGTGTCACGCGGTTGGAAGAGGGTGAAGTTGACCCCGAGGAGTTACTGATCGAACAACGTGTCTCGAAGCGAGTAGAGCAGTACTCTCACGAGACAGTGACCGTTGCCGCACTCAAGCGAGCGGAGTGGAAAGACTGTGCGTTAGCACCCGGCCAGCGAGTACGGTATCTGGTGACGGATGATGACGCCCGTGGGCTCGGGCGGGTACGGCTGGATCACGAGCCACTTCGCTCGTATGATGCGGGCTGGTATCGAGCCCAGGCGATACGGGCCGCTGAGAGTGTGCTGTCGGCGCTCGGGTGGGATCGAGAACGAATTGCGGAGTCACTATCGGCGACGTCAGCGCCGACGATTGGACAGTTCCACTCCTCATCAACGAACTGAGCGGCGTCCGAGTGATAGCTCCGCAGCCGAGAACCACGACCAATGAGAACGCACAAGCGGTTCTGGGAAAGCCCCGAATACTCACAGGTCTTTAATAGTGCCACGAGTCCCGAACGGTCGGCTCCGTACTACGCCGACGTTCAACTGGCGACCGCAACGCCGGTGACCTCGAAGCGGGCACCACCGGTTGGACTCTCAGTCACTTGGATGTCCCAGCCGTGGCTCTCGACGACGCGTTCGACGATCGCCAACCCGAGCCCAGTTCCGTGCGTCGATGTCGAATAACCAGTGTCGAATACGTCCGCTCGTTCGGCTTCTGAAATTCCGGGGCCGTCGTCTTCGACGTAGAAGCCATCCTCCAGCGCGCCGACGGTAACTGCGACGCCGTCGGGGGCGTGGTCGAGCGCGTTCCTGAACAGGTTCTCCAACAGTTGGGTGAGTTGGAGTTCGTCAGCGCGGATTGTCAGGTCGACGTCGGCGTGGAGCGTGGCGCCAGGAGTCACGACGTTATGCCAGCACGACTCGATTACACGGCGGAGCTCCACCGATCGCAGTTCTGCTCCGCGGTTCTCGACCCGCGCGTTTGTCAGGAGTCCGTCGATCAGCGCCTCCATTCTATCAAGTGCGTCAGCGATTGTCGTGTAGTCGTCAGCGGGAAGTTCGTCTTCGTTTAGTTCGAGGTACCCCTGCGCGACGCCGAGAGGGTTGCGTAGGTCGTGCGAGACGACGTCCGCGAACTCGTTGAGCCGTGTGTTCGCGCGTTCGAGCTCCTGCCGGGTGCGCTTGCGGGCTGTAATATCACGCGTGTTGATCACGTAGTACCCGTCCGGCGTCGGCGTCGAGGAGGTGACAGACTCAACCCACGTGTACGACCCGTCGGCGTTCAGATGGCGGTACTCGACAGCCTCGACGGTGTACTCCTCGCTTTCGACAATACGCTCGAAGGCGGCGTACACTCGGTCGCGGTCGGCGGGGTGGAAGCACTCAATGCACGAGACGCCGACTAAGTCGGCCTGTTCAAAGCCACAGAGCCGCGCGATCGCCGGGCTTTGATAGCGGATGACTCCGTCGCGGTCGAGCAGCGAGAGCAGGTTCGTAGAATGAAGCGGGATGTCTTCGAGCGAGAGTGTCTCGCCAGGGCGGCCTTCGTCGCTCCCGTCTCCAATCATACACGACTCATCTCCCGATGGAGCTTAGCTCTTTACTCGTCGAACGCCGCGTCGAGGCCGGTGCCAGCCTCGAGATGGTCGTTGAGGCATTGTACGAATCGCGTGGCTGGGGCCCCGTCTACAACATCGTGGTCAAACGTGATGGTGAGACTCAAGAACTCTCGCGACCGGAGTTCACCGTCGATAAGTCGTGGTTTGGTTCCGATACCGCCGACAGTGAGCTGGAGGGTATAGTTCGTTGGACTGATAGCCCATCCGTTTCCGGTGCCGAACATACCAACGGATGTGACAGCGACAGTACCGGCAAGACGCTTCCACAGTGAGGGGAACAACTGCGGTAAGCGCCAGAGTTGTCTGCGGACGATTCCGGGGAGACGGTGTACAAGCCTAGCGACTCCGGTCCCCGTGCGAGCAGATGTCTCTTCTTGGACGCGTCGAATTTCGTAGTGAATTGATCGGACAGTCCGCCGATTTGCTGCCCGGATGATATGAGGGACCCCGATTCGCTCGCCGTCGATGTCGCGTTCGACGAGGACGTTTATATCCACGTCGTCGAACTCGTGGATTCGTCCCCGCCAATCGTGGTAGCGGTGGATGTGTGGTTGTTCGTCTACAGTGATAGCCAGACAGTAGATAATGAAGGCCGTAAACGAGAGGTCCACCCCAGTCTCGTCTTCGATTGTTCTGATCTGCTCTCTGGTATCGGTGACGTCAACCTCGACAAGGCCGTGGACGTTACTCCGTTTTCTAGCCATCCGCATATAATCTCCTGTCAACCGCTGTTGCGGAGACACCCGCTCAATTCCGGAGTCTCGATTGTTCATAAGAACATATCAACAGAGAGGACTAAATTCGTACGTACCAATCGGACGATCCCAAATATGAGGTATCGACCCCCCATCAGTTCCAGTGAACGACAAAACACGCCTTGTTCAACACCGGATAGCTTCACTGGAAACAGTGGGGGGTGGGGGCGAATCAGAATGAGAAGCGCACACTACCCTCAAACCAAGCCCTTCCGCTCGGCGTTCTCTCGAATCGGCTGTACCTCTAACTCCGACGCAGTCTCCTCAAACACCTGAAACACTGACTCCAGCGAAATATCCAACTCGTAGTAGTTCTTGTTGCCCCGTCCGGTCGACACATCAACCTGGCTCAAGATCCCGTTCAAGTCGAGGTTGCTCAGGTGGTCGTGAATCCGCCGCCGCTTGAGCGGATCATACCCGTTCGCCAGTGCAACCTGCTGGTACTCGTCGTGGATCACGCGGGTCCGTTCGGGACTCTCTTCGCGAGCCTCAATCGCACACATCGTCAACAGCGTGAGCTTTGCGTGTTGCGTGAGCGAGCGAATCCCCTCAAGCACTTGTTGCTGCTCCACGAGTTGGTTCGCCTCCTCAACGTGAGCTTCGTCGAGTGCGATCTCCCCGCCAGTGTTCTCGCTTGCCTCCCGCTTTGCGAGGTCTCCTGCCTTCCGGAGGATGTCGAGTGCTTGGCGGGCAGAGCCCCGATCACGGGCAGCATATGCAGCCGCCAGGCGAACTGCCGCGGTCGTCTCGACATCGTCGTGGAACGCCTGTTCAGCGCGCTTCTCTAAGATCGCGGTGAGCTGCGTTGCATCATACGGTGGGAACGTAATTTCCTCTTCACACAAGGTATCGATTACCCGTGCTCCGAGCTGATCGCGGAACGAGTAGTCGTTCGAGATACCGATGATCCCGAGTTTCGCATCGAGGTCGTAGGTCTTGCGGGCTCGCGGCAGCTCGTAGAGAATATCGTCGTCTGAGCCGATGTGGTCGATCTCGTCAAGGACGATGGCGATCGTCCCACCAACCGATTCGAGGTCCTTCCGGAGTTCGCGCATCAACCGCTTTTGCGGATAGCCTGTCTCGGGGATCGGTTCGCGATCTACTTCGACACTCGTGAGTTGGTGGTCGGGATTTCGGAACTCGTTCACGAGATTGGAAGCAACTTGATACGACGACGTGAGCCCTGTACAGTTGAGTTCAACAAGTTGGACGTCGATGTCATCGTATGCCTGTGCGTCCTGACGAAGTTCAGTCAGGAGTTGATGGGTCGCAGCCGTCTTCCCGACGCCTGTGGGACCGTACAGAAAGATGTTGTCGGGTTGATTGCCGTCGATAATCGGCTGGAGTGCGGTCGCATACTCGTCGAGCTTCTCCCCCCGCTCTTCGAGACTCTCCGGTTGATAGTCTTCCCGGAGGACATCGCGAGTTCGAAAGACATGAGATTCACGGCGAAACCGGCCCATGTACTGCGATTAGGTGGTGGAGTGATAACCCCCTCGAACCAGTATTGCCAGTATTGCCAGTTGGCGGTCTCTCTCCCCCCTCCATTGCCAGTTACGTTGTCCGATCGACCCTCTAGACTAGTAGAGAACACACCCCCGTTGCCAGTTTCTGATCCCAGCGCAGTATGGTGATTGTTGGAGGACACCCCCAGTGCCAGTTACTCCAATAGTGGATTACAGTTGATTCACTAGACAGTATTGATGAATCCCGTCGGGTGTTGTGATGTCGGGTGATAGTCTCGACCGAGAAAACTGGCAATGGGGGTGTGGGGGAGGAACGAATCCACCAGCAGACGCAGACCATCATTCTGTGGTGAAACTGGCAATGGGGGTGTGTCAGTCGAGAACAGGGGTGGACGATCGAATCGACGCTCCAGCGAGCTTTCTACTGAATCACATCGAGGAGCGACCCTGCCGTCGCACTGATCCGGTCGAACCGCTCGCGAATCACCTCCGTCTCCTCACCTGTCCACGAAGCCAAGTAAAACGCCGACCCGCTCGCATCCAACCCGCACGCCCGAGCGACCACGTACGCCACTCCTTCTGCCTCCACTTCCCGCTTCGCTCGCTCAACCTCGCTAGTCACCCCAACGTGCAACCGTGCGTGAGCGTATTCGTGTACGAGTGTTCTGGCGAGGTCTGCACGATTCTCCCGATCGCGAACCTCGATCTGTGGCTTCTCACCAACTCGCTCTGGCTGACGGCAGATCCCGTTCGCTCTCCCGTACTCCCACTCCTCGTCAGCGACGATATCGACCGAGGCCCCAATCTGATGAGCCACAGCACACAATCGCTCAACAAGGTCACCAGCCTCGCCGATCGCTTCGTACTCCACCTCGGGTAACTCCTCACCTTCGGTCTGCGACACGTCGAACACGGACACTGGCCGGAACCCGACCAACCCGCTTCCCCACTCAGACACAGGTGTCTCGTCGTATGCACACCCGATCTGCTCGTGGTACGACGGTGCGTTCTCACACTTCGGGCACCGCGTCGTGATGATCGGGGCCCAGATCCAGATTCCCGATTCGCCAGCCTGGACTTGCCTATCGAACTCTTCTTGCCACGTTCGGTACCCGGCGACCATCGTCGCACCCGGGAACTGCTGGTGGATGAGCATCGAATTCCGCGCTGAGTAGTCGTGGAACCGGCTTTGGACGTCGAGCCACGCTTGGAACTCGTCGCTTGCTCGTGCCGCGTCGGTCGCGTTCACAAGGTCGTTGATCCACTCGTCGATCGTACTGTGCATCTCGTCTCGTCGGGTGTTGGTCTCGCTGAACGAGACCGAGGTATCACTCGAAGCCATTATCGAATCCGGGACACGCAGAGTCCATCTCAGAACGCGCCCCGCCCGTCGGGGCGCCCACAAACTCCCCCAGTCGCACCGAACAGCCTATACTGGTGTACAGGTAGTCAACTGACAGGTATCCGATGGCAGTCTTAGATGATCTCTCTGGATTCGAGTTCGAGGACCTGATCGAGGACGTGTTCCGGAATCTCGGCTACGAAAACGTTCACCAAGCGTCGAAGACCGCTGACGAGGGGCGAGACGTCTTGATGGAGGAGGTCGTTGACGGAACGCGCCGCGGCGTCGTCGTCGAGTGCAAGCACACCGATTCCGTCGGGCGGCCGGTCGTTCAGAAGCTGCACTCAGCGGTTGCAACGTACGACTTCGCCGGTTCAAAGCGCGGGATCGTCATCACGACCGGGCGGTTCACCAAACCTGCACGGGAGTACGTTGAGCGACTGCGAGCAAACGGTGATCCCCATCCTATCGAACTGATCGATGGGACCGAGCTCCGTGAGATCGCCGACGAAATTGGGCTTGACCTCTACAACGGTCGCATCGAGATCCTGTGCGATGAGACGCTCCGCCCGTATGATCCGGCCGCGTCGGTCGCAGCACCGGTCGAGGAAGCGTTCAGAGACATCGACAACCTCGACACAGAGACACTCCCCACGCCCCACTCACAGGTCTCGTTCCGGCCAGTAGTGACCATCACCGCCGATACGAACGCCATCTTCGAGACGTCCGTCGGCGTGATTCACCAGATCAACGACCGGACGCAGTTCGTTGCGCACGCCGACCGCGGGCACCCGTCGGTCGCTGAGGAGTCGGTCACGACGCTCGTCGCACAGAATCTCCACACGACCATCGACGTCGATGACGAACGGATCCGGAGCGCCTTCGACGAGGTCGATGAGAATCGGTTCGGGCAGACCCAAACCGAGTACAAGGAATGGGCTGTCAATCGCCTCCGTGAGCACCACACGACGACGGTGACCTACACCGGCGACAACAACGTCACGTACAACAAAGAGTGTGAGCCGAATCTCTCAGACATCTCGGTGCAGTCGATCGAACCGGTGTACCTCCCAGAGGTCCGCCACACGACACACCTGAAGGAGTACACCTACCCGTACGAGTACTACGCCGCAGGGCCCTCGCGAGTCACGACCGACGACCAGATCCACGGTTGCGTCCATTGCGACACTACTGGCCGAGACGAGTCATACACGTACTGCGCCAACTGTGGAGCGATTGCTTGCGGGAGTCACATCAGGACAGAGCGACTCGAACAAGAGCCCGTCTGCACAGGCTGTGCAGTCACCGGTCGATTCGCGCTGAAGACGAAGTACTTCTACGACGACGAGAACCTCGCGGCATTCCGCGAGGAGTACAACGAGATGGCAGTCCACCAGAAGGCGATGGAGAACACGTGGCTCGTTGGTGGCGGAGCCGTCGCGACTCTGCTCACGGTCGTTGCGATGCTGTTCGTAGTCGGCCTGTTCTAACGGCTACTCGCCGGAATCGTCGTCTGACCCAAGCCGCCGCGACATCCGGTCAAACCGGCTCTGCGCTGATTCCTTCCGTGCTGTCGTCTCCTCCTCGTCGTACACAGCGTCCACGAGTGAAGCCGACTCCACAGTCACAGTGAAGACTGCATCCGCGTGGCGGCCGTCATCCGGCAGCTCAGTGCGGTCGACGACCAACTGTCGGAGGTCGTCAGCTGTCGACACCTCCAGCACTACAAGATCATCTTCGAAGCGATCCACCACAGCCGTGTACTCCCCATCGGGAAGCTGGTCTCTGTCGTCCATTAGTTGTAATCCTCCTGAATCACAACCGTCCCGTCTGCAGTGCGAACGGTCACTGTATCGCCACCATTGTTCCAGACTGGTGCAGCTGCACCCCAGTACAGGTCTGTCTCAGTATCAGTCCCACTCCCTGTGTGTAGCGTGACCTGCCCACCGGGGGCAAGTGTCGTTCCCTCCGGAACAGTGTACACGTGATCCGCGGCGTCGGCAACTGTCCACCCAGAGAGGTCGAGTTCGCTGTCGCCGGTGTTTTCGAACACGAGGTACTCATCGTTGAGATTCTCGCTCTCCGTGCCTGCGGCGTCCGCGTGAATTTCGACAAGTGCGAGTGCTCCTGGATCGGAGCCCCCATCAGGGATTGCTGTCTGTGTGGGCGTTGGTGTCGCAGTCGCTGTTTCGGTTCCAGTCGCCGTCTGTTCTTCCACGCCATCTGGAGTGATCACTGCCCGTTCCTCAACAGGCATCGTACTCCCCGGCTCGACGGGGTCGCCCTCGCGGATGGCAAGCGGGTCGGTCGGCGCCGCCGCCTGTGTCCGGACGCTCACTGTCGAGCCGTCGCTCACCATCACGACGGATCCGTGCGTGGCGGTCCAGTAGGTTGGAATCGACCGCTCGCCAAAGCGTTCGAGCACCTCCTCGTGCGGGTGGCCGTACTGCGAGTCGTACGCACTCGAGATGACCGCAACCTCCGGTGACACGAGGTCGAGCAACTCGGCGCTGGAACTGCTGTCGCTGCCGTGGTGGCCCGCCTTGTAGATGGTCGCATCGAGTGTCTCGCCGTACTCGTCGACGAGGTACGCTTCCTGTTTCTCCTCCGAGTCGCCCGTGTGGAGGAGGCTCGTCTGTCCGAACGTGAAGTGGAGGACGATCCCGTTCTCGTTTCGGGAGTCAGTATCGAGATACGGGTCCGGCGGTCCGAGGACCCGCGTCTCAACGTCCTCGAACGGGAGGGTATCTCCTTCACGGACTTCGAAGAGGTCGACGTTGTACTCCTCGACGGCGTCGAGATACCGCTCGTACGTCTGCGTGCTCGCGGCGATACCGGGGTCGTATATCGCGCCGATGCCGTCCGCCTCCGTCTCGTAGTACTCGATGACGGCCGCGTTCCCTCCGATGTGGTCGGCGTCGTTGTGCGTGACGACCAGGTGGTCGATGCGATCGATGCCGTTCTGCTGGAGGTACTCGAGGGTGTACTCCCCATCGTTGCGGAAGTCGCCCGTGTCGATCAGCATCGTCTCACCCGCCGGCCCGATGATCAGCGTACTCGCGGATTGGCCGACATTAATGAAGTGGATCTGAAGTGACCCATCGGGTGTGGCCGCTGCAGTCGTTGTCGATGTTTCTGTCGCTGAGACGTCCGGTGCACCTGTGTTGTCAACGCTGCCCGCCATTCCCCCCGTACAGCCCGCAAGGAGCACGACGGCCGCGATGATAAGTGTCGTGTGCCAGCTCATTGCTCGTCTGTTCAGCGAGCAGAGACATAGGTGTAGCAGCCTGAGACCAAATCCTATGAAAATTCGCAGTCAGTGAGATTAATCCTAACAGTGGTCATCAATCCACTCACAGAACGAGTGAAACTCTTCTGCACCACACTGCTCTGCGATGCTCGCAAGAGTCCCACGGGGAATCTCCCCGTGAAGAGGGACAGTCGCTTGTCGAACCTCGCCAGTGTCCGGGTTGACGTACTCCAGCGTGAGATGACTCCCAGTTCGTGACTTCGGTTCGTATCCGAATTTCATCAGCACCTTCGCGACTTCTCGACCTGTGAACGTCGTCCGACTCACGTTACTCGTCCCACGGGGGACGGCCCGCACTCCCGGCTTCGTCCCCATCGAGACCCAACTCTGCAGCCAGTTCGTCTTTGTCGACAGACTTGCTCTTCCCGTGGTAAGCATCAAGTGCGTCTGCAAGCATCCGCAGAGCCTCTGCGCGGTCGTCGCCGAAAGAAGCGACACCCGTCTCGATGTCTTTTGCCGTGACTCGTCCATCCTCCTCATAGACGAACTCAACGCCGCCATTACCGTTGTCACGAGTCGTGCTGGCCATCTCTATGAAAAAGAGTCGGTGTCTATGGATAAGCGTTCGGACGATCTCACGTTGATTGAGGATTTCAACAGAGCCCGATAAAACAAACCTCACTGAGGGCTTCGATGCCGTCCCGTTTCCAGCGGGGAGGGGTCGCGAAACCGAGAGAGGATGACATCCAGGTCACGACCCGTCTCGTGCTTTTTGTGACACCTACTAAACGTGTTGATATGGCCACAACAAAACCAGCAGATGTTGCTGGATGATAATAGGCCAGCGGCTGTATGTCAGAATCGCTACTCTGGGACCGCTGGCCTGTTGTCCATCTGGTCGCCTGGCTACTTCGGTAGCTAAGGTGTTCTCAACACCAGACCTTGTTACAATCCCAGTAGACTGGCATTTCGTTGACCCACACCAATTTTATGTGAAATCAATAACAACTCAGACGTGGATCATAGCTTACACTGTGTACCCCACCCCGCACAACGAGATCAACTATGTCACAAACGCACGAATCAGCGACCCTCGATTCGATGTTCGATGCCCTCTGTCATCCATACCGAAGACGTGTGTTGCTCGAACTCCTCAAGCAGGATCAAGTCAAAACACCCGAGTTCATCCACGAGACGGTGGACGCTGTCAGCCTAGAGAGCACAACTCCAGAACGGCTGAAAGTGGATCTCCACCACGTTCACCTACCAAAATTGGCTTCGAAGGGGTATATTGACTGGACTCCCGAGACGAAGCTCGTTCAACGAGGGCCGAATCTCGACGAGATCACGCCCCTCATCAAGTTGATCGATTCGCACGCCGACAAGCTACCTGCGGATTGGCCGTAGCAGCGTATCGAAGCAACGCGTGCGAACTACTGCACCTCGTTTTATTCGACACGGGTCTGACGTGTGAGTGATGCCCTCCAGACGAGCAGTACTCGCCGGGATCACTGGCGGCGTCGCAAGCAGTCTCGCCGGGTGCGTCGGAACCAGCGCGAACGCAACCCCAGGCACTGACGAGAATACGGATTGGCCGATGTTCGCTGGCAACAACTACGGGACAGGGTACGTGCCGACGGCTGCCGCCCCTCGTTCGGACCCGACCGAACGCTTCAGTGTATCACTCGAAGGAGACCCACTAGGCCAACCGATCGTCGTGGATGGCCGTGTGTTCCAATCGACGTGGTACGGGCTCGAAGCCTTCGACGCCGAGACCGGCGAATCGCTCTGGACCTTCCGAGATGAAGAACCCGAGGACACCGCTGTCGAGTACCACCCGCCGGCCGTCCACGACGGCGTCGCGTACGTCGGCACGGAAGCCGGACTCGTCGCACTCGATGCAGCCTCCGGTGCAGAGCGGTGGCGCGTCGAAACAGAAGGCCGAGTGTCTGCACCGCCGATTCCGGGCTTCGACTGGACGAACCTCTATGTGGGCACCGTCGAGGGAGAGGTCCTCGACGTCTGGATCGACCAGGATTCGTCAGTGTCGCCCGGGACTGTCGAGTGGAGAGACACGGTGTACGGCGAAATCTCTCAGCTCGTCACGCCGAACGCCGCAGGAGTGATCGCGGGGACGACTGGCGGTGACGTGTACGCGCTGTACAACGGTCGAGGGCTCTGGAGGGCGAAAGCACCGGGGATGATCACCGCAATGAGCGCCGAAGCGGGGAACAACCTGTACGTCGCGACGTTCGGCGGCGGCGTCCTTCGACTTCGAACCGCCGCCCACGCCGGCCGCGTCCGGTGGCACGCTGAACACGGTCCGATCGCAGAGGGATCGCTCATTCGGGCTGCTGGGGGCGTGTACGGCGTGGATGGCGGCGGCCTCTCCAAGTTGGGCAGTGACGACGGAGCCGAGTTGTGGACCGCTCCGAGGGCCACGCCCAGCGTCCCCGCAGCCGCCGGGGATACGCTATTCATCGGTGGAGAAGGTGGTCTCTGTGCGTACCGACTCTCTGGTGGGATCGGCGTTGGGAGCGTCCGTGCGAATCCGCGTCGGTGGACGTACTCACTCGAGGGTGGCTCTGTCTCAGGCGTGAGTGTCGCCGACGGCGCAGTGTTTGCTGGCGTGAGCGACGATCAGCGGATCGTCGCTGTGGACTGACTGACGGTGACCCGTTGGCGGACAGCTGCCCTGACCAGAGCAACGCCTACACGCAGTGGTGCAGACAACCAAACGATCTACCAGCGGACCTCGTCTCCGACGGTGACCGTTCCGGATTCGACGATTCGAGCGTCGAGTCCGCCACGGTGGACGAGTGCGTCTGCAGCGTCGGGCTGGTCGGCAAGCGATTCCATATAGCCACAGGGCTCACACAGACCTGTCCCCTCGAACACCGCCTCACCGACACGAAATCGTGTGCCGACCAAGTGGTTCAACGCCACCCCACGTGTCGTGATATTGCGACGGTGTGCGCCGTTTTCCAGATGGACGTCGTACTCCGCTGCAGCGGCAGCCAGTGCTTCAGCCTCGATCAGCGTCACGTCGCTCGGGTCGAGGTCATCCTGCTCGTTGTAGATCCCCTTGCCGTGGAAATAGCGATCGCCTTTGAGTCCGCGGTCCGCGACGGCTTCGACCGCGTCTCGCGCCGCCGGTTCACCGCCAGTATCGGGTGCGATGTGGATCGCCTCGACAGCACCAGTACGAGTCCCGCCAACCGCCTCTTCATACGTCTCGCTCATTGCTCGAACCACTCTCTCGAGCTGCAATAACTACCCGGGCACACCGTTCCGGAGGGAGAAACACGCGGTAGTCCCATTCAGTCGATTGTGCCGTGTGGTGATTTCCGCTGTAGTCACAACGACGGGGGGATGCTCCACCAGCGGAGGAACTCCGGACTACTCTCCGGGCTGCCTTGGTAAACCGTTGAGAGAGGGGTCCGCAGCAGCAGAGGTATGGCAACCCAACCGCAGCTGCGGCGCTTCTCTCTATCCAGAGGAACTGATTTAGCGATAACGGCCGCGGAAGCGGTGGCCCGGTCAAGCTAGAATCGACGGGCCACGCTCAACAGAGTTCAGACTACGCACAGACAGGGCTCGCTGGAAACAGCCAGCCGAAGAGCCTGACGACGAGGACGCCGTCATCGCTGAGAACATCCGACACTACACACTCAACACTTTTCCAACACTATCTGAATCAATGGAGTATGCCCTCCAGACCGAATGCGCTTATCATCGGAATGATTGTTGCAGTACTGGGATTGGCAGCAGTCACCTCGGGATTGCTCGCTGGTGTCTGGACCGTGTTTTACGTTGGCCTCTCGTTCGTCAATGTGGGTTCTGCAGCCACCATCGCAGCAGGAGTCACTGGAGTGACGCTCCTGACGGTCGGATATCTCGAATACAGACAGATTGGGACAATAGAGCGTATTGCTGACGCCAAGCGTGTAGGTCGGGACACCGAACCAGCGGTGTACGACGTGGTGACACGCGTTGCGGCACAGCTCAACGTTCCAGTGCCGACGATAGCCATTTCTGAACGACAAGCCCCGGAAGCGTTGGCTGTCGGATTTCGGCCAGAGAACATCCACCTTGTGTTGTCACGGGGGACGCTCGACGCTCTCGATGGAACGCTCGAATTGGAAGCGGTGATCGCTCACGAACTTGCCCACGTCAAGAACCGAGACGCGATGGTGATGACGCTCGTGTCGCTCCCTGTGCTTCTCGCTGGTGGACTCAAATCCCGACTTGCCGAGATGGAAAATCCGGGCTGGATGGTGGCCATTATTATTCCGCTGTCAGTGATCGCAACGAGCGTCTGGATTATCGGGAAGGCAATTACCGCTCGATTATCCCGTGTTAGAGAACAGGCTGCTGACCGCGTCGCAGCCGAGGTGACTGGTTCCCCAGCTGCGGTCGCGAGTGCGCTCAAACAGTTAGACGAGGATATCGCAGAGACGCCGGCGCGTGACCTCCGTGAAGCGTCGGGTATCTCGTCACTGTCGATTCTCCCACTGGAGCCTGCAGAACTCGAGAAGGTGATGCTCGGCCCAGAAGGGACCAAAGAACCGTCGTACTGGTGGCTTGAGCAACGACTTCATCGGGTCGAACGCTGGCTCTTCCGAACCCATCCGCTGACAGAAGATCGCATCGAGCGGCTCTCGACGGCCGAACGCGAACAAGAACAGCAAGGCGGGCCAACAGTGCAGTCGTGAGTACTACCGCCTGACACAGTCTATCGACCTCTGTTGGAGGCCTCATACACAGACAGTGGGGGCGTGCTGAATACTGGGCGTGAGTCGGTCAGAGCCATCGGCACCGTTTGCTCGCCACAGGTGTAAACATCCCTGCTGCAAGTGGGAGAACGCAGTCCGTATTTATGCCTCGCGAGAAACGACACACACGATGCCCTCCATTCTCGACCAAACTGTGTTCAGCGAGCCCTCCGGTCGTCCCCTTGGACTGGTCTATCTCTGTGGAGCACTCCTGTTATCGGGGTCGTATGGATACTACGTCGTCGTGAGAGATTTCACGCCGGACAGTTTCGTACTAATTCTGAGTGCCGGAATGGCCCTATCCGGAATTGCAGAGTCCCTGCCGAAACCTCGCCGACGGGCAGCTGGTGTCCTGCGACTCACGGCGATATCCGTACTGGTGTGTCTTCTCGTGACCATCTTCTTCGCGCCCGAACTCCTGACTGAGTAAGAGAGCCGGTCAGATTGCGTTCACTGCTATTGGGTGGCGATGAGGACGCCGGCTGACTCGGAGATGACCTCGACATCGGTGAGCGTGAAACCCGCATCCACAAGGAGATTAGCGATGGTTCCCATCGGTGGCAGCGTCTCGTACTCGCTCGGAGACTGCACTGGCCCGAAACGCATCTTGTCGGCCACCGCGACGCACCGCGGATTCAGCGACGCGAGCCCGTCAATGGCGGCGCGGAGTTCGCCCTCGCCTCCCTCGTCGTAGGCCATATACAGCGCGTAGCTGGCAACGACGACATCGACCGGCTCCTCGACGTTGGGTTCACGGAACGACCCGTGGTCGAACGAGACGTTCTCGATGCCGCGCTGCTCAGCCTTCTCTCGGGCGTACTGGAGCCACTCGTCGTAGATGTCCCGTCCGACCACGTGGTCACACTTCGGCGCGAGTCCGAGCGCGACAATACCCGTGCCCGTCCCGATATCGACCACGGTATCGCTAGGCTTGATTGGCGCGTCCGTGACCAGATATGACAGACACCGCTGATACACCTCGTCTGCCTCGCTATCCGCGTCGTAGTCCATCGGAGTGTAACCGTGAGACTCGCGTTCGGTATCGGTCATCGGTAGGGCGAATAGGCTGTGCTGGATGATAAGCGTCTCAAGAATCATCGCTGACACGTCCGACCGGCTCGTGTTCTCTATTTACCACGGCCTCAACAAACTGTCAGAAACCAATACTGTCAACAGATCTGTCCGTGCTGAATCCGGGCGCGAGTCAGTGAACGATTTGTATTCGGGGTTGAAGGTTCGAATATGGCCAGTCCCTCCATCCGGTTTGTCCTGTGCCTCATTATCGGCCTGTTCACCGGAAGCACTCTTGGGATACTGTTCGTCCCAGACCCAACAGGGCTAGTCGCATTCGGCCTTGCAGCAGTGTGTACTGCAGGGGTTACCGGCTATCTGTTCCGAAGCGACTGGCTCCGTGACTAGCTGACCGACACCCTCTGGACTCTGTTGCAACCCCCAAGACTGGCAGATATCGCGTGCTTGAGAAACCAGCGCTCTCACAACCCCGGCGGATTCGAAGGCCTTCCATCCCTCACGCAGTAATGAGGTCGGGTGCCAAGAAGCCGATCACGAGGAGACTCACGAGTACGGCAATCGCCGTAAGTCGCAGGACACCAGCTTCCCGTCGACGGGGTTTCGGCAGGGATTCGGCAATTCCGGAGAGGGCCATCCCGACAATCACAAACAGTACAGCGTAGAGCGGTGTCGCCCCTTCTACAATGACGTAGTACCCCTGCTGCCCAGCCAGCAGGAGTGCGCCACAGAAGAAGACCAGTCCAAGGAAACGACCAGAGGGCTCACTGAACAGCGTCTGGTCGATGATGGAGGGCATCGAGCGCATATTTACTCACGTGGAATAAATATGAACTGTGTTCGCCCGCCTGCTGCAGGGATGTTCATAGCTGTGCTGAGCGAACGGTGGTGAGGGGGCTGACCAACTCACACTCTGTGTTCAGCACAGCCACAGAAATCTGCCCGAACACTGCCAGAAGTGGTGTGCAACACTCAGAGCATCCAGCTACTAGGTCAAGAGAGCAGGGTTGCGGAAACACCCCCAACAACGAGTAGAATACTCAGGCCAGTTAGCAGAGGGTCATTTCCGAAGAGTTCCCGCAGAAAGAGACCAACTAAGGTCATCTGAACGCCAACGAGCATTCCCTTCGCGTTGGAGGGCTCCATTGTACAGCTCAAAATCCATAGGCTGTACAACATTCTTCTGGTGTACAGACAGCAAGCCCAAGCGGATCAGTGTCGTGGAGTACGGGAGCCGACTAATGATCGATTCGCAGCACCGATCTATCGGCTGTTTCAGACAGAAACATCCCTAAAATAGGATTCTAATAGAGCCATACACCCGTACTCAGCCTGCAGGCTCGCGGAACTCAGCCTCCACGTATTGTGTAGCGTTCCGTCCAATAGCACTCTCGCGCGTGCTTTGAGTGCGCGGTCATCAGGTGGCCGAACTTGGAATGTTGATTCGCCGCGAGCATCTGGTTGGGTCGGCTGCAAATCCGTACTCCAAGACTCCACGATATTCCTTGCCTGTCCTCGAATTCGATTTGGAACGTCGTGTTCTCGGCAACCCGGTCTCCAACATTCCGGACTGCAGCCTCCACAGTTGCTCCTCCGTCCTCCGACACAGAGACGACGAATCCGAAATCATTCAGCAAGGTCGTGGCTGCCGGTCGCCTGCGTGCGACCGGGAGCGGTGGGTGGGGAGGTGGGGTTTGGGTCGGCCCGGCGTCGACGAACAAGGAGCCGCCCCGCTACGCTACCCCTCCCACCACCGGCCGCGCTCAGGGAACGAGACGTCACTCCATCCCGTCACAGCCACCGAGACGCGCCCGTTGTACCAGTTCTTCGCCGCCGCCCGAATCCGCACACGCTCGCCTTCGTCCATCCACGGTGCATCCGACGCCTTCCACACCGTCACCTTCACGCGACCGCTCTCGTCTTCGAGAAGCCCGACTTGGGCTATTTTCGAATTGCTCGGCTGCCACAATTGACTCACAGTCGCCTCAACTGTCACCTCTTTTCGACTCACCTCCTCCAACATCCCAATCGGCACGACCGTCCCCGCCCGCGTCTGCTCTGCCTCCAGCACCCGCAGACTCGCACTCATCAACCCCTTCCCACTGCGCACCTCCTCGGCTAGCCGCCGACTCACAGCCGCCCGCGTCCCGCTCTCGCGCACCTTCGCTGTGATCCGCGCCGCCTGCTGATTTACCGCCGCCAGCTCCTCACGGGTTAACGCCGCCCTCGCATCACCCGGCTCAAACGCCGGGTCCACGCTTGCTGCCCGCTCTCGGAACCGCCGCGACCGCTCAACTGCCCCATGCTCAACTGTCACCCGCGTCCGCCGCTCTCGTTGCGACGTCTGCACCTTCTGTCGCTCGTGCGTCCGTGCAATCTCCGCTTCTCGCGCTTCCCACCGCTCCTGGGCTTCAAGCGTCAGCCCGTATGGGTGGTCCAACTCACCCGTCCCATCCACCTTCGCGATCGCCTCCGAGTCGATCTTCGCTTGCGTCCGCAACTCGACTGTGGGCCGCAGTTCCGGCCGCTCGTCCACGATGCCCTGCTCCTGTTTCTGTTCCGATGCAACCGTTTCACTCCGCACGTTTCGTTTCATAGCTATCTCTGAAGCCGCTCTCGCTCGCGCCTTCGCGCCCTCTTGGGCGCGAGTGAGAGCGCGTCAGCAGGGAGGCCCCAGCCAGCCACGCGCGAGGACCCGCCCGCCGCGAGCGTCCACGGGAGTATGCGTCGCGGGAGGAGCCTGCGAGTCCCCGGCGGATACCTCGTGGCGTCGAAGGCACACGCCCGGACCTCGGCGGCGAGCCTGCGAGTCGTCGAGGAGCCCGGACTGGTCAGTCGCGAGCGATGCGGCCGGCGAGCGGAGCGAGTCGGACGCAGGCGGCGGGCGGCAGCCCGAGCGGGGCGAACCGTCGACGATAGCGGACCACCCGCATCGATCGCCGATTACGTCAACCTCGCGGCGCCGACGCTGCGCACTCAGCGGGGTGGGATTGGAAGGGGCCGCCGGGTCGACGAAGACGGGCGATGCAAGGACCGCAGGCGAACACCGTGAGGCGAGGACCATAGCGAGCCCCTCGAGTCGAGCCGGCGGGGGCTTGCGCGGACCGCTCTGTTACCGTCATCGAGCGGTGAACTGCCGGCGTTGAGCAGTGAATGCAGAAGATATGTTCGGCACCCAGTTGGGCTTCAGTTCATCCGAGAGGTGGCGAATCCGCCGATAGATAGCTGCTGCGTATGCAGCACACGACGGACCCCCTCGAAGGAGAACATCGGGAGTCTGTGGGGTAAGGCAGTTCACACATCACGTACAGTCACGGTCCCCCTCATATTGAGAGCATGCAAGAGGCACAGATACGGGTACGCACCTGGTTCCTCAAACGTATGAACGAATGGCTCTTCAGGGAGGACATCACCCTTCCGCACCGTCAGCCAGTCCTCGACCGCAGCCTCCGCCGAGTCGAACCCCCCACTGGCGAAGTACTCACCGTTCTCTGGGAACTCTCTATCGTCACCCTCAGGAATCGCCTGTCCACCGTCCTCACCGGTGACGGAGTGGGCGATTCCAGTCCCATTCACCCAGCCGACGCTGTCACCCGGGCGAACCGTCAATGACTCCGGGTAATAGGACAGCAGGCCCATCTGCACGATGTGGTCGGTATCGGGCTGGACGACCTCGGGAGGTGGTGGTATCTCGCCTGCCGGTGTTCGAACGACGATCGTTCCGGCCATCGTGTCGAAATCCTCGTGCGGCAGGCAACAGTACTGGTAGTGTCCAGGGACGGTGAACTGGTGCTCAAAGCGATCGCCTGGACCAAGGAGTCCGGAATCCGATTGGTCGGCTCGAGCGGCGATTTCAGAGTCGAAGCCACCGCTCGCAAAGTAGCTCGCCTCGTCGGGGATTCGGCCTTCGTAGGCTGTAACAGTGTGCTTGAGGGTCTCGATGTTCCACCACGTGACCGTCTCACCGGGGTCGATGACGAGCCGACCTGGTTCGAACCAGTTGGGCTGGACATCTACACGGGGCTTTGGTGGTGGCACTCCAGGGAGCGATGTGGAACAGCCCGCAGTCCCGACGAGGCTGGCCACACCCACTGTTCGGAGTAGTGACCGTCGTGTCCACCTCGCCATTTGGTCAACTCTGACTCCACTGGGCAATATCTGTTGGGGAGGTGCTATTATCAAAGCATAGTCAAACGAGTCACAGTAACCAACTGATATATGGAACTTCTGCATTCAACAGGGGCAGTAGTTCATACGACAGAGTGCGTCACGTCCGCAAGAATCGAAGTTCGACAACCGACCCAGTTGGGTCGTTGTCCGTGATCTGGAGCGAGCCACCGCTGTTCGTCGCCATCCAGCGGACGAACCACAGCCCGAGCCCGTTGGTATGCTGCAGTGGCGACTCTTCCCCAGCAACGACTGACTCTCGTTCAAGCGCTGGAATCCCCGGTCCATCATCAGCGACACGAACCACCACAGCATCCGCCTCGTCGTCCAGCGTGACCGAGAGGTGAACCGACGGATGCTCGCCACTGTGTGTTACGGCGTTGTCAACGAGCTCGTCGACTGCCAGTTCGAACGCTTCGTGCACCCGTGCCTCTGCGACGGCCGGTGTATCAACTGAGATGGACGCATTCGGATAACTCAGCTCTGCCTCCGACGCAATATCAGTAACATACTTCGCCACGTCGATAGTCGTCAGCGAGTCGGTCGCGTTCGGGTCCAACACGCTCTCGAACTTTCGAACACTTTCAGCGAGTTCGAGCAGCTCGTCGCTGGCAGTTCGAATGGTTGTAGCGCCTTGAGAGACCGTCTCATCACGTGTCTCTCTGAGGAGGGTGTCCGCCCACGCCTGGATGATATTCATCTTATTCCGCAAGTTGTGGCGGAGCACACGGTCGAACACAGATAACCGCCGTTCACGTTCTTTCAGTTCGGTGATGTCGCGCCCGACGCAGACCAACTCTTTGGCATCCTGAGCAGAGAGCCCAACAGAGATCGTTGTCTGGAACTGTCGTTCTTCGCCGGTGTGGTCGACGATGGTCGTCTCCACAGTCGTCTCCGGTATCTGCTCCGCAGAGAGTTTGCTCGTCGCTACTGCTAGTGACTCAGCATGCTCATCTTGGAACACGGTAGAAAGGTGCTCGCCGATGAGCTCCCCTTCTGGTGAACCGATAAACTCAGCAACTGCTGTGTTGAGTGACGTGAACGTCAGATCCTCATCAAGGGTGTATACGAGGTCGTTTGTCGTTTCGACGATACGCTCGTAGCGCCTGAGTTCCTCCTTGCGTTCTTTTTCATCAGTAATGTCCTCAAGCAGGCCAACTACCCCAGCGATCTCGCCATCGCTGTCTCGCATCGGGGCAGTCGTGAGTGCCACATCGACGAGCGAGCCGTCTTTTCGCTGGCGAACCGTCTCGTAGCCCACGGCTGGCTGCTCACCTGTAATGACGTCAGTTCGCAGTTCGTCGAACTCTGGCCGTTTCGCCTCTTGAACATTCGGAAGCGGTTCGCCAAGGGCTTCTTCCTCAGACCACCCAAAGATCTGCTCACATCCCTTACTCCAGAGCCGAGTGATGCCATCCTCGTCCACTGCGAGTATCCCGAGCGGTGAGGCATCGAATACGGACTGAAGCAGGTCTTTCGTCTCTTTGAGTTCGTGTTCGCGTTTTCTGCGGTCGGTAATATCTTGGACCGTCCCCCGGTAGACAGCGGGCTCAGACTGGTGTGGTCTTCCTCGGACGTGTGCCCACCGAATCTCTCCAGATGCCGTCCGGAGCCGACACTCCAGTTCCTGTGGCTCACCGGTCGCGACTAATCGTTCGAACGCCGCACGGATATCCGCTTGATCGTCAGGGTGGTAGAAGCCGAACGTCTCATCAAGGTCGAATTCAGTTCGTGGCCAGGTGCCAACCAGTTTGGCGAGCCCTCTGGTGTATTCAACCTCACCAGATTCAGCGTTGACTTCCCACCCGCCGATGTCGGCAATAGCCTGCGTCTGGTCAAGAAAGTCGACCAGTCGCTCTAATTCACGCTCTTGGGCTTGACGGTCAGTGATATCTTGAATAGTCGCGACAACGCCGATTCGATCACCCGACTCGTCAGTCAGGGGAGCGGCATTAATTGAAAGCCAGCGTGTCTCGCCGCCCTCGGCAATACCGTGTTCGTAGCCTCGGACAGTCTCACCCGTCGCCATCACGCGACTGAACGGGAGGTCCTCACTGTCGATTGGTTCTCCTTCTGCTCCAACGATCTCCCAGCTTGGTTCGTCAAACGTGCGACCAACCACCGCTGAACGCTCCAGCCCGAGGACTTCTTCAGCGACTGCATTCGCGCGGACAATCTGCCCATCAGCATCGAGTAATGTGATTCCGATAGGACTCGCTTCAAACACTCGTTCGAGCGTCTCGGTTTCCTCACGCAATTGCTCCTGTGCTTGTCGCTTGGCTGTAACATCGGACTGAAAGCCAATGTAATGCGTGAGTTCCCCTGTGTCATCGTACACTGGAGAGATTTCGAGGTAATTCCAGAACGCGGACCCATCGTTTCGATAATTTCGGAGCTCGACGCTTACGGCTTCGCCCGCCTCAATAGCATCGTGAATCCGTTGAACTGGTTTAGGATCAGTCTCTTCACCCTGCAGGAATCGACAGTTTTGCCCGAGCACGTCCTCGCGCTCGTATCCAGTAATCTCCACAAACGCATCATTGACGTAGGTCAGCGGCTGGTCGTGAGAAGCGTCGGCGATGGTGATGCCGGTCGTCGCATCATCCATCGCCCGCCGATACAGCGCGAGTTGTTGTGACTGCCGACGAGTTCGGAGTAGCGACGCAACACGCGACCTGACGACTGCTTTCGCTGCCGGAATACGGAGTGCATCGTCAGCCACTCCGCCCAATCGCTGGGAAGCTTCCTGTCCGTCTCGATCCCCGACGAGCAAGAGAACTGGCAGATGCCGTTTGCCATGTTCGTCTTTTCGGTCTGCAAGCGTGTCAGCGACCGCCTGGTAACTCGCTGCGTCGACGATACAGAGGTCAAATGTGGGAAGTGGTTCGTCGGTAGTCGGAGCTGCCTCAACAACCTCATACTCACCAAGGAGGTCAGCAAGCAGCTTTCGATTGCGCTGGCCTTGGACGACGAGGAGAATCCGCTCGGTCCCTGTCGATGAGTCGAGCCCCGTCTCCCCACCGAATACTACGTGCTCGTCACTCACTGTTACTGTTCGTCCTCCACCGTGGGTGTTCCAGTCAGGACACCGCGAAGATTGTCAAGCGGTTCCCCGATATGAATCCCGTCAGTGTCGATACGGAACGAACGCAAAGTAGACTCAAACGACCCGAATCGCTTCTTGAGGACACCGGCGGCCTTCTGTATGTCACCGCGTACCTCGATGTATCGAAGGAAGAAGATATTGTCAGCAAGATAGCTTACGTGGCTGTCTGAAGCGCGGAACCCACCAGTGACGTCCTGTATTTCATCGGTTATCACGACTGTCACGCCAACATTACGGAGGTACCGTGCCAACGCGTGCAGTTCTTTGCGCAGGTCGCTTCCTTCTGCGTGGAGGCTCAGTTCGTAGCCAGCAGTCCCATCGATGAGCACGAACTTTGTATCGTGTTCTTCGACATCGGTCTTGACTCGGTGGGCAAACTCATCAGCGGACAGGGTCAGGGGTTCGATAGCTTCGACAGCCATCGTTTCTGACTCGAGATAGTCACTGACTGAGAAGCCGACGGCCGCCGAGCGGTGTTTGAAACTCTCCTCGCTTTCTTCGAACAGATACAGCGCCGCTCGTTCGCCGCGAGCGGCGAACGCCTGTGCAAGTGTTGTCGCGGTTGTGGACTTGCCAACGCCACTCGGCCCTGAAACAAGCGTGATGCTTCCTCGTTCGAGGCCGCCACCGAGTAACGCATCGAGCGATTCGACGTTCGATGACACCGTTTCGAATGCAGATTCATCGTGATGGTTCTCCGGACGGATCTTGGGGAAGATCCGGATGCCTCGACCCTCGTCGATTCGGAATGCGTGGGTGCCGCTTTGGAAGTCTGATCCCCGGAGCTTTTCGATTTTGAGGAATCGTCCTTCATCGGTCCGCGAGATGGTTATCGAGCCGTTACAGAGGTATTGAAGACTCTCATCCGCCTGCTGTGCATCTGGTTGACTCGTGAATAGCGTCGTCGCGCCTGTGTCCTTGAGATAGCGCATCAGAGAAGCGGCCGTCTGATTGAACTGATATTCATCAGGAGAGAGATGGCGTAACTGTGAGAGAGGATCGATGACGACACGAGTTGGCTGGTGCTCTGTGACCGCTTCAGCGATAGCCGATGTTGTCGACTGTCCTTCAACCTCACTCGGCGCGAGCACCGAATATGCCTCGTCATCGAGGAATTTGCCACTCGTTGGACTCAGGTCAAGTACGGGTATATCTGAGAAATCGAATCCAAGCGTCGCAGCGTTTTCGGCAAGCTCAGCAGCCGTTTCCTCAAATGAGATATAGAGGACGTGTTCTCCGTTGGCGACTCCTTCAGCAAGAAAATGGTATCCGAGAATTGTCTTTCCCGTCCCAGATCGCCCACGGATCATATACGTACGGTTGGAGACGAATCCACCGTTGAGCAGCGTATCGAGACCATCGATTCCCGATGATATCCGAGGACGATTATTCATCTTACTTTTTACCGTTTAGATCCTAATAAGTCTCTTGAATCATCATACGTGAATATTTGTTAATAATTCTCATCGAATGCATCGGTGATGCGATCCTGCTCGACAGACACTACTTGACTTGTATCGGCAGCAGGGATGTGCTGACTGTCACGCTGGTACTACAGTCCCTGTGCTCGGCGAGCCAACCACCGTCACACCAGTCGGCGAGTAGACGAGTGTATCACCGTTCTTCCCTTTCCCATCAATGCTCGTCTCGTTAACCGAGAGCGTCGCAGCCGGCGTCCCCAAGTCAGCAGTGTTGGTGTCTCCCAGCAGTACTGCTGAGTCGAGATTGATATCGCCGTTAGACTCGAGTACGACACCTCCGCCAGCATCGAACGTCGTTCCGACAGCGGAGATGTTGCCGTTGGTACTGGTGACCGTGATATCTCCGTTGCCGTTAGACTCGAGGATACCACCACTGATGTCGATATCTCCTTCGGCAGTCAGTGTGATCACATCGCCATTCGCTCTGAAGTCAGCTCCTGAGGTTATCGTTTTCGCGGTGATATCAACCGCTGCACCGTTCGTTCGTACTTCCCCGACGGAAGGGTAGATCACAAGGTCGGTTGATGGGTCGTTGTACCCGCTTTCGAGTTCTTCCTTGGTCACGATTGTCTCGTTCTCGTCGTACACACCGTTGCCGTTCGCGTCGTCGAACGCACTTCCGTCTCCATCCCCATCCTCAGGGGCCGGCGCGGCGTCGATGTCGACAACGGTGACTGTGAGTGTTGTCGTATCGGTGTTCCCAGCACTGTCGGTGACCGTGAGCTCCAGCGACACCGTCTCATTAGCGGAGACATCATCCGGTGCAACGTACGTCGCATTCGGTGTGTTCGTCCCGTCCTCGGTGATCGACCCGGAACCGCTCGCGATCGCCCACGAGTAGCTTGTGATATTCTCCGCGTTGGTCGTGCTACCGGACCCATCGAGGGTAATGCTGAATCCCTCTCCAACTGCTGGGGGTGCAGCTGCGTCGGCGGTCACGGTGGACGATGCAGCCGGCGTCGGGAACGGAGTAGGCGTTGCTGTCGACCGGAGCGTCTGATACAGGCGGTCACCAGTCTCAGCTGAGACGAGGAGGACGTCGATATATCCGGAGAACGTGTGTGACAGCCGGACGCTGTCACCAACATCGAACGAACCGTCATCGAGGCCTGTCCCGTTCACTGTCGGGTCAGCGAGTGAAACTGGCCCTCGACGGTCCCCACCGCTGCGAAGGAGCAGCCGCGCTGAGTCGGTCTCGACTGAGGTCGTGCCGACGTGGGTAAGGGTGACGTTTGACGCCGTAACTTCGGTCTCGAGACTGAGCTGCGTCCGGTCCGACTGGGCACGGAGTTCAGCAGTCCCGAGAAGGACGCCACTCCCAGCTGTACTAGCGACGACGACGACAACCCCGACGAGCAAGACCGTCCCGATCGACTCTGTCGCGGCTCGATTATCCATATGGTCCCCGTGCACGACGGTGATTGCTGCACCAGCGTGCGAGTTACAGTGAACAGTACGTTCCAGTAAACAACTCTTTTGGTCCGTTCACTCAGCAATAGTGTCAGATTATCTCAGAAACACAGGTATGTGAGTACGAATAGTGTACGCCACTGTGCGTCAGTCGTTCTCCGATCGAGGGCAATCGACGGTGATCGGGTTCATCCTCATATTTGGTTTTCTGGTCGTCAGCTACTCCATCGTCCAGGCGTATGTCGTTCCAAATCAGAATGCGACGATTGAGTACAACCACTATCAAGAGGCGCGGTCAGATATGGTGGATCTGTACGCTGGGATCGTCTCACTGAGCGCGTCTACACAAAGCGGGCAGGTGCTAGTCCCAGTATCGCTCGGCACTGAATACCCCGCTCGGCTGTTGTTTCTGAATCCACCGCCAGCATCTGGGCAACTCGGCACGTCAACACCCGGGTCGCTTCAGATCAGAACGGTCAACGGCACATCGAACACGACAGAGATCTGTGGAGGAACGTCGACATCGGGTCTGACATTCACGCCGGGGTATTACGTCTCCTCGCAGCCGTCTATCCGGTATGAACACGGCCTCTTGTATGTCGATACCAACGACGGAGGATACGCGATTATCGATCACCAACCCGTTGTAGACGATACCTCAAACACGATCAACATCTATCGCCTTACTGGGCGGTTCGAGACGCGAGGTCGATCGACGACGCTGCCAGTCGAGCTCACGGGGACCAAAACCTACGGCCTCACAACGGTCAAGATAGAGGATAACGGGATCACCCTCCCGAGTAAGCTCCCCGCGACGGAGTGGAACGATCACATCCTCCCACCATCGATCGACGCGACTCAGAACGGCAGCAATATCGATCTCTCCGGGTTCAGTGGCGAGGAGTATACACTCCGGTGTTACACCGTCGGACTCGGCGAACAGCCACCAACGGAGTTTCGACACTCGACCACGAGGTGACGCTCGGGGGAAGTAGGGTCGAGCCGGCAGTGACAATCAGTTAATTTTGCGTATTCATCACGCTAAGAGAGCAGGAGTACAGAAACAGCGGGATCAGGACTCCAGAGGACGGCAACCGACTACAGATTAGTTCGCGACTCTCTCGTACACGCTGAGCAAGAGACATCGGCCCCACTGCAGTCATCCGGGTGGGATTGGAAGGGGCCGCCGGGTCAACGAAGACGGGCGATGCAAGGACCGCAGGCGAACTCCGTGAGCCGAGGACCACAGCGAGCCCCGCAAGTTGAGCCGGCGGGGGCTTCCGCAGACACCGTTGCAGACCCTCACACGCCGTTTGACGCCGTGCATACTTGCTGGCGAACGGATTGCGTCTACTCGTGCCCACAGACCGCCAGTATCTCCAGATCACACCAAGTGGCGAGCCGCTCCCTGCCGACCGCATCACCGACCAGTTCGAACAACTTCATCGCGCCGTCGGCGACCACACGATCGAGATCTGTCTCGTCAGCGATGGCGAGGACGTCCACTACTTCATAGGAACGGCCACGGCCGCCTTCGATTCACTTCGCCGCGTCATCAATCGGATTATCCCGGATACGTACGCTCGCGAGCTAACGAACACCGACCCACTCGAACACCTGCTTGATGACACAGCTGCTATCGCCGAACTCAACGGGGTTGGCGAGCGCCGGCTTGACTGGCAGACCCGTCTGCGCCCACCCTCGTATTCGGATGCGCCCGAGCAACACGAGACGTCGCGGATGAAAGACGCCCCCGGCCTTCCGCTCGCCTCTATCGCAGAGGCACTCGCTGCCAGCACGACACCTGCTGCGTACCAGGCGCTGCTCGTCCCCAAACCCGATTGGAGCGGTGAAGCAGAAGCCCGCGTGCGTCGCATCGACCAAACCCGAGATACGATCGGCCAGCAGCTTGCGGGCTTCATCCTCCCACCCGAAGATGACGAGTACACGGCCGATCGACACTCGCCGAAACACTCTGCTCACCGGCGTGGTGACGCGGGGAGCATCCCCGGTACGCGCATCGACGCTATCCTCGCGAAATCCAGCGGCCACTCCTACGACGTGAATGCTCGACTGCTCGCGAGCGGGCCACAAGCGCACGCGATTGTCACTGACCTCGCAGCCACCTTCACGGCTGTCGGCGGCGACTTCTATGCGCTGCGTGCTCCGGCCGAGACCGAGCCCACAGAGCCCCTCCAAAGCGCTATCACTGACCGGCGACTTCGGACCCTCCCACTCAGCCGCCGCCTCGCGACGCACATCCCCCTCGTCAGTAATCGCTCACCGAAGATTGTCGCCGACGCGACGACCGCCCCACACTTCGCCCTGCTTGATGGCGCAACCCTCACCCAGCCTGCAAGCCGTGCGCTTGGAGCGCTCCACAGCGACCAAACCGGGTTCGCCCCACCACCCGAACAAACGCTCAGTCAGTACGACCACGGCCTCGAACTCGGCACTCCAAGGCGTCGCGATGGGACGACTGACCGCTCGACAGTCGCCCTCCCACCCAGCCTGCAACCGCTGCACACGGCGTGGTTCGGGAAGACCGGCTCTGGGAAATCGACGGCACTCACCCGTGCCATCACAGCCAACCACGCGGCCACTGCGGGCGCGGACATCTGCATCCTCCCGAAGGGCGATGAGATGGCAGAAACGCTTCTGCGCACCCACTACGCCGCGCACGGGTCGTTGGAGGACGTCTACTACTTCGACTGCAGCGAGACCCTCCCCGCGGTCTCGATGTTCGATATCCGCGATGCGCTTGCGGCTGGCGTTCCCCGAACCACCGCAGTACAGGACGTCACCGATCACTATCTCGAACTCCTCCGCGCTGTCACGGGTGCAGAGTCGTTCGATAGTGCCGTCCGCTCGCCAGACGTCATTCGCTATCTCGTGAAGGCGCTGTTCGACCCGGAGTACGGCGCAGATGCCTTCACACACCGCGATCTCGAGCAGACAATCCACCGCTTTCGTCGGGAGGCCACGCCGCCACTCGTCAGTGATGATGACCTCCGCGGGATGCTCGAGGGCGTCGCCGAAAACGACCAGCGAGCGTTCGACCATATTATGCAGGGGGTTGCCAACCGCGTCGAGAAAATCCCGCTTGACGACCGCCTCGCTCGCGTGTTCAATCACGTCTCCCGCGATGACGGCCCGCACTTCGACCTCACGAGTGTCCTCGATGAGGATGCACTCGTTATCCTTGATACGGGCGGCCTTCGCTCGAAGAGCCAGCAGTCGCTTGCACTCGTCCTCCTGTCTAAGCTGTGGACATCACTTCGAGAGCGCCAACGCCGCTCGAGCGGCGACCTCCCACTGGTTAACCTGTATGTGGAGGAAGCAGCCTCACTCGCTGTTTCAGACCTCCTGAGCGACCTCCTTGCACAGTCGCGCTCGTTCGGCCTTGGCATCACGCTCGCGATGCAGTTTCCGGGGCAGTTGCGCGAGGCCGACCCCAGGGCATACAGCGAGGTGATGAACAACGTCTCCACGCTCGTCACGGGCAATGTCGCGCTCGACACCCGACTGCAGCAACGTCTGGCGACTGATGAGACGCCTGCTGAGGAGGTGGGCACGCGACTGCGAGCGCTCTCTCGGGGTGAATGGCTCGTCACACTTCCCGCCCCATTCAACGAGCCAGAGCCACAGCCGTTCGTCGTGAACTCACTGCCGTTGCCGGCCGGGCACCCGGATGCACCACGTGGGTTCACCGACGCCCGCGAGTGTGCGTTCGACGCTGAACACGAAACAGCCTGTCTCCGAACCCAGAACGAGTCAGCGCTCACGCTCGACGAGACGGGAACCGCGGACACGGTGGGGGTGGCGAGCAAACCTGGCAGTGACCGACCGACTGGGCTCATCGACTCTGCGTTGCCGTTCACCGACCGCCTGCCGAACGGGGTTCGATACGAGGAGACCGCCCACGCCATCGCCTGTACGGACTGTGACGGACTGTATGAGCCGACTGTCGAAGGCATCCGTAGCGCCGTCGACTGCTGTGGAGATCTCGAAAAACTCGACCGTGACCAAGTCCCTGTCTGTGCGCTGCCGCTCACGATCTCTGAGGGCGACCGTATCGCCTCCGGGTGTACGCATCAGCAGCTGCTCTTTCTCCAGGCAGTGTATGCGGGCCAACACGGCCGCCTCGACCCGCTCGCGTTCGACCTGCGTCGCGACGGGATGAACACGCTCCAGCGTGACTGTGGGCTCGGCGAGGCGGCTGTCGAACGCCTCATTGACGCCGGCCTCCTCCGCCACGACACCGATGCACCGCGGACGCTCTACACTGTGACGCCTGCCGGGCGGGAGATCCTCAACGAACCGCATCGCAGCGGTGACGTGCACGGCCACGGGCTTGGTGACGTCGCGGAGTCGAGTCTCCACACGCTGATGGTCGACCTCGGGCGGCGCTACATCGAGCAGGCGTTCGTTGCCGACGCGGACTCTGCAGCCGTCGAGGTCGACACCTACTACGATGTCGACGGTGGAGACGTCCGGTACGACGCCGTCGGCCTCGACAGCGAGGGGGCGATTGTCGTCACGCTGGAGGCCGAGCGGGCGAACAACGACCGCTACACGGCGGCACCGGCTGACTACGACAAGCTTGCCGCCCCTGAGCCGGAGGCGGCGGTCTGGGTGACGCGCAATCGGGCGGACGCGTATCTGGTGTTGCTGGCGTTGAACAACCCGAGCGACGACCACCCGCGTGTCAAAAAAGAGTACAGCGAAAACTCACCGCCGAGTCGCTGGCAGATCGACGAACCGGGCTTCACCGAGATTCACACCGCAGGGACGCTGGAACGAGACCTTCGCGACGACTGAGGGTTCGGGGTCGCGTCGTCGGGTGCACACCACGCGACGAGACAGCGGCTGTCACTATCGGTTACGACTACCGACTATCCACTTCGGTGTCTGTGCGTACTCGTCCCCCGCGCTGGATGTGTCGACTGCAAATTATGAGCGGGGGATACGAGGGTGCTGGTTGTACCCTCTGTTCGTACACCCCTTCGAGAGGCCTCCTCGCGCCCGGTTTACGGCATCGCTGATAGCGCTATCCCTGGGCTGGCGGCGTACAAACCCCCGTATCCTCCGCTTTAGCGTGATACAGGGGGTGTGACCGAGCAATCGCAGTGATCGGGTGTGTCTCTGTCGTCGGCGAGTATGGTGTTTGGCCACGTCGAGGCCTGAGACAGCCAGCATCGCAGTCTCGCTGTTGTAGATGTTGGCTCGATCTGGCTCCGTGATTCGTACACCCCTGGATCCGGGCGTTTCGGATGCTGAGCGGGGCTTTCGCTGATCGGGATCGTTCTGGGCGGTGAGCCTCTGCCCAGCCATCGGATCGTCCGTGTGTGGGGTGTAGGGCTCCGTTTGGTCGTGTTTCGGTGCTTCACTCCTGTGCCGTCGATGCTTGAGCCGCGTCGCTGATCTGCCGATACACCGTCTGAGTATGGCTATTTCGGCACATTCACGTCGTCGACGCGGCGTCGTTGTCAGCCCGCCCTGATTGTGAGCCTGCTGAAGACGCGTCCGTTGCGGCGTCTACCGACTGTCTGCTTGCGAGGGCTCTTGACTGATGTCGTTCGATGGTGGGTGATCTGGTAAAGCGGAGTTCGGCGGAAACCGTACCGACATCTCTTTCCCCCGATTCGCCCGATTTCAGCAGATACGCGCCTGTTGTAGAGGGTGTACGAAATCAGGGTGTGTGCAGACAGTTGGTTGACTGGTCGCTGGGAGGGTAACCACCCCTGACAAGCCCCGCTGTACAGCCATCGGATCCGGCCGCTTACACAGGACTGCCCTGCCTGTCGGCCGGCGGCGCACGTTCATTACCTCCCTTCGCCTACAGGCGGCGACGATGCCAACGCCACACCCCACCGACGCGGCCGCGAACGACCCGCGAGCAACGACGACGCGCCGGACGCTGCTGGCGGCGGGCGCACTTGCCGTTGGCAGTCTGAGCGGCTGTCTCGGACGCGTCGCGAGTGCTGTGACCGAGACGGGCGCATCGCCGGCGGCGTTCTACGCCGGCGACCGGCGTGCGACTGGCGCCGACAGGAACGGCGACGCCGACGACCGACACCGGGCGTACCACCCCAGTGAGCCGACCGTTCGACACGTCCCGTCACGGATCCGCGGTGCGGTGGGGCCGTTCGCGGGGCGACTCGACCTCGATGGCTGGACGACGACCGCCGAGATGAGAGCCCAGAACCACAACTCCTCGCGGTCGAACCGGACCCAGCCCGTCGCCTTCGATGACTTCGAGGACGATGACAGCGACGACGACGGGGTCGGCGACGGGTCCGAAGAGGACGTGGACCTCCTGTTCAACTACCTCGGCGGCGACCCGGTGATCGCCGAGCGATTCGCCATTAGCGTTCCCGATGCGCGGCTGCCCGGTGGGCGGGCGTTAGCGGACGAACTCACTCCCGCACGGCTCGTCGCCTACCTTACTGGTGACCCGGACGACGGGCTGTGTCAGGCGGCGCGACGCGGCGAGGGCGTCGTCCACCGCGACATCGCGTGTCGCAACGTACTCTCGGCCAGATTGGCCGAGGAGAACGACAAAGGGCGGCTTGTCCGCGCCACCACCGACGCCGACGGTGTCGTGGTCACCGGGACCAACGGCGACGATCCGGACGGCGCAGCAATGGTGTTTGTCGCGGAAGGCGGGCAGGAAACTGGTGGCGACGCCGACGACTGGGGGCGCGAGGTGACACCCGGCGCGGCTCGCTCTGAGGGCGAGAGTGCCAGTATGACGGCGACACTCGTCTGTCCCGTGTTCGCGAGACCGCCAGACTGCCCGACAGGAATGCCGGCGCTGCTACACCTCCGCCGCTGTCGCCACGACGGCCAGCTCCTGTACGTCGGTGGGTGGACCGTCGACGACGGGGCGCTGTACGAGGACGCCGCGACGCTGCTGGTTGGTGAGGGCCCGACCGAGGTCGTCGGTGTGTCACCGGCCGACATCGAGCGAGTGGCCGGCGGCGGCGACCTCGACGGCGACGGGTACGGCGACCTGCTCGCACAGCGGTTCGGCCGCGACCGGAGCCGCTACGGTGTGACGCTGTTCAGCGGTGTTCACGATCCGGAGTCGGCAGCGCTGCCGCGGGCGCTCCGCAGCATCGTCCGGGACCACGCGGGTGACCTACGCAATAGTGTCGTGAGCGCACTCGACGCACCCGTCGTCCATCTCGCGGCCGCCGGCGCGTCCAATGAAGTGAAGTTCAAAGCCGGTGCTGAACTGTCCGGCCAGGTGAACTAAGCGGGCGGTGGTTCTCGGTGGTTGGTCCGCAGCATTGTGCGGTTTTGCATCGCAGGTCTATCCACGAGGACACCGGAGCTCACTATCAGCCATCCCTCATCGTGGAGCGGTCGGACCGATGCTCGCATAGTCGATAGGAGCGACTACCCCCTCACCGCCGGCCGTCGCGGGTGAAGAACTATGGAGAGACAGTCGCACGCTGGCCGAACAACAGGTAAGGAACACGAGGAACATCTGTTCGCCGGCGTCAGGATCACACACGGAGTAGGGGAGGTGCCGTAGGTCATCGTGTCGCTTCGTCGCAGACCGTCCGCCATCGCCGTCGACGTGACCGTCACCAGCCCGGACAGAACCACATCGCTGACGACGGTGATTCGGTCGCGGTGACGCCGACAACCGGGGTGGTTTGTCCATCAACCAATCTACTGTAAATTACTTCGACGATCCCGTCATTTTTCACTCTCCAGCGGTGGCATAGAGTGGATGCGAACTTCGGGTGGGGGGCGCGTCACAAGACCAGACAGCGTGCCGGCTGTCGTCTGTGGCGGAGCGGATGCGACGCGAGCAGAGCTAATCAAACTGATCAGCGATCGCAGCGATCTCTCGCCCGTCGAGCCTCTCTCGTCGAGCGAGGATGGCGTCGAGGTCGGCGCCGACCACGTCGGCATCGTGATCTGTCTCGCAGATCCGGCGCGAGGTGATGGATCGGTCGACCCCACCATCGAGCGTGCCGCCGAGGCAGTCGGCGAGTGTCCAGTCGTCGCCGTTGGATCGAGCGTCGACGCCGCGGCCGCCTACGAGGCAGGCGCGACGGACGTAGTCGGCCTCAACCCCACGGATTATCCGGAGACGTTCATCGATCAGATTACGGCCATCGTCGACCGCTACGTCGCGGGCGCGTTCGAGATGGCGATGGTCAACGAGACGGACCACGGGATTGTCGTCCACGACCCGGAGACGGCCGAGGTGGTCGCCTGTAACGAACGATTCTACGACCTGCTCGGCTACGACTCATCAACGTACGACATCACGCTCTCGGACTTCGTCGACCACGACGAGGCGTTCTCCCGCGAGCGTGCGGTGGCGCTCGTCCGGGAAGCCGCCGCGGGGGAGTCAGTGAGCATCGAGTGGCGAGACCCGACGAACGAGGGGACGGACATCTGGGTCGAGGTTCGCTTGGAGGCTGCCGAGTTCTTCGACGAGTCGTACGTCGTAGGGTCGGTGCAAGATATCTCCGAACGGAAAGCACGCGAGCGAGACCTCGAGTGGAGTCGAGAGACACTCCAGCGCGTTCACGAGATCACTGCAGATCCGGATCTTATGCTCGAAGACCAGGTCGACGAACTGATCCGGTTCGCCACCGACCGCTTGGACGTCGACGCGGGCTACCTCGGGCGGGTCGACGTGGAGTCGAACGACTACGAGGTCGAGGTGGCACACGGCGACGAGCGTCTGGTGCGTGAGGGAATGACGCTCCCGTTCGACGAGACGTACTGTCAGTTCGTCGTCGACGACCCCGAGCGGTCGATGGCGGCGGAACCCGACGTCAACGAGAGCGACGTGATCGACGCGAGCGTTACCAGCGACGACGCGCCGACCTGTTACGTGGGCAGTGAGATCCGCGTCGACGGTGACCTGTACGGGATGGTGTGTTTCGTCGAGCAGACGACGCGGGCGTCGTCGTTCACGGACGAAGAGCAGACGTTGGTACGCCACATCGTCGAGTGGCTCCGCCGGGAGTTCGAGCAAGTCCAGTATCGCCGCGAGGTCGACCAGACAAGAGACCGCCTCGAAGACACGTTCGATCGGGTGAGCGACGCGTTCTTCGGGCTCGACCGAGACTGGCGAGTCCGCTACGCCAACGATACCGGGGCCGGGGTGCTTCGCGACGCGATGGACCTGCCGGCGGACGCCGAGGTCCGCGGCCGACACCTCTGGGAGGAGGTTCCGGATGCCGTCGGCACCAGATTCGAGTCGGCGTATCGACAGGCGCTGCGTGAGCAAGAGCAGGTCACCTTCGAAGAGTACTTCGAGGCGATGGACACCTGGTTCGAGGTGCGCGCGTACCCCGACGAGGGTGGTCTGTCGGTGTACTTCTCCGACGTGACCGACCGGAAGTGGACACAACGTGCGCGTCGTCGCCTGATCACCGGAACGCAGGAACTGTTCGACGCGGAGACGAATCAGGCGCTCGCCGACGCGGTCGCCGAGACGGCGGCGGACGTCTTCGAGCGTCCGGCGACACTGTACCTGGCCGACGACTCGGGCGACCGCGGCGACACCGAGACGTTCACCGCGGTGTCCACAGCCGGGACCGACGCAGCGAGCGTCGACGGGCAGGTGCTCGCGCCAGACGACGAGGCGGTGTGGCCGGCGCATCGTGATGAGACGACCGTCGTCGAACTCGACGGTGACCGCGACCGCGACAGTGGCGGTGACGACCTCGATGCCGTCCTACTGGCCCCCGTCGGCGACCGAGGTACGATCGCAATCGCTGGAGACGACTCGGTCGACTTCGACGAGACCGACCGTGATCTGGCGGAGTTGCTGTCGGTGAACACCGAGACAGCGGTGGCGAAACTCGACCGACGGCGCGAACTCGAGCGCTACGAGACGCTGTTCGAGACGGCGCGCGAGATGACATACGTCGTCGACGACGATGGCCGGATCGAACTGATTAGTGAACCGTTGGCCGCAGCCATCGGCTACGACCGCGAGGACCTCGTCGGTACGCACATCTCAGAGATATCGACGGACGAGACCGAGGAGACGGCCACCGAGCGCGTGGTCGACCTCCTCGTGACACCCGGCGAAACGAGCGACACCTTCGAAGGGGCGTTACTGACGCGCGACGGGACGGAACTCCCCGTCGAGGTCGAACTCGCGTTGCTCCCGTACGACGACTCCTTCCGTGGGACCGTCGGGTCGGTCCGTGACATCAGCGAACGCAGACAACGCGAGGAAGAACTCGAAATCGTCCAACAAGCAGTCACCGAGGCAGGCGTCGGCCTCGCGATGTACGACGAGTCGGGTCACCTCGAGTACGTCAACGACCAGTGTGCACGGCTGTTGGGTCGCACGCGGGAGTCGGTCGAGGAGACGCCAGCGTGGGAGTCGATCACCTCGATTGACGCCGATGGCTTCGAGACGTACTGGGAGAGTTTCGACGAGGGCGAGACACGGACACAGGAGACGCAACTGCGCCGTGCCGACCGCTCGACGACGCCAGTCGAGACGGTGACGACCCGGGTGACGATCGACGGTGAGACCCACAACATCGTCACCGTCCACAGTATCGCCGGACGGCGCGAACGCCGACAGCAGTCGGAGGTGCTCCACCGGGTCCTCCGACACAACCTTCGCAACGACCTCACCGTCATCCACGGCCACGCGGATCTGCTGGTTGACCGACTCGATGGAGCCGAAGCGGAGACCGCCACGACGATCCGTCGCCGTGCGAACCACCTCGACGACATCGCGGATACCGCACAGCAAGCGCAGACAGTTATCAACAGAGACGTGGTCCGCAAGCCGGTCGACGTCATCGACCAACTCCGGGAGGCCGCCGCCCGCGTCGTTCCCGACGCGGGCGTCCACCTCACGGCCGACGTCCCGGAGCGTCACTACGTCCTCGCCAGCAGCACACTCCAGTTCGCGTTCGAGCAACTGTTGGAAAATGCGGTCGAACACGCCGAGGGCGACGCGACGAGCATCGATATATCTGTCAGTCGAGATGATGAACGAGACAGGTGGACCGAGATAGCCATCGCCGACGACGGCCCCGGCATCCCCGAACACGAGGTCGCCGTGTTGAGCGCGGGCGAGGAGACGTCGCTGCAACACGGGAGCGGCCTCGGCCTGTGGGTGGCTCACTGGGTCGTCACGCGCTACGGGGGCGAACTCGAGTTCGACGACTGCGACGACGGCGGGACGGTCGTCCGAGTTCGGCTTCCGTCTGCGGAGTCGACGACCAGCTCAGAATCAGTGACCGACCGCCGGCAGAGCGCCGAATAATGTAGACACCATACAATTATAACATAAAGCGCCATACTGCGTCGATAGGATGGACGACGAGCCACCGACGGCGGCTGACCTCGATACGGCGTTCTTCGAGCGGATGGTCGAGACGGTCGGCGTCGGCGTCGGCATCTACGGCGAAGACGGTCGCTTCCGGTACGTGAATCAGGCGTACGCCGACCTGTTCGAGACGACGACCGATGACCTGGTCGGGACGGCGCTGTGGGAGATCGCACCCGACTTCGAACGGGGGCGGTTCGACGACTACTGGACGTCGTTCGCGGAAGGTGACACCCGGACGGCCGAGACGACCCACGAGTTCGACGGCGTCAGCGTCCCCGTCGAGACGACGACGACGCGCGGCCACATCGACGGCGAACCGTACAACTTCGGCACCATCGCAGACATCACTGAACGCAAGCGTCGTGAGGCGGAACTGCGGCGCCAGAACGAGCGCCTCGACTCGTTCGTCGGCGTCGTCTCCCACGACCTGCGCAACCCGCTCAACGTCGCACAGGGGTACCTCGACATCCTTCGGGCGGAGGTCGACCGCGACGAGGTGGAACTCGTCGACAGCGCACTCACGCGGATGGAGACGCTCATCGAGGACCTGCTGACAGTCGCCCGCGGCGGCGACCCGATCAGCGATTTGGAACCCGTCCGCCTCGACGAGGTTGCACGCGCGGCGTGGCAGAGCGTCGACACAGACGAAGCGACGATCGAAGTCAAGCCGGGCGACCACGCACTCGCCGCCGACCCAGGACGGTTACAACAACTGCTGGAGAACCTGTTCCGCAACGGCGTCGACCACGCGGGTGAAGACGTGACCGTCACCGTCGGTGCCCTCGAGGGCGGCGGCTTCTACGTCGCCGACGACGGCCCCGGAATCGACCCGGAGGTCCACGACCAGATGTTCGAGGCGGGTGTGACCGGCGACGACGGCGGTACGGGACTCGGCCTCCTCATCGTCTCAGAGATCGCCGAGGCACACGACTGGCAGACGGTCGCCATCGAGAGTGACGACGGCGGCGCTCGGTTCGAGTTCCGCGTCGAGTGAGCGAGAAAAGCGCGGCGAGTGGCTGAAGAACGAGCAGCGACGCGGTCGGATCGGTCCCGATCAGTCGTCTGCGAGTGCCGCACCCGAGGTACTCGCACCTGCCACCGTCGACTCGTTGTTCGCGACCCACCGCAGCAGGAGGTACGCGAACACGTACTTGGCGAAGATGTCGAGCGCCGAGTACGCCCACGAGGTGACGCCGACCGACTGGATCAGCGCGAAGCCCTCGACGCCGAGCGCCCACACGATGGGGTAGCCCAACCAGAGGACAATGGTGAGCACGCGCAGCGTGTCGAATATCTCGTCGGTGCCGGCGGCGCTCGCGGCGGCCGCCCACTCGGTGAGCAGGGCGTACAGCACCACCGCGAAGAACGCGCAACTGATCAGGTAGAACGCCCACCGGAGCAGGTACGACGAGGTGACGAGCGCGGCCGCCAGTCCGGTGATACACATCGCGATGTCGGCGACGATGACGGTGAACAGGCTGCCGCGGTCGACGTCGGCCAAGAGGCCGAGTGCGAGCAGGATCATCGGCGTCGACAGCGCCCACGTGAGGTATCGTCCCCATTGACTCAGCACTTCCTCACCCGCTAATGCGTGGCCCGGCGGCATCTGGATGAGGCCGACCGTCAGTCCGGAGACGAGGCCGACGTAACTGGAGATGGACACCAGCGGGATCATCAGCGTCGCCGCCCAGATCAATTTCGCACGTGGCGAGGACACCTGCCGACCCATATACACGAACAGCAGGATGGACAGCCCAGCCAGCGCGATGTTCGCCCACAGCGAGGAACTGAGGAGGACGTCGTCTCGGATTAGGTCGAATACCTCCGACTGCGTCACCTGGAGTACCGGTGATCCGGCGACTGATTCGAACTGGAATGTCATATTCCCTGTAGGTCGCCAAGTGATATGAAAGTAATAGGTCGGGGGTACTCGCATTCGTCATCGGTATCTTCCTCTCTCACCGTGACGATCGACGACACCCGAATGGGTGAACTGAGTCACCGAATGCCCCTACAACACCGAGGAAGCACACCCTTGCTACACACCTATATGAATATGATCACTCTTTCGCAGAATAGTTGTAAAACCGGTTAGTCAGACACAGTAACAGTTAAGGAATTAGCTACTAAAACCCGAGTTATTGTACGCTTGACGTAATTATTCGCCATTTTCGACCATGGTCGGTGCTCCCTTTATCATAGGATACCCGAGACGCTTTGCTGTTATGGGAGTTAAAAAGCCGAACCGGGGAGACCGCCGATCATTTCTGACTGCTGTCGGTGCTGGGGGAATCGCCGGACTCGCTGGCTGTGTGGGCTTCGGAGGCGGTGAGGGGGAAAGCGACGGCGGAGACGGTGGTTCGACCGCTAGTGGTGCGACGGCCGGCGACACCGGAACAGACACGATCGTATTCGGACAGCCGGGTGCACTGACCGGCGCGTTCGACTTCCTCCAACCCGGCGTCTCACAGGCAGCCGACGCCGCCGTCAGCCACATCAACGAGGCGGGCGGCCCGCTGGGTGCCGAGTTGGAACTGGTTCGCCGTGACACCGCTGTGAACCCACAGGAAGCACGGAGTGTCACGACGCAACTTGTCGAAAACGACGACGCAGCGGCGATCGTCGGACTGTTCTCGAGTGAGATCAATCCGCTGTGGAACTTCATCCAGGATCTCCAGATGCCGATCGTCACGCCGTGGCCGGGATCTACGTTCCTCGACACCCGAGGGGGAGACAAGGCGACGCCCAGCGATCTCAGCGACGACGAGTGGGTGTGGCGGACGGTTGTCGGTGACACCGTCCACACCGGCGGGAGCGCCGTGTACGCTCTCGAGCAAGGGTTCGAGACGCTCGGGATCATCAACGGGAACACCGAGGGTGAGCGGAGCTACGTCGACGGATTCCTCTCCGTCTTCGAGGAGAACGGCGGCAGCGTCGCCGAGCAAGTCGAGGTCGAACTGGGCAGTTCGAGCTACCAGTCGGCGCTCAGCAGACTGTTTGAAGCTGACTTCGATGCGTTCCTGGTGAGTATGCCCCAGGAGTCGGCGATCACCGCGCTGAGTGACTGGTCTGACGGCGGCTACGGTCGCCAGCCGATCCTCTCGGACACGCTCGCACAGCAGGAAGTGATCGACCAGGTCGGCAGCGACCTCCACGGTGCGTGGGTCGCACAGCCCGGACGGTCGGGTCCGAGCTACGACACTTTCGAAGGGATCTACACGGAGGCAGGCGACGCGTCGATCAACGGCTGGACGCCCCCGTCGTGGGACGCCGTTCAGGTAACCGCGCTGGCTATCGAACGCGCCGGCGACACGAGCCCCGAGGCGATCCAACAGAACCTCGGTCCGGTCAGTCGCGGCGATGGAACGCCCGTCGCCACGTTCGCCGAGGGGAAAGAGGCCCTCGCCAACGGCGACGAGATCACCTACGAAGGCGCGGCGACGCCCACCACGTTCACCCAACATGGCAACGTCTTCGGGACGGTGTCGATCAACACCGCACAGGACGGCGCGTTCACCGAGACGACACAGGTTTCGGCCGAGGACGTGCGCGAGTACGTCGCAGAAGGTGAATACTGATAGCAATGGGACTCTCCCAGAACGTCGTCTTCGGACTGGTTACTGGGTCATACATCGCGATCGCGGCGATCGGGTTCACCCTGATATACGGGATCGTGAACATGATCAACTTCGCCTACGGGGAGTATCTCACGATGGGGGCGTTCCTCGGCCTCATCGCTGTCACGATGCTTCCGGTGCCCCTTCCGGTCGCCGTCATCCTCGCGATGATCGGCGGAGGGATCATCAGCCTCGCGCTCGCTCGCGGGTTCTTCACACCGATCAATCAGACCGGCCCAGTTCCGTTGCTGCTAACGTCGATCGGGCTCGGAATCGCACTTCGGAGCGGGATCCGTCTCCTCGCCGGACGCAGCGCCAGATACTACGACACCGAAACCGTGACGTATCGCTTCGACTCGTTGCCCGACCTCTCGGTCGGGTCGGTCGACCTGCTCGGTGGCTTCTTCGTCACCTCTGAACACCTGATCGTGATCGGATGCGCAGTCGGCGTGTTCGCGCTTCTCCACGCCCTACTGACGCGAACCGACGTTGGAATCGCGATGCGCGCGATGGGCGACGACGAGAGTTTGGCGCGGGTTCGCGGGATCGACACGCAGTTGATCCGCGATAGCGTCTGGGTGCTGGCTGGCGTCCTCGCTGGACTCGCGGGCGTGCTCATGGCAATCCAGACCAACGTCAGTGCAGACACCGGGTTCAGCCACATTCTGCAGATACTGTCGGCTGCCATTCTCGGCGGTGCTGGCAGCCCCTACGGGGCGATCCTCGGAGCGTACGTCATCGGTCTCGTGTTGGCGCTCTCGACGGCGTTTCTCCCGTCCGGGCTGACTGGGCTGTCCTCGGCGGTCGCATTCGTGATCCTCGTGGCCGTGCTGCTGGTCAAACCCAGCGGAATCGCCGGCAAGGAGGTGCGTGAAGCGTGAGCGTCCTCGATCGCCTGCCGTCCGACCACGCACACCAGGCGTTCCTCGCCGGTGCCGTCTGCTTGGTCGTCGGTGCGCTGTTCGCGCTCACGCCGCTGCGGGCGCAACTCCCGAGTGCGCTGTACGTGTTCGTCGAGGTCGGGATCCTGTTCGTGATCTACGGACTCTTAGTTCTCGGGCTCGACCTACAGTACGGGCACACGGGGCTGGTCAACTTCGGGCACGTCGTCTTCTTCGCCGTCGGCGCGTACACGACCGCGATGCTATCCGCCCAAGACACGTTCGCGGGGATCGGCTTGGGATACCCGTGGCCGCTCGCGCTGGTCGTCGGCGTGATCGTCACTGCGATCGTCGGGGCTGGGGTGGGCGTCACCTCGATCCGGCTCCGCGGAGACTTCCTCGCCATCGTCACCCTGGCGACCGCCGAGATCTTCCACTCGCTGTTCGTCAACTTCGAGGACATCTTCGGCGGGAACGTCGGGATACTCGGCGTCCCACAGCCGATCGCCGCAGTCGCCACCAACGGCGACACCAGGATGATAGCGACCCTGTTGGTGCTCGGCGGAATCACGCTCGTGACGCTCGCCAGCCTCACCCGCCTCACGGAGGCACCGTACGGCCGGGTTCTCCGAGCGATACGGGCCGACGAACTGGTGACGAGATCGGTCGGTAAGTCTACGGTGACCTACAAGATGCAGGCATTCGTCTACGGTGCCGCACTCGCCGGTCTCGCCGGGGGGCTGTTCGCACTGTACAACGGCGCGGTCGCACCCGGGTTCTTCACGATCCAGGTGACGGTGACGATCTGGATCGGGATGCTGCTCGGCGGCGCGGCGAACCACCGCGCGGTGCTCGCCGGGTTGGCGATCATTATGGGACTCAGACTCGTCTCCCGGTTCGCTCTCGACGTGACACCGGTGTCTGGTGACGTCTTCGCGTCGCTTCGACTCATCGTCGTCGGCCTGATCTTGGTTGCGGTGATCCGGTATCGCCCCGCCGGGATCTGGGGGAATGAGCAGGAACTGGGGGTGGACTCGTGAGCCTCTTCTCGACGGACGGCCTCGTGAAGGACTTCGGTGGCCTCCGAGCGATCGACGACCTGTCGGTGTCGGTCGACGACGGGGAGATAGTCGGCGTGATGGGCCCCAACGGTGCGGGCAAGTCGACGTTCTTCAACTGCGTCAGCGGGGTCATCACCCCGGACGACGGAACTGTCACCTTCGACGGGAGCGACGTGACGGGGAAGGCACCGGAGACGCTCGCCCGGCGTGGGTTGGTGCGGACGTTCCAGCACACGCGGGAGTTAGAGACGATGACCGTTCGCGACAACGTTCGGCTCGCGGCGCCGGACCAGCCTGGAGAGCGAACGATCCCCGCGCTGGTTCGCGGCGACTCGATGCAAGCCAACGAGGAGACCGTTCGCGCACGGGCAGAAGAACTGATCGAGCTATTCGAACTCGACCACCTCGCAGACGACTACAGCGGGACGCTCTCGGGGGGGCAACGCAAACTGCTCGAACTCGCACGAACGCTTATGTTGGAGCCGAAGATGCTGCTGTTGGACGAGCCGTTCGCGGGCGTCAATCCGACGCTAACCCGCGAAATCGCTGACCACATTCGCGATCTCAACGCAGACGGGATGACCGTCGTCATCATCGAACACGAACTCGAGACGCTGACTGAACTCGTCGACCGCCTCGTCGTCCTCCAGCAAGGGAGCCTCCTCGTGGAGGGCGACCCCGAGTCGGTGTTGTCCGACGAGCGCGTCATCGAGGCGTACCTCGGAGGTGAAATCGAATGAGCCTCCTCGAGATCGACGACCTCGACGCCGGCTACGGCGACTTACAGGTCCTCTCGGGGATCGACCTCACCGTCGACGACGGTGAGTACGTGACGATCGTCGGGCCGAACGGCGCGGGCAAATCGACGGTGATGAAGACCGTCGTCGGGATCGCATCGCACCAGAGCGGGTCGATCAACTACCGCGGAACAGAGATCGCTGGGACCTCTCCCGAGGAGATCGTTCGGGAGGGGATCGGGTACGTCCCACAGACAGACAACGTCTTCCCGACGCTGACAGTCGCCGAGAACCTTCGGCTCGGCGCGTACGTGCTCGACGGCGTGCCGACCGAACGGAAGCAAGACGTGTACGATCGGTTCCCGGCGCTTGCGGAGCGACCCGACGAGGACGCTGGGTCGCTCTCCGGTGGGCAACAACAGATGCTCGCGATGGGGTGTGCCCTGATGCTGGATCCGGATCTCATCCTGTTGGACGAGCCGTCAGCCGGACTCGCACCGGATCTGGTCGACGAGATGTTCGACCGGGTCGACGAGATCAACGATGCGGGAACGACGGTCCTGATGGTCGAACAGAACGCAAAAGAGGCGCTGCGGCGCTGCGACCGCGGCTACGTGCTCGCCAACGGCGAGAACCGATACGAGGACGACGGGGACGCCCTCCTCTCGGACGAGGAGGTCCGGCGACAGTTCCTGGGCGGGTGAACTACCCTCCCCTACTCGCTCACGGCTGACGCCGTTCGCTCCTTGAGGGGAGGGCTTCCTGCTTCCACGACGCGCTTTGCAGGCACGAGACGGAACGACAAATCGTCGTCCACGTCCGCACCCGTAGGGAGCGCAGTCTCCACAGGCGTTCCTTCGGAGTGTCCCACTCCTACATCTTCGAGGCCGCGAGAAAGGATGTTCCACGCCGCGTTCGCGTCCCTATCCGCCTCAAACCCACAGGCGGGACAGGAGTGTTCACGGACCCACAACGGCTTGTCCGTCGAAACGCCGCACGACGCGCACTCCTTGGTCGTCCCGCTCGGATTAACCGCCGCGAAGTGCGTCCCCTCACGCTCGCACTTGTATATGAGCATCGAGAGGAACGTTCGCCACGCGGCGGATGCGGTGTTGCGGCTGTTCGACGGCGACTCCATCATCCTCTTCACGTTCAGGTCTTCAACCGCCACAAGGTCGTACTCCCGAGCGTAGTACGCTGAGAGTTTGTGCAGGAAGTCGCGGCGCTTCCGACGGAGGTCGGCGTGACACTCCGCCACGCGACGCCGTTGTTTCTCGTAGTTGTTCGACCCATATTCCTTCCGCGAGAGTTTCCGTTGCTCACGCTCCAAGCGTTCACGCTCGTCGGAGTGGTCGAGCGACCCGACTGCCGTGCCGTCGGTGTCGTGGGCGTACTTGCAAATCCCCACGTCGATGCCGACGCACTTCTCGGGGCTCTCAGGCGGTTCAGGCGCTTCACGGTCCATTTCGACACCGAACGTGGCGAACCATTCGCCTGTCGGCTCTTTCTTGAGCGTAACCTGCTTGAGTGTCGCGTCGTCGGGGATGGCGCGGTGGAGCCGAATCGGGATGTCCGCGAGTTTCGAGAGGGACAGCACAGTCTGACCGCCCTTCTTGTCGAGCTTGAAGCCAGACTGACTGTACGTGAAACTGCGAAACTCCCGTGGTGGCTTCCACTTGAGTTGACCCACACCGTGTCCATTGTCCTTGAGTCCGCCGAGTGACTTGACGTTCTGCTCGATTCGCATAACCGCTGTTTGCAGAACTGTCGAGTACACGTCCAAGAGGTCGCCCCACCAGTCTTTCAGGGACGGAATTTCATCACGGATGGACCGAACACGCTGGTTGAGCGTGCCTGTGTCCTCGGGGACTTGGTTGAAGCGGTAGAGCGCGTGATTGTACAGTTGCCTACAAATGTCTCGGTGGCGGTCCAACTCCTCGCAGTGGGCGTCGGACGGCTTGAGACGGTACTTGTAGGCGTAGTACATCCGTTACTCTCGTTCCTCGATTAGCTCATCCAGTTGCTCACGGATGAACGACGAGAGGTTGAGGTGGTGGTCCTCAATCCACTCGTCTTGGTCTTCGCGGATGGTGATTGTCTTCCGTTTCACCGTAATGCACGGTATGCACGTTACATGTATAGCATCTTCGGTGGCGTGGGCCTGTGGGCCGAGCGCCGAACGTGATTGGAAATTGTGCGGCGTTGACGAGACGCGAAGCGTCTCGTTCGCGCACAAGAGCGCAGCTCTTGTGAACGCTGTATCCCCTCCCTGCTCGCGCCTTCCCTTCGGTCGGCGCTCGCTGAGGAAGGGGGCTTAGCGCCTACTTTCAGCTAATCGGTTCCCAACCTCACTCCGTTGTTTCGGCGACCCCGATGTACTGATAGCCAGCCGGGTCGGTCACGGGAAGCCAGTCTATTTCTCGATCGCCGAGTGATCCGTCGGTGCAGTCGTCGAATGGCGTCGTCGCACCGGCATCGCGCCCGAGAACGTACGCGACCGGAGCGGGACCGAACTCGTCGACTCGTTCGGCGAACCAACCGTCTCCGTTCGGTTGTGCCAGCGCGATCGGTTGCTCGGGGAAGACCGCCACGTCGGCATCCAGTTCCGCGAATTTGCTCATTGTGGGCGCAGCCAGATCGAAGGCATCGGTGAGTTGTCGGACTGCAGCGTCGAGGTCGTCGACGCCGACGACCACGGTATCGATCCCGACGATCGGTGACGACGCCATATCACCCGTGGGCCGGACGCGGCGTTCTCGCGGTGTCCGATCAGTGATGAGAAACGGGAGGAACGACCCTGGGTCGCCCTCACCGAGATACGTCAGGTCCCACTCGACGAGCGTCCCGTCGTCGCGTGTGCGCTCGTACGCGGCGGGGCCGTCGACGCGAACGCCGCGGTCGTCGAGCGCTGCAGTCGACGCCTCGATGTCATCGACACCGATCGCCCACGCGCACGGACCACCGTCTCGGCGGATCGCGTCGTCCCACCACGGAGAGTCCACCCCCGACTCGATCGTAGAGATGAGTTCGATGTAACTCCCGTCTCGAAATCCCACGATCGCCATGTGCGTGACGCCGTTGGAGTGAGCGCCGCCGTACTCGACCGGGAACCCGGCCGCCTCGAACGTGTCGGTGAGTCGCTCGAGGCTCTGCCCGGCGACCGTGACGTGGTCAACTCGGAGGTCCATACGGAGACGGCGAATCGAGCGATCATATGCGTTGTGGAGGGTCGACTGCGCTCGACTGCGATGGCGTGCCACCGTAGTGACGGCGGGGCGGTCGAACTACCTCATCGAGACGACCGTGAGGAACACGAGCGCGATGAACTGCTGAACACGGTGTCACCGGATGTCGAACGAGCAGTCGCTCGCTACGTGGGTGCGTGGTGGGTCGAGAAAGAGTAACGTGGGGTGTGGTTGGTTACTCAGCGCCGTCGGGAGGTCAGACCACCTCGATGGGGTCACCGAGCTCGAAGCCGTAGTCGTCGATAGCCTCGCCCATCGCGTCGGGGAGTGACGCCTCGTAGCCGACCTCGAGGGTTCCGTGCTCGGCGTTGGCGTCGGCGAACGTCACCGCCGAAAACGATTCGACTGCCGACTCGACCAGTACTTCACAGCCAGTACAACTCATTCCGCTCACGCGGTATTGCCGTCGTGGCACAGATTACGAGAGGGGTGCAGAGGGGATAATTCGGGATCAGCGTACAGAAAATTGGACCGTTCGGGGCCGTGTCGTCAGTCCCACGCGCGGACCCGTGCCCGGGTGGCGTCGGTCCACGTCTCGAGGTCGTCGCGACAGCCGCGAAGGCGCGTGGCTACGACGTCGAGCAGGGCGCTCGCGGCGGCGGCACCGTCGCTGAGCGTCCGGCCGCCGCCGGCGAGGAATCCCGCGGCCATCGCTGTCAGCGTCAGTGCCGTAACGCCAGCCTCGGGCACGCGGAGCGCGACCGTCGCGAGGTGACGCGCCCCGTAGGTGACGTACAGTTCCGCGATGAACACCCCGGTGAACAGGAGGTTCAGCGGGAGCGTGTACCAGTCGGGGGCGGTGCCGTTGGTGACACCCGTCGGCGGGATCAAGCCCGCGAATCCGAACAGGTAGTGGATGACAATGCCCGCGACGACGGAGGCGACGAACAGCACGACGAAGATGGTCGCGGCCATCCGCGTACCGTAGTACCGCCGGTACGCCGACACGAGCGGGGGGATGACCAGGTCGGCGTAGATGAACGCCAACACCCCGCCGAACGCGATACCATTGTTCCACAACACGAGCGCGAACGGGACGTTCCCGACCGAGCAGAGGAACGTGACGACGCCGACGAGCGTCGCGATCACGACGCTGGCGACGACCCACGTCGGCCCGCTCGATCCGACGACCGTGAATAGGTCTAGCCAAGCCGACTGCGGAACGAACGCCTCCAACGCACCCGCGATGAGGAAGCCCAGTGCAATGTCGTGCCAGAGCATATCCCACTCACGGATCGCGGTCCGGCCAGCTCGCTTCCACCCCTCGGCCGACACGAGCGGTCCCGCACCGGAGGCGTCATCCGTCGCCGCGGCGCCGATCCCGCCGGCGGTACTGGCACTGGCGTCCGGAAGTTCGTCGGTGTCGGCTTCCGCAGCGGCGACGAACGCGCGCTCACAGCCCCCACAACAGAAGTACTGCGGACGGCCATCGACCTCGGTGACGACTGTGTCAGGAGCGTCCGGGTCGGCGTCCATATTGCAGGCGGCACAGCGCGTGTCACCGAGTGCGAGTGCGTGTTCGCGGGCGGCGTCGATCCAGTCGTCGGGAACGTAGCGCCGGACGAGTCCGGCGACGACGACGACGGCGATCACCCCGCCGACGACGTCGGCGGCGACGAACTGCCACCCGAGCAGTATCCACAGCACCAGCCCCAACTCGATGACGAGGTCTGTGCTGGCGAACATAAACGCCAGCGATGCGGTGAACGACGCGCCCTTCTCGACGAAGACGCGGGCCGTCGAGGTCGCCGAGTACGAACAACTGGACGAGGCGGCGCCGAAGGCGGTGGCGAGCCCGATAGTCTCCCAGTCGTCGTCACCGAGGAGGCTCGTCATCGCATCCTCGGAGACGAACTCGCCGACGACACCGGTGAGCGTGAATCCGAGGACGAGCGCCCACCACGTCTCCCACGCCATCCCGAGGGCAACGCGGAGCGCCTCGACGAGTGCGACGAACAGCCCCACGGCTCAGAAGTAGCCGGGGACGCCGGTGAGGAGCACGCTTGCGGCTGTCCACAGCAGCATCGCGCCCACGGTCGCTGCAACCCGGTCGCCGTCGGTGGCGCGTTCGGCCGTGAACACGGCGGACAACAGCAGCATCCAGAACAGGTTCATCGTCCCGAACACGACCATCAGTGAGCACAGCGCCCACGTGCAGGTAAAACACGACTTGAAGTGGCGAAGGCCGTCGCGGACCGCGCCCGCGACGAGGCCGTCGCCGCAGGACGGCGTCATCGCACAGCAGGAGGCGACAGCGTCGCGCTTGTGGCGGGTGAACTGGTAGACGCCGGCGACGACCAGTGCCGCCGGAACGACGAACCGGCCGTACGTCGTTGCGAGCGTGTTGACGTCGACGAGCACCTCGACGACCAGGGGTATCACCCCCGTCGTGACCCACGCGAGACTGTAGGCGCCGAGGAAGCCGGTGCCGACGAACAGTTTCGTGACCGCCGATCCGTCGACCGACTCGACGTAGTCCACGCTCCGGCTGAATACAGCCGGGTACATCATCGCGGCCATCATCACTCCCCACATGAGGAGGTACTGAGCAGCACCGGAGAACCCGGCGGCGACCGCGGCGGCTTCTGGAGCACCGGGAGCGGTCATCCCGAGTCCCGCCGGCATCTCGGGAAACGGAAGAACACCGGCGAACAACGCCGTCCAGAGGACGATCGTCAGTTTGCCGAGTGTGAGCGCCGTCGGCGAGAGGCCATCGGCGGTGGTCGTGCGTTCGAGGAATCGGACGACCGGGTCGGGGAGGATCCGGGTCGCGACTGTGACTTTGTCTTGAATCATTCGTGGTTGAGTGTTGGACTGCGTTCGGTGTGCGAGCGGTGCGACTCGGCGTGAATCGACTGCGGGAGTGGTGTGCGAGCGATGCGACTGCGGGAGTCGTGTTCGAGACGTCGCGGCCGCGAGGAGGGCGACGGTGAGCGAGGACTTACGGGACGCCGAGGCGGTCGTGTCGGCGGTAGAGGTAGCCTGCGCAGGCGGCGAAGGCGGTCGCGACCAGCGTCGGGACGCCAGCGACGATGCTCGCGTTGACGCCAAAGAACGCCTTCGTGCCGTAGGCGACGGTCGCCGGGACGGCGACGCTGGCGCCGAGGTACACCCACCAGGCCGGTTCCCAGCGGGCGTTCGCTCGGTCCAGTGCGACGCTGTCGCGAACGAGCGCGTACAGCGCACCGAGGCTCGCGACGACGAGCAGGACCAGCACGATGACCGTGAGCGACCCGGTCAGCACCGACGGAAGGCTGTTCCCGACGACCGGGATGGAGACGACGCCCAGCACCGTGACGAGCAGGTAGACGGCGAGGGCTCGCCAGTAGCGGCCAGTCACGTCGACGACTCCGTCGGTTCGGCGGGTCGTCATCGCTCGATTACGGTGCCGGCGGCGCCGACGGCGACGTCGATTTCGCCGAGAGCGATCCCCCGGAGGGTCGCTTCGGTCGCCGTCGTGGATGGAGTCCACCCAGCAGCGGTGCGCTCGACGACAGTGCCGTTTGCGCCGGCGACTGCGAACCGCCCGTCGTGGAAGTCGACTGTCCGCAGGGCCACGTGGGCGGTGTTGAGCGGCGTCCAGTTCTGGCAAGCGCGGTCGTAGCGGAACACGGTGCCGCCGCCGCCGGCGACGATCAGTCGGTCGGCGTCGGCGTACACGTCGGAGAAGTTCACTTGGGCGTTGCGAATGCCGATGTCTTCCCAGCCCTCGGTGGTCTCGGCGAACACGTTTCCGCTGGTGTCGATCGCGACGAAGCCGTCGTCACTGGCGGTGATAGCGGGGATCGTCGACCCCGACCCGGGTTTGACGACGTCGCCCCACTGGGGGCAGCCCTGCTCGTCTGTCGTCGCCGCCATCACCTCGCCGGAGCCGTTGGCGATGCGGAGCGTCTCGCTCCCGGCGGCACCGGAGACGGCGATCCCCTCCCACGTACTCGTCTTCTCGCGAGGAGCCGAGTAGTCGGACTTGCGCCCGGTCCTCACGTCGTAGTAGCCCAACGCACCCGAGGAGCCGGCGAACCAGACGCGTTCACCGTCGTCAGTCGCGGCCGCACAGGTGAGCGCGTACCCTCGTGCCTGCGGGCCATCCGGCACAGCGAGGCTCCACTCGCCGTCGCTGCGGAGCAAGCCAACCCCGCCGGCCCCGACCGCGAACGGACCCGCCGCCGTCGATACCACCTCGTTGAGCGGCTTCTCCGTCGGCACGTCGGCGACGGTCCAAGCGGGTCCGTCGCTCGCGTCGGTCGTCGAGTCCGTGGTCGAGTCGTCGGTACTCACGTCGTCATCACCTCCGCCGGTCGTCGCGTCACGGAGTCGGTCGGCGAGGGCGTCGAGCATCGGTTCACGCGCCCCCCTCCGCGTCGGCGGTGCTCCCGAACAGACACTGCGCCTCCCAGCGGATATGGGCGTGTAGCCGGCGGGCTGTCTCCTCGGTGAGTTTGTAACCGTTCGTCCGCCCATCGATCGGTCGAACGTCGACGTAGCCGTCTTCGGCCAACTCCGAGAGGTTGCGGTAGAAGCGGCCGTGCTTCACCTCGTCTGTCGGACACTGCGCTTGGACGGCCTCGTGAATCTCCCGTCCCGAGGGACGCGGTTCGTCCAACTGCGAGAGGATGAACAGGAGATTTAGCTTGAACCCACCGAGTTCGGTGAGGGGGGCGGGATCGAAGCTGGTTGGTCTGCGGATGGTACTCGTCGGTCTGAAGTCGGTAGTTGGATACATCGGTGTGGCTTCGCTCTGAGAGATCGCTCGGCTGTAGAGTCGGTCGCGCGGTCGCGGACGGTTTCTGACGTGGTGCACGCGGCGGTCCCGAGTTCAGGGACCGAAGTTGGCCTGATGATCGCGGTACAGAACCGCGGCGACGAACAGGAACGGCAGGAGCGCCAACACAGTGACACCGAACGTCAACTGGAGTACCGGTGGGAACGACGTCGTCGAGACGAGGAAGGTGATGGCGCCCGCGGCACCCGCGAGGAACAGCCCGATGCTGGCGATCGCCGACAGGAAGCCGGCCTTCCGTGCGGCCCACGGGAGGTTGTCCGAGCGCCGGAGCATCTTCAGCAGGATCGTCACCGGCGGGATCGCCAGTGCCTGCAGTTGGAGCATCGTGAGCGCGACGTCGGTACTCACGACGGTGGCCCCCGCGAGCGCGACGACTTCAGTTCGGGTACGACCGCGGCGACGAGCGGCCGGGAAACGGTCATCCTGGTGGCGCAGGCGGAGAGTGCGATTCGACGACTGGTATCGTATGGTTTATGTCTCATTGTCGATGGTCGGCCCGGTGGGTCGACGGTTCGGTCCCGAGCGCGGAGCGTTCGCTTCGCACCCGGGAGTCATCCGCTGTTGCGTCGTCCCGGCCCGTGGCCACTCTTAGCCACTCAGAGAGATTATTTAATACTCAATGATTGTGGAATAAACTAGACTGTTCAGTCGAGATCGCTATCCTGTCTGGCGATCGGGTCGCCGTCGTCGCTGGCGGCCGTGTCAGCGATCCACTCGCGGGTTCGTGCCTCGCCGAGGTCCCACACGTCGCCAGAGACTCGTGGCCCAGCGAGTGCCGACCACGCCACGTTCACGAGCCAGGCGAGTTGCCCGGCGCCGAGCAGGTACGCGCCGACAGTGCTCACGCGCTGGGCGGTCGCGAACGTCGCCGGGTACGTCGCTGTGCGGCGTGGGAGTCCGTCGAGTCCGATGAGCAACAGTGGAAGAAACGTCACCAAGACCCCGGTCACTGAACACCAGAAGTGGAGGCGAGCGAGGAACGGGTCGTACAGCCGCCCCGTCAGTAATGGGAACCAGTAGTAGACGGCCGCGAACGCTCCGAAAACGGTCAACCCGACGAGCATGAGGTGGAAGTGCCCGACGACGTAGAACGTGTCGTGGAGCACGATGTCGATCGGGATGGATGCGAGGAACACGCCCGTGACGCCCCCGAGGACGAACGTCGCGACCGCGCCCAGACAGAACAGCATCGGTGCCGTGAGCCGAATGGAGCCGTTCCACAGCGTCGCGATCCAGTTGAACGTCTTCACCGCAGAGGGGACGCCGATGGCGAGGGTAACAGCCATGAACGACGCTTTGAGTCGTGGGTCCAGTCCCGTCGTGAACATGTGGTGTGCCCAGACGCCGAACGAGAGCGTCCCGACCGCGAGCGTCGAGTAGACGACCGAGTTGCGGCCGAACAACTCTCGCCCCGCGAACTTCGGCAACACGTGACTGATCACGCCCATCGCGGGCAGTGCGAGCACGTACACTTCCGGGTGGCCCCAGAACCAGAACAGGTGTTGCCACAGCATCGGCCCGCCGCCGTCGACCGCGAAGTACGTCGTGCCGACGTTGCGGTCGAGCAGCAACATGAGCAGCGCCGACCCGAGGATCGGGAACGCAAACATCGCCAACCCCGCGGCGACGAGCATCGACCACGTGAACAGGTCGAGGCGGTCCCACGTGACCGCTGGCGCCCGCTCGGTGATCACGGTGACGACGACGTTGATCGACGCGAGGATCGTCCCGACGCCGGAGAGGTGCAGCCCCAAAAGCGTGAGGTCGACTGCCGGGTTTGTCGACTGCGTCGACAGCGGCGGGTACAGCGTCCAGCCGAGCGCGACAGGGGCCAGCGACTCGACGCCAGGGAGCGCGAGTGCTACGGTGCCGGCGCGAACGAGTAGGATCGACGGGGGGAGTAGCCACACCGCGGTGGCGTTGGCCCGCGGGAACGCCATCTCGTCGGCGCCGATGAGCGGCGGCACGACGACGTTCGCCAGTCCGAAGAAGCCAGGCGTGGCGAACAAGAACACCATCGTCAGTCCGTGGGTTGTGAATAACTCGTCGTAGGTGGCCGCCTCGACGAGCGTCGCCTGTGGCGTCAACAGCGCCGTCCGGATCACCATCGCGTCGACCGCTCCCCACAGCCCCGCAACCGAGGCGAACACCAAGTAGAGGATACCGACTCGCCGGTGGTCAACCGTCGTCAGCCAACCGACCAGCCCCGTGGGGACGAGTCGCCGAGGAGAGCCGTGGGGACGGGGGCTCACTCGGCGACCCCCCGAGCGACCCGACCGATCGCGGCTCGAATTTGCCGCCGGTACAGTTCGTACACGCCGACTGCAGCGACAAAGGCGGCGAGTCGGAAGGCGAACTCCGGCGCGAGCGCGTACGCAGCGGTCACAGGCACCACGGCGAGTGCGCGGGCAGCGGGTTGTGCCAGTCGGTAGGCGACTGCGAGTTCCGGGTCCAAGCTGTCGACCAGCCTCCGGCGAGCGGGGTCGGCGAGGCGTCGCGTGCCGTACAGTCCGAACGCGACTGCATCGGTCGCGATGGTCGGCGTGGGTTCGACGAGCGCCAGTGGCGCCACGACACCAGCGAGGAGTCCGAGCGCGAGGGTCGCTCGCCGCGAGGTCGCCGCCAGCAACACTTCCCCGGCGGCCGGGGCGACCGCAGCGGCGACCGCCTCCAGCCCGAGCAGCAGCGCGAACGCGGCAACCGGGCCGACGTCCAGCCACAACACCCGCTCGGCGGGCGTCCGCACCGCGAGCACGAGGACGGGCGCGAACGCGACGAACGCGGCGACGGAGAGCCCACCCGCGACGTCGGCGACGAGTGCCGTCCGGATCGGCCGCGGTGCCGTCTGGAGGCGGCCGACGAGCGTCCGCGCCGAGCGGTCGGGCGCCGCCAGCGACGGCCGATCGTCGCCACGGAGTCGGCCTCCCCTCCCGTTGAGCGCGACCGACACCATCGTCACGCCCAATCCGACGGTGACCGTCACCGCGAGCAGTAGTCCCACGACGACCGTGACTCGGTCGGTGAGCGCCGAGACGGCGAACGCGAACGCCAGCACCATCGGGCGGGCGAGCCGAGCGGTCGACGCCGCCGAGACGATCCGAACGAGCGTGTCGCCGCCGCCGCCGGCGTCGCTGCCGATCACAGCCCGGATCGCACGCAAGCCGGCGTCGTAGCCCGCGGTGGGCCAGACGGCGACGAGCGGTGCCACGAGGAGGACCCACGCCGACGCCGGAAGGACGTGACCGTTCACCCCCCCGATTCCTGGCGCGAGCAGCCACACTAACAGGCCGAAGGCGGCCACGAGCGCCAGCGGCGTCACAGCGGGGAACGAGCCGCTGAGGGCAGTGTCCTCCGCAGAGAGGGCGGGGTAGACGACCGGAACTCCGAGGACGACGAGGCCGAACGCGCCCAGCGCGACCGGGCCACCGCCGAGCGCGAGGAGGTAGGCGGGGGCGTACCGGAGCGTGACGGCGACGGCCGCGGTGTACCCGACTGTCACGAGTGCGAGTGTCGCCGGCTCCGAGCCGACGCGCTCGACGCCGCTCGCGAGGCGGACGAAGGAGTCGCGGGTCACGGGTCGTCCGGACGCGGGCGCTCGACGATCTCACCCGAGTCACCCACGGCGACCGGGGGGTACTGGCCTGCGCCAAGCGTCGCCCCGTGGAGCGCCGCCGACGCCTGCAGGGAGTCCTGTTGCCAGCCGTCCGGCGTCAGTTGGTAGATGACTCCCGACTCGCCGACGGCGAGTCCGCCGCGCTTGGTGCGGTCGATCGCGTGGAGGTCGGCCGTTCCGGCCTCAATAGTGGTCCAATCGAAGCCGTTGTACCGAAAGATACGGCCGTCTTGGGCGGCCGCTGCGGCGCGCTCCTCCCCGAACGGAGAGACGTCGAACAGCGAGTCGCTCGTGGTATCGATACCGATCCGACGCCACTCCTCCCGGTCGACCGTCTTGAACACCTCACCGCCGGAGTCGACGACGTAGCCGAAGCCGTTGTCGCCGAACGCGACCGCCGTGCCAGTCGTCCCGCTACCGGGTTCGAACGGGTCGTCCCAGTCGACAGTTCCGTCGCCACCGTAGCGGCCCCGGAGCAGTTCCCCGGAGCCGTTGAGGAGGAACACCCACTCCTCGCCGGCGACGCCGAGGACGCCGACGGCCTCCCAGGAACTGGTCTTCCCAAGCGGTGCAGAGAAGTCGGTCGACGTTCGTGTGACTACGTCGTAGCGACCGACCGCACCGGAGTCGCCTGCGGCCCACATCGCCCGCCCGTCGTCGGTCCCGTCGGCGTCGAACAGTGCATTGCCGCCGTTGCCCGGGCCGTGTTTGGAGACGGTTGCCCAACCGAGGTGACAGCGGGCGACGATCCGCCCAGACTCGCCGACAGCGTACGGACCGTCTCGGGTTGCAGTGACGGCGTACAAGGACTTCATCGTCGGCGACTCGACCGGTTCCCAGCGACTGGTGTCGTCATCGCCGCCGACACAGCCTGTCAACGCGAGCGTGCCGGCCGAACCGATCGCCGCGAGCGCCGCCCGTCGCGTCGGGTGGCGGATCACGGACCGACCTCCACGAGAGACGTACCCAGTGGCTCCAGCAGCCACACACTCAGCGGTCGGTCCCTCTGGGGGAGATCAGTCGGAGTGGTGACGTCGCGGTACTCGGCGTGGTCGCAGCAGTCGTCGTGGTTGGTCTGGCTGTCCGTCTGGCGTCCGATGTCGTGTCTGTGCATGGTGTTGTGTACGCGTCGGGTGGTCGAGCGATGCGATTCGGTGTGACCCGCCGAGTCGGGTCGGCAGGGCGATAGGAGAGCAGTGGTCGTCATCGCGGGGGACTGAACGGGCCGGGGGCAGCCGAACGCTGGACGACGGTCGACAGGCGGACGACGTGCGCAAACAGCACGGCGAACGGCGCGAACGCGGCCGCGAGCGAGGCGCTAACCAGCAGCAACAAGGGAAACGCGTGGACCACCGGCGGGTAGCCGCTTGCGTAGATCATGACGACCAACGAGGCGGCGACCAGCGCGATCGCGCCGGTGTAGGCCAGTCGCCGCGAGAGACGAGCGAGCGAGCGCTGGATGTACAGCGTCGAGAAGTACTGCCCGGCGACTTCGAGCGTGGAGAGCGCCTCCTCGCTGTCGACGAGCGCCTCGCCGATGGCAGGGGGTGGATCGTTGCGCTCCCGGAGTCGACGGGAGGCAGCAAGACGGCTTCCGACCCCCTCGTCGAGCATCGGGAGTAGGACCTCGAACGTCGCGTCGGCGGGGCGGCACCGCTCGGTCAGCCGGGTGGCCAGATCGGTAACAGCGACGCCGTGGTCGTGGATCGGTCCGTCGCGGCCGGCCGTCGCCGAGACGACGGCGTCTGCACGGTCGTCGACAGCGGCGACCAGACCGCGCGTGAACGCGACCGGGTCAGCCGTAGCCTCGGCGACAGCCCCGTCGAGCGCCTCCGCCTCAGCACGAAACTCGTCTATCTCCTCGAGTCGCTCGCGGTGGCTCTCTGGCGTCCCCGTCAACCACGTCAACGCGAGTTGGTTGACCCCGATCACCACCGGGACAAACGAGAACAGCCCTGCGATGATAGTCGAGAACATCGTCGTGACGAAGTCGCTCTCGCGAACGCCGATGACGCCCGCGACGCCGAGGCCGAGGGTGCCGAAGAACACCACCGCGACGAAGGCGACGACGACGTGCGTGCGGTCGCCGGCGACGAGGAGCCAGCGGTTGGCGTCGTCGCGCGCTTCGCCGAACAGGATCTCACGGAAGCCGGTCAACAGCCACGAGAGGAGGGTCGCACCGACGCGGACGAGCAGCGTCGCGAGGGCGACCAGCAGTCGGGCGAGGACGCCGAAGAGCGTCGCCATCGCGTCGACGACTTCGCCGTCTTCGTGGGGTGTATTGCGGTCGATGCGCGCTTCGATGTGGTCGATGGTGTCCAGCGAATCGTCAACCCGCGTCGGCGGCGTTGGTTCGTCGCCGAGGGCGTCACCAGCGACGTCAGCCTGAGCGTCGCCACCGGTGGATCCGTCACCTCCGTCACCGCCGAATCTGTCGTCGCGGGTCACAACAGTCCTCCAGTGAGGAGGTCGCCGTGTGACAACTCGACCAGCAGGAACGTGACGACACCCAACAGCGCGAGCAGGCCGGCGACGAGTTTCAGGATGTGACCACGGGTACGCCGCAGTTGTGTCCAGTTGTCTGGGTGGTAGCCCAGCGACCACAAGGAGACGACCGCTGCCAACTCAATGGCGACGAAGTTCAGCCCGTTGACAGCGAGCGCGCCGACGACGAGTCGGGGTGCCCACCAGACGAGACCGACGCCGGCGACGCCGACGGGCGGCACGAGTGCCGACGCGAGCATCACCTGCGTCACGACCGTCGAACCGTCCGTCGAGAGCCCGACGGCACCCGCGATGCCGGAACCGAGGGCGACGACGAGCAGTAACATCGCCGAGGAGCCGAGACTGCTCGCGGAGACGACCGCGCTCGCGTCGAACACCCCGTCGGCGACCGGCGTGAGCCGAACCACGAGCGCGAAGCCGGTCGCGCTGGTGACACCGACGACGGTGCCCAGCGCCTGCATGAGCAGCCCGTCGCGTGCGAGGGAGTCGTCGCCGGTGACGGTGCCCACGCTGGCGGCCATCGCCGGCGCGAACAGCGGCGCGATCACCATCGCACCGAGGACGACCGTCAGGGAGTTCAACAGAAACCCTGCCGTCGCGAGCGTCGCGCCGATGGCCGTCAGCAAACAGTAGATGCGCGTCGCCGGGAGGATGTCACGCGCCGTCGACCGGAGTTCGTCACGGGCGATGCGGCGGCTGTCGGTAGGAGAGGCCTCGCCCTCGTCTTCGCGCAGGTGGTTGAACCGATCGGAGACGACAGCCTCTGCGTCTTGAACGACGGTGTAGGTGTCGCCGGTGACGCCGAGGTCGTCGAGGCGGTCGAGCACGGGTTCCACTGCATTCGCTGGCACCGGGAGCGACACCACCGTCGAGCCGTCGGTGTCGGAGCGATCCGTCACGACGTAGTCGAGTTCCTCCTCCTCCAACGCCGTGAGCACCGGGTCGATCACCTCCGCCCGAGTGGCGAGAATCTCGACGAGCCGCATATTCCGTTCGTGCATCCCGACGACTCACCACCACCGCTCACGAAGCGTCTCGGCTACGACGGCGTCGTCGAAGGCGGCCGTGTAGCGGGCGGCGATCGCGTTCCAGATGCGCTCCCCGCGGTCGCTCGGGTCACCCCGGCAGTCGGTCACACAGCGGGCGATCACTCCGTCGCCGACTGGGTGAAACCGCAGGTGGCCGTAACAGACGGGACAGCGCCACTCGGCGTGCGATCCCATCCACTCGACGTCGTGGCCTGCACGACGAAGGCGCTCGGCGAGGGCGTACCAGACGACGACGTCCCAGACGGCCTCACCACCGCCGGCGCGCTTGAGACGGCGGATCGCGAGCGCTGCCGCACGGTCGATCGACTCGTCGGCCGGTCCACTCGCGTTCCGACTGCGGCGGAAGTGGACGACGAGCGCCGTCGCCGACGAGCAGCGCTCGCCGTTCGTCAACTCGCCCGTCGGCTCGACGTCGGGCGGACTATCGTCGTCGATCGGGACTCGTTCGGCCCGCCCGCGATCGTCGTAGTGGAGTTCCTCAGACAGCGATGCACCGGTCGTCGGACAGAACGCGTTGCTACCTTTCATCGTTCTCGTGAACCTGTCGCTGGCGGGGTGCCGTCGTTCACGCTGCCGCGCATCGGGCCCCCGACTCGTCCGATTCGACGACCGGATGGGCCTTATATTTCGTACAATATATAGTGAAATATACTATCTGCCGAACCGAAGACTGGTCTGGGGGAGCAAAACACTGAGAGGAGCGGTGGGGAGCCCGTTCGGTCTACTTACCGCATCGAGACGACTGTCAGGAACACGAGCGCGACGAACTGCAGCGCCCGCATCGCCAGCACGGTCGACTGCGCGAGCGTCGACCCCGCGTACAGCATCCCCATATCGAAGAAGAAGAACAGGGCGACGAGGTTCTCGACGAGGAGGACGACCGCGAAGCCGAGCAAGCCGAGCGTGAGCGGCGTGCGGAACGTTCGGTAGTTGCGCCCCCAGACGACGAGCAACGCCAGCAGGAGGACGACGTTTAGCGCCGAAAGGGCGCTCGCGACGGTCAACAGGGAGGTCATCTGAGCCATAGTCAGTCGGTGGTGTCGGTGTCGTCAGTGGTGTGGTGGTCACTCGGGTCGGTCGTGTCGATTCGATCGGTGATCCGCTCGAACGACTCGCGGTGGCGCTCGAAGCGATCGGTGAGGAAGTACAGTTTGCCGTACTCCTCGGCGCCGGGTTCGACCACGTCGTGGTCGACGAGCATATCGAGGTGATGCCGGACGGTGTTGTAGTCTACGTCGAGTTCGGCCGCCAGTTGGTTGGCGTTGCGCGGCCGGTCGTCGAGGATCCGGATGATCCGCGCGCGGTTGACGCCGCCGCGGGTGCCGGCCAGTAGATACCACAACGCCTTCTCCATACTGTGTACTCGGATATGCTCGGTGTATCGCCCTAAAACGTTCGCAGCCGCGAGCGTCGCCGTCACGCGTTCACGGTCCGTGACACCCAGCCTGCGGGGCCGTTGGGGAACGACCCCCGCTCGTCCTCCGGTTGGAGCGTGCCGGTGCCATCCGTCGCCCGGACGACCACCTCGTGTTCTGTGCCGGGCGAGTCGTAGCGGTGGACCCACTGGCGCCACACGTCGTCACCGGGAAGCGGTTCCGAGAGGGACGCATCCGTCCACGTCTCGCCGCCGTCGACGGACACCTCGACGCGGTCGACGCCGCGCGTCCCGGCGTAGGCGTGGCCTGCGACTTCGATGCGGCCGTCGTCGAGGCGGTTGATCACGTGGAGTTTGGCGACCGTCTCGACGGGGCCGGTGCCGTGCCAGCCGCGCTGTTCCCAGTAGCCGTCCATCGGTTCGTCGAGGATCTCGATCTCGGTGAGCCACTTGACGTTGATCTCACCCCAGTGACCGGGAATGAGCGCCCGGACGGGCGCGCCGTGGCCGCGGGGGAGCGGGGCGCCGTTCATTCCGTACGCGAGGAAGCCCGACCGGAGCGCAGACACGGAGAACTCCTCGAAGAAGCCGTCGGCCGCACGGAGCATCACGTACTCCCCCTGCGGGTTCGCTGCCTCGACGATGTCCATCAGCGGGGTGCCCGTCCAGAGGGCGTTGTCCATCTTCTTGCCGTTGAGTCGCTCGCCGACACAGCGGAGCGTGTTGAACCGATGTTCGGGGTCGCGACTCGTGAGGTCGTCGTAGGTGTACTCCGCTTCCATCTCGACAGCCCCCGTCACCGACAGCGTCCACTCGTCCGGGTCGGGCGTTGGGTCGACCTGGTTGATGTCGACCGTGTAGAACTCGTCGCTGACGAGTGGCTCTAACCCCTCAACGTCCAGCGAGTTGTCGCGGGCCATCCCGAGGAGTTGGCCCTCGGGAGAGTCAGCGGGGACCGTCGCGTCGGCGTCGCCCGCCGAGACGGTGCGCCGAGAGCCGAGGACGCCACCGGCGAACACGAGGCCGATGGCCGCCGCGAGACTCCCGAGGGCGGCCCGCCTCCCGGCCGGCGCGGGCTCTACCGACCGGCTGGCCAGCGTCGCAACGCCGAGCGGAATCGACGCACCGACCGTCGCCCCGAGCGCGGAGGCGGCGTCGCCGCCGAGTGCGAACGAGAAGAGGAGGACGGCCACCAGCGAGAGCGTCGTCGCGGCGACGGGGGCGTCGAATCGGTCGGCGTCGACGGCGGCCGCCGCGCGGTGAACCGTCCAGACGACGGCCGCGAACAGGAGGGCCGTGAGCGCGAGCGCCAGCAGGAACGCGAGGCTGTCGCCGAGGCTGCCGAGCAGCAGGATGGAGTAGCGGATGATGACGTCGGGTGTGGCCGCGACGACCACCTCGGCGACCGGAGCGGCGACGAACCCCGGGAGGCGGCCAGCGACCGCGAACGATCCGGCGACGGCACCGACTCCCGCCGCCACCGCGAGCAGAACCGCTGGGCCGTGCTCACGGACGACCGCCGCCAGCGCCGTGGTGCGTGCGTCGTGCTCCATACTGACACGAACGGCGTTCTGCGTCATAGGGATTGTTCGAACTCGGGGCGAGGTCCGCACAAGGTCCGTGCAAACTCCGTACAAACTTCGTCTCGACTCCCTCGACGCCGACCATCCACTCACTCGCCGCAGGTCGAGAGACAGCTGTGCGAGCCGAAGACAGTTCAGCGAGATAAAATTTCAGCCTTCGAAGAGTTATAATTCTGCTTAGAGCCGTGTAATTTATTTACCCTGTTTTCGTAGCCTCACTCGCAACTGAGTATAGATAGATGGGGGGGAGCACACATCCACGCAGACAGCGTCTGCTAACGGCACTGGTAGTATCAATATTGATAACATCGCTCGTCGCGTTCGCGGGCACGTCCGCTGCGGTGCGGACGACCGTAGACGGTCCCGACGAGGTGACGCGACCCGACGCGGTGGCGTTCACTTCGACGGTCGACGTCCGCGACGACGAACGCGTTCGGATCGACAGCCTCACGCTGACGATCCAACCCGAGGACTCGCCCGACGAGGCGGTTCGCGTCACGTTCGCGCCAAACGGGTCTGTCCTGGCGATAACGCCGTCTTCGGGCGTCGCTGGACAGGGGGAGATTCGGATCGAACAACTGCGACGGTCACTCGATGTCACCGTCTCCGGTACCGACGGTGCCTACGGATACGGCTACGGCTACGACGGTGGAATCGACGAACGCGCGGGTGAGAACGGCTCCGACGCCGCCGTCGGCTACGGCTACGGCTACGCCGACACCTCGATTACCGTCGAGGCCGCCTTCGACTCGCGGGCGCTCAAACACGGGAACTACGAGGTCTTCCTCACCGTGAACACGCCCGAGGAAGACGACCGCTTCCGTTCGAACGTCGAGTCGTTCGAGGTCCTCGTGCCCGGGAACGGGTCGCCGCCCGACCGCGGTGAAGGGCCCGATAACGGCCCCGACGACGCTGAGAACGCGGACGACGCGGACGATGCAGACGGCGCTGAAGATGCGGACGGCGCAGACGAGTCCGACGACGCTGACGACACAGAAGACGCCGACGAGGAGGCGACGGAGACAGAGTCCGAGGAGGAGTCTGAATCCGACGAGGCCGAAGACGCCGACTCCGACGACCGCGGGAACGGCAACGGACCGCCGTCGAACCCCGGGAACGGCAACGGCCCACCAGACCACGCGAACGGCAACGGGCCGCCCGAGGACGTCCCGCGAGGCGGGCGCTGATCGACTGAGACACACTCATGTCTGATCAGAACACGCTCCCGTTTGAGCGACTGGTACATCGATTCGCCCACGCCGTCCGCACCGTCAGCACCGACGACCTCGTCCACCACGGCGGGGTGATGGCCGCCGCGACCGTTGTCGCCGGTGGCTTCAACTACGGCTATCAGGTGTTCGTCGGCCGCGTCCTCGGCGCGGAGGCGTACGGCGCGTTCGGCGCGTTGTTCGCGCTGTTTTACCTCCTGCACGTCGTCGGCCGCGGCGTCAGGTTCAGCGCCTCTCGCTTCGCCGCCGAACTCGACGGCCCCAACGAACGCGCCGCGTTCTATCGCGGCTTCCTGCTGCGTTCGACGGCCCTCGGCGTCGTGGGGACGGTCCTCCTCGTCGCCGCAAGCCCCGTCATCGCGGGCTTTCTCGGCCTCGACTCCGCCGCACCGGTGACGGTCGTCGCCGTCGCCATCGGCGTCGAACTCGTGTTGACCGCGAACCAGGGGACGCTACAGGGCCTCCAGCGGTTCGGTGCCCTCGGCGCGTTCAAGGTGGCGCAGGCGGCCGTGAAACTCGCGCTTGGCGTCGCCCTCGTCCTCGCCGGCCTCCGACTGTACGGCGCGTTCGCCGCGGTGGCGTTGGGGTCGGCGGTCGTCCTCGCCGCCTCGACTGCGTACCTCCTCTGGAACCTCGGTCGACCGGCGGCCGCCACGACCCAATTCCGCTACCGCCGGGCGTACCGCTACGTCGTCCCGGCCGCCATCGCGGGGTTTTGTCTCACGGTGCCGGCCAACGCCGACGTCATCGTGGTCAAGCACTTCTTCCCGGCCGTCGACGCCGGCTACTACGCCGCCGCGTCGGTGTTCGGGAAGGTGCTGTTGTTCCTGCCGATGGGCATCTCGACGGCACTGTTCCCGAAGGTGACGGCCGACCACGCCGCCGCACGGAACAAGCGGCTGCACGCACTGTTCGACCGCGCACTCGCGTATGCAGCGCTCGTCGGGGTCGGTGGCGCAGTCGGCTTCTGGCTGTTCGCCGAACGACTCCTCGCACTCGCGTACGGCCCCGAGTACGTCGCCGCCGCGCCGCTGGTCCGCTGGTACGGCCTCGCCATCGTCGGCGTCGTCCTCGCCGTCGTCGTCTTGAACTTCGAGTTGGCCCGCGACCGCACCGGCTACGTCTACGTGTTCGCCGTCGGCTCGGTGGTCGAACTCGCGCTCATCTGGACGTTCCACGCTTCGCTGATCCAAGTCGCACAGATCGTCCTGATCTCGAACGCCGCGCTGTTCCTCGTTGGCCTCGCGGCGGTGAAACTCGACGTCGACCTGGACCCGACCCGCCTCACGACCACCTCCACCGACTCTTCCAATGAACGCTGACAGTCCACACACCCGCACAGACACCGAACCCACAGCACAGTCCGCCGACCACGCCCGCGACCAGCCACACGACCGCTCGCCCGAGCGCTCGGTCGTCCTCCCGGTGTATCAAGAACGACCGGACGTGTGGACGGGACTCGTCGAACGCCTCCTGATCGCCGGGTGGGACGAAGTCGTCGTCTGCCTCGACGCCCCCGACGACGAGACGGCCGCCGCCGCCGACCGCGTCGGTGAACACGACGGCGTCACGCTCGCGACGAGCGACGACCGCCGCGGGAAAGGCGGTGCGCTCCGCGACGGCCTCGCGGCCGCCGACGGCGACGTACTGGGCTTCGTCGACGCCGACGGCGCGGTGACGGTCGACGCCCTCGACCGTCTCTACCGGACCGTCGAGTGGGGCACCGCCGCCGTCGCCGCCGGGTCGCGAGACGCCGGCGACGCCGACCGGACGGGCCAGTCGCTCGTCCGACGGACGCTCGGCCGGGGCTACCGTCTGCTCGCGCGTGGGATGACGGGTGTTCCCGTCAGCGACTTCCAGTGTGGCGCGAAGGCGTTCCGTCGCGAGGTGTGGACGGCAATCGCCGCCGACGTCGACGAGACGGGGTTCGCATTCGACACCGAACTGCTCGCGCTGGCGCACCGCCACGACTTCGACATTCGCGAGGTGCCCATCGCGTGGGACGACCCCGGCGACAGCGACGTCGACGTCGGCACGGACGCACCCGCCCTGTTCCGGTCGCTGCTCCGCATCCGGCGGTCGCTCCCGGAGACGCCGCGAGCGCTCTCCGACGGCGGGGCCAACGCCGAGGCAGACACTGGCCCGACTGTCGACACCAGCCCAGACGCCGACGACCCGATGCACGTCGCACTCGTCACCTCGCACCCGCCTAACCGAGGCCACCTCGCGGAGTACGGCGAGGAGTTAGCCCGATCGTACGCCGCCCGCGACGACACCGAAGTGACGGTGTTCGCACGGCGTACGGACCGCGCTCCGGCGGTCGAGGACCGCGGTGACTACGAGGTGCGTCGCGTGTGGGCCCGCGACTCCGCTCGCTCGGCGTGGGACCTCGTCCGCGAACTCCGCGAGGACGAGTACGACGCCGTCCAGTTCAACCTCCACATGACGTACTTCGGGACGACGAACGCCTACCGGTTCCTCGGCCTTGCACTGCCGCCGCTGTGTCGGGCCCTGCTGGACGTGCCCGTCGTCACGACGCTGCACGACCTCCTCGAAATCGTCGAGGACGACCACGTCGACGACACCGTCGGCACGCTCGAACGCGTCGGCGCGCGGGCGGCCACGCAACTGGTGCTTCTGTCGGACGCGACCACCGTGACCGCCGCCGAGTACCGCGACATCGTCGCCGAACGCTACCCGCTGGGTGACCCGGTCCACGTCCCGCACGGGACGTTCAAGCGGGCCGACGGTGGGGTCGCGCCGCTGGACCCGCCGCTGCGCCTGCTCGTGTTCGGCTTCCTCGGCCCGACGAAAGACATCGAGACGACCGTCCGCGCGTTCCGCGAGGTGCGCGAGGCGGTGCCGAACGCCGAACTCGTGATCGCAGGGGGGTCACACCCCGACTACCCCGGCCACCGCGAGCAACTGGAGGCTCGCTTCGGCGACGAACCGGGCGTCACCTTCACCGGCTACGTCGAGGAGGACGACCTCGACGACGTGTGGGGGTCGGCCACCGCCGTTCTGATGCCGTACCACACTTGCACCGGCGTCAGCGGCGTCTTCCAACTCGCCAAGTCCTACGGCAAGCCCGTCATCGCCTTCGAGAACGAGGGAATGCGTACCTCCACCGTCGAGACGGGCGGGGAAGCCGCGTTCGTCGACCCCGACTCGCCCACGGCGCTCGCCGAGGGCATCGTCGACCTCTGGAACGACCGCGACCGCCTGCGCGACATCGCCCGTACCAACGCCGCCGCTGGCGACCGTGTCAGTATGGCCGAGACGACCGACCAGATGGTCGACCTGCTCACGGACCCGTCGACACCGCCGACGGCCGCCGCGACCGACGGAGGTGAGGATGCGTGAGCCAACGACCTGAGGGACGGCCGACCGGCCGCGACGTACTCGCTCGCCTCGACGGCGACGACTGCACGCTGCCCGCCTGCGACGGGACGCTCGACCGACAGCCGTTCAAACAGACGGACGCAGTCGTCTGCGACGAGTGCGGGACGCCGCAAGTGCGGGTGTGGGACGATGACTGAGCGCGAGTCCGCCGCCGACACGGACGACGGAACCGACGAGGGATCCACCCTCGACGACGTGACCCGGAGACTCGCACAGCGGCTCCCACACAGCGTCAAGCGCCTGCTCGCGGTGCCGTACAATCGCGTGCAGCGAGTCCGCGCAGATCGGTCGTTCGCGCATCGTGCCGACCAGTTCCCGTCGCTGGCACCTGCGAACGACGCACCCCGACACGTCGTCTGCGTGGTCGTCGACGCGCTTCGTGCCGACGTGGTCGACAGCGAGACGACGCCGTTTCTCGCACAGCGACAAGTCGACACCGCCGTCACGCCGTCACCGTGGACGTTCCCTGCCGTCACGTCGCTGCTCACCGGGCGCTACCCCCACGAACACGGGTCGATGCGCCAGTCCGACGACGCCGACCGAGGCGCACGCGATCTGGTCATCCCGCCGACGCTCCCGGAGGAAGAACGGACGTTCTCTGAACTGTTCGCCGCCGCGGGCTACGACACTTACGGCGGCTTCGCGTTCCACATGCCGTTCTTCGCGGTGGGCGGTCGCTTCGCGACGAACCGCGTGTACGACGACGCGCCCGCCACGACTGTTATCGACGACTTCCTCCAGTGGTTCGACCGCCGACGCGACGGGCGGACCTGCTCGTACCTCCACCTCGGCGACCTCCACGAACCGGTCGACCCACCGACGGCGTACTGGGACCGCTTCGACGTCGACGACTCCATCGACGGGATTCGGCGGTGGCGCTTCCGCGCCGATACCGACCCCGGTCCCGAGGGTGAGCGCTACCGCCGACACCGTCGCCGCCTGTACCGCGCGGCCGCGGCCCACGTCGACGCCCGACTGGAAGTGCTCCGTGAGCGACTGCCCGACGACGTGGCACTCGTCGTGACCGGCGACCACGGCGAGGCACTGTGGGAGCAGTCCACCCTCGACCGCCGCACGTTCCGCGACTCTCGCCCGGCGTACGGCATCGACCACGGGGGCACGCCGTTCGAGGCGGTCGCGCGAGTGCCGCTGGCAGTCGACGGACTCGACGTTCGCGACAGGGGGACGCCCTCGCTGGTCGACATCGCGCCGACGCTGTTGGACGCGCTTGGGCAGATGGAGACGCTGGCGACCAGCGGGTGTTCGCTCTCGCGGGGCGTCCCCGAAGACCGGGTGCCACTCGTCGAGGCCGCCCGCTACGGCCACGAGAAGAAGGCCGTCTACCGCGACGGCTGGAAACTGATCGTCTCCCGCGGCGACGACGCCGCGGTGGGCTTTCGCCTCCCCGACGACTCGGGCGCAACCGCCGAGGAGGCCGACCTCCCACCAGACGTGGAGGCCGACCTCTACGACGCGCTTCCCGCGTGGCCCGACGGGACCGAGCCTGAACGCCGGGTGTCGGGAATGGCCCAACAGCGCCTGGAGGACCTGGGCTATGTGTGAGGTGCGACGGGGATGAGCGACTCGCAGGGCACTCGATTCGGCCTCGACGTCTCCCGCGACGACCTCGCGCCCCACGCCGTCGGGACGGGGCTGTTCCTGCTGGCGTACGCGATGCTCCTCCGCGGCGTCGAACTGGGTCGACTGTACGCCTTCGGCGACTTCGTCCCCTACTACGGCGGCCGGGCGTTCGCGAAGTTCCTCGGGACGTGGCACGAAGGTGGTCTCGGCTTCCCGTACGTGTACAACGTGATGCCCGCGTATCTCGGGACGGTAACCGCGGTGGGCGGAGCGCTCGGACAGAACCTGTTTTACCTCGCGCTTGTCCCCGCTGGCTTCGCGGCGTTCTTCGTGTTCGCAGGCCGCTTCGTCGAGCGCCCGATCCCACGCTACCTTGCGGCCGCCGTGTACGCCATCAACCCCGTCACCATCGGCGAGTTCGTCAACGGCGGCGTCTCGACGCTCATCGGCTTCGTCGGCTTCCCGCTCATCGTCCACTTCCTCTACGAGATAGACGAACGCGACACGTGGCGGCCCGCCGTCCTCGTCGGCGTCGTGTTCGGCGCGACCGCTATCGTGCCGTGGCTCGTCTTCTGGATGATCGGTCCGTTCGCCGCCTACTTCGCGTACCGCTCGCGCGACAACCTCCCGAAACTCGCGAAGTTCGTCGCCAGCGGTGGGCTCGGTGTCGTCCTCTCGCTGCCGAACGTCCACCACATCCTCCAGCGAGCCGCCGGCTTCGGCGACGGCGACGGCGTCCTCTGGACCACCCTGCAGTGGAACTACGAGCAAGCCGACCCGCTGGCGGTCCTCCGACTCGCCGGCAACCACGGGATGCTCGCGATGAACCAACTCGGTTACAACACCGATCCGACGATGGTCATCGGCCTCGTCATCCCGCTGGTCGCCCTGTTCGCGGTCGAACGCGAGCGCCTCCGCTTGTACTACGCCATCGCAGTCGGCTGTGTCGCGTTCGTCTCACTCACCTGGCTGCAACTGACGTACCCGCTGTTCGAGACCATCCCGCTGTTCTGGTCGGTGCGCAACCCCGCGAAACTCCAGTACCCACTCCTGTTGTCGCTGAGCCTTCTGTTCGGCGCGGGCTTGGAGACGGTCCTCCACGGCACGCGGGCAGGGACTCTCGCCCAAGGTGCCTTCGACCTCGACGCGCATCGCTCGCGGGCGAGTGACGCCCGCGACCCCCTGATCCGTGGTCTCCTCGTCGGCCTCGTCGTCCTCTCGCTGGTCGCGTACGCCGCCCCTGCGGCGGGCGCGTTCGGCTTGGAGGGCGTCCGCGGCGACGACTACGCCGTGCCCGCGGAGTACGAGACGGTCGCCGACGAGTTGGACGGCCGGGCGCTGTGGGTACCGTACGGCTACACCACGCAACTGCGCCTGCGCGACACCCATCCGAACCACGTCGGCATCAAGAGCGGCGGCCTCGTCCAGGGCATCCCGAACGTCGAGTACGTCACTCACCTGTTCGAGGACGTCGCCGCCGGCGACCCCGTCCACGGGCGACTGCGCGACCTCGGCGTGCAGTACGTCGTCGTCGAGTCGGACCCGCCGGGCGCGTACGGGAACGGCGCGCCGCGCGTGCAGTCGAAGTGGGGGTCGCCGTGGCTGTTCGGCGACCCCGCGACGCTGAACGCCCGCTTCGCTGAGTCGTCGGCGTACGAACGCGCCTTCACGACCAACGGGTTCACCGTCTACCGCGTGACCGGCGTCCCCGACCGCGACCGCGTCGTACAAGAGCGGGGTCTCCACGCGCTGGTGTACTCCGAGTCGACCGACACAGAGGTCGTCGGGGAGAACCTGCTCGCGAACCCCTCGTTCGACGACGGAACTGGTGGCTGGTGGACGCCGTCCAACGAGTCCGGACGGACGACCGAGTACGTCGGGACAAGCGGGGGCGGCGGCGTCGAACTCGCGGTCGACGGCGACACCCAGCCGTTGCCCGTCGCACAGGCGGTGTCGACGCGCGACGGCTACCCGTACCGCGTCGACGTGAACGCGACCGGCGCGGGCGTCGCCACCCTCTACTGGTACGAGGGCGAGAAGTCGCCCGACTCGCTGGTCACCCGCGAGGTCGTCCCGCTGTCGGCGTTCCCGCAGGCGGTGACCGCGAAGGGCGACACGTTGTCGATTCGGATCAAGCCGAACGCTTCCAGTGAGATACGCGTCCGCAAGGTGACGGTCGCGCGGTCGACGTACCCCGCGGCGACTGGCTTCACCGCGAACGGCGAGGGGATACCGGGCGTCGTCGTCGACGGACGTGACGATCCGCCCGAGAACGCCACCGTCGTCGCGGTCAACCTTGGAGCCGAGGCGGCCGCCGACGCTGACGCGACCGTGCGCGTCGTCGACGCCGAGACGGTCCTCGACGGGCAGTTGGCGTTCAACGACACCCTCCGGCAGGGTGCCGGAATCGTAATCGAGGAGGGCGAACGGCCGGACGCCGTCCCCGACGACGCACGACTCGTCACCCGTGAGACGGAGAACGGGACCGTCCTCGACTACTGGGTCGCGGGTGAGTTCGACGAGACGCCGGTGACGACCGTCCGCACCTCCTACGCCGCTGGCTGGTCCGGGTCGCCCGACGCCGAGCACTTCCGGGCGCAGGGGTGGGCGAACGGCTTCACCGACACGACGCCCGAGGAGGTGGCGTGGACCGGCGGCGGCCTCCGCGGCCTCGTCGTCCGGGTGTGGCTGGCCGCGTGGGCGCTGACGCTGCTCGCACTCACCGCCCCACCGGTCGTCCGCCGACTCCGGGAACGCTATGACGACGGGGGTTCCACCGACCTGCCGTGAACCTCCGGGGGGACGACAGCCACGGCGACCGCGGTGAGTTCGGCGACGGTGACGACCGCGGCGACCGTGACAGGCGCGACGGCCGCGAGCGCCGTCGGCGCGAGAACCGCCTCGCGGCGGGCCTGTTCCTCGCGGTCGCAGCGCTCGCGTTCCTCCCGCCGTTAGGTCCTGGCGAGGGCTTCCTCCCCGCGCTAGATATGGTGTTCGCGCCGGACGCCTCCCACCTCCAGTTCGCGCTCGACGCGAAGGGGCCGCTGTACTACGGTCGCCTCCCGTTCGTCGCACTGGTGGACGCCGTGTCCGCGGTCGTCCCCGCGTGGGTCGTCCAGCGTGTGATCCTCGTCGGCATCGTCGCGGGCGCTGGCTACGTAGGCTACGCCGCGGCAGGCGCACTACTCGGGAAGACGAGCGACGGGACCGCCCCGTTCGTGGCCCGCCTGTTTGCGGGGCTACTGTTCGCCGTCAATCCGTTTCTGTACGTCCGCCTCCTCGCGGGCCAGTGGTTCTTCGCGCTCGGGTACGCCGTCCTCCCGCTGGCGGTCGTCGCCTTCCACGCGTACGTCGCCGGCGAGGAGTCCCGACCGACCCGTGCGCTCGCGTGGGTGACGCTCGTCGCCGTATTCGACCCGCACGCGGCCGTCCTCGCGGCAGTCGGGGGCGCGGTCCTCTTCGTCGTCGAGGTCGCCGCCGCGGGCGTCGACACCGACGCCGCCCGGGAGACGGTCGCCCGCGCCGTGCGGTTCTGTGCGCTCGCGGTCGGCGTCAACGCCTACTGGCTGTTGCCGGCGGTCGCGGCCGTCCTCGGCGGCGACTCGCACCTGTCGACCGTCGATGGTGCAGACCTGGCCGCGTTCAGTCCCCGCGGGAGCGTCCTCGGCAACGTCCCGCTGTCGGTGGCGATGCTGTACGGCTTCTGGCGCGAGGGGTACGTCTACCCGTTCGACGTGGCGCCGCTGTGGCTTGTCGTCTGCGGGTTCGTCTTCCTCCTCACGCTCGCGGTGTACGGGTGGCTGATCACCGACAGCCCGGCGGCGACGGGGTTCGCGCTCGTCGGTCTCGTGGCGGCCGTCCTCGGTCTCGGCGTCGCAGTGCCCGCCGTCGCGCCGGTGTACCGCGCGTTCGCGACGACGCCCGTCGGCGCGGGGATGCGCGAGGCAGGGAAGTTCGTCGGCCTCCTCGCGGTGGCGTACGCGCTCCTCGGTGCGTTGGGCGTGCGGCAGATCCGGGCAGATCTGACGAGACTCGCGGAACGACGCTCGCTCACGGCCGACCGCCGACGCCTGCTCGCCGGCCTCCTCCTCGTCTGCGTGGTCGCGCTCCCCGTGACGTACACCGCGCCGATGGTCGCCGGCTTCGGCGGCCAGTTCGAGGCGACCGACTACCCCGACGACTGGCACGCCGTCGAGGAGCAACTGGCCGACGACGACGCCGAGTTTCGGACGCTGTATCTCCCGTGGCACCAGTACATACGCTACGAGTGGGCGGGCGGCACCGTCGCCGCGCCCGCGCCGCTGTTCTTCGGGCCGGACACCGTCGCGAGCCGTGACCCCGACCTCGGCATCGGGAGTCAGGCGACCGACCCGACCCACCGACGGATCGGTGCCCTCCTGGCAGACGACCCCGGCGACGGGTTCGGCGCGGCCGTCGCGCCGCTGGGCGTGAAGTACGTCGTCGTCTCGCAGACAGCAGACTACGAGCGCTACGTCACCCTCGACGCCGACCCCGCGCTCGAAACGGTGTATCGCGGTGACCGCCTCGTCCTCTACGAGAACCGCGCGTTCGACGGCGGCGACCCGGCCTCGTGGCCGGCGGATGGCCCTGCCGTCCCTTGGTCGGCGCTCGCGTTCGGGTCGGTCGTCTCGCTGGCGACCGTCGGCGGGAGTCTGCGGAAGTTGGTCGGTCGACGGACGAGGCCCCGTGATTGAAACGGATTACTTCCCCGTACACACGGCTTTGCCCACAGCGAACGAACCGGTACGGTGGTGAACTAGATGACGACGATTATGATCGACCACACCGTCGAGGACTACGAGACGTGGAAGCCGCACTTCGACGACCACGCGACGTCGCGAGCCGAACACGGCTCACAGGGCTACCGACTGCTCCGCGGCGCCGACGACCCGAACCGGGTCACGATTCTGTTCGAGTGGGACAGCCTCGACAACGCGCGGTCGTTCGTCGACGACCCCGACCTCGCCGCGAAGATGAAGGAGGCGGGCGTGGTGGGCGAACCGACGATGGTGTTCCTCGACGAGGAGGAGACGACCACCTCCGAACCGACGCCGGCGTGAGCCTCAGGCGGCCGGCGATCTGAACTGTTCTTCGACTCGAAGGTCGACCGTCGGGTCCGCGTCGAGTGCCTCCAGACACGCCCCACAGACCGGACGGTTCCGGAACGACCGCGGCGGCGACGCGTCGCTCGCCCGCGCGACCGCGTCGTCTCCGGTACAGGCACGCCAGATCGAACACTCCAGTTGCATAGCGGTTGATGATTGGTAGCACACCACAATAAATACTCACCGGTTAGCCCACCGCCAAAGCGGAACCTGGAACAACTCACCGCAGACGGCCACAACTCACCACAGACGACCACGACTACGTGACGTTCACCACCCGGCGAACTTGTCGCGCCGGTAGAGGTCGAGTTCGCTCACCGTGTCGGTACCCTCCTGCGAGAGGCAAAAGCGGATACCATCGGCGATGGCCGTCGGGTCGGTCACGTCGTCGGAGTCGAACCGCTCCTCGAACGACTCACCCTGTTCGGAGGCGAACTCCGTGCGGACCTCGGTCGGGTTGACGACGCTGACGGCGACGCCGTCGGTTCCCACGTCGCCTTCGAGACTGTGGGCGAACCCGCGCACCCACCACTTCGTCGCGGCGTACACCGGGTTGCCGGGGCGGGGATACTCGCCCGCGAAACTGGCGACGAACACGAGCGTCCCGTCTGACTCTCGGAGGTGCGGAATCGCCGCCCGCGCGGTGTAGAACGCGCCGTCGACGTTGACGCCCATCATCGCCCGATACTCCTCCTCGGTCATCGTGTCCACGTCGCCGTCGAGACCGATACCCGCGTTGACGACGACGCCGTCGAGACCGCCGAGCGTGTCAGTCGCCGTCGCGACGAACGCGTCCACTGCCTCGCGGTCGGTCACGTCGACCGGAATCGGTTCGACCGAGACGCCGTGTTCGTCGCGGAGTTCCTCGGCGAGGGCGGTCAGGCGGTCCTCCCGTCGTGCGCCGAGAGCGAGGTCTGTGCCGGCGGCCGCGAGCGTCCGTGCGGTCGCCGCGCCGATACCCGAACTCGCGCCCGTGATCGCGACTACGTCGCCGTCGATGTCGTGCATACTCGGGGCGACAGTCGCCGGCCAGATAGCCGTTTTCCCGTCGACAGCTCCACTGCTCGTCCGCGGCCTCCGTCAGTCGTCGGCCGGGACACCCGGACGGGACACCGCGGCGGTCCCAGCGGCGGGGCTGCTCTCTGCGACGCGAAGGGAGACGAGGCCCGCCGCACCGAGTGCCAGGACGGACGCGGCGGCGAACGCGGTCGGGTAGCCCGCGACGGTCGCGACGGCACCGACGCCGAGGGGTCCGACGACGCCGCCGACCGAGCGGAACGTCGACGCCAGCCCCATCAACTCGGATTCGCGATTCTCGGGGGCGACGTCGCCGACGAATGCGACCGACCCGGTCCACATCGCGGAGAAGGCGATGGCGAGCGTCACGTAGCCGAGGGCGACGACGGCCGCCGTCGCGAGGCGGCCGGGCGCGAACACCGCCGCGGCCGCGACGAGACCGAACGCCGCCGACCCGGCCATCCCGAGTGTGATCATCGGTTTCCGTCCGCGTTCGTCGACGACGCCACCCAGGTAGTACATCAGCGCGGTCTGTGAGACGGGGTTGAACGCCAGCACCGCACCCATCCACACCTCCGGCAGGTCGAGCGTCGTCACGATGTAGACGGGCATCAACGCGCCAACGCCGGAGACGGTCGCCTGGCGCGCGGATAAGCCGAGATACAGCCACCCCAGGCCGTTCGTGCGGAGGTGGTCACGCTCGCCCGCCGCGGGGAGGAGTCGCGAACGTACCTCGCTCGGGAGTGACCCCGCGTCGGGGTCGGGCGTCGACTCGCCCGTGTCGACGAACGCGACGACGACCGTCGCCAGCAGGGAGACGCCCGCGACGACGACGTAGACGCCGTTGGGGATGAGCGCACCCAACAGGAGCCCCGCGACGAACTGGCCGGTGCCCGCGCCGGCGGCGGTGAAGGCGTTGTACGACCCGACGGACTTCCCGCGGCCGCCAGCACCACCGCGTTCGGAGGCGACAGTGAGCATTAGCGGGGCGAAGCCGGCGATGAACACGGCGTAGAGGCCGCGGACGCCGACCTGTACCCACACGGAGTCGACGGCGACCGGGAGTATGCCGTCGGTCACGCTCGCCAGGGCCTCGATGGCGAACAGCGGCGTCAGCGCCAGCGTCGCACCCAGTCCGGTCGCGACGAGGATCAGTCGACGGCGACCAGTCACGTCTGCAAGTGCACCCCAGACCGGCGCGAAGAGGATGATACCGAGCGAGAAGGCCGTCGCGAGCAGCGACACCTCCAGCGCGGTGCCGGTGCGGCCGACGTGGACCGCCAGCGACGTACCCAACAGCGCGCCGGCCGTCACGCGCGTCACCGCGGCGAGGCCGACGAGCGCCGTTCCCCCGTCGAGACGGGAACGGAGCGTAGAGAGCGGAGTCATACGAACCGAAACATCCCGGGCGTGCAAAGCGCACCGCTCGCGGCGGGCATCGCCGGAAAGCGTGCGGGCCGAACACACGAGTCGTGGCAGCCACTCGCGCCCCCGCATCAGCGCGCGGGCGGGCGGCGAGACGCGACCGAGGCGATGTCGAGGTGACACCGACCCCTCGAAGGTCGACCTTGTCGCGATCGATCCGGCGACGCAAAACGGTCGCAAATGAGCCAATAAACTGTCTAAGTGATTTTGAAACAGTCTTAAAATGAAGCTGCTCCCGACAGCCGAGCGGTGAACGGTCGTGAACGACGGTGGAACGAAGCGAACACTGCCCAACGGTCTGACGGGTATAGGTGGTCGGCAGTCGATGCACCGAGTGCGCTCACCAATGTCGACGACCGACCGAACATCCCCCACGCCCTCCGCCCGAACCGCCCTCGACAACGTCCCCGCTGGCAGCCTCCTCCAGTCCGTCCGCGACGTCGCGGACCTGGTCGTCGCCGTCGTCCGCGCGGTCGCCTTCTGGGCCGCCGCGTTGTTCCCGCTGACGTACCTCCCGGCGTTCCTCACCGGAACAACCGCGAATCACCCCCTCCTCATCGGCGGTCTAGTGCTCGTGCACGTCGCCACCCTCGTCGTCGGTCGACGCCACGGCCTCGACGCCGACGCCTGAGCGCCACAGCCGGCAGAGTTGTCGGGTTGTCGACTGTTCGCGTAGGCTTATCACGCTGGCTCACGGTGTTGAGACGACTCACGATGCGAGAGCACTCCCTCCGCGAGCGCGTTTCCACACTCCTCGGCCTCCAACCGGTCGATGGCGTCGGTGACGGCGCAGACGGCCACCCGGTTCGGATCGGTGCTGCGCTGTCGGTTACCGTGACCGGTGTCGTGCTGGCAATCGCGAACGCCGGCGGTATCACCGCCGCCGTCGGGCCAGTACAGGCGGGGGTCGCGGTCGTCGGGACACTCGTCTCACTCGGCCTCGCGACGGTCGGCGTCGTGTTGTACCGCAGTCGCTTCACCGCTCGGAACCTCCTCCGAGTGGCGGTGTGGAACCTGATGGGCCTGTTCTTACTCGGGGGTGTGATGAGTATCCACGTCGTCACCGCCGGCCTCAGCGCCGCCGGAAGCGGCACCTTCCTCGTCGCGAACATCCTTGCGGTCGGCGCGGCTGCCCACGTCATCATCGGCTTCTACGACGTCCAACGGGTCCGTGCGGGCCAGCTCGCACGCGAGCGCCGGAAGTTGGCCGTCCTCGCACGCGTCCTCAGACACAATCTCCGCAACGACGTGAACGTCGTCGAGGGACACACCACCCGCGCCCGCGACGCGCTCCGCGGCGGCGCGGCGACGACCGACGGCGGCGTCGACGCTCGTGGCGGCGGTGACGGCAACGGCGACGGTGAGGAAGCTCTCGACCAGACACAGACGCCGACGCCCGATGTCGACACCGCACTCGAATCGCTGTCGATCATCGCGACGCGGGCCGACCGACTCGGCGGCTACGCGGAGTCGACCGGCCGGATCCTCTCGGCGTACGAGCAGCCGGTCGGTCGCACGGACTCGGTCGACCTGTCGACGGCGGTTCGGCGGGCCGTCGAGGCCGTTCGCGACCGGTATCCAGAGACCGAAATCCGCGTGTCGACGCCGGGACCGACGCCGGTTCGCGGCGACGAGCGCGTGGTTCGAGCGGTCGCAGAACTCGTCGAGAACAGTTGTGAACACGCGGGCACGGACCCGAGCGTCGAGGTGACGGTCGAGAGCGGGGGCGACGGACGGGCGACCGTCACGGTCACCGACGACGGCGACGGCATCCCCGCCGACGAGCGGTTGACCGTGTTCGAGGACGCCGAAATCACGCAGACGACGCACGGAACCGGGCTCGGCCTGTGGACGGTGAAGGCAGCCATCGATTCCTGCGGCGGCACCACGACTGTCGACGGGTCGACGGTGACGGTCAGTCTGCCGGTAGCCTGAACCACCGACTCAGTCGTCTCCCGCCGCCCGTTCGAGTCGCCGCCGTTCCTCCCGAAGCACCCGCTCCCAGACGCCGAACAGCGTCGAGTTGAGCCGGTAACTCGTGTCGACGTCGCGCACCCACGCGTCGTCGGCGAACAAGAGCTGTTGGAAACGTCGAATCCGCGGGGACAGCGTGTCACGCTCGTCGGTGTAGTACGCCGCCGACTCTCGGATCGTTCGCTCGACAAGCGTCTGCGGGACGTCGACGCCGGCCGCACGGGCCACGTCTGCGAACCACTCGGTGTGCAACACCGCGTCCGCGAGGACGAACGACCGCCGGAACGCCTCGACGCCGCCGGCGTCTCTGATGGCGTGGATTCGTTCGGCCCCCACCGCTAACTCCGCAGGCCGAGAAAATTCGGGCGACAGCGACGACCGGACGGCCGTCAAGTCGCCGCCGTCGGTCGCGTGCGTCCCGCCCGTCGCCGCCTGCTGGACGAACGGTTCGGCGACACGCCGGAGGCGCTTACGGGCGAGGGCGACCGGCCCGGCCAGCGCGAGTCGATACCACCGTGGCGTGTACGCGAGAAACGGCGGGCCGAACTCCGCGTCGCCGAGGTAGGTGGCCGCGACGACGGGCGCGACGCCGCGGGGGAGCGCCGTCTCCCCGCGCGACAGCGCCGCGACGGTCGGGTCGGGGTCGGCCAATGGGTCCGCGCCGGACGGCCCGATGCCCGCGCGGTCGAACCCCATCCCGTCGGCCACGTAGTCGGTGTACTCCGCACCGGCGCGGAACCACTCTGCGAAGTCTGCCACCTCGTGGGCGGCCAGCAGTCGAAGCAGCGTCACTATCTGCTCGTGGAGGGCAGCGACCGTATGTGGCTCGGTCTAGCGGTGTGCCCGTGTTGTGCGACGCCACTCGCTCAGTTGCTGCCAGTCGCGTCGCCGGCGCCGTCAGTCCCGCCCGCGTCGCCGTGATCGCTCGCCTCGGGAGTCGTCTCCGAGGAGTCCGTATCAGCTGGATGCGGATCCGAGCCAATGTCGACACCATCGGCGTTCACGTCGACTGGGTCGCCCGTGACGACGTGCGGGAACGCGTGGGCGACGACTTGGACGACGACGACAGCAAGCAACGGACCGAGGAACAGGCCGTACCAGCCGAACAGCGCCGCGCCGAGGACGTACGCGAACAGCACGAGACCGGTGTGGAGCGTCCGCCCCGACAGCACCGGCCGAACGACCGTCTGCGGCAAGATGTCGAGCAGGAGGAACGACGCCACGAGGAACGCGACTGGCGAGAGGAAGGAGGCGTCGGCGACCGCCGCCTCGCGGAACAGATACGCTGTCGCAGGGACGTACACGAGTTTCCCGACGACGATTGGAACGAACGTCGCGAGGCCGGTCAACAGCGCGAGCAGCGTCGGAACTGGGAGTGATACGGTCGCTGGCGCCACAGCGTTGTAGCCGTTGTACACGAGTACGGCCGCGGCCGTCACCCCACCGACGGTCGCAACGTTACCGAAGTATACTCGTTCGAGGTCGGCGTCCACCGCCCGCAAGAACGAGTACGCAGCCGTCTCCGCGTCTGCGACGCGTTCGCGTACCCACGCGTCGAGGCGTACGCTGTCGCGCAGAAGGAAGAACGCCAGTGACAGCGACAGCGTGAGGTGCAACGCGCCAGTGGCGACGGTCCCGGTCGTTGAGAGGAACGTGGAGACACCGCTTTGCAGGCGGTCGAGACGGTCAAGGCGAGCGAGCGACGCAGGTGGCTCGCGAACCAGCGCCGAGATGGAGCGCGGGTCGCCGGGGAGCAAGCCCAACGCCGCGTCGACCGCGTCCGGATCGGCGACAGCCGTGAACTCGCGGAAAGCGACAACGCCAGCGTAGCCGACCAGCGTCAACACCGGCACGACCAGCGCCAGCATCGTGAGCGTCGCCGCGAGTGAGCGATTGTCGACGCGTGCAACTACCGCTCGGTGGACCGGTCGGGCGGCATAATAGACGAACAGACCGAGGACAACGGTACCGACGAATGAGTAGATGAACAGGCCGATGACGCCGGCCGCGATGAAGACTGCCGCGAGCCACAACTGTCTCGACCGCGATGGCGAACGCAGGTCCATACGGCCCGGTTCACGCTCGCGTGGTGTGTAGCCTGTGGCTTACACAACTGCGAGGTGGTCTGTCAGCCCCTACTCGGCTACCCGCACCCTCGCCTCCATCCGTGTGGCCGCCCAAACCGATGCACTCCTCATCGGCGCGAAGTACGCTCAGCGATTCGTGGTCGCCGCCCGATCCGGGGTGGTCAGGAGGTGCGGCCGCGTGAGTTCGCTCCACCAGTGTGTCGTCGTTTACGAGGTGCAGGCGAGCACGCGTCGTCAGATACGCGGAACGGTGCCGCCGCGGTCACGTCGGGGTGACGCGTACGAACGTAGCTCCTGCAAGAGATGTGAGCGCTGCAGGACCATCAGCGTCGTACACGAGCGCCGGACGGCCCGGGCAACTCGCACAGCGCCGCCGACTCAGCGGTAGCCCAGGGCGTCGAGGCGACGTGCGAGTTCGTCCGGGAGGTCGTCGTCACCCTCGTTAGCGCCGTCGTCGCGGTCAGCCGTGTCGCCGGCCGCGGGCGACCCGTCGAGTGCGGCCAGTCGCTCGTCTACGGCCCGTTCGAGCGAGACGAGTGTCTCACGAGGGACGACGTCGGGGTCGAGCGGGTCGTGTTCGGTCGGATCGGCCTCGCGGTCGAACACGCGGACGGCGTCGCCAGGGCCGCGGATGTACGTCCAGCGCTCGGTCCGCGCGGCGACGAGTGGCGTTCCGTCGCTCAGCCTGCGGGGAATCGGCTGACTGGTAACGGAGTCGCCCCGAATCGCGAGCGACGTGACCGGCCCGCGCTCGGGTGCGACGCCGTCGACGACGGTCGGGAGGAGGCTCTCGCCCGCGAACGACGTCGGCGGCGTGATGCCGAGCGCATCACACACCGTCGGCGGCACGTCGCTCAGTGGAACGACGTCGGACTCACGCTGGGGCGGCGCGTTCGGGTGGTCGACGACGAACGGGACGCGAACGAGTTCGTCGTACAGTTTCGGGTAGTGCGCGAGGTGGCCGTGGTCGAGGAACTCTTCGCCGTGGTCGCCCGCGAGGACGACCGTCGTCTCCCCGCGCAGGCCCGCATCGTCGACGGCGCCGAGGACGCGGTCGACCGACTCGTCGATCTGTCGGACGGACGCGTCGTAGAGGGCGCGAAGCGTCCGAAGCGTCGACTCGTCGACTTCCTTCCCGAGTCCGGCGCGAAGGTGGCCCAACAGCGTCTGGACGCTGCCCACTTCCCCGTCGGTGACGGCGCGAACGTGGCGGGGAGCGGGGACGTACGGCGTGTGTGCGTCCATATAGTGGAGCCACAGGAAGAACGGCTGGTCGGCGTCGTCCTCGGCAGCCGACTCGACGGCACGCAACGCGCGGCGTTCGAGCGCGTGGAGGTGCGAGGTGTCGACGGCGTGGCGACGTTCGCGGCCACGAAGCCGCGCGGCCGCGCTTCCGAGCGGCCAGCCGAGGTACTGCACCCAGCCGTTGACCGTCGGATGCGTGGTGAGGAATCGCCCGAGTGGGGTGCGACCGCTGTCGAGGAACGACTCGAACTCGTCGAAGCCGCGGTCGTAGCCGTAGTACTCCGTGATGAAGCCGTTGCCGGCGTTGACGCCGGTGGTTCGAACACCGGCAGTCGACAGCGTCTCTGCGAGCGTCGGGTCGGCGGCGGGTCCCGGCGTCGAGGCGTCCGCGAACACCGGACGGGCACCGAGGATATCGGGGAACGAGAACGGCGTCCAGTTGCCGCCCGCGATGGCTGCATCGAAGGTGGTTCCGCGCCGAACCAGATCACGCAGCGCCGGCGTGTGCGGCCCGAGGGCGTCAGCACGGAGCGAGTCGACGGTAATCAGGATGACCCCCCGTGACGGGGCGTCGCCTGCGACAGTCACAACGGATCGAAAGAGGAGTGAAGCCTGCGTAAACGTTTCTACGTCTCGTCAAAACGGCCCGCCCCGTCGCGACCGGTCACCCGCTTCTGTCGAACCGGAACTCCCGTCGGTCGACCGCGCCACACCGCGGGCAGATGTGTCGGTACACCAGTCGCCGTTCGCGGTACGCGGTTCGCCACGTTCCGCCCTCGTCCGTGAATCCGCACTTCCCACACGTCGGGGCGTCACGGAGTTGCTCGCGGTACAGTTCGAGAGCGCTGGTGCTCGGCCGCTTCATTGCCATACGATAACATACCTCTTACGTGGGTTTGAGACTACCTACCAAGTGCCTATCTGACCGCGAAGAACACCGGAGGCCGGTTAGGCGTCGTCGAACAGGTCGTCGACGGCGTCGCGGGCCGCGCGTGCGGCCTCGTCGGCCACCTGTTGTGCGTCGGCGGCCGCGTCCTCCGGTGGGTTGATGTACACGTCGACGTCAAGGACACCATCGACGAAGGTGACGGTGACGTCGAAGTCACGCAGTTCTGACTGTTTGTACCGGTCGAGGACGAGGCCTTCCGCCGCCTCGGAGGCGGTCTGCACGACCTCCTCGTCCGTCGGATCCGGTCGCTCCTCGCTCACGGCTTACGCGCCGCCGGCACCGGGGCCGCCGGGGCCCATCGGGCCGCCGCCCGCGCCGCCCTGCAGCATCTGCTGGAGTTCTTCTTGCAGGTCCTCGAACTGCTCTTGGACTTTCGACTCCTGGGAGTCGAAGCGCTCTGCGCGCATTTCCAGCGTGTCGACCTTCTCTTCGAGGTCGTCGAAGGCGGTCTCGTAGTCGGTCTCGACGAGGATCTCGCCGATCTCACGGTACATCGTCGACTCCTCGTCGACGTCTTCGAGCGCGTCCAGCGCGGCCTTCGCCTCGGTCAGCGAAGTCTGCGTGGACTGCTTCTGCTCTGCGAGTTGCTGGGCCTGCTCCTGCAGGTCCTGGAGTTCCTCGATCTTCTCTTGGGCTTCTGGCGGCAGACTACCCTGCATACACGGGCAGTTGTGCTTCGGGGTGAAAAACCCGGTCATCGGAGGCGAGGCGTGAGTGAGCGAGCGACGCGAGCGAACGAGCGCCTCGGATCAGCGGCGGAGCGGTCTCCGGGCCGCTCCGCCCACAGAACAAGCGCGGTCGAACGAGTGGTGCGAGTGAGGCCGCGACTCTCCAGCGGCGAGGTCTGAAGGGCCGAGCCGCCGGCAAAGAGCGAGACGTGAGTGAGCGACCCGCGATCGAACGCGACAGCGTCTCGCGCCGCCGCTAACAGGTTCCTACTGCGAGTCGCCGACCGCCGCGACCGTCTCGGCGGCTTCGACTAACCGCGTCCACGTGTTGACGCCCGCCCGCAGGGCGACGAGGTCGCGTGCCCGGACGACCACCTCGACGGTGTCGTCGGTTCGGGTCACGTCGGCGGTCGAGCGGTCGTCGTCGATGCCGCCGACCTCGACGCGAATCGCGTCGTGGACGACCCGTGCGCGCCGCTCGTCGGCGTAGGGAAACGAAAGAACAGCGCGGTGGTCGTACGTGTCGGGCACGGCGGGCGCCCGCGTCAGTTGACTTCGACCGTCTTCACGTCGGGCGCACGCTCCTTGAGGAGCACGCGGTGGCCGCAGTACGGACAGCGCACGCCGCCGTACTCGTCGAGTTCGACGTCGCGCTTACACCGGGAACACTTGTAACTCATCTGTGAGAGGAGGGGTGATTACTCGTCGACGCTCTCGTCTTCGAGCGCGGCGCGGATGCTACGCCGGACGGAGCGGCCGCCGGGCGTCTCGGGGCGGTACGCGCCGCCGGTGAACGTCTCGCCGGTCTCTTTGTTGACCCACATACCGGTCCCGATGCGCTTGACTGAGTCGCCGTCGACCGTCGCGTTCTTCATCTGTGCTTCGATGTCGGAGACGCGCTTGCGGGCGACACGCCCGTATCGTGCGCCGAACCGGCCGGCGCTGCCGACCTTCCGCGCCTTCTTCTGTTCAGCCATATGGGAGTCGGTTCGCCGTTCGGCGTCAAAAACCCCGCGAATCTCGTCTGGCAGTGTGACACCGAGTGTCGTCGTATCGGCGGCGACGACGCGGGTGTGTGACGAACGACCTCGTGGCACAGTTTTATCTCCGTGGGTGGCCGCTACTGTGCTAGGAGACGCCGGGATGCTCATCGCCGAATTCAACCTGTCGACGCCCGTACTGCGTGACGCGCTTGCGGCCGCCCCCGAGGTCACCGCCGACCTCGAGCGGACGGTCGAGGGTGAGACCACGCGTATCGAGTTTTTCGCCCGTGGTGACGACCTCACGCGCTTCGAGGACGCCCTCGGAAACGACCCCTCCGTCGAGGACATCCGCATCCTCGGGGAAGGCCCGGACTTCCGATTCTATCGGGCGACGCTCGCACGCGAGGCGACCCGGCGGACGACGTACCACGCCTTCGCCGAGACCGGTGCACACCCCGTCTCGGCACGCGGCGACCACACTGGGTGGAACTTCCGCGTGCAGTTCCCCGACCGGGCGGCGCTAGCGCGCTACCGCGACAGTTGCCGCGAACGCGACGTGTCGTTCACGCTGCACGCCCTGTACGAGCGTGCCGACCCCCGCTCGGAGGCCGACGAGTACGGCCTCGCGGGCGACCAAGGCACAGTCTGAGCCGGCGGACGCGCCACACTGTTGGGCTCACTACCCCGCCGTCATCGCCGACTTCCTTCCTCGTCGAACCCGGCGTCGGTCAGCACTTCGTTGAGGTCGTCCCGCACTCGCTCACCCATCTCGCGGTCGCCCGCGGTCGTGACGACGCGATTCTCTTGGACGCTGGAGCCGTCGCGAAGCAGGAGTCGGACGTTGCCGTGGTGGTCCGCGCGCGTCACCTTCGCGCGGAGGCCGCTCTGTGAGCCCTGTCCACCGGCGTCGATGGGGCCGGGAATGATCTTCTTGACGTGCGGGTGGCCCGCCGCCGTGAGGATGGCTTTCATCCCCGTGCGCTCGCCGATGAGCGTCGAGTGCGACCCGCCGAGTTTCGCCTCCGGCGGTGTCTCTACCACCTCCAGTGCGGGGTCGCCACGACGCTCCAACACCGCACCCACCGGGTCGTCGTCGGGTACGCGGTAGAACTCGTAGTGCAACTGCGCGCGGGCCTCCCGGAGCGGCGCACGCTCCCCGGCGGCGTACACCGTCTCCGGGCGCTTGCGGCGCACCTCGTCGGCGACGCGTCCGGCGAAGTTACGGAGGTAGACGGTCGCCGTCCGCTCTCCGTCGTCCGGAACGGCAGTGACGGTCGTCTCGCCGAGGACCAGGTCGTGTGGGTCGAAGTCGTCGCCGGGATGCTCCGGTTCGAAGCCGAGCATCGTGAGCGTCGCGCGATCCGTCTCGAAGTCGACGACGACACTCTCGCAGTTGGCGGTGTCACAGGAGAGACAGTAGTCTCCGGGCTTTCGGAGGGACGAGCCACACCGCCGGCAGTTCATTGTCGACGTGAAGGGTGGCGCGTGGATAAACGCGTTCGTTTGAGCCGTCTCGACAGGGGTAGCGACGCCGCGTCGCTTCGCTTCAGAGTCGCTCGGGGTCGCACTTCAGGTACTCCCGCAGCAGCGCCGTCGCGTACGACCCCGAGGGGAGCGCGAACCCGAACACTGGGTCGCCCTCCCGTTCAGAGACGGTCAAGTCCGTCGGCACCGCGATCGCCCGGCGCGTCCCCCGTGATTCGAACTCACCGGGTAACTCGAAGTCGTCCGGTTCGATGTCGAGGTCGGTCAGGATCTCCCGTTCTATTTCGCCCGGTTCGCCGTCCGCGAGGTCGGTTTCGGTCCCCACGAGTGGTGCGGTGACGAACGCGCGCCCCCGTTCACAGTGTCGGGCGAGCGTGTCGACTCGGCCATCTGTGGCTCGCTGGAGACGGTCCATATCCGGCTTCGGGAACGCGACGTCACGTTCGACGAACGCCACCACGTCGCCCTCGACGGGGCGGGTGAACGGCAGGCCGCGACGCAGGCGCTCACTGAGGATGCGGTTGAACACGTACGACTGCGCGGCGTTGACGAACAGTCGCTGGAGGTTCGAGGGGACGGCCTCCAGCGCTTCGCGCCAGTCGGCGCCTTCGTCGAGACGGTGGAGCATCGACCGCTCGTAGCGGAGGCGGCCCGGCATCGCGTCGAGGGCGACGCTCCAGTCCGGGTCGGCGCTGTCGGCTTGGTCTTCGACGACCTCGCGGGCACGCTGGGAGCCCTCCGGTTCAGCCTCGTTCGGGTTGCCGCAGTACGCCAGCACCGCCCCGCGCCAGTCGCCGCGGACGGCCGCGAGGCCGACCTCGTGGGTGACGGGCCGACGACTCCCGAAGCGCTGGTGCCCGAAGTAGTTGGGGACCGCCACCGCGACGGACCCATCTCCGTCCGTCTCGTCATCAGCCAGGTCGACTGTCTCCGGGTCCTCGCCCGCCGCGAACGCCCGAAGGTCGCGTGTGATCGGAGCGGGGTCGCCCTCGGCCTCGCGCACGCGAATCTCGAACTCGTTGCCCGCGAGGTCGCCGAAGGTGAGTGCCCGGCCGACGCGCCCGAGCACCTCGATATCAGCGCCGTCGAGGTCGGGGAGGTCGTCGGGGTCGGCGTCGCGAACGGTGAACAACTGCGTGGTGACGGCGTGTTTGTCCTTCGTGCCGGCCCACGAGACGCGTTCGCGACTCGCGCCCATCGAATCCGAGAGCGCGCCCGCGAAGTCGTTGGTGTCCCAGCCCCGAAGGGTGGCCCGCAGGAGGAGGAACGGGTACGACCCCTCGTGGGCGTCGAGTGGTTCTGGGTCCATCCGCTCGCGTTCGCGCACCCGGAAGTCCTCGGGCGCGACGCGGAGGCGACCGCCGATGCCGTCGGCGTCGCTCACGTAGTAGTCGACGCCAGTCGCTCGCTCGCGAGGGTGTGCCTCCCGCATCAGTACAGCGAGAGGTCGCCGGTCACCTTGTCGACGATGGCCTCGTCACCCGGCCCGACGGCGAGCGTCGTCACCGTCCCCGGGTCCAGTTGCGTGTGGCCCGCGTCGCGGATGACGGCGTTCGGGAGGCCCTCGCGTTCGGCACGGTCCGCGAGTTCGAATAGCTGTGACTCGCCGGCAGCCTTGAGGACGACTTTCTTCTGCCCCTCACCTTTCCACGCGCGGGCGGTCTTCCCGTCGGCGTCCTCGTACGCCGACAGCGAGGCGTGAGCGACCTGTGCCGCCAGTTTGCCCGTTCCCATCCCGAGGTCGGTCCTGACGACGATGGCCTGCTTCATGCTCATACCTCGGAGTCGGAGAGCGACCGGGAAAGCCCTTCGTCACGGGGTAGGCACTCGGGAACCGCTTGTGTCTCTCGATTTTCGAACCTTGACCGGTGGTGCCCGTCCGTCGCACAGGCGGTGCGTAGTAAAGCGGATCAGACGCCTCTGTGTGGTATGACTCCACATAGCAATATTCGCGACGGCGTTCGTCTGGACCCACAGACGTTCGCAGACCACGGCGTGGCCGACGCGCGTGTCCTCTACCGCGCCGTCGAGGGGCAACTCGCCGTTCCCGCCGGGACGACCGTCACCGTCGACACGATGCCGTTGGGCGTCATCGCCGCCGCCTTCCGTGACGCGTTCCGGTCGGTGGCCGGGCACACTGAGGCGACCGGTGGCATCCCGCACGACGTTGCGGTCGCGTTGAGCGACGCCGTCGCCGTCACCGACGAGCGCTTCCGCGGCCACTCGGTCGACGTGCGGGGCGACCTCCTCCCGACGTTCTTCGCGGCGTTCCTCGGCTTCCACGACGCCTACCACGGCGGCGCACACCCCGTCGTCGCGTAATCGAGAGACCACCGGCACCGACAGTCGAGGACAAGACACTTTTCGACTGCGGGCGCACGCCCGACGATGGCTGGTCCCCGAACGCCCCTCCTCCGCCCGCATCGCTACTTCCGTCGCCACGACGGGTCGCCACCGCTGGCACACGCTGTCGCCGTCGTCGCCGTGGTGACCGTCGCCGTCGCCGGCGGCATCGCGGTGTTCCTCGGCGAGTTCGCGGCAGCGCTCGATATGACAACGACCGTCGACAACCCCGCGTATCCCGGGGACGCCTTCTGTGAGAACTCCGCGTTCGAGGACACCCCGACAGGCTGTTCGGAACCGAAGACGGTCGAACGCGAAGTCGGCGCACTCGTCACCGAGGAACTGTCGTGGGTGCCGGCGGCGGCGCTCGTCGCCGTGCCGCTGTTCTGGCTGTTCGAGGCGGGCGTCCTCCACGCAGCGAGCGCCCTTGCCGGCGGCGATGGCCCGTTTCGCGACACCCTCGCCATCTCCGGGTGGGCGATGGCCCCTGCACTGGTTCGACTGGCCGCCGTCGGCGGCTTCCTCGTCTATCAACTTCGGACGGTCGCACTCTCGGGGTCGGTCGACGGCGCTATCGACGCGCTACAAGCGGCAATCGCGGGCGTCCAGACCGTCAGCCTCGCCGCGGCACTCGTCGTCGGAGTGTGGGGTGGCATCATCCGCGCCTACGGGATCAGCGAAGCACGCGACCACCCGGTGCGCGAGGCGGCACTCGTCGTCGCCGTCCTCACCGTCCTCGGACTGCTGTACGAACTGGTGTGACCGGTGGGCGCGCACCGATCTGGAGACGCCGCTTGTCGCCACGGGAGGGAAGTTTTACGCCGGGGCGCACCCGCCCTCCGACAATGATACTCGCGGACACGGATATCCTCGCACGCCTCGAGGAGGGCGACCTCGTCATCGACCCACTCGACGACATCGACACGCAGGTACAGCCCGCGAGCGTCGACCTCAGACTGGGCTCGGAGTTCTTGGAGTTCCGCCGGACGAACATCCCCTGCATCCACCCGAACGACGCCCGCGAGGTGGGCGAGTACGTCGAGGAGACGCACATCCCCGAGGGCGACGACTTCATCCTCCACCCCGGCGACTTCGTCCTCGGCACGACGAAAGAGACGGTCGCCATCCCCGACGACATCGTCGCTCACGTCGAGGGGCGATCCTCGCTGGGTCGCCTCGCCATCGTCGTCCACGCGACGGCCGGCCTGTGTGATCCCGGCTATCAGGGACAGATCACGCTCGAACTGTCGAATCTCGGCAATGCGCCGGTCGCGCTCTCGCCGGGGATGCGCATCTCTCAGTTGACGTTCACGGAGTTGAAGTCGCCCGCCGACCGGCCGTACGGGGCCGAGCGTGGATCGAAGTATCAGGGACAGACCGGTCCGCAAGCGTCCAGGATCGGTGACGACCCCGAGTTCGCGCCCGACGCGGACGAGCGATGAAGTTCATCGAGGAGGTCGTCGTCGACGAGTTCCTCCCCACGGTGCGAGCGATGCTGGCGGAGGAACTGCGCGACCGCGACCTCACCCAGCGAGAGGTGGCCGACACGCTCGGCATCAGCCAGTCGGCGGTTTCGAAGTACGCCCACGGCGACGTGGCGACGAACGACCGCGTCGCCAACGACGACCGCGTGCGCGAGACGGTCGAACGCGTCGCCGCCGGCCTCGCAGACGGCGACCTCACGCGGGTCGCCGCCCTCGTGGAGTTGGAGGTGTTGATCCGTCGCCTGGAGGCGGGCGACCTGCTGGCGGACCTCCACGAGGCGGCGATGCCGGCGCTGGCGGGCGCGGAGTACGACTTCGCCATCCACGACCCCGATAGCGGACTTCGCGACCGCGAGCGAACGCTGTCGTCGCTCCGGCGTGGCCTGCGGACGCTCACCGCCGCGTCGGGCTTTGCGGGCCTCATCCCCAACGTCGGGTCGAACCTCGCGGAGTGCGTCCCCGATGCTGTCGACATCGAAGACGTGGCCGCCGTGCCGGGCCGCATCTTCGATGTGAAAGGGACGGCGACGGTGCCGAGCGACCCGGAGTTCGGCGTCAGCGAACACGTCGCCGGCGTCCTCTTGTCGGCGCGCGACGCCGGCCTCGACGTGCGCGGAGCAGTCAACGTCCGGTACAACCCGGCGCTCGTTGACGCCCTCGCCGCCGACGGCGTCACCACCGTTGAGTTCACTCCGGTCGAATACGGCGAGACGAGCGACGGAACGGACGACCCCGTGCGGGCGGCGCTGGCCGACCGCGACGCCGCGTCGCTCGGGGACGTGGTCGCCGTCTACCAGACCGGCGGCGTCGGCGTCGAACCGGTATTGTACGTCATCGGTCCCGACGCGCCGACGGTCGCACGGGTCGTCAGAGGCCTGTTGTAGCCGTGTCGTCGCCCGTCCCGACCGCGACGCTTGCGGCGTCGATGTCCGCACCGGAGTTCTACACCCGACTCGCGCGAGTGTACGACACACTCGCGAGACACGGCCCCGGTGTGGGACGCCTGCGCCGGACGCTCGCAGACGCGCTCGACCCACCCAGCGGCGCGACCGTCGTGGAGTTCGGCTGTGGGACTGCGGCGAACCGGCCGTATCTCGACGCGAAGGTCGGCCCCGAGGGGACGTACGTCGGCGTCGACTTCGCGCCAGGCGTGCTTCGGGTCGCCCGCGAGCGAGGGCGCGACAGGGGTGACGTTCCCCACCTGATCCGCGGCGACGCCACCCGTCCCCCGCTCAAGCCCGAAGCGGTCGACGCCTGCTGTGGTGCGTTCGTCGCGGGGATGCTCGCGGACCCGGCAGAAGCCGTGCGCGACTGGGCCGGTCTCGTCGGGCCGGGCGGGCGCATCGCCCTCCTCGACCTAGCGCAGTCGACTCGTCCGGGATGGCGGCGACTGAACCCCGCGTACAGGCTGTTCGTGCGTGCGGGGTCGCCGCCCGGAACGGCGCGGTCGCTGGAGCGGTCGCCGGCGGCCGTACAGGACGAACGCGTCGTGGCGGCCCACCGAGCGCTCCGGGCGGTGTGTACCGATATCGAGTACGAGACGGTCCTCGGCGGGTTTGGTCGCGTCAGCGCCGGGACCGTCGAGTAAGACAGTCGGGGGCGGCTATCCGCGATTCGCTCGGGCCTTCCGAACCTCCGCGCCGTCGCGGACGAGGTCGTCGCAGTTCGGGCACACCCGCGGCCCCGCCGTCGAGTCCGGCGCGAACACACGCGCGTACCGCTCGGTCACCATCGACTCGCAGTTCTGACATTCCCGTCCCATACCTCGCGGTTCGACACACCCCCATATAATTTCTTCCCTAAATCTGAGAAAAATTCCCCACGGCGACGCGGTCGAGTGCCCAGGATCCGCCGCCACACGGCTTTACCGTCTCGCGGCCGTCTCTGTGTCCACAATGAGCGACGCGACCAATATGCTCGTCGACGGCGAGTGGCGCACGGGCGTCCGCCGTGACACCGGCGACTCCGGCGAGTTCGAGCGAACCGAGACGAGTTTCCGCGACTGGATCGACGGGTCGATCCCCGAACCCGGCGCAGACCCAGTCGACAACCCCGAGTTCCCCGCGGAGCCTGGGCGCTATCACGTCTACATCTGCCGCGCGTGTCCGTGGGCCCACCGCGTCGCGATGACGCGGACGCTGAAGGGACTCGAAGACGACATCTCGCTGTCGCTGACCCAACCCGAACGCTACGACGAAGGGTGGGAGTTCTCCGAGGCGGAGTCCGATCCGCTGTACGACGCCGAGTACCTCCGCGAGATATACACCCGGGCCGACGACGAGTACACCGGGCGCGTGACCGTCCCCGTCCTCTGGGACAAGAAGCAAGAGACCATCGTCAACAACGAGAGCGAGGAGATAATGCGGATGCTCGACACCGCCTTCGAGGGCAACGGCGTCGACCTGTGGCCCGAGGGGAGTCGCCAAGAGGTGGACGACCGCATCGACGACATCTACCCCCGCATCAACAACGGCGTCTATCGCTCGGGCTTCGCGAGCACGCAGGAGGCGTACGACGAGGCCGTGAACGAACTGTTCGACGCCCTCGACGAGTACGACGAGTTGCTCGCTGACCGACGGTACCTCGCGGGCGACCGACTCACCGAGGCCGACGTGGCGATGTTCGCCACGCTCGTCCGCTTCGACCACGTCTACCACACCCACTTCCGGTGCAACCGGAAGGGCATCCACGAGTACGAGAATCTCTGGAACTACACGAAGGACCTCTACCAGACGCCAGGTGTCGAGCAGACGGTGAATATGGACCACATCACGCGTCACTACTACAAGTCCCACGAGAGCCTCAACCCCAAGCGCCTCGTGCCGACCGGGCCGGACATCGACTTCACCGAGGCACACGACCGCGACGAACTACCCGGCGGCCCGCCCGCAGAACTCACCCCCGACGCGACGGCTGACTGAGCGGCGAACAAACGGCGCGCGAGCGCCGAACGAGCGACTATCGGTCCCGGAACGTCGCGACGACGCCGGCGTGATCCGACGGCCACAGCGAGATGGAGTCGTCCTCGCCGTCACGCTGGACGGTCACGCGGTCGGCGCGGCGGTGGTTCACCCGGTCGACGGCGGTCGCGCGGAGTCGTCCCCGGCGGAGGACGGCGTCGATGCGACGGTCGAGATTCGAGCGGTCGTTTCTGAGCGTCGCCGACTGACAGCAGGTGCGCCCGCCCCGGTAGCGCAGTCGCACGAACGGATCGGTGAACGACTCCGTAAGCAGGTCGTACGCCGCCGAGTCGGTGTTCGGACCGCTGTTGAGGTCGCCCGCGAGGATGACCCGCCGCCCCCGCGGGAGGGCGTCGAGCAACTCCGACGCCTGCAGGTACCGCATAAACGACGACACCGACTCCAAGTGCGTCGAGACGGCGGTGAACGCTAGACCGTCCATCGACAGGTCGGCCCGCGCGTAGCCGCGGCGAAGCGCCACCGTCTGGTCCGTCTCGGGAATCTGGAACCCCACACTCGTGTCGAATCGCCTCCGTACTCGCCGCTCGACGTCGATACCGCTTCGAACGAGCAGTGCGTTCCGATCGGTGATCCGGAGATCTGCGGTGCCGTCGGCGGTCGTTCCGGGGAGTTCCGCGTCGCTGGTCGTCGTCACCGCCGCACGGTCGAAGTCGAGACCGCGGCGGTCGAGGGCCGTCTCCACCTCCGCGAGCAGGTCGACCGCAACCTCGGTCGCGGCCCCACCCCCACGGGTGGCGTAGTCGCTCGGTCGCTGAACGCGGAACAGCGTCGCCTCCTGAAGGGCCACCACGTCAGCGTCTGCGGCCGCGACCGACGCCGCAATTCCTTCGGCGCGGGCGCGGTACACCGCGGGATCGAGGTCGTCGACGAAGCCCCCGACGATGCGGCGAAAGCCGCGCAGCGAATCGGCGACCAGCAACGGCGAGAGGTCGAATCCGAAGTAGAGATTCTGTGTCAGCACGGTCGGTCTGGGGCTGTTCCGTGCTGTGACCGCCGTCGCACCGCTCGTTCCCGCCACGCCGATACCGACGCCCGCGAGTCCTCGGAGGAACGCGCGGCGACTCCCACCCGACTCGGTTCCGTTCGGCGACATCTGTCTGTCTGGCCACACGTCTCCGCGGCGTTTCGTTAGCCGGGAGTGATTCACGGTACGCGACGGGTATCGATCAGACCGCCATTGGGAGTCGGTCGAGGCTGGAACTGCCTCCCGCCGGGCGACACCACCGATCCGACCCGTCGCAGTCTGTCGGTAAGGTCGGTCGAGTCGACGCCGGTTCGTCGGAAGGTCGGCGTCGACACGCGCTAACTTGGCCGCCGGGTCCACGCTATCGTCGGGGACGCGTACCTTCAACACGGCCCGCGCCGACCGCCACGTATGCTCGAACCCACCGTCCGCGTCCGTGCGTGCGACCGCTCTCGCATCCGCGTGATGTTCGACCTCGCGGAGGAGTTGGAACGCGAGGGGCGCGACCTCGTCCGCCTCGAAGTGGGCGAACCCGACTTCGACACGCCCGACCACGTCGTCGAGGCGGCCGTCGACGCCGCCCGCGGCGGCCACACGCACTACACCTCGAACGCCGGCCTCCCCGAACTGCGGATGGCCATCTCGGAGACGCTCGACCGCGAGTACGGCATCCGGCACGACCCCGACGAGATACTGACGACGACTGGCGGGATGGAGGCACTCCACCTCGCGATACTGGCGACCGCAGAGCAGGGATCGGAGGTGCTCATCCCCTCGCCCGCGTGGCCGAACTACTGGACGCAGGCCCGTCTCGCGGACGCGACGCCCGTCGAGGTACCGATGCCGGGCCCCGACTACGACCTCGATGCCGACCGCGTCGTCGCGGAGATGAGCGAGGATACCTCGGTCGTCGTCCTCTGTACCCCGTCGAATCCGACCGGGCGCGTCGCCGACCCCGAGGAGATTCGGACGGTCGTCGACGCCGCCGCCGACCACGGCGCGTACGTCCTCGCCGACGAGGTGTACGCGAAACTCACCTACGACCGCGACCCCGAGGGCGTCGCGTCGCTCACGGGCCACCCCGACCACGTCCTCACGGTCGGATCCTGCTCGAAGACGTACGCGATGACCGGGTGGCGCGTGGGATGGCTCGCAGGCGAGCGAACCATCGTCGACGAGGCGACGAAGGTGCGCGAGTCGACGACCGCCTGCACGGGAAGCGTCGCCCAACACGCCGCAATCGCGGCGCTGACCGGCCCACAAGAGCCCGTCGAAGAGATGTACGACGCCTTCCGTGAGCGGCGTGACTACGTCGCCGACCGCCTCGCCGAGATGGACGGCGTCTCGGCCCCGCGCCCGGAGGGGGCCTTCTACGCGTTCTTGAACCCCGACACCGACGAGGCGAGCCTCCCCCTCGCGAAGCGCCTGTGCCGCGAGGCGGGCGTCGTCCTCGCGCCTGGGGACGGCTTCGGTGAGGCCGGCGCGGGCCAGTTGCGCCTCTCGTTTGCCAACTCGCTGGAGCGGTTGGAGGAAGGACTCGACCGGATCGAAGCGGCGCTGTAGGGGCCGCTCACGTCTGTCGTTCTCCGGAACTGGGAACCAGCACAAGTCCGATAGTCTTGTAGTCATTATTCACAACTAGAGGTGAAGACGATGATCACACTCACCGGACTCGTGGCACAGGTCGGCCCACACGCCCCGATGGGGCCCGGTCCACACGGCCCCGCGGGCGGGGGCTGGATGGGAAGCGGATGGATGGGCGGCGGCCTGTTCCCGTGGCTCGGACCGTGGGCAGGCCTCTTCGTGATGCTCCTCGTCCTCGGCCTTCTCGCGGCCGTCGTCTACGCGGCGGTCACGCTCGCGCAAGACGCCGACGGCGACCGGCCGGACGACGCAGTCTCCGTCCTCGACCGCCGGTACGCCCGAGGCGAGGTCGACGACGAGGAGTACCGCGAGCGTCGCCGTCGCCTGACCGACGGCTGACCCTCACCCACCATCGAACCAACCCCCTTCTGCTTCGCTTATCGCATCAACTCGCCGCCGTTAACGTTCAGCGTCTCGCCGGTGACGAACCGCGCGTCTCGGAGGTACGCGACGGCGTCGGCGATATCGGCTGGCGCTCCGAAGTAGTCCATCGGGATCCCCGCCAGTTCCTCTTGTTTCTCCGCCTCGGTGCGGTCGCTCGTCATGTCCGTCTCGACGTGACCCGGCGCGACGGCGTTCACGCGCACCGCGGGCGCGAAGTCGCGGGCGTGGCTCTTGGTGAGCGAGAGCAGCGCCCCCTTCGACCCGGCGTAGTGGACCTCGATGGGTGCGCCGGTGTACGCGAGGATAGAGGAGACGTTCGTCACCGACGGCGTCGGGTCGGCGTCGCTCTCGCGGAGGTGCGGGAGCGCCGCCTTCGTGACGCAGAAGGCGCTGTTGACGTTCACGTCCATCACGCGGTCGAAGTCCTCCGGCGACAGGTCCTCGGTGTAGACGTGTTGGTCGATGCCGGCGTTGTTGACGACGTGGTCGAGACCGCCGAGTTCGTCGACGGTCGTCTCGACGAGGCGGCTCGCATCGTCGGCGTCCGAGACGTCAGCACCGACGACGACGGCCGCTTGGCCGTGGTCGCGGACCCGGTCGGCCGTCTCCTCGGCGGCCGCCTCGGAGGTGTGGTAGTTGACCGCGACGTCGTAGCCGTCGGCGGCGAAGCGCTCGGCGATTGCCGCGCCGATACCGCGTGAGGATCCGGTGACGAGTGCGACTGGCATACCCGCCGCGAGGGCCGACCGGAACTTGGGCGTTGCCGTCGGCGACAGCGTGTGGTCCCGTCAGTGCGTGTGACCGAGCATCCCGTTGACCGTCTCGTTGAGGCCGTGAATCTTCTCACGGGCGCCCGACGGAAGCGACGACTGAGCCTCGGCGAGTCCGGTCGCGTCGTGCGGGTCGGGCTTCCCGACGACGATAGTCGCGACCATCCCCATCGCCTCGTGGGGAGCACAGTAGTAGTCGTACACGCCGGGCGTGTCGAGCGTCACCTCGTGTTCTGCCCCCGACTCGGTCAGCATCCCCGTGTCGAACGCAGCGGCGTCTTCGGGGATGCGCTGGGGCTTGTCGTTGGCCTGTGCGTACGCCGTCGCGGTGTGGCTGCCCGACTCGTTGTGGAAGGTGACAGTGCCCCCCTCCTCGACCCAGACGACGTGCGGGTCGAAGTGGTACCCCTCGTCGGTCGTGACGAGGTTCACCGTCGCCGACGCCGACGGTTCCTCGGGGACGCCGTGCCCGTGGTCCGAACTGTGCCCGTCGTCGTGGCTCGTTTCGGTCTCCTCGGCGTGGTGAGTGTTCTCCTCGTGGTGCCCCTCTTCGTCGCCGCCGTGACCGCCGTCGTCGTGCGACTCGGTCGACGTCGTGGTGGACGCGGCGGCCGCCGTGTCCGTGCCACCGGCCCCCTCGCGGCTTCCGGCCACACAGCCAGCAGTCCCGGTCACCGCGGCGATAGTCGCTGCGACGAACGTCCGTCGACGGAGTGTGGTCTTCGACATCTGGGTCACCTCACAGGTGGTGATAGGCACACCGTACACATACACCCGCCAGCACGTTCGCTGGGCCAGCGACTCACCCCCCATATTTTATATAGGAGAAACGAACTGCCGGTGTGAGCGAGGACCGGACCGCCGACGGCGTACTCGACCTACTTGGAGACGAGTACGCCAGGTCCATTCTCGCGGCCGTGAGCACCGACGCGATGTCGGCCGCAGAACTCGGGGAGCACTGTGATATGTCCGTCTCGACGGTGTACCGACGGGCCGAGGCGCTGGTGGAGCGAGACCTCCTCGTCGAGCGGGTGCGCATCGACCCCGACGGCCACCACGAGTCGGTGTTTGAACCGGCCGTCGAACGCCTGGCGGTGGAGGTACGCGACGGCTCGCTCGACGTCGACATCGAGCAACCGAACGAGGACGCCGTGGATCGGTTCACGCGCGTCTGGGAGGACATCAGGGAGAGCTAATGCACATCGAACTCGTCATCGCGAAGGTCGCCACGGTACTGTTGGGAACCGCCATCTCGATCCAGGCGCTGCGGGGCTACCGTCGCCACGGGAGCGAGCCGATGCTGTATCTCGGAGCTGGGTTCCTGTTCGTCACTATCGGCTCGGTACTGGAGGGCGTCCTGTTCGACGTACTCGGGTGGAGTCTGTTTGCCGCGGGTGCGGTCCAGACGTCGCTCGTCGCGGTTGGGATGCTCGTCATCCTCTACTCGCTGTTCGGCGAGGTGTCGGTGTCGTGACCGACGGTACGCACCTCGCGCTGGGCGTCGTCCGCGCGGCCGTCCTCGTGTTGGGTGTCGGCGTAACCGTGACTGCCGCCCGTGCGTACCACCGAGTCGGCGAACCGTACCTCCGTGACGCCGCCGTCGCCTTCGGCGTCATCACCGCCGGTGTGCTCGTCGAGGGAGTGTTGTTCCAGTTCACAACCCTCGACCTGACCGCAGTCCACCTCGTCGAGTCCGTCGCTATCGGCGTCGGATTCTTGATTCTCCTCCGGTCGCTGCGCGCGTGATTCCGCGGCGGAACTATACGCCTCCACCCCCTTCTGTACGAACGAGATGAACGGGTCCGAACGCGGCCACACGAGTCGCGTTCGCGGCGTCGTCGCACGCACGCTTCGCCGCGTCGAGCCACCGCCACGCGTCGTCGACTGGGCCATCGCCGTCGCGGTCGCCGTCGAAGTCGCCTCGGGACTGTACTCGTTCACGCAGGGGACGCCGAGCGGCGCGTGGGTGTTCTGGTTCCACTCGACGGTCGGCCTGACGCTCGCGGCGCTCGTCGCGTTCAAACTGTACCGCGTTCGCCGTCGAGTGACCAGCGCCGCCGCGTGGGACCGATTCACCCCTATCTCGGTCCTCCAGGCGATCGTCACGCTCGCGGCGCTCGGGACGGGTGTGTTCTGGGTGCTCGGCGGCAACGTCCCTATCTTCGCGTGGACGACGCTGAACCTCCACGTCGGCCTGGGCCTCCTGCTGGTCCCGCTGGTCCTGTGGCACCTCCGCGGACGGTACCACTCCCCACGAGCCCTCGACCCCGACCGCCGGGCGGCGCTGAAGGTCGGCGCTCTCCTCGTCGCGGGCACGGTCGCGTGGCGAGTGACCGAGAGCGCCGACACCGTCCTCGGTGGCGCGAGCAGACGGTTCACCGGGTCGAAACCGACGGGCGACCTCTACGACACCGAGACGGAGGGTGGCGGCTTCCCCGTCACGTCGTGGGTCGCCGACGACCCCGACCCCGTCGACCGCGCAGCGTGGACGCTGTCGGTGCGTGGCCTCGTCGACGAGGAACTCGACCTGTCGTACGCCGGCCTCGCCGGGGACGGCCCCGACCGTGAACTGGACGCGACGCTCGACTGCACCTCCGGGTGGTACACCCACCAGCGATGGGGCGGCGTCCGCGTCGGCGACCTGCTCGATTCCGCGGGCGTCGACGAGCGTGCCCGCTACGTTCGCTTCACCTCGGTCACGGGCTACCGCTGGTCACTCCCGGTCGAGGAGGCCCGCGATGCCCTCCTCGCGACGCACGTCCGCGGCGACCGACTCAGCCACGGGCACGGCGCACCCGCTCGACTCGTCGCGGCGGGGCGTCGAGGGTTCCAGTGGGTGAAATGGGTCGAGTCGGTGGAGGTGCGCGAGCGAGGCGACCCGATGCAGTGGCTCGTGACGCTGGTCTCCGGCTTCGATTAGTCGTCGTCGCCACCGACCGCGTCGACGTCGGCTTCCTGCGGACTGACGACGTGAACGTGGCCGTCGGCGGCGACCGCGTCGGCGACGCCCGCGGGGAAGAACGGCGCGTCGGCCGCGCGCAGGTCCGCGAGCGAACGCCAGTACGCCTCGTACTCGATGCGCTCGCCGTCCGCGCCGTCGACGCCTGCGAACGTCTCCCGGTCGTACAGCACGTCGTCCACGAACGTCGCCGCCCGGACGACGGCGAACTCGTGGTGCGACTCGCCGCCGAACTCGAACAGGTTCTCGACAGTGCAGAACGCGGGCCCGGCGTCGACGGCGACGCCCAACTCCTCGCGAAACTCGCGCTCCAGCGCCGCGTCACTCGGCTCTCCCGGCTCGATACCGCCGCCGATGAAGCGATGGAAGTGGGTATCGTCGGTGCCGGACAGTCGCTGCACGAGGTACTCGCCGGTGTCTGGACGACGGAGTGCGCCGAGGACGACGCCGCGGATGTCGGTCATTGTCGGAGTGTAAGGTCAGTGTGCTGGGTGGTCTCAGTCCAACTCGCCCTGTCGGATCGCTCGCTCTGCCTCTTCCAGCGCAGCCTCGGGGTCGAACGCCTCGACGATCGCTCGTAGTTCCTCGTCGCTCGCGTCGGCCAAGTCTTCGGCGTGGCGGGTAATGTTCGGCACCGCGCGGATGATGTTGTCGACGATGGGGACGGCGGCGACCTGCGCCGACCGACTCATCGGATTGAGGTCGATGACGATCTCCGTTTTCCCCATCGCACCCAGCGCCTCCGCGCGGTCGCCGTCCTCCAACGGCACGACGACCACGTCGGCGTCGCCGATGCCGTCGGCGTCTACCTTCGCGCGTTCGTGACTCAAGCCCGGAATCCGGCCGTCCGCGGTCAATCCCTTCACCTCGCTCGCACCGTGGTCGCGGAGGTGCTCGGCGATAGCCTCCATCCGCTCAGGCGTGCGGTTGAACAAGTTCACCTCGACGTCCGCGCCGGTCGCCGCCGCAAGGGCGACGATTTCGCCAGGGACGAGCGCCGCGACGTTGCCGTTCACCGAGAGCACCGGGTGGTCGGCGAGCAGGAGGTGTGCAGCGGCGACGCGGGCGGCCTCGTCGGCGCTGGGGAGCGTCTCCTCGCCGAGCAGGTAGTCGAACGCCTCGCCGCGTCCCTCGGCGATGAGGCCCTGTTTCGAGGTGATCCCGAGGTCGACACCGTGCTCGATTCGGTGACGAGTGAGCAGCGACTGATACCGTGGGTGGTCCTCGGGAATCTCCGACTCGTGTTCGGGGTCCGCGGGCACCTCCGGGTCGCCCGCGTCGGCGTCATCGGTCATACGACGGTATCGACACCGCGGTGCGAAAAACGCATTCACTCGCGATAGTGGCTGAGTCGGCACGAGGCTCGGGGGAGGCTACTCGTCAACTCGGAGCGTCGCACCCGTCGGGTGGATCGAACACGCCTGCGCGTCATACCCGGCGTCCGACAGGCCCGTGCCGAGCGCGAACACCGTCCGCCCGAGCATCGCCATCGAGGCGAGGCCGCCCTCGGCTTCGACCGCCTCGACCGCCTCCGCCACCTCGGGCACGAGCAGGCCCGCCTCGCTCGCGAACTCCCGGCCGGCCGCGAGCAGTTCGAGTTCGTCGGGCCCGCGCATCAACCGCGTCAGTGCCGCCTCACCCGCCTCGCGAACCGGGTCGAGGTCGCCGCCGAGGACGCGTTCGGTCGACAGTTCGCCGAAGGAGACGTACTCGACGCGCGGGCGGGCAGGGACGCCGTCCATCCGGCCGTACCCCGGCGGTCCCGGCTCCAGTCGAACCGGGAGGCCGCCGCGGAACTGTCCGACGACGTCGCCCAGTCCCGTCCCGGCGGCGGCCTCTGCGGCGTGGGCGGTTCGCACCAGGTCGTTCTCCGAGCGCTCCAGGTCGAAGACGGCGTTGGCCGCGAGCGCCGTCGCCAGCGCCGCCCCGCCGGAGACGCCGAAGCCCGCACCGACGGGGACGTCGCTGGTCACCTCGACCTCGGCCGTGACGCCGAGCGAGGAGAGCACTCGGCCGACTGGCTCCATCTCGGCGGGCGTGCCGTCCAGGCGAAGGTCGGCGGTTCCCGTGGCGGCCGCATCCCGCTCTGTGTCGCCGTCGGCCATCGAGCGGACCGTCACCTCGACGCCGTCGGAGAGTGCGAGACCGGCGCCGCGAGACCCCGCACGGACGGGGTCGGAGTCAGGGTACGGCGCGAAGAAGGCGGTGATGTGTCCCGGTGCGAACGCGGTCGCCTCGTCCATACACGCCGAACCGGCGGGGACCGAGTATGGGTTTCGGTTCTCCAGCGGCGCGGCGACGTGTCAGCCACCGGACTGCTACCCGCGGGCTTTTGCCCCGCCACGCGACTTCCCCGGTATGGACCACGTCGTCGTCGACGACCTCGACAACTCGCTGCAACCGGCGGCGGTGATGCGCCACCTCACCGACCCCCTGGGCTGTACGGATCTGGCAATCAACTACTACGAACTCGACCCCGGTGACTCGTTCGCGTTCGCGTACCACAACCACGAGGTGCAAGAGGAGGTGTTCGTCGTCCTCTCGGGAACCGCGACGTGGGTGGTCGGCCCCGAACCGGAGAACGCGGACTTCAGCGACGCCGGCGACCCCGAGGAGCGCCGCGAGGTCGAGGTGGGACCGATGGAGGCAATCCGCATCCCGCCGGGGCAGTTTCAGCGCGGGTGGAACCGGCCTCCCTCGGAAACGGACGGCGGCGGCGACGACGACGCCGAAGCCGAGCGCGTGACTGCACTCGCACTCGGCGCGCCGTTAGCCTACGGCGAACAACTGAAGCGCGACGACTGCCCGGCGTGTGGCAAGGAGGTGTCGGTGACAATCGAGCGTGCACCCGACGACGAGTCGCAGTTGATCACGCAGTGTGTCGACTGCGGGAACGAGGTAGCGCGGTGGCGACGCGGCGACGACGGCGAGAACGAGCGGATCCGATAACTCACTCGCCGCGTGCGGTCTCGTAACTCGCGCGGAGGTAGCGTTCGAGGTCACACGCCGCCGCTGCCTCCGGCGGGAGGACGGCCCACGCGTCGACGGTTCGCGGGCCTGCCCTGAACGCTTCGACGGCGTGTTCGCTGGCGAGACGGTCACGGTCGTCGTCGGGCAGGCGCGTGAGTGCGACGCCCTGCGTCGAGAGAACGGCGAACAGCGTGCCGTCGGCGGTGTAGGAGGGACACCCGAACATCGTCGTGTGGGCGACGCCCGGCCAGTTCTCCGTCGTTCGGTCGAGTACCGCGCGGAGGTCGCCCACGGCCTCCTCGTCGTAGTACGCGCTGGGACTCATTACGGTGGCTACGCGAGTAAAGAATCTATGTGTATCGGTGCCAAGAACCACGGAAGTGTGTCCGGCGTCGTTCGGAGATAACAGACGAAAATCGACCGATTCCAGGTCGTCTACGGCGACAGACGCTGGCGGTCGCGCGGGAAGAGGACAGCTTCGCGGATGTTGTCTAAGTCGAGCATCGTCATAATGAGGCGCTCTGCGCCCATCCCCCACCCGGCGTGGGGCGGCATCCCGTACTTGAACATCTTGGTGTAGTACTCGAACTCCTCGGGGTCGAGTCCCTGCTGCTCGAACCCGGCGATGAGGTGGTCGTGACGGTGTTCACGCTGGCCGCCCGAGACGAGTTCCATCCGCGGGTGCATCATGTCGAAGCCCGTGGACTTCTCGTCGTCGTCGTCGTGGTCTTTGATGTAGAACGGCTTGACCTCCGAGGGCCAGTCGGTGATGAAGTAGTGCTCGCCGACCTCCTGTCCGAGGACGTGTTCGGCCTCCGTCGAGAGGTCGTCGCCCCACACGAGGTGGTCGTCGAGTTCGCCCGTCGCGTTGATGCGGTCGAGCGCCTCCTGGTAGCTCAGGCGCGGGAAGTCGCCCTCGGGCACCGCGAAGTCGTCGGCGAGGCCGAGTTCTTCGAGTTCGTCGGCGCACTCGTCTTGCACCGCCTCGTAGGCAGCCTTCGTGACGGCCTCGGCGACGTCCATCGCCTCGGTGTGGTCGCAGAACGCGCCCTCGAAGTCGATAGAGTGGGCCTCGTTGAGGTGTCGCGGCGTGTTGTGCTCCTCGGCGCGGAAGATCGGGCCGATCTCGAAGACGCGTTCGAGGTTGGAACCGGCCATCAGCTGCTTGAACAGTTGCGGGCTCTGGTTCATGAACGCCTCCTCGCCGAAGTAGGAGATCGGGAACAGTTCCGTGCCGCCCTCGGTGCCGGTGGCGACGATCTTCGGCGTGTTGATCTCGGTGGCGTCCTGCTGGCGGAACGTCTCGCGAACCGTCTCCAGCACCTTCGCGCGAATCTCGAACACCGCCTGCACCTCCGACTTGCGGAGGTCCAGCGTGCGGTTGTCGAGGCGGGTCGGGAGTTCAGCGTCGACTTTCCCGGAGGGGTCGAGCGGGAGTTCCGGGTCTGCGGGCGCGATGACTTCGATGTCGGTCGGGACGACCTCGACGCCGGTGGGCGCACGAGGCTCCTCTTTCACGTCGCCCTCGACTTTGAGGACGGACTCGCGGTGGGCGTCGAGTCCGGTCTCGACCATCTCCTCGTCCATCTCGTCTTTCTCCAGTTTGACCTGGATCTTGCCGGACTTGTCGCGGAGGATGAGGAAGGCGATACCGCCGAGGTCGCGGGTCTCGTGGACCCAGCCGGCGACGGTGACCGTCTCACCGGGAGTCGCGTCCGCCGTGTAGGTTCGGCCGTGCATACCTGCCGATTCCGCCGCGAGACTTTAAACTCGGTCGATCCCCGTTCTCGTCCCTCCCGAATCCGTACCACGGAGAAGCCGACGGGGCGTCGGCGCTCGGAGCGTACGTTTATACGCCACGACACGAATCGGGCGTCAGTGACGTCTTCGGGAGGTTCGGGGGGCCCGACCGACGCGGCCGCTGAGGGGATGCCGGAGTCGACGGAGCCAGCGGTGCCGCCGTGGCGGTCGCCCGCGCTCGCGGTGGGGGGTGCGTTCACCGCCGCGCTCGTCGTGTTGACCGCGGGATTCGCGTTCACCGAGGCCGATCGCACCGCGGGATCGCTCGTGCTCGGTCTCGTCGGTCCGCTGGCGGCGGTCTGGGCGTACGGGGTCGTCCTCGCGTGGGTCGCGCGAGTCGACCCGCCGCGTCGCCACCACACGCGACTGACCGGGTGGCTCGTGGTCGGCGTCATCCCGTTCGTCGTCGGCGGCGTGATCAATCAGGCGTATATGGCCGCCGTCGGGTCGCTCACGGGCGTCTCCGCGACCGCGGCGGGGTGGTGGGCCTGCGGCGGCGTCGTCTTCGGCGCGGCCGTCGGCATCGGCGACGTGCGCGTGCGGATGCGGACGGCCGAGGCGGAGGCGGCGAACGCTCGCAATGAACGCTTCGTCGAGGTGTTAACCGTCCTCAATCGGGTGTTGCGACACGACGTGCGCAACGACCTCACGGTTATCGCCGGCTACATCGACCTCGCGAGACGCGAGAGCGACCCGTCGATCCACGAGTACCTCGACGGCATCCAGAACCGTGCCGAACGGATCGAGCGACTGAGCGACCACGCGGCGCTGGCGGAAGACGCGGTGATGGGCGAGGACACGCACACGGGGGCGACCGATATGGCGCGGGTCGTCAGACGCGTCGTCGGCGCTATCGACCGCGACTACCCGGAGGCGACCGTCTCGCTTCGCGTCGACGCCGCCGACCGCACCGCGTGGGTCCCCGACCACGACCTGCTGGAGTCGGCAATCCACAACGTTGTCGAGAACGCCGTCGAACACGCCGACCACGCCGACCCGACCGTCGACGTCGTCGTGCAGGTTCGTGACGCCGAGGAGGGCGACGCGGTTCGCGTGGTCGGAGGCGACGGCCCCACCGCGGCCGGCGAGGTGGTCGAAGTCGTCGTCACCGACGACGGGCCGGGCTTCCCCGACCGCGAGCGGACCGTGCTGGAAGAAGGTGGCGAGGAGGCACTCGAACACAGTTCCGGGATGGGGCTGTGGGTCGTCCACTGGATCGTCGACGCCGTCGGCGGCGAGACCGACGTGACCTCGCGTGACGGCGACGGGAGCGTCGTCACGCTTCGGTTCCCGCGCGTCGACGAGGACGCGAGTGCAGACGACGAGTGACGAGCAGTCGAGCGGTGACGCTCACGGTGGCGAACGGCTGAGTGGCAGAGCGGAGAACGGACCGCAGCGGGCGGGAGGGTGTGTTACGCGTCGGCCAGTTCGGAGTGGGCGTCTTTGACGCCTTCGACCGTCTCGCGAACGGCGTCTGCGCCCTCGTCGTGGAGAAGGTCGCCGACGACGACGGCGTCGGCAACCTGTCCCATCGCGTGGGCGTCGTCGTAGTCGTGGATGCCACCGCCGTAGAACAGCGTCGACTCGTCGAGGGCGTCGTGGGCGGCCTTCACCGTCTCGCGGTCGCCGAGCGTCCCGGAGTACTCCACGTAGACGATGTCCTGGCCGAACATCCGCTCGGCGACGCGGGCGTACGCGCCCACCTCGTCGGGCGTGAGGTCGCAGTCGGCGCTGGTCAACTGCGCCGCAGAGGCCTCGGGGTTGAGGACGATGTACGCCTCGGTGTGGGTGCGCTCCCAGTCGAGGTCGTCGGCGATACGGACCCACTCTTTGTGCGCGCCGGTGATCCAAAACGGCTCGCCCGCGTTGAACACCGTCGGGATGAGGTAGCCGTCCAGCGCCTCGTCGTCGACGACGACGCCCGGGTTCGACGGCTCTTGGTACAGCGGCACATCGTGTTCCTTGCACGCCTCGATGACGCGCGTGGCCTTCTCGGAGGTCACGTCGAGCGTGCCACCGATTTCGATAGCGTCCGTGCCGGTCTTGCAGGCGTCCGCGAACGTCTCGTCTGCGTGCAGGTCTTTGTCCGGGTCGATCTTCAGGATGTGGTCCCACTCCGCCCAGGGCGCACTCATATTGGCTGTTGGTGGTGTGAGGAAGGCTAAAAAGGGCGCGGATGCGCGACACCCGAGGTTTGATAGTTCGTGAGCGGCCCTCGATTAGGTATCAGATGAGTCAGGCGACGCTTGGGTCCGCGCCCTACCGCAACTCCAACCTCTTCTCGGGCTACTATCTCGACGAACGAGTCGACGACCTCGATGCGTGGGACTGCGACGAGGACGCACAGGCCGCGTTCGAGGAGCTACAAGCCCTCTGGGAGGGTGAGCGCGAGTTGGTCGACGGGTACAACGAGGACACGCTACTCGGGTCGTGGATCGACGAGGTGCTCGACGTACTTGGGTTCGATACGATTCAGGAGACATCGCTCCCGGAGACGAACGGCTACATCGACCGCGTCCTGTTCGACTCCCCGGAGGACCGCCGCGACGCGATGATGATGCAGCAAGACGGGATGGTCTCGGGGACGTTCGGGAAGGCGTCGGCGTTGCTGGAGGCGAAGCGGTGGGGTGCTTCGTTCGAGAAGACGTTCAGCGAACAGCGACAGTACCGCGACGCCTCCCACCAAGTGAAGTACTACCTCGAACGGACGCCCGATTCGCTTCGGTGGGGTGTGCTCACGAACGGGCGCAAGTGGCGACTGTACGGGATCAAAGACTACGAGACGCAGACGTACTACGAGGTCGACCTGCCCGAACTGCTCGAATCCGGGAGCGTGGAGGCGTTCAAATATTTCTACGTGTTCTTCCGGTCGGCGGCGTTCCGCGAGGTGTCGGGCACGTCGTTCCTCGACACGGTCTGGAACGAGTCGGAGACCGCCGCACAGGAGTTGGGCGAGGACCTGCAGGACAACGTCTTCACCGCACTCCGGGTGCTCGGCGAGGGCTTCGTCGAGTCGAACGACCTCGACATCGGCGACGACGATGCCGCCGTAACCGAGGAGGAACTGAAAGAGCACTCGCTGGTCCTCCTGTATCGGCTGATGTTCGTCCTGTACGCCGAGTCACGCGGCTTGATCAGCCCCGACGACCCGGCGCGACGCGCGGAGTACGACGAGCACTTCAGCCTCGACGAACTCCGACGAGAGATACACGAGGAGGTAAACTCGGGACAGACGTTCGACGAGTACAGCACCTACTCCACGTCGATGTGGAGTCGACTGGAGGACCTGTTTCGCCTCGTCGACTCCGGCGAGGAGTCACTGGGCATCCCGCCGTACAACGGTGGGCTGTTCGACCGCGACGAGCACGCTTTCCTCGCCGACCACGAGGTGTCGGACCGCTACCTCGCGGAGGTAGTGTACCGTCTCGGGACGACGCAGGCCGACAACGGCGAGGGGTTCGTCCTCGCGGACTACGCCGACCTCGACACGCGCCACCTCGGGACCATCTACGAGGGACTGCTCGAACACGAGTTCCGCATCGCACCCGAGGAGTACGCAGCCGTCAGCGAGGACGGCGGGCAGGTGTGGAAGCCCGCGACGGAGGTTAGCGTCGCCGACGCCGTCGAGACGGTCGAGGCGGGGGAACTGTACGTCGTCAACGACGACGGCGAGCGGAAGGCCACGGGCGCGTACTACACGCCCGACTACGTGGTGACGTACATCGTCGAGGAGACGGTCGACCCCCTCATCGAGGAGATAGACGCGGACCTCGCGGACCGGGGCATCGAGGCGGGGACGCAGGAGTACGTGTTCCGCTTCGCCGACGAGGTGCTCGACCTGACTGTCCTCGACCCGGCAATGGGCTCGGGGCACTTCCTCACGAAGGCGACAGGCTACCTCGCAGAGCGCGTGATGGAACGCGCCCGTGAGGTGGAGTCGACGGCGGGTGTCCTCGACGAACAGGACATCCGACGGCGCGTCTCGCGGGAGTGCATCTACGGCGTCGACATCAACGATATGGCGGTCGAACTCGCCAAACTGTCGATGTGGCTGGAGACGCTCGCGGAGGAGAAACCGCTCGCGTTCCTCGACCACCACCTCAAGGCGGGCAACTCGCTGGTCGGGTCGGATATCAGCGAAGTGCTCTCAGAGGACGAGGAGGAGTCTGCGGACGGTCAGATGACGCTATTCGAGGCGGTAGCACACGCCCGCCAGCGCACGCTGGAGCACGTGATGGAGTTGATGGGCGACCTGCTGGCCATCGACAACGACGACTACGCAGACATCAAGTCGATGGAGGAGTTGTACGCCGAGATTCGCGACGACCCACTGTACAGTCGCCTGTTCGAGTTGGCGAATGTCCACACCGCCGAGCGGTTCGGCCTCGACGTGCCCGAAGGCGTCTACGAGGAGATGGCCGGCGCTATCGAGAGCGAGGCGGAGTGGAGTGAGGTGCGTGAGAACGACTGGTTCCGGTCAGCACAGACAATGGCGAAGGAGGAGGACTTCTTCCATTGGGAACTGGAGTACCCCGAGGTATTCTTTGATCGAGACGGTGAGAAGCTTGGAGATGACGGGTTCGACGCAGTCGTTGGCAACCCTCCCTGGGGTCAACCGATTAGTGGTAAAGATTATCTGAAAACCAGATACTCGAAAGTCGTCAAGAGATTGCCGGACAGCTTTGCATACTTTTCTTATTTATCTCAGAAATTGGCCAAACAATCAAGTACATTTGGGATGATTGTTCCGAATGCATCTCTTTTCCAAAGTGAATACAGTAAGCTCAGGTATGAACTGACCAGTAATGGACTAACAAAAGTAATTGACCTCGGAGAAGGAGTATTCAAAGGAGTAGTTGCACCTGCAGCGATTATAATCGCTGATCGCAATAATCTGGGCGAATCGATTCAAATATCAAATTTACGGCAGCAATCAGAAATTCCTGACAGTGACAAATTGAAATTTCTGCTATACCCCAGATCAAATGTACTATCTGATGAGGGCCACACTATTCCAACATACAAAGCAGAAGTAAGCAAACTTCGGCTAGATACTCTAAAGCATAACACCCAATTCGGTAAGAAATTCGATGTGAATCAGGGCGTACAGACTGGTGGTGATGATATTTTCACCGTTACTTCCCCTGACGTGTCGAAGCATAATTTAGAGTCCGAATACGTCAAACCAACTATCTTTGGGTCCGACTTGAAGCCCTATTTGATAGGCGGAAGAGAACAGTATGTGTTGTACATTAATAGAAACACAAACAAAAAAAATATAAAAAATATACTAGAATACCTTGAACAGTACCGTGAGGAACTGGAATCAAATAGTGAAGTCAGTAAGGGCATCCGTCCTTGGTACTCGCTTCACCGGCCACGAAACCCAGAACTATTCGAGCAAGACAAAGTACTCTTGCGTCAAACTGGAGATACTCTCAAATGTGCTTTAGATACTGAGCATTATTTCAATATACACAGTCTATTGTGTCTGGCATACAAAGAAAATGCCACCCAACAAGTTGGATTGGGTGCTGTAGCTTGCATTCTAAATTCAACTCTACTAAGAGAGTTTTACGATAGCATTACACAAGAAAGAGGTCGTGTGTTCGCTGAGGTCAAACCTCAAAATATAAACAAGCTCCCCTTCCCCAATACCGAAGCCGTAGAAAGCAGCATCCTCTCTGATGATGTACTGTCAACTGCAGCTGGTGATCAAAAGCTCGAAGGTTCCCTTTCAAAAGCCTCTGAAAGCAAATATTCGTTGGTTGCCGCCTTGGAAAATCTATATCCAGTCAGATCAGATATTGTTCAAAGTCAAGACTCCCTCAATTTGTCTTTGCTTGACCATCTTGGTACTTTCTCCGATGGTGATACCTTGTCCGACATCGGGCTGCCTCAACCCCCACAGAACGCTGCTGACTCGGTCCTACAGGAGACGACCGAGCAGAAGCCGAACCTTAGAGTTGGCCACGCGGAGGTGGCACGTGAATCAACCACTACTGTCGAAATTCGTCTCACCGCACGCTACAAACCCGACGACGAGGATGCCCACGAGACGGACCGGTGGGGATACACCGAGACGGATCCACTACCGGCGCTTCGGATCACCGACCTGACCGAGACGGAAGCCGACCTCATCGAGCACTTCGTCCCCGTCGCCGTCGACGAGGCGGGCGGCTTCGCGGGCTTCCGCGAGACGGCGACCAAGACCAACTCGCTGGTCGACCGCCTGCGTGCGCTGACGCTGCCCGCCGTCGGCGACGTGCGCGACGGCCTGGAGAGTTACATCGAGACGAAGGAGCGAGCGGAGGAACTGGAGGAGCAGATCGAACGGACCGACGATCTGATCGACGAGATCGTGTACGAACTGTACGGCCTCAGCGACGAGGAGATCGAGATCGTCGAGGAGGCGGTCAGGGAGTAGGAGCGATCGGCTCAGATTAGCCCGCCAACTCCCGATAGTACGACACCGAGAACACGCCGAGAAACCCGCCGAACAGCGTCCCGCCGACGACGATGACGACCGCGATGGCGACGGGAGGCACGGTCGGAAGCCCACTGACGACCGACATCGCCGGACCGTTTGGCTGTGACAGCAGCGACGCGGCGGCCCCGACGAGACCGAACCCGCCCGCCAGCACCGCGACCACCAGCGAGTAGCCGACGACGCTCACGAGGTTCGAGGAGACGAGCGAGGCGCTACGACGGATCGACTCGACGGCGTCGCAGTCGTCGATCACGATAGCCTGCGCGTAGAACTGGACGAAGAACGCGAGCAGGACGTACGCGAGGAGGAATCCACCACCGAGGATCGCCAGTCCAGCGAGGACGGGAGTACTGGGCGTTCCGCCGCCGGGGTAGAGGCTGACGACGGCGACGAAGACGCCGAAGATGGTGATGAGACCGAACAGGAGGTTCACCGCGACGACCGCGAGGTACACCAGAAACACCTGGACGAAGTTCGCCACCCCCTCGCCGACGAACGTCGCCAGCGACGTGTGGCCGTCGAGTGCCTCGTCGGCCATCCCGACGAGTCCCGCGTGCACGAACGGGACTGCGACGAGGTACAGCAACGACAACACGAGCGAGATGGCGCTGGCGAGCAACGGCGCACGAGACTGTAACAGCAGTTGCGGCGTCTGCAACGCCGAGAGCACGAGGACCGGGACGAGGACGACGGGATTGCGGACGAGCGCCGAGGGCGTCCGTCGGAGGGCTGACAGGAGGGCCATACGCGAACAGGTCGTCAGCAAGCGATAAAGGTACTGACTGGTCGGAGCGAGGACTACGGCCCCGGCCGTCGGCGATCAGTCCGCCTTCGCCTGCCAGCCCCGGATCGTGTCCGGGCCGACGCCGTCCATCTTCTCCGCGAGTGCGTCGGGTTCCATCTCCTTGAGCGAGGCCACGTCGTCGACGCCCGCGTCCTTCAGTTTCTTCGCCGTCTTCTCGCCGATACCCTCGATGGTCTCCAACTCCGAGCCGGCCTGGCGAGACTGGTACTCGCGGTAGTTGCAGATGGGACAGCCGAGTTCCCACGGTTCGTCGCCCGAGTGGACGACTAAGTGCGGGAGGTCGTGTTCCTCGCACTGCTCGTCGGTCACTTCGATCTCACCGCGCCGCGGGAGCGGCAGCGAGTAGTCGCAGTCGGGGTAGCGGGTACACCCGACGAGTCGCGACCCCGAGCGGAGCCGTTTGATCGCGAGTTCCCCGCCGTGTTCCTCGCCACAGTCGGGGCAGACGCCGATGACCTCGTCTTCCTCCTCGTCGGCCTCGTCGGCCTGGCACTGCGGACAGCCGTGGACGAACGTCTTGCGCCCGGCGAGCATCTTGACGTGGTTCAGTTCGTGCTCCTCGCACGTCTCGTCGAGGATGAGCGGCTTGCCCGTCGACGGGAGCGGCAGGGTGTACTCACAGTCGGGGTAGCCGTCACAGCCGACGAAGTACGACCCGGCCCGCGACTTCCGGACGAGGAGCGTGTCGCCGCACTCGGGACACGGCCCGAGTTGCTTGTCGGCCTTCAGCGACTTCTGAAGGTGGTCGCCGACCTCCTCGCGCGACTCCGCGAGTTCCTCGAACACGCGTTCGAGCATCTCTCGGGACTCGTCGGCCACCTCGTCGAACTCCTTCTCGCCGCTGGCGATGGCCTGCATATCTGCCTCCAGTTGGGCAGTCATCGCGTCGCTGACGATGTGGTCTGCGAACTCCTCGCTGGCCTCAACGACGGCCTTCGCCAGCCCCGTCGGGCGGGGCGGGTCGCTCTCGATGTAGCCGCGGTCGTACAGTTTCTGGATGACGTCGTGACGGGTCGAGTTGTGAACGATCACGCCACCCGTAACGGCGAAGTTGGGCGCCTCGTTCGAGACTGACAGGTCATACACAGCTCCATCGTACTCCCGCTCGTCAACCGCACGGACAGTTGTGTATGAGGGATATCCGAGAACCGTTGCGTATATCGAGTCCGTAAATCCGGATGCCGCGTAGCGAATCACCCGATTGCGGTCTGGGCTCCTGTTGCTCCCTTCAACCTCCGTTCGGATGTACTCGTCTTCACGGAGCTCGCGGAGAATATCGTTCACCCGCCCGCGACTGAGGCCAAGCTTGGCAGCGAGTTCGTCCGAGGTGCGAGCCTCTTCGCGGGCACATTCGAGCAGACGTGCTTTGTGCTGAACTACGTCGTACGCTCGAAGCCCGTCGAGTGCGCGGTAGAATTTCTCGTCGCTCGTGATCGGTACGATATCGACGAACCGTTCGAGGTTCTTCCGTCCCCGAATGTGGAGCTTGTGTTGATTCGTATCGATTTTCGAGTCGATCCCGAATTCGCTGAGCATCTCCCCGATGCCAGCAAGCAGGTCGTGGTCGATGTTCGAGATGAACGCCTTGCGCTCGCGCGAAACGTGCCCCTCGTCATCGAACATCGCTCCGATGAACGCGGGGGCACACTTCGCCGGTACTTCGGGGCAACCGTCACTCGTTACGGACTGAAGCACATAGTGGAGCACACGACCGACGCTTGACGGAATGTCGACATGGTACTTCTCTTTGTGGTGTTCCTCTCGGCCGGGATGCTGCCGAATCGGAGGTCGAATACCGAACAGCGTCTCGATGTCTGAGATGAACGTCTCGATCAGCCGGAGATCCGTATTGTGGTAGCGAACGTCGACGGCGTTTTCGGATTCATCGACGTGAATCGATCCGTCGCCGAGCAGGTTCCCGATTACACTGGCGAGCGTTGGCGTCCATCGTATCGGGAACGGGTTCTCGAACTCGATGTCATTGTTCAGTCCTCGGAGTGTATCGGGTCGGATCCCGAGTTCAGCGAGCAACCACACGGGTGCTCCTCGGCGCCCGGTCTCTATCGAGGAGATCCGCCTCTGATCAGTGCCGAGACGGGTCGCAAGCTCACGTTGTGTTTCACCAGTATCGGCGCGGGTCTGTTCAACTGACGTACCACAATCAACTCCGAAAAGCTTCGTCGAATCGGTGGCATCATCGACAAATTCCTCCCACGAGACGGCGGTGGGTGCGCCGGTGGTCGTTGGGTGATTCGACGGCGGCGCCCGAGCTGTCAACAGTTCGTCGCCGGGAGAGACTCTGGCCGCTGGTATGACCTCATATGAGTCGCCGGAGCGGACGTACATTGGGTGGTCGTCGGTGACAGAGAGGGCCCCCGAATCCGAGGTGACCTCCACTATCCGTTCGGTCGACTCCAACGGGCGTCTGCTGACCAGCTCGCTGGCGAATTCACTCGTTTTCTCCTCTCCCTCTGCAAAGGATATCGTCTGTGGTCCGCCGGCTGTCGTTCCGATATCGGTTGCTCCGTCCGCAAGCACGACCTGCTCTTCCTCGAAGAGATCAGCGACTGGGCGGCGTTCGATATCCCCGTTCTCCGTCCGTGCGAGCACAGGCGTGTCACCGGTAAGGCACTTCGTCCCGATACCGAGGTCTTCCATTTTCTCGATGAGGCGCGACTGGCCGTACCGCCGCGGCGGTTGGGTCTGCTTCGCCTCGAACTCGGTGTCCGTGATGGTCAGCGCCTCGCCTTCGGTCACGTCGGGGACGAAGCTCTCGTTGGTCGAGAGGTACGGGTACACCGCGTGGTAGCCCTCATCGAGGAGGCGCTTCCCGTTCGCCTTCAGCGAGAGGGGGCCGTCGTTGACGCCGACGGCGTCCTCACCCTCGTCCACCTCGCTGACGACGCGGAGGTGCTCCCACTCGGCGTCGGGCGCACACGTCGCGAGGAAGCGCCGGACGACGAGTTCGTACACGTCCCACTCGTCGTCCGACAACTCCGAGGCCGCCGGGAGTTCGCCCGTCGGGTGAATCGGCGGGTGGTCGGTCGTCTCCTCGTCGCCCTCGGTAGGCGTGATGTCGTCCAGTTCGAGGAGCGATTCGGCGTCGTCGCCGAACTCACGGCCCATCGAGAGGTCGTCGAGGAGTTCTCGCTCGTCCAAGTCCTCGGGGTAGACCGTGTTGTCCGTGCGCGGGTAGGTGATGTAGCCGGCGGTGTACAGGTCCTCGGCCATACTCATCGCACGCTGGGCAGAGTAGCCGATAGAGGAGGCCGCGCGGATGAACTGCGTCGTGTTGAACGGCGCGGGCGGTTCGTCCGTCCGGCGGCGACGACGTACGGAGGAGACGGTCGCCGTCTCTGCCACCTTCAGGCGGTCGTAGACGGCCTCGGCGGTCGCCTCGTCCCAGACGCGTTCGGCCTCGGTGCCGTCGTCGTCCTCGTAGAAGTACTGCGCCTCGAACGCGTCGGCGTCGGCGTCCGCCTTCAGGAGGTCGGCGAACAGTTCCCAGTAGTCCTCGGGGTCGAACGCCTCGATTTCGCGCTCGCGGTCGACGATCAGTTTGAGCGTCGGCCCCTGCACCCGACCGACGGAGATGAAGTCGTCGCCCAACTGCCGCGCGGACAGCGAGAGGAACCGCGTCAGCGACGCCCCCCAGATGAGGTCGATGATCTGCCGGGCCTCGCCCGCGGCGGCCAGGTCGAAGTCGATCTGATCGCGGTTCTCGAAGGCCTCGGTCACCTCACGCTGGGTGATCGAGGAGAACCGAACCCGGTCGACGGGCACGTCCTCGTTCACCTCGCGAATGAGTTCGTACGCCTCCTTGCCGATCAACTCTCCCTCACGGTCATAGTCGGTCGCGATGACGACCCGATCCGCCTCCCGCGAGAGGAGTCGAAGCGCCCGGACGATGCCCTCCTGTGTGGGTCGCTTGCGGACGGGTGCGTCGATGAGTTCCACTGGCTCTACGTCGCGCCAGTCGTCGTACTCCGGCGGGAAGTCGACCGCGACGACGTGACCCGACAGTCCGATACACCGGGTTCCGCCCCAGCAGTAGACGTTGACGCCGGCGCGACGCTCCGTGTCGAAGTTCTCCCCCGAGAGAATCTCCGAGAGTCGTCGTGCGGCGTTGTCTTTCTCGGTGACGATCAGTTCCATCAGTTGCCGGAGAGTATGCCGAAACCCCGGGTAAACCTTTCGTGGGAGGACGTGACGGGGCGGGAACCGCCCTACTCGGGCGCGACGACTTCGTCAGCCACCTTGTGGAGATGCCAGCGGTCGTACAGGAGGTTGACCTCGTGGTCCTGGACTCGGAACTCGACGGGCACGGACTCCCCGGCGTCGTTCGGCGTGTGGAAGGTGTACGGGTCCGTCTCCGACTCCGTGAGCGGGAGCGACTCGCCGCCCAGTGGTCCCGCGAGTTCGAGGCGGAGCGTTCCCCCGTCGCGGGCGACGTACCCGCGCTTCACGCCCCGATACGCGGTGTACTCGCCCGTGAGGCGGTCGAATCGCCGGCGGCGCTCGAAGAAAGGGACCGCCCCCTGCGGGTCCGCACCGACCGCACACGCGAACACGCCCTCGCCGAGGCGGACGAGCGGATACCCCGGCGACGCGTTGGCGGCGACGACGACGCCGAGGCCCGTCTCGGGGGCGAAGCCGACGTACGCCGAGGAGACGGCGATAGAGCCGCTGTGCCCGACTAGATCGTAGCCGCAACACTCGCGCGTCCGCCATCCGTAGCCGTACGGGCCGCTCGGCGTGTCGATACGGCCCTCGGTGAGCGTGTCGACGGCCTCGCCCGAGACGACCGTTCTGCCGTCGACCGTACCGCCGTCGAGGAACAGCCTGACGTACCGCGCGAGGTCGGAGACGGACGCGAGCAGGCCGCCCGCGGGCCGCGACAACTCCCGGGTGGGCAACGACGCCGCGACGAGGTCACCGTCTTCCTGGAGGTAGACGGTCGCGTGGTCATCGTCCATCGAGAACTCCATATCGTCGAAGGTGGTGCGCTCCATCCCAAGCGGGTCGAGGACGTGTTCGGCCACGTAGCGGTCGTAGGGGCGACCCGTCACCGCTTCGACGACGTCGCCGAGGAGGACGTATCCCGCGTTGGCGTAGGCGAACCGCTCGCCGGGCGACCCGACGACCTCGCGGCGTGCCGCGGCGTCGCCGCCGACCACACCACCATCGCGGTCACCACCGCCAACCGCGCTCTCTCCGCGGTCACCACCGCCAACCGCGTCTTCGATGTGCGCCCGGAAGTCCGCCGTACTCGCCAGCGGGAGCGTGTCCGTGTCGCGGCGGAGTCGCCGCCCGATGAGCGCCTCGCTGGTGCCGAGCGACGGCAGGCCCGACGAGTGCGACAGGAGGTGATGAAGCCGAATCGGATCGTCTGAGTCGTCACCCAGGTCGACGTCGAGGTAGTCGCGAACGGGGTCGTCGAACGCGACCATCCCCGCCTCTTGGAGTTGTGCGAGTGCGAGCGCCGTGACGGACTTCGTCACCGACCCAATGCCGTACAGCGTCTCTGGCGTCGCCGGACGATTCCCGGCCAAATCGCGCGACCCGAATCCGTCGGCGTAGCGAATCCCGTCGCGGTCGACGACGGCGACGCTGACGCCGGGGAGACGGTCACGTCGCATCGTCCGGCGGAGGAGGCTGGCCGTCGCGGCGCGGGCGTCGTCGGTCATACCCGTCACTCGCGGGCGGGCGACTTCAAGCCGCCCCCGGCCGTCGTTCGCGCCTCGCGTGCCGCTTCCCGAAGGGGTATGCCGGATGCGACCCCCGAGGGCCCTATGCCCGAGACCGAACACGACCTGTCGACGATGACGTGGGAGGACGCCGGTGACGCACTCTTGACCGCCGACGCCGTCGTCGTCCCGACCGGCAGCACCGAACAACACTCCGTCCACCTCCCGCTGTCGACCGATTCGCTTCGCGCGGACCACCTCTCGGCGGAGTTGGTGGAGACGGCGCCAGACCACGGCCTCGACTTACTTCGTGCGCCGACGCTCCCGTACGGGTACAGCGAGCACCACATGCCGTTCCCGGGGACGGTGACGCTGTCGCAGGACACGTACAAGTCGGCGCTCATCGATATCGGGGCGTCACTGGCCGAACACGGGGCCGAACGCGTCCTCTTTCTCAACTGCCACGGCGGGAACAAGGAGGCGCTGTCGCTCGCGACAGACCGCCTGAACCGCGACCACGACGTGGCCGCCCACTTCGTCCACTGGACGGACTTCGGGCGCGAGCAGTTACAGGAGCACTTCGGTGAGGGGTGGGGCCACGCCGGCGACCACGAGACGAGTTTCGTCGAACTCGTGCGCGAGGACCTCGTGAAAAGCGAGAAGAAGGAGCCACAGGAGGCGAAGGATCTGCCGGAGACGCGCTCGTGGACCTACTTCTCTGACGTGACCGAACTCGGCGGGATGGGCGACCCGACGAACTCCGACCCGGAGTTTATGCAGACGGTCGTCGCCGACACAACCGACCGGATTCTGGAGGCGCTGACGAGCGACATCGAGAACGGCTGGTGAGCCGTCCACGGTCGGCGCGGTCGACGAGTCGGTGGTCGGGTGCGCTCGGCTCTCACACCGACCCGAGGGTTATTATCCCCGTTCGCGACCAGCCGATATGACCGACACGGACGCTCCACACCCATCGCCAGCGGAACTGTACGACCTCCAATACAGCGACGTGGACCGCGGCGACGTGCCCTTCTACGTCGACTGCGCCCGCGCCGCCGACGGTCCCGTGCTCGAACTCGCCTGCGGCACGGGCCGTATCCACCTCCCACTCTTGCGGGCGGGCGTCGACGCCGACGGCATCGACGTGGACCCAGCGTCGCTCGACCGCCTACGCGAGAAGGCCGCCGCCGAGGGCCTCGACCCGTCGGTCCGCGTCGGCGATATGACCGTACTCGACACCGACCGCGAGTACGACCTCGTGATCTGCCCGTTCAATGCGCTCCACCACGCGACGACGCTGGCGGGCCTGCAGGCGACACTCGCCGGCGTCCACGACGCTCTCGCGCCGGGCGGCCAGTTCGTCTTCGACGTGTTCGTTCCGCGCTTCGACGTAATCTGCGAGACGTACGACGAGTGGCAAGAGCGCAGCGTCGAGTACGAGGGCAGCGAGTACACGGTCCGCATCCGGTCGACCGTCGCAGACCACGTCGAGCAACTGTACACCGTCGAGACGGAACTGCTCGCACCCGACGGCGAGACGCTCATCGGAGACCGGATGCAACTGGCGATGTTCCCGAAGCGACTCCTGGAGGTCGTCGTCGCGGAGTCACCGTTCGCGTCGGCGTCGCTCGCGGGCGGCTTCGACGGTGAAGACCTGGCAGAGACGCAGGACGTGCAACTGTGGACGCTCGAAGCGGCCGAGTGAGTCGCGACGGAGCGACGGGCGGTTCAGGCTGTGGGGTCGCCGCTGTCGCCGCTGGACCCCATCTCCGACTCCATCGCGCCCTCGTCACCCTCGCCCGTCCGCCGAGCGTACAGCGCGAGCAACACCGCGCCGGCACCGATCACCGTCAGCGCGAGGCGGAACAGGCCGCCGCCGGGGATGAACCGAGAGACACCGACGAGGAGGACGCCGAGCGCGAGCGCGTACCAGCGGGCGTACGCGACGTCGCCGCGGTCGACCGCCCGCAGGCCCCACGTCCCGAGGACGTACGCCCCGAGGACGAGGCCGACCCACAGGAGGACGCCGTAGGTGATCGCACCCAAGAACGCGAGCGGGATACCGATGATCGTCACTGCGAGCAGCACCAGAAGGACTGGCCCGACCAGGAGCGTCCCGAGGCCGATTCCGCCGCTGTACGCGGTCCGTCCGAGACCGAGGTCACCGACTTCCGAGACGAACCGGGGGACGACCGCCAACAGGATCGACCCGAGTGCGAGGTGGACGAGCACGGTGTAGACGACGCTCACCCACGAAGGGAGGGTGAACAAGGATATCTCCGCGGCGTCGAAGCCGCCGAAGTCGAGGTCGGTCGCGCGTACGTCGCCCGCGACGCTCGCACCCTCGTTCGTGAACTCCTCGGTGTCGTACAGGAGGTCGCCGCCGATGGCGGCGGCGGAGCCAACCTGGAGCGTGTCGGCCTCGACGCTGAGCGTGCCGTCCACCTGTCCGTCGATCAACACCGCACCGGCGCCGATCTCTGCGTCGCCGACGAGGACGCCACTCTCACGGAGAGTGAACGACCCGGCGGCGAACTGGGTCGCACCTTCGACACGACCTTCGACAGTCACCGCGCCCGCGACACCCGTCAGATCTCCGGTGACGACGCCCGTGGGCGCGATGACGACGGTTCCGGCGGCGGCCTGCAAGTCGCCGTCGACGGTCCCGCGAACGATGATCGTTCCACCGGCAGCCTCGAGGTCGTCGGCGACGGTCTCGCCTTCTGCGATCACGACGGTGCCACCCGCTCTGGATTCGGCCGCCGCGACGGGCACGCTCGCGACCAACAAGAGCGCGAACACCACCGCGACTAGCCGTACGGCTACGGTAGTCATACCGATCACACTAACGTCGTGTTGGATGATAAACACGACTCACAGGGGTGAACACGGGATAGACCACTGGTAGCCATCCGGCTCCGACCCACAGCGTGCGGGCGTTCCGTCGGCGTCTCAGACGTGCTCTGCGAGGAACGCCGCGATGGCTTCGAACTCCTCGATCAGGTTCTCACGACTCGTCGTGTGGTGGCCCTCGTCGTCGAAGATCAGTTTCTCGACGGGCACACCCTGCTCGCGGACCGCCTCGACGACCTGTTCGGCCTCGCCCACCGGCACGCGCGGGTCGTTCGCGCCGTGTTGGACGAACAGCGGACACCGAACCTCGTCGATGTGCGTCAACGGCGAGATGGATTTCAGGAACTCGTAGTCCTCGTCCAGACTGCCGTACTCGGCCTCGCGGTGGCTGCGGCGCCACTCGCCGGTGTTCTCCAAGAAGGTGGTGAAGTCCGCGATGCCGACGAAGTCGACGGCGGCGGCCCACAACTCGGGGTACTCCGTGATGGCTGCGAGGACCATGAAGCCGCCGTACGAGCGGCCGTACGCGACGATGCGGTCGTCGTCGACTTCGGGGACGCCGCCGAGCCATTCGACACCCGCTGCGACGTCGTCGACGGTGTCCATCCGCTTTTCGACGTCGTCGAGGTGGGAGTACGCCGTGCCGTACCCCGACGACCCGCGGACGTTCGGTTCCAACACCGCGTACCCCTGATTCAGGAAAAACTGCTTCGTCGGGTAGAACCACGGGCGACGCTGGTGTTCGGGACCGCCGTGGATGTCGACGATGGCGGGCACCGGGTCGTCCGCGCTCGCGCCCGGCGGGAGCGTCCAGTACGCCGGAATCTCCCGGCCATCGAACGTCTCGTAGTGGACCGTTTCGGGCGCGTGAAACGCCGACTCGGGGAGGCCGTTGCGACCGACCGGCGTCCAGTCGGCCACCTCGTCGTCGCCGAATGCGACCGAGCGAACGCCGTACGGTGTCGTCGGCGACGTGTGGGTGAACGCGAGTCGCTCGGCGTCCGGGCCGAACGTCAGCCCCGAGACGACGCCGTTGACGGCGGGCGTCTCGACGGGGTCGAACACGGCCGCTGCGGCCACGTCCGCCGCGTCCGCCGCGTCGGTGTCCCCCTCTGCGACCGTGAGCGTCCCCGCGTGCAGCGACGAGTAGCCGCCCTCGTTGACCGTGTACGCGAAGCGCCCGCTGTCGCGGTCGAACGCGAGGCCGTCGACGTCCCACGCGTCGCTTCCGGGGTCGCCGGTCGCCTCGTCGTACCCCGCAACGGGCGTGACCGCGCCGGTGTCGAGTGAGACGCGCCCCACGTAGGCGGTGTCGCTGCCGCAGTTGGTCACACAGAGGAGGCCGCCCGCGCCGTCGAAGTGGACGTGTGCGTACGTCGCCTCCTCGTCGTCCGAGAGGTGGGTCGTCTCGCCCGTCTCCACGTCGAGGAGCGTGAGGTCCTCGTCGTAACTGGAGTGGGCTTTCGTGAGCACGAGTCGCCGACCCTCGGGGCCGACGGCGGCGACGTTCAACCACCCGCCGGGGCCTTCGTACACGCGTTCGGGATCGCCAGCGGATGTGACGGTGCCGTCGGCGGCGACGCCCCCGACGTCCTGGACGTACACGTCGAAGCGGGCGTCGGCCTCGCGGTTGGCGGTGTAGGCGATGCGGTCGCCGTCGGGTCCCCACGCGCCCCACGAGTGCTTGGACTCGGGGTCGGTAGTGAGCGCCCGTTCGACGCCTGTGGCGAGGTCGTAGTGGTACAGTTGGTCGCGTTCGTCGCTCCCGGCGTCCATCGCGTAGACGAACGACTCGTCGGCGGGCGAGGCCGCGAGCGCAGAGACGCGTTCCTCGTGAGGCGTGAGGCGGTCGGGCCACCCGCCCGCCTCGTCGACGGTCCACACCTGCGGCGTCCCCGAGGTGTCCGCGAGAAAGCAGAGTCGACCCTCGGGCGTCAGCGTCGGCGTGTCGGCGTGGTCGATGGCGAGGAAGCGGGCGACCGGGTGGCCGGTCGCGTCGGCGTCAGGCATACGCACAGGGGCGGCGGCCCGCGGCTAAAGGGTTGGGCAGGCGGCGAGATGCGTTCGGGCGGCGGTCACACCTCGGCGTCCGCGAACCGCTCTAAGAACGCCGCAGTCGTCCGAATCCCGTTCTCGAAGCAGTTCAGATCGAGGTGTTCGTTCGGCGAGTGGTTCCCTTGGTCGGGGTTCGCGTACGGGACGACCAACACGGGCACGTCCGCGAGGGAGTCGACGCGGCGGAAGAACGCCGCCGGAAGCGACCCGCCGAGGACGGGCAGTTCCACCGGGTCAGCGTCCCACACCGCCGACAGCGCCGCGAGAACTGGGTCGCTCGCGGGTGAGTCGACGGGCGTCTTCATCGGTGGGAACCCCGTCCCCTTGCTCACCTCCACGTCCGGGTGGACGCTCGCGACGTGGTCGCGGATGCGCTCGAACGCCCGGTCCGGGTCCTGTCCCGGAACGAGTCGGGAGTCGAGTTTCGCCGTCGCCGTGTGGGGAATGACGGTCTTGCTCCCCTCGCCCTGGTATCCGGCGTCGAGGCCGTTCACGGTTATCGTCGGCTCCAACAACAGGCGCTCGTAGTAGCCGCGGTCGGTCGTGAAGTGCGTGAGGTCGAGGTCCGTCTTCACCTCGTCGGCGTCGTCCGGGAGCGCATCGACCAGCGCTCGGTCGGCGTCTGTCACGGCGACGTCGTCGTAGAAGCCGTCGACGGCGACACAGTCGCCGCCGGAGGGGTAGCCACGGCCGGAGTCGGAGTCGGGGTGACGCCCGGTGAGGGAGGCGACCACCTCTGTGAGTTCGGTCGCCGCGTTGGGAACGGGACCACCGAAGTTGCCCGAGTGGAGGTCGGTGTTCGCCGTCGTCAAGTCGAGTTGGAACGTGAGGATGCCGCGGTTGCCATAGATGAGCGTCGGGCGGCCCGAGCGGTGCTGTGGCCCGTCGGCGACGTACACCAGGTCGGCGTCGCGGATAGCGGCGGCAGGGGCGTCCGACTCGGTAGCGGGGTCCGCTCGCTCGCGGGTCGCGTCGCTCCCTGCTCGCGGTTCCGAGGATTCGCCTCGCTCGTCCTCGCACTCCCCATCGAGGTACGCTTTCAAGCCCAGACTCCCGCTCTCTTCACCACCCTCGACGAGCAGTTTCACCGTGACATCAGGCATCGCGTCGGCCCGGTCGAGGGCGTCGACGGCGAACGCGTGCGCGGTGAACTGCCCCTTGTTGTCGCCCGCGCCGCGGCAGTAGATGCTCCCGTCGCGCACCGTCGGCTCGAACGGTGGTGAGTCCCACTGCTCGGGATGTTCGGCCGGTTGCACGTCGTAGTGGCCGTAGAACAGCACCGTCGGCGCGTCGGGGTCGTCTGCGACCCGTTCGCCGTACACCAGCGGGTAGCGATCCGTCTCGATGCGGCGGGCGTCGAAGCCGTGCGAGGTGAGGAGGTCGCAGACGGCGTCGGCACCGCCGTCCATCCCCTCGCCGGTCGCACTGATGGTACGCAGGCGCAGGAGGTCGAACAGCGACTCGCGGTAGTCGTCGAGGTGGTCGTCGACGGTTGGGTCGGCGGCGCTGGCCAGCGGCGACGTGTCGGTCATAGGCGACACCGCGTGTGCAGGGGGCTTCGGTGTTTGCCCGGCGGCGCGGCGTGCCGGAAGTCACGGGGGGAGTGTTAGCAACGACAGGTCGATTTTGATGCCAAGGTTAATATTTCGGTGATATAGATTAATAACCAGAGATGGAACACACTCGACGATCCCTCCTCGGGTCCGCAGGAGCGCTCGCCGCCGGATCGCTGGCCGGTTGTCTCGGCGCACGCGGCGGTGGAAACACTACCGAGTCGACGACCGCACAGGCGTCGTTCTTCGTGTTCGGTGACATCGCGGCGACGGTCGCGGGCGGCGCGACGAGCACCGACCTCCTCGTTCCGATCGGACAACACGGCCACGGTTGGGAACCCGGGCCGCGCGTCCGTGAAGCGATCCGCGACGCCGACCTCCTCGTTCACGGGATGACAGGGTTTCAGCCGTGGGTCGACGACATCGCGGCCGACCTGATGGCCGACGACGCCGACGTGACGACGGTCGACGCGAGCGCCGGTGTCGACCTGCTCCCGGCGTCTGGAGACCACGACCACGGCGACGACCACTCCGGTACCGAACAGCACGAAGAGGGAGAGCATCACGACGAACACACTGAAATCGAACACCACGAAGAGGAGAGCGACGGCCACGACCACGCCGGCGCGATGGATCCTCACTTCTGGATGGACCCGCGCCGCGTCGCCGACGCCACCGCGACCGTCCAGGAGGCGCTCTCAGCGGTCGACCCCGACGCCGCCGACGCACACGCCGAGAACGCCGAGTCGTTCGTCGCCGAACTCGACTCACTCGACGACCGTATCGCCGCAACGATCGAAGACGCACCTCGCGAGACGATACTCGTCGCCGGACACAACTCGTTCCAGTACCTCGGCGACCGCTACGGCGTCCACGTCGAGGCGCTCACTGGGGTCGGCCCCGACGACCAACCGACGACGCGCGACATCGAACGGGCGCGGGAACTCGTCGAGACGCACGACCTGCGGTACGTCTGTGCCGACCCCATCGAGTCGCAGCGAGCGGCAGACCAGATCGTCGCCGAGACGGACGCCGAAGAAGTCCTCCCACTGACGGCGATGCCGGGCCTGACCGACGAGTGGGCAGACGACGACTGGGGCTACCTCGACGTGATGCGGGAAGTTAATCTCCCGACGCTCGAACGAGTACTGACTGAATGAGCGCCGCCATCGATCTGCAGGACGTGACGTTCGCGTACGGCGACCGCCCGGTGGTGGAGGACGTGTCGCTGACCGTCGAAGCGGGGGAGTTCCTTGGCCTCGTCGGCCCCAATGGCTCCGGGAAGACGACCCTACTCGAACTGATCATCGGTCTCAACCGTCCTGACGGCGGCACCGTCTCCCTGTTCGGTGAGTCGCCGGAGCGAGCCGTCTCGGGCGGGCGCGTCGGCTACGTGCCGCAGGACGTCGGCGAGGCGGCCAACGAGATGCCCATCACCGTCGCTGAGGTGGTGCGGATGGGTCGCTACCCCGGCCGCCTGTTCGGCCGGTTCAGCGACGCCGACCGCCGGGCCGTCGAGACGGCGATGGAGCGCGTCGGCATCACGGATCTGGCGGACCGCCGCGTCGGGCGCCTCTCGGGCGGCCAACGCCAACGGGCGTTCATCGCGCGGGCCCTGGCGGCCGAGGCGGACCTGCTGGCGCTGGACGAACCGACGGTCGGCGTCGACGCCGAGTCGCGCGAGGCGTTCTACGACCTGCTCGCCGAACTCAACGAGGAGGGGATGACTGTCGTCCTCATCGAACACGACATCGGCGTCGTCACCGCCCGCGCGAGTGAGGTGGCGTGTCTCAACCGTGAACTGTTCTTCCACGGCGACCCCGAGGCGTTCGTCGAGACGAGCGCGCTCGCAGAGGCGTACGGCAACGCACAACACGTCGTCGCTCACGACCACCCATGACCGGTGTTCCGCTCGCGGCTACACTGGTGACCGTGCTGGAGTTCGTCCTCGACACCGTCTGGGGCGGCCTACTCGACGCCCTCGCGGGCGTGACTGGGATCGATGTCCTCGCGTCGCCGTTTATGCAGCGAGCGTACCTCGCGGCCGTCTGCGTCGCCGTCGTCGGCCCGCTCGTCGGGTCGTTCCTGGTCCACCGCGACCTGGCGATGATCGGCGACACGCTCGCGCACGCGGCGTTCGCGGGCGTCGCCGCCGGCCTGTTCGCCAACGCGGTGTTCGCGACGAGCGTCCCACCGCTGGCGACGGCGCTGGTGGTCGCCGCGGCCGCCGCGCTGGTCGTTCAGTCGCTCGTCGACTACGCAGGCACCTCCCGCGACACGTCGCTGGCCATCGTCCTCACGGGGTCGTTCGCCGTCGGGAGCGTCCTCATCACCGCCGCCGACGGGGGTATCGCCGTCGGAATCAACGCCTACCTGTTCGGGTCGCTCGCGACCGTCTCGCGGGCGAACGCCGGCATCCTCCTCGCGATGACCGTCTTCGTCGGTCTCGCGGTGGGCGCCGCCTACCGACCGCTCGTGTACGTCACCTTCGACGAGGTGGGCGCTCGTGCCGCCGGCATCGACGTGCGCCTGTACAGTCGCCTGTTGGCCGTCCTCACCGCGGTCGTGGTGGTCGGTGCGATGCAGATTATGGGCGTCATCCTCGTCGCCGCGATGCTCGTCGTCCCGGTGGCGACGGCTGCGCCCGTGACGGGGTTCAAGCGGTCGATGGCCGCGAGCGTCGTCGCCGGCCTCGTCGCCACGCTCGGCGGCGTCACGCTGTCGTACTGGTACGACGTCGCCGCCGGCGGGACGGTCGTCCTCGTCGCCATCGCCTGTTACGCCGCCGTCCTCGGGTGGACGCGCGTTCGAGGTCGGGTCGCCGTCGGTTCCGCAGGTGCGAGTTCCAGCGCCGACCCGAGCCGTGGCGACGCCGACGGGAGCGAGTGACCGACTGACCGCGCGTTCGCGACCGCCCGTTTCTTGCCGCTCCCGCTTGGGCGTCGGAGTATGGACACCCGCTCGCGCGTCCACCTCGTCATCGCCCTCCTCCTCGTCGCCGCGCCGCTGTGGGGACCGCCGCTGGACCTGACCGGCCCGGACTACGAGTACCGAACCGTCGACCTCGCGGCCGAGGACGGCAATCTCACCGTCGACCACGACGACCTCGCCGCCGAGGACCGACCGATCGACTACTTCGAAGCCCCCAGCGACCAGATCGCTTGCTTCTCGCGGTGGGCGACGGTCGACCACGACCGCGGCTGTTACCTCGACTCGCGTCTCCGTGGGGGTGACGTCGCCGTCGACTACCCACCGATCGGCGGCTTCAACGGGATGCCGACGACCGACGACGCGCCGTACGTCGCGTTCGGCCTCCACAGCCCCGTGTACGAGCGCACGCTCACCTACGACGACGCGAACGAGACGTTCGTCTTCGGTCTCGACCGGGTCGACGCACGGACGGCGCTCGCGGATGTCGCGGACGACCCCGAGTACGCGCCGCCGGTGATCCAGCGGGCGCTCGACGACGGCTCCGCCCGCCGCGACGAGGCTATCGCGTGGTTCGACGAGAACCGCATCTACCGCCACGACGGCGGCTACGTTCTCGTGTACGAGGAGCCTATCTACGACGGCTACTCCGAGAAGCCGGGCGTCGAACGCGGCTTCGAGACGCTTTCCGTCCTCGTCGGCGCGGTGTTGCTGTTCCGGGTCGGGCGCGACAGCGTCCGCGAGTCGTAACGGCGAAGCCGGCCGCGACGACCGCCTCCACAATCCTTAGGCTCCGGCGACCCACCGGAACGGTAGAGACTCGCGTATGGCGAACACCGACGCACGCGTCGATATGACTGAGGGAGCGGTGACGCCACGACTGTTCTCGCTGGCGTGGCCGCTCGTCCTTGGCAACCTCCTCCAGACGCTGTACAACATCGCGGACGTGTTCTGGGTCGGCCGCGTCAGCCCCGAAGCCGTCGCCGCCGTCTCACTGATGTTCCCCCTCTCGTGGATGTTCGTCTCCACCGCGATGGGCCTCACGGCGGCGACCATTGCACTCGTCTCCCAACACGTCGGCGCCGGCGAGGACCGCCGCGCCGACGAGGTGGTCGGACAGACGACCATCCTCGCGATCGCCGTCTCTGTCGTCCTCGCAGTCGTCGGCCTCGCGGCCCGCCGTCCGCTCTTACGCTGGATCGGTGCGGAGGGCGCGGTGTTCACCGAGTCGCTGGCGTACATCGAGGTCATCTTCCTCACCCTGCCGCTCACGTTCCTCTTCTTCGCGTTTCGCGCCTCCCTCCAGGGCGCGGGCGACACCAAGACCGCAATGTGGCTCGTGGCTGCCTCCGCCGGCGTCAACATCGTCATCGACCCGATATTCGTGCTCGGATGGGGTCCGGTGCCAGCGATGGGCACCCGCGGCGCGGCCATCGCGACGTTCATCGCGCGGGCGCTGGCGGCCGTCGCCGGTATCTACGTCCTCCTGAAGGGTGACTGGGGCATCCAACTCCACGTGCGCGACCTGAAGCCGAATCGCGAGGTGCTGGCGAAACTCGTCGACGTCGGGTATCCCGGCACGCTCGACGGGTGGGCGCGGTCGTTCGCAGCGGTGGCGATGGCGGCGCTGGTCGCGCGGTTCGGCCCCGCGGCGACCGCCGCGTACGGCGTGGGCGTCCGCCTGATGTCCGTCTCGTGGACGGTCGCGGGCGCGGTCGGACAGGCGACGGCCACCGGCGTCGGGCAGAACCTCGGTGCGGGGACGCCCGACCGCGCGGGCAGGGTGGCCTGGACCGCGACCGGCGGGACGATGGCCGTCCTGTTCGCCGTCGGGGGACTGTTCTGGCTGTTCCCGGCGACCGCCATCCGCGTGTTCGTCGCCGACGCCGCCGTCGTCACCGAGGGCGTCTCGTTCCTCAAGATTACGGCGCTCGCGTGGGCGGCGTTCGGCGGGTTGATGGTGTTGCAGGGGGCGTTCCGCGGCGCGGGCGACACCCGCACCGCGATGGGCCTGTCGCTGCTGTCGCGGTGGGGACTTCGCATCCCCGCGGCTATCGTCCTCGCGTACTCGTTCACCGTCGTCGTCCCCGGCGTCGGCCCCGTGTCGGGACTGGGACTCGGCCCGGATGGCCTCTGGTGGGCGTGGACGTTCGGTGCGGTCGGGTCGCTCGTGGTCGGGGCGCTGTGGTTCCTCCGGGGGACGTGGCAGGCGGGCGTCCTCGACGACGACACAGACGAAGCAGGAGCCACCGCAGACGACACCTCGGAGGACAACGCTCGCGGCGACGACGCCGGCGACGTTCCCGCCGTCGACGACGACTGATCGGGTCGGGGTGGGGCGACGGCGCGGCGACTCGCAGGTGACGCGCTACGTCTCGACGGTCACGTAGCCGTCCTGTGGCGCGTCGACCGTGGCCGCCTCGCGGAACGATTCGTCGCCGAACACGAGGACGACGAGGTCGTCGCGCGGTCGCTCGATCCGGAAGCGCACGCCGTTCGCCTCGCGTGGGCCGCCGTCGCTGGCGGTCAGGTACGCCTCGAACGCCGTCGTGAACTCGGTTGCGTTTGCCGGGTCGTCGAAGGCGAGCGCCCAGACGTACCCGCGGTCGTCGCCGTTCGACAGCGCCACGCGCTTGTCGTTGCCCCAGCCGTCGGCCCCCGCCGCAGCCTGGGATTCTGGGAGTTCCGTTCCGAGGACGCCCCTGACGAACAACTCGCCCATCCGGGTGCGCTCCGCCGTTTGGTTCCACTCGCCGTCCTCGCCAGGCCGGTGGTCGAGCGTGAGCGTCGGCGGATACCGCGCGTCGGTAGCGTTCGCGTGGATGAGTTCCTCCGTCGTCCGCGGCGGCGACCGATACACCGCCGAGAGGTTCTCGGGGTCGTCGATCCGACGCTCGACGTACCGGAAGCCGAAGTAGTATTTCATCAGCGAGAGGCGGTTCGCACCGGAGGCGTTCACGTACCGCGTGCGCCACTGGCTGGTGTTCCGACCGACCGACGGCGGGAGCGACGACGGAAGGTGTCGGTCGGCGTAGCGAGACGCGACGAACTCGGCCGCGCCCTCGGTGACTGACCGCCCCGCGGTCACGCCGTCGTGGGTCGCCGGGACCACGTCGTACACCGCCTCGTAGGCGTCGACGCGGAACTGCGTGATGTGGACGTACTCATGGACGAGGACGTACTCGGCGACCACCGGGTCACCCGTGGCCGTCTGGTACGAGAGGTGGACCGTGAAGGGGTCCTCGACGTAGCCGAGGTACGATGGTGACCCGTTGACCGCGTCGACGCCGAGCGCCCGCCTGAAGCCGGGGGCGGGCGGGTCGTCGCGGTCCAGTCCCTCGCGGGGACTGTCGACGTCGACGGACAACGGCGGGTCAGCCTCGATACCGCGGACCGCCAGCAGGTCTTCCCACACGGGGTTCGGGTCGACCGTGAGGTTGCCGCCGGTCACCTCGATTCTGTCGAGGTCCTCTGTGTACGTCCGGTTCGGGTCGCCGTCGGGACTCTTGCTCCACCGAGCGGTCGTGTCGGGCGGGCCGCCACAACCGGCGAGGACGAGAAGGAACGCAAGCGAGAGGGCGACGATCGGGCGACGAGAGGGCATACCAGTCGCTCGGACTGGGGTGACAATAGTGCTTCGAGTCTGATAGGAATCGCGTCGGGCAAGTCGGGTGAACGGGCCGCGCGGACTGAGACGACTGCCGACCGTGCCTACTCGTCGAGTCGCTCGCGCAGCATCCCGTTCACGTCGCCGGGGTCGGCGGAGCCACCGGTCTTCGCCATCACTTGCCCGACGAGGAAGTTGATAGCGCCGCCCTCACCGGCGTGGTAGTCCTCGACGGCGTCGGGGTTCTCGTCGATTGCTTCCTCGACGGCGGTAGCGACTTCGTCGTCGTCAGCGGTGCCGAGGCCCTCGCGGTCGATGACCTCGTCGGGGGTCAGTCCCTCGTCGAGCATCGTGCGGAGGACCACCTCCTCGGCGTTCTTCGTCGTCACCTCGTCGGTGGCGACGAGTTCGACGAGGCGGGTGAACTCGTCGAGGCGGTCGGTGACGTCCTCGACGGCCATATCGCGGTAGTTGAGTTCGCCAAGCAGGGTGTCGGCGACCCACGCGGCCGCGAGGTCGGGGTCGAACTCTTCGGCAACCTCCTCGTAGAAGTCGGCGACGGCCTTCCGGGAGGTGAGTTTCGACGCCGCCTCGGCGTCGAGGCCGTACTCCGCACGGAAGCGCTCGCGGCGGGCGTCCGGGAGTTCCGGGATGTCGATGCGCTGTTTCCAGTCGGACACCTGCAGGGCCGGCAGGTCGGCCTCGCCGAAGTACCGGTAGTCTTTCTCCTCCTCCTTCGAGCGCATCGAAACAGTGTTTCCGTGCGTCTCGTTGAAGTGGCGCGTCTCCTGAGCGACGGCCTTCCCGCGCTTGATGAGGTTCTCTTGGCGGTTGCGCTCGTAGCTGAGTGCCTTCTCCGCGCCCTTGTGGCTGGAGATGTTCTTGACCTCGGTGCGGTTCGCAGACTCCAAGACGTCCTCGCTGATGGTGCCGTCGTCGGCCACCTCGTCGGCGTCGACCATCGAGAGGTTGGCGTCGATGCGGAGACTGCCGTCGCGACTCGCGTCGAACACGCCGAGGTACTCCAGCACCTCCTCCAGTTTCTCGAGGAACGCGCGCACCTCCTTCGGGTGGCGGAAGTCAGGTTCGGTGACGACCTCCATCAGCGGCGTTCCAGCGCGGTTGTAGTCGACAAGCGAGTAGTCCGCACGGTCGACCGACGTGGTGCGCACGTCGAGGTCCGCGGGGCCCTCACGGACGTGGCGGAGACTGCCCGGGTCTTCTTCGAGGTGGGCGCGGCGGACGTTCACCGTCCGGCGGTCACCTTCGTGGGAGAACTCCAGTTCCCCGTCGGCACACAGCGGCGCGTCGTACTGGGTGATCTGGAAGTTCTTGGGGAGGTCGGGGTAGTAGTAGTTCTTCCGGTGGAATCTGGTCTCCTCGGGGATGTCGGCGTCGAGCGCCTTCCCCACCTTGACGGCGGCCTCGACGGCCGCCTCGTTGAGAACCGGGAGGGCTCCGGGGAGCCCGAGACAGGTGGGACAGACGCGCGTGTTGGGCTCCTCGTCTTCGACGGGGTCGGTCGAACACCCGCAGAAGATCTTGGTGTCCGTCTCGAGTTGGACGTGGACCTCCAACCCGATGACGGGCACCAACTCGGCCCGCTCGGCTGCTCGTGCCATTGAACCGGGGTTTGCGACGCCGCAGGTAAAGCCTGACGGGACGCACGCGCCGACGCTCGACTACGCGCCGTCGGACTCGAACTGCGTGAAGAAGACGCCGAGGGCGACGAGGATCGTGAACGCGTCGACCGCCCCGTGAACGACGGCGGTGAACTCGCTCCACAGCGGGCCGATCACCGGCGACGTGAACGCCGAGGCGACGCCGAGAATCGCGACGGCGGCGTCACCTACGAGGAATCCCGCTCCGAGGATCACGAGCGACAGCGCCGCGTACCGGACGATCCGGACGAGTGGAAACGGGCCGCCGGGGAAGGCCGTCCGGATGGTCACCGCGACCGGAACGAGCGAGTCCGGCACGACGGCGGCGAGCGAGCGGTCCGAGGACATACCGACACGGTTCATCGGCCCGAATCAAAAGTGTGCGGCGACCTGCTCACCCAGTTCGACGTGCGCCACCGCGGAACAGCGTCACGATCTCGTCGCTTACGGCCGGTTCCGCCGCGACGACGTACGAGCGGCCCGCCTCTAACACCGTCTCCGACCCGGCGATCCGGTCGCCGTCGCCGTCGGAGACGACGAGACTCCCACTGGGAAGCGCGATGTCGGTGAGCGATCGGCCGGCGACCGGCGCTCCCTCGGCGACCTCGATCTCCAGGACCTCCACCGCACCAGTCACGTCTTCGAGCGCACGGACCCCGCGGTCGACGGCGTTCGCCGCCGCGCGTGCCCCCGCACGCTCGGGGAACACCACCTCGTCGACGAGGGCGTCGTACTCGTCGGCGACGTCGTGGTCGGTGCGCATCACGGTCCGGACGCCGTCGGCCAGTCGCGAGACAGCCATACACACCGCGAGGTTCGTCCCGGTGGTGCCGGTGAGCGCGGCGACGACGTCGACGCGGCCGAGGTCGGCTTGTTCGAGCACGCTCGGTCTGGTCGCGTCGCCGCGGATCACCGTGGCGACGTACTCGTCGGCGAACGCGTCGGCGACGGCGGGGTCCTGTTCGATGACGACGACATCGTGACCGTGGTCGTCAAGCAGGTGCGCCGCGCGACCGCCGACTCGACCACAGCCGATGACGAGGACACGAAGTGGCCCGGACATATCTCAGGCGTCCCCCTCGTCGGTGTTAGGCGCGTCGGCCGACGCCGCCGCAGTACCGTCCGATGCGGGGCTCCCGCCGGCAGCCACCGATCCCGGCCCAGCGTCGGAGTCCGTCTCCGCCTCGGCGCCGGCGGAGCCGTCTCGAAGCCGGTCGAGCGCGTAGTAGGCGACCACTCCGGCGAGAATCCACCCCGCGCTCAACACGAGCGCGAGGCGGTCGGTGCCGAGGAGGTACTCGACGAGCACCCCCGCGAGGACGAGGTTGAGCACGATGCCGATGATCGGCGTCAGGGGGTAGTACGGCACCTCGTACGGGCGAGCCATATCGGGGCGGCGGCGACGCAGGCGGATCACCGCGCCGTTGACGACGATGAACGACAGCAGGAAGAACAGGCTCGACATATTGCCGGCGCTCGCGGTCGGCAGCGAGACGGACGCCAGCATCACGACGGCGCTTGCGAGGATAGCGACGAACGGCGTCCCGTAGCGGTGGTGGATGTTCCCGAACGACGGGAGCAGTTGCCCCTCTCGGCCCATCGAGAACGCCACCCGCGAGGAGGCGATGACGACCGCGTTCAGCGCCGTCACCGTCGAGAACACCGCGCCGAACACGATGACCGCGCCACCGTTTCGGATCACAGGGAGGTTGGTCGGCATAAACGAGGTGGCCGCCGCCGCGATGCCGGCCTCGCCGGCGGCCGCGAGACCGTCCGCGCCCAAGGTACCGATCGCGACCGTGACGACAGCGAGGTAGACGACGACCGTCGCCGCGAGGCTGACGAAGATGGCCTTCGGGATGTTCTCGCGGGGGTTCTCCACCTCCTCGGTGACGGTCGTGATGAGGTCGTACCCCTCGAAGGCGATGAACGTCAGGCCCATCGCAGGGAGGATGCTCGCGGCCCCGCCGGTGTCGGGGAACAGCGGATCGAAGTTCTGGAGAGTGAAACTCGCCTCGCCGGGTCCGCCCGCCGACGCGAGGCCGAACGCGACGAACACGACGAGGATAGACACCTTCACGATGGTGAAGATGGTCTCGACGCTCCCGCTGGCGGCCGTCGAGACGGCGTTGACCGCGACGAGCAGTGCGACCGCGCTCATCGCCAGGCCGACGTTCGCCGGGATGGCGACCGGCACCACCGGCACGGCGACCGCGCCGACCGCGTCCGGTGGGGGGACGTAGCCGTACACGTGGAGGAGTTCGAGGAAGTTCGGTGCGAATCCGAGCGCGTACAGACCGCCGGCGATCATATACGCGAACCACAACATCCACCCCATCACGAAGGAGGCGACGTCGCCGAACACTTCGCGGACGAAGGCGTATCCGCCACCGGACTTGGGAATCGCCGCGGCCAACTCCGCGTACGACAGTCCGGTGAACGCCGTGACGACCCCGTTGAGTGCGAACACGAGGATCGCCGCCGGCCCGGATATTTCCGCCGCGAGGCCGGTCAACACGAAGATGCCCGCGCCGATCATCGCCCCCATCCCGATCATCGTCGCGTCGAGCAGTCCCAGTTCCGCCGCTGGCTTGCGTGTCCCCTCTCGACTCATTCGTTAGTTCGTCAGGACCGTACTGGCCCTCCTATGAAAGGGCACGGGTCGCGTCGGGAAGTCGCAGAATCAGCGAGCGTACAGTTTCGTCCCGAGCATCCCGGTCAGTCGCGAGCGATCCGACGGCGACACGGCGACGTAGGGGTTGTCGACGGGTCCGAACACGTCGACGACGCGACCCACAGTGTCGAGCGACTCGTCGACGACCTCGCTACCGATTCGCGCCGGGTCGGTGTCCGCGGGAACGCGAACGACCGCGAGACCCTGCGCGGTTCTGACGACTTCGCCGACGCGCTGCATCGCGGGTCAGTCCCCGCGGATGACGCCGAGGTACGCCCCGACGGCCTGCACGAGGTCGTTCTTCGCCGTCTCGTCGGTTCCCGTGACGACCACACAGCCGCGCGTCTCGAACTCCCGGCTGTACGCTTTGTCCCGTTCTATCTTCGCGTCGTAGCCGACCTGTTGGACGGCCTTCGCGATCTCGTCGACCGTCGGCTCAGACACCGCGAGGTCCTCGGGGACGCGTCGCCCCTCGGCACGGGTGAACGCCGCATCGAAGTACGCGGGCCAGAGGACGTTCTCGACCATACCCCGAACGCCGACGCCCGCGCGGAAAAAGGGTGCTATCGTCGGTCGCCGCACTCGACGAGCGCGCGGGGATCGAGTGCTATCGTTCGCGCTCTGTCTCGCGGTCGCGGGTCGTCTCCCGTCGCTCGCGGCGGCGGCGGTCCTCGACGTCTTCCAGCGACTCAGACTCCAGTAGGCGGTCGAGTTTCCGCTCGAACTGCTCGTCGGTGAGGTCGCCCCGCGCGTAGCGGTCGCGGAGGGTGGCGAGGGCGTCGCTCGTGTCGGCGTCGCTCGGCGCAGTGTCGTCCGTCTCGTCGGCCGTCGAGGTGTCGAGCGGGTCGAGTCCCTTGACCTCCTCGTCCCACCACTCGTCGACGTCGCTCTCGTCGCCGAACAGCAGCGCCGTCAACGGCACGACGACGACGTAGCCGAACAGGAGGGCCGCGAGCCACCAGTCTTGCCCCGTGAACAGCGCCGCCAGCCAGATGCCGGTGACGAGCGTGCTCACGATGCCGGTGGCGTTTTCGCGGAATCGATCGGCAGGGCTCGCGCTCATACCGGGCGATCCGAGGGAGAAAGAATAAATCGACCGACGTTACCGCTCGCGCCGCGCGAGCAACGCCGACCCGAGGACCGCCAACACCGCCAGCGCGACGCCGAATCCGGGGCCGGTGGTCTCGGTGGGCGAACTCGCCGGCGTGTCGTCGACGGCGGTCGGCGAGTCGGTGATCGGTTGGCTCTCGGTCGCCGTGGCGGTCGGGGTCGCCATCGCCGCGACCGCCTCCGCGCGGGTTTCGAACTCGGCGTTCGCCGCCGCGTCGGGGTGGAAGCCGCGCGTCAGCGTCCGTACGCCGGTCACGACCGACCGCGGCGCTGGCTGCGTCATCCAGTTGCTGTCGACGCTGACCGTGTTGTTGTCCTCGACGGCAGGCATACTCGTGTACGGTTCCTGTCCGAGGAGGTACGACGACGACTCGGTGACGACGAGATACTCAGGAGCCAACTCGAGGAGGACCTCACTGTTGACCTGCGGATAGCCGGTCAGATTACGCTCGGCAGCGACGTTCGCGCCGCCCGAGACGGACAGCATCGCGTCGATGTACGTGTCCGTGCCGGCGACGTAGCCGCCGCCGAGCGGGTACAGCACGCGAACGTCCTCACCGTCGGCGGTCGCCTCGCGTGCCGTCTCGACGTTCGCCATCATCCAGGCGTTCGCCTCGGCGGCGCCCTCGCAGTTGCCGGTCAACTGCCCGATGAGCGTCGTCTTCTCGCGGACATCCTCGATGGTGGTCGCCGTCGAGAAGTGGAACACCGTCAGCCCCGCGTCCCGAAGCGATCGAACCGTCTCGGTCGAGGTCGTGTTCGGCGCGAGCACCAGGTCGGGGCTCGTTCCCACGACCTTCTCGACGCTCGCACCGAAGCCGGAACCAGAGACGTTCGTCTTCGCGTCAGCACCGTCCAGGTACGAGGCGTACTGGGTCACGCCGACCACCTGCGACTCGCCGCCGATCTCCCACATCGTCTGGGCGGCGCTCGGGTTCAACGTCGTCACCCGCTCGGGGCGTTCGTCCAACGTTACCTCCGTCCCCGTGGCGTCAGTCGCCGAGACGGGGAACGTACACGTAGTCTGTGTCTGTGCCGATGCGAGCGCGTGTGCGCCCACGTCGGTCGTCGTCGCTGTGCTCGCGCTCCCGGCAGATCCGGTGGCAGCGACCGCAGGTACCGCCGAGACGAGCAGCAACGAGACGACCAACAGCGTCGTGATCCGTGATGCGTTCACGTCGCCAGCAACCGGACAATACAATAAATATTTACCTAATGCAAACAGCCTTGAGTTCGTGACACGCGTCTGGCGTCGAACGGCCGCCTACTCGGTGGGCCTGTTCGCGGTGTTGGTCGCCGCAGTGACCGTGAGCGCCGGCATTGGCCCGGTCTCGGTGCCCGCGCGGACAGTCGTCGCAGTCGTCGCCAACGCCGTCGTCGTCCCCGCGGGCGTCGAGTGGGTAAGCGCCGGCGGCGCGGGCGGTCCCCTGACTGCGGGACTGCCGCTTCGGGTGCAGTTCGCGCATCCGTTCGCGTTCGCCGTCTCCGACACCCACGAGGCCATCGTAATGCGCGTGCGCCTGCCGCGCATCCTGCTGGCGGCGTTCGTCGGCATCGCCCTCGCTGCTGCGGGAACGGTGATGCAGGGCTTCTTCCGCAACCCGATGGCCGACCCCGGCGTCATCGGCGTCTCCTCTGGCGCCGCGGTGGGCGCGGTGTCGTGGATCGTCGCCTCCTCGGCGCTCCTCTCGCTGGTTGGGCCCCTTCGGCCGTTCTTGGCCGACGGCGCAGGACTCCAGATCGCCGCCTTCTGTGGGGCGCTCGTCGCCGGGTTCGGCGTCTACCTCATCGCCTCTCGAGACGGTCGGACGCCGGTCGCGACGCTGTTGCTCGCTGGCGTCGCCGTCCAGACGTTCCTCGGCGCGGTCGTCTCGTATCTCCTCCTGCGCTCGGGTGAGTCGATCCGCCGGGTGACGTACTGGCTGATGGGGCACTTGAGCGGGGCGACGTGGGCGGAAGTGGCGGTCGCGGCCGTCCTCGTCCCGGCGCTGACACTTGTGCTGTTCGCGTACGCCCGCGACCTGAACGTCCTCCTGTTGGGTGAGTCGGACGCCGTCGCCCTCGGCGTCGACGCCGAGCGAAGTAAGCGGGCGCTGCTCGCCATCTCGTCGGTGCTGACGGGCGCTGCGGTCGCCGTTTCCGGCGTCATCGGCTTCGTCGGCCTCATCGTCCCCCACGGGGTACGCCTGCTCGTGGGGCCGGACCACCGGATCCTCCTGCCGACGAGTGCGCTCGCGGGCGGGAGTTTCCTCGTCGCTGCGGATACGGTCGCCCGGTCGGGGCTTGCAGAACTGCCGGTCGGCATCGTCACCGCCGCCGCGGGCGCACCGTTCTTCCTGTACCTGCTTCGGACGCGGGAGGTGTACGCGCTGTGAGCGACTCCGGCGGAACCGAGACGACCGAAGAGGCCGGAGACACACCCCTCATCGACGTCCGCGACCTCGTCGTCTCTCGCGGCGGCGAATGCATCCTCGACGGCGTCTCGGTGTCGGTCGACCGTGGCGAACTCGTCGGCCTCGTCGGCCCCAACGGCGCTGGCAAGACGACGCTCATCGCGGCGTGCAACGGCACGCTCGCGTTCGACAGCGGGTCGATCCTGCTTGATGGCCGAGAGCGAACGACCCTCTCTCAACGCGAGGTCGCTCGCCTCGTCGCGACCGTCCCGCAGGAGACGAACACCGCCTTCGAGTTCGACGTGGAGACGGTCGTGGAGATGGGCCGGACGGCCTACGTCTCGCGGTTCGGGACGACGACCGACGACGACCGCGCGGCGGTCCGCCGTGCGATGGAGCGGGCAGAGGTGTCCGAGTTCGCCGACCGCTCGGTGACGACACTGTCGGGCGGGGAACGCCAGCGGGTGCTGTTCGCGCGGGCGTTGGCCGCCGAGACGCCGGCGCTCCTGCTGGACGAACCGACCGCGAGTCTCGACATCAACCACCAACTCCGCACGCTCGAACTCGTGCGCGAGGCTGTCGACGACGGGAAGGCCGCGCTGGCGGCCATCCACGACCTGAACCTCGCCGCCCGCGTCTGCGACCGTCTCGTTCTCCTCGCGAACGGTCGCGTTCGCGCGACTGGGTCGCCGCGTGAGGTGCTCGCTGCCGACGCCATCGACGAGGCGTTCGGCGTCCGCACCGCCGTCAACGATGATCCTGCCGTCGGGTCACCGATGGTGACGGCGCTTCGAGACGACGACGTGGCACCCTGGAACGGCCGCGCGGAGTAAGTCGCGAGCAGCGTGACGGCGCAGCCGCCGAATCCGTCCCGGACCGGTAGCCCTTTTCGCTCGTGTCGACGACTCCGAGTATGTCTACGCCGTGTGTTCGCGCGCCCCTCGAGTCCGGCGAGGCGACGCGACAGGCGCTCGCGGAGCACGACCTCCTCGACGGCGACCGCGAAATCGCCGTCGAAGACGGTGACATCTACGTCCCCGTCGTCGACGCCGACGCCGCCCGCGACGCTGGCTACGACGTCGTCGACCGCGTGACGGCCGAACGCGACGGGCCGACGCCGCCCGCAGAGATCCTCGGCTTCGAACCCACCTACGAGCGGCTCGGCGACGTCGTGATCATCGACGAGGACGACCCCGACCGCGCCCGCGAGATAGCCGACGCCATCGTCGAGTCGGACGTGCCCTGCGAGACGGTCGTCAACCGCGCCTCGAAGGTGTCCGGCGAGTTCCGCGTGCGCGAGTGGGACGTGTTGTACGGCGACGACACCGAGACCGTCCACCGCGAGTACGGCCACGAGTTCGCCCTCGACATCGCGGAGGTGTACTTCTCGCCGCGCCTCGCCACCGAACGCCACCGAGTCACCGAACAGGTCAACGACGGAGAACGCGTCGTCGATATGTTCGCGGGCGTCGGCCCGTTCGCGATTCCGATGGCCGCCCGCGGTGGCGACGTCCTCGCGTGTGACGTGAACCCGGCCGCCATCCGATACCTCCGGGAGAACGCCGAGCGCAACGGCGTCGCAGAACGGATTACGCTGCTAGAGGGCGACGTGCGCGAGACGACCGCCGACTACGACGGCTGGGCCGACCGCGTCGTGATGAACCTCCCGCACAGCGCCGACGACTTCCTCGACACCGCCGTGCGCCTCGCGAGCGACGACTGCGTGCTCCACCTTTACGACATCCAGCACGAAGACGACCCGTTCGGTCCGGGCGAGCGTGCCATCCGCGAGGCCGCCGAGCCAGCGGGCTACGAAGTGGAGGTGCTGACGCGCCACGAGGTGCGCTCGTACGCGCCCCACGAACTCAACGTCTGTCTGGACGTGCGGATTCACCGGTCGTGAGGCGTCGTGTGAACGATGGGCACGGCGTCACGCATTCGGAATCCTTATTTCCGTGATAGCAGTACGATGGATTGCACGCGCCGGTGTAGCTCAGCTGGCAGAGCGATTCCTTCGTAAGGAATAGGCCGAGGGTTCAAATCCCTCCACCGGCTCTCCGTTCTCTCTCAGAACGAGCTTTCACAGCGTTGGCGCCGTCGAACTCCCCAGCCAATGGCAACTGTCGAAGCCACGCGAGACATAGAGCGCAAACTGGGTACCTGAAGGTACCCGTGGTCGACACACCGTGGAGTGAACGTAAGCGGGGGTTGGCGATCCGATCCGTCAGGGACTGGCGCGGAACTCGCCGTGTTTCATCCCGAGGAAGAACGCGACGACCGAGAAGACGATCATCGAGGGCAGGACCATCATGAACACCGTCGAGGCGGTCATCACGGACGTGAGCGCGACCGCCGCGACGGCGACGATTGCAGCGAGCGGGAGCACCGAGCGCGCGAAGTCGAATTCCATACACTGCGTTGGGGCTGGACAGACAAAATCGTTGAGGAACCAGACCCCCTGAGACGCTGGGAGACACCCCGCGGCGGAATGTAGACAGCGACCGAGTGATCGATAGCCGTGCTCGATTCACCACGCGACACCAGTCACGTTACCAGGAGTTCGACAGGGTGGTCGGTCGGCTATTTGTCCCCGACTCAGTTCCCACGTGGCGTCACCACGTCGTCTGGGACCGGCCCGGCGACCGACCGACCGCCGCGTGCAGCGACCGTTCGGAGGCGGCGCGCGGCCGTTCGACCGCCGACGGCGGCGACGCCAACGAGCGAACGGAGCGTCGGCACCGGGTCGTTCACCGAGACGAACGCCTGTTTCGCGACAAAGCACGCCCATAGGAACTGTGCGATAGCCGCCGGGTTCCCGGCACGCAGTTGCTCGGAGAGCCATTTCACGTCGCCGTAGAGGAGTCGGTGAAACAGCGGAACCGGATTGGTGTAATCCGGCGGGTCGACCGTCTCGCCGCGGAGGAGGCGGTAGTGGTGCCACGGGATGTCGACGCCGCTCTCGATGGCGAACGGCACCGACCCCCAGTAGCGGCCGTTCACCTCGATGAGGTACGACTCGCCGGCGGGCGTGCGCATGAACTCGACCATCGCTGGGCCGGTCCACTCGAGTGCCCGGATGATTGTCTCGGCGGCCTCGAACATCTCGGGGTCGTGAACTGGGCGCAACAGCGTCGACTCCCCGCCCGAAGCGGGGTACGTGCGGACACGCTCTTCTTGGAAGTGGAGGAGAATCTCACCGGCGTCGGCGAGGACGACCGTCGTCGTCGTCGACCCCGGAATCCGCGCTTGGACCATCGGGTAGTGGTCTTCTTCTGCCAGCACCGGGTGGCGTTCGAGGAGGCGTTCGTACGTCTCGACCAGTTCCGCCGGTGAGTCGGCGTAGTTGTCGTCACCGACGCGGGTGAAGTGACACTCGCCCTCCGAGTCCCACACCGTCTTGCTCCGTGGTTTCACGACCACCGGGTAGGTGATGTCGTCCGCGAGCGCCGCCACCGTCGCCGGCGATTCGGGCGTCCACGTCTCGGGCGTGCGGACGGGCAACGAGGTGGCCAGTCGGAACAGTCGGGCCTTGTCGTACGGGATGGCGAATCGCTCCCAGTCTTCGACGGCGACGGTCGTTCCGGTGCGTTCGAGCGTCTCCTTGTGGCGCGAACACACCGCCGACGTTGAGTCCAGTACGGGGAACACCACCTCGTACGAGGACGCCTCCAGATGTTCGAGGAGGTGGTCGACGAACCGTTGTTCCGAGCGGTGTGGGTCCGGGTGGTGATAGCCGCCGACGCTGTGACGCGAGAGTCGCCCCAGCGAGGAGCGTACGTGGCTCCCGGCAGTCACCGACAGTCCGCGTCGACCGAGCGACCTGACCAGTGAGAGGCCAGCCTGCCCGTTCGCATCGAGTACGAGTACCGAACCATTGGCAAGAGTCATCGATGTCCGGTGACTCGCGAGCGACGGGGATTGTTATATCGACTGGTGGCGGCGTGTAAGCAGACCTTTCAGCCGAATCCGCCTCGCGAGCGTGAACTGCCGACCCTGCCACTCGCGGACGGAAGACGGTGACACGTGTGCGGACAGCAAAACCGCACTACCTGAGCCCCGACGACACCGACGGTAGGGATTCGACCGGTATCAAGCGTCAGTAAGTAGATAAAATCGTGTCAACAAGTAGGGGTCCTGGACGGAGGGTCGGAGACCGGAGTCCGTCCGCTGACCAGTACGCCCCGAGGAGGTGCGACGGTCGGGCCGCGACCCCGATCAGTCGTCGTCGGCCGCGGGAGCCTCACCGCCCTCCATCCGCTCGCGGCCCTCGGGCCGCGGGGTCGCCGCCGAGATGCGGCCGGCCCAGTCGGCGATGTTCTCCTGGACGTAGGTGTGGCCACCCCACCCGAGTGCGATACCGATGCCGATGGCCAGCGCCGCCGCGAGGCCCCACGCCGTCGCCTGGGCGAACACGGTGAGGATGTTGGTGTCGACGCCCATCGTCGACAGGCCGATGACGAGCACTGTGAAGTACAGGAACAAGCGCGCGGCCGTCGCGAACCACGAGGTGTAGCCCGTCTCGGTCGCCGCCTCCGTTCGGGTGATAGCGTCGCCGATGAAGTCAGCGACGACGAAGCCCAACACGATCACCAGCAACCCGGCCACGAACGCCGGGAGGTACGAGACGGCCTCTTGGATCCACTGCGACAGGACTGGGATCGCGAGCACGTCCGCCGCCGTGAGGATCGCGACCGCGTAGACGAACCACTTTCCGAGCGTCCCGAACGCCTTCGAGACCGCCGCTTCAGTCCCGCCGAGGATCGACCCCAACGGCGTCGCCAACACCGCTCGGTCTATCTCGATGCGATCGGCGAGGACGCGGATGACACGTGCCACGCCGAGACCCAAGACCCACCCGATCAGGAGGACGGCGACCGCACCGAGGAGGCGTGGGAGGAACGCGAGGAGTTCTGCGACCGTCTGCTGGAGCGATTCGGTGAACCCGACCTGTACGATAAACTGGCTTGCTTCGACTTCGAGTGTCATCGCAGACTACACGTACGCACGCTCGTGTGTTAGTTAGAAACTGCCACGAATATCGAGATTCTCATCCAAAGGAGACCCTACTCGGAATCGAGATACACAGACGCTACCGACTCGAAGATCGACAGACGACGAGGGCGTGGGCGGAAGTCACCGCCACCCGAAGCGCCGATCAGTTAGTGTCCCGGTCACCGAGACCGACGACCCAGTCGTCGAGGGAGTCGAACCCGATTCGCTCGACTTCCGGCGTCAACGGATACGCAACGAGCGTGCTCGGAGAGGCGGCCATCGAGAGCGGCGGACGTGTGTCCGGGAGGAAGCCGAACGCCGAGAACACCGACTCGTGGATGGATCCATCGGCGGCCGTGACGACATCCACGTCACGGAATTCTCGGAGGACGCGGTCGAGGAGCGCGGTCTCTGCGTCACGCCGTTCACGCTCGCCAGCGGAGGCGTGAAGCCGCTCCGACCGGAGCGGAAGCACCTCCGTCAGCGCCGCACGCGACTGCCCCTCGGTCGCGTCGCGACCGACAACGGCACCTAAGACGGGCCGGCCCGCCCGTTCGACGGTGTAGGCGGTGTAGTGCCAGTTGGGGTTGCCGAAGCGCCAGTCGAAGTACGTCTCGTCGCGGACGACGTGGAGACGATCAGGAACCGAACGCCGGTACAGGTCCGCGAGTGTCTCGACCGGGAGCAGAGGATGTCGACGAACAGTGAGGGTGCGATCAGACGGGGCACGCGTGCGAGCGACCCTGAGGGCCCCGCCGACCACAGCTCGGGCGACGGGTTCGGCGACGCTCGCTACCGGGCCCAGCGAGGTCTCGACGAACTCGACCGGGTTGTGAACGCGATAGCGAGTAGAGACCGTGCCGACCTCGCACCAGCCGTGTTTGAGGCTGCCCGGAAGCGTCGCGTGGTTCGGATAATTGAAAAATAGCGCCGCTGGGCCGCCATCGTACGCTTCCTTCATAAACTCCGTCATCCGCGAGTACACGCCCTGACGTCGGTACTCTGGGTGGACCATCGTATCGCCGGGTTGGAGCGCGGGCAACGACAAGCCCTCGTGAGCGACTTCGAAGCCGACACCGGACTTTGCGCCGATCACTCGGTCGCCGTCGACGGCGACGACGACGGGGACGTGGTCGAAGTAGGGGTTGTCGACGAATTTCCAGTCGAACCAAGCGTCGCCAGCGTGGCCGAAGACCGTCTCGTGAAGGTCAAGGTAGCTGTCGCGGTCGTCCGGCCTGAATAGTCTGACCGCGTATGCGCCCTCGTTAGCTACGTTACTTGACACAGTGTGCATCTCACTCCTCCGGATCGCCATCCCCCGACCCGTCGGTTCGCGTCGGCACGCGTCCGTTCGCAGCCTCATCGAGCAACTCGGTCGTCTCCGGCCAGGAGTCGTCGTCGCCGTCGAGGAGGTCACCCCGGTGTTGGTCAAGCAACGGCGCGGGCCCCGTCGGACCCGTCGGCGTCGCCGTCATCTTAATCGGCGACCCGGCGACAGTCACCTGGTTATCGGTTCCGGGGATGCCCAACTCCACCAGCATCTCTCGGCTGTCGGCAATGCCGTCGGCGAACACGTCGGCAACGGTTCGGACGGGAGCCGTCGGCACGACCGTCTCTAAGACGTCGAGTACCTCCTCGACGGTCCGCTCGCTCGTCCAGTCAGAGATAGTCTCGCGAAGCCACTCACGATTCTCCAGCCGGACTGACTGCTCGCGGAAGGCCGTCAATTCTGGTCGGCCGATGGCCTCAACGAGGTTATCCCACTGGCTGGGGCCGATGGCCGCGATGACGACCTGGCCGTCGCTCGCGGGGAACGCATCGTATGGGAAGAGGATCGGATGTGAGTTGCCGTTCCGCCCGGGGACCTCGCCTGTCATCGAGTACTGGTACACCGTCCGCTCGCACATCGACACCATCGCGTCGTACATCGAGGTGTCGACAAACTGCCCCTCGCCGGTTCGTTCGCGGTGATGGAGCGCCGAGAGGATGCCGACGGCGCTCAACGCGCCGGTGAACAGGTCACCGATCCCGATACCGAACTTCGTCGGTGGGTCGTCAGGTTGCCCGTTAATCTGCATCACGCCGGCCATTGCCTGGACGATGAGGTCGTACGCGGGGCGCTGTTGCTGTGACGTCGCACCTGTTCGCGGGTCGCCAAACCCGCGAATCGCGGCGTACACGAGACCGGGATTGCGCTCGTGTAGCGTCTCATACGAGAGGTCGAACCGCTCCATCGTCCCCGCACGGTAGTTCTCAACGAGGACGTCCGCGCGGTCGACGAGACTGAGGAAGTCCTCGCGGTCGTCCTCGTCAGTCAAATCAAGTTCAAGACTCAACTTCCCGCGATTGACGCTCTGGAAGTAGCCACCGTACGCTTCGCTCTCGTCGTCGTGGTGAAACGGTGGTGTTCGTCTCACCCAGTCGCCTCCCGGTGGCTCGACTTTGAGGACGTTCGCCCCCATATCGGCGAGCAGCATCGTGCAGTACGGACCTCCCAAAACGCGAGTAAGGTCGAGTACTGCGAGATCGTCGAGTGAACCCATAGCCTACCCCACCCGAGGGATACGTAATGTTATTTTGCGTGAATTTCCTCGTAGGAAGACGATAGCACACAACTGCGAGAATCTACCCAAGAAAGTCACCCGTACGACAGGAGGGTTATTCAGTCGGCCGCCGATCGTTAATCGGAACGAACCGATAGCAGGTGGCGGGAGCGGATCACCTACGAGCGATGCACGTCGGTCACCGATCTGCACCACAGAGCGAAACCGGGAAGCGCCGTGCCGGCCTCGCGACGGTATGCTCACGTTCATCGGACTGGGGCTGTGGGACGAACGGTCGGTCACCGTCGAGGGCCGCGACGCCCTCCGATCTGCCGACCGCGTGTTCGCAGAGTTTTACACCAGTCGCCTCGCCGGAACCACCGTCGCCGACCTCGAACGCCACCACGGGATCGATATCGAGGTTCGCGACCGCGACGGCGTCGAACGCGACCCCGAACCGATCCTCGACGCCGCCGCCGACGGCGACGTCGCCTTCTGCACCGCCGGCGACACCATGATATCGACGACGCACGTCGACCTCCGGGTTCGCGCGGCCGAACGTGGCATCGAGACGCGAGTGATCCACGGTGTCACCGCCCAGTCGGCCGCCTCGTCGCTCACGGGGCTCCAGAACTACCGGTTCGGAAAGGCCGTTACGTTGCCGTTCGAGTACGCCCACGGCGCCGACGGGACGCCACAGAGTGTCATCGACGGCATCGAAGCGAACCGCGAGCGTGGTCTGCACACGCTCGTGTACCTCGATATCAAGGTCGCTGGCTCCTCGCCCGCCGGTCCTGCAGAGGGCGAACCAGACGAGTACATGACTGCCGACCACGCGGCGAACGCGCTGGCACGCGACTGGGACGACGACGCCGTCGGCGTCGCCGTCGCGCGTGCGGGCAGTCCCGACCCGGTCGTCGCCGCCGACACGCTGGGGGCGCTATCGACGCGTGAGTTCGGCGATCCGCTTCACCTCCTCGTCATCCCCGGTGAGATTCACCACCTCGAAGCGGAGGCACTCGCAGAGCTGGGTGGGTGTCCGCGATCGGCACTGCCGGAGCGATAAGGTCGCTTCTACGTCTGAAGATCCGGAGCCGGTCTCTCGTTATCGCGTTCGGTCGTCGCCGGGTGCGTCGCTCGTACGGCCATCGCCGTCGGCCCGGTAGGCGGGGTCCGTCGTCGCCGGTTCTCGCGGCAGGTCGAGCGACTCCAAGAGGTCGTACTCCTCTTTCGTGATCATATAGAGGACGTCCTCAATGACGGTGACGAGTTCGGGCAATTCCCGGACGACGAGGTAGGTGATGCCGACGAGGGCGACGACCGCCAGCACCTGTGAGATGACCCGGTCGGAGAGGAAGAACGACACCATATACGGGTCGCTCGACCCGAACAGCAGGAGGACCTCATCAACGAACAGTTGCAGGTATTGGTTGCCGAACGTGATGCCGATGAACGTCGTCCGCAGGACGTTCAACAGCCAGATGATCGGGATGGAGACCGCAAGCGCTCGCACCTTACGCCCGAACGGGGCGCGAACCGCCGCGATGAGGCCGGCGAAGATGGCCATACTCCCAAGGCCGGTACACGCGAGAACGATTTCGAACAGCAGGCCGTGGTTCTCGGGCGTGACGAAGCGATAGGCGTTGTGGTAGCCAAGGACCGGCCCGGTGACCCGTTCGGGGTCGTAGCCGAGTTGCCCGATGAGCCACCCGGTCTGGTCGGTGACGACGAGGATGAGCGTCCGCTTGAGCGGTTCGACCGTCTCGAACGGGAAGTAGACGACGCCCATCGCGGCGACGGCCCGCGAGAGGACGAGCAATGAGTCACGCCCATTCCACAGCAGCCACCCGGCGTACAGACACGCGGGCACCGCCAGTAACGAGAGGACGCCCTCGACGTAGCTCTTCTGCGTGAACGCGAAGTGTGGGAACAGCGCCAGCCAGAAGGCCGCGAACAGGCCCCACCCGGCAGTCGCGAGCGTTCGTTCGGGCGGGACTGCGAGTGAATCGAGACGCTGGCGAAGCGCCACCACTCGGTCGGACGACCCCGTGCGGTGTCGGCGAACGTACTCGACGCCGGCGGCCGCGAGGAACGTCGCGATCACCACCCACCCGAGGAGGTCGGTGAAGAGACTCGCCATTCGTTCTCAGATCGGCGCTCTCGGGTAAAGCCCTTGTCGTCTGGTGTGATGGTCGTGCGCGACCGCGAGCGACACGGCTGTCGCTGTGGGTGTGGCGCGTCGAAAGAAAGGGTCCGCGTGAAGCGGAAGGTGACCGGGTTACGCCCGGTCAGTCGTTATTTAGTTGTCGCGGCGAGCGGCGAGCAGCGCAGCACCGATGAGCGCGATGACGGCGAGCACGGCACCGAAGCCGGGCGTCGTCGACTCGGTCTCAGTCGGCGTCGCGGTGTCGTCGCCACCGGAGTCAGACGGCGTCGCGGTCGCGGTGGCCGTCGCAGTGGCCGTCGCGGTCGCGGTCGCCGTCGCAGTCGCGGTGTCGTCAGACGGCGTCGCGGTTGCAGTCGGCGTGGCCGTGGAGGCCTGGCCGACCTGACCGTCAGCCGTGACGTCCTCGCCGGGGCCGCGGACGGTCACGCTGAACGTGTCACCCTCGGACTGGCCCGAGAAGTTGAACGACGCGTTGTACGTGCCGTCAGCCTGCACAGTCACGGTCTCCGTGTTGAAGAACCGTGGCTGGGTGTCGCCCGTGGAGCGGACGCGGATGGTCAGCTCGGTGCCGGGCGCCAGGTTGGTCGTTCCGGAGATGACCTGGTCACTCGAAGCGGAGACGGAGACCGGGTCAGCGTCGAGCTCGGTGTCGATGGACTCGACCTCGAACGTCGCGTTGACGGACTCCTCGTCCTCTTCCTCGTCGGACTCGAGGAGACGGTCGTCAGCGACCGTGAAGGTTGCCTGGAACTCGTCGCCCGAGGCAACATCGACGGGGTCGCCGTTACGCGTGACGTTCAGTTCGTTGGAGCCGGTGTCGACCGCAACGTAGTAGGCACCGTCGCCCTCGATGAGGGTGACAGCGTCACCGGAGTCAAGGACGTTGATGACCTTGGGGTCACGGTTCTGGACCGGGTTGGTCTGCTCGACAGTGAGGGTCAGGTTGCCGTTAGTGACTGCGTCACTAAGGCCGCCCTGAGCCTCGACGACACCCTCCAGGCCGGTCGCGGTGACCTGGTGGATGACGTAGTCGCCTGCGGTGATGGTGTCGTCCTGCGTGACGGCACCGTCCTCGATGAGCGACACGACGTCACTCTCAGTCACGCCGTCTTCACCGTCAGCGTCCAGGTCGGCGCCACCGGGCGCCGTCCAGAGCTGCATACTGTCGGTGCTGCGCTCAGCGAAGAACAGCGTACCGATGTCCTGCGGCGAGTCGAGGACCGTTGCGGGGTCCTCGGACGTGCTGGTCGCGATCGTGTACTCGCCCGTCGCGAGGATCGCGCTGATGTTCGTCTGACCGGTGAGTTCCGCGGTGTCGTCGCTGCCCGCAGCAGAGACGATGTTGTCGTTGTCGAACGCGGTGGCGGAGCCAGCCGTGTACGTGTTGAACTCGATGGTGACTTCGCCGTCGTCGTCACCGTCCTCAACACTGATGTTCGCCTGGTAACCGTCCTCGTCCTCGTCCCCGACGACGACCGTCGCGGAGGAGGCAGCACCGTCGAGTTCGACCGTGATGTTAGCGATGTCGCCCTTCGGGACTTCGACGTTGCCGTCCTGGAAGTTCGACTCGCCAGCACCGACGTCGATCACGGTGACCGACGCGGAGTCCGAGACACCAGTGTCCTCGACCGTCGAGGTGATGGTGTAGTTACCTGCGTCCATACCGGAGAAGTTCGCGGTGAACGAGTCAGTCGCGGAGCCAGCGACAACGAGTTCGTTTTCGTCGTCGTCGTCAGCATCGCGGACGTCGCCCACGCTATCGCCACCGAGAATGTCCTGAAGGTCCTCAGCGTCGACGTCGTCGCCGTCGTACGTGGCCTCAAGGACGTGGTTGTAGTTTGCGCGGTTCGAGTCAGCCTCGAACTCGACTTCAACGTTGTCGCTCGGACCGGAGTTGTCGACCTCGTCCTCGCTGAAGGAGACCGAGAGGTCCTGCTCAGCGAGTTCGAACGGGTAGGTGTCCGTACCGTCCGTGATGAAGTAGGAGCCAGTCTCGCGACCCTCCGTGCTGAACGTAACGTAGCCGTCGGGGCCAGTGTTACGCTGCGAGATGAGGTCGGAGCCGTCACTGGTGTTGCGGCGGAGCGTCACGTCGACGTCGTCACCGAACTGCGAGGTGCCGACAGACTGACCGGCCCAGACGACAGGCTCGTCGGTGGTGCTGGTCAGGTTGACGTCAGCGGAGCCAGACGTGGACACCGCTTCGATGTTGAGCGTCTGGACTGCAACGTCATTGATGTCCGCGTTACCGCCGTCCGTAACGGTGAGGTTCGCAGACGATTGCGTGTCGCTCGCGACGTTGCCCCAGTCGACGGTTGCGGTGAAGTTCACCGTCACCGTCTGGTTGGTCGCGCTGGTGTCAGGCGAGATGTCGAACGTCACCGCGTTGTTCGAGCCACCGCGCGCGTCCGTCAGGGACGGACCACCAGTGGTCGAGATCGAATCGCCGGAGGCGTTCGTGATCTCGAAGCCGCTTGTGCTGGTGATCTCTGCCTGGGAGGGCAGCGACACCGTGAAGGTGTCCGTGTTACCGTCGTCACTGATGTTCTGTACCGTGAAGGAAACGTCGTGAGTCACCGTCGTTCCTTCGGTCACGTCCGTGTTGGTGAACGTGTTAACCGACGGTGAGTCGGCCGCTGCCGCTGTCCCGGTGAACGCGACGGTGCCCGCGAAAACGGAGAACACCATCAGCGCCGCCAGGATCAGGGCGCGGATCTTCTTGTTATAGTCTGTCATAGTTTGCTTTGGATTGCATCGCACCGCAAGCGGCAACCCTCGCAACCGACTCCTTCCGCAGACCTACGCCACAGCCGAGACCGCCCCGGCGTGACTTGGAGTGATTCACGCGAGCCACCATGGGTAGGGGTACGTCGAACCTTTCCAACGTCTCCGGTAAATACTTTGTGTGGTTCGCCGAGGTGTGTTATTGGTTCTCAGTGTCCCTGCTGCCTGTTTTCAGGCGATCGACGGATCGAGCCACAAAACACATATACAAATAATATACTTCTCACTCAGTAATCACGTATATTCCACTCAGCCAGCGAGTAGCTAAATGTGTTTAACGGGGGTCACAGCTGCTTATGACGCAATTTGGACCGAATTGGGAATCATCTTGAATGCCCGCTGGTACACTCATCGTGGTTGTCCGTGTTCTCGGAGCTCGACCACTGTCGGGTGGCCATCAACGCGGACGAACCTCACCATTACCTCTTCCACAATCGGATCTAACGGGTCATACTCGCTGTAGCGCGAGTTTCAAGCCTGCAGCGGCGTCGAATCTGTGATCACAGTCGGCGAACGGCCCCGGAAGAGAGTAAGAGCAGACTCGAACATCGAAGTGTGGGAGTGGTCGGACACAACAGCCTGGGTGGAGCAAATACCCCACAATTCGGGCCTAGCAGGCCTGTACGCGCACTCTGCGCCCTGGAGTTAGTCGGTGTCGAGGGGCCTATCGTGCGTGCAAATAGTTTCACAATCGGTTCTCGTCTATCGATTCCAACGGTAGCAGTTCCAGCTTCAACGCCGAGGTCACGGGCAATCCTCACCCGCAACGAGCGACCCCGTCAGCGTGAGCGAAGTCGGGTGCGTAGGTGATGTGAAGCGATCCCCGAGTGTCGATGTCGCTCTTCGAAGGTCGGTAGTTCTGTCTTGCATCGCTTGCCTTGGGTGGCTCCGCCAGATGGTTCTTCATCACTCTCTCTTGCACCGTCCCTGGCCTGCTCTTCCGGCGATACACATCGATTGTGATCCCTAAGCAACGAACGGTATGAGTCGTAGAGCCCGTTTCACGCCGATAGACTGACTCTCACCGATTGTGACAATCAGGTTCTCGTGCCCGCCTGACCGTGCCTCGCCTACTGCAGCGAGTAGTGTGCGATCGAGCGTCCACACAGCGGACACCCGTCGACCCGTGCGGTAACGGTCAGTCCGCAGTGTCGGCACTCGTAGTAGTCAATCGCTTCCCCCCGTGTCTCCCCAGCGGTGTGCATCTTGAATGAGCGGTATCCGGGTGGTACAATAATCCTTGAGGACCGTTTCGGATAGTTTCGGACAGCAATCTGGGTCGCAACGGACGAAACAGTCAGCGAAAGAAACAGGTGTTTGGGAGTCACTCGCGGCTGATCCCGGCAGGTGCAGTGATTACCGTTCGATCAGTTCGATCTCGTGGCCGTCCTGGTCTTTCGTGAACGCGTAGTTGTGATTGCAGGAGTCAGGGTCGCGGTAGTCCTCGGACTCGCGGGTCATCACCGCTTCCCAGTCGTCGTCGAGGTCGTCCACGCGCACGCAAAGATGCCCCCAGGCGTCGCCCATCTCGTAGGTGCGGCCGTCGTAGTTGTAGGTGAGCTCGACAGCCATCTCCTCAGGCGCGGCGTCCTCGGGCTTCATGAAGTAGTTCGCGAACGTGTCGGCCTCCCAGCGGCCGGTGTGTTCGTACTCGAAGGTGCGCGTCCAGTAGCCGAGCGCCTCGGTGGCGTCCTCGACGCGGATCATCGTGTGATCGATGGACCAGCGAGCGCCGTGGTCGCGCTCGACGATCTCGATCTCGTGACCGTCGGGGTCTTTGACGAACGCGTAGCCGGGGTTCTCCTCGGGCGGGCGATAGTCCTCGACGCCCTCGTCCATCAGTTCCGCGTACGCCTCCTCGACGTCCTCGACGCGGACGGCGATGTGGCCCCAGGCGTCGCCCATCTCGTAAGAGTGGTCGCCGTGGTTGTAGGTGAGTTCGAGGATGGCACCGTCCTCGTGCATGTCCTCGGGCCCGAGGAAGTAGTTCGTGAAGTCGCCGCCGTCCATCTCTCCTTTCACCTCGTAGTCGAGATGTGTCGTGTACCAGTCGATAGCCTCCTCGTCGTCTTCCACCCGCATCATCACGTGGTCGAGCGTGTACGCCATACGCGTGACAACTCCCGCGGCGTCGAAAAGCGTACCGAACGGGGAACCGCCCGCGGCGACGACGCCCCCGGCACAGGGTTTTCTTCACGGCGCGTCGTACGCCTGGCATATGCGTCCCCGCAGCAGACGCTCGGTGCTGGCGGCAGCTGGCGCGACCCTCCTGGGAGGCTGTCTCGGCGGCGGACCCGCGACCGAGACGGCCGACCCGACCGCCACGGCCGGTTCGACACGAACGCCGACCGCGACCGAAGCGACCGCGGAACCGTTCGACGGCCCGCCGCCGCTGGGTCGCGACGCCGTTCCGGAGGGTGCCGCGGCACCCCCGGCGTTCGCCGACGAACATACCTTCGACGGCTCATTCTCGAACGCGACAGATGTCGCGCCCCGCGGCGACGGTGCCTCCGTGTTGCTCACGGGCCAGTGGGGCGGGGGCACGACAACCGCCACGCTCGTCGACGTGACCGCTGACGGACGGCCCGGCGAGCGCATCGCCGTCGAGGACTTGCCCACCAGCGAGATCCTGTTCCACCGGCATCTCGGTGATAGAACGGTGGTCGGAGGGTACCGGCGCGACGACGACACGTTCCGCACGTGGCTCCGCGGGATCGAAACCGGGGCGCGCGTCTTCGAGACGGACCTCGGTGAGCGGACGGTCGTCTCTGACGTCGCCGTCGTCGACAGCACGCTCGTAGCCGCCGGGGTGAAGCAGCCCCCGGACGACTCCAACGGGAACGGCGCAGCCGTCCTCCTGTGGGTCGATGCCGACGGTACCGTCGCCCGTCGGGTCACGTTCGACACGCCGGATGCCAACGAGCGGTTCTGGGCCGTCACGCCCACGACGAACGGCTACCTCGCGGGGGGCTCCCGGAGCGACGACGTGTGGGTCGTCGCCGTCGACCACGAAGGGACCCGACGGTGGGAGCGACGAGTCCGCCGCGGCACCGAGTCGTACATCGTCGAGGGGCTCGCCGTCGGCGACACGGGAACGTACGCCGTCGCGAGGACCGAACAGTACGCGACGGGTGACAACCACGTCCTGCTGTTGGCCCTCGATCCCGGGCGCGAGGGGGCCGTCGAGTGGACGCGCGTGTTCGATCCGAACGCCGACGAGACAAGGCCAGGCGAGTTGTTCCCCGCGGCCATCGTCGACGACGGCGGCCCGCGGCTGGCCGGCCACACCCGCGGGCGTATCTGGCTGGGCGCGACCGATCCCGACGGTGCCGTCCGGTGGGCGGGCTACCATCGGTTCCGTGCAGACGAGCACCTGCAGGCGCTCGCTAGCGTCGTCGACGGCCGGCTCATTTGTCACGGCCGGAGTGGATCCTATGACTCGGACAGCTCGACGCCGACGCCGTGGGTGGGGTGGCAGTAGGCGCCAGTAGATCGGGACCAGGTCGAGATCGTCCCGCCGATTACGGGGGCGAACGCCGTCCAGCCAAACGCGCGTTCGGACGATGCTCGACCCCGACTGACCCTTCAGCACTCGGTAGCGCGGAGCCTCCGTCCTCAAGCGCGAGCGAAGCGAGCGGTAGAGCGGAGAGGAAGCGCGTTCGTGAAGGTTTAACAACGCCCGCGACGTACCCCGTGGTACTGCCGTCCTCGCACAAGCCGGGGTCGGGAAGAGCCACCAGTGAACTGGCTCCTGTGGTGCGATTCCAACGCACCCTGTACTCGGGAACGACGACCGCGAGCGGGTTCGACTCCCGCCCCTCAGTTGAGGGCAGAGCGTGAGAACACCGGGAATTAAATCGGCGGGACAATCCACGCGGACGGTCGAAGGTGGGCCTGAAAGCCCCCGCCCGAAGCGTGGACGGTAAGAGGAAGCCGGGCCGCGCCCATGCACGGGGTCGCGGGGCACAATGTCGGTTCGGTAAAGCCCCGTCCTCAAGGAGTGACCGACCGCCGCAAGGCGGGAGGGAGCGAGTAGGGCGGGGTAGTTTACAACCGCTTCTTGCGCTTCTCGGGGACGTACCCGGCGTCGACGCGGGCCATCACGTCTGCGGCGTCGTCGTGGGTGAACGTCGGGGGTTCACTCAACGAGAAAGTGTCCGCACGCGTGCCCGTCTCCCAGCGGAGCGCCGCCCCCGAGACGCCACCGGAGAACGGTGCCAGCGAGGGGCCGTATCGCTCGGCGAGTGCTTCGAGGAACGCACCGCGCGTGGCGGCCAGTTCGTCAGCGTACTTCGGCTTGCTCTTGTTGCGAGCGATGCCTGCGAACCACTGGTCGTTCTCGCCGTGGCGAACGTTCCAGAGGTGCGTCGCGAAGCGGTAGCGCAGGCGAGCGGTGTCGCGCAGCGCCTCGGTGAGCGCCCTGTCGAGTAAGCCCCCCTCATCGCCGGGCGTGTAGTCGAGAAACAACACGTCGCGGTTGATGCGCTTGAGGACGCTCGTATCCAGCAAGTCGAGACACAGGACGCCGTCGCCGTCGCGGACGCGCATCGTCGGGTGGTCGCCGCTCGTGTCGACGACGCCCGTTCGGGGGCCGACCGCGAGGCGATACGCCGCTCGCAACGCGAACAGGTGGAACCACTCGATTCGACCGCCGCGTGCGGCCTCGTCTGTGAGCGGTGGGGAGAACGTGTCGCCGTCAATGACGCGCGTCGGCGTCGCGTCCGGGGCCGGTGCGAGCGTCACATCGTCGCCGTCGGCGTCACAGTCGTCTGCACGGTACTCTCGGGTGCGGACGCCGTTCGCGAGCGTCGGGATCACGTCGACGGCCATCGGCACGGCGAGGAACGGTTGGACGAGTTTGTGCGTGACGACGTACACGTCTGAGGTGGCGAAGGGGACCACCGTCTCACCGAGTTCAGCGAGACGCGCCTTCATCACCGGGCCGTCGGCGGTATCGAACCAGTGCGGCGGCGCGACGGGCCCGTCGAAGTGCGTCCGGCGGACGTACTGGCCCATCCGGTCGACGAACTCGTCCGGAACGTCCACGCCGACGCGGTACCCCTTGAACCACCGCTCACCAGTCCCGCGGCGGCTTTGTTGGAAACACACGAGCGCGTCGGAATCCATCTGATCGGATGAAGCCAGCCGGGTACTCATAACGCTTCGGCGCTAAATGTCACGAGTGATTCTCGCGCGGGCGCAAGCGGACGGCCGAGCACGTGCCCGCGAGCCACAACCCGACCGAGGCGACGGCTTTTGGACCCCGGGGACGTGGCACCGGACGTGTACTCCCGACATCACGCCACAGTCTCTGCTGTCGTCGCTGCTGGACTCCTCATCGTTCTGCCGCTGGGGTCGACGACGGCGGTGACGGCGGTCGCGTGGCTGACGCTGACCGCCGCGGGCGTGCTCATCGACCTCGACCACTTCCTCGTGGCGCGACTTGTCCGGGGCGATTGGAAGAATACCCGGCGGGCGTTGGCGAACCCGCGTGCGGCCGTCGTCGACCAGTCGGCGCTGTTCGATGCAGGCGACCTCTGGCCGCTCGAACGACTCCTCAGTCACGCCGTCATCGTCCCCGTGGCAATCGCCGTGGCGTGGGCCACGGGTGGCGCAGTCGGAGACGCGGTCGATCCCGGGATGACCGCGAACGCGGCCGCGATTGCGATGGCCGTCGTCCTCTACGTCCACGTACTCACCGACCTCGTGTGGGACGTGTGGCGACAGGACGGCTACCACGAACAGGTCCGTGAGGTCGGAGACAACCCACGACGCGCGTGAGCGGCGACTCCGGCGGTCACGCCCCCAGCGCTCACGCCCGCGTCCACACCGCATACCGCCACGTGGCCACCGCCCACAATGCGAGCGTTCCGACGGGGTACTCCGTCCGAAGCGGTTGGATGCTGAACTGGAGCGCGATGGCGGCGTTCAGCGCACCCGCGAGGACGAGCAAGCCCGCGGTTACGCGGGGATCCTCTCGGTCGCGAAACGCGAGCGCGGCCGATACGAGTGCGAGCAACCAGCACATCGAGGCGAGGGCCCAGCGGTACAACAGCGGATATTGCGAGAGCGCAAAGTAGGTGGGGAGCGGTCGGGGGTAGACGATCGGCGTGAACGAGAGGCCCCCCCACGCGAACCGGAGAAACGGCACGCTACTGGCCGAAAACGTCTGGACGGACCACGGAACGAGTCCACACAAAAGGACCGCGAGGAAGATCCGACGGGGTGTCGCTCGCGGTAGGCGCGAAGAGAGCCGAGCCACGTTACTTGCGAGCGACGATACGGAGGACGTCCTCGTCGGCGAGTTCGTGGCCCTTCCCCACCTGCTGGTCGTCGTGTTTGGCGGAGTCGCCGGAAACACGGGCGAACTTGAACCGCTCGTCGAAGCTTCCACCGAGTTTCGTACAGGCGTCGCCGACGGTGTCGCCCTCGCGGAGCACCAGCGGTTCCTCGTAGTCGACGCCGCGGCCGGGCTTGTCCATATAGATACGGATGAGGCCGAGTGAGTCGAAGATGCGTTCTCTCAGCACGTCGAGTCCCTTCTCCTCAACGGCGGAGATGAACGTCGCCTCCTCGGGGTCGAGGCCGTGCGAGCGGAGGTCCTCGTACACCGTCGGGAGGTAGTCCTCGTCGATGAGGTCGGCCTTGTTGACGGCGACCATCGAGGGGAGGTACTCCCGGTTGTCCATCACGCCGTCGATGAGTTCGTCGATAGTGAGGTCGTGCGGGATGGTCACGTCGGCGTTGACGAACCCGTGTGCGCGAAGGACGTCTTTCACCGTCTCCTCGTCGAGCGAGACGGTGTCGCGCATCGTCACCTGGATGCCGTCTTTGTGGGTCTTGCGGACGGAGATATTGGGTGGATCGGTGTCGAGGCGAACCTTGTTCTCGTACAGTTCGTGCCGGAGGCGTTCGTACTGGTCGATCTCGAACACCGAGAGGACGAACACGACGAGGTCTGCCGTGCGGACGACCGACAACACCTCTTTCCCGCCACCACGCCCACCGGCGGCACCTTCGATGAGGCCCGGCACGTCGAGGATCTGGATGTTCGCGCCGCGGTACTTCAGCATCCCCGGGTTGACGTTGAGCGTCGTAAACTCGTACTCACCGGTCTCGCTGTCGGCGTTGGTCAGGGCGTTGATCAGCGTGGACTTGCCGACCGAGGGGAACCCGACGAGTGCGACCGTCGCGTCGCCGGTCTTCTCGACGGCGTATCCCTGGCCGCCGCCGGAGGAGGACTGGTTCTCCAGTTTCTCCTTCTTCTCCGCGAGTTTCGCCTTCAAGCGACCGATGTGCGCCTCGGTGGACTTGTTGTACGGCGTCTCGGATATCTCCTCGCGGAGTTCCTCGATCTCTTCCTCCAGTCCCATCGCTAGACGATGGGCCGTCCGCGCGTCTAAACGCTTCCCTTTGCGGACACCGCGCGGGCGTTGGCCGCCACGAGTCGCCGTTGCTCGTTCGTGGGATGGTCTGTGACTGCCACCGCGCCACTGACGCCGGAGAATCACGGGTGATACGTACTTCGGTATCACTATATCCCGCGGTGCCGCTGCCGAAACCAACGAGCGATGCCGGATCCCTCCCGCCTTCGTGATAGCACACAGATCGTCCTCCCGTGCGAGGAGTTAGACGGGATCAGGTCGTCCGTCGAGTCCGAGTTCACCGTCACCATCTTCTCGAAAGAGGACTACTGTCGGATCATCGGCAGCCCCGTCGAGATCAAGGCCCTCTCCGAGTATCTCGCCCGACACGGTATCACGCTCCCGTGAGTCGCTCTCTATCGCGCGGCGGCGAGGAGACAACGGCGACCGACAGGCTTTGAACGCGCAAGCCCGTGGGTGTGATATGGACGAGAACCCGGGGTTGAGTGAGGGGTACCGGCGGGCCAGTCCGTGGCCGCTGTTCATCGCGCTGGGACTGCCCATCGCAGAGGTGGGGATCCTCTTTGGACTGGTACCGCTCGCGGTCGGCGGACTTCTCCTGTTCTGTGGCTCTATCGCGGGGATGCTCCGTGAGGCCGAGTACACTGCTTCGGCGTGGCGGGCCCTGGCGGCGCTGTCGCTGTTGGTCGTCGCCGGCGGCGCGGCGCTGTGGTACGCGGACGCGACGACGCAGTCGGATCTCCTGATCCGTGCGTACTCGATGGTCGGTGCGGGCGCGTTGATGCTCCTCGCCGGCGTCGGCGGGGAACTGTTCGCTCGCGACGCCGACCCTGCGCTGTGAGGTGACCGGCCCCGCGACCAACGCGGAAATGGACAAGGTATTAGGCCACGCTGTGTAAGAAACGCATATGGCAGGTATCTTCGACAGGGACACCCTGCTGGATTTGACGGTGAACGTCATCCCGCTGGGTATCATCCTGTTCTTCGTCGTCGCATTCGTCGTCATCGACCCGTTCAGCGGCCTAGACTTCTACGGCCGCGTCCTCCAGATGGGACTGCTGGTGTTCCCGTTCGTCGCGCTGGTCATCCTCACGTACGTCTCGGGGAAGGCCATCGCGGGCGACGAGAAGCGCTCGGCCGTCTTCTTCCAGGGGCAGGCCACCCTCGAGGACGCGAAGACGAAACACGAGATCGAAGAGGAGATCGAAGCCGAGATCAACGGCGACGTCGATGAAGAGGCAACCGACGGCGACGACGCAGAGGCGACAGAAACCGCCGACGCGTAAGCCGTCTGACGGGTCGCGGCTCGCGACTCGTATCCTCTCTCGGATGAGTCGTTTCGAGAGGGTCAGATCCGGTCTGGAAAACCGGGGAGGGAACCCGAATCTTTCTTGTGTATTCGCCGCTGAAGCGTGTTTATGGAGATTACCGGCCAACTACTGCTGACGGTGCTCATGGGAGCGTTCCTCCTGGGTGTCGCAGCCTTCCTCGCGCGGGTCGAGGACTGGCGCTCGTACACCCCCTTGGGTGCCGGCGGCAGCGCGGTCGGCGAGTCCGGGTACGGTCACTCGGAGAAGCCGGCCGGCCTCATCCGCTGGTTCACGACGGTCGACCACAAGGACATCGGACTACTGTACGGCGCGTACGCAACAGTCGCGTTCGTCGTCGGCGGCCTGATGGTGGTACTGATGCGCGCGGAACTGGCCACGCCCGAGACGGACGTGCTCGCCTCCGCGACGTTCTACAACTCGCTGCTCACCAGCCACGGCATCACGATGCTGTTCCTGTTCGGGACGCCCATCATCGCGGCGTTCGCGAACTACCTCGTGCCGCTCATCATCGGCGCGGACGACATGGCGTTCCCCCGTATCAACGCCATCGCGTTCTGGCTCCTGCCGCCCGCGGCACTGCTCATCTGGGCGGGCTTCTTCCCCATCCCGGAGGTCATCCCCGCGCAGACCGCGTGGACGATGTACACGCCGCTGTCTGCCGGCGTTGGTAACGGGAACCAGATGAACGTCGGGGTCGACCTAATGCTACTCGGCTTGCACCTTTCGGGCGTCTCGGCGACGATGGGTGCGATCAACTTCATCGCGACCATCTTCACCGAACGCGCCGAGGAAGTCACTTGGGCCAACCTCGACATCTTCTCGTGGACCATCCTCACCCAGTCTGGGCTCATCCTGTTCGCGTTCCCCCTGCTCGGGAGCGCCCTGGTGATGCTCCTGCTGGACCGGAACTTCGCGACGACGTTCTTCGCGGTCGAGGGTGGCGGTCCCATCCTCTGGCAGCACCTGTTCTGGTTCTTCGGACACCCCGAAGTGTACATCCTCGTGCTGCCGCCGATGGGTATCGTGAGCTACGTCCTGCCACGGTTCTCCGGACGGAAATTATTCGGCTTCAAGTTCGTCGTCTACTCCACGCTTGCCATCGGTGTGCTCTCCTTTGGCGTGTGGGCGCACCATATGTTCGCGACGGGCATCGACCCGCGCCTCCGCGCGAGCTTTATGGCTGTGTCGTTGGCTATCGCCATCCCATCTGCTGTGAAGACGTTCAACTGGATCACGACAATGTGGGGTGGGAACATTCGCCTCACCGCGCCGATGCTGTTCTGCATCGGCTTCGTGAGTAACTTCATCATCGGCGGCGTGACGGGCGTGTTCCTCGCGTCCATCCCCGTCAACCTCATCCTGCACGACACCTACTACGTCGTCGGCCACTTCCACTACATCGTGATGGGCGCCATCACCTTCGCCGGGATGGCGGGCATCTACTACTGGTTCCCGCTCGTCACCGGACGCTGGTACCAGCGTAGTCTCGCGAAGGCGCACTTCTGGCTGTGGATGATCGGCACCAACATCACGTTCTTCGCGATGGTGCTGCTCGGCTACGGCGGTATGCCGCGCCGGTACGCCACCTACCTGCCGCAGTTCGCGACGCTCCACCAGATCGCGACGCTCGGGGCGTTCATGCTCCTCGTCGGCGGGATCATCTGGGTGTACAACGTGTTCGTCTCCTGGATGGAGGGCGCGCGCGTCGAGTCGGGCGACCCGTGGCGGCTGGACGAGACGAACCTCAACACCGCCGAGTGGGACTGGTTCGACGCCAAGCGCGAGACGTCGCTCGCGGCCACCGACGGCGGTGAAGAAGTGAAAGCTGACGGCGGCGAAGTCGTCGACGACGCGGACGATAGCGACGACGAGTAAGCGAACCGTCGCGCCGTCACTCCCGATTTCTTTTCTCTGCTCTCCGACCGAGGAGTGACGACGCTATCCTCACCGCGCGAAGCGTCACCGCCGTCGCTGAGACGATGCAGACGACGAACCGACGACTGCGCTACTGCAGAACGAGGATCAGGCCAGTCGCGAACATAAGCAGGGCGATGCTGCCGAGTACGATCCCGAGGAGGTCCTTGTCGCTCATACTACATCGTGGGGGCGCGAGGACAAAAGCCCCGGCTTCCCGACCGCTCGTGCCTCGCGAGCGCAACCCCTATTCAGCCGCCGCTCGAACTCCAGTCGTGACTGGATCGACCGACGCGCAGTCCGACAGTGGGGCGACCGGCGGGTCACGAACCCTCGACGGACCGCGGTTCGTCCTCGTGTTGTACGTCCTGCTCACCGCTGTCGGCGGCGTCGGCGGCGTCCTCGTCGCGACGTTCGTCGACGGGATGACTGCACCCGCACTGTACGGCGTGTTCACGCTCCCACCGACGGCGCTCGGCTTCGGCCTGTACGGTGCCGTCACTATCGCGACCGTACTGGGCGTACCGCTAGCGCTCGTCGTCTACGTGTCGCGTCGGGTCGACGACCCACACGCCATCGACGAGTGACGACGCGTCGGCGAACGAGAGCGTGTGGTGGCTCGCCTCCGTGTGCGGCACTCGCCCGCGGCGAAAGGACTAATCCCCATCCGTGAGTGGTGCGGCGTATGTACAACGTAGTACTCGGCATCGACGAAGACGAGGAGCACGCTCGCGCGGCCGCGGGCGAGGTAGCGAACCTGCCGGGCGACGGTAGCGAGGTGAAGGTGACGCTGGTTCACGTCTTCCAAGACAACCCCAGCGGCGCGTCCGCGACGCAGGTGGCGTCGGTCCGAGAGGCGCAGAAAGTGCTCGAGGAGGCAGGCTGTGAGATCGACATCAGCGAGTCCAGCGGCGACCCGGCCGACGAGATCATCGCCGTCGGCGACGAAGTCGACGCCGACCTCCTCGTCGTCGGCGGACGCAAGCGCTCGCCCGCAGGGAAGGCGCTGTTCGGGTCGGTCACGCAGACAGTCATCCTCAACGGCGGCCGCCCCGTGATGGTGACCGGCGTCGTCGACGCCGAGTAACTCCCGGGCTCACGTCGCGACCAACACAACCTCAGTTCTCTCGATTTTTCCGTGGATAGCGCCGCCGCTGTCGCATCGAGCAGTCGAAAAATCGAACGAGACGCCCGCGCCGTCTCAGAACGCGTCGTCGACGAGCGTCGCGACCGCCGCGGGCGACTGGTAGCCGGTCTCGGTAGCGACCGCCTCGCCGTCTTCGATACAGACGACCGCGGGTGCGACGTCGACGCCGAAGCGGTCGCGGAACGTCGGCGCTGCCTCGCCGTCGATGCCGACAACAGGCACGTCTGCGGGCAGTGAATCGAGCGTCTCGTCGAGTTCTCTCTTCATCTGCTCACAGGGGTCACAGCGGAGTCGCCACACGAACACGACCGCCCGTTCGTTGCTCGCGAGGAACGTCTCGACGTCCTCGTCGACCAGTTCGTCCATCCCCTGTGGGATGGGCGTTGCGGGGTCGATTTCGGTGACGATCGCCGCCATCGTCGCCCGTTCGACCGGGTCGGGGACGGGTTCGTCCTCGTCTTCGAAGTGCGCGCGAAGCGAGAGATACGCGACGAACTCCTCGCGCGTGACGCCCTCCTCGTCGATTCGGCGGACCGCCTCCGAGTACTCAAGGCCGAACGCGTCGGCGACGGCCTCGGTGAACTTGTCTTCCGGGAGGTCGCCGTAGCTCTGTTCGTACAAATCGAGGATGTCGTGCAGCGCCGACGAGATGCGCAACGTTCCGTCGGCGTCCTCGCGGATGGCGCCGACCTCGATGAGTCGGTCGAGCAACGCCTCCGTGTCCGGTGGTTCCGGCGGCGTGCCCGCGTTAGGCTGGTTCGCACCCACAGTTAGACACCCAGATAGCGTTCGCGCGTCTCCTCGTCGGCGCGCAGTTCTTCGGAGTCGCCGGCGAAGACGATGCTCCCCTGGTCGACGACGTACGCACGGTCTGCGATGTTCATCGCGGCGACCGCGTTCTGCTCGACCAAGAGGATAGTCGTCCCCGCCTCGGCGATACGTTCGATGGCGTTCTCGACCGTCTGGATGATCTGCGGGGCCAGTCCCTCGTAGGGTTCGTCCAGCATCAACAGGTCCGTATCCTGCTTGAGTGCCCGCGCGATGGCGAGCATCTGCTGTTCGCCGCCCGAGAGCGTCCCCGCCTTCTGTGAGGCACGCTCCTCCAATCGTGGGAACACCTCGTACACCTCCTCAGTGCTCATTCCGGGGTGGTCCATCGACACGTTGCGGCCGACGACGTTCGACCAGTTGCGTGCCACGTCCGAGAGGTGGAGGTTCTCGGCGACGGTGAGGTTCGGGAAGACGCGTCGCTCCTCGGGCACCAGCGAGATGCCGAGTGAGGAGACGTCTTCGGTGGAGTAGTCGGTGATCTCCGTGCCTTTGAACCGGACGACTCCGTCACGTACGTCCGGTGGCCGTGCGCCAGCGATAGAGCGCAGCGTCGTCGTCTTCCCAGCCCCGTTGCGGCCGAGCAGCGCACACACCTCGCCCTCCTCGACGTGCATCGAGAGGTCACGCAGGATGTGACTCTGTCCGTAGTAGGAGTCGACCCCCTCGACAGAGAGCAGGTGATCCCCTTCGGCCGCGGCCGCCGTCGCCTGTTCGGCGTGGACGGCAGCCGCCTCCTCGGCCACCGCGTCGTCGGACTGTGCGTCGGCCGACTGTGCGTCTGCGGACTGTACATCGGGTGTCTGCTCGGTGGGGTCGGAGCTCACAGCTCCACCCCCCCGAGGTACGCCTCTTGCACTTCCTCGCTCTGTTGAACCTCGCTCGGCGTGCCATCCGCGATGACTTGCCCGCGGTTCAACACGAGGATGCGGTCGGCGATCTGGAAGATGATCTCCATGTCGTGTTCCACGATGAGGATCGTGAGTCCGAGGTCCTCCTGAAGTTCCTCCACGAGGTCCACGGTGTCTGCGGTCTCGTCCGGTGACATCCCGGCGGTCGGTTCGTCCATCAACAGCAGTTCTGGCTCGGAGGCGAGTGCGATCGCGATCTCCAGTCGACGTTTGTCCCCGTACGGAAGGCTTCCCGCCTCCACGTCGGCGTCTCCGAGCAGTCCAACCGAGTCCATCATCTCGTCGGCAGTGTCGTGGACCGCCCCGAAGCCAGAGAGCCGTTTGAGGAAGTTCAGCTGGAAGGAGCCGTGCTCGGCGGCCAGCGCCGCGATCTCGACGTTCTCGCGCACGGACATCCCGGGGAATATCGACGCCGTCTGGAACGACTTCGAGACGCCCGCCTGCACCGTCTCGTGGGGTGAGAGCGTCGTGATGTCGTTGTCGTTGAACTCGACGGTGCCGGCAGTCGGCTCCAACGCCCCCGTGATGCAGTTGATGAGCGTCGACTTCCCGGCGCCGTTCGGGCCGATGACCGCGCGGGTCTCCCCGCGGTCGACCTCGAAGGACACCTCGTCGACGGCGACGAGGCCGCCGAACTGCTTGGTCAGTCCGTCAGTTCGCAGCAACGTCATTCCTGCTCACCTCCGTCGGTCGCGGCCGCATCACCGCTCTCCCCATCGGAGCCGCCGGTGAGCATCGCCACGAGGTCTGCGCCCGCGCCGTAGACGCCGCGCGGGAACACCCACACGATGAACACGAAGACGGCTCCGAGAACGAACCGCCACAGCGACCCGATAGAGCCGATGACGGGCAGGCTCACTCCGGAGATGACGTTGGCGACGTACTCGAACACGAGCGCCCCCAACACGGGACCGACGAGGCTCCCCGTGCCGCCGAGGACGGTCATGATGACGAAGTCGCCCGACTGGATCCAGTACAGCCCGGTCGTCGGGTGGATGTACTGCTCGTGGATGACGAACAGCGCACCGCCGACGCCGGCGAACACCGCGGAGATGACGAACGCCATCAGCTTGTACCGGAAGACGTTCAGGCCGACGAACTCCACGCGCTCTTCGTTCTCCCCGAGCGCCTCGAAGATGAGGCCGTACGGGGAATTGATGATCCGGTTGGCGACCCAGATGGCGACGAGGATCGACACCGCAGCGAACCCGTACATCACCGTGTACGAGTCCAGCAGCGGGATGGGCGTGAGCGTCGCGTCGAACGAGAGCGCGCCAAAGAACAGCCCATCCGCTTCGATGTTGGAGAAGCCGTTGTCGCCGTTGGTGAGCCACGATCCCGGCCCGAGCGCGTAGAAGTACAGCGCCTGGCCGAACGTCAGCGTCAGCACAGCGAAGTAGACGCCCGAGCGTCGGATCGAGACGAACCCGATCGGCCACGCGAGCAGCGTCGCCACGACCGTCCCGACGACGACCATCAACAGCGGACTCGGGACGACCTGACTGAACAGCGCCGCCGAGTACGCCGCCGACCCGAAGAAGGCGGCGTGCCCGAACGACAGCAGCCCAGTGTACCCGAGCAGGAGGTTGAAGCCGATGACAATGATGCCGTAGATGAGCACCAGCGACGGCAGACCGGTGTAGCCACCGATCGACACCCCGATCACGTCGCCGATCGTTCCCAGCACGTCGACGAGCAGGAACGGGAACACGACGAGCGCCGCCGCCGAGACGACCACGACGAAGTCGTCGCGCTCACGGAGTCGCGAGAGCGGGGAGCCACCGCCGGCCGGTTCCGCCGAGTCGGCGACTGCACCGCCGTCGGTCGCGAGTTCGTCGTCGGTCATTCGCCCACCTCCCCGGTGCCGAACAGGCCCTCGGGCCGGAACACGAGCATCAACGCGACGAACAGGTAGAGGACGATCTGTGCCCACTGGCTGTACGTCTGTGTCATCGCCGAGATGATCACACCCAGCACCATCCCACCGGCGATGGCCCCGCGGACGGAGCCAGCACCGCCGACGACGATGGTGAGGAACGCAGGAATCAGTGCCTGGTCGGTCCCGATCTGCGGGCTGACAGTCTGGATCGACGCGCCGATAAGGCCCGCGAACGCCGCCAGCGCAGCACCGAGCGCGAACACGAGGCTGTACGAGCGGTTGATCTTAATCCCAAGTAGTCGGACCATCTCGGAGTCACGCGTCCCCGCTTGGACGACGAGACCGAAGTCGGTACGCTCGATCGCCAGGTACGTCAGGCCGATGACGGCGAACGCGATGACGATGATGAACAGCCGCCACGATGGGAACAGTCCCACGAACGGCAAGTTCACCGGCTGGGAGACGTTGAACCCGAACAGCGTCGACGGCGCGATCGACTGGAAGGTGTTCCCGCCGATGACGTTCTTCACCGTCTCTTCGACGATCAGCGCGAGGCCGAACGTCACGAGCAGTTGGTCGGTCTCCGGCCGGTCGTAGAACGGTTCGGCGACGAACCGTTCCATAAGTAAGCCGAGGGCGAAGCCGGCGATCGGAACGATCACGATGGCAGCCAGGAAGCCGCCCTCGAAGCCGAGCGTGGTGATTCCAGCGCTGTACAAGAACCCGTTCGTGAGCGTCGTCTCCTGAAAGACGATCAGTCCCACGTACGCACCGACGAGATAGAGCGCGCCGTGTGCGAGGTTCAAGAACTCCATCGTCCCCAGGATGATGGTGAGGCCGATGCCCAACAAGGCGTAGATAGCGCCCTGCTGAAGCCCGTTGAGGAGTATCGATGCGATCTCGGACTGTAGGAGCAACATTATCGTTCGTGTAGGTGCGGCGTGGTCCGCATGTGAGTAGTTATCGGTGGTGACATTCGTTAGCGTGGTCCGTTCTATCTTTCAATAAGGTGCCGATACGGGACGGCGATCAGTCGCCGATCACTCGTCGCCGTACTCGCCCAGTTCACACTCGGCGGCTGGGCCAGCATCGCACGCGTAGCCGATGTCGTCGCGCGAGGTCTGAGAGACGATGTTGAGCAGTTTGTCTTCCGTCTGTTCTTCCTCGCTGGCACCCTGCATCACGAGCACGTCACGCTGGGCCTGGTGATCACACCCGCGCATCGTCTCGTCACCGAGACCGGCACCGCTGAACTCGTAGTCCTCGAGCGCACGGATGACCTCCGGCGGGTAGAACGTCTCCGCCCGCTCGACGGCGGCGGCGTACTGGAGCGTCTGCGTGTACGCGATCCGCGCCCCGTAGCTGGGTGCGCGGTTGTGTTCCGCGCGGTACGCCTCCACGAACGACTGGGAGGCGTCGTCTTCTAGCTGCCAGTTCCAGTCGGCCGTGCCGAAGATCCCGTCGATGGAGCCACTGGCCGCCTCGGCCATCAGCCGGTTGTACAGCGGGACGACGATCTCCATGTCCTGATCGAGGCCTTGCTCGATAGCCTGCGGGAGAGAGTTCGCCGCGTCCAGTCCGTAGTGGTTGAGGACGAGGACGTCCGTCTCGTCGCGCGGCACGTCCGACAGGTACGACGAGTAGTCGGAGGTGCCAAGCGGCGTCGGCACCGACTCGATCTGACTCCAGCCGCCGACCTCGGTGAAGAACTGCTCCATCGAGGCCTGCTGAGTCTGTCCCCACGAGTAGTCTGCGTACAGTTGATAGAAGTTCAGGCCCTCGCCGTACTCGTCGCGGAGCACGGGCGCGAGCGCCTGCCCCGTCATATACGCATTGAACATCTCACGGAAGGAGTAGCGGACACACTCGCTCCCGGTCGTGTCGTTCGAGTGCGTGATGCAACACTGGAACAGGACCTTCTCCTCTTGACACAGCCCCTGCACCGCGATTGCGACACCCGAGGACGACCCTCCCGTGATCATAATCGCGTTGTCACGGTTGATCATCCGCTGTGCGGACTGGCGGGCGGTGTCGGGGTCGGTCGCAGTGTCACCTTCGACCGACGCGACCGTCTTGCCGAGGACGCCGTCGCCCGAGAGGCCGTCCCACTCGTCGACCCAGCCGCCGCCGTTGTTCAGGTGCTCCTTCGCGAGGTTGTAGCCGCGAAGTTCGTCCGCACCCTCCTGGGAGTACGACCCGGACTGCGGGACGTTGAAGCCGAAGACGACCTCGTCGCCCTCGACGGGGTAGTTCCCCAGCGCCGGATACTCGGAGCTTCCGCCGCCACCCCCAGTACAGCCAGCCAATCCTGCGAGTCCTGCTACACCTGCCGCACCGGACGTCTTGAGCACATCACGCCGCGTGAGTGTGGTGGTATCCCGTGCCATGTCAAAACCCGTGAAAGCGACCTTAATGAACGTTCCGCCCATATACCCTTAACCTGTGTTAATATACGTAATATATGAAAGGCACCCTCCCTATGATAATGTTTATCACACAGTGGTCGTTTCAGTCGCTCGATTAGGCAAGAAACGGAGAGCCAGTTGGAAGTAATTCACGCTCGAACTGAGTCGTGGACCGCTCAGGCTAATTCGTCGGCGACGCCCGCGAGGCCGCCGACAGTGAGCGACGGTTCGACGCCGATCCGCTCGAACGGGTCGTTGCTCCGGTCGACCCAGGCCGTCGCCATTCCGGCGTTGCCCGCGCCCGCAACGTCCCAGGCGTTGCCCGAGACGAGTCGGCAGTCCTCGATGGCGGTGTCAGTCCGGTCGGCGGCGTTCTCGTACACCACGGGGTTCGGCTTGAACGTCCCCACCTCGTGGGCGCTGATGATGTCGTCGAGGTGGGACGCGAGGCCAGCGTTGTCCGCAAGCGTCTCCAGCATCTCTGGGTTCCCGTTCGAGAGGACGGTGACCGTGTGGCCGGCGTCCGACAGCCGCGTGAGCGTGTCGACCGCCGCCGGGTACGCGTCGAGGTGGTTGTACGAGTCGAGGATGCGGTCGCGTGTCTGCTCGTCCGCGTCGACGCCCCACTGCGCGAGTGCGTAATCGAGAGCGTCGGCAGTTACCTCCCAGAAAGGCTGGTAGTCGTCCATCAACGCCGACTGGTAGGAATACTGGAGCTGTTTCGCCCGCCACGTCGCGTCGAGTTCGCCGACGAGCGTCGCCGAGGCGTCGAGTTCCGCCGACAGGGTGTCCGTCACACTACTCGTGTCACACAGCGTCCCGTACATATCGAAACACAGCGTCTCCGGCATACGTCTCCTGTTCACGTCGTGGGTCATAGTACCACGGGCAGCGGCGAGTCGCGACGGCCGCGAGGCGACGACTGTGCGATCGGCCCACGACTCCCGCGGCGATACCGATGGTTAGGCACCGAGGAACCGCTGGGTGGCGGCGGTAAGCGCCCGCGTGATTAAGTGCCTGTCCACGGTACAGTATCACATGGATCTGAGAGACGCAACGACCGAAGACGTCGAGGGCATCCGAGCGACCGCACACGCCTCGCTGACGGCGTCGTACGGGCACGCCCTCTCGACGGACCTCATCGACGAGGCCGTCGAGAACTGGTACGGCGAGGAGAGCCTCTCGGAGGCACTCACCGACGAGAACGCGGTGTTCGTCGTCGCCGTCGAGGAGGGGGATGTGGTCGGCGTCGTCCAGAGCTACTTCGTCAACCGGCGCGAACCCGTCGGCGAACTCGACTGGTTGCACGTCCACCCCGACCACCGCGGGAAGGGCATCGGCGACGACTTGCTCGCTCGCGCGGAGACGGAACTGCTCGAACGCGGGGCCGAACGCATCGAAGGGCGCGTGTTGGCAGCCAACGAGGCTGGCGCGGAGTTCTACGAGGGCGAGGGCTTCACCGACATCGGCGAGCGAACGGTCGAAATCGGCGGTGAACCGTTCGTCGAACACGTGTACGCTCGTTTCCCCGCCGGCGGCGGCGAACAGGTGCTGACCGAGGCGCGCGTCACCGACGATGGGACGCAACTGTACGTGGCGTACGACGAGGCCGACCGCGCCTCGATCGCGCCGTTCTACGTGACGTACGCAGACCGCGAGCGAACTGAGCGGATGGGCTACATCTGCGGCAACTGCGAGAGTTTCAGCGTCACCGTCGACACGATGGACCGCGTGCAGTGCAACGACTGTGGCAACAAGCGGAAGGCGAGCCGCTGGGACGCCGCGTACCTGTAGCGGGCACATCTGACTCGCGGCCCCGCCGTCGGCCGCTCACTCTGCGACGGGACCAGTCTCACGACCGATACCTGCACAGCGACAGTTAAGTTACGACGTGAACGCCGTCCACGTATGGACGGACGCGTACTCGCCGTCGTCGGCGCGAAGGGAGGCGTCGGCAAGACGACGACGAGCCTCAATCTCGCCGCCGCACTCGCCGAGGACGGCCGCGCGGTCGCTGTCGTCGAGGCGGACCTGGCGATGGCGAACGCCGTCGACTTCCTCGACATCCGCGTCAACGGCGGCCGGACCCTCCACGACGTCCTCGCCGGGAGCGCGGGCGTCACCGACGCCACCTACCCCGCACCCGGCGGCTTCGACGTCGTCCCTAGCGGCGTCGACCTCGACGGCTTCGTGAAGTCGGACCTCGATCGGTTCCCCGCCGCGATGGAGTCGCTGAAGGCCAGTTACGACGCGGTCCTCGTCGACACCGGCGCGGGCGTCAGCCGCGAGACGGTCGTCCCGATGCGCGGCGCAGACGCCTCGGTACTCGTGTCCACGCCCCGGGTCGCCTCCATCCGCGACGCCGACAAGACGATGACCGTCGCCGAGCGTGCGGACGCGCCGGTCGGCGGCGTCGTCCTCACGAAGTCGGGGACGGGTCGCTCCCCGCCGGCCGACCGAATCGCCGACTTCCTCGACACCGAACTGCTCGGACACGTTCCCCACGACGAGTCCATCCCGAAGGCGCAAGACGCCGGCCAACCCGCCGTCTCCTACCGCCCCCACGGCGAGGGCGCACAAGCGTACCGAGAGGTCGCGGCCGCCCTCCGCAAGCGCCCCGACCTCCTCGGAATGACCGTCACCGCCGACACCGGGGGCTTCCGGTTCGGCGACGACGACGGCGCGTTCGCGGACGGCGGAAGCGGCGACGGAGCGAACAGAAGCGGCGGCCCCGTCCGCGACGACGGCTTCACCGACCCGTTCGCGTAACGCCGGCGGCGGGCGACCGCAACGACTACCGGCTAGCGACTGCCTCGCCCGCTATGGACGACATCGACGACGAGACGCGCACGCGCATCGTCGCGTGGGCCGACTGCGACATCGCGAGCGTCGCCCTCCTCGACGGCGGCGAAGTCGGGACCGTCCACCGCGTCGACCTCGTAGACGGCCGCCGTGTCGTCGCCAAGACCGGGCCGACCGACCCAGGAACCGAGGCTCGGATGCTGCGTCACCTCACCGAGAATGGTGGCCTGCGCGTCCCCGACGTGTATCACGCGGGCGACGACCTCCTCGTGATGGAGTTCGTCGACGGCGACGGGCCGCTGACAGCGAGCGTCGAACGCGACCTCGCAGACCGCCTCGCAGCCCTGCACGCGACCGACGCCGACGCGTTCGGCTTCCCGTTCGACACGCTCACCGGGCCGTACGACCAGCCGAACCCGTGGACCGACTCCTGGCCGGAGTTCTTCGGTGAGCAGCGACTCCGGCACGCAGCGACGCAGGCCCACGACGAAAGCGTCCTCCCGGCGACTGATCTACAGCGAGTGGAGACCCTCGTATCCGATCTACCAGCGATACTGGATCACGACCCGACACCGTCGCTGATTCACGGCGACGTGTGGCGCGAGAACGTCCGCACGGACGGGACACAGGTCACGGCGTTGCTCGACCCTGCCTGCTACTACGCGGATCGAGAAGTAGAGTTGGCGTACGTCGAGTGGACCGAGACGGGCGGCGAGGCGTTCGTCGAGCGGTACCGCGAGGTCGCTGGCGTCGACGACGGCTACCGCGAGCGTGAACCCGTCTACCGACTGTACCCGTTGCTCACGCACCTACGGTACTTCGGTGAGGAGTATCTGGAGACCGTCCGCGGGACGCTGTCGACGCTCGGTTACTGAGCGACGCCGGTGTGTCGCACCGGAGCGGTGACAGCGCTGTCGACGCTGGGTCCGACTATCCCTCGCCGACCATCCGCTCTTCTTCGTCCCACTCCTTTTGCCGGAGTTCGTACTTCTGGACTTTCCCGGTCGAGGTCTTCGGCAACTGCTTCACGAACTCGATACGCGTGGGAGCCTTGAAGTGGGCCATATTGTTGCGAGCGTACTGGATCAGGTCGTCGGCGGTGACGCCCGGATCGTTCGGGTCGCCGCTGGTGGGAACGACGAACGCCTTGGGCGTCTCGCCCCAGTCGTCGTGCGGCGACGGGATGACGGCCACGTCGTCGACCTTCTCGTGGCTGAACAGCGTGTCCTCCACCTCGATGGAGGAGATGTTCTCGCCGCCGGAGATGATGATGTCCTTCTTGCGGTCCTGGATGGATATCATCCCGTTCTCGTCGACGACCGCCAGGTCGCCCATGTGGTAGTACCCCTCGACGCGGTCGGTGAACGCCTCCTCGGTCGCGTCGGGTTTCTCCCAGTAGCCGTCCATCACCTGGTTGCCGCGGACGACGACCTCGCCGATGGTCTCGCCGTCCTCGGCGACGTCGTTGCCGTCGTCGTCGACGACGCGAATCTCGGTCCCGAGGTAGCCGAGCCCCTGCGTCTTCTTCACCGCGAAGCGGTCGTCGGAGTCGTCGTCGAAGTAGCGTCTGGCGTCGCTGGTGGTGATGAGCGGCCCGGTCTCGGTCGCGCCGTACACGTGTTTGAGGTACCAGCCGAACTCGTCTTCGACCGTCCGGATCGTCGCCTCCGGAGGGGCCGCGCCCGCGGTCGCGACGCGGACGTCCTGCCCTGCGTCGGGGTCGCCGCCCTCCTCGTCGATGTAGTCGCCGAGCATCTTCAGCACGGTCGGCGCGGCACAGAAGTACGTCACGTCCTCGTTGCGGAGTTTGTCGAAGACGTACGCGTCGTCGACGCCGCGGGTGCAGATGTGGCGCGCGCCCATCCCCGTGATGGCGTAGATGTGGCCCCACCCGTTCACGTGGAACATCGGGAGCGTCCAGAGGTAGGTGTCGTCATCGGTAATCTCCGAGTGGATGGCGACGAGGTACGCGTGAATCGTCTCCGTGCGGTGGGTGCGGCAGACGCCCTTGGGGTCGCCGGTCGTCCCCGAGGTGTAGTTGATCGTGATGATGTCGTCTTCGCTCATCTCCGGACGGTCGTAGCCGGTGCCGCCGGCGACGACGTCCTCGAAGTCCTCCCAGTCGCCCTCCACCGCGTCAGGGTCGTTCGTGATGAACGTCTCCGTCGGCACGGAGTCGCGGATAGCCTCGATCTTGTCGGCGTACGCGTAGTCGGCGTAGATAGCCTTCACGCCCGCGTCGTTGAGGATGTACTCGAAGTCCGACTCGACGAGACGATAGTTCAGCGGCGTGTGGATCGCACCGGTCTGGAAACTCCCGTACGCCGCCGCGAGGTGGTAGTGCGTGTTCGGGTCGAGGACGGCGACGCGGTCGCCCTTCTCGACGCCCCGTTCTTGCAGACCGGCCGCGAACCCGTCGGCGCGGTCGCCCAGTTCGTCGTACGTGAAGCGGTCGCCGTCCACGCCGAGGACAGCCTCGTGCCCTCCGTAGTTGCGTCGGGCACGGTCGAGGAAGTCCGTCACTAACAGCGGTTTCTCCATTGTGTCCGAACGTTCAGGTAGATTCGTGATAATCGTTGTGGGGTCGGTAACGCCTGACACGAACTCGATGGACACGACTGTCGGGGCCAGTTCCGTCGGTCCAGTGGGGACAATAGTGCTCGTGACGCCTCCCCAGCGCAGCGTACTCACACGCCACACTATCCAGATAATTGATAAGTAGACGCCCGGCGTCAGCATCCGTATGGCGCTGAACGAGTTCGTCGGTCGCTTGCATCCGGACGGGAAGGCCACGGTCGCGCGTGCGGCGACCCACTACCGATGGACGCCCGGGAGTCAAAGCCGGGGACGGTGTCCCGCCTGTGACGCCGAACTGGAACTGTCCGAGCGACACGTCCTGGTGACGCTGTCTCGCGAATTCGGCGGCGACGAGCGTCACCACTTCTGTACCGAGTCGTGTGTGGCGGCGTGGCTCGGCGGCGAGTAGCGGCGCGAAAAACGAGACCAAACAGCGGCGGTTGGCGAACGGGTCGACTCAGTCGCTCTGGACGACCTTGCGGATGTCTTCGACGATTTCGGGGTTGCGAAGCGTGGAGGTGTCGCCGAGTTCTTCCTCGTTGGCGATGTCCTCGAGGAGGCGGCGCATAATCTTGCCAGAGCGAGTCTTCGGGAGTTCGGGCGTGAAGATGACCTGTTCGGGGCGAGCGATGGGACCGATAGCGTCGAGGACGCCCTGAACGATCTCTTGGCGGAACTCCTCGCTCTCCTCTTGCCCGTCTTCCACGATGACGTACGCGTAGACGGCCTCGCCTTTCACCTCGTGGTCGCCGCCGACGACGGCGGCCTCGGCGACGCCCTCGACGCCGACGATGGCGGACTCGATCTCCATCGTCCCGAGGCGGTGCCCGGAGACGTTGATCACGTCGTCGACGCGACCGAGGACGGTGATGTAGCCGTCCTCGTCGATCTTCGCGCCGTCTTCGGGGAAGTACACCCAGTCGTCGGGGTCGTCGGAGTCGGTGTCGGAGTACTCTGCCCAGTACTCGTTGATGAACCGCTCGTCGTTGTTGTACAGCGTCCGCAACATTCCGGGCCACGGCTTCTGGACCGTGAGGTAGCCCGCACGGCCCGGTTCGACCTCCTCACCAGTCGTGTCGACGATCTGGACGTCGACGCCTGGCAGGGGCGGCCCGGCGGATCCGGGCTTCATATCCTTCACCCCCGGCAGCGTGGTGACCATCATCCCGCCCGTCTCCGTCTGCCACCAAGTGTCGACGACGGGGCACTCCTCATCGCCGATGTGTTTGTAGTACCACTTCCACGCACGCGGGTTGATCGGTTCCCCGACCGTCCCCAGTAGTCGCAGGCTAGAGAGGTCGTGTCGCTCGGGGTACTCTTTCCCCCACTTCATGAACGCGCGGATGGCGGTCGGCGCGGTGTACAGTTGCGTCGCGTCGTAGTCGTCGACGATCTGCCACAGGCGGTCGCGGTCGGGGTGGTCGGGCGTCCCCTCGTACATCATCGTGGTCGTCCCGAGCGCCAGCGGCCCGTACACGATGTACGAGTGGCCGGTGATCCAGCCGATGTCGGCCGAGCAGAAGTACGTGTCCTCCGGCTTGATGTCGAGGACGGCCTGAGAGGTCCAGGCGGTCCACGCGAGGTAGCCGCCGGTGGTGTGTTTCACCCCCTTCGGCTGACCGGTGGTACCGGAGGTGTACATCAGGAACAGCATGTCCTCGGCGTCGCGGTCGACGGGGTCGACTGTCGCGCCCTCGTGGGCGGCCATCAACTCACCCCAGTCGTGCTGGGCATCCGTGAGGTCGTGGCCGAAGTCGTCGCCGTTCGGGCTGAGGCGGTCGACAACCACGGTTTCGGTGTCGTGGTCAACGCCCGCGAGTCCCTCGTTGGCTTTGTCGAGGTGGTCAAGGGGGTCGCCGCGGCGGTAGTAGCCGTCACACGTGACGAGATACTCGGAGTCGGCAGCGTTCATCCGGGTCGCCAGCGCGTCCGCCGAGAAGCCCGCGAACACGACCGAGTGGGGCGCACCGATGCGGGCACACGCCAGCATCGCGATGGGCAGTTCCGGGATCATCGGCATGTACATCGTCACGACGTCGTCCTCGCCGACGCCCATCTCCCGGAGGGCGGCCGCGGCCTCGTTCACCTTCTCGTGAAGTTCGCTGTAGGTGAGGGTGACGTTGTCCTCGTCGACGGGTTCGCCCACCCACTCGATGGCGGCCTCGTCGCCGCGCTCGTCGAGATGACGGTCGAGACAGTTCGCGGAGGCGTTGATGGTGCCGTCCGTGAACCACTTGTAGAACGGCGGGTTGGAGTCGTCGAGCACCTGCTCGTACGGCTCCTTCCAGTCGAGGAGGTCGGCCGCTCCCTCCCAACACTCCGGCCAGTTCTCCTCGAACTCCTCGTAGATACCCGCGTCCGCGACGTTCGCCTGTTCGACGAACGAGTCGGACGGCTCGAATACCTCCTGTTCTTCGAGCCGAGCCTCGAGTTCCACGTCATCGTCTGACATAGTCACGCGATACGTCGGAATCGACCGTGATAAAACTGCCTCACTGCGCCGATATCGCCGCGTCGTCGCGGGGTTTCACGGAGTCGTAAATCGGCGCCTAGAGACCCGAACAGTCGGATTATCAGCACGCTCGGCCGACACGACGTCGATCCGGTGTGGTGGACGCGGCGGCCTCAGTCCCAAGTCACCCACGCGAGGAACGCGATGGCGACGAGTTCGAGCAGGCGAAGCCCGCCCATAGCGAAGTGTGCGATGGGCGCTTGCGCGGCGATCCACGCGCTGAGACCCGGGTGAACCAGAAACAGGTACAGTGCGAGGGCGTTCTCGGCCAACAGCACCAGCCCGAACGCCGCGAGTCCGAGGGTGTGTTTCGAGCGGAACTGGCTGTAGTTTCGTCCCCAGACGTAGCTCAGACCCAACAGGAGGACGATGTTGACGGCGGCGGCCGTCCAGATAACCTGCAGCCAGAGACTCATCGACTCACCCGTAGGTAGCGGCGTACCGCGTTTATACTCTTTCCAAAATTCGACCCGAATGCGCGTTCGCTCATTCTACCTTCTCCATAATCTGTTCGACGGTGTCCCAGTGCTGTCGCGCCCGGTCGGTCGGGAGGTACACTGCCCCGTAGTCGCCTCCCTGTTTCTGTAACACGTCGTTGTCGCAGAGGACGTCGAGATGGTGCCGGACGGTGGTGTAGTCCAACTCGAGCGTCTCTGCGAGGCGGTTTGCGTTCCGTGGGCGCTCGTCGAGCGCCTTCAGGATCCGGACCCGGTTTTTGCCACCACGGGTGCCGGTGAGCACGTACCACAGAACGCCGTCCATCGTGTTGCTCAAACAGCGACCACCGAAGTAAGTCCACCGGAGTGCAAGACGCAGGCGGGGCGAGAGTGCGCGCTTACGACGCCAGTCCGATCGTCTCGCGGTACGCGCCGTGGTGCTCCTCGAACACGTCCATAATCTCACCCATCGTCACGTACGCCTTCACCGCGTCGACGACGTACGGCATCACGTTCTCGTCGTTCTCGATGGCCTCGTCCAGCGCCGACAGCGTCTCCTCGACGGCGTCGTCGTCACGCTCCGCCTTCACGTCGCTGAGGCGCTGTAACTGCCGTTCTTGTACCTCCTCGTCGACGTGGAGCAGGTCAGGCTGTGGGTCGTCTTCGACGGTGTACTTGTTGACGCCGACGACGACCTCTTCGCCGTCGTCGACGCGCTCTTGGTACTCGTAACTCGCCTCCTGAATCTCCCGGTGGAAGTAGCCCTGCTCGATGCCCTCGAGGACGCCGTCGCGGACGGAGCCATCGCCCATCTCCTTGAGTTCGTTCAGGTACGCCATCGTCTTCTCTTCCACCTCGTCGGTGAGGCTCTCAACCATGAACGACCCCGCGAGCGGGTCGGCCGAGTCGGCCGCGCCGGACTCCTCGGCGATAATCTGCTGGGTGCGAAGCGCCACGCGGACCGCCTCCTCGGAGGGGAGCGCCAGCGCTTCGTCGAAAGAGTTGGTGTGGAGACTCTGCGTGCCGCCGAGGACGCCCGCGAGCGCCTGGATGGTGACACGGACGATGTTGTTCAACGGCTGTTGGGCCGTCAGCGACTGTCCCGCCGTCTGCGTGTGGAACTTCAGGCGGCGCGACGCCTCCGCTTCTGCGCCGTACCACTCGTCCATCAGGCGGGCGTAGATGCGCCGCCCGGCGCGGAACTTCGCCACCTCCTCGAAGATGGAGTTGTGGGAGTTGAAGAAGAAGGACAGTTGCGGCGCGACGTCGTCGACATCGAGGCCGCGGTCGACAGCGTCCTCGACGTACGCGAAGCCGTCCGCGAGCGTGAACGCGAGTTCCTGAATCGCCGTCGACCCGGCCTCGCGGATGTGGTACCCCGACACCGAGATGGGGTAGATGCCCGGCGTCTCCTCGATGGCGAACTCGACGGTATCGGTCACTAGATCGAGCGACGGTTCGGGCGGGATCACCCACTCCTTCTGCGCGATGAACTCCTTGAGCATATCGTTCTGGAAGGTGCCGCGCAGTTGCTCGCGGGGGACGCCCTTCTGGTCCGCGAGGGCGACGTACATCGCGAACACGACCGGTGCGCTGGGGTTGATGGTGAAACTGGTGGACACCTCACCGATGTCGATGCCGTCGAACAGAATCTCCATATCGCGCAGGGTGTCGACGGCGACGCCCTCCTTGCCCACCTCGCCGTCCGAGAGGGGGTCGTCGGAGTCTTTCCCCATCAGGCTGGGCATGTCGAACGCCGTCGAGAGGCCGGTCTGTCCGTTCTCGATGAGGTAGTGGAACCGCTCGTTCGTCTCCTCAGCAGTGCCGAAGCCGGCGAACTGCCGCATCGTCCACGTGCGCCCGCGGTACATCGTCGGGTACGGCCCGCGCGTGTACGGCTCCTCGCCGGGGAAGCCGATGTCCTCCTCGTAGTCGATGTCGGCGACGTCTTCCGGCGTGTAGAGGTCGTCTATCTCGAGATTCGAGACGGTGGCGAAGCGGTCTTTGCGTTCCCCGTGGGCGTCGAGGGCCGGATCACGGGTCTCCGCTTCCCACTCCTCGCGTGACTCGCGTATCTCCGCGAGGTCGTCGTCGTCGTACATAGACGCAACAACTGCCGGAAGGACCATTAACGATTCGGGTGGTGGCAGGGTGTGACCTGAACGCCGAGCGAAACACGAAACCCCGTCGCGCCCCAAGTAGGGCCGAGCGACCGTGCGCGAGTATCAGCGCAAGCAACTCCTCGAACGCGTCAACAAGGAAAGCGCCACCATCGGAGCGGACATCCCCGACCGCATAGAGGTGCAAGGCGAGGAGATAGACCTGCGGACGTTCGTCTTCGAGATCAAACGCCGTGACACGATCCCAGAAGGCGAACGCGAGCGTGTCGAACAGGCGAAACGAAACCTCCGACGCGAGCGACTGGAGCGTCTCGACCAGATCGAGGAGAACCGCGTCGACTTCGAGACGGGTGAGGACCTCGCGGCATCGATCATCGGCATCGACCGGGCGCTGGAGGCCCTCGACAGCCTCAACCCCGCGGACATACAGACGGAGGCGAAGCGACAGGAGGCGATGGACCAGAAGCGATGGATGAGTTTCCTCAAGAAGGCCCTCGGCCACGACGACGCCAGCGGGAGCAAGCGCGGCGGCTACTGACCGGCCCGTCGTTCTAAGTTCCAGCCACCCGGACGGACAGCATATGCGAAACGCCGAGGTCGCCCGCCAGTTCGAGGAGTTCGCGGACCTGTTGGAGGCGCAAGACGTGGCGTACAAGCCGAACGCCTACCGCCGCGCCGCCGAGAATATCCGTGAGCATCCGCGGGCAATCGAAGATATGGCCGCGGAGGGTGGCGAGGACGCCGTCGCCGAGATCGACCGTGTCGGCGACGCCATCGCCGCGAAGGTGGTCGAGTACCTCGATACCGGCGAGATCGGGGAGTTGGAGGAGTTGCGCGCGGAGTTACCCGTTGATATGGCGGCGCTCACTCGCGTCGAAGGTGTCGGCCCAAAGACCGTCGGCACGCTGTACGAGGAACTCGGCATTACCACGCTCGCGGAGTTGGAGGCGGCCGCAAGCGACGGGAAGATCCAGGAGGTGAAGGGGTTCGGCCCGAAGACCGAGCAGAACATCCTCGACAACATCGCGTTCGCGAAGGAGGCGAGTCAGCGGCAACGCCTCGGCGACGCGCGACCGCTGGCTGACGACGTGATCGGTTACCTCGACCACGAGGCGTTCGTCGAGCGGATCAGTGTAGCTGGGTCGATCCGACGGTGGAGAGACACCATCGGCGACGTGGACGTCCTCGTCGCCAGTGACGACGGCACGCGCGTGGTGGACACGTTCACCGAGTGGCCCGGTGCCGACGACGTCATCGAGGCGGGCGAGCAGAAGGCGAGCGTCCGCGTCGACGGCATTCGGGTCGACCTCCGCGTAGTCGTCCCCGAGGAGTTCGGGGCGGCGCTGCAGTACTTCACTGGGTCCAAAGATCACAACGTCCACCTCCGCAACGTCGCCATCGATCGGGGTCTCAAACTCAACGAGTACGGCGTGTTCGACGTCTCCGAACTGCGTTCGGATGGCCAGTCGGACGCGGACGCGTCCGACGACGTCAGCGATGTGGACGACCCCGACGGCGGCCAACGCGTCGGCGAACGACTCGGCGGTCGCGAGGAGTCGGAGATGTACGCCGCACTCGATATGCCCGTCATCCCGCCCGAGATACGCGAAGACACCGGCGAAATCGAGGCCGCGATAGACGGCGACCTCCCGGATCTAGTCACCGAGGGCGCAATCCGTGGCGACCTCCACACTCACACCGAGTGGTCCGACGGCGGCAACACCGTCGCAGAGATGGTGCAGGCGGCCGCCGACCGCGGCTACGACTACCACTGCGTCACCGACCACGCCGAAGGGCCGGGTGTGTTCGGCGACGCCGGCCTCTCGGACGCCGACGTGCGCGAACAGGCCGAGGAGGTCGCCGCCGTTCGCGATCAGACCGACATCGCGGTGTTCCACGGTGTCGAGGCCAACATCGACGCCGACGGCGACGTGACGACCAGCGACGACCTCCTCGCGGAGTTGGACGTCGTCGTCGCCTCGCCACACGCCGCCCTCGACCAAGGCGAGGCAACCGACCGCCTCGTCCGCGCGGTCGAACACCCGCACGTCGACATCCTCGGCCACCCAACCGGCCGCCTGATCAACCAGCGGGCGGGCCTCGACGTCGACTTCCATCGCCTCGCCGAGGCCGCTGCCGACGCTGGAACTGCCCTCGAAGTGAACGCCAACCCCGCGCGACTGGACCTCCACGGCGAGGCCGTCCGCGCGGCCGTCGACGCCGGTGCGCCCATCGCTATCGACACCGACGCCCACTCGCCGTCGGAGTTCGACCACGTCCGCTACGGCGTCCACACCGCCCGCCGCGGGTGGGCCGAAGACGCCGACGTGGTGAACACCCGCGACGTCGACGGCCTGCGTGCGTTCCTCGACGGATGAGCGACGGGCAAGACGGTCGCGCGAACGGCCGGCCACCTGACGGCACACGGATCACGCCCGAGCACGACGACCTCCTGTTGGACGTGATGCTCGGGAAACTCGCCACCTACCTCCGAATGTGTGGCTACGACGCCGTCTACGCGCTGGATGAGGGAATCGAAGCCGACGACGCAGTGCAGCGTCGCGCCGCCGCCGACGCGCGGCGACTGCTTACCCGTGACCGCGAGTTGGCGGCGAGTACACCAGGGTCGATACTGCTCACCGCGCGCGACGTGACCGACCAACTGCGCGAACTCCGTGAGGCGGGCGTCGACCTCACCTTGGCGGCACGGCCCGCGCGATGCGGCGCGTGTAACGGCTCGGTGGACTCGCTCCCGCCGGACTGCGACCGACCCGAGTACGCACCCGACGAGGGGCCGGTGTGGCGCTGTCGCGACTGCGGGCAGTGTTTCTGGAAGGGCAGCCACTGGGACGACGTGGCGGCGACGCTGGCGGATCTGTGATCGGAAACGGCAACAGACAACAAAAGAACGCGAGGCCGCGTCAGCGCGGCGTCCAGTCGTCGCAGGCGGCCATATCGTCCATCAGGTCGTCGTGGAGGCCGCAGTACGGCTGCATTCCTTGGTCCGTCCGAACGTACTGGAAGTGGCCGCAAGAGCCACAGTAGGAGTCGCCTGTCGACTTCGAACGATCGGACGGAGACGCATTCGCGGCCGCGTTCGGCGACGTTCGCTGCGGTCCGTCGGGGATCTGATCGGGACCGGACGACGACCCGCCCTGGTCGGGGCTGTCAGCCAGCGGCGTGATATCTGACGCAGATGCACCACCGTCGCTGACGGTTCCCGACTGCCCGGGTATCCGGGCCCCACCGCCGTTTCCGCCGGCCGATGCCGCTGCCTCCGCCTGTTTCTGCTTGTACTCCGGGCGGTTCGTCTGCGTCTCGACGCTGCCGTCGGGCGTCGACCCCAACAGGCCGACGCCGCCGATGGTGCCGCCTTGTCCTTTCGCGCCGCGAATCTCTTCGGCGGTCGACTTCGGCACCTCGATCACTTTCGTCTCGCCCTCGCGGACAATTTCGAGCGACACCGTGCCGCCGGGATTGTTCCGCGCCTTGAAGTTCGCGACGCCGGTGAACAGACACCAGAACGTCGTGAACGCGCCCAGAAAGTAGACGCCCGCGGTCGGAAGCGTGAGGTCGGTGAACTCACCAGCACACTGTGCGCCCGACCAGTGGCAAGGGTACGCGTGGGCGAACAACGCGACACCGAGGACGGCGACGCCGGCGCCGACGACGGCGGCCGCCTGCGTCCGCGGACTCGTCGGCATAATCACCAACACACCGAGAAACGTCGCTGGGATGCCGAGACCGGCGAGGACGCCCGCCGTCTCGCGTGCCTGTCCGAGGTTCCAACCCAGTGCGACCGTCGTGACGTCCGTCGCCGCGACGACGATGCCCGCGACGACGAGGAGGGCACCCAGCGAGAACGCGCCGACGCCGAGGTAGAGGCGTCTGAGGCTGGCGTACTCGCCGACCTGGCCCTCGTACACCTCGGCGAGACTGCTCATACACCGTGTTATAACAGCATCACTTAAAACGATACGTCAGACAACGGCAAGACATCGACACGCACGCGAGGCGAGCAACGACCGACGGTTCTCCGGGCCCAACGTCGCTCCGAAAGGGTTAGGCCGTCGGTCGGCAAAGCTGCGTGTATGGCCGACGACGACGAAGCCGAGGAAGCAGAGCCCGCCGTCGAGCTCGGCGAGGGCCCCGCCGTCGAGGGCGCACCGCTGGCCCGCGTCGCCTCGCGGCTCACGTGGCCCCAAGAGAAGTCGCGTGTGCTCGACAAGGAAGGCGAGGCAGTCATCCGGACGCCGGACGGACCCCGCGAACTAGCGGACGTACTGAGCAACGTCGAGGACACGTACTTCGACCGGCGACAGACGTTCGTCGACGCCGTCGAGGACGTCATCGGACGCGGCCCGGTCCAGACGGCCGAGTGACTTCTCCCACGACTTTAGTCGTGGGCTTTCTCCTCGATTTCGTGTAATTCCGCCGACAATATTCGACACGCGACCGGTCCCCGGCGCGTCGCCACCTTTTCCCTCGACCGCGACGAACGATGAGCGATGAGTCTACCCATCGACCCGGCAGCAATCGAGAGCGGCGACATCGGCGAGAAGCGCGCGACGTTGGAGATGAGCCACGAGGAGGCAGTCGAACACGTCCGCGAGGCGTTCACCGACAACGGATTCGGCATCCCCGTCGAGTTCTCCGTCTCAGATATGCTCAACGAGAAAATCGACGCCGGCCGCGACCCGTATCACGTCCTCGGCGCGTGTAACCCGGAGATGGCCGACCGCGCACTCGACGCCACCGACAACAGACTCGGCGCACTGATGCCGTGTAACGTCGTCATCTGGGAGGAGGAACCCGGCGTCCAGACGGTGTACCACGTCTCGATCATGCGTCTCGCCCGACTGCTCGGTCTCGACGCCGACAGCGAGGAGATGGACGACATCATCGGCGACACCGGCGAACTCGTCGACGCGGCGTACGCCGCACTCTGATCAGGAGAGGAAGTCCGCGAGACTCGACTGCAGTCCGGCGACCATCGTCGACTTCTGTCGGAGTCGTCCCAACGACACGGGTACCTGGTCGGCGACCTCGCGGACGGCGTCCTCGAACGTCTCGGCTTCGCCGTGTTCACCCTCGAAGGCGTTGCGGATGCTCTCGCGCACCTGCCAGACGCCGACCGGTCCCCAGTAGTCGTCGGAGACGTGGCGGACGACGAGCACTTTCGCTTGGCGACCTCGCTGGGAGAGGTGTTCGAGCGCGCCGAACCGGGACGCGTAGTACGCGCCAGCCGTCTCGTCGACGTACTGCGTCCGGCCCTCGCGGTTCTCGTGGGCCGACGAGAGATACGCCTCCCCCTCCGGGTCGGGGTGCCAGATGCTCCCCGGCGATTTGATCTCGACCAACTCGAACTCCCAGTCGCCGGGCGCGAGAATAACCCAGAAGGCGTTGCCGAGATACTCGTTGCGCCACACCTGCACGGTGTCGACGCTGCGGCGGTCGCGAATCGTCCCTCGGAGGTACTTGCCGATGGTGTCGTCGACGGCGGTGATGGACCAGCGGGTGGGAACGAGTCGCCGGTTCTGTCCCTGTCCGAGTGCGCCCGCCGAAAGGACCGTGTTGATGTCGTACACGTCGAATCCGCGGCGGTAGAGGTAGTTCATCGCGCCTTCGGCGCGCCAGTCGTCGTCTTCGAGCGTCTTCTTCACCGGACGCGGGACGTGCGGATTCTCCGTGAGGTCTGCGCTGGCGGCGCGGGCCCGCGGGCCAGTCGGGGTGGCGATGTCGTCGGGCGAGACGTCGTAGTCGATGTCGGGGCCGTCGTCGAGGAACACCTCCACGTCGACGGGGCGGTCGGCGATGGCGACCTCTCGCTGGACGCCAAGGAAGCCGTCCCAGGCGTCGTTGACGTTCGCGGCGTCGCGTGCGTCGACGCCCTGATTCGAGTTGAGTAGCGAGGTGCGCCGCTCGAACACGTCGGTGATGGAGACGCCCTCGTCGTACCACGCACCGCTGGTCTCGAACGTCGCAGCGTCGGCTTCGTGACCGACCGGGGAGAGCAGTCCCGTCGAGAGGTTCGGGTAGTTCGAGGAGCCAACGAAGATGGACGGCGAGACAGAGCCGAACACCGAGTCGCCACTGGTTGCCTCGTCGAAGCGGTGTTGGAACGACTCGAGGTGGTCCATCAACTCGTAGGACTTCTCCTGTGCGAGCCGCCTGCGCTCGGCCCGCTCGTTCACCTCGAACTCGATAAAGTCGTCCAACTGCACGGTCTGGTCGTGCTTACCGCTCGCTGACTATGAACGTTCCCCGCCGGCCGCGGCGCCGTGGCTGAAGGATATGCTGACAGGTGGCCGCCGACAGTCGCGCGACGGGTGGCCACACACCCGCGAACCGTCGCGCGACGCGAGTCAGGTCACGACCGGCGTGGCCTCGTCATCCGAGATGAACGTTCGTCTCCGTCTCGCCCGACTCAGGCGTGGATGCCCATCGCTTCGATCTGTTCTTGATACCGATTGCGGATGGTGACCTCGGTCACCTGCGCGACGTCGGCGACTTCGCGCTGGGTCTTCTTTTCGTTACACAACAACGAGGCGGCGTAGATGGCCGCCGCCGCGAACCCGGTCGGCGACTTGCCGGACAGTAGGCCCTCCTCGGCGGTCGTCTCGATAATCTCGTTGGCCTTCGATTTGACCTCCTCGCTGAGGTCGAGTTGCGACCCGAAGCGGGGGACGTACTTCTTCGGGTCGACCGGCTTCATCTCCAGTCCGAGTTCTTGGGAGATGTAGCGGTAGGTTCGACCGATCTCTTTGCGCTCGACGCGCGACACCTCCGAAATCTCCTCTAGGGAGCGCGGGATTCCCTCTTTGCGACAGGCGGCGTACAGCGTCGCGGTCGACACTCCTTCGATGGAGCGGCCGCGGATGAGGTCCTCGTTCAGCGCCCGGCGATACATCACCGACGACACCTCACGGACCGACCGGGGAACCCCGAGTGCGCTTGCCATCCGGTCGATCTCAGACAGGGCAAACTGGAGGTTGCGCTCGCCGGCGTCTTTCGTCCGAATCCGCTCTTGCCACTTGCGCAGGCGGTGCATCTGTGACCGCTTCTCGGAACTGATCGACCGGCCGTAGGCGTCCTGGTCTTTCCAGTCGATGGTAGTCGTCAGCCCTTTGTCGTGCATCGTCTCGGTGACGGGTGCGCCGACGCGCGATTTCGACTGGCGCTCGGAGTGGTTGAACGCGCGCCACTCCGGCCCGCGGTCGACGCGGTTCTCCTCGACGATGAGGCCGGTCGGTTCGTGCATCAACTCACCGTCGGCGGTCCGCACGAGGTCGTCCTCGTCGAGGTCGTCGACGTTGACCTCTTCGCCCGCGGTCGCATCCCCCTCCTCGGTATCGCTCCGCTCAGAACGGACGGCGTCGTTCTCCGACGGTCGCTCGCGCTCCCCACGCCGGCGGGTGGGCTCTGTCATATTCTTTCATATCGTCAAATCAAAGACAGATAAACGTTCCCGCCGATGGCAACGCTTTCGCCGCGTCGTCCGCGAGGACGGATATGCCGGTCATCGACTGCGACCCCGACCACGCCCGCGACCGCGTCACCGAGGCGGGCGTCGAGGTCGTCGACGGAAACACCGACCACGAGCGCTGGCGCGCCGAACGCGACGGCGCAGTCGCGGTTGCGTACGACGAGAAGGTGGTCGTGCAGGGGAGCGACCCCGAGCGGCTCGCCGCACTCGTACGCGACGGCGGCGGCCGCGGCCACGTCTACTTCGACGGCGCATCGCGCGGGAACCCCGGTCCCGCGGCTATCGGGTGGGCCATCGTCACGGGCGACGGTATCGTGAGCGAGGGGAGCGAGCGAATTCCCGACACGACCAACAACAAGGCGGAGTACGCCGCGCTGATTCGCGCACTCGAGGCGGCACGCGACTACGGCCTCGACGAGGTGGACGTGCGTGGCGACTCCCAACTCGTCGTGAAACAGGTGCGCGGGGAGTGGAACGTGAACGAACCGACCCTGCGTGAGAAGCGAGTTCGGGCACGAGAACTGTTAGAGCGGTTCGACCGCTGGGACATCGAACACGTCCCGAGAGAGATAAACGAACGCGCCGACGAGTTGGCAAACGAGGCGTTCGAGGGCTGACGATGGAGGAGAAACCACACCCAGACCGGGAGGAAGCGGCGACAAACGAACAGGAATCCGACGAGTGGGACGAAGAGGTTCCGCGTGACACGGTGGAGGCGGCCGAACGACTCACGCGACTGGCACGTGAGGCGGTCGACGACGCAGAAGCCACCGCTTACCGCGAGGACCGCGCCGACCGACTCGCCGATCACGACTTCACCGCCCGAGTCCGTGAGGACGACGACACCCTCGTGTTGTACCCTAGCGAGTGGATCGAAGACGGCACGGTCCAGATCGACCGCATCGAAGACACCGACCGCGCGGTCGAGGTGTCGCTGTCGGGCGCGGCCGACCCCGACGACTGGGCTGCCATCGAGGAGCACAACGCCACCCTCGTGGAGACGGTAGCCACGGATTACGGCGAGGTACACCGGGCGAACGCTCGCGCGTTTGCGGACTTTATGAGCAACCACTACGCCAAACAGATGGAGACAGCGACCGCTGACGAGGTCCGCGAGTTCCTCTCGGAGTACTTCCCTCGCAACGCGTGGCCGTCGGAAGAACAGCGTGACGCCGTCGAGGCGTCGGTGCGGTACGTCTTCGAAGCCGCGGACGAACGGACTCCCTTGTAAGTTCGTCCGGGTGACGACCGCAGTCGATTCGTTGATTCGTTCGGTACGGTGTCAGCTTACGCGTCGAGCGACGCGTCGACGAGCGAGCGCACGTCCGCCGCGCGGTCGTCATCGACGACGTACTTGTCGACAACCCAGTTAAGCCGGTCGAGGACGGCCTTGCGACCGGTCTCGGTGAGGGCGTACTGGTTCGTACGCTTGTCGAGTTCGCTCTTCTCTACCAAGTCCATCTCGACGAGGTCGTCGAGGTTGGGGTAGAGCCGACCGTGGTTGACTTCGGCGTCGTAGTAACTCTCTAACTCGCGCTTGATCGCAAGCCCGTACATCGCCTCCTCAGAGAGGATGACGAGGATGTTCTGTTGGAACGCAGTTAGGTCCCGCGCGATACTGACAGCTTCTGCTTCGACCTGTGCCTCTGACATGGTCAACCGTTGAGAGGTGTCCAGGGTATATAATTGTTGCCAACACGACGACTGTTTATTCAGTCAGTACGGCGGCTGAGAAAGGTCATTACGGCGGTTCCGTCGTTCGATCGGACGTGCGGTTAGCAGCCGGCTAATTTGCCGGACACACGTCTTATCTATAAATACTTGTGCCAAATAGTTGCACGGTACAACGCCACATCAAGTCAACTCGGCAGCAGAACGGGTCACGTCGTCCCGAAAGGCCTTTGCTCGCGTTGGCGGAACCGTCGGACGCATGACGAACCTCTGGGAAGACCTCGAGACGGGCCCGAACGCCCCCGAAGAGATCTACGCCGTCGTCGAGTGTCTGAAGGGCGAACGCAACAAGTACGAGTACGACAAGGATATCCCCGGCGTCGTCCTCGACCGCGTCCTCCACTCGAACGTCCACTACCCCTCCGACTACGGCTTCATCCCGCAGTCGTACTACGACGACGAGGACCCGTTCGACGTGCTCGTCCTCGTCGAAGACCAGACGTTCCCCGGCTGTGTCATCGAGGCCCGCCCGGTCGCACTGATGAAGATGGACGACGACGGCGAACAGGACGACAAGGTCATCGCCGTCCCCACCGAGGACCCGCGCTTCGACCACATTCAGGACCTCGACGACATCCCGCAGCAGCAACTCGACGAGATAGACGAGTTCTTCGAGACGTACAAGAACCTCGAAGAGGGGAAGGAAGTCGAGACGCTCGGCTGGGAAGACAAGCAGGCTGCGATGGACGCCATCGAACACGCGCAGGACCTTTACGACGAGCAGTTCGCGTAACCCGCCGAACCTCCCGATTTTTGCCGCACGCGCCGACCCGATTAGCGCCGAACATACCCCGCTCCCCCCGGATGAGTTATGCGTATGGGTAATCTTTTGATGCTAACCCGGCAAGGTGGAGGTGAGTATGGCCGCCAAACAGCCCGCCGTCGGCATCAACCACCTGACCGTCGTTCCGACCAACGCGCCGTCGATAGACGAGGAGCGAGAGGCGGACGGCGACGACGCGGACGACGAGTCTCGCGACGAGTAGTCCAGTCGCTCGCTCGGTGGTTCCCCGACACCGCACACGCCGCCGCAACGACCGGTGACGACGCCCCGCAGGCCGCCGTCGGCTGTGCGTTCGACGCCCCGCTGAGGGGCAGGCATATAACCCGCGCGCGGTAAAGACGGGTAATGGCGAAGTGCTCGGAGTGTGGCGAGTACGAGAACCTCCCGTACCAGTGCAGACGGTGCGGGCAGTCGTTCTGTTCTGAACACCGACTCCCCGAGAATCACGAGTGTGCTGGCCTCAACGAGTGGAACGACCCGGGCGGGGTGTTCGACTCGGGATTCGACGACTCTGTAGAGAGTGGCAACTCTGGTGGCGTCGGCGCACGCGTCCGCTCCCGAATCGAGCGTGAGACGGGAACGGGCGGGATTATGGGAGCGTTCCGTGGGAACATGACGTACGTGTTCCTCGGACTGATGTGGATCACCTTCGCGGCCGAGTTCGTCGTGTTGTTCACGGCGGGCGGCGCCGCCTTCTCCAATATCTTCGTGCTCAGCACGGGTGCGCTGCAACAGGGATACGTCTGGACCATCGTCACGTCGATATTCTCCCACTCACCGGGGAGCTTCTTCCACATCGCGGGCAACTCCATCGCGCTGTACTTCTTCGGCCCCCTCGTCGAGCGATATCTCGGCTCTAAGCGGTTCACTGCGATGTTCATCATCACCGGCGCGGTCGCCGGCCTCGGACAGATCGGCGTCGGTGCCCTCCTCGGGGACCCAGTGACGGGCGTTCTCGGTGCGTCGGGGGCGATTATGGCGATCATGGGATTCCTCTCTATCGTCAACCCCAACCTCCGCGTGATGCTGCTCATCCCACCGATCCCACTCAGCATCCGCACGATCACCATCCTGTACGCCGGCCTGTCGCTGTTCGGCGTCGTCTCCGCCGGGAGCGTCATCCCCGGTGCGGGCGGCATCGCGCACGCGGCACACCTCTCGGGGCTCCTGTTAGGCGTCCTGTACGCGAACGTCGCCGACGGTCGCCGGAACGTCCCCAACCAGATTGGGAGCGGTGGCGGCGGACTCGGCGGCCCCGGACGCGGTCGCTTCTGAGATGCCGACGCCGGTCCGTCCCGAGTTTCTCCCCGATCCTGCACTCGACCGCACGGCGATGGAGGCACTCCAGCGCGACATCGCCGACGCCGCCAAGTTCACCGACGACCTCGACTTCGACGCCGACGCCGTCGGTCTCGACGCTGGCCAAGCGAGCCTGTCGCGTGACCCTGCATCGGACCCACCGCTCGTCGCGGGCGTCGACCAAGCGTTCCTCGACGACCGCGCGGTGTCTGCGGTCGTCGTGAGTCGCGGGAGCGAGGTGGTCGAACGAGCGTACGCCGTCACTGACCTCTCGATTCCGTACGTTCCGGGACTGCTCGCCTTCCGCGAGGGTGGTCCCATCGTCGACGCCCTCGCGCAACTGAACTGCGACCCCGACCTGTACGTTCTCGACGGCAGCGGCCGCATCCACTACCGGCAGGCGGGCATCGCCACCCACGTCGGCGTCCTGTTCGACACGCCGACCGTCGGCGTCGCGAAGAACCTGTTGTGCGGGACTCCGCGGGCGTCGACCGATGGACGGCCCGCAGGCTGGCGTACGCCGATCACCGTCGAAGACGGCGACCGCGTGGACGCGCCGCGGGGGACGACCATCGGCTACGCCTACCAGTCCAGACAGTACGACACGAACCCGATCATCAACCCGCTGTACGTGAGTCCCGGCCACCGCGTCTCCGCAGAGACTGCAGTCGAGTTGGTGGCGGCCCTCGGTGGCGAGTACAAACTCCCCGAACCGACCCGTCTCGCCGACGCCTACGCCGACGAGGCGAAGGCGGCGGTCGCAGACGACCGTGACGGCGACGCCTGACTCCGGGGAACCGGCCGACACTGCCATCGCGAGACGGCGGGAGTTAACTGCCGGGCCGTCTTGGACGGCGATATGACAAGAACCGTGCTCATCACGGGGTGCTCCTCGGGCATCGGCCGAGCGAGCGCTGAAGCGTTCCTCGACGAGGAGTGGACGGTGTACGCGACTGCGCGCAACCCCGCAGACATCGAGACGTTGGGCGAGCGCGAGAACTGCCGTATCGCCACGCTCGACGTGACCGACCAGGAGGACGTCGAACGCGTCGTCGACCGCATCCTCGACGAGGAGGGTCGCATCGACGCCCTCGTCAACAACGCGGGCTACGCACAGATGGGCCCCGTCGAGGAGGTGCCGACCGACGCCGTCCGCGACCAGTTTGCGGTGAACGTGTACGGCCCCCATCGCCTGATCCGTGAGGTCCTTCCGGCGATGCGCCGCCGCGAAGACGGCGCCATCGTGAACGTCTCCTCGGCGGCGGGCCGGGTCGCGTTCCCCGGCGGTGGGGCCTACTGCGGGTCGAAGTACGCGCTGGAGGCGATGAGCGACGCCCTCCGCAACGAGGTCCGCCAGTACGGCATCAGCGTCTCGCTCATCGAACCCGGGCCAGTCGACACCCAGTTCGACGACCGCGCCAGTTCCGAACTGGACGGCCTCGACCACACGGGCGCGTACGACTCCTTTTACGGCCTGTTCGAGGACTACGAGGCCGTCGGCAGCGGCGACGGCCTCGTCTCGGTGTCCCCCGAACGGGTCGCCGAGGACGTCGTCGACGCCGCGAGTTCGACGAAGCCGCCCGCCCGCTACCCCGTCGGCCCCCTCGCTAAGGTCGCCGAGGTCGGTCGACTCGTCCCCGCACGGTTCGCCGACTCGCTGTGGTCGCTCGCCTCGAAACTCACCTGATCGGCGATGACCGACGACGACCCCGACACCGAGACCGACGACCGCCTCGAACGACTCCACGACCACCTCGCGGCGACTGCCGAGCGCCCGGTCGCGCGATCTGCGAGCGCACACCTCGGCGAGGCAGAGGCAGTCGCCCGCGACCTCGTGCAGCGACCCGCCGACGCCGACACCGTGTGCGAGCGTGCCGGGCACATCATCAGACTCCTGCAGGAAGCCGGTGCCACCGAAGACGAGACCGCCGACGAACACGTCGCGGCGGCGCTGGAACTCGCTCGCGACCTCGCAGGCGACGACGACTCCGACCCGAGATAGCAGTCGTCGCGCGGCCTACGACAGACAGGCAGCGACGACGCGCAGGGCGGCCTCTCCACGCACTTCGTCGGCGAGCAACGGCACCCGTTTCACGTCGCGCCCGCGGTACAGATCCGTCGCCGCCGAGAGCGCGTTCTGCTGGACTTCCCACCGACGCTTGCAGAACTCACAGTCCTCCAAGTTCGGCGTGACGACCCACGAGGGGTCCACGTCGGGACCGAACTCCGCGACCTCGCGGGGGTCTTCCATCACGCGGTTGACGACGAGCGTGTTCACCGGGATGGAGAACTCGTCGAGCCGTGAGACCAGGCGCTCAGACTCCACGACGCTCATCTCCTCGGGCACCATCACCACGCGGAAGTCCGTCTTCGTGGGATCCTGCAGCGTCTCGCGCAGGCGAGTGATCCGCTCTTGGAGTTCGTCGAGGTCGGGTTCCTCGGGGCCGCCGTCGCCCATCCCGAACATCCCCTTCATCCCATCCATCATCCCGGAGAACTGCTGACGGAGTTTCGCGATCCGACCGACCATCGAGTCCAGCATCTCCGGCAGTTGCAGGAGGCGGAGCGTGTGGCCCGTCGGAGCGGTGTCGACGACGACGCGGTCGAACCGTGGGTCGTCGAGGTGCTCCAGCAGTTGGCGCATCGCCGCGGCCTCGTCCGCGCCGGGCATCGTCCCGCCGAGCATCCCGCCCATTGGTGAGTCACCCATCGCCTCGCCCATCCCGCCGAGGCCGCCGAGGGGATTCGCGTTCGCACCTGCGCCCGCGCCCTCAGCAGCGTCCGGGCCGCCCTCGCCGCCGACCGCGCCCTCACCGAACAGGCCCTCCTCCATCGCGGCGTCGGGGTCGATCTCGGCGGCGTACAGCGGCACGTCCTCGCGGATGCGCGACGGTCGCGCAGGAATCTTCGTGCCGAGTGTGTCCGACAGCGAGTGCGCTGGATCAGTCGAGACGACGAGTGTCGACACCCCGTCGTGGGCGCTCGCGAGCGCCGTCGCCGCCGCACACGTCGTCTTGCCGACGCCGCCTTTGCCGCCGTAGAGGACGTACTCGGGTGCGTTCGGCCCGTCGAGTCCGGCCGAACCGCGCATGTCGATAGTCGCACCCATTCGAGAGGGCTCCGGCGCGTCACCCGCGTCACCGTGGTCCGCAGGTTCGTCGGGGTCGTCTATCTCGTCGACGGCCTCCACGTCGATGTCGCTCATTGGAAGGGGGTGGGGGCGGCACGCTTGTCTATCCGTTGGTCCGCCAACGTCGGGATCGGGATGGATTCCGACGCCGACGGTCGGCGACTACTCTGCGGCCGCCACCGAGTCCAGCAGTCGGTCGACGCGTTCGGCGTACGCGCGGACGCCGCGCGCCACGGTCGCCTCGTCGGTGAAGTCGAGCGTCGGCGCGAACGCCTCGTTCGGGCGGACGCTCCGGCCGCGAGCGAGCATCTCCCGGTACTGCTCGGGCGTGAGGTCGTCCTCCCGGAGTGCCCGCGTGAGGCTCAACGCCCCCACGGACCCGACCGCGTAGAGGTACGCGTGATACGGGTCGCGCGAGCGGTCGATCTCTTGCCACCCCGCGCCCGTCCGCTCGTCCGGCGTGATCGGTTCGCGGACGGTGTCCACGAGGCTGCGGTGACGGTCGTCGAGGTCGTCCGGCCCGGGGTCGGCGCCGTCGGCGACGGCTCTGTGGAGGCCGTGTACGAATCGCGCGCCGCGTGCCGCCCGGTACGTCGGGAGTTTGTCGAGGAACACCGCCACCGCGTGGCGGGCGTCGGCCCCCTCCCAGGTCTCCGCGAGATAGTCGGCCACCAGCGTCTCGTGTACGAACGACGGCACCTCAGCGACGTGGTCCGGGATGGCCTGGTCGACCGGTCGCTGTTCGTCGCTTGCGAGCAGCCGGTGCATAACGTGGCCGAGTTCGTGCGCAAACAGGTAGAACGCACGGAGGCCACCGTCGTAGTTGAGCGCGACGAACGGGCCGTTCGCGACGGAGGTGAGCGCCATCGCCTTCGGTCCGCGCCGCTTGTTCGTGGTCGCGCGCACGTCGATCCGACGCTCGTCGAGCACCGACCGGAGTCGGTCGACGTACGCCGCTCCGAGCGGCGCGAGCGCCGCACACAGGAGATCAGTCGCCTCCTCGTAGGGCACCTCGGGCGGGTCGCCCGCCGCGAGCGGGACGTGGCGGTCCCACGGGCGGAGGTCGTCGCCCTCGACCACGCGGTCGCGGGCGGCCAGCAGGCGATGGTGTGGGTCGAGGCGGTCGAGGACGCCGTCGACGACCGTCTCGTAGGCGTCGACGGGGAACCGCCCCTCCAGTCGCATCGAGAGCGCCGAGTCGTATCCGCGGACCTCCGCGAGCCGCGTGTCGGCGCGGACACGTTCGACGTACGCGGCCGCCATCCCGTGTCTGTGGGTCGTGAGCGCCTCTCGGCGACGCTCGTACACCTCGCGGCGGAACGCGCGGTCGCGCGACTGCAACAGCCGCGAGACAGTGCCGGACGTGAGCGTCACCGAGTCGCCGTCCGGCGTCTCGACGGTCGGTGTCGCCACGTCGCCGTCGGTGATGGCGCGGGAGACGTCTGAGCCCGCCCGGAGGCTCGGGCCGACGGACGCGAGCGCCGACTCCGCCGCCGGCGACAGCGCGTGGTCGGCGCCCGCAAGCAGTCGGTCGAGATACGCCGCGAAGTCTGCCAGCCGTGGGGTCGACGCCACGAGGTCGTCCACGCGGTCACGGCCCGCCCGTCGCAGTTCCGGTTCCAGAAACGATAGCGCTTCGTCCATCGCGGCGTCCAACTCCCGGTAGCGGGCCTCTCGCTGGCGTGCCGCATCGTCGGTCGTGTCGACGTACGCGGTGAGCAGCGCGTACAGCCACAGTTCGCCGCGCCGGACGACGCGGAGATCCTCGACGAGTTCGAGCAGGTCCGCCAGCGTCTCGCCGGACTCGACGGCGCGGCCCTCGTAGGCCTCGAGGTCGTCGAGGCGTCGCTCGACGGCGTCCGCGGCGGCGTCCCAGTCGGCGGGGGAATCGAAGACGATGGAAGGATCCCACTTCTCGCCGGCGGGAACCTCGTCCCGGTGGGGAAGCGACATCGCCAGAGCGGTTCACGAACCGGCCTGAAAAGTGATCGGGGTACCCCGGTTACTCGAAGTAGTCCGTCAGCCGTGCGGCGGCCTCCTCGGCGCGCGGCGTGACGAGTGCGAAGCGGAGCCACTCGTCGCGCGCGGACCCGAACGTCTCGCCGGGCATTCCGGCGACGCCTGCCTCGTCGATGAGGCGCTTGGCGTTCGCCATCGTACCCGGGAAGCCGTCGAAGCGCGCGAGGACGTAGAACGCGCCCTCGGGTCGGGTGTACTCCGCGCCCGCGGCGTCGAGGGCGTCGGTGAACGTCTCGACACGGTCGGACAGCAATGCCCGCGCGTCGGCGTAGTAGTCGGCGTCCGTCTCCCTGAGCGCACGCAGTACCGCCACCTGCGGCGGCCGCGAGGTGGCGACGTTGACGAGCATATGCCGCGTCTTGGCATCGTCGACGAGCGAGTCGGGGAGGACCCCGTAGCCGACACGGAAGCCGGTGATCGCCATCGACTTCGAGTAGCCCGTGGTGACGACCACGCGATCCGATTCGAGCGTCAGCGCCGACTCGAACTCGCCGGTGAAGTCGAAGTGGTCGTACACCTCGTCGACGACGAGCGTCGCGTCCACCTCCTCGGCGATAGCCGCGAGTTCCCGCATCGTCTCGCGTGAGTACACCGCACCTGTCGGGTTGTTCGGCGTGTTCACGAGAATGAGGCTGGTGTCGTCGCTGGCGGCCGCGCGGAAGCGGTCGGGGTCGATGGAGCCGTCACGCTCGGTCGGCACGAGCGTCGCCTCCGCGTCGAGCAGGTCGACTTTCCCTGGGTAGTACGGGTAGACAGGGTCTGCGAGGAGTACCTCTGACCCCGCGTCACGGTCGAGCGCCGCCGCCATCGCGAGGTAGTTGGCCTCGCCCGTCCCGTTCGTGACGACGATGCGCTCGGGATCGACGTTTCGCCGGGCGGCGATCTCTTCGCGCAACTCGACCAGCCCCTCGCTCGGCGGGTACTGGAACTCGTCGGGCGTCGCGTCGGCGTACTCGCGGAGACCGTCGCGGAGTGCCGCGGGCGGTTCCCAGTCGGGGTTGCCCGACACCATATCCACCACATCTCGGTCGGCGGACGCGGCGTACTGCATCACGTGGAAGAACTGCGGGCGCTCGTAGGTCACGGCTTGTCAGCGATACTCTGGACGCGCGTTCCTTCACTCCCGCGGTCTTATTGTGTCGCCGCGTGTGCTGTGACTATGCGCGAGTTCGCCACCGACCCGCCCGTCGAGGAACGCGTCGGCGACGCCCTCCGCGACGTCGGCCACACCGTCGCGACCGCTGAGTCGTGTACCGGCGGCCTCGTCGGGTCGCTGTTGACCGACGTTCCGGGCTCCAGCGACTACTTCGACCGCTCGGTCGTCACGTACAGTTACGACGCGAAACTGACCGAACTGGCCGTTCCCAGAGAGTACCTCGACGAGGAGGGCGCAGTGTCGGAGCCTGTCGCCTGTTCGATGGCCCGCGGTGTCCGTGACACCGCCGGGACGAACTGGGGCGTCGCGACGACCGGAATCGCGGGGCCGGGCGGCGGAAGCGACGACAAGCCGGTCGGCACGGTGTTCATCGGCGTCGCCTCCCGCGGCGCGTGGGGAACACAGACGAGCGAGTGTACGGTCGAACGCTACGAGTTCGACGGGAGTCGCACGCAGATCAAAGAGCAGATCGCACGACAGGCGTTGGAGGACCTCCTCGACGCCGTCGAGGCACACGAGTAGCCACAGTCGGGGACCTGAGCGGGACGCCGCCTCGGACGAGGCCGAAACCGTTTGGTCGGTGCCGCGTCCACAGTCGCTCGTGAACAAGAAGGGCCACGTGCTGAACGCGGCACTCCTCGCGATCGGACTGGGCTACGTCCTCCAACCGTCGGGCGACGTGGAGACGTTCCGAACCATCGCGGAGTTGTCGGTGCCGATCGTACTCGGTGCGCTGTTTCCAGACGTCGACACCGCCTTCGGGAAACACCGCAAGACGCTGCACAATCTCCCCATCCTGGCGGTGTTTCTGGCGTATCCGCTGTACTTCGCGAACCTCCAGTACGTCTGGATCGGCGTCGCGACGCACTACCTCCTCGATATGGTCGGGAGCAAACGTGGAATCGCGCTGTTTTACCCCATCTCGAAGACGGAGTACGGCCTCCCGACCGGCGTGACGACCTCCAGCGACCGCGCCGACCTGCTCACGGTCGTCATCACGGGCGCGGAACTGGCGGCGCTGGCGGCCGTGCAGTTCTACCTGGTCGACCTGAACACGGGGGCACCGCGTGAGTCGGTCGCGACGATGCTCACGTCGCTCCCGTTCTGAGGCCACGGCACGAACGGCCGCACTCGACGTCGTGAGTCAGTAGACGGCGACGTCGTCGAACCGGCCGTCGTAGGCGATGTGGCGCGGGTGAGTCGCCTCCATCCCGGAGAGGAACAGGCGGTCGAGTTTCCCGTAGGAGTTCTCGTAGCCGAGGTGCGCGAACTCCGCGAGGCGTCGAAGCCGCGTCGCCGGGTCGGTGTGTTTCACGACCGAGCGCGCAGACCCCTCCTTTAGCGCCTCGACCAGCGCCGCCTCGCCGCGCACGTCGCCCTCGAACTCCGTCCACGCCGCACCGATGGTGCCGCGGAGGTGTGCGTACGACGACCCGAACGCCGGCAGGTCGAACGCCTCGGCGATACGAGTGCCGCGGTCGTTCTGGTACTCGAACAGTTTGGCGTTGTACGTCTCGACGGCGTCGATGCGGTCGCGGTAGGCGCTCACCTCCGCACGCGTCAGGCTGACGTTCATAAACTCCGGGTGCGGGACGAGGACGGCCGCACCCTGCCGCTCGAACTCCGCCAGCGCCGCCTCGAACGTGATGAAGTCGGGGACGGGGTCGGAGAGGCCGACGGCCAAGAGGTGGCGACGATTTCCCCAGTCGCCGGTGAACACCTCTCGCGCCGGGACGACCGTCACCTCGTCGGTGGAGTACCGCTCGGCGCGGTCACGTATCTCGGAGAGGCGCGTGAAGTGCGGGGCGTACACCAGCGTGTCGATGCCCGACTCGCGGGCGCGGTCGACGACGCGCTCGTCGAGCACTTTCACGTGCGGGTCGACCCGCGTCCGTCCTGCGGTCACACTCGTCGAGTCACTCGGATCGGGGTTAGGGATTCCGTTTCCCCGTCGTCCCACGGGAACGCTTATACAGGTTCCTCGTCTGCGTCCGGGTATGTCACGGTGGGCCTGTGGGCTCAAGGGGTGCGACGCCGCGTTCGACACCGTCGAGGACGCCGTCGTCCACCAGACGACCGCACACGAACGCCACGAGTGTCAGGTGTGCGGCACCGTCGTCCCCGACGGCTACTTCGCTATCCGGCACGCCTTCGAGGAACACACCCGCGCGGAGTTCGTTCGCGCGTACGACGCCGACTCCGACGCCGTCCGCGAGCGTGAGGCGATCAAATCCGAGATCGAAGACACCGCCGACCTCCAATCGATCGTCGACCGCATCGACGGCACAGTGTAGACGGTCGCACGGCTAGTCGACGCGAACTGCGAGAGAACGGAGCGTCGTGAGCGCGTTAGCGCTCGTCGCTATCGAGCACGCGGATCTGGTCGCCGCGCACCGTCACCGGAATCGGGACGGTCGCCTCGTACAGTTCGACCGTCACCTGGTCTTTGCCCTCGTCGATGCGCTGGACCTGCGCCTTCTCGCCTTTGAACGGGCCGGCGATGAGTTCGACGATGTCGCCCTCGGCGATCCCCTCGACGTCGGGCGTCGGCGACAGGAAGTGCTCGACTTCCGACATCGACGAGCGCCCGGCTTCTCCGCCCGGCCCCTCGACGAGACCGCGGGCGTGGGGAACTTCCTCCAGCACACGCCGGATCGACGCGTCGTCGTCGGCTTCGACCATCACGTAACTCGTGAGTTGGTCGGGCGCGAGGACAGCGTGAATGTCCGGCATCTCCTTGCTGGCGATCATATCGGCGACGGTGCGCTCCTGGCTGGCCGTCGTCTTCACCGAGTAGATGGGCAACTCAGATCCCTCCCGTGAACACCGTCATGATCGCGAAGATCACGAACCCGAGGAAGCCGACGAGGAAGATGCCCGCGCCGGCGATCTTGGAGATCTGGGAGAACTCCTCCCAAGAGGGCGTGCTCGCCAGTTTGAGCACCCTGACGTAGCTTGTCAGGTCGTACTTGACATCCATATCGATCCGACGTACTTCGCCACACCTTCTATATCTGTTGCTCCGCGACGCGGGCGACAGACGCCGCCTCGCGCCCGGAGACGAGCGACGGCGGCGCTACTGGTCGCGCGAATCGAGAAAGGGCGGTGCGTCACCGCGGGACTCCGTCGACGGCGACGAGCGGGGACCGACACCGACGGTCGAGTGCGGCCGAGGCGATTACTCGACGTAGTCGATGTCTTCGAGACGGTCGCCCGCGGCCGCCTGTGCGGCCTCGTTGCGACCGTAGATCTGCGGCGACTCGACGCCCGTGACGACGATCATCGTGCGCATCTGCCCCTCCAGTTCCTCGTCGATGGAGGTGCCCCAGATGATCCGTGCGTCGGGGTCGATCCGGTCGTAAATCTCCTCGACGACGCCCTCCGCCTCCTCGATAGACATGTCCGAGCCACCGGTGACGTTCACGAGCGCGGAGTTCGCGCCGGAGATGTCCACGTCGAGCAACGGCGAGCGCAGCGCCGACTGGACGGACTCTTGGGCTTTCGTGTCCGAATCGGACTCCCCGAGGCCGATCATCGCGACGCCACCTTTCTCCATCACGGTGCGAACGTCGGCGAAGTCGAGGTTGACGAGGCCGGGCTTGGTGATCAGTTCCGTGATGCCCTTGACCGAGCGCATCAGCACCTCGTCGGAAATCTTGAACGCCTGCCGGACCGGCAGTTTGCCGACGGCGTCGAGGAGGCGGTCGTTGGGGACGACGATCACGGTGTCGGCCACGTCGCGGAGGCGTTCGAGGCCGGCCTCCGCGTTCGTTCGGCGAACCTCGCCCTCGGCGGTGAACGGCGTCGTGACGATGGCGATGGTGAGCGCACCGATCTCACGCGCGGCCTTCGCGACGACGGGCGCGGAGCCAGTGCCGGTGCCGCCGCCGAGTCCGGCGGTGACGAACACCATGTCCGAGCCGTCGAGCGATTCGCGGATTTCCGACTGCGACTCGATAGCCGCCTCCTCGCCGACCTGCGGGAGCGACCCCGCGCCGCGGCCCTGGGTCTTCTCTTGCCCCATCAGGATCTTCGTGTCGGCCTCGATGTTGACGAGGTGTTGCACGTCGGTGTTGGCCGCCACGAGCGTCGCGCCGTGGATGCCTTCCTCGGCCATCCGGTTGACCGTGTTGCCACCGGCACCGCCACAGCCGACGACGGTGATGTTCGTCTGGAGGTCTTTCAGAACGTCTTGCAGTTCCTCGTCGGTCATCTTCCCCGAGCGCGGAGTGTCGCCCCCCGACGACTCCGAGGAACCCGTTCCCGCGGCGTCGGTGGTGTCCGTGGGCGTGGCAGCACCGTTCTGCTCCACGTCCCCGGCCTCCTCCTCGGCCTCGTTGATCGCGTCCTCAACGATGGAGTCCATAGGTATGAGGGGCCGTTGCCGACGGAGCGTTATTATCCTTCCCCCTCACGTCTTACGTCTGTCAGACGCCCAGTTTTGCCGTGAGTCAGCGGTTGAGTCGCCGCAGTCTGCCACTCACCCACACAATCGCTCGGTAGCGGCCCGTAGTAGTGTCAGATTACAAATTCTTCTTCCCGCTCGCTGGAGACGGTCTCGGGTCGGATCGTCTGACCGTTGACTTCGACCGCCTCGCCCGCCGAGAGCGCCCCGAACTTCGGCCCCTCTGGGACGCCGAGCGTCGCCGCCAGCGAGGGGTCGAACGACTCCACGCGCGCGACGACACGGTCGCCCTCGCGTGTCACGTCGTCGTACTTCTCGCGCAGGACGCCCGCAAGCGCCGCCACGAGGTCGTCGTAGGCATCGTCTACGTCGCCCGCGGCGTCCGCCAGAAGCGCCGCCCGCCTCGCCGCGCGCGTCCCGGCCTGGTCCGTCTCGAAGGCGACAGCGTGAGCCTCGACGGCCGCGCGCGTCGCCTCGGCGTCGATGCCCTGCGCCTCCGCGAGGAGTGCCGCCGGGAACTCGACGACGCGATAGGCGTCAGTCGGGTCGTCCGACCCCTCGATGTCGTCCGCCCACTGACCGAATCGCAGTCCCTCATCGACAGTCGAGAGGTCGGCTTCGAGGGCGTCGACGAGCGCCAGCGGTCGGTCGTCGACCGTCCGCACCCACGTCTCGCTGACCACCCGCACGTCGCGGGCGGCCAGTGCCTCCCGCAGCGACGGGTACTCGCCCTCGACGAGTGCGAGTGACGCGTCGCTCGCCTCGATGACGCCGTCGAGCACTTCACCCTGCTCTTGGGGATGGCCTAGTTCTTCCAGTTGCCAGTCGGAGGCGATGTGGCCGACGCCCCACGCTGTCTCGCGGAGCACGCGTTCGAACCGGGGGGCGTAGTGGCCGCCGCCGAATCCGACGACGTGGCGAGGGCGGTCGGGGTCGCCGACGGCGACGGTCGCCCCGCGGTCGGGGAGGTCCACCACCGCCTGCGCGACCGCCGTCGCACCGTCGGGGTCGTCCCACTGCGCTTCGTCGCTGCCGAGTTCCGCGAACACGCCCGGAACGGTCAGTTCCGTCGGCCCGTGGTGAGTACCCTCGATTGCGACGCCGTACCCCTCGGGCGCGTGTTCGTCGAACCCGGCGACGAGCGCTCGCTGGACGCCCGGACAAGCAGGCGCGAACCGTCCCGACTTGCCGCCGTACTCGGCGTCGCCGAAGTTGCCCGTGAAGTGGCAGGTGAGGAGGGGGCCGGTGTCGCCCGAGTGCCGGGAGACGAACACGAGGTAGTCGGGACGCTCGGAGAAGGCGGGCGTCGGGTCGTCCAGTCGGATGTGGAGGCCGTCGAACGATCGCAGTTCGAGACGCTCGCCCGCACGGTCGAGCGTGTGGTAGGTGCCGCCGCCGTCGGCGTCCGGGCGGTCGTCGTCGGTGCGTTCGGTCCAGTCCGCGAGGTCCAGCAGTCGCTCGGCGATGTGGGTCGAGGCGCGGTCCGCGCGGGAGACGACGATACCGATCACTGGCGAGGAGTAGCGGAACGAGAGACGAATACGCGTCGGTTTGGACGCGACCGACTCAGTCGGCCGGTTGCTCGGACTCGCGGCCGACAGCGTCGCTGACGGTCGACCCGGTCAGCGACGCCACGGTCTTGATCTCCGAGCGCCGCGCGATGAGCAGACCCGCCGACAAGACGAGGTACAGAACGGTGAACGCCTGCAACAGGATGATCGAGTTGGCCTCGGCGGCCGCCTCCGTCATCGTCCGGATGAAGTAGAACTCGATGAGCACCTGCGAGAGGAACAGCGAGAGCAGCAACAGCGCCTCCCGGACGGAGATTGTGAAGTTGACCAACACCGCCAGCGCGAAGAACGACTGAGCGGCCGTGATCCAGATCTCTGCGGCCTGCTTCTCGTCGAACATCAGGACGCCGTACTGCCCCAGCGAGATGCTGTAGACGACGACGAGCGTGCCGATGAGCAGCGTCCACTGGTTGAGTTTCGAGGAGATGAGCGCGTTGAACGCCGCCGTCGACCGCGCCTTGTTCACGAGGTAGGCGGTGACGATGAGTTCGGGGCTCTCACTCGCCAGCGGCGCGATCCACTGGATCATGAAGAACTCGGGGATACCAAACTGCAGACCGAGTGCCTCCAGTCCGTGCGCGAACGGTTCGACGGCGGTGAAGATGAGTAGGCCGGAGTAGCCGAACAGCGCCAACACAGAGAGGACGCGAACCGGTTTGGCGCGTTGCTGGAGGTACGCCGGGACGCCCACCTGTTCTTCCACCTCCTCGACGTCGCCGCGGACGATGACGAGGATGTACGCGACGTACAGGCCGACGAGAAACAGCGTGTCGATAGCGCCGATACCGCCGCCGAGTGGGACGAAGAAGGCGTAGATGGTGGCGAAGAACAGGAACGTGACTTCGAGCGCGATGTCGCGGTCGAGACTGACGTAGTCGCCGAGGAAACTGCCCGTCTTAGTGACGTTCGGGTCGTCGCCCTTCTTGTACGCCTGATACACGGAGAACAGCGCGATGCCGGACCAGCCGATACCGATGAGGATGCGGTTCGCGCCAGTCATATTCGCGACCGCGAGGTTGCTGGCGGCGGCGTCACCCTGCCCGGCTTGCCACGCGTACAGGGCGTCGACGGCGTATTCGGGAGCGACCGCGAGTACCGCGAGCACCGCAATAGCGAACGCACGCGGGACGTCTTTCTCTGCGGTCTCTGCGCCCCACGCGAGCAAGAACGACGCACCGAGGACCGCGACACCAGCGACGGTGACAGTGGTCAACACGGAGAACCCCTCGTTCGCCCCGGTCAGCCAGGACAGGATCCAGGGGAGTGTCAGCAACACCCCACCAGCGAGTCCCAACAGCGGGTGGCGAAGGCGTGAACTCATTACCGGCACGATGCCAGCGGCGACGCCTTACTCTTGCGCTTCGGTCCGACTGCCGAAATCAGCTGACAGAAGCGAACTCGCGCGTGTCGAGGCGCTACCTCCCGTCGATCAGGGCAACAGCAAGTAGAAGAACACGAGGTAGCCGCCGAGCAACACGGCCCCGTCGAGGCGGCCCACCTTCCCGCCGCGGGCCATCACCGCGATGGCGGCGACGGTGAACGCGATGAGCGCCGGGAAGTCGAACGACTCGACGCTGATGGAGACGAACATCGGTGCGATGACCGCCACCAGTCCGAGGACGGCGAGGACGTTGTAGATGTTCGACCCGACGACGTTTCCGATCGAGAAGTCCGCCTGTCCACGCAGCGCCGCGACGACGCTGGCGGCGAACTCCGGCAGCGACGTGCCGAACGCCAACACCGTCAGACCGACGAGTCGCTGGGTGAAGCCGAACTGGTAGAGGATCGACCGTCCGCTGTCGATGAGCCATCGTGATCCCAGGAACAAGAACGCCAATCCGACGAGGAGGAAGGCGACGTGACGAACCGATAGTCCGGAGGCGTCGACATCCGGCATCTCCTCGACGACGCCGCCGTCGGTGACGGCTCCGGACTCGTCGACTGCGGCGGCGTCGCCGGTCGCGTCGCGGTACAGGACGTACGTGAACGCCGCGAGAACGAGCAGGAACACCGCACCTTCGGCGCGGTTGATGATCCCGTTGCGGCCGAACACGACGAGCAACACCGCCGCCAGCGCCATAAACGGGACGTGCCGACGGACCACGTCGGACGACACCGACAGCGGACGCAACAGCGCAGAGACCCCGAGGACCAACCCGATGTTGGCGATGTTGGAGCCGACGATGGCCCCCAATCCGAGTTGCGAGTCGCCCTCGACTCCAGTGAGAACGCCGATGAACAGTTCGGGCGCCGTGGTGGCGAACGCGACCACCGTCACGCCGACGAGCGCCGCGTGGATTCCGACGCCGAGCGCCAGCCCGGTCGCACCCTTCACGAGCGCCTCCGCGCCGAGATACAAGAACACGACTCCCAACAACAGGAACAGACCGTGTTCCGAGAGAAGTGCGTCAATCAGTTGGAACAGCATCGCTCGCTCGGTTCTGTCTGCCGTACTTAAACGCGTGCGTCTAAATATCGCTATTGAGGAGTAGAGAGCGAGTTCGCCCGTCGCCGCGGGCGAGTCACACGAGCGTCATCATGTACCCGGCGTAGCCGACGAGGAGGCCGAGGCCAGCGAGGCGTCCGACCCGCCCGCGGACCACGAGGAGGAGTCCACAAACGGCGGTGGCCACCACGAGTGCTGGGAAGTCGGTGGCGACAACTTCCGACGGGACACGGATGGGCGAGACGAGCGTCAGGACGCCCAGCACCGCGAGGACGTTATAGATGTTCGACCCGACGACGTTACCGACAGAGAAGTCTGCCTCGCCCCGGACTGCGGAGACGAGACTGGCGGCCAGTTCCGGCAGCGACGTGCCGAGTGCGAGGACCGTGACGCCGACGAGGCGGTCGGAGCCACCGAGCAGGTACAGCGCAGCCGTCCCGCCCTCGACGAGGCGGCGTGCTCCGACGAGGAGAAAGCCGAGGCCGACCGCGAGAAACAGGAGGTCGCGGGCACTGATAGCGGTCAGGCGAGCCGCCGGTGTCGTGGCCGCGGTGCCGCCGTCGGTCGCGACTGCGTCGTCCCCAGCGGACGACTCTTCGCTATCGGGAACACCCCGGAGGAGGACGACCGTGAACCCTCCGAGCGCGAGCAACAGGAGGCCACCGTCGAGCGCGCTCAGCGTGCCGTCGAGGCCGAGACCGACCAACAACAGCGCCGCGAGCGCCATGAACGGGAGGTGCCGACGGACCGTCTCACGGGAGACGACGAGCGGCCGGACGAGTGCCGAGAGGCCGAGGACGAGACCGATGTTGGCGACGTTCGACCCGATGACCGCGCCGAGACCGATGGTCGTCGTCTTCTCGACGGCACCGACGAGGGCGACGAACAGTTCGGGCGCCGTGGTGGCGAACGCGACCACCGTCACTCCGGCGACGGCCGCACGAACGCCGACGTCCGTCGCCAGCCCCTTCGCCCCCTTCACCAGCGACTCCGCGCCGAGATACAGGAGGACGACGCCGACGAGCAACGAGATGCCCGCGCCGTTGCTCTTCAACGCGAGCCAGATCCACCGTGGATCCGTCTTCAACGCCAGCGGCGCAGAGGGAGTCGGGACGGCGGCCCCGAGGAGACTGCCGATCGAAACAGGATCGAAAGATGCGAACACAATTGCCGGTCAGCGGATCGATCTGTTAACTCTGTCTGTGTGAATTTCAGTCGAGAGAGCCACACTACGTAGTTTTCTGTGACAAACGTTCACAGCGATAGCGGGCAGGACCACGTACCGTCGTCTCCCGGACTTATCCCACGCGGTCGAGAAGTGCGCGTATGGACGTCTACGGACTCATCGGGAACCCAGTCGGCCACTCGCTGTCGCCGCCGATGCACGAGGCGGCGTACGAAGAATTGGGGCTGGACGCGCGATATGTCACCTTCGAACCCGCTCCCGACGCGGGCGCAGAAGCCGTCACCGCCGCGAAGTCGCTCGGTGTCGCGGGGCTGAACGTGACGGTGCCGTTCAAGCAGGACGTACTCGAAGCGGTCGACCCCGACGACCTCGCAGCTGAGGTGGGTGCCGTCAACACCGTCGACCTCCGGACGGACCCGCCGAGCGGGTACAACACCGACGTGGCGGGAGTCCAGCGAGCGTTCGACCACCACGGCGTCGACCGCGAGGGCGCGTCGGCCGTCGTCGTCGGCGCGGGTGGTGCGGGGCGGGCGGCCGCGTTCGCCCTCGCGGAGTCGTCGGTGACGCTCCACATCGCGAACCGGACGGCGGAGAAGGCGACGTCGCTCGCGGAAGCGGTGCGGTCCTCGATCGGGGACGACCTCGACACACCGACGACGGTGACAGCGGGCGGCTTAGACTCGCTGGCGGAGACGGTCCCGACTGCCGATGTGCTGGTGAACGCGACGACCGTCGGGATGGAGTCCGACGAGACGCCCATCCCCGCTGATCTCTTGCACGGCAACCTCGCGGTGTTGGACGCGGTGTACGCGCCGTTGGAGACCCGCCTCCTTCGCGACGCCGCGGCGGCGGGTGCGACGACCGTCGACGGCGCGTGGATGCTGTTGTTTCAGGGCGTTGAGGCGTTCGAGCGGTGGACTGGGGAGGAGGCGCCGGTGGCGGTGATGAACGAGGCGCTTCGCGAACACTTGGAGTGAACGGAGGGTATCAGCGGGCCTTCAGCCTGTTTTCTGGTTTTCGGGCGCTGGATTTTTAAAAAGCGCCGGCGTGGTTCCGTCCAATATGGGAATCCTTCAGTCGATCAAGCGTCTGCTCGGGTTCGGGAGCGAGCAAGACAACGGCGCACGGCAGACAGAGACGTCGGTGACGGTCGAACGCGAACGCGACAAACCGGACACCGAGACGGAAGCAGCGGTCAAAGGAACGGACGACGCAGACGAGGAGACCGCCGCCGAATCCGCTGAGTCCGAGGCGTCGGCGGCGTCGGTCGACGAGTCCGAACCCGACGACGTCGCCGGGAGCGACCCAGCGGCGACGGACCACGACGAAGCGGAGGCAGTCGACGAACCCGTTGCTACCGAGACGGACGCCGACGCGTCGACCGGGTCGCTCGTCGACGAGGCGGAAGCCAGCGAGGACCCGGCCGCGGCAGCCGAACCGGCGGAAGCCGCCGGCCCCGAGTCCGAGGACATCACCACGGACGTCGACGACGTCGACGTGGACGCCGAGGAAGCGGTCGATGAACCCGAGGAGTCTGTCGAGGACGACGCGGAAGCCGAAGCCGACGAAATTGAGGAAGCCGACGCTGGGGACGTCGACGCCGACGAGACAGATGCTGTCGACGACGACGCAGAATCGGCGGCAGACGACGACGTAGAATCCGCGGCCGACGAGGAAGACGAAGCCGAGGCTGACGACGACGACGGCGTTCCCGTCGACGAGATCAAAGGCATCGGCCCGGCGTACGCAGACCGCCTCGCAGAGTTGGACATCCACACGGTCGCGGATCTGGCGGCCGCAGACGCCAGTGAGGTGGCCGAAGGGACGAGCGTCTCCGAGAAACGCGTGAACCGCTGGATCGACCGCGCGACCGAGTTCGAGTCGTAGTCGGCGAACCGAACCCGCTTTTTCCTCCCCGTGGCACGGACAGGTATGGAGACGGTCACCGACCGCAAACGGTTCCGAGCGCTCGCGGCCGACGCCCCGCCCGACGCCCGGATTCCCGTCGAGTGCCGGGTCGCGGTCGCGGACCCGTTCGACGCCTACCGCCGGGGCCGTCACGCCGACCGGCCGGGCGCGTTCTACGAGACGACGGGCGGCCAGTCGGGGTGGGGCTACTTCGGCGTCGACCCGGTCGAGACGCTGACCGTCGGCCCCGACGCCGTCGTCCGCGACCCCGACCATCCGGGCCACGGCGACTACGCCGCGCCGTCGCCGACGCTGGAAGCGCTCGACGGCCGCCTCGACGGCGAGACGCTCGTGCGCGGCGACTGCGACGTGCCGTACCCCTGTGGCGTCCTCGGGTGGCTCTCGTACGACGTGGCCCGCGAACTGGAGTCGTTCCCCACCGACGGCGCGGTCGACGACCGCGGCCTCCCACGGTTGCAGGCGGGCGTGTACGCCACGCTCGCCGCGTGGGAGGAACCACGCGACGAGGACGGCGAGACAGTCCTTCGGATCACCTCCTGCCCCCGACTCGCTGACCACCCGGACGCCGACGCCGCGTACGACGCCGGACACGCGGCGGCGGAGTCGCTTGCGACCCGCGCACTCGATGGCGACCCGTCGATCGGACCCCCGCCAGCGACCGCCGCCGACGCCGTCCGTTTCGAGAGCGACTGCGGCCGCGACGCCTACGCCGACCGTGCCCGCCGCGTCAAAGAGTCGATCCGTGCTGGCGACACCTTCCAAGCGAACGTGAGCCAGCGGCTCGAAGCGCCCGCCGCAGTTCACCCCGTCACCGCCTACGCCGCGTTGCGGGCGCGCAATCCCGCGCCGTACTCCGGCTTGGTTGAGTTTCGCGGCGTCGACCTCGTGAGTGCGAGCCCCGAACTCCTCTTGCGACGCGACCCCGGCGACACAGACGCCGCCGCGAGCGACAACGCGGTTCGACTCGAAACGGAACCCATCGCGGGCACGCGACCCCGCGGCGGCGACGCCGACGCCGACGACGCCCTCGAAGCCGAACTGACGGGCGACGAGAAAGAGCGTGCGGAACACGCGATGCTGGTCGACCTCGAACGCAACGACCTCGGGAAGGTGAGTCGCTACGGCAGCGTCTCGGTGCCGGAGTACCGCCGTGTCGACCGCTACTCGGAGGTGATGCACCTCGTCTCGCTGGTGGAGGGCACCGAACGCGTCGACCGCTCGATAGCCGACACACTCGCGGCGGTGTTTCCCGGCGGCACCATCACCGGCGCGCCGAAGCCCAAGACTATGGACATCATCGACTCGCTGGAGGGCACCCGCCGCGGGCCCTACACCGGGTCGATGTTCGCGGCGGGGTTCGACGGCCGCCTCGTCGCCAACATCGTCATCCGCACGCTCGTGCGCACGGGCGACCGCTACCACCTCCGCGTCGGCGCGGGCATCGTCCACGACTCCGACCCCGAGGCGGAGTACGAGGAGACGCTGGCGAAGGCGCGAGCGCTCGTTCGATCGGTGGACGATGCTCTCGATGGCCGGATGGAACTCGCCGACGACGAGAGCGTCGACGGAGAGACGGCCGGCGAGGAGACGGACTCGGAGGTGGGCGAGTGACCCGCGTCCTCGTCGTCGACAACTACGACTCGTTCGCGTACAACCTCGTGCAGTACGTCGGCGAACTCGCCGACGAGGTGCTGGTCCGGCGCAACGACCGCGTCGACGTCGACGGCATCCGCGACCTCGACCCGGACGGCGTCGTCGTCTCGCCCGGCCCGGGAACTCCAGCGGAGGCGGGCGTCTCCATCCCGGTGTTCGCGGAGTTGTCGTACCCGACGCTCGGCGTCTGTCTCGGTCATCAGGCGCTGTGTGCCGCCAACGGTGCCGAAGTGACGCTCGCGCCCGACGTGGTCCACGGGAAGCCCTCCGACGTGCGCCACGACGGCCGCGGCGTCTTCCGCGGCCTCCCCGACCGCGTCGAGGTGGGGCGGTACCACTCGCTGTGTGTCGAACACGACGCCGTTCCCAACACACTCACCGAGACTGCCCGCACCGACGACGAACGCGAGGTGGTGATGGGCGTGCGCCACACCGACCGTCCGCACGTCGGCGTGCAGTTCCACCCCGAGAGCATTCTCACGCCCGACGGGAAGGCGATGGTCCGGAACTTCATCGACATCTGCGAGCGTGGGGGATTCCGATGAGCGACGACCTGCGGTACCACGTCGACGGCGACCTCGTGCCCGCGAGCGAGGCGTCGGTGTCGGTGCGCGACCGGGGCTTCCAGTACGGCGACGCCGCCTTCGAGACGGTTCGCACGTACGGCGGGACGCTCTGGCGGTGGGACGCCCACGTCGACCGCCTGTTCGACACGCTCGAGACGCTTGGGATGCCCGCCGACGAGATGGGCCTCTCGCGGCTCGACCTCCAAGCCCGTGTCCGCGACACCCTCCGCGCAAACGGCCTCCGCGACGCGTACGTGCGCCTGTCGGTCACGCGCGGGGAGACCGCCGGGTTCGCGCCGCCCGACGCCGCCGACACCGACCCGACGATAGTGATCCTCGTGAAGCCGCTTCCCCGCGGCGGCCGCAAGTCCGCGGGCGAGGAGTCGACGTGGGACGGCCCCGCAACCATCCAGACGGTGAAGACGAGACGGATGCCCGACCGCGCGATTCCGAGCGACGCGAAGACGCACAACTACCTCAACAACGTCCTCGCCCGCGTCGAGACGCGCGTCACCGGCGCGGACGAGGCGGTGCTGCTCGACGACGAGGGGTACGTCGCCGAGTGTTCGACGGCGAACCTCTTCTTCGTCGCCGACGACGCCATTCGAACTCCGTCGCTGGAGGGGCCGGTCCTCCCTGGCGTTACCCGCGCAGAACTCCTCGACATCGCCCGCGAGGAGGGCTTCCCCGTCGAGGAGGGGCGGTACGAACCCGACGACGTGCGCGGGGCCGACGAGGCGTTCATCGCCTCGTCGATCCGCGAGATCCGACCCGTGGGCACGTACGACGGCGTCGATATCGGCGGCGGTCCGGTGACGACGCTGCTCTCGAAACTGTACGACGACCGGGTAGAGCGCGAGTGTTACACGGGTGGCGACAGGGGCGGCGACGAGAGCGGCGACGGTGGGGGCACCGACAGTGACGACAGCGAACACGGGAACGCAGCAGCGGACGAGTGACATCCTCCCCGTCGTAAACGACGGGGCTTCCCGTGCCACAGGTGGGATATTTGCTGGTCTACGACACCACTTGTTCTCTCGTGTGAAACGTCCCGCTCTCGCGGTCGAACAAGTGTGTCGATGGCTGTGCCACACAGCCGTTACTCCTATCCTCGCCGTGAGGACTCGGAGTTATCTTCTGACGCATATTCTCCGCCCCGTTACAATCCGCGTTGGCTACTAGCTCACACGACGAGCAGACGTACAAACCACGTTCGACACGGTTCGACTTCGTGTCGTCACCACACCGTGAACACGTCTTCGACGTATCCCACTCGTTCTCTTTCAGCACCCCAACCCCTCGAATTTCGCCCTTGTAGTCGAGGTACTGGTAGATGCGGTCGAACGCCCACGTGTGGAGTTTCTTGTTGCCGGTCTTCCCCCAATCAGATTCGCGCACGTCTTCGGGCCAACTCACTGCAAGCGTGCCAACACCGCGTTCGACACACTCCGTGATGATGGCGTCTGTCAGCGTGTGGTAAAAGTGCGTCTCGCGGTCAGCGAGTTTCCTGCGTGCCCACATCGACTGCTCCGACGGCTCGCCCTCACCCTCAGTGTCGTACTCGGCTCGCGTGAAGTAGTGCTTGTCCTGCTTGAGCGAGTTACCGGGGTAGAGAACGTATTCGTCTGGGAACGCGACCGTGGCGATGTTTGTGATACCGAGGTCAATACCGGCCACTTGGTCGCCCTCAGAGTCGGTGGTTTCGAGTTCGACTTTACAGACGAAGTGCATTTCCCACTCGTCACCGTTCCAGACGGCGCGAACGTTCTGTACCTTGTTGACTTCCGAAAGGTCAACGTCGGGCCGAGTCTGGTACTCACAGAGGATGAAGTCTGAGAAGTGTTCTTTGAGGTTCGAGCCTTTCGAGAGTCGAACGCGATTGTTCTCAGGGTCGTGTTTGAACCCGTCTTCTTTGAACGTGACTGTACTCTTGGGTCGGGTGTCGCCGTGTTTGCGGTAGCCAGGCGGATTCGCCTCGTCAAACTTGTGTCGCAGGTCGAACCACGACTGGAAAGCGTCAGAAAGTTCTTCAATGACTTTCTGACTGGATTGTGCGTTCAGGTTTTTCCAGCACGACTGGTTCTTCATATACGATTTAAGAGAACCTTCGTTGGGAATCTTACCGATTGCGTTCCAAACTCGGTCGGCTGTCCATCGTGCGACGTTCCAGATTTTCGAGGCGGAATCGCCGAGCGAGTCGAGGCCATCGCGTACTTGTCGGTGGTTCTGGATGGAACCAACGTAGGTACGAGTGACCTGAATCGCCATACATAGCCTATATCCAAGTAGTTAGTTAATGCTACGATTAGCGTGGAATATCCGGTCTGTCATCGACGGTGGACTGCATAGGAAGTGTCGGATTCACTCCCGCCGTAAACGGCGGGATTCTCTCCTAGCAGGAAGATAGGGAGGCATACAAGCCTGCCCACCCTCACGTCGCGTATGGACGAGGCCGCACGCGTCGTCGACGCCGACGACGTGGTCGAAGGCGAGACGCTGTTGTTCACGGTCCGAGACGACGACGGCGACCTGGGCGAGGCGTTCTGCACCCGCCTGTCGGACGACACGGTCGTCGCGTACCGTAACTACTGCCAGCACTGGACGGACGTACACCTCGACAACGGCGACGGCGCGCGGGTGACGAACGGCGAAGTGTGGTGTCAAAAACACGGCGCGACGTTCCAACTCGACACTGGGTACTGCGACTTCGGCCCCTGCGAGGGGTCGGTGATGGAGTCGGTCGACGTCGTCGTCGCCGACGGCGGCGTCTACCTCGCAGACGACGAGTACGACTTCGAGCATCGGGGGCCGAGCGGCGTCGACAGCGACGCCGGAACCGGGGGCGGCCGAATCGACTTCACCGGGAACTGAACGAGGAGTCGTGACCGCGTGTCGGTCGCCGCACCTCACTCGGTGGACAACGCGGTCTCTGCCGCACCGAGGTCGGCGTCGACCGCGTCGCGCATCGCTTCGACGACGACCGTCGGATCTGCACCGGGGTCGAGCGAGACGAACAGTCCCTCGCGCCCGGTGTACACGCGGACAACCGTGAGGTAGTCCAGTCCGGTGGCGATGTACTCGACGCCGTTAGCGATGGGGAACAAGTCGTCGACGACCAGTCCAATCTCGGAGAAGTCGATGCCGGCGTACTCGTGGATACGGTCGAAGTGCGCAGTCATCTCCTCGTCGTCGCGGTAAAACGAGTGCGTCAGGTCGTCGACGTACGCCAACTCGTACGTCTCGGGCGTAAAGGGCGCGACGACGTGCAGCGAGTCTGCGTCGTCGAGTGCGTCTTCGATGGCCGCGATAACCGCGTCCACGTCGAACGAAACGACAGACTCACTCGTGGTCATACGTGTCCGGGTTGCGGTGTGCCGTGAAATAGCCCACGGTCCCCTCAAGCAGTGAAGAACGCGTAGAACGGTCGGCCAGGTATAGCGGGAGGTAGATTTGAACTACCGATCTCCGGGTTATGAGCCCGGCGGAATCTCCTGGCTATCCCATCCCGCTACCAGAGTAGAACGCACCGCGACTTGTAAGGGTTGTGTTTCACATCCCGCCGCCGTGTGCGTGTTTCACGCACCCGCGAGTCACTCCAGCACGCGCCAGGTGAACACGCTCTCGGCGACATAGTTGAGCGTGAGGCCGACGCCGATGCCGACGAGGTTGGCCACGGTGGGCCAGAGGTCCCGACCGGCGACGACGAGCGTCAGGTCCGTCTGTGCGGTGAGCAGCCACAGCGTCGCGAACGCGACCGAGAGGCCGCCGATGCGGACGAGGTGTGAGCGACCCCACCGCCGCGCGAGTGCGAACGCTCCCGCCGCACCCTCCTTGCCGAACGTGTAGCGGTCGTTGAGCAGGAACATCAGCGAGATGGATGCCTCCGCACCGACGGCTTTCGCCGCCAGCGGCGACGCGGCAACGGTGGTCGTGAGGAGGGCGACGATGACCGTCTCCAGCGTCGCGCCGGCGACGCCGACGGAGACGAACTGTCCGATGCGGACGCCCGACACGAGCGCAGTCAGCCCGGATTCAGCGTCTGCATCGGCGTCCGTGTTCGTGCCCGACCCGGCGTCGGTTGCCGTCCCGGTGTCGGTTCCGCCGTCGGGCGTCGCGTCGATGTCGCCGCTCATCGTGGCTCACCGTCGGGGTCGGTGGTCGGATCGGCGGTACCAGCGCCACGACGCTCTCGGCGGTCGACCAGCGACACCTCGTCTTCGCGGTCGAGGAGGCGGTGGAGGCGGTCGTCGCGGATGAGTCGCGCTCGGTGTCGGGCGACCAACAGCCCACGACCCATGTCGAGCGTGTCCGAGACGGGCGAGACGGTCGACCCCGGCTGGTCTTCCCACGCGACGGGCACCTCGCGCAGGCGGTAGTCGAGCGCCCCCGCGACGGCGATGAGTTCGATGTCCCACGCGAACCCAGGTTCATACAGGTGGTCGCGGATACCCATCCACGCCTCGGCTGTGAGCGCCTTCGCGCCACACTGGTAGTCGTACAACTGCGCCTCGAGCAGACGCCGGGCGACCCACGCGAAGCCGTCGCCGAGGAACCGACGGGCGAGCGTCTGGTGGGAGCGGACGATGGCGTCGGGGTGGCGCCGCGACCCGACGGCCAGGTCGACCGTCCCGTCGACGGCCGGATCGATGACCGATTCGAACGACTCGGCGGGCGTCGCGCCGTCCGCGTCCGCGAACGCGTACACGTCCGTCGAAAGCGCCTCGAACCCAGCGGTGATGGCCGCGCCCTTCCCACGACGGCGCCGAGCCACGTTGCAGTCGACGCCCTCGGGGAGGTCGAGGTCGTCGGGGTCGGTCACCGCGGCGACGCCGACGGGGGCGTCGAGTTCGACGCGGAGTTCGTCGGGGTCGATGGTGCGACGGATCGAGCGGAGGTACGTTCGGAGCCGACCCGGTTTGGGGTTGTAGGCGGGGACGACGACGCCGACGGTCGGCTGCATAGCCCACGCTTCCGTGTGTGTAGATAAAAACGGTGTGAAACGGACGACGTGTGAAGTCGGTCGGGACTCGGCGGCGACTACCCTGTCAGGAACGAGACGACGAACAGCACGAACCCCGTCACGCCGAGCAGCCCAAATATCGGGAGCGCGAGCACCTCCGCCTGGTCGGGGAGCGATCCGAGCGCGACGAGTGCGCGGACCGCGAGGTAGCCGAGCACGGCACCGATGAGGCCGAACCCACCGGCGAACACCAGCCGTCGGTCGCCGCGGGGGCCATCGGTGGTCACCGAGTCCGCTCCACCCGTCGCATCGACGTCGTCGGATGACACGCGTCTACTCGCGTACCGCATCCCGTTAACCGTTTTCGCCGACTGCCGGTCCGCTGGCTTCGGCACGGAGGGAAAGGAACTTACCGCACCAGCGACCGGTGAGTACCGATGGAGTACGGTCTCGTCGTCCGCTGGCTCGTCGCGTTTCTCGCGCTCGCTGCCGTCGGCGTCCCGCTGACGGCGCGGCTGTTCCCCCGCTCGGCGACGCGCGGTGCCGGATTCGCCCTCCCCGTGTCGGCGCTGACGCTCGGTCTCGTCGCCTTCTGGGCCGGGCGCGTGACGTTCGGGCCGCTCACGCTCGCCGTCGCCCTCGTCGTCCTCTGTGCGCTGGCGGCGGCGTCGCTGCTCGACCGAGCGGCCCTCCGTGGCGGGTCGCTCGCGGTCGACGAAGACGCCGTCGACGCCCTCCCTAACCGAACCGTCCTCGTGGAGACGGCGGCGGTGTTCGCTGTCGCGTTCCTGTTCGTGGTGCTCATCCGTGCGTTCGACCCCGCTGTCGACCCGAGCGCGGGCGAGAAGTTCCTCGACTTCGGACTGCTCAAATCCCTCTTGCGCGCGACCGCGCTCCCGCCGGAGGACATGTGGTTCGCGGGCGAAGCCGTCCGCTACTACTACGGCGGCCACCTGCTCGCGGCGCTGTTCGCAATGGTGACGGCGACGCCCGCCCGATTCGCGTACAACCTCGCGCTCGCGGGCTTCTTCGGGATGCTCGTCGTCGCCGTCTACGACCTCGCGGGGAGCGTCGCCGCGAGTCGCGGGCGCTCGCGCCGCACCGCTGGCCTCCTCGGGGCGTTCCTCGTCGGCCTCGCGGGCAATCTCTGGACTGCTGGCTGGGCGCTCCTCCAAGCGTTCCCGGCGGGCCTGCGCTCGACCGTCGGCGGGGTCATCGGCTTCGACCCCGCACCCATCGCGGACGCGCCGTTCTCCTACTGGACGGCGAGCCGCGTCATCCCCGGCACCATCAACGAGTTCCCGCTGTTCGGGTGGCTCAACGGCGACCTCCACGCCCACATGACGATGACGCCGTTCCTCCTGCTGGGAGCGGCGCTGGCGTTCGCGCTGTACCGCACTCCGGAGTCGGAGACGCGCCGTCGTCGCCTCCTCCTGTTCGGGGCGATTCCCCTCCTCGGCGGCTTCCAAGCCGTCGTCGACACCTGGAGTTTCCCGAGCGTCTTCGGACTGGCGTGGCTCGCGGTCGCCGCCGCGCCCGCCGCGCCGCGTACGCTCCTGCCCGGTCCGCTGGCCGCTCGCGTCGACGATCTCCTCGGCGAGACGGGCGACGCCGTCGCCGACGGCGGGCGACGCCTCAGCGACGAACTCGCGCGACCCGCCGTCGCCGCCGGCCTCGTCGCTGGGGCGGGCATCCTCGCACTCGTCGTCGCCGCGCCGTTCCTCGTCGGCGCGGTGACCGGGAGCGGCAGCGAGCGGTCGCTCGCGGTGTTGCCCATCGAGATGCGCTCGACGCTCAACGGCCTGCTCATCGTCCACGGCGCGTTCGTGGCGACGTTCCTCGTCGGCCTGCTGGGTGCGGTCGGGCGCTCGCGCCCGCTCGCCGTCGTCGGCGGTATCGGTGCGCTGACGGCCGCGGGTATCGCGGTCGGCCTCCCCGCGCTGGGCCCGTTCGGCGCACTCCTCGTCCTCGGGTGGGTTGCGCTCAGAACGGACCGCGCCGGGTTCGAGACGGTCCTCGTCGTCGGCGGTGCGGGTCTCGCACTCGTGGTCGAACTCGTCTTCCTGAACGAGCAGGCCGGGCCGGGACGGATGAACACCGTGTTCAAGACGTACGCGCAGGTGTGGCCGCTGTGGGCCGCCGCCGCGGGCGTCGTCCTCACGGGCCTGCTTGCGGCGGTTCCGCGTCCGGACGCCTCGCGACTGTGGCCGAGCGAGCGAACCCGCGACATCGGGGCGACGGTGTTCGTCGCACTCCTCCTCGTCTCGACAGGCGCGTACGCTGTCTTCGCGGTGCCCGTCCACATCGACGAGGGCTACCCCGAGGAGCCGACGCTCGACGGTAAGCACTTCGTCTCCGTGTATCACCCCAGCGAGGAGCGAGCCATCGATTGGCTCGACGACCGCGAGGGCCAGCCTGCGATGCTGTCGGCTCCGGCGACGAGCGTGTATCCGGGCGCGGAGAACCGCTACGGCCACTCCCCGCAGATGTACCGCTGGCAGGCGAGTCCCGCCGCCAGCCTCACCGGCCTCCCGACGGTCGCTGGCTGGCATCACGAAGTCGGCTATCGTGGGCCGGAGGCGTACTTCTCGCGGGTGCGTGCTGTCGACGACGCGTACACTTCGAAAGCCGCCGCCGTCGAGGTGCTGCGCGAGTACGACGTGCAGTACGTCTGGGTCGGCCCCGCCGAGCGCACCCGCTACGCGGACTTCGGGATGATCGACTTCGACTCGATCCAAGGCGTCGAACGCGTGGAGGCGGCGTCGACGCCGACGGTGACGGTGTACCGCGTGACGAACGCGGAGTTGCCCGCGGCGAGTACGGTCAACTCGACCGACGGGTAGCCGACCGCGACCGGCCGACGACGCGGAGACTCCGGCCGAGGACAAACCCGGCCGATCCGAGGACGACCGCGAACGCCGACGCCGCGACGACGGCGAGCGTGACGTCCACCGCCAAGCCGCCGCCGCTGATACCGCTGCGCAGGTAGTGGAGTCCCGTGCCGCCGAACAACGGCGCGAACACCATCACCCACGCGACGAGCAGGCCACCACCCCGCAGCGCCGGCACCGCCGCGACCGCAACCCACGCGAGGATGATGACCGCACCGACCGCCGGATTACTGTATATCGGGGCGAGCGGAAAGAACAGTTCGGGGACGGAGACCGTCGTCATCGTTGGCGGCGCTTCGGGAGCGGAGCCGACGACGGCGGCCGCACTAATGAGGAGTCCCCCAGCGACGGCGAGCCATCGGAACGCCGTCTCTCGTGGACCGACGAGCACCCCACGGAAATCGTCGGCGACGACGCCGCTGTCGCTGGCGTCACGGTCGATCCACCGACCGAGTGCGTACCCCGCGGTACCGACGACGCCTGCGGCGAGGGCCGCGAAGCCGAGTGGAATGGCGACCGATTCGGGTGAAGTGACGGGTCTACGGACGAATCCCGCCCACAGCCAGCCGACGACGAGACCGAACACGAGCAACCAACTGCCGACGATACCGTCGTTCAACCGGGCGTTCGTCGCCGCGAGCGCCCCGCCGACGAGGACGAACGTGGCGACGAAGGAGGAGACTCGATCGAAGAGCGCGGGAACGGCGGCGAACAGGTAGCCAATCAGGGCCAGCCCGAGTGCGGCCGCGAACACCGCAAGCGACCGGTAGGGGTCGCGGCCGAGGAGGGCGTCACGGAGGTCGTTCGTGGAGGACACGTCGACCGTTCGACGGGCGGGCCGAAAAAGCTGGGAGACGTGTGGCTCCGAACGGAGCGCACAGTCGAGTCGCAACCGTCGCGAGAACGAGCCCCGACTTAGACGGTGAGGTCGCCGCCCTTCTTCACGATGTCGAGCGCCTCGGCGTCGATGGTGTCAACGTCGAGCCAGTGGGGGACGTACTCCTTCTTCTCGAATCTCTCGCGCTCGTCGTCGGTGCCGATGGTACACCACAACTGCGGCTCGTCGGGACCGTGGTACTCGCCCTGGCGCTGGACGGAGAAGACGCGCATCTCCTCGCCGTCGTAGTTGATGACGCCGTCCTTGCGGAGGCCGGGGTCGCCGTGGACGATGAGCTTCTTCATACGCCGGGGTTGGCGGGTTCGTACACTAAGGGTTTCGATGCCGCGCGTGGCGGCGGATCGCACCGACGCAGGCCCGAGTCAGTCGCACGATCCACGGCTGGAACGACCGAGTCAGTCGAGCCAGCGTCACCACCGGTCACCGGCGCTGTCACGCCTCGTGCCGCAACGCCAGTGAGTACATCCGACCCGTCGGGTCCGCACCCTCCGCAGCCAGTCGTTCGGCCCGGCGCAGGAGTGGGTCGGCGACCTCGTCCGGGACCGCCGTCGCGGCTCGTCGTGCCGCGTCGACGTGTGCATCCATATGCTCCTGCGTCCACGGCACCGGGTCGAGGAGCGTCGTCGTCCGCTCGTGGGTCCACCCGTGGCCCTCGAACAGGGTTCGGAGTTCGTCCGCCGGGTAGAACACGTAGGCCGGTCGCGCCGCGGCGAGTTCTGCGAGCGCGTTCTCGACGGCGAAGAGCCGCCTGATACGGGAGTCGGATGGGTGGGGACCGTAGTCGTCGATCACGAGCCAGCCACCGGGAGCGGCGACCCGCGTTAGCTCGGCGGCGACGGCCGCAGCCGTCTCGTTCGGCAAGACGTTGAACAGTCCGTGCGCCACCACCACGTCGACAGTGTCGTCCGGGAGTGGGATCGCACCGAGATTCGCTTGGAGGACCGTCGCCGCCGGACAGCGCTCGCGTACCGTCTCAGCGTGGTCGACCTCGTCCGTCACCGAGTACACCGTCTCCGCGTCGGCCGCGAGGAGTCCCGCGGTCCCGTTGCCGACTCCAGCACCGGCTTCCAGTGCCGTCGCGCCCTCGACGGGCACCGCTTCGAGTGCGTTCGTCACGGTGTCTGGGATGGAATCGGTCACGTGTCGATCGTACCGACCGCGTGCCAAAAAATGTCAGCTAAAACGACGCAGGGAAGACGTCTTCCTGAGACTGCTGGGGAACGTTGTACAGTGGACGGTAGCCGGGCGTCGTGACGACTGGTCGGTCTGCGCTCCGAGTCGCTCCGTGACAGGAGTCGCTGTGTGTCGGTTAGAAGAGATCCGGACGGGGTCGGGCGCGGTCCGCCCGTCTACCCGCCGAGGTAGAGCTTCGACACTTCGGGGTTGTCCAGCAGGTCGTCGGCGTCGTCCGCGTACGCGACGCTCCCCTGGTCGAGGACGTAGCCGGTGTCGGAGATGGCCAGTCCCTTCCGAGCGTTCTGCTCGACCATCAGGATGGCCGTGCCGAGTTCGTTGACCTCCTGCACGTCGGCGAACACCTCGTCTGCGGTGTTGGGCGCGAGCCCCGCCGACGGCTCGTCGATGAGCAGGACGTCCGGTTCCATCACGAGCGCACGGGCGAATGCCAACACCTGTCGTTGGCCGCCCGAGAGCGTCCGCGCCTTCGCCGTCCGCTTCTCTTCGAGGATGGGGAAGCGGTCGTACAGTTGTTCGAGGACGGGTTCGAGGTCGTCGTCGCGGGCGACCCCGCCCATCCGGAGGTTCTCCTCAATGGAGAGCGTCCCGAACACGTTGTCCGTCTGCGGGACGTAGCCGATGCCGATGCGGACGATTTCTTCGGGTGCGGTGCCACCGATGTCGTCGCCGTGATAGCGGACGTGCCCCTGCCACGGCGTCAACATCCCGAACACCGTCTTGAGGACGGTCGACTTCCCGGCCCCGTTCGGACCGACGAGACACGCGATCTCGCCCTCCGAGAGCGTGAGCGAGAGGTCGTCGAGCACCTGCACGTCGCCGTAGCCGCTGTCGACGTTCTCGACGGAGAGGATGACGTCGTCTCCGTCGGCAGTAGCGGCGGCGGTGGCGTCGGCCTGCTGGCTCATACACCACCACCTCCGAGGTACGCGTCGATCACGCGGTCGTCGCCGCGCACCCCGTCGGGCGACCCCTCGACCAGGACGCTCCCGCGGTCGAGGACGACGATCGGGTCGGCGAGATTCATAATGAACTCCATATCGTGTTCGATGATCAGGAAGGTGATGCCCTCCTCCTCGTTGAGGCGGGCGATGTGGTCGCGGAGTTTGTTCGCCAGCGTCGGGTTGACCCCGGCGACGGGCTCGTCCAGCAGCAGGATCTCAGGCTCCGCGAGCATCGCACGCGCGAGTTCGACCAGTTTCATCTGGCCGCCAGAGAGGTCGGTCGCCGCTTGGGTCGCGAGGTGGCCAATCTCGAACTCTTCGAGGATCTGCTGGGCGTCCTCGAGGTTCGCACGCTCCTCCTCGTGGACGGTGTCGCCGCTTGTGAACAGCGAGATGAACGACTCGCCCGTCTGCGTCTGCGGGCCGACGAGCATCGCCTCGCGGACGGTCATCCCCTCCAACTTCCGGGGAGTCTGGAACGTCCGGATGAGGCCCTCGTCGGCGATTTCGTGCGGCTTGGCGTCAGTCACGTCGACGCCGTTGACGCGAACCGATCCCTCGTCTTCGTCGTAGAAGCCCGAGATGAGGTTGAACAGTGTCGACTTCCCGGCACCGTTGGGGCCGATGAGCCCCGTGATGGTGCCGCGTTCTACCTCGAAAGAGGCGTCGTCGGTGGCGACGAGGCCACCGAACGTCTTGCGGAGACCGTCGACTTCGAGGACGACGTTCTCCTTGTCGAGGTTCGCCCCCTCGTAGACCGCCGGTGACTCCGTCTCGGGCGCGTCCGCAGCCTCAGCGGCCTCCGCGCTCTCGGCGGTGTCGGCCGTGTCGCTCACGAGCCATCACCTCCGTCGGCCGCGTGCGGTCGCTGGCGGTCCCCGTGGTCGGGGACGTCTGCCTCGTCGACGGCCGAGGGCCAGATGAGTTCACGCTGCGGCGGGAGGACGCCCTCCGGCCGGAAGCGCATAATGAGGATGATCAACGCGCCGACCGCAAGCAGGCGGAGTGGCCCGATGTCGAGCGTGATGAACTCGACGCTGTTGAGGAAGCGCGTCCCTTCGCGGATGGCGATGACGACGAAGCCGCCGAACATCGCCCCCCGGTTGGAGCCACTCCCGCCGAGGATGACCGCGATCCACACGTAGAACGTGTTGATCGGCTCGAAGTCGCCGGGGCTGACGAACAGGTTCAGGTGCGTGTAGAACACTCCCGCCAGCGCCATAATGACGCTGCCGAGAACGAACGACTGCATCTTGAACCCGTACGTGTTCTTGCCCAGTGCCTCCGCGAGGTCCTCGTCGCCGCGGATGGTCCGCAGGACGCGCCCCCACGGCGAGCGGTGTGCTCGCTGGAGGATCAGGAACGTCACGCCGACGAACACGAACACGAGGCCGACGTTCAACAACGCCTGATAGAACGGTTGGTTCAACACGATGGGACTCCCCGGAATGATCTCGATCCGGAGACCGGGCATCGCCTGCGGGAACGTCGACAGCACGGGCCAGCCCTCGAAGAAGCCGGGAATCCCGCGCAGACCGGCGCTGCCGTTCGTGTACTCACGTTCGTTCAGCACCACCAGCCTGACGACCTCCGCGAGGCCGAGCGAGGCGATGGCGAGGTAGTCCGCACGCAGTCGCAGCGTCGGAATGCCGATGATCACCGCGACGACGGCCGCGAGCGCGAGGCCCACGACCAGTCCCAGTAGCGGATTGAGTCCGCCCGCGATGGGGGAGTTGTCGGCCGTCAACAGCGCCGAGCCGTACGCGCCCAAGCCGAAGAACGCCGCCACGGAGAAGTTGATCAGCCCGGTGTACCCCCACTGGGCGTTCAGCCCGAACGACAGCAGGACGTACATCCCGACCAGTCCGAGCAGGTACAGGAAGTACGTCGGCCCGAGGCCGCCGGTGACGAGACCGATGAACAGCAGGCCGAGCAAGCCGCCGATGAACGCGACGACGCCCTGTTCGGTACGTGTCAAGTCGGTGAACGACTCGCGCACGCCGCCGATGGCGCTCACGTTCCGGTCCCCCCGGCGATGCCGTTCGGCCGGACGAGCAGCACAGCCACCATAATCACGAACGCGATGGCGTTGGCGTACTCGATGCCGATGGGAATGCCGATGTCAGTGAGGATGGGCGTCATCTGGTTGATCATCCCGATGAGGAACCCGCCGAGCATCGCACCGTAGACGGAGCCGATACCGCCGAGGATGACGGCGGCGAACACGACCAGCAGGATGTTGAACCCCATCCGTGGGGAGATCTGGTTGTAGAGGCCGAGGAACACGCCCCCGGCACCCGCCAGGCCCGCGCCGATGACCCACGTCCACAGCGTGATGCGGTCGACGCGGATCCCGCTGACGCGTGCCAGCGAGGGGTTGTCCGCGGTCGCACGCATCTTCCGGCCGAGGTCGGTGTACTGCAACAGCGTGTGCAGGCCGGCGACGAGAATCGCCGCCGAGACGATGATCGCCACGTCGTGGAGCGTCATCCGAATACCGAACGGAATGAGCGCCTCGATGGGGCGGAGCACCTGGATGCCGAACTCGGTGAAGTCGCTGCCGAACTGGAACTGGATGATCGCGCGATACACGAACGCGACGCCGATGCTCGTGATGAGCATCCCGATGGAGTCGACCTCCAACGGTTCGTAGATGACCTTCTCGGTGATGACCGCGACGAGAGCGGCGACGGCGATGCCGACGACGAGTGCGAGGAAGAACCCGAGCGGAAGCCCGAGGAACCGCGCACCGAGGCCGCCGACGAACCCAAAGGTGACCAGCGCCGAGTACGCCCCCACGGTCATCGTGTCGCCGTGTGCGAAGTTGGCGAAGTCGGCGATGCTGTACACCAGCGACAGTCCGATGCTGGCGAGGACGATTATGCTGGAGAACACCAGCCCGTTCGCCATATATTCGAGGACTGACATCTACCTCAGCCTTCGATAGTTCCGGTCTGGACGTACTCGTGGTCTTGGACGGTCAGGATCTGCAAGAACCCGACCGGGTCACCGTTCTCGTCGAAGTCGATTGGGCCGGAGACGCCTTGATAGTCGATGTCCGACGCCGTTCCGTCGTCGCCGAGGACGTTCATCGCCTCCTCGAAGGTGAACACCTCCTCACCCTCGGGTCGGGTCACGTCGCGGACCGTCTCCTGCAGCGCCGCGCCGGTGAACTCGTCGGCCGTCGCGATGGACAGCGCCGCCGTGACGACACAGTCGTACGCGAACGCCGACCACGACGTCGGTGCCTCGCCGTACTCAGACTCGAACTCGCTGGCGAAGTTCTGGTAGTTCTCCTGGTCGATGGCCGCCGAGGGCGTCACGATCTTCATACTGTCGAGACTCCCCTCGGGCGTGTTGGCGAGGACGTCCGGCCCTGCGACGGAGTCGGCCCCGTAGAACTGCGCCTCGTAGCCGTTGGAGTACGCCTCCTGGGCCATCGTCGTGAATTCGGGCTGGTAGGTGATGAACAGCCACGCGTCCGCGCCGGAGTTGGCCATCCCCGACACCGTCGAGGAGTACGACGACTGCCCCTGGTCGTGGGGCTGGTCGTACGCGATTTCGCCGTCGAACGACTCGCGGAACGCCTCGGCGAGGCCCTGCCCGTAGTCGTTGTTCACCCACGCCATCGCCACAGAGTCGTAGCCGTCCTCGCTGACGATGTTCGCGAGCGCCGACGACTGCGTACTCCCGGTCGGCGACATCCGGAGAAGGCCGGGGAAGTTCGTGAGATCGGGGCTGGTAGAGTTCTGACTCAGTTGCACCACGTCGGTTCCCTGAATGACCGACTGGTAGATGGCCAGCGAGACGCCCGACCCGACCGCACCGATGAGGAACGGGACGCCGTCCTGATTCACGAGTTTCTGCGCCGCGGAGACGCCCGCCTGTGACTCGGACTGCGAGTCCTCTTCGATGATCTCCAGTTCGCGCCCGCCGATGCCGACGTCGTTGACAGCCGACAGCGCCAGTTCCTTCCCGCGTTGGTTGCGTTGGCCGAACGCCGACAGCGACCCCGTGAGGGAGTTGACCATCCCGATGGTGTACGGTCCGGAGTCGCCCCCGCTGTCGCCGCTCCCGCTGTCACTGTCACTTCCGTCGCTTCCGCCACCGTCGCCGCCGGACTCGGTGTCCGACTCGGTGGGTTCGTCGTCGGTCGTGCTCACACAGCCAGCGAGGCCGGCGAGGCCACCCAGCCCAGCCAGTCCCGATGCCTTCAGTACGTCACGCCGGTTCGGTCCGATCTCGTCATTCGATACCATGACTAACAGTACCTTTCGTCCACAAGTATATCCCTATATCCCGTCCCGACCATGGTCGGATTCGGGATGATCATTACTAGTGAATCCGCAGACAGCGGGAACCTATTGGTATTTATCTGAATAAAAACGTATGAAAAATATGGTCGGGTGGCTCTATAGGTAGCCGGGATCCGGAGTCGACGCTATGATACCGCCTATCGCGAGCAACTTCGTCGCGGGGGAGTCTCCAGGGGCCGCCCTGTCGCACGTCGAGGACCTGAATCGCCAGGGCGTCGGTGCCATCTTGAATCTCCTCGGGGAACATTACCACGAGCGTCCGGCCGCCGACGAGGACGCCGACGCGTACGTGTCGCTCGTCGAGGACCTCGCCGCACGCGACCTCGATGCGTGCGTGTCGGTCAAACCCTCACAGATCGGACTTGGCGTCTCTGACACCGCGTTCGAGGAGAACCTCGCGCGTATCGTGGATGCCGCCGAGTGCTTCGTCTGGATCGATATGGAGGACCACGAGACGACCGACGTAACCCTCGACGCGTTCGAGCGCCACGCAGTCGAGACCGACGGCAACGTCGGCCTGTGCGTGCAGGCGAACCTGAAGCGGACGCCCGACGACCTCGAACGACTCGCATCGCTGCCCGGAAAGATTCGGCTGGTGAAGGGCGCGTACGACGAACCGAAGTCCATCGCGCACACGAAGAAGGCTCGCGTCGACGAGGCGTACCGCGACTGCCTGGAGTTCATGTTCCGGGAGTTCGACGACGGCGTCGCCGTCGGCAGCCACGACCCGAAGATGATCGACTACGCGGCCGAGTTACACGCCGAGTACGGCACCGACTACGAGGTACAGATGCTGATGGGCGTCCGTGAGGAGGCGCAAGTGGAGTTGGCGGCCGACGGGGTCGAGGTGAACCAGTACATCCCGTACGGGTCGAAGTGGTTCCAGTACTTCTACCGTCGCGTCCGCGAACGCAAGGAGAACGCGCTGTTCGCGCTACGGGCGGTGCTCAGTTAGGGCTCTTAGGGGTCGAGCAGTTTCGCCTCGGCTTTCCGCAGGTGCTCCAACAGCGTCGTCTTCGAGATGCCGATGCGGTCGGCCAGTTCTCTCGTCGAACACCCGCGAGGCCACTCGTAGTAGCCCGCCGCACGGGCCTCCTCGAACACCTCTCGCTGGGTCGGCGTCAGCGTGTCGAGTCGCTGTTCACGTTCAGAGCGAGTCGCGGGGCCGTCCGACGCGGTAATCGACACGACTGACACCTCCGCGCCGGCGTCCGCGCGGACGGCGTCGAGCGCCGTCTCCATCTCCGACCGCTCCCCGGTGAAGCACAACTGCCACTCCTCGCGCCCGTCCTCGATGCGGACGGGAGCGCTGTGGACGAAGCCGTGGCGCAACAGCGTCGGACAGACCATATCGTTGGGGTCGTACTCGAGGAAGAACTCGCGAACGACGTTGCCGGGGGCGTCGCGGGCGCGACCGAACCGCTCCTGGAGTTCGAGTATCTCACCGGCGTGTTCGGACGCGCGGATCGTCTCCAGCAGTTGCTCTACCTCCTCGTTCGTGTCGCCAAACGCCGTGAACAGTCCGTTGACCGACTCGGGAGCCATCTTCGGAGTGTCGTAGATAGCGTGGGCTAACACACCGCCTCCGGTCTGCTCGGTCGCCTCGATCGCCCAGCAGTTGGGGTGCCAGAGGTCGATCGTCAACCGTGTCCCGGCGTTCAGCGCTTGACTCATCGTCTGTCTCGTCACGGCCGACACGTATATGTGAATTGGTAGCACCACAGACTCGCCGGACGATGGGGGCCACCCGACCATGGACGGTTCGGGAGTTAGGATACCGGGTGGTGGAATTCGATCTATGTCGGAGACCTACCAGCATTACATCGACGGCGAGTGGACCGACGGCACCGGCGACGAGACGTTCGTCAGCCGAAACCCCGCCAACGGCGACGAACTGGGCGAGTTCCGTCGCGGCACCGAAGCCGACGTCGACCACGCGGTCGCGGCCGCCGACGAGGCGTTCGAAGAGTGGAAGGAACTCTCGCACATCGACCGCGCAGAGTACCTCTGGGACATCTATCACGAACTCAAAGAGCGCCACGAGGAACTCGGCGAGGTCGTGACGATGGAGTGTGGCAAAGAGATCAGCGAGGGGAAAGCCGACGTGACCGAGGCGTGGCACATGGTCGAGTGGGCCGCCGGCGACGCCCGCCACCCGAAAGGTGACGTGATCCCCTCGGAGATTCCGAGCAAGGACGCCTACATGCGCCGGAAGCCGCGCGGCGTCGTCGGCTGTATCACGCCGTGGAACTTCCCGGTCGCCATCCCGTTCTGGCATATGGCCGTCGCCCTCGTTGAGGGGAACACGGTCGTGTTCAAGCCCGCCGAGCAGACGCCGTGGTGCGCGCAGATCCTCGCAGAGATGTTCGAGGACGCCGGCGTCCCGGACGGCGTGTTCAACATGGTGCAGGGCTTCGGCGACGCCGGCAACGCCATCGTCGAGGACGACCGCGTCGACACCGTCCTGTTCACCGGCAGCGCCGAAGTCGGGCACAAGATCGCGAGCAAGGTCGGCGGCGAACCCGGCAAACTCGCGGCGTGTGAGATGGGCGGCAAGAACAACATCGTCGTCACCGAGCAGGCCGACCTCGACACCGCGGTCCACTCCGCGACGATGTCCTCCTTCAAGACGACCGGCCAGCGCTGTGTCTCCTCCGAGCGCATCGTCGTCCACGAGGACGTGTACGACGAGTTCAAAGAGCGGTTCGTCGCCAACGCACAGAACGTCGCCGTCGGCGACCCCCTCGACGAGGACACGTTCATGGGGCCGCTCATCGAAGAAGAGCACAAGGAGAAGGTCTCCGAGTACAACCAACTCGCGAAAGACGAAGGCGTGAACGTCCTCGTCGACCGCGAGGAACTCGACGACGACGAGATTCCCGACGGCCACGAGGACGGCCACTGGGTCGGACCGTTCGTCTACGAGGCGGACCCCCACGACGACCTCCGCTGCACGCACGAGGAGGTCTTCGGCCCGCACGTCGCCCTCCTGAAGTACAGCGGCGACATCGAGGACGCCGTCGATATCCACAACGACACTGACTACGGCCTCGCCGGTGCGATCATCTCCGAGGACTACCGCCAGATCAACTACTTCCGCGACAACGCGGAGATCGGTCTCGCGTACGGCAACCTCCCGTGCATCGGCGCGGAAGTCCACCTGCCGTTCGGCGGCGTCAAGAAGTCCGGCAACGGCTACCCGTCGGCCCGCGAAGTCATCGAGGCCGTCACCGAGCGCACCGCGTGGACGCTCAACAACTCGAAGGACATCGAGATGGCACAGGGCCTCTCGGCGGACATCAAGACGAAAGAGGACTGAGTCGCCGACTGTCGGTCGCGGTCGTGTCGTACCTGTCTACCGTTTTTTCGCTGCATCCGAGTAGTCGACGCTCGCTCACAGCGCCAGCGAGACGCGTCACCCCGGCCCGACTCACCGGAGTTCGAAGCGGTGGACCGGCCAGTCGGCTTCGTAGTCCAGCGCGGCCTCCCGCTGTTCTGCCGTCGGTTCCTGCACCGTGAGTTCGACCGGGTCGCCGATGGCGACGTCGGCGTAGTCGGCGTCCACGCGCCCGAGGAGGCGGCCGCCGTCAGCGAGTTCCACCACGGCGACCGTGTACGGCGCGTCCGCCGCGAACGCAGGTGGTGCCGCGTGGACCTCCGTGTACGAGAAGATCGTCCCCTCCGGCGACTGCGGTTCGACGTCGACGGCGCGACTACCACAGGCGTAGCACGCTGGCCGCGGCGGCAACAAGATCTGCCCACAGTCCGCACAGACGCCGCCCAAGAGGTCGCCCTCCGCGAGGGCGTCGAAGAAGCCGGGGAGCGTCCGCGGGTCGCTCGCGTCGAGGTCGGTCATCGTGCCTCCTCCGCGGTGGTGAGCACGTGTCCAACAGTGACGGCGTCCGCGACGCCTCCCTCGTTGAGCAACAGGGCCGTCTCGGCCCCCTCGACCGCGCGGTCCCCCGCGGCACCCGTGAGTTGTTCGTACGCTTCCAACGCCTGCAAGAGTCCGGTCGCACCGATTGGATGCCCACGAGCCTTGAGTCCGCCGCTGGGACTCAGGTGCACGTCCGTCCACCCGTCGGCCCGCTCTGCGGGGTCCAGGTAGCTCTGATAGCCCATCCCCGCGGGAGCGAATCCGGCGGCCTCCGCGAGCAGCGCCTCACAGACGGTGAACGCGTCGTGGACCTCCGCGATGTCGACTGCGTCGGCGTCGATGCCTGCTTCGTCATAGGCAGTCTCGGCGGCGATGCGGGCGCCCGCGATGTCAGTCATATCCCGCTCGGCGACCGCGATGTTGTTCGCGGAGGCCCCGCTACCCGCGACGCGCACCTGCGGGCGGTCGAGGTCCTCGGCCAGTTCGGCGCTCGTCACGAGGACGGCCGCCGCGCCGTCTCCGACCGGCGCACAGTCGTAGAGTTTCAGCGGCGAGGCGACGGGGTTAGACTCCAAGACCGTCGCCACGTCGATCTCTTTGGGGAACTGCGCCCGCGGATTGCGAGCGGCGTTGGCGTGGTTCTTCACCGCGATCTCGGCCAGATCGCGCTCCGTGGCGTCCGTCTCGTGGAGGTACCGCTGGGCCAGCAGTGCGTACTGGCTGGGCGCGGTGACGCCGGAGCGCTGCTCGATGGCGCGGTCGAACGCCGCCGACAGCGCGTCCGTCGCGCCGCTCGTACCGGCGGACGTCATCTTCTCGACGCCGCACGCGAGGACGGCCTCGTGGTCGCCGTTGCGGACGTCTTTGACCGCGTGGCGCAACGCGAGCGCCCCCGCGGCGGCACACCCCTCGACGCGTTCGGCGGGGACGTGACGGAGACCGGCCCACTCGGCCAGGAGCGTCCCGTGCATAATCTGGTGTTCGTAGCTCTCCGACTGGTTGCCGACGTACACTGCCTCGACGAGTTCGGCAGGGTCGGGCAGTCCATCGAACGCCTCCGCGAGTGCGACCGAGAACAGGTCTCGACCCGGAAGGTCCGTGCGGCCGATCGGTGAGGCACCCACCGACGCGATGACTGGCTCTGACATTCGTGCCTCTGCGGTATCAGCGATGTTAGTTAACTATTGTCACGTTTAGTCGTCCTGACAGTCGAATCCTCACGCCTCGACTCGCCGCTCTCGACCGGGCGGCCTCCGCGTCACTTATTCGCCACGCCGACGCACGCCCGCGTATGCCGACTATCGCCGAGAAGCGCGTGTTCACGCAGCGCGACGACGTGGTGCAGGTGCTCGTCGCCTCCTCGATGGGCGTCGCGAGCGTCTCGCTGTCGGGCGACATCGTCGGGGAGTTCGGGATCGAATATCGGTGTGCTGCCAGCGACGTGGCCGCCCGCGGCGACGCGCTCGCGGTCGCTACCGACGACGACGTGCTGGTGGGAGCGTTCACACCGACCGGCCACGGCCCCGCAGTCGCCGTGAGCGTCACCGACAGCGAGGTGCTGGCGGTCGCACCTGACGGCACGGTGTCCACGCTCTCGGGTGAGGCGGCCGTCGGTGGCAACGCCAGCGACGACGCGCCGACGGGCGACGCCTGGACGACGGTGGGCACGGTCGAAGAGCCACGACGGATGGACGGCCGGCTTATCGCCGCCGCCGACGGGGTGTACCGCCGGACAGACGACGGCCTCACCTACGCCGGCCTCGACGACGTGCGCGACGTGAGCGACAGGGGCGTACCACTCGCCGTCACCGACGAGGCGCTGTACACGCTCGGCAACGGGTGGATGCGCGACCTAGATGCACCCGACGGCGAGTCGTTCGGGTGTGTCGTCGCCGACGCCGACGGCGACCGCGCACTCGCTGCGACGGAGACGACGGCGTACGAGCGAAACGACGCGACGGGGACCGACTGGGTCGACCACGCCGAGCCTGGACTCGTCGACGCCGGGTTCGCGGGGCGACATCTCGTCGCCGTCACCGAATCGGGGGAGGCACGAGTGTACGCCGACGGCAACTGGCGCGGACGGATGCTCGGGCTGCCAGATGTGCAGGCGGTGGCCGTTCCCGGCGAGTAAGTGTCCGCCCACGCCGTGGTGTCGATTACGTGGCAGGTCGGTCGGTTCCGCTAGCCTGTGTGAGAAGGAGTGGATGGGCCGGTCGACGCGTTGCCCGCAGACGGAGCCGCGACGGTGAGCGTCACGTCGGCGTCGGCCGCGGCGGCCGGAACGTACACCGCGACGTCGAACGGTCGAGAAGCGGCGGCGACATAGGTTCCCAGCGGGACGTACGTGCGGTCGATCCGACCGCCGTCGGCGCCGCGGAACGCGACCGCGAGTTCGACGTCGACCGCTTCACCCTCGTTCGTGATCCGACCGCGAAGCCGCGCCTCTCGACCACGCAGCGAGAGGACGTCGGCCTCGTCACCGTCCACGTCGTGGAAGGCGATATCCGTCAGGCGAAGGTGGGCGGCGGCGTCGCGGTCGATGTACCGGAACAGTCGCGCACCGATCTCGTCGATGATCGCCTCGGCTTCCGTGTCAGGTGCGAGCACCGTCACCGGGTTCAACGCCGCTCTGAGATCGCTGGCGACGACGCGGCGGTTCGCCCCGGTCGTCTTCAGTCGCCGGTACCCCTCGAGGAACGGGTCCATCTGCCGAGGGAACTCGCCGCCGAACGACGCCTGCAGCGCAGCCAACTCCTCGTCGAAGTCGAGCATCGGCGGGAGCGGTCGTCGGACGCCGGTGGTCGGCACCCACGGTGCAGGCTCATCGAGGGGTCGCGCGGCAGGCGTAGACCGGGGCTCGTCGAAGTAGCCCAAGAGATCGAGCGTGAGTCCGATCGCGACGCTGATCACCGTCACTGCGAGCACGGCGACCGTCAGCAGTTGGCCGACGGCTGACGGCAGCGTGAACTGGAACAGGGCCACGAACATCACTGTCACCCCAGTGACTGTGAGGAGGAACGCGCCGAGGTTCGGTTCTGGGTCGGACGACTGCTCGGCGGTCACGTCCTCGTCGCGTTCGGTGGGAGAGCCAGCGTCGAAGGACGTCTCGACGTCGTCCTCAACGACACTCATCTGGCGGCCGCCCTCCGGGCGGCACCATCGAGTACCTGCACGAGGTGGGATATCCACAGCCCCGCGGTGAGGCCGAACGTCGTGCCGACTGCGGCGATGCGAACCGACTCAGACAGTGGTGCGACCGCCGCGAGCAGGCACACGAGACCGAACGTGATCATCAAGCCGTACTGGATGCGAGTACGACTGTCGAGCGAACGAATACGTCGAAACATACGCTAGTAGACACGTTGGCCACGGTATTGAACATCACTCTCACAGACGGTATACTGCCAGCATCCGGGGACATCGGTGGTTTTGAACGACCTCTGCCGTGGAGTGGGCGTCTGTGACCCGAACGCACGCGTCGCCCGAGTAGGAACGCGTTTGTATGCGGCCACGGGAACGACGTGTATGATCGTACCCGGGTCCGCGTCGCAGGCGCTGTCGGCCGCGCTCGCCGACGAGACGGGTCGTGCGCTCGCCACGCCGGAGTACCACTGGTTCGCCGACGGCGAGGAACGCGCGTCCGTCGCAGACTACGAAGGCGAGTCGGCGGTCGTCGTCGCGACGACCGACTCCAACGACGCGTTCGTCGAACTGCTGCAGTTACAGGACGCCGTCCGCGAGGCCGGCGCGAGTGAGGTGACGACCGTCCTCCCGTACATGGGCTACGCCCGGCAGGACCGCGCGTTCGAACCGGGACAGCCAGTCTCCGCGCGAGCGATGGCGCAGGCCATCTCGACGGGAACCGACCGCGTCGTACTCGTCACGCCGCACGAACCCGACGTGGCGGAGTTCTTCGACGTGCCCGTCGACGTCTTGGACGCCTCGCCGCTGCTCGCGGGGGCGCTCCCCACCGACCTGACGGACCCGCTGTTCCTCGGCCCCGACGAGTCCGCCGAGGGGCTCGCGGTCGCGGTGCGGGACGCCTACGGGGCGGGCGAGACGGACTTCTTCGAGAAGGAACGCGACTACGACACTGGCGAGGTGACCGTGACGCCGAGCGACGCGAGCGTCGCCGATCGGGACGTCGTCGTCGTCGACGACATCATCGCCACCGGGTCGACGATGAGCGAGGCCGTCGCGGCGCTCCACGACCGCGACCCCGCCGCAGTCTACACCGCCTGCGTCCACGGGATGCTCGCGGCCAACGCTCGGACGAAACTCGCCGCCGCGGGCGTGAAGCGTGTCCTCGCGACCGACACCATCGAGCGTGAGTGCAGCACCGTCTCGGTCGCACCGCTCGTGGCCGACTCGTTGTAAGCGGGCGCGATGAGGGCGCTGTCGAGATCTGCGATCGATGACAGTGAGTTGTACACGTGGTGAATATCGGGTGTGTTGACTGTACCTACAAGAGACGTTTCGCGGTGAGATACGCCACCGCGACTGCAACCACACCACCAATTAGGAATCCAACGCCGGAGTCTAAAACAACGAATAGTGGGTATCCAACCCCGAAAAACGCGAATCCAGTAGCGGCGAGGAGGATCCGAACCTTCGTATCGATGATCGCCATCTCCTCGAATCGGCTCATACTCTCTGCTGATCGAGGCTCACAGATAGTACCTGGAGTTGGTCAGATCACCCTCACACGCACGTCGGACCAACGTTCGAGTAGTTCAACAGGAGCGATGCGGACTGCCCGCTCGAAGACGCTTCGAGGACCGCGTCGGAATCAGTCGTCGGCGACCGTCGGCGCTTCGGCCGGCGACTCCTGCCGTGCGTCGACCTGCGGAGCCATCGGCGACCACGTCAGTTCCTCCTCGTAGTGGAACGCGCGGTGCTCCTGCGTCGGGTCGACGACCGTCAGCGAGAGCCAGTCGTTGTCGAGCAACCGGGTCAGTTCCGCGTGGTCGGCTAAGATGTCGGTGACGCGGTCGACCGGCGCGTGGACGACCGTCGAGAGACGGAGTGGCTGGTGGTACGGCGTGTCGTCGTCAGCCATCAGCGACTGGAGCGGGAGGCCCGTCATCAGGTCCCCGCCGTTGCCCTGGTACACACCGACGTTCCCGACGGGGTTCTGCGTCACCTTCGACCCACTGCCGTAGACGGCGTTGTCGACCGTCGAGAAGTAGTACTGCGTGTTGATCCACTGGGTGACGACCATCGGTCCCGTGAGGATGGCTTCCAGCGCATCGCCGTCGGGGTCGGTCGAGTAGTCGTACGAGTGGAGGAACGCCCGCCCGTCGAGGTCGAGGTCGCTCGTCAGGCCGCGCGGCCCGATGACGAACCCGGCGTTGCCGGCCAGTCCCCACTCGGGGCGCGTCTCCGCCCAGTCGGCAGAGCGGCGTTTCGTCTCGCTGACGCCCGACGCGCCGGCAGCGCCCATCGCGTCGGCACGCTCGGCGGTCGCGCGTTCGCGGGCGGTGGCCAGATCCGCACGCAGTTGTTCAAGATCGTCCGCGTGGCTCTCGGGAACGTCGCCGTCGAACAGGTCGACCTCGTCGGTCGTCGTGTTGTGCTCGCCGGCGAGGAACACCGTGTCCTCGGGTACGTTGAAGCCGCGGTCGCGGAGGTCGGCTTTCACCGACTCGTCGTTACAGATGGTCGCGAGGACGCGGGCGTTCGGGCCGCCGGGGTTGCCGGCACAGGCACCGCAGTCCAGACTCGAGTCGTAGGGGTTGTTCGCCGTCTCGCTGGCGTGGCCCGTGAAGACAACCAAGCGAGCGAACTCCGTCCACCCCATCAACTCGAAGGCGGTCGCGGCGTACTCGACTTGCTCCTCGTGGGTCAGTCCGACTGGGAGGTCGCCCGCGTACGTGTGTTGGTGGTGGACCAGTGGCGTACAGAACTCGTGGTCGTCGGCCACCGTGTCATCGGCGGCGTCGAGCAGCGCCGCGACGCGGTCGGGGACGAGCGTCCGCGCCGCAAGCGCGAGTCCGTAGCCGCTCCCGGCGCTCTCGACGTAGCCGAAGGCGGTCGCGGGGTTGGTCTTCAGCGTCTCGACCACCTCACCCGCAGTCTCACGGAGGCGCGACCAGCGGTCGTGGCTCGCCTTTGCCTCCTCGTCGGTCGGCATCTCGGAGATGCGGTGTTGGGGGTCGAGGATCGGCGGACAGGCGTCGACCGACACCGGCGAGTCGTACCCCTGGTACTCCATCGGAATGCCGAAGAAACCGGCGTAGCCGTGCGTCTCGTAGTCGCTGGTATCCTCGACGTGGCGGCGGATGACCTCCGAGCGCGTGTCGATACAGAACACCAGTTGTGCGTCCGGGCGGCCCGCAGCGTCGCTGTCTGCGAGCGCCTCACTCTCGGCGGCGACGCTGTCGACGACCTCGCTGCGGTAACTCGCCTCCCACGCGCTCAAGAACGCCTCGGCGAGTTCGTCGGCGGGGTCGGCGTCCGCGCTGTCGGGGCCGGTCGACGGCTCGACGTCGACGCCGAACGCGTCGAGCAACGCAAGGCGGACGGCGAGGTACTCGGTCAGCGTGATGGGGTAGGTCGACTGCCACGCGCCGTCGTCGGCCGACCGCTGCTTGATGAAGCCGGTCCAGCCCGGAAGCGCGGCGAACTGCTCCTCGAAGATGGGCAGCCACTGACTCTCGGGGTACGACCCCAGCACGGACTCGATGGCCTCGACGGGTGACACCGGGAGGTCGGTGACGATGCCCTCGTCGGGAACCTGTCCGTCGTGGACGGCCACCGACCGGAAGGCGCTGTAGAAGCCGTCGTCGCGGTTCGGCATCGCCCACTCCGCCCGGCCCTCGTCGAGGAACGCCGACAGCCACTTCGTCAGTACGTGGTCGACTCGTTCGGCGTCGGTGTCGGCGTCGGTCGGCGTCGACTCGACACCGGTGTCCATCTGCTCCAAGAGGTCGACAGGGTCGCCGTCGAAGCCGCGGTCGGCCAGTTCCGCGTCGAGTATCTCGGGGTCGATCTGACCGTCGTCGATCGCCGCCCGGAACGTCTCCGGCGTCGGGTAGCCGCGGCCGCCGAAGAGGTCGGCCGCCTGCGTGACGGCCTCGCCGAACGGTATGTCCTCGAAGCCGGACAGCGGGTTCGCTGTCACGAACGAGTGGACGGGCCAGACCGATCCGACCGTGGTCGCCGCGTTGTCGATACTGTCTTGGATAGTGTGTTCAGTGCTCATTGTACTCCTCCGTGCTGGTCAGCACGGTGCTGGAGGCGGGTTGACTCGCGTTCAACAGCGCGACGTAGAGGCGGTGACTCCGCTCGTGCAGTCCAGCCTCCATCGCGACGTACACCGCGAGGAAGCCGACGGCGACGACGACGTGGAGCGCGCTCAACTCCGCCGGTGCCGAGACGACCGGAAGCCCGGAGAGGACGCCGGAGATAGCCTGATAGACGAGTGCGTAGACGGTGAGGGCCGGGAGGAACGCCAGCGGGACCGCGGCGTAGCGTGCCGTCGCCGAAAGCGCGGTGCGTTCGACGACGCTGCGGGCCGCGTGCAGCGTCGTCAGCACGACGAACAGCGCGAGCAGAAGGCCGCTGTCGACGCTCGTTCCCTTCCCAGTGAGGAGTGCGAACAGCGCGCCGCCCGCGAGGCCAGTGACCACGACGACGGCGACGTCCGCGAACGTCGTCTCGTGGCGGTCACGTCCGGTCGGGGCCGTGCGCTCGACACGCCCGCCCGAACTCAGGAAGTAGTACGCCTTGTAGAAGCCGTGCAGGATGAGGTGCGTGATGGCGGCCCCGAAGAAGCCGAGGCCGGCCTGCATAATCATGAAGCCCATCTGCCCGACCGTCGAACAGCCCAGTTCGGACTTGATGTCCGACTGGACGGACTTGAGCAGTTTCCCGAGGAGGGCGCTCACCGCACCGACGACGACGACACCGAGCATCAGGGTGGCGTCGACGGTCACGACCGGCGCGAAGCGGACCAGCAGGATGCCGCCCGCGTTGACGAACCCCGCGTGCATCAGCGCCGAGGCGGGCGTCGGGGGGGTCATCGAGGAGAGCAACCAGGTGTGGAACGGGACGAGTGCGGACTGCATCATCGCAGCGAGGACGAGCGCCGCGGCGGCGATCAGCCACACCGGCCCGCCGAGGCCGTCTGCGGCCGCGGCGATTCCCGAGACGGTCGTCTCCCCGGTCGCCCACCACAGCGCCGTCAGCGCGACCCCGAGGAGCGCACTGCTGGCGAGGAAGTACCGGCGGGCGACGGCCCCAGCGGCCTGTGCTTGCGGCCAGCCGTCGACGACACCAATGAGTTTCGCCATCACGAGGCCCATCGCCAGCCACAGGAATCCGAACAGTGCGACGTGGTCGGCGGCGACGAGGCCCATCACGGCGAGCGTGAATCCGAAGACGCCGATGAAGAACCCAGTCTGGTAGGCGCTCCCGGCCAGATAGCGGCGAGAGTAGCTGTGGACGATACCGCTGAAGAAGGTGACCACCACCCACAACAACACGGTCAGGCCGTCGATGGCGGCCACACCGGGCACCTCCCACGCACCGTCGAGTCGGACTCGGGCGGCCAGGACGACGACGCTCGCGGCGAACAGCGACCACACGAGCCACGTTAGTACGGCGGGCACAGACGGCGAGTCGACCGTCGTGTCCGGAAGCGCTCCGACCGTTTGGTTCGAGGTGCGTCCTGACATCGTTCACTTCGTCGTACGACCGTCCCGGCGACCGAGCCGATGTATCGGACCCGTTTTGGTCGTCTCTGAGTGCTTCAGAGAACGGAATGCGTATTAAATCTGCTTATCTTCACAAACTGTTCGCAATATTCGTATGAAAGAACATTATGTTTCTGCAGGTGCCAGTCGTGCGGGAGTCGGAGGCCGACGCGGCGCCGGTCGGCAGATCACGTTCGACACGGCGCTCCCGAATCGTTCGAAATCGCTGTTCAGGAAATCATATCGTTCTCGACGCTGGTGTGCCGGTATGGAAGAACTCTCGGGGACCGTGCTCGCCGGCCGGTCGTTCGACCCGATTCGCGGCCGCGTCGTCGTCGCAGACGGCCGGATCGAGGCGGTCGAAGAGACGGACACCACCTCGACCGACATCATCGTGCCAGCGTTCGTCAACGCGCACACTCACATCGGAGACTCCGTCGCGAAAGACGCGGCCGCCGGCCTGTCGCTCGACGAAGCGGTGGTCCCGCCGGACAGCCTGAAGCACAGACAGCTGGCGGCCGCCGACCGTTCTGAACTCGTGTCGGCGATGCGCCGGACGCTCCGATTGATGCGCCGAACCGGGACGGTCTCGTGTCTGGACTTCCGGGAGCAGGGCGTCGAAGGGGCACGCGCCCTCCGTGAGGCAGCGACGGCAGACGTCGCCGACGCGTTCATCCTTGGGAGCGGCGACCCGGCGGTCCTCGACGTCGCCGACGGCTACGGTGCCTCCGGCGCGAACGATGCCGACTTCGCCGACGAGCGTGCCGCGTGTGCCGAGCGTGGTGTCCCGTTCGCCATCCACGCGGGTGAACCGGACGCGACCGACATCCACCCGGCGCTCGACTACGATCCCGATCTGCTCGTCCACATGGTCCACGCACAGCAAGCGCACCTCGACCGCGTGGCAGAGCAGTCCGTTCCGATCGTCGCCTGCCCGCGGGCGAACGCGGTCCTCGACGTCGGGACGCCCCCAATTCGAGAGTTGGTGGACCACACCACCGTCGCACTCGGGACGGACAACGTGATGTTGAACCCCCCGTCGATGTTCCGGGAGATGTCGTACACGGTGACTCGGTTCGACGTGACCGCTCGGGAAGTGTTGCGGATGGCGACGACGGCTGGGGCCGAGATCGCCGGCCTCGACTGTGGCGTCATCGAACCCGGTCGACGGGCGGCGCTTGTCGTCCTCGACGGCGATTCGGACAATCTGGCAGGTTCGGCCGACCCAGTCGAGGCGGTCGTCCGCCGGGCGACCGAACTGGACGTAAAACGGGTCGTCTAGGCGTCGTCGGATTCCGGGGCGCTCGCGTCGAACTTGCCGAACGGCGTCGTCTCGTGGGTGCGGACGAGGACCTCGTCGGCGACAGTGAGTCCCATATCGAGGAGTTCCTGTGCGATGGGCGTGATGTCGTCATCCGTCTCACCAACGGCGGTCACGAGGAGGTTCTGTTCGCCGGTGACCAACTCCTGTACCGACACGACGCCGTCTATCTCCAGGATGTCTGGGATGATCTTGCCCCGTTCGGGGATCGACGCAGTACAGTACAGCAGCATTCGGAGCGGGTACCCGGACTTCTGGTAGTCGACGATGGCGCTGTACCCTTTGATCACATCGTCAGATTCGAGCCGCTGGATCCGCTTGCGGACCGTGCTGTCAGAGGTGCCGGTCCGTTCGGCGATGTCGCCTGAGGACATATTTCGAGCGTCTTCCTGAAGCGCGTACAGGATCGCTTTGTCTACGTCGTCGATCTCGTTGGAAGTCATACCGGCGTATCGGGACAAAGGCACTTTACCTTTTGATGTCAGCCGGACACCCGGTCACGGCACGGATGCCCCTCCAAGTGTTCGTCGCTACTGACGCTCCAACTCGCGCTCGGTGAAGAAGCGGTCGACGACTCGGGCGGTTCCTCGCCGAATCGTCTCGCTGACCGTCGAGGTGTCCACGTCGAGTGCGTCGGCGACGTCTGCGAGTTTGGCCTGCCGGGGGACTTCGAAATAGCCCATCCGCCGAGCGACGGCGAGACACTCACGCTGTCGTGGAGTCAGCACCCCCGTCGGGTCGTCGCGGTGGACGACCGAGCGTAGGTCGTACCGCAGGTCGCTCGCGTCGAGGCGGTCACCGAACGCCTCGAACTCCGAGCGGGTCGCCGTCACCGCGAACGCCATCTCGCCGTCGCGCACGTCGAGCGGGAACTCCGGCAACAGCGACGCCGACCCGAGGAACTCGAACAGTGAGCGGTCGGTCGTCTCGTACTTCGAGAGCGCTCGCTCCTCGTCGCAGTACAACAGGTCGTACGTGCGCACGTCCGAGTGGTCACGAATAGCCGCGACCACCGCCTGCGGGTCCGACGCGTACACCGCACCGAGTTCGAGCGACCGGTCACCGAGTGGGGCGGCGCTGAGGAGGCGAAGCGTGGCCTCGGGGAACGCGCGTGAGACCTCGCCGATCCAGCGGTCCTCGCCGAGCGTGAGGTGAAACTCCGCGCGGATCATCTCGCGTGCTCCCACCCCCTCGTCGCGACCGGTCGCCACATACCCGATTGCCGAGACGGGCGAGTATAACGATACCTCCGGCGACTTCCACCGACCCACAGCAACTCGTTCAGTCGACGACTGCTCATCCGGTCGACCCGCGCCACAGTCGATACGAGTAGCCCGCACCGACGGCGACAACGGCGATCAACAGCAGCAACACCACGAACGCGGCGTACCCGAATAGCGGATTCGCGTACGGCAGGATCACGTCTGCCGGGGGTTCGACCGCCCACGGACTCACGTGGAAGAATACCAGCATCCCGGTTCCGAGCGTCATCACGACCGTCCAGTAGCGCGCACCCGCCCGCCCTGTCACAGAGAGCAGCAACCCCACAGCGACCAGCGGGTAGATCACGAGGCTGTACGTGAACGGCGTCACCTCGGGGGTAATCGGCCACCCGACGTGGTTACCGCGGATCACATGGTCAACGTGATGAGCCAATCCTAGCAGAGTCGCCACCGCGAACAGCAGATACGCCCGCGCCGGGAGCGTCCGCCCACGGCGTTCGGATGAGGGAGTGCGATCCACACTCGCAGTTCGTCGCTCGCTGGGAAGCGAGTTTGCCCAACATCGTGGGTTGTCGTCTGCCCGACCGCGTGACCGACCCGACGGGTTCGCAGGGAGCCACACCGGCGACTGTCGAACTGTCCCGCAGTTTGAAGCGGGCGGGCGACACACCGAGTACGTATGAGCGACGACTGCATCTTCTGTATGATCATCGCGGGCGACATCCCCGGTCGCATCGTGGCCGAGACCGACGACGCTCTCGCGTTCCTCGACGCGAACCCGATGGCCCGCGGGCACACGCTCGTCATCCCGAAGGCGCACCGCCAGCGCATCGCCGACCTCTCCCAAGAGGAGTCGCGGGCGGTGTTCGACCTGGTTCACGAACTGACGCCGCGCATCGAGAGCGCGGTCGAGGCCGACGCCCACACCGTCGGCATCAACGACGGCGAAGACGCCGGCCAGGAGGTGCCGCACGCACACGTCCACATCATCCCACGCTTCGAGGGCGACGGCGGCGGTCCCATCCACGTCGCCGCCGGTGAGCGTCCCGACCTGAGCGACGACGAACTGGACACCATCGCGAGCAACATCGGCGAGTAGTCGGGTGGGTGAGGCGGGCCGAACGGGCGAGCGATACCCGCGGTCACTCCCGGCGTGCGAGCACGACCGCATAGAGGATCGACCCCATCCCGATCAGTTCGACCCCGTTCCCCACGAGGGGGAGGAACACCGGGCCGGCGATCCGGGCGGTAAGCACCGTCGCGACGAAGTCGATGACCGTGAACGACGCGATGCCGAGAGCGAGGAACAGCATCGGACGGCTCCGGTTTCGGCGGTAGCCGTAGAACGCGAGTGCGACGACCACGAGTCCGACGGCCGAGGAAACCCACCACACGGCAGTTCCGATGAGTCTCCACGTCTCCGACGGGAAGACGGGCGTGCTCATCACAGCCCCTCCCAGAGGTCGGTGAACGCGTCGGCGAACGACTGTGTCGCCGAGACGGTCTCGATTCGGACCTCGAAGTCGCCGTCGTCGAGGCTGACGAGGAGTCGGTCGAGTTGCGATTCGTACTCTCTCGTGTGGTCGCCGTCGGCGTCCGGGCGGACGCGGGACGTGACGAGGTCGGACGACTCGAGTGCGTCGAGTCGGCGGTACACTGTCGAGACGGACATATCACACTGGTCGCTGAGTTCTGATGCGGTCATTGGCTCGTGGCTGGTGGCCGCGAGGAGCGACCGGGCGTACTCGTCGTCGAGGAGGGCGAACACGTCAGCAGGGGATGCTCCATCGGCCACACGTGCCTCCTGTCGTGGGATAGTCAAAAAACGACAGCAGGACTCGCTGGGTCAGCGAACGACCCCGAACGCGCCGACGTGGGCACTCATACCTTCGTTTTCAGGACAGCGAGGAAGTCACACAGAACGTTCTCTCACGTGCACGTCCACATCGCCTTCGGATTCGAGGGCGACTGAGCCCGCACATCCGCGCCGCTACGAGCGGCCTGAAGTGGGTGAGTTCGAACACGCTTGCACAGAGACACAGGTAACGTACCGGTCTCACACTTCCAAAACAACAATCTCTCAGCCGAGAGGCATCACCGGCGTTGTCGGTGGTCAACAGCCCGAGATGTCGCAGTTCTTGTCGGAGACGGACCAAAGTCGAAAATATACAGCAGGGTCACACACGTACTGAGCCCTGCAATCGCCGTAAGGAGCAATCCAGGGGGGTTGATGACAGCGGTTAGGTCGACTCCAGCGACTGTCAAACCGTGTTCAACTAGCCACGCGTTGAGTATCTCGCCATCACCCAGTTCTTCGCCAGGGAGGATGTCGAATGGACCGATGTAGATCACGTCAATCGCCGCTGCACTCAACAACCCGTAGAGCCGCCACTGGCTTTTCCACCAGGTTTCTGGGTCGGTCCGCGCCCCTGCCCACTGAATACTGACAAACAGCGGTAGCACGATGCCGACCACTGGCCCGGCAGCCACACTGAGGAAGTATCCAAGGTCGCTTCCGGCATATGCGGGCACTGTGACATAGAAGACCGGAATGACGCCACCGAAAACACCAGTGACGCCGTATCCGCGCCAGATGTTGCCTGCCGTCCCCTCGAAGCCAAACGTTCCGCCCGTGATTCCAAGGACTACGCCGTGGGCAACTTCGTGAAGAATCCTCGACGGAAAGAACCACACGTACAGACGAAAGAAGCCGAGTTCAGCGACCCCCGGAAGCAAGACCCGATAGTAGATCAGTTGCGCCACGTAAAAGCCGAGACTGGCTGGACGCCAGACAAACGATTGGGTGAGAGAGTTGACAACCACCCAGTCAGTGTGTTCGATCAAGGGTAGTTGCCAGAGTCCACCAACGATGGGGAGGTCACGGGCCGTGTCTGGAAGATACTCATCGGGATCGGTAGCGCGGTGCCAGGATACATACCGCTCGCGCTTTGATGAGAGTCGAGTGAACACTCCCCGATGATCGAGTACGAGCACGCAGAGGTATCCACCGAAGATTGCAATCGGATGGCTCGTGAGTAGTTCCATCATCCGGCGACCAGCCTCCGGAGCCGGACGCGCCCGGACCGATCCGGACACAGATTACGATCCCTCGCGTCCATCGGCTCTCGATTTCGTCACAGGGTAGAATAGTAGACTGGAGATAACCGAGTTGGCGCCTCAGTTACAGAGAATCGAGGAGAAAGCCCACGATTTTTAAGGCGTAAGGAGACCCTCACTGTCGAGGCAGGAGCGTCCGGCGGCCGTCGCCGATGCGCGGGGTCAAGAAGGTCAACTCGTACACCCGCGACAGCAGGTCGCTCGCGGCCGAATAGGGGTCAAAAGTGCTGGCTGAATATGAACTACACCGGCGTATATACGCGCCAAAGTCCGGTTATCGAGGAGTATGAGTGCTGGTGCCCAAACGGAGCAGTGAGGTGAAGGTCACGTCGAACGCTGGTGGGTGCGGTATCGACAGTATGCAGGCTCTTCCGTTCGATTTCGCCGCCTCAGCCCACAGGATCTAGGGGTGTCGACCTCGCCACAGACGTACATAGCCGTACAGTAGAGGTAGAGTCCCTGAGACAGCCCTTTCTGCACGGGGTGCAGCGAGTTCGTGTGAAGGAAAGAACTGGATGAATCAGGACCTTCAGCGCTTCTATCGGCCAGCATCAGCGTATCCAGTGTCTCAGCCGTGGTGTTGTCGCCGACTGCCGAAATCGCTGAACGGCCGGTACAGCCCCTATACAACCTCTAAACCGGGTTTATTGTATGTGCAGTCGATGTTAACAGGTGAGACTGCCTCGCCGTCCAAGTGCCCGAAACGGGCTGTTCGCGTCATCTACTCGCCGCCTACTCGCGACGCCCCCGCGGCCGCCGTACGATGGTAGCCGTATTCCCACAAGCGGATTTAGCCGAGATTCGTACCGTCTAATCTGACCTCTAATTTCGCCGATTTCGTCAGCCTTGACGCGTCTGTATGGGGTGTACGAATCGTCGGTTGGATCTCACCGTTACGCGGCCACTCGGAGTGGAACTGAGAAGATACTGCCCCGGTTTATTCCCGTTTATGTCGTGCGAACAAATCCTTGCTGAGGTTCATATATTTCACCGCGGGTGCGGAGTTTCTCCAGTTGCTGTTCGGCCTTTCCGGCGTCCATCCCGGCTTCGTCGGCACGTTCGAGGATCGCGTCGACAGGCGCACCGGGTTCGTCCTCGTACTCCTGGGCGATGGTCTCGATGAGGTCTTTGATGCCCTTGATGCGGTCGCGTTGGGTCTTCGACTGCCCGGTCTCGACCACGTCGGCGTCGAACTGCCCCGTCTCGGGGTCGACGCCGATGTCCTGCAGACACGAGCGAACGATCTCGATGACGCGCGTGGCGTCCTCCTCCTCGACGGTGTCGGAGAGACGGACACGGGCGCTCGCCTCCGAGAGACGGACGAGCGCCTCCAGTTTCCGGGCGGTGACGGGGACGGGTGCGTCCTCGTCAGCGCCCTTCGCCCGGAGGTCGACGTAGAAGTCGCGGATGGCCGCCCGCGCCTCGTCGGTCATCGTCGGGAAGCAGTTGCGCTTCGAGTAGGCGATGTACTTCCGGAGCAGTTCCGCGTCGATGACGGGTGCGACCTCTTGGGTTACCTCGTCGACCTGTTCTTGCGTGAAGTTCGAGGTCGACATCTGCTCTCGTTGGGTGTTCAGTTCACCCGCATAGTTCGTCGTCAGGATGTGGTCGGCCAGTTTCGCGTCGTGGTCGGGGTCGGGACTGTCGGTGACGGTGAAGATGAGGTCGAACCGCGAGATGAGCGCGGGTTCTAAGTCGATCTGTTCGCCGATTGGTTCGTACTGGTCGAAGCGCCCGTACTTCGGGTTCGCGGCGCCGAGCAGCGAACACCGCGACTTCAGCGTGGCGTTGATCCCCGCCTTCGAGACGCTGATCTGCTGTTGTTCGAGCGCCTCGTGCATCGCAGAGCGGTCCTCGGAGTTGTGGACGACCATCCCGTTTGCGATGAAGTTGTGCGTTCCCTCGACAGTGAGGTCGTAGACATGTCCGTCTTCATCGGGGAAGACCTCATCAGTGGCCACAGACTCGACACGCTTGATCCTTCGACAGAGGACATCACACCCAGTTAGGTCTGCCTGTCTGTTATCAGCAATGACGCCACCGTCACTCGCGGTTGGCGGAACCGAACGCGGGACGTATGCACAATCACCCTTAGTGAGTTTGGACGCTGCGCGCTCAACGCGCTCTCCGTCTTCTCGGATGAAGAACGGGTGATCCTCCGTGGAAGTGAGCTGGTCGCCATTCTCGAGCGTCACCTTCGTGAGCGACGATGGGGCTTCGTACTCGTGGACCGCAGTGACCGATCGCTGCACAATCTGTCCATCGTCAGTCATCGTCCAGGCGTCGAGGCCAACGTCGCGGATAGTCCGCCCGTTCGACAGTGGCTCGACAGATCCGTCTTCAGCCGCTTCCTTCGCGATTTCACCAATCCGTCGGATCTGACCGTCACCGAGGTGCACGAGCGTATCGCCCGTTACACACCGCATCTTGTCCAACTCGTCGACCGCCGCGATGCCTTTGTCCGCGAGAACGAGCGCACCGGCTTCCAGTGTCCACTGCTGGCCGTCGCCGAAGTCGTCGCGAACCGCAGCGGCGGTGTTGTGAGTAACGAGGCCGTTTCCGGCGAAGTTGTGCGTCTCGGGGACCGTCAGGTCGAACACCTCCTGCTCGCCGACATCGGTCACGTCTGTGACGCGGTCCCATCGGAGATCGGCGTCGACGGCTTCCCGAACAGCGGATTCCGCCTCACCCAGATCCACATTATCGAGGATCTGTCGTGCTCGTCCGCGGCCGGGGTTGTCACCGTGGGTAACGTTTGTGTGGTATGCGCCACCTGCGCCGTCAGTCGCGACGAGTGCCGACCCGACAGGGATCGTTTCCTCGCGACGGGTCGCGTCGCCTGTGATCTGGTCCAGTGCCGCGGCTTTCTCGTCGACCTCGAAGCCAATAGCGTCCGCGTACCGCTCAATGTTCGCGCCGTACAGTTCGACAAAGTGCTGGACGTGCTTCGACTCAATGGTGTGTCCGTTGTCGAGTTCGTACGTCCCGCGGCGGTCACGCTCACGGCGGCGAGCGCGGATGTTGTACGTCTCCAGCATCAACTGGATCTGTTCGGCTAATCGCTCGCTGATCGTCGAGATGAGAACACTCGAACCGCCATTCTCGCGGACCGACACTGCCCCGTCGGCGTCCATCAACCCGCGGAGGAACGCATCCGCGTGGGCCGCAGTAGTGAGTTCGGGTGCGAGTTCTAGGTCGGCTTTCGGCGTCTGCATCCCCGCGTTGGCAAACAGCCGTGCGATCGTTGCACTTCCGACTCTAATAGATGGGACGCGACCCTCCTGCCGCTCGATTTCGGGGCGTTTGTCGAACTTCGCCGCGAAGATATCACGCGCACGCTCCAACAGCGCCTCGTTTCCGTTGGAGATCCGGACCATTCCGCGGTTGCCACCGCGTCGATCCAGCGAGATATCCCCATCTCCGAACACGAGCCCGAGGAGGTACATTAGGTCCTGGTCAAACGTCTCCGGGAGCGTGATGCTGTCCCCGTGCCGTATCATCAGCCGGTCGAACGCAACATCTTCGCGGGTTAACTCGACTGAATCGAGAATTCGATCGAGTTTCGCGAGCGGGACGTGTCGATTGCGGAGAGAATCGTAGATAAAATCTTCCGAGAGGTCGAGTGCGGCCGCCGCGGCACGAAGGTGTCCAAAGCGATCACAAAGCGCGTTACGAAGCAGTTCCACGGACTCGTCGGCCAAATCCACCTTCTCAGTGGTGAGTTCGAGGAACGACCTGACGGAGACCTCGCTCCGGTCGAGATCACGGTACCTCGGGACGGCAACGTGCTGTCCCGGTTCGATGTCGGAGACGGCGACCCACTCCAGGCCGTTCGCCCCACACGTCAACACCGGCGTGTTCTCCGAGGCCGTGAGTGACTTGCCGTGAGCGGTTTCGATCCGGCGGCACGGCTTCTCCGGCATCCGCCAGACGTGAGAGGACTCGCGGTTGACCATCGTTCCCGCGTCCCTGTCGAACGTCTGGAGCCCTACACGCTTCGTCGCACTCGTCTCTTCGGAGACGGGGATGGGGTGTTCCGTCGTTGCGAGGTCGCGGACCTCACGCAGGCCGTCTTCAGTGTGGATCAGCGTGTCGCCGGTGACACAGAGACCGGCACTCGACGAACCCTTGCCGGACGTATACACAGAACGCGGCGCGATGTTCCGGATGTACGAGAGCATCTGGGAGTTGTGGGAGACGAGTCCGTTCGAGACGTAGCTGTGCGTCCCTTCGACTTCGAGGTCGTACACCCACTCCTCGGCAGGTTCGACGCGTTCGAGGGACTCGATAGCATCCCACGCAACCACAGAGGCAGACGGCACAGCACGTGTCGATGCAGCACCACCATCGGTTGCAGCGGCGGCGGCCGCAGCGACCGGCGTCCCCACCGAGAGTTCGTCGGCACGAACCGCGTGAGGTCCACCAGCACCGCGAACGAACAGCGGGTGCGACGGCGTCACCTCTAGTTCCCGCCCGCTGTTCGTCCGGATACGGAGCATTTCCTCGGGCGCCTCGCGCTTCCAGACTTTCGTTGCTTGCCGCGGTTCGATATCTCCGTTCGGTCTGAGCGACGGTACCGAGAAGTCGGCGTCGTCCCACACCCCGTCGTCCACCGGCTTCGGGTCGTCAAGATTCGACTCGACCAACTCACGGATCGGCACGTCACGTCCGTCCGCGAGTGTCACCCGCGTATCTCCGTCGACGCACTTCCCCGTCCCGGGGTCCCCGATCAACAGCATATGCAAGTCGCCCCGAATCCGCGACCCGTCTGGGAGGTGCTTCGTGACCCCGGAGAACAACTGGAGGATCATCGAGAGTTTCTCCTGGTCGTAGCCGTAGATAGAGGGCGCGACGGAGGCGACCATCTCCTCGTAGATGTCGTCGTGGGTGGACAGTTCGAGGATCTCCTGTTTGTCCTCGTCGGTGATGTCCATATCCTCGAACTCCTCGTCTTCGATGACGACCGACACCCCCTCCATATACGGGTCGAACACGGTCGTCTTCTCTTGGCCGGAGGTGACCTGCTCCATCTCCAGACGCCCGACGACGGTGACGTGGTCACCCGGCGTCACATTCCCGCAGACGTCGTCTTCGAGGTTCACGTCGATTGACTGTGGCGTCTCGCCGCCGCGGAGTCCCTCGGGCGACTCCTGCACCCGCAACTGCTGTGAGTCGATGAACTTCGACTCTTTGTTGTTGACGCGGAACGGCCCCTGCCGCTCACAGCCCTGACACTCGTGGGGTTCCTGGAAGCCAGAGTCGTTCTGCGGGATGTACGTCATCGTCCCGCAGCGCTGGCACTCGAAGGCGGCCTCAACGATCTTCGGGCGCACGTCGGTCGCCTTGCGGACGATGCCCTGCACCGCGACCATCGACCCGATGTGGTCGTCGCTGACGCGGATGCCGCGGATGTCGAGCGTGCTCTCGCGCGGGAGGTTGCGCAGGCGGACGTGCGCCTGCCCCAGCGAGATGTCGACTGGGAGGTCGTACGTGCGAAGCGCCTCCTCGGCGACGTCTTGCATCTGTCCGGGGCGGTTGAGATACCGCTCGGCCAGATCCGGGTCGTAGGTGTAGAGGTCGTCGTATTCGAGGTACAGCGAACGCTGTTCCTTCGGGTACTTCTGTGCGAGACGCGCGATGTCGTCCGCGTAGTAAGTCCGATAGAAACTGAGGAACTCGTCGACGTCCTGTCCCTCGGCGGCCTGACTCATTACACAGAGGTAGTTGCCTCTTCGGGTAAGAACTGTCGCCTCCGAGTGGAAGTGGTCGACCTCGTTTGCGACACCGCCGAGTGTGCCCTACGCCGCCACCGCGCTCCCGAAGTGGCGACGCCGTGCCTCCCGGGTGCCGACGGCGAGGAGGACACCCCCGACGAGCGCCAGCAGGCCGGCTTCGGCGGTCGGCGCAACGCCGCCGATGACCCCCCACCCTGCCGCGACGCCGCCGACGAACCCCATCTGCACGACGAGCACCGCGACGAGGGCGTACCGACGGCCGGTGTCGGCGTACAGCGACCCGACGGCGGCCGTCTCGGCGGCAGCGTGCCCGGCGACGACGATGGCGCCCGCCAGTCCGAGTGCCGCGTCGGCGGCGTAGACGGTGGCGAGGACGACGCCTTCGAGGCCACGGTGGAGCGTCACGGCCCCCAGTGCGGCGTCCGCACAGCTACCGCAGTCGGTGATCCCAACACCGCGGGCGAGATAACTGACGCTGACACCGACCGTGAGGCCAACGAGGGCCACTGCCGTCGCCCGCGTGACGGCCAACGCCAGCGCTGCGGCGCCGAGCGCGAACACGAGCATCGGGAGCGCTGCCCGCCCCACGGCCCACGGAACCCGGCCGTAAGCGATCAAGACAACCCCGCCGCCGAGTAGACTGACGAGGACGACGCCCGCGACGACGACTAGGAGAGAGAGACCCGTCGCGTCGGCGGGTACGCCGTGGGCGGACGCGGGTGTCGACAGAAGAGTGACACCGAACGCAGCGACGGCCGCGCGTCGGATGATCGATCTCATTTCCACGGGTTCGGCACGAGGTCGGCCTGTATCTCCGCGCCCACTTCGATTCGGCAATCGGAGCGCGGTTCGGCCACACACAGCAGGACGTACCCGTCCCGTCGATGGCGGGGCTTCAACCCTCGTGGGCGGTCGATATGGACGAGGTCACCCTCCAGCAGGCGGCCGGTGCAGGTGGCGCAGGCCCCGTACAGACACCCGTAGGGGACGCCGAGGCCCGCACGCTCGGCCGCGTCGATGACCGTCTCGGTCTCCCGAACCTCGACGGTCTCCTCCCGGCCGTCACGCCACTCCAGGGTGATCTCGTGGGGCATCGGCGACTACTGCCAGACGTCGCTCGTACAGTCGCCGCCGGGCCAGCGAATCTCGTGGGCGCGGGCCGGACCGCCGGGGGCGTCGCCGAAGTCGACGACGAACTCCTCGTCGAGTTCCATCCGTCCCTCCTCGGGGTAGACGTCCGCCTTCAGCATCAGCGATCCCTCCTCGCCCATCTCGGGGTAGAACTGGTTGTCCCACGTGGAGAACAGGGAGGTGGTCCAGTAGAGGCGGCGCCCGTCGCGCGAAAGCTGGAGCATCTGTGGGGCGCCACGGATGTCGTGATCACCGACCGTCTGTCGGTCGCCGAAGTTGCCGCCGGCCCACACTTGGTCTACTAGCCGGGGGTTCCCCGTGTCGCTGACGTCGTACATCCGCACGTCGCCGTGGAGCCAGTTCGAGAAGAACAGATACTGGTCGTCGAGCGAGAGGAGGAGGTCCGTCACGAGGCCGGGAACCGGCATATCCCAGTCGGGATGCTCGCGGTCCTCGATGTCGATGACTTTCTCCCAGTCCCAGTTGCCGTCGGCGTCCTCCCAGAAGCGGAGGATGTTCGAGGAGAGCGCGGCGCCGACGTACCCCTCCGTCTCCTCGGGGTTGTGGGGCATCCGGACTTCCAGCGGGATCAGCCCCTCCTCACCGAAGGTGAGAGACTGGCGGTGTTCTTTGGTCTCCCAGTCCCAGATGTGGATGCTGTCACCGTACTTCCCGGCTTCGACGTCTTCCATATCGAAGCCCGGGTAGTACGTCTCGGGGGCGGCCCACTCGCTGGAGATCATCACTCCGTGACGGGGCTGATACCAGTAGTCGTAGTTCATCTCCATCGCGCCGCTGTCGGCCTCCCAGTGGCCGTCGATGGAGAAGTCGTCCTGGTCGAGTTGGAGGAAGCCACCGGGGAGTTCGCCGTCGGCGTTGCCGAGCATACTGATGACGATCTTCCCTTCGGGAACGCAGTGGACCGTGTGTGGCGCCGAGAGGTCGTGTTCGAACACCTCCTCGGGCTCGATCACGTGCTCGATCTCCGGATTGCGCGGGTCGGCGGCGTCGATGATGTGGATCCGGGAGGAGCGTTGCCCCGGGACGATCAGGTGGTCTCGGGTGAGTCCCTCGGCGTGACACGAGGACGAACAGGTGTTCCAGCCGAAGTGGTGGAGTTCGTCACCCTTGTTCGGCATCTCGACGGTGTCGATCAACTCCGCGTAGGTGTCGGAGTCGGGGTCGACGTCCACGACGCCGACGAAGTCGGGGCCGTCCACGTCCATCCCGACTCGGAGTGACATCACGAAGGCGGTCTTCTCGCGTTCGGATTCGGTGCGCATCGCCGCCGGTGTCGGATATCCCGGCCCCTCGACCTCGTGGTGCTCGTGGCCGTGTGCGTCGGCCGTATGATCGTGGTCGTCAGTACTCATTGGCCTACCGACACGAACGCGTCGATTGTTAATAATTATCTAGGTGGTTTATCGTCGGCCTGTTCCGAGTCGGAACGGTGGAAGCGAGTACCCATTTGAGTACTGCCAAGGGGGACTACTGGTTCGTGTGTGGCAGTGCAGATACGCCACGGTGTGTCCCCCCAACCGAGTTCATACTGATCGGTCCGCCGCTGTGGTGACTGCCAAGCACGCCGCTTCGGAGGGGAACTGAACGCTGTCACTCACTTCTCAACGAGAGGCCCGGAAGGCGTACTATCCCGGACCAGCCCGGAGGGCCGGCGGTTTGCTGAATCGATGGAGGAAATGTGTGAAGCGTTTCGAGGTGTGCACAAGAATTAAAATTGAGAGCTATTCGGAGACATCGGGCCATCGCTCGTCGAATTCGTATTCCTCGGCCCAGTTGATGTCCCGGTTCCACTGATTGGGAGCTTCTACCCGAAGTGAAATAGCCGTGTTATATTCGTCTCGCTGAACGAGATAGAGCGTGTTGAGTTCCGTCGAATAAACCAATACGAGATCAATCGCTTCAGGCCCTTTAAGTCTACATTTCGGGTCGAACCGAAGACGCCCCTCATTCACCATACCGTGCTCAACCGCGGCCCTGTATTGGGTGCCGTCGTCAGCTTCGAGCAATAACTGATACGCCTCTTCCGTGACCGGTTCGTGGAGCGTGATTCCTCGTTCACTAAGCATTTCCACGACAATAGAGAGGTTGTCCGGAGACCCGAAAGCATCGTCTAGGGGCCAGTTCCGGTCAAATTCGTATTCACTCGCCCAGTTGATATTCCTGTGTCGCTGGGACGGCTCCGCAGTCCTGAGAAACATATTAGATCCGACTTCTGCCTCAGGGACGAGATACATCGAGCCGAGTTCGTGGCAGTACACGATGAACAAATCCACATCACCATCATACGGCTTGTACGTGTTTCCGCTGGCATTCGTATGCTGTGAGACACCACGAAAGTTGATCCCGTCATCACGGTGAGACCCGGTTTTTACCTGTAGCGTCCAGAGTTCCTGGGCGGCCTCCACGATGAGGTCATACCGCTCGTTGTCACCGACTGGTTTTGAGACGGGGATTCCGCGCCGCTTCAACTCCGCAACGACAACAGCTTCGGTGTAATCCTCCTTCCGATGACTCGGCATCTCGTCCAGTGAACGCATACGCTTGCTGGGTCGCTATCGTATTTCAACGCTCGTTACGCCGCAGAGAATTGAGTGGGACCGCCCGGATTCGAACCGGGGTCACTGGCACCCAAGGCCAGGAGTATACCACTAACCCACGGTCCCGTACACACTCGTCCCGTCCGAACGGGTATAAACCGTTCCGTTCGCGGTCGCCGTCACATCCCGAGGCCGAACACGATGGGGACGCCGAGCGTCGTGACGACAGCGAACACCGCTTGTAGCGGCGCACCAACCCGCACGTAGTCGGTGAAGCGGTAGCCGCCGGGCCCGTACACGAACAGGTTGGTCTGGTAGCCGACGGGCGTCATAAACGCCGTACTCGCCGCGAACGTCACAGCCATCGCGAACGCCAGCGGATTCGCGCCGAGTGTGGCGGCCACCTGCAACGCGACCGGGATCATCAACACGACGCTGGCGTTGTTCGAGATGACGTTCGTCAACAGGGCGGTGACGACGTAGAACGCCCCGAGCAACACCAGCGGTGGGAGAACGGTCGACCCTGCGACGACGGCGTCTGCGATCAGCGAGGCGGTCCCCGACGACTGCATTGCGATGCCCAGCGGAATGACGCCCGCCAGCAGGAAGATGACGTCCCACTCGACGGCGTCGTACACCTCGCCGGGCTTGAGACAGCCAGTGACGACCATCGCGAGTGCGCCCGCCAGCGCCGAGACGACGATGGGGACGACGTTGAGTGCGGCGAGGCCGACCGCCAACGCGACGATGGCGACGGCGACGCCCGTCTTCGACTGGCGGTAGTCGTGACGTTCGATCTCCTGTGCGAGGATGAAGTTGCGGTTGGCGTCGAGGCGTTCGACGGAGACCTCGCTGGCCTGTACGAGCAACGTGTCACCCACGCGGAGGGGGATGCGATCCATCCGCTGGCGGACCAACTCGCCCCCACGACGGAGCGCGAGGACGGTCGCGTCGTAGCGCTGGCGGAAACTCGCGGACGCCAGCGACTCACCGACCAGCGACGACCCCGGCGCGACGACGACCTCGACGAGGTTCTGCCCCCTGTCGGCCGCCTCCAGTTCCGCCTCGTCGACCACCTCAGGGATGAGGTCTAGCCCCTCCACGTCGAGGAGTTCGACGAGCGTCGCGCGGTCGGTGCGCATCGCGAACAGGTCGCCCGCTTTGATCTCTTTTTGTCCGAGTGGTTCGAGGAACACCTGATCGCCGCGAACCAACTGGACGATGTCCACGTCGAAGTCCGTCTCGACGAGTGCGGATTCGACGCGCTGACCCACCAGCGGCGAGTCTTCGCGGACGACGACCTCGGTGAGGTAGTCGGCCATCTCGAACTCCTCGGTGAGGTCGACGCGGGGTTTGATTCGGGCGGGCGTGAGCCACCGACCGACCGTCATCAGGTAGATGGATCCGACGACCAACAGCACAGCGCCCAGTGGGAGGAACTCGAACATACCGAACTGCCGGGCGACCTCCGGCGGTGCGAGCGTGGCGTACAGGTCCGACGCGAGGATGTTCGTCGACGTGCCGATGAGCGTGAGCGTCCCGCCGAACATCGACGCGTAACTCAGCGGGAGTAGGAGTTTCGACGGCGACGTGTGACTCCGCTCGGCCAAGTCCGTCACCATCGGGAGGAGGATGGCGACGGCGGCGGTGTTGTTGATGATGCCGGAGACGGGGCCGACGATGCCGATAGTCGCGCCGAGTTGCTTCGTCTCGTCGCCGCGAGTGATCCGCGCGATGAGCGTGCCGAGTCGCTGGACGATGCCCGTCATCCGCACGCCCTCCGAGAGGACGAACATCGCGAGGACCGTCAGCGTCGCGGGGTTGGCGAACCCCGACAGCCCCTGCTCGACGGTCACCAGTTCGAACGGAGCCACGAGTAGTCCGAGGTCGGCGAACACGGCCGAAACCGGCTCCGCGAGCAACAGACTGACCAAGATTCCGAGCGCCGTGATGTCGACGGGAACCGGTTCGGTGACGAACAAGACGAGCGCCACGAGGATCACGGCGGCAACGAACAGAACCTCGGGCGTGAACACGGCGAAGTCGATGCCCCCTGACGCCAAAAGGGTGCGGGGATCGGAGCGACGGCCCCGGATCGGGACGCTGCCGACACACACGTTGGTCGTCGCGTGGAACCGTCAGGGAGGTTATCCACGTCGAGACCGTACTCGTACAGATGGCAGATGACAAGCAGGGCCGAGACAAGCAGTCCCACGATGCAGAGAACAGACGACGAAACCGCGAGCTAGCGATGGAGTTGGAACGAGGAGACGAGTCGGAGCCGCCGATCCCGGACGATACCTTGGAGGAGATCGAAGCGGACCTACAGACGATCGCGTTTCCCGCGACGGGCGCGACTATCGTCGCGGCAGTCGGCGACCGCGAGGTCGAGTCGACCGACGGGACGTACACCGTCTCGGAGTTGCTCCCGGAGACAGACCACGAGACGTTCGACGCTCCCACGGCGGTGCGCATCCGGATCCAGCGACCGACGGTCGCCACCGCGATGAAGCGAGTCGTGGAGGCCACGAACGCACTCCCCGAGGCGACGCTCGAGGGGTTACAGTGGGACGCGTACGAGCGGACCTTCCGAGAGCTCGCGGCGATCGACGCCGTCGACGAAGACGAGGGGATCCGAGTGATCGCCGACTGGATCGTCGAGCAGATCCGCGACGACCGCGCTCTCCCGGGGTCACGAGCGGTTCGCAGGGAGGCGGCGGCGTTCTGTCGGGGCAACGGGTACGAGGTCCGGAACGACGAGTGGCTGGGCGTCTGAACGGCCGCGACTCCGACGTGTGGGGGCGACTGCACCGCCGACCGGACGTCGGTGTCAGTCTCGCCCGAGGTACTCGTCGAGTTCCCGCTCGATGATGTCCGTGACGCGCTCGGCGTACGTCCACAGCGCCGCGTTGATCCGCTCTTCGGTCCGGTCGTCGAGGTCGTCGACGCCGCGGAGAACCGAGTCTCTCGTCACCTGAGGGTGGTAGACGCAGACGATCCCCAGGGAGTCGGACGCCGGTCCAGAGCTGTCGGCGTGGACGCCGTACTGGTCGGTTCCCCAGACGCCGTCGCCGCCGTGGCGTTCCAACAGGGAGTCGACCGCGTCGAGCAGTCGGAGTTCCTCCGTCGAGAGGATCGGATCGTCGCCTTCGAACAGTTCGGTGTACGCCTCGCTGCGAGCGGAGGTCGTCCATCCGTCGAGTTGGGAGCGAACCTCGTGTACGAGTTGCCGGTCTGCTTCGTCCATTCAATACTGTTGTTCGCCAGTGACAATCAACGTGGTGCCGACTCGTGCCGTCGGGACGACATCACCGGACACGCCGGGACCGCCGGGCACGTTCCCGGCGACGGCTCAAAACGATCCGTACAGTTATGAAATTAGTCCGTCACAAACCGGTATGGCCTCGCTCGTTCGGTCCGCCCACGTCCGCTACCCGCTCGCTCTCGTCGCCCTCGTCGTCGGTGTGGTCCTCCTCCGGGGCGTCGCGAACGCCGCCGTCTCTTCGGTCGTCGACAGCGGCGTTCCCGCGTGGCTCCCTGCGTTCGGAACCATCGGGCAGACCGTGTCGGTGTACCTCCTCGCGCTCAACATCGCCCTCATCGTCGGCGTCCCTGCGGCGGCGTACCTCCTCGGCTACCGACACGGCCGCCGCGTCGACTGACGCGGGCGGTACTGTTCGCCGTCGGACCGTCGCGGTCGTCCTGCCCTACATCTCCTCGTTCTCCGCGAGTTCCATGTCCGCGACGATGTCGTACGGATGGTGGTCCTTGCGGATACCGTCGAGGATGCGGAAGGCGTCGTCGGGCGCGAGGAAGTGCGTGGCGACGGCGCGTCCCAGCGGCGTCGGCGAGAGGCCGTCGATGAACTCCCACTCCAGCAGTTTGCCGACGGCGTGGGTGGTCGGCACCTCGCCGATCATCCGGTCGTTGAGTTTCTTCGCACCTTTGCCCGCGACGACGACGTTCGCCAGCGTCTCCTCGGCGGCGGAGGAAGTGTCGTACACCGTCGTCACGTCCTCCATCTCGCCTTTCAGGAGTTTGAACGCCGTCTCGTCTTCCGTGCCCTCCATCGAGGAGTGGTAACTGGCGTCGGGTTCGACGAGGACGTACACTTTCCCCTCGTCGTGGTAGTCGGGGCGCCCGGCGCGGCCGAGCATCTGCTCGAACTCCTGGACCGAGAGCCACTCGATTCCCATCGCCAGCGTGTCGAAGATGACCTGCGAGGCAGGGAAGTCCACACCGGCCGCGAGAGCGGCGGTCGTGACGACCGCGGCCAGATCCTGATTACCGAACTGCCGTTCGACAGTCTTGCGGCGTTTGTAGTCGAGACCAGCGTGGTACGGCGCGGAGTCGTACTCCAGTTTCCGCGAGATTTCGTGACAGCGCCGCCGGGAGTTGGTGAAGATGATCGTCTGCCCGCGATATCCCTTCGAGGACTTGGTGTCGAACTCCCGCTTCACCAGGCGCTTTTCGATCTTCACCTTCTCGCGGGCGTCGGCGAAGGTGACGTGGCGTTCGATGGGGACAGGTCGCTCCTCGAACTCGATGAGTTTCGCGCCTAGTCGCTGGCCGAGGAACTCGGGGTTGCCGACGGTTGCCGAGAGGTACACCCACTGCGCAGGCGACCCGCGGTCTTCGGTGTAGTGTTTCAGCCGAGAGATCATCCCGTCGAGGCGGTGGCCCCGCTCGGGTTCTTTCAGCGTGTGGACCTCGTCGATGACGACCGTGCCGATGTCGCCCATGTCCTTGCCGGTGCGGAGGGCGTGGTCGATCCCCTCGTAGGTCCCGACGATGATGTCGGCGTTCGGGTCGAAGCGGTTGCCGTCGTCGTTGATGCGCGAGGCCCCGACCCGGATGGTCACGTCGAGGACGTCGCCGTAGCGCTCCTCGAAGTCCTCGTGTTTCTGGTTCGCGAGCGCGACGAGGGGAACGAGAAACAGCATCTTCCCGTTGCCGTTGAGTGCGTTGTTGACGCCCGCGAGTTCGCCCACGAGCGTCTTCCCGGTCGCCGTTGCCGAGACGACGAGTTGGTCGTCGCCGTCGAAGAGACCGTTGCGCACCGAGAGGCTCTGCACGGGCAGGAGTTCGTCGAAGCGCCCCTCCACCCGTTCTTGGAGGGCGGGATGGAGGTTCAGCGAGTTCGTCGGGACGGCGTCGATTTCGTCGGTCGTCGCCGAGATGGTGTCGAACTTCGTGAGGTCGGGGTCGAGGTTCCCCTGCAAGAGGTTCGTGATTCGCTCCAAGTCCTGGACCTCGAACAGGAGGTCTTCCAACCGCTCGCGGGCGTTGCCGGTGAACTGGCCCTTGTACGACAGTTCCCGGTCGAGTTCCCGCTTCGCGCAGTCTGCGCAGATGAAGTCGCGGTCGGCCTTCACGGCTGTCTCGCTGGTGACCGGCGAGTAGCGCCCGGCGTTCGCGCAGTAGCGGCAGGTGCGCACCTGTTTGGCGTCGAGTTGGTACGCCGACAGCATCGACTGGAGGCGGTCGCGAGCGTGCGCGTTCGTCTGCTCGGAGATGCGGATGCGGCGGGCCGACCGCGCCAACTCGACGAACTGGTCGGGTTGGCGTGGCTCCTCGCCGCCCTTGCGCTTGACGCGGAAGCGGCGCGGGCGCGGCCCGGCGTCCGTCTCCTTGAGTTCGAGGACGCCGTGCAGCACCCGCGAGCCGTCGCGTTCGACGACGACGGTGAAGTCCTCGTCGCGTTCGTGGAGGAACAGGGTCTCGACCTGCGGGAGTTGTTCGGACACGGTGTTCGGTTGCCTCCGCGTACGCGGATGCGGTATTTCAGGGATTCGGCTTCCGCGTCCGACGGGCGTCGATCCCGTCAGTCGGGCGACTCGTCCTCGGACTGGCTACTCGTCGTCCAGAACGTGGATGGTGTCGTCGCCGTTCGGTACGACACAGATGAACGCACCCGGTTCGTCGCCGTCGTTGCGGTACCAGTGGGGGACGCCCGCGGGGATGAGGAGGGCGTCGCCCGCGGTGACAGTGTGTTCTTCGCCGTCGATTCCGACGGTGTACTCGCCCGCGAGGACGTACTGCTCGTGTTCCACCTCGTTGGTGTGGTTGGGAACTCGTGCGCCAGGGGCGAGTTCGAACCGCCGCATCGCGAAGTGTGGTGCACCGTCAGACTCGTCGAGGAGGACGCCTTTCGACATCCCCTCACCCGCGTCTACGGTGCCCATCGACAGGTCCGACCCACGCTTGACGACCGGTTCCGGGCCGTCTGTCGCCGTCGCGTTCTCGGTGTCGCTCATACCGGCACATCGCGGTGGCGGAAAATAAGTCCCGTCGCTCGGATCGGTGGCCGGGTTTATACCCTGTGGGCGACTATCCGAGGGTATGCGAGGCATCCGTGTCGGTCGCGTTGCCGGCATCCCGATCCAGTTGAACTGGACGTTCCTGCTGGTGCTCCCGCTGTTCGCGTACCTGATCGGTAGCCAGGTCGGTGAGTTCTCCGGGATCGTCGGGCAGACGTTCGGCGTCGCCATCCCCGCAGACGCGCTGACCGCGGGGGCAGTCCCGTGGGTCCTCGGTACCGTCGCCGCCGTCGGCCTGTTCGTCTCGGTCCTCCTCCACGAGTTCGGACACTCGCTGACCGCGATGCACTACGGCTACGCCATCAAGGGGATCACACTGTGGCTGTTCGGCGGCGTCGCCCAGTTCGAGGAGATGCCCGAGGACTGGAAACAAGAGTTCACCATCGCGATTATGGGGCCGGCAGTGTCCGTCGCGCTGGGCCTCATCGCGTACGTCGTGTTCGTTGCGGTGCCGCTCCCGCCGACCGTCGCGTTCGTCGTCGGCTACCTCGCCTTGATGAACCTCGTCCTCGCGGCGTTCAACCTCCTCCCCGGCTTCCCGATGGACGGCGGGCGCGTGCTTCGGGCGTTGTTAGCGCGGAACCGACCGCACGCGCGGGCGACCCAGATTGCCGCCGAAGTCGGCAAGGTGTTCGCGTTTATGCTCGGCCTGTTCGGCCTGTTCAACGGCAACTGGCTCACCGTGGGGCTGGCGTTCTTCATCTACATCGCTGCCTCCAGTGAGTCCCAGCAGACGACGATGAAGGCGGCGTTCCAGGGCGTCACCGTCGACGACGTGATGACGCCGCGCGACCGCCTGAGCGTCGTCGACCCCGACGCCAGCGTGGCGCAGTTGATGGAGCGGATGTTCCGCGAACGGCACACGGGCTACCCCGTCGTCGACCGCGGGTCGCTCGTCGGGATGGTCACGCTGGAGGACGCACAGAACGTCCGCGAGGTCGAACGCGACGCCTACACCGTCGGCGACGTGATGGAGACGGATATCGCGAGCGTCACGCCCGACGCGGACGCGCTCGACGCCCTCCAGATGATGCAACAGCGTGGCGTCGGTCGGTTGGCCGTGATCAATCAGGAGGGCGAACTCGCGGGGCTCGTCTCGCGGAGCGACCTCATGACCGCGTTCAATATCATCCAACAGGGCGGCCGCGACTCGCTGGGGATCAGCGACGCGAGCAGGCTTCCCGACGTGGGCGGACGCGGTATCTGAGCGGCGATCCGGACTCGTACGACCCAAAAAGTGAGCTGACGCGTTCGACCGAAGAACAGACTCGTGAGTGGTCGCCGAGACGACCGGAGCAAAGGTCCAGGTGCGAGAATTGAACCCGCGTCTCAGCCTCCACAAGGCTGAAGGATAGTCCACTACCCCAACCCGGACACGCATCCACAGGTAGCCCGGTGTGAGTGAAATACGTTACGACTCCGCCGGGGCGGGTGCGTGCCAGCCTCACGCACGACGCCGGACACGGAAGCACCCGACCCATCGTCACCGCCACGGCGTGACCGTCGCGTTTTTCTCGTCGGATCCGCTATCGACGGGTAGCAGTGGCCATCACGGACAAGATCTACCTGAAGAACCACCGGCAGATCGCCTCCCAACTCGACGCCAACATCCCGAAGGGCGCGTTCACGGGGGCGACGCTGGATCTCGTGTTCTCGGGCGACGGCCTGTCGGAACTCGACGAGGCGACCCGCGACCGGGTGTTGGAGTTCGCCGAGGACTTCCTCGACTGTGGGTGTGACGACGCTCCCTACTGCGGCCACCCGGAGCGGAAGTTCATCCGCTACCTGCTGGAACTGCGGGCGCAGGGACTGGGCCCCGATGCTATCGTCGACGTGATGGGCGACGACTATATGCTGTACGCGTACCCCGGCGACGTGCTCTCGTTTCTCGACGACGCGGTGCGCACGCTAGAGGCGGTCGAGTCGCTCGCGAGCGTCGAGGGCGATCAAGAAGCCCAACGCCGGGCACGAGAAGCACACGACGAGTTAGCGCGGTAGCGCGAAGTTACCGGCAGGGTAATGTGTCGTGTCCAGTCGACACAACGGTGAATTCGCGTTAATCGGCGTTGATCGGAGTTCACGACGCTCGGCGTTCATACTGACGCGAGTCCACGGGAGATCCGTGATCGAATCGATGAGCCCCACCGGATCGAACGAGGACCCTCCCGTGAGCCAGCGTGTCGTCGAACGCGTCGCCGCCGCCGAGGACGTCGACCCCGTCGAGTTAGATGCGCGACTGCAAGACGCGATCGACACTGAAGCCCTGGATGCGCTCATCGCACGGGGTTCGTCAGCGCCGACGGTCAAGTTCGTGTTCTGTGACTACCGGATCGTCGTCGACGGCGGCGAACCGGTGACCGTCGCCGTCGACAGTGAGGAGTGACCGTCCGCCGGTTTCGGTCGAATCACTCACTGTCAGCCGATCAGTCGAATGTGCGGCCGGAGAGTCGCGCGACGGCGTAGCCGATGGCGACACCGATCCAGACGACGAACAGATCGGAGTCGACGCTGACGACACCGAACAGCGCGAGGTAGTTGAGTGCGAGAAAGGCGACGAATCCGAGGACGAGCGCGACGAACACCAGCGCCACGTCCCGCCGCCACGAATTACTCGCGGTCACGAGGAGTCACCATACGGGTAGTTGTGTGCCGACTCAGCCGAGTTGATACGGCTCGTCGTCGTCGTGGCTGCCGTCGAGGTCCTCGAGAAAAACGACTTCATCGGTGCCCTCGTCGTTCTCCAACTGGTCTTGTAAGAACGTCACGTACGCCTTGTACTCGTCCAGTTGCTCGCGGAGGTGTTCGGCCTCCAGTTCCAGCCGTTCGTGCTCTCGGACGAAGCTCTTGGGCACCTCGACGGTCGGCGGGAACGACTCGCCGTCGGCGTCCTCGACGCGGTGTTCGGGGACGACCTCTACTTGCCCGTCGTGGGCGACGAGGGTGTCGACGTAATCGCGGAACACCGCCGACAGCGACAGGTCACGTTCGTCGGCAATCTCCCGCAGCGCCTCGAAGGCGTCCTCGTTGACACGGAAGGAGACGGTCTTGTTCTTACTCCCCATTGTCGGCTACTCGTCGTCGTCGCCACTTAATCGTTCGTCAGACACTCACACGGCTCCGGCGAAAAAACGGAGGGTGGGAAAACGGGGAATTGGGGAAATCCGCGGTGGGGGAACGCGCTCAAGGCGCGTCGACTACGACGGCGCCAGCCTCAGACGGGCGCTTCGCCTTCGAGTTCGTCGGCGTCGTCGAGCGACTGCAGCGCCGCGACGGCGGCGTCGCGGTACTCCTCGACGGGCAGGTCGTACTGCTCGCGGGCCATCCGCGCGTACTCGTTGCCCTCGTCGTCGAACGCCTCGATGCGGTCGAGCGTCCGGGCCGCGGTCTCGGCGACCCAGCGGTCGCGGGTGGCGGCGTCGACGGTCGTGATGGACTCCGGGCGGACGGAGACGTTCACGTTACCGTCGTCCGTCTCGTACGTCCGTGGCTTGCCGACGACGGCGACGTAGGCGGGCGGCTCCAGTTCGCGGAGGGCGCTCGCGGCCTCCGGCTGGTACTGCCCGGCGTAGGTGAAGAACGTCCCCGTCGGGTCGACGATGCGGCCGCGCCAGTACTCGCTGTCCTCGCCGACGTCCTCCTTCTCGGTGAGCGTCCCGACGATGAACACGCGGTTGGCGCGTTCGCCCGTCGGCAACAGGAGGTACAGGGGGGCCCGGTCGTCGTCGGACTCCTTGAACGTGTAGCTGGCGTCGTTGTACTCGGTCGCGAAGACGCGGCGTGCGACCTCTCGGGTGAGGGTGTTCTGGCTCATTACAGGGACCTCGCGCGGATCAGCAGCGATTCAGCATCGACCGTGTCGTCGGTGCCGGACAGTTCTTCGAACTCGTCGGCCAACACGTAGCGGCCGAACGTCGGGCCGCGCACGCGGTAGTAGCGCCCGACGATGTCGTCGGCCATCTCCTCGGCCACGACGGTCGTGTCGAGGGCATCCTGCGCCATCTGTTTGGCCTCGTCGAGACCGATGCCGGTGAGTTCGGCGGTCGCCTCCTCGTTGAAGATGACCTCTTGGACGGCGTCGCCGTCGTCGAGGACGGCCTTGATGCGCAGGTCGAACTCGCCGTCGACCTGGCCGTGTTCGCTACACCGACCGTTCTGGAGGACGCGCGTGCAGTCGTCTTCGGGACACCGCTTGATGAGGCCCGACCCGGACTGGATGTCGACGAGGGCGCCTTCGACCTCGTCGGAGTCGTCGCCGACTTCGATGTCCTCGTCGAGTTCGGTGATGGTCGTCGTCCGGTTGAGTTTCACCGAGTAGTTGCCCTGGTACTCGTCGGTGACGACGTTCGAGAGGGCGTAACTCGTTCCCTCCTCGAGTGCTTCGAGTTCACTCGTCGAAAACGAGACGAACTTGATGGTGCCCGACTCGTCGCCGAGCAGACCCACCTGTGCGATGGAGTCGTGGTTGGGGTCCCACAGGTCGGCCACCTTGACGCGGAGGTCGACCCACTGTTCGTCCTCGTCGATGTCGCCGACGAGCAGCTCCTGTGCGCCGCCGGAGCCGATCTCGTCGCGTTCGAGGCCCGCCTCGTCGAGGTAGGCGTTGACGACGCTGCGGCGTGCCTCGTCGACGGGGACGCGGTACTCGTTCACCAGCGAGGCGAGGCGCTCCTCGACGTCCTCGACGGTGATGTCCAGATGGTCTGAAAACTGCTCGTGTATCTCTTCCGCGTGGGTTTGCAAGTCTGCCATAGTTCTCCTGCCTCCGGGTATGTGTTCAGTGGGAGGCACACGGCGATTGGTTCGGAGTGGTATTTAGTGTTACGTGACCAGGGTGAAAGTGAAACCGTGCGCCGGCATACGGGCCGCCGATTCGGGCGTCAGACGTGCCGATCACCGGACCCAACGGACTGATACGCCGGGCGCACGCAGTACCCGTATGGGATTGGGCGACAAGTTCCGTCGCGTCCTCCACCAGCAGGCCCGGAAGGTTGGGCGCGAGTACGCCCGGAGCAAGCGCGCGTACCGCGAGGGCCGCGAGTGGGGCGAGAACCGCGCCGACACCTTCGACCTGCCCACCGACGAGGAGGACCGCGCCCGCATCGTCTGTCGCCGTCACGTCGAGAAGCGACGGGTTGCGGTCAACGCAGACGGAGAGCCAGCGTGTTTTGAGGAGGGACATCCCGACTGCGAGGGGTGTGCGGAAGACGTGCGAGAGGGGCGCGTCCAGACGTGGTGAGCGCGGTCGAGTGAGTGAGCGGAGCGAACGAACGAGACCGCGGATAGCGAACGGGGAGCGAAGCGACCCGTGAGCAAAGCGAGACGCGAGCGAGCGCCTCGGCAGGACGGTGGCGCGCTTGCGGGCGCGACGCCCAGAAGATGAGCGCGGTCGAGTGAGTGAGCGGAGCGAACGAACGAGACCGCGGACAGCCGGCGGCGAGGTCTCCGTGCCGAGCCGCCCAGAACGTGAGCGCAGTCGAACGAACGTGATCCCTACCCACCGGCGGGCGACCGCAAACGCCCGACCGCTTTTGCCGCCCGGCCGCGTTCGCTCGGTATGACCCGCCCCGTCGTCGCTGTCGTCCTCGCCGGCGGCACCGGAACCCGCCTGTACCCCGCCTCACGCAGCGACCGGCCCAAGCAGTTCCTCTCGCTCGGTGAGGGCGACGAGAGCCTCCTCTCGCGCACCGTCGAGCGCACGGGCTTCGCGGACACGACGCTCGTCGCCACCCGTTCGGCGTTCGCCGACGAGATACCCGAGCACGCACCCGACGCCGAGGTAGTCGTCGAACCAGCGGGGAAGGACACCGGCCCGGCCATCGTGTACGCGACCCACCGCGCCCGCGAAGCCGTCGACGGCGACCCGGTCGTCGTCGTTCTCCCAGCCGACCACCACGTCCCTGACGGCGACGCCTTCGAGCGGACGATGGCCCGCGGCGCACGCGTCGCCGCCGAGTCCGGCCGCCTCGTCGCCTTCGGCGTCGAACCGACCCGTCCCGCCACCGGCTACGGGTACATCGAAGCCGGCACCGCCCGCGGCGTCGGCGACGGCGCATATCGGGAACTCGCGGCGTTCCACGAGAAACCCGACGCGGAGGCGGCCGCCGACTACGTCGACGCGGGGTACTACTGGAACGCAGGCATCTTCGCGTGGACGCCCAAGGCGCTCGTCCGTGAGACGCGCGAGACGCCGTTAGAACCGCTCGTCGCCGAACTGGAATCGGCCGACCCGGACCCCGATGCCGGATTCGACGCCGTCGACCCCGTCAGCATCGACTACGCCGTGATGGAGCGTGCCGAGCGTGCGGCGGTCGTGCCCGCCGACTTCGCGTGGGACGACCTGGGCGCGTGGGACGCCCTCGACCGCGTACTCGACGCCGACGCCGAGGGCAACGTCGTGACCGGGGCAAGCGACGTGCTGTCCGTCGACGCCGCCGACAACGTCGTCGCCAGCGACGGCGCACACGTCTCGCTGGTCGGCGTCGAAGATCTGTGCGTCGTCGCCTACGACGACCGGGTGCTGGTCGTCCCGAAGGCGGAAGCACAGCGGGTCCGCGACGTAGTGGGTCGGTTGAAAGCGTCCGACGACTTCTGACCGGCAGTCGCCGTTGCTGTCAGCGGCTTACGAGTTGAGCGTGCCGCCGTCGACCGGCAGGGCCGCCCCGTTGACGAACGACGCCCGCTCGGACGCGAGGAACGCGACCACGTCACCCAGTTCTTGTGGGTCGCCGATGCGGTCCAACGGGATGTCGGCCGCCCAGTCCGCGAGGCCTTCCTCGTAGGTGTCGTACGCGCCGCGGTCGATGGCGTCCTCGACCAACTCCTCGATGCGAGCGGTCTCGTGTGCGCCCGGGAGGACGGCGTTCGCCCGCACGTCGGGTGCCCACTCCCGCGAGAGAGTCTTCACGAGACCGATGACAGTCCGCCGGACGGCGTTCGAGAGGACGAGGCCGTCGATGGCCTCTCGGACGGAGGTGGAGGTGATGCACGTCACCGTCCCAGCGTCGCTGTCGGTGAGGTGGGGCCGTGCCTCCCGGAGCGTCCAGACGGCGCTCATCACGAGCGTGTCGAACGCGCCGCGCCACTGGTCGTCGCTCGTCTCGTCGAACGTGCCCGGCGGGACGCCGCCGGCGCTCGTGACGACGTGGTCGAGGCCGCCGAACGCCTCGACGGTCGCGTCCACGAGCGCCGCCACGTCGTCGCGGTCCGTCACGTCGGCTTCCACCGCGAGAACGTCGCCCGGCGCGTCCGCGAGCGACGACTCGGCATCAGCGAGGCGGTCGGGTGTGCGTCCACAGACGACGACGTTCGCCCCCTCAGCCGCCAGCGACGACGCCGTCGCGAAGCCGAGGCCGCTCGAACTCGCCGTCACCAGTGCCGTGTCGCCGTCGAGTCGCAGGTCCATACTGTGGTCTGCGCACGAGTGAGACAAAAAGTCGGGCGAGCCGGCAGACCGTGCGGGAAGCGGGCGAGTCGACCGCTGTTACTCGGAGCGACGCACGCGCACCGCGCCCGTGCTGGTGATGCCGATGAGGATGGGCGCGACGACCTCACGACCCTGCACCGCGCCGCCAGCGTCGTCGCTGACGAGTTTCATCAGGTCGGGTGCGGTGTGATTCACCTTCACCTCGGCGTCGTCACAGGCGTCGTACACGCGGTCGGGAACGTCGTAGAGGTCGGTCCCGGCGGCGATCTCGATCCTGACAGGAGCCGACAGCGCCTCCGCGAACGCGACCGTCTCTCGGGCTTTCTCGACGTTGTCGCGGGCCGACGACTCGACGCTGGAGACGTTCGCGCGCGAGGTGCCGAGCAACTCCGCGATGTCGGCCTGTCGAACGTTGCGCTCGCGGAGCGCCAGTACCTCCGCCTGTCGACGGGTCAGGACGCTCCGGGCGGCGTCGAAGCCGGCACGGTCGAGTAACTCTGCGACGTCGATCGCCTCGTCGTCGCCCCCGTCGACACCACCGCTCCGCTCGGGAACCATACCGAGTACTCACACCCGGGTACACAAAAAGCATAGTACGGACTGTCCATCCGCGACCCCCGGAGGGAGTCGACCTTACGAGCCCCAGAAGTTGTCGCGCGACCCGAGTCGCTCGCGGCGGGTCGCCGGGCCGTCCTCGGACGACCGCTCCTCGTCGGCGCCCTCCGCGCTCTCCTCGTCGGCCTCGTCCGGGTCGTCGGGGAGGCGTTCGATCACCTTCTTCGCTTTCGCGTGGTTCTGTTTCACGCGGTCGATGCGGACGACCGCCCGCGCGGGCGGCAGAAGGCCGTCGACCATCACGATGAAGCCGTCCTCGGTTCGACCGACGCCGGCACCACTCTCGTGGATGTCGTCGACCTCAACGACGACCTCTTCGCCGGGCTTCACCGGCTGCTGTTTCAGGTCCGAGATGGGCATATCGTACTCGTTGCACCACTCTGCGCCGCCGCGATTGCCGTAGTGTTGACACCCCATCCCCTGGATCCGTTCGGAGAACCGGGGGCAGTCATCCGCAAGTGGACAGTCCGCCATAGGCGGGGCTACCCCCGGCACGGTCTAAACGCTTCCGTCTATCCCGATTCCACGTCGACGGCGGAGCGGGCGACCGATCCGACTCGCCGAGGGGCTTTTCGTCGGCCCACCCGTACGGCGGTCGTGAACCGTCGCGCCCCGGAACTGGCGTTGCTCACCGGCTTCCTGCTCGCACTCCCCATCGGGGCGTTCGCGCTGTGGGCGACCGGCGACGTGACGCGGTCGCTGCTCACCGGCGTCGGCCTGTTGTACCCGTTCGCGGTGTACGCCGTCTACCACGACGACGATCCGACGACGGTGCTGCCGACCCGTGCGGTCGCAGTCGCCGGGACGCTCGTCGGTCTGATCCTCGTCGGAGACGCCGTCGTGACTGCGAGCGGCGACGTCGCGGCCGCGACGCTCCGTGGGACGTTCTTCGGCCTCCTCGTCGCCGCACCGGCGTGGGCGTACGCCGTCGCGTACACCCCGGCGCGACGGCTCCCGGACGGCAGACGGTCGCTGCTCGTCGGCGGCGTCGCGGGCGCGGTGCTGTTGCTCGCTGGCGTCGGCCTTGGCAGTCCGTTCGGCGCGGCCGCAGCGCTGCTCGTGTGGGTGGCGAGCGCGCTTGCGGCCCGGAGCGCCGGCTTCTACGCGACCGAAGACACCCGACTCGGCGCAGTCGGCGTTGGCGTCGTCCTCGGCCTCGCGGTGTTGTTCGCGGCGCTTGTGAGCGGTCGCGTCTCCGCAACGGCGGTCGTCTCGGCAGTTGCGCTCGCGCTCGCACCCGCCGTCTACTACGGCCTCACGGTCGAGACGGCCTCCTTCGAGTGACCGACACCGACGCGTCGCTGGCGGTGGTGCTGACAGGCGGCCCTGCTCGCGGCGACGCGTCGACTGACACCGTGCTCAGCGACGCCCGCGACACGCCGTCGGGCCGCACACCCGCGTCCCGGCGTGCCGTCTCGGGTGGTCGATAGCCGTCGCTGGTTCCGGTATCGCACTTGAACCCTCACCCGTCGCCCGCTACAGAAACTCGGCGACGTCCGAGTACCACATATCGTGGTGGTCGACCCGGTCGACACGGTCGGCGATGTCGACGGCGATGGCGTGCCAGCAGCGTTCGTCCGCGTTGGAGGTGTCGAGATTGTACGTGGCGTCCTGACAGTCACAGCCGCCGTCCTCGATGATGTGTTCGGTACGGTAGCCGACGACGACGGTGAAGTCGCGATAGCGTTTCACGCGACCCTCGGCGACCGCCTCGATGGCGCGGCGGCCGCGGTCGCCGTGGAGGTCGATGATGCGCGCGACGATAGGCGGCTTCAGTTCGCCCGTCGTCGCGAGGGCGGCCCGCCAGTCCTCCGTCGCGAGGGCGGCGAGGTCGGCCGCGTCGAGAGCGTCGCCGGACTGGTCAGGGGAGCCGTCGTCCGTGTCGCCGGAGCAGTCGCTTTTCGCCGTCGGCGTCGGATCGGATGCGCCGCCCTCGCCACGCGTCACATCGCGGGCTTGGCGTGGCCGTGGCAAAACGCTTCGGACGACGGACGGCGGACGCGAGAGACGACTGCCGAGTGAGAGCGGCGAGGCGTGGGCGACCCGACCGATTCCACGCCCGTTAACTTCGGGCGCAGTCCAGTTCGGGTAACGATGGAGGTCACAGAGGGCGGCGTCACCGTCGAGGTCGAGGACGCGCGCGACGGTGCGAGCGAGGGCCGCGCCGACGAGGTGTTCTACAACCCGAAGATGGAGTTGAACCGCGACGTTACCGTCGCCGTCCTGCGTGCGTACGCCGACCACGAACCCCGCGCGGAGACGTACTTCGACGCGATGGCCGCCTCGGGCGTCCGTGCGACTCGCGCGGCCGCCGAAGGGTGGGACGTGACTGCCGCCGACATCGACGCCGACGCAGTGGAGCTCGCGGCTCGCAACCTCGCGCCGTACGACGGCGAGGCGGTCGAGGGCGACGCGAACGCCCTGCTCCACGAGGGCTTCTTCGACGTGGTCGACGTCGACCCGTACGGGTCGCCGATGCCGTTCGTCGACAGCGCGGTCGCCGGAACGCGCAACCTCCTGTGTGTCACCGCGACCGACACCGCGCCGCTGTGTGGCGCGCACTTCGAGGCGGGCGTCCGCCGCTACGACACCCTCCCACGAAACACGGAGTACCACCCCGAGATGGGCCTGCGCGTGTTGATCGGTGCGCTGGTTCGACGTGCCGCGACTCGCGACAAGGCCGCCCTCCCGGTCTGCTCGCACGTCTCTCGCCACTACGCGCGGACGTACCTCGAACTGGAGGCGAACGCGACGGACGCGACGGCGACGCTGGAGAACTTGGGCTTCGTCCACCACTGTCAGGACTGCCTCGAACGCGACCACGAGTACGGCCGTCTCCCCGACGCTCCCGAGTCGTGTCCGTACTGCGACTCCGCCCGCGTCGTCACCGCCGGCCCCATCTGGCTGGGTCCAATCGCGGATGCCGACTTCGCCGAGGCCGTCGGCGACGCTGTCAGCGACGATATGGGGACCGCGCGACGGGCACGCGAGATGCTCGATACCATCGCGGGCGAACTCGACACGCCGACCCACTACGACCAACACCGCCTGTGCAAGCAGTGGGGCCGCCCAGCCGTCGGAATGGACGAGTTCGTCGAGACACTTCGCGAGGCGGGCTACGAGTCGTCACACGCCCACTACTCCGGGACAGCGTTCAAGACGGAGGCCACGGTCGAGCAGATGCGCGAGGCGACCGCCGACCTCGCGTGAGCGTCGGAAATCGCCCGCCTGGCCGCCGATACGACCCGTGTGCTTTTCTTCTATCTGTGAGAACATATCCGCGTGCCAACGGACCCCGACACGACCGACGCTGACAGCGCCCTCCGGCAGACGGTCGCGGCCGCCCGCCGCGTCGCCAACGTGATCAGCGACCGAAACGTCACGTTCCTCGCCGCTAGCGTCGCGTACTACGCGTTCATCTCGCTGTTTCCCGCCGCCGTGTTGGCCCTCGTCGTCGCCGTCGCCGTCGGCGGCCCGCAACTCGCGCAGGCGGTCATCGACGCGAGCGCCGGCGTCCTCACCGAGACGGGCCAAGAGGTGTTGGTGACCGCCCTCGTCGACGGACCCGGACAAGGGTCGGTGACGCTCATCAGTCTCCCACTGACGCTGTGGGGCGCATTGAAGGTACTTCGCGGCCTCGACATCGCGTTCTCGGTCGTGTACGGCACCGACGACGATACGGGGATTGTCGATCAGCTGAAAGACTCGCTCACCGTCGTCACGAGCATCACAGTCAGCCTCGTCGCGATGGTTGCCGTCGGGACGGTCGTTACCGCTGTCGAGGTGAGCATCGTCGCCAGAGTCGTCGGACTGGTCGCGTTGCCGGCGTTGCTCACGGTCGCGTTCCTTCCGATGTACTACGTGTTTCCGGACATCGACCTCACGGTTCGAGAGGTGGTTCCCGGAGCAGTGTTCGCCGGCGTCGGATGGACGCTCCTGCAGGTCGCGTTCCAGTCGTACGTCGAGTTCCAGGCGGCGCGCGGCGGCGGACAGGCGGCCCTCTACGGCGCCATCGGCGCGGTGCTCCTCCTCGTGACGTTCCTGTACTTCGGTGCAGTGCTCGTCCTCGTGGGAGCCGTCGTCAACGCCGTCCTCGGCGGCCATCACGGCAGCGAGGACGGAGGCGTCCGGACCGACGGCAGGGGCGGCGGCGATGGTCGCGGTGGTGATTCGGACCGCGAGCGCCGACCGACAGACGGCAGAGACCGGCAGGGTAAAGGGAGGGACGCGCGTGCGAAGGGACGAATGAGCGGCGAGACCGAAGGCACCGACGCGGCCGCGAGCGACGAAGAGGACGACGGCCGTCCGGCACCAGACATCGAGGAACTGGACGAACGCGTGGCCGAACTCCGCGCCGACCTCGACGCCTTCGACGACCGTACGGTGAAGAAGCCGGCGTTGGAGGCGGAGTTGAAGCGGTACGTCCGCGGTCGAATGCGTCGCGGACACGCACGCGGGTGGGGACCGTATCTCGTCCTCCTGTACGGGACGGTGATGACGCTCGGGGCGTTCTACTTCCTCGACGGCTGGGTCGCCATCGCCGCGATGCTCGTGTTGTTCCTCTCGACACTCGGCCTCTACACGCTGTTCGTCCTCGTGGGCGTGGGACTCAACGTCGTCGAGGTGCCCTGGAAGGCGCTCGACGCCGTTCGAGACCGCCGCTGACGTCCACGCTCACACCCACCGCTACTATGTCCACACACGGCCTGCTCGATGCGCCGCTCGCCGTCCCCGAGTGGCTCACCGTCGTCGCCGCCCTCCTCACCCAGTTGGGTGACGCCTGGTTCCTGTATCTCGGCCTCGGCTTGCTGTACTGGCTTGGCGACCGTCGACTCGCAGCCAACCCGCGCGCGGTCGGCGCGACGCTCGTCGCCGTCGGCCTCGGCGCACTCGCCATCACGACCGGTCTCAAGAGCCTGTTCGCGTTCGCTCGCCCACCGGGTGCGGCGTCTGCGACCGCGCCGTTGTGGATCCCGGCGGTTGCACACGACACGTTCGTCAGCGCCGCCACCGGCGACGGCTTCGCGTTCCCCTCGGGCCACGCTATCGGCGCGACGATGGTGTACGGCGGCCTCGCGACGTTCCTCGACGTGTGGACGCGCAGAACGCGCATCCGTGTCGCGACCGTCCTGATAACCGTCGTCGCCGCGACGCGCGTCGTTCTCGGGGTCCACTACGTCGTCGACGTGCTGGCGGGCGTCGCCGTCGGCGTCGCTGGCCTCGTAGCGTTCCAACGGGTCGCTCGCTCGGGCTTTCGACCCAAGCCGGACCGGGCGTTCTTCTTCGCGGGCGTCCTCGGCGTCGTCGCCGCCGCTATCGCCGCCGCTGGCGGTCACGGAACGGAAGTGGTCGAGGCGGGCATCGCCATCGGCGGCGGCTTCGGTGGCTACGCAGTCTGGCGCGTCCGTGGCACCGAGACCGCACCGGTGAGTGCGCTCGACACCGTCGGCGGTCTCGCGATGATGGCCGTCCTGTTCGGGAGCGCCTACGGCGTCGCCACGACGGGCCTCCCGTACGTCTTCGGCGTCGTCCCCGACACGACGCCGTTCCGTCTGCTCGCGGTCGTCCCGCTGACGTTCGCCGCCGTCGCACTCATCGTCGCGTGGCCGACGGTCGTCAGCAGGGTGCGCGAGACGCGAGCGCCCGAGGAAGAACCCATCGAGGACCTCATCACCGAGGCGGAACCGAACGCCGACGACGGCGAGTGAGGCGTCGGTCGGTCGTCACGCGACGATCCGGGAGTCCCAACTCGTGAGTCCGTCAGCGACGGCTCCCGGCAGGAGCGACGATGGAGCGACGACGCGACGAAGGCACGACGAAGGCACGACGAAGGCACGACGAAGGCACGACGAAGACACGACGAAGACACGACGACGGCCGTCGCTCGACGCGGTGAAAGATGAGAGAAGTCGGAGGTGGTCGGCGAGCGAGCGTGGGAGTCGGACAGCGCCTCAGAACGTCTCGAGGTAGCGGTCGAGTTCCCACTGCGAGACGTCGACGCGGTAGTCGTCGTACTCCGCGGTCTTCGCCTCGATGAACTTCTCGGCGACGTGGTCGCCGAGTGCGTCGAGGACGACTTCGTCGCCTTCGAGGGCGTCGAGTGCCTCGCCGAGGTTCGACGGGAGCGTGGAGATGCCGTACTCCTCGCGCTTGGCCTCGTCGAACTCGTAGATGTTCTCGCGGACCGGGTCGTCACATTCGAGTTCGCGCTCGATGCCGTCGAGGCCGGCGTGAATGAGCGCGGCGAACGCGAGATACGGATTACAGGACGGGTCGGGGAAGCGCGCCTCGATACGCGAGGCGGCCGGAACGCGTGCGGCCGGCTTGCGGATGAGCGCCGAGCGGTTCCGGTCGGACCAGGCGACGTAGACGGGTGCCTCGTAGCCGGGGACGAGCCGCTTGTAGGAGTTCACCGTCGGGTTCGTCACCGCGGCGAGTGCCTCGGCGTGGTCGAGGATGCCAGCGGTGAACTGCTTGGCCGTCTCCGAGAGGTTGAACTCGTCGTCGTCGTCGTGGAAGGCGTTCTCGCCGTCCTCGGTGAACAGCGAGATGTGGGTGTGCATCCCCGAGCCGTTGATGCGCGGGATTGGCTTGGGCATGAACGTCGCGTGGAGGTCGTGCTGGGCGGCGATGGCCCGGACGACCGTGCGGAAGGTGCCGACGTTGTCGGCCGTCGAGAGGGCGTCGTCGTACTCGAAGTTGATCTCGTGTTGGCCCTCGGCGACCTCGTGGTGGGACGCTTCGATCTCGAAGCCCATGTCTTCCAGGCCGTAGATGATGTCGCGGCGGACGTCGCTGGCGAGGTCCTTCGGCGCGAGGTCGAAGTAGCCGCCGGCGTCGTTCGTCTTCGTCGTCGCGCGGCCGTCCTCGTCCTCCTCGAACAGGAAGAACTCCGGTTCGGGCGCGGCGTTGACTTCGTAGCCCATCTCCGAGGCACGCTCGAGTGCGTTCTTCAGCACACGACGGGGGTCGCCCTCGAACGGTTCGCCCGTCGAGGTGTCGATCACGTCACAGATGAGGCGAGCAGCGCCACCTGCTCCCTCCTCGCGAGTCCGCCACGGGAGGACAGCGAACGTCTCGGGGTCGGGCTTGAGCCGCATGTCGGACTCCTGAATCCGAACGAAGCCGTTGATCGAGGAGCCGTCGAAGTAGATACCCTCCGTGAACGCCTTCTCCGCCTGCGTCGCGGGAACGGAGACGTTCTTGACTGTGCCGAGAATGTCCGTAAACTGCAGACGGAGGAAGTCGATCTCTTTCTCGTCGATCTCGTCGAGAACGTCCTGTTCGACCGCGCTCAATCCGCCGTCAGGCTTGGTATTTCCGTCCGTCATATTGTAGGCGTTTCCTCAAACACACTCCCAGTATATAGACGTTAGCGGTCGGTGCAATTTCCCCTCGATACTGAATCGACTGGACAATCGTCAAATTCTAAACCCCCGAGGCCGTCGTCGGGTGTAATGACGTACGAAAATCTCGATGCCAGGCTCGTCAACTCGCTGTTAGGTAACGGGCGTGCAAGCCTCCGGTCGCTCGGTGAGGAACTCGACGTGTCGGTAACGACCGTCTCGAACCACCTCCGCGACTTGGAAGACGAGGGCGTCATCGAGGGGTACACGCCGCGGGTGAACTACGACCGCCTCGGCTACGACGTGACCGCCATCGTCCAGTTGAAAGTCGAGGGGAGTGCGCTGCCGGACATCGTCGACCGCCTGCGCGAGCAGAAACAGATGGTCTCGGTGTACGAGGTCACCGGCGACTACGACGTCATCGCCATCGGCAAGTTCCACGACACCGACGAGATGAACGAGGGGATCAAGGGACTGCTCGCGGACCAAGACATCCGCGAGACGAACACCTCGGTCGTCCTCAACACCGTCGTCGAGAACGCACAGTTCGACCTCGACACCGAAGAGTAACCGTCGACTGTCGCTGTTGTACGGGAGTGATAAGCGGAGGGTCGACCGACGCAGTTAGACCATAAACTCGGTCACGTCTTCCATGTCCGTCCGACAGAACGGACAACGGTACCGTGTCGAGAAGCCGCCGGACTGTGCCGTCGTCTTCGCTTCGAGTTCGTGCATCCCGATGTGACGACCACAGTCAGGACAGTTCACTTTGGGCACGGCTAGCACGCAGGAATATGTCATAATAAATCCCCGTGCCGCTACGGCGAAGGGAAGATATTAGTTCATCCATTTCCGTGAGGGTTTCTCGACGGGTTGACGACGCCGTCAGCGGCACGAATTTCGGTGGGGGTGGAAGTGGCACGCACGGCTGCAGCGTCGAGACAGTCGTCGTCTCAGTCGGTCGCTGCGAGCGGTTCGTCGACTACGCCTCTTCGAACCCGTCTTCGAACCGGAAGGTTCCGTTCCGCTGGACGACCTCACCATCGAGTTCGATGACCGAATCCTCGCTCATGTCGACGATCATGTCGACGTGTTCGGCCGACTCGTTCACTTCGTTGTCGTCGCCGACCGTCTCGGGGTACGCGGCGCCGACGGCCATATGGACGGTGTCGCCCATCTTCTCGTCGAACAGCATATTGTACGTGAACCGGTCGATGGCGCGGTTCATCCCGATGCCGAGTTCGCCCAAGTAGCGTGCACCCTCGTCGGTGTCGAACACACCTTCGAGCACCTCCTCGTTGCGTTCGGCCGAGAACGACTCGACGCGGCCGTCCTCGAACGTGAGGCGGACGCCCTCGATCTCGCGGCCCTGTCGGTACAGCGGCAGGTCGAAGTGGACCTCGCCGTTCACGCTGTCTTTGACTGGCGTGGTGAATATCTCGCCGCCGGGGAGGTTCGCCTTCCCGTCGTCGTTGAGGGCGACGTTACCCGCGACGGACATCGTGACGTCCGTCTCCTCGCCCGAGCGAATGCGCACCTCCTCGGCGTCGTTCACCAACTCAACCATCTGCTGTTGGAACTCGTGTTGCTCCTCCCAGTCGAGGCTCACCGCGTCGTACACGAAGTTCTCGTACTCCTCGGTGCTCATCCCGGCCAGTTGCGCGTGGCCCTGCGTCGGGAACTGCGTGAGACACCACGTCTTCGAGAGGCGTTCCTGCGTCACCTGTCGGGTCGCGCGGTTGAACGCGGCGGTCGTCTCGGGGTCGACGTCGGCCTTCTCGGAGACGTTGCCGCCGCTTCTGGCGATGACGAACGCGTCCGTCTCCTCGTAGAGGGCGAGCTCGTGACTCGGCAACTCGAAGTCGTCGTCGTGAGCGCGGAGGTACGCGCGGGCGGCACGCTGGGAGTTGTTGAGGTACACCGGGTTCGCGCCGATGTCGCCGGCGTACTCGTGAAGGGCGACCGCGAGGTCCTCGGCCTCGGCGGGCATGTGGATGACGAGGTTGTCGCCTTCCTCCAGTTCGATGGAGTGGTCGACGATAGTCTCTGCGTGTTCGCGGATACGTGGGTCCATACCACGCCGGTGGTGGGCCGACGTGTAGGCGGTTTCGGTCTCGGTGGTCACGACGGCCCGACCGCCTCGTACCGACTACGCGTCGGGGTCGACGCGTTCCAACACCACGCCGTCGTCGAACGCACCACGGTCGGCCGCCTTCTCCCGACGGAGGCGGCCGACTCGCTCCCGGTCACGACAGTCGAGGAGAGCGTCGAGCACCGCCACGCAGTCGGCGAGTTCGGCGTCGACCGACTCCGCCGGGTCCTCGCGTGCCGCACGCGCTTCCTCTGCCTCCTCGACCAGTTTCTGGAGGAGGTACCGCTGGAGTTCCTCGCCGTCGACGACCCTGGTGACGGGCATCTCACCGCTCTCACAAATCACCGCCGGGATGTCGTCGCGAACGAGTTTGTCGTACTCGGTGGTGGCGTCGTCACCAGCCATAGTGACTACGGGCCGCCGTAGCCCTGTTCGGTCGCCCATTCCCGCAGCGACGCGTACACGTCGTCGCGGTCGTCACGGTCGCCGCTGTCGAGAACCTCGTACCGGCCTTCCTCGCGGTCTTCGACGATGGCGAACGACCGCTCCTCCGTCGTCAGAAGGATAGCCGGGACGACCTCCGTCCCGGACCGCTGTGCGATCACCTCGTGGTGTGCCTCAACGATGCGCTCGGACTCGGTGAGGCTCCGAACCTCCGCCGCCGACAGCGGGTACGGCAGCGAGTCGATGATCGACATCGACGGCTCAGGCCTCGAGTTTCTGCCGGAGGACGTCCGGCGCAGCCTCGAGGGCGTCGTCGAGGGCGTCCACGTCGGGGCCGCCGCCCTGCGCGAAGTCCGGCGGGCCGCCGCCGCCGCCGCCGACGCGAGCGGCGAGTTCGCCGACGACCTCACCGGCGTTGACGCCGACGCCGTCGGGGACGCCGACGACGAAGGTGGCCGCGCCGCCCGCACCCGACCCGAGGACGGCGATACGGCCGTCTTCGACGTGGGCGTTGGCGGTGGCGCGGAGTTCGTCGCTGTCGGCGTCCATCCGCTGGACGACCGCGACGGCGTCGCCGATTTCGACCTCCTCGCCGCCCTCGGCGGCGCGCAGTTCCGCGAGTTCCTCCTTCAGGCGGTCGATGGTCTTGCCGCGTTCCTTCCACTCCGTGAAGAAGCGCTCTGCCGTCTCGGGCACCTCTTGTGGGTCCACGTCGAGGACAGCGCCGGCGTCGTAGAGGGCGTCCTCGGTGCGGTGGGTGGCGTCGATGGCCGCCTCGCCCGCCGCGAACACGAGTCGTTCGACGCCGTCCTGCACCGGTTCCGCCTTCAGCAGTTTGATCGTGCCGATGTCGCCGGTCCGCGCGACGTGCGTCCCACCGCAGGCTTGCACGTCGTCGCCGACGCGGATGAGGCGAATCTGCTCGCCCGGCGGGATGCCACCCTGGTACAGGTCGAAGCCGTGTTCCGACTCCGCCTCGTGGCGGTCGGGCCACTCCTGTTTCACGGGGAGGTTCTGCCGGACGAGGTCGTTCGCCACGTGCTCGATGGCTTTCACCTGTTCACGACTGACGCGTTCGTAGTGGGCCACGTCCAGCCGAGACGACTGGATGCCCTTCTGTGCGCCCGCCTGTCGGACGTGGTCGCCGAGCACCTGCCGGGCGGCGTAGCCGACGATGTGGGTGGCGGTGTGGTGGCGCATCAGCCGACGGCGACGTTCGGTGTCGATCTGACCACGGACGAACTCGCCTTTGCCGGGGTCTTCGTCCGTGCGGTGGAGGACCACGTCGCCGTCGAGTTGGACGTCTTCGACTTCGACGGTCGCGTCGTCCGTCGACAGCGTCCCGCGGTCTGCTGGCTGCCCCCCGCCTTCGGGGTAGAACATCGTCTGGTCGAGCACCACGTCGTAGCCGTCCTCACGCTCGAACACGTCGAGGACGACCGCCTCGAACTCCGTGCGCTCCTGGTCGTCGTAGTAGAGTCGCTCCGTCGCGGGGAGGTCGGCGAGTCGCTCGTCGGCCCCCTCGCCACGGTCGAACGCCTGCGCGGAGTCGTGTCGCGAGGCGACCAAGCCGTAGAAGTCGTCGGGCACGTCGACGCTCGCGCCGCGGTCGGCGGCGATGTCTTCGACCATATCTGGCTGGATACCGTGGGAGTCGTACAGTTCGATGAGGTCTTCGACCGGAATCGGCTCGCCGGTGCCGGCGTACTCGTCGGCGAGCGCCTCTACCTTGCGACCGCCGCGTTCGAGCGTCTCGCGGTACTTCTCGACCTCGGTGCGCACCATGTCGCGGATGGTGTCGCGGTTCTCGTAGCCGAGGCGGTCCGCCTGCATGTCCACCAACTCGTCGAGCGGGGCGTCCACGCCGACCTCGTCGACGAGCCGTTTCGTCCGCCGGAGGACCATCCGGGCGAGATAGCCCGTGCCGACGTTCGAGGGCACGATCTCGTCGCCGAACATGTACGCGAGCGTCCGGCAGTGGTCGGCGATGGCGTAGATGCTCTCGAGTGGCTCCAGCAGGGCGGTGAGGTCGTCCGTGTCGACGCCGAGTTTGTCCGCGATGTTGTCGCGGGCGGCCTCGATGTCTTCGGCCTCGTCGATGTCGAGGTGGCCCGCCAGCGTCGAGGCGCGGCGCACCAGGTCTTCTTCCTCGTCGCTGAGGTCGATCCCAGCGTTCGTCTTGAGGAAGTTGATCATCTCGGGGTAGACGGCCTCGTAGACGGTCGGCGTCCCCTGGCTCATCCACGTCCACCGCTCCAGGCCGTACCCGGTGTCGACGATGTACGTGTCCATCTCCGAGTACGTGTTGCCGTCTTTGAGTTCATACTCGCCGTCGGGGTCCTGCTCTAAGGACATGAAGACGAGCGTCGCCAGTTCCGCTCCCTTGTAGATGACCTCGATTGCGGGACCGGCGTTGCCGCCGCCGACCCACGGGTCTTCGATGTAGGTGATCTCAGACAGATCCGCGCCGAGTTCTTCGAACAGTCCGTCACACAGGCGGACGGTCTCGTCTTTCCAGTAGACTTCTCCCGAGTACGCGTACTTGTCGCCGACCTCCTCTTTGGCGTTGAACGCGTGGTGGGCCATCATCTCGAACGCCATCGTGTGGCGGCCGGTCTTGCCCACGTTGTCGATGTCCTGCATCCGGATACACGGCTGCGAGATGGTGAGTGGGTTTGCCGGCGGCGGCGTCTCTCCGGAGGTGACCAGCGGCTGGAAGTCGTAGATGGACGCCTGCGTCAGGAGGACGTCGTCGCGCCAGCGGTTGGCCGCGACCGGGTACGGCGCGATTCGCTCGTGGCCGTTGGCCTCGAAGTACGAGAGAAACGCCTCGCGCATCTCTTCGAGCGTGTACGGCTCGTCGAAGCCAGGTTCGCCGATGAACGAGTAGTCCTCACACGGCGGTTCGCCGCACAGTTCCCGGTCCTCGTCGCGGGTCCAGAAGTGTGCACCACAGGAGGGACACTCCCGTCGCGAGAACCCCTCCTCCTCGAAATACTCGAGGCGGTACTCGGCAGTAAGGTCGCTCATTACCAGATTCTGCCCCGTCGCCGTGCAAAAGGGTTCCGGGCCGCGCTCGCGACAGCACGCCCCCGTTACAATTAAATGAGGGAGCGACTACGTATCGGCAGAAATGGCGGACTCTGTCGCGGAGCCGTCCTGTCTCGTCCTCATCGTGACCGAGGACGAACGGGCGGTTCCCGACGGACTCACTCGGTCGATCCTCGATGCACTCGGGGACAGTGCCGCCGAGACCGTCGGGCCAGCGTCGCTCGCGGAGCGGTTCGAGCGACCGCGTCGCCCCGACGCGATCCTCCTCGTCGACGAGCCGCCGATAGCCGACGAGACGCGAGCGATGCTCGCGGCCACACAGGTCCCGGTCGTCGTGTACGCGGCGACCGAACCGCCGGCAACCGACCAGTTCGTCGACGGCTACGTCGACAGCGGGAGCGCCCCCGCGCAGGTTGCCAAAGAGATCGAACGTGCCCACGAGGGCGAGACGCGACGACAACTCCGGGCGGCGCGACAGCGCGTGACGGAACTGCACGCGGGGGCCGCAGAGATCGCCGCCGCCGATGACGTTGCGGAACTGTTCGACGAGGCAGTCGAAGTCGCACAGCGAGTGCTCTCGTTCGACCACTGTGGCATCGCGGTCAACAAGGGGGCGGAGATGGTGGTACAGGCGCGGTCGGAGACCGTCGACTGGCTTCGCACTCGCGTCCCGGTCGACGAGTCGCTCGGCGGGCGTGCGTTCCTTCGCAACGAGACCATCCACGTCGACGACGTGTCGACACACGAGTTGTACGGTGACGACGCCAACGGCTCCGGCATCTCCGTCCCCTTCGGCGACGACGGCGTCTTCCAAGCCGTCTCGAAGCGCCCGAACGCGTTCGACGAGACGGACAGAGAGTTGGCGGAACTGCTCGCGACGCACGTCGGGCAGGCGTACGAGCGCCTGCGGACGGAGGCGGACCTGTCGCGGCGCGAGCGGGTGCTGACCGAACTTCACAAGGCCGCACCCAGACTCGTCGACGCCGACTCGGAGGACGAACTGTTCGAGTTGACCGTCGAGATTGCACAGCGAGTGTTGGCGTTCGACCGGTCGTGCGTGTACACCGTCGACGACGACCGCTTCCGGCGACGGGCCACCTCTGACACGACGCTGCCTGCCGAACTCCCGCGAGACTTCGGCGTGATGGAGGCCACCCACACTGACGGGCAGTCGTTCGTCGTCGACGACATCGCGAGCGACGACGTCGCAGAGTCGTACGACGGGGCCTCGAAGTCGCTCGTGTCGGTCCCGTTCGCTGACGGCGCCGTCTTTCAGGCCGTCACCGACGCCGTCAGTCAGTTCGACCACCACGACCTCGAATCCGCGGAACTGCTGACCTCGTACGCGACGGTGACCCACGAGCGCATCCAGTCGGAGGCCGAGGTGCGGGAGGCACGCCGCGTCACCGAACGACTCCACGACGCTGCCACCGACCTCGCGACGGCCGACGACGAACGGGCGCTCATCCAGCGTGCGATGACCGCCGCACAGGACGTGCTCTCGTTCGACAAGTCGACGTTCACGATGCGACAGGGCGACAAACTCGTGCCGACGGTCGACTCCGAGGGGAGTCCACCGAACAGTTCCCGCCCGATGGACATCGACGAGGGCGTCGCCGGGCAGACGTACCAGACGGGAGAGTCCACGCTCATCCACGACGTGCGCGACCACGAGACGGCCGAACCGGTCCGCGCGGAGTACCGATCCGGACTCTCGGTTCCCGTCGGCGACCTCGGGGTGTTTCAGGCCGTCGCGACCGAACCGGAGGCGTTCACCCAAAGTGACCTCAACAACGCGGAGTTGCTGATGACCCACGTCGCCGTCTCGCTCGAACGACTGCGAACCGAGGTGGACCTCCGCGCCGAACACGACCGCCTGTCGGCGCTGTTCGAGAACGTTCCCGACGCGGCCATCTCCTTCGAGTTGGTCAACGGTGACCCCGTCGTCCGGTCGTACAACTCGGCGTTCGACGAGACGTTCGGCTTCGGCGAGACGGTCGTCGGCGAGTCCATCGACGACTACATCGTCCCCGACGCCGACCGACGGGAGGCGAGCGAACTGAACGAACGCCTCCGCAACGGCGAGAGCGTCCGGCAAGAGTGCCGTCGCCGCACCGCCGACGGCGTTCGCGACTTCCTGATGTACGTCGTTCCACTCGAAGCCGGGGCCGAGAACGTCGGCGGCTACGCTATCTACTCGGACATCAGCGAGCGGAAAGAGCGCGAGCGAGCGCTCCAGCGGCAGAACGAACGCCTCGACGAGTTCGCGAGCGTCGTCTCACACGACCTCCGCAACCCCATCTCCATCGCCGAGGGCTACATCGAGTTGGTACGTGAGACGGGCGAGATGGAACATCTCGACACCGTCGCCGACGCCGTCGAACGGATGCGCCATCTCGTCGACGACTTACTCAGACTCGCCCGCGAGGGCCGGGTCGTCGGCGAGACGGAACTGGTCGACTTGGCCGAGACCGCTCGCGGCGCGTGGGGCATCGTCGACACCGCGGACGCGACGCTGTCGACAGAAGCGGGCGACATCGACGCGGACCCCGAGCGTCTCGGCGAACTCCTGCAGAACCTCTTTCGAAACAGCATCGAACACGGCGGCGACGACGTCCACGTCACGGTCGAACCGACGGCGCGCGGGTTCGCCGTGAGCGACGACGGCCCCGGAGTCGACCCGGAGGATCGGTTGTCCGTGTTCGACGTGGGCGTCTCGACGGCGGAGGACGGAACCGGCTTCGGCCTCGCCATCGTCCGTCGCATCGCAGACGCCCACGAGTGGTCGGTGACGCTGACCGACAGCGAGGCGGGCGGCGCACGCTTCGAGTTCGTCACCGCCGTTTGAGACACCAGTTCACGCCCGAATCAGGCGGCGTGGCCCACCGCAGGCCGCCACAGCGTGGCTCAGTTGAGTACGAGGAACTGGTAGTTCAGCACCGTCGCGAAACTCACCCACGCGAGATACGGCACCAGCAGCGCCGCCGCGCGGCGGTCGACGCGAGCGAACGCGACGACCGTGCCCGTCAACAAGACGACGAGGACGGCGATGATGCCGAGGGCGACGCCGATCTGTTGGAACTGGAAGAACGCGGGCGTCCACGCGACGTTGAACGCGAACTGGAGGACGAACGCGCCGAAGGCGACCCGTCGCTCGGGCGAGGCGTCGGCGCGGACGAGCAACCAGACGGCCGCGCCCGTGAGCGTGAACAGCGTCGTCCAGACGACGCCGAACAGCCACGGCGGCGGGTACAGCGCTGGCTTGGTCAGCGCCTCGAACCACGCGGAGTCGGGCCCGCCGAGGACGGCGGGCACCCCGCCGACGACGTTGACGGCGAGGACGAGCGCAGCGAGGCCGAGGAGGCCGTCGAGGCGGTCGTCGAGTCCAGCGAGCGGCCCGCGACTGTCGAGTGAAGCGGCTGAATCGGTCACGGAGGAACGTACGCTCGCTGACGTGATAACCTCGCGGGGAACGCTCGGCCGCTCAGGCCTCGCCGACGGCCGCCTCGATTCGCGAGAGCCCTTCGGTCACGTCGTCGGCGTCGACGTCGAGGTGGGTACACAGCCGGCAGGTGTACTCGCCGAACGCGTGGAATTTCACGCCGTGCTCCTTGCACGCGGCGGAGAGTTCCTCGCCGGTCAGCCCCGCGGCCTCGCTGTTCACCATCACGATGTTCGTGTCGGGGGCGGGCGCAGAGAGACCCTCGATGTCGTTCAACCCCTCGGCGAGTGCGGCGGCGTTTGCGTGGTCGTCGGCGAGTCGCTCGACGTTCTCTAAGGCGAGGAGGCCGGGCGCGGCGATCATTCCCGCCTGCCGCATCGCGCCGCCGAACAGTTTGCGGATGCGACGCGCGCGGTCGACGAACTCCTGCGGGCCGGCGACGATGGACCCGACTGGTGCGCCAAGCCCCTTCGAGAGACAGAACATCACCGTGTCCACCTCGGCGGTCATCTCCGCGGGGTCAACGTCGCGGGCGACGCAGGCGTTGAGGAAGCGCGCGCCGTCGAGGTGGACCGGCACGTCGAGGTCGTGCGCGGCGTCGGCGGCCGCGTCGATGTCAGCCTTGGGGACGGCGATGCCGCCGCGGGAATTGTGCGTGTTCTCCAGACAGAGGAGGCCGGTGCCGGGCCGGTGGAGGTCCTCCTCGACGTAGCCCTCGCGCACTTGCTCGGGCGTGGGGACCGCACGCTCGCCGCAGTCGAGGATACGTGGCTGGACCGACGACAACTGCGCGATGCCGCCGAGTTCCCACTTGTAGATGTGCGCCTGTTCGTCACAGAGCAACTCCTGCCCGCGGTCGGTGTGGGTCCGGATGGCGACCTGGTTGCCCATCGTCCCCGAGGGGACGTACAGCGCCGCCTCCATCCCGACGAGGTCCGCGGCGCGGCGTTCGAGTTCGTTGATCGTCGGGTCGTCTTGGTACACGTCGTCGCCCACCTCGGCGTCGCGGGCGGCGTCGCGCATCTCGTCGCTCGGTCGCGTGACCGTGTCCGAACGGAAGTCGATCATGGAGTCAGCGTCGTCGTCCCGGCTGAAATAGGGCGCGGTCGAACGCAAGCGAGACCGCGAGGTGAACGGTAAACGGAGCGAGCCGTGAGCGGCGCGCGGTCGCGAGGCCGACGACCGAAGCAGGGAGGCCCCGCGACGCGCGGGAGACGAAGCGACCCGCGAGCGATCCCGGGGATTGACGCCACGCGCCCACCAATCGTCTGGCGTGCCGTACGCGACGAACGGAGACGTGGACCTGTACTACGAGGTGGACGGCGAGGGGCGCGACGCACACGACGTGGACGCCGTCGTCTGCTGCGGCGAGATCGGATACGGCCCGTGGCAGTGGGGGTGGCAACACGCCGCTATCGCTGGGCCCTACCGCACGGTCGTCCCGGCGACTCGCGGAACCGCCGACTCCGACGCCCAACCCGGCCCCTACACGGTCGGCCAACTCGCCGCCGACCTCGACGCCGTCCTCGCGGACGCGGGGATCGACAAGTGCCACGCCGTCGGCGTCGGCCTCGGCGGGATGGTCGCCCTGCACGCGGCGCTGCACTCTCAGCGCATCCGGAACCTCGCGCTCGTTGGAACGTCTGCATACGGAGGAGGGCTCGATCCGGACCCGCTGTGGGCCGATCCCGGCGACCCCGCCGCGTTGGAGTCGTCGCTGCGGGCGACGCTCACCGACGACTTCCTCGACACCCAACCTGACCTCGTCTCGCGAGTCGTCGAGTGGCGGGCGAACGAGGACGCCGACCGCGAGGCGTGGGAGGCGACCCGAGCGGCCGTCCGCGAGTTCGACGTGTCCAACCGCCTGTACGAGATTACGAACGAGACGCTCGTCCTCCACGGCCGCGAGGACGTGGTCTGCCCGCCGACGAAGGGGGAGGAACTCGCCGAGGGCCTGCCGCGCGGGGAGTTCGTCGGTATCGAGGATGCCGCACACCTCGCGACCATCGAGGCGAGTCGGGAAGTGAACGACCGCATTCTCGACTTCTTCGCCGAGGAGTGAGCGGCAGGCTACGACGCAACCGGCCGCGTCACGGACGGCGACGGAACTCGGCGGTGGCGCAATCCCTTTGTCCGCGAGCGACGCACACCGGGTAATGACACGGCTTCGCCTCGCGCTTCTCAACGCGGCCCACGATGGCGCGAACACTGCCCGCAACTTCCGGCGGGAACTCGACGCCGACCTCGCGGAGTTCAACGCGAACGACCAGCAACTCCCCGATGACTTCGAGTTCGACGGCGTGGTGATCACTGGCTCCCGGTCGTCAGTCTACTGGGACGAGGAGTGGATCGACCCGCTGATCGACTGGACGGCCGAGGCCGCCGAGCGTGGCCTGCCGATCCTTGGGGTCTGTTACGGCCATCAGGTGCTCGCGGAGGCGCTGGGCGGGCGCGTCGGCGGGATGGACGACTTCGAGATTGGCTACAACCAGATCAGCCACCACGGCGACGACGCACTGTTCGCCGGCATCGACGAGGAGTTCACCGTCTTCACCACACACGGCGACGCGGTGGTGGAGTTGCCGCCGGGTGCGAAACTGCTCGCGGAAAACGAGTTCGGCGTCCACGCCTTCCGCGACGGCCATTGCTGGGGCGTCCAGTTCCACCCCGAGTACGACATCGAGACGGCCCGCACCGTCACCGAGGGGAAACGCGAGCGCATCGGCGACGAGAAAGTGGACGCGGTGTTGGCGGGTATCACGCCCGAGCACTACGACGCCGCCTGCGAGGCGAAGACGCTGTTCGACAACTTCACCGCCTACTGCCGCCGCGTCCGCGACGAGGCCGACGGCGACGCAGGCGAGGGTGCGGGCGTCGAAGCCTGAGCGGCTACCGACGACGACAAACCCTGCTGTGGCGGTAGCCTGTCGAAACCACTATCCCTCACAGCGACGCATCCGCTGGCATGGCTGTTGTCGACACGCTCATCTCGGCGGTGACGGCGAACCCCGCGTTGACCGTCATCCTCGTCACGCTCTTGGCGCTCGTGTTCGGCGCGTACCTGTTCATCCGCCGGATCATCGTGAGCGCCGCCGAAGGCTACGATCAGGGACGACGCTGAGTCGGTCCGCGACCCAACAACGACTTACCCGCGGGCGGTGACGCCCGGGTATGGTCGCAGTCGGCACCCTCGCCACGCTTCTCGTCGCCGCGCTCGCGTCGTTGTTCATGGCGTGGGCCATCGGCGCTGGCTCTTCGGGGTCGACGCCGTTCGCCCCCGCCGTCGGCGCGAACGCTATCTCGGTGATGCGCGCCGGCCTCGTCGTCGGCGTCCTCGGCTTCGCCGGGGCCGTTCTCCAGGGTGCCAACGTCACCGAGGCGGTCGGCACGTCGCTCATCGACGGCGTCACCATCACCGCCGCCGCCGCCATCGTCGGCCTGATCACGGCCGCGGTGCTGGTCGCAATCGGCGTGTTCGCGGGCTACCCCATCGCCACGGCGTTCACCGTCACCGGCGCGGTCGTCGGCGTCGGCCTCGCCCTCGGCGGCGACCCCGCGTGGGCGAAGTACCGCGAAATCGTCTCGCTGTGGGTCGCCGTCCCGTTCGTCGGTGGCTCTATCGCGTACGCCACCGCACGCCTGCTTCGCTCGAAACACGTCTCCGAGCAAGTCGCCGTCCCGACGCTCGCAGGTTTGGTCGCCGCTATCGTCGCCAACATCGGCTTCACCGTCCTGGGACCGCCGGGCGTCCAGCGGTCGGCCGCGGGTGCGCTGGGGCGACTCCTGCCCATCGATCCAATTGCGGGCGTCGACAGCGGGCGTGTGCTCGTGACGCTGGCGTTCGCCATCGTCGTCGCACTCCTCCTGTTTCAGGATATGCTCCGTGACGAGGCGCGTGGCCAACGCCGATTCCTCCTGGCGCTCGGCGGCCTCGTCGCCTTCTCGGCGGGTGGGTCGCAGGTCGGCCTCGCTATCGGGCCGCTTGTTCCCCTCCTCGGCGGCGAGAGCGCGGCCGTCCAGATTCCGCTCATCGCCGTCCTCGTCGGCGGCGGCCTCGGTCTCCTCGCGGGGTCGTGGACCGGTGCACCCCGGATGATCAAAGCGCTCGCACAGGACTACTCCTCACTGGGGCCGCGGCGCTCTATCGCCGCGCTCATCCCCAGTTTCGCGATCGCACAGACCGCCGTCGCGTTCGGTATCCCCGTCTCGTTCAACGAGATCATCGTGAGCGCGATCATCGGGTCGGGGTACGCCGCCGGTGGCGCGGGTGTGAGCACCCGGAAGATGATCTACACAGTCCTCGCGTGGATCGGATCGCTCGCGCTCGCACTCGGCGTCGGCTACGGCGCGTTCACCGTCGTCGACGCGGTGTTGTAAGTCGACTCGACACGCCACCGATGGCTGTCCGTGCGGTGGTCCGGACACCAATATTGTTCGTAGAGGACACAACAGCATCAGCCCAAGATTCGCCAGAGAGGACGGGCTTTCGAACTCGTTCGAGTACACAAGTAGTACCGAACGAACGTAACGTGCACGTACGCTGAAGCCGCGAGCGATGCCTCGAAGGCGTTATATTGGGGAATCCAATTGGGTGAGTTGTACAATTATGCCTGGGAGAGCAGATTGGAACGACGGTCAGGTACGCACCGAGACCCGTCACCTCGCCCAGCGACCATCCCGAGTTCCTATGAGTACGACACCAACACAGACGATGACGGAAGCCGTCCTCGCGGCGGTCGCAGAGCACAAAGGCGTCGACCAACGTGCGCTCGACCCGCCGTTGTACGAGGTAATCCGCCCGGAGGCGCTCGACCGACTGTTCGCTGATACCAAGGGCGAAGTGACGTTCGAGTACCTCGACACCGTCGTGACGGTCGACGCCGACCGGAACGTGTCGGTGCAACCACTCAACGTCCCGCACCCGTAACTGTCGCTTCCGGCGAAGCGACACTCCGAGACTTCTACTGAGAGAGACGACGACTGCGTGAGTGCCGACAGCCGACCACCGAAGAGAACGTGAACGAACCGCCGTGTGGCGCGAGTGCGCCTGAGGTCAGTTCTCGGCTTCCGCGCCGGTTTCCGCTTCCTCGTCGTCGATGGCGAAGTACTCGTCGGTGACAGTGACGCGAGCACGCATAATCCGCGTGTGGTCGACCTCTTCGATCCGGATCTTCACGCCCTCGTAGTCGATCTCTTCGCCCTCCTCGACGAGGCGGCCCGCGCGGTTGAACACGAAGCCAGCGAGCGTCTCGAACTCTTGTCCTTCGGGGAGTTCGATGTCGAGTACCTCGTTCACCTCGTCGATGTTGACCTCGCCGCGCACGAGGACGGTGTTGTCGTCGACGAACTCGAACGGTTCCTCCTCGTCGCCCTCGAGAATCTCGCCGACGATCTCTTCGACCATGTCCTCCAGCGTGAGGATACCCTCGGTCGTCCCGAACTCGTCGATGACGACGACCATCTGCATCCGGGTGTCCTGCATCTCTTCGAGGAGTTCGTCGGCGTTCTTCGACTCGGGGACGTGCAGCGTCGGCTGAACGACGCCCGCGAGGGTGTTCTCGCCCTCGCCATAGTAGCGCGCGCGGACCAGGTCGCGGATGTTCACGACGCCGATGATGTTGTCGAGGTTCCCCTCGTACACCGGGACCCGTTCGTGGTCGGCCTGCACGCACGTCTCGATAGCCTCGTCGATGGAGGCATCCTTCGGCACCGCCGTCACGTCCAGCCGCGGCGTCATCACCTCCTTGGCGATGGTCTTGTTGAATCGGAAGATGCGGTCGAGCATCTCGCGTTCCTCCTCCTCGATGACGCCCTCACGTTCCCCGGTCTGGATCATATTCTGGATCTCGTCGCGGGTGACGTACGAGGTCTCGATGGCCGACCGGCCGCCGGTCACCTTGTTGATGACGCGAGTGAGGTAGTCGAAGACGACGATGAGCGGGAACAGGACATACTCCGAGAGCTTCAGCGGCCGTGCGATCCGCATCGCCCACGACTCGGAGTTCTCGACGGCGTAGCTCTTGGGTGCGGACTCACCGAACAGCAACACCAGCGCGGTGATCCCGAACGTCGCGGCGATGACCGCCTGCCCCTGCGACATGTAGATGGCGAACAGCCCCGTCGCGATCGACGACATCGCGATGTTGACGATGTTGTTCCCGACGAGGATCGTGACCAGGAGACGGTGCGGGTCGTCTTTCAGTTCCTTCACCGCCTCCGCGCCGACTTTCCCGTCTTCGACCAGTTGCTCGACGCGATGGCTCGCCAACGAGAACATCGCGATCTCCGACGAGGAGAAGAACGCCGACAGTCCGATGAGGACGACGATAGCGAAGACGCCGGCGATAGTGATCGTGGTGTCGTTGATCGGAACCACGTTCGCGAGTCCCCCGAGTTGCGCGGGCGCGACTACTGATGCGAGTACCGGCGGCAAACCCATGTGATACGGAGGCTAGTCCGGCCCCCGGATTAAGCGTTGTCCTCGCGGGCGGCGATTCGAGAGACAGACTGGCGTTCCGCGGGCGAAGCCATTAGGAGATGGGAGACGGTACTGGCAGGTATGTCTGAGACCGATATCACCCTGTACCGCCTGCAGGCGTGCCCGTACTGCGAGCGGGTCGTGCGGAAACTCGACCAGTACGACCTCGCGTACGAGTCGCGGTTCGTCGAACCGATGCACTCCGACCGGAACGCGGTGGCGCGACTCACCGGCAAGCGCTCGGTGCCGGCCATCCGCGACGAGAACACCGGCGTCACGATGTCAGAGTCGGGCAACATCGTCGAGTACCTCGACCGCACGTACGGCGAGGGCGGCGCGGCTGGGGGTGCCTGAATGGTCGACTTCGACGTCGTCGAACTCCCCGAGACGGACCACGTCGCCGAAGGCGAGGCCGCACCCGACTTCACCCGTCCGCTCGTCGGCGCGGAGTACTGGCGCGACGCCGCGCTGTCGGACATCGAGGGCCCGGTCGCGCTCGTGTTCTTCCCGATGGACGGCGCGTTCCCCGCGACGTACGTGTGGAACGAGATTCGCGACCGCGAGTGGGGTCACGGCGACAGCGAGGGCGTCACCGTCGTCGGCGTCTCCATCTCGACGCCGTACGAGCACAAGACGTTCCTCGACGAGCGTGAGATGGAGTACGAACTGTTCTCCGACCCCGGCTGTGGCGTCGGCGAGGCGTACGGTGTCGTCCACGACCTCGACGGAATGACCGGCGTCCGCGAACACCGGCCGGCGATCTTCCTCCTCGACGACGACCACACCGTCGAGTACGCGTGGGTCGCCGCCGAGTGGCCCGACTTCCCCGACTACGACGAGGTCGAATCGCACCTCGACTCCCTGTAACCGAGCGCCATGCCCTCCGACGACCCAACAGACGAGCGCAGCAACGACGATGTCGAGCGAGCGGCAACTGCGATTCGCGCGGGCGAGGCGGTAGTGTACCCAACCGAGACCGTGTACGGCCTCGGAGCAGACGCGACCAACGCCGACGCGGTCGAACGCGTGTTCGAGTTGAAGGGTCGCGCCCGTGACAAGCCGCTGTCCGTCGCGTTCGGGTCCGTCGAGGCGGCGCTGTCGCTGGTTCCCGCGAGCGACCGCGCCGCCCGCTTCGCGCAAGCGTTCCTCCCCGGCCCGGTGACGGTCGTCGTCGACCGCGGCGACACGCTCGCGCCGGAACTCACCGACGGCGACCCTCGCGTCGGGATTCGCGTGCCCGACCACGCGACGGCGCGGGCGCTCGCGGACGCCGCCGGTCCGATCACCGCGACGAGCGCGAACCGCTCGGGTGCGGGGAGCGTCCGCCGTGTCGCGGATCTGGACCCAGCGATTCGCGAGGCGGTCGGCGCGGTCATCGACGAGGGAGAGACCCCCGGCGGCGAGAGTACGGTCGTCGACCCCGACCGCGGTGTGATCCACCGCGCCGGCCCCCTCGCCGACGAGATACGCGAGTGGCTGGCAACCCACCCCTGAGGTAGTCACAGCCCCTGCAGACTCCGGAGACTCCGCGTTCGAACCCCGCAGTTCGTGCGGTGGCGACAGGCCCGACACTTCTCGTCGTTCGATAGTCGTGCGGGGACGCCCTCCATCGCTCGGAGCGTTCGCAAAACGCGACGGTACGTTCCCGAGCGGCGTACCGACGCGCGAACCTCGCGAACGACGGCGTGAGCAGGATACTCCACGAGCGCTCGCCGAATTGGTCGTTCCTCGGACCACGACAGCGCCGCCATCGCCGCAACCGCCTTCACCGACTGTGGCTCCCACACCCCCTGTTCGGGCGGGGAACCGGGCGAGACGATTACGGGCACGGGCGGCGCGTTTGTGGGATCGCCGTCCTCGTCGCGGGGAACGTCAGACCCCATCGCGCCGAGGACTTTGTGGGCAATCCCGCGAGCATCCTTCCCGTCGAGAAGCGCCCGCGTGTACGGCGGATTCGCGAGCGTCGCCCAGTCGTCGCGGGCGGCGAGACTATCGAGGGCCACGCGATACTCGTCGGGGCGACAGTCGATGGGTTCCTCGGACAGGGTCGCGTCGTCCATCGAACGAAGTTCGGGGTAGCGAAACGCCAGGTCGATCCGACGGGTCGCCTCCGGCGGCGGTGAACGGTCGCCCTCGCGACGGTCGTAGTACAGTTGGCGCGGGCAGTACGTCGCCGTCGCGAGGTCGGTGAACGTCGCCTTCTCTGTCGACACGGGGACGCTGGAGCCGTATTCGTATTTGAACGTTCGAGGGAGCGCGGCGGAGCGGTCGCGGAGGCGTCGGCAGAATGTGGATACTGTGTGCCGTCGGCGCAGTCGCGGTGCGGAAGCGGAACCATCGTGCGCTGTACCGCGAGCGAGGGCCCTCAGGCCTGAGCGAGCGGCCTTTTGATCATCGACGGGTTTTGGCGGGGGTCGAGTGCGCCGAAGGCGCGCGAGGCCCCCGTGAAAAGTGGTCGGTTCAGAAGGAAACGTTCGTCTCGATGTCTTCGGCGGCCTCACGAAGACCGTCCTCACGCGCGTCGGCGGTGTGGCCCTCCTTCAGGTCGGACTCAGTGAGCAGTTCTGCGAACTCGTCGCGGAAGCGGTCGTTGGCGCGGGTAGAGCGGGCGTCGACGGCGACGACGCGCGAGTAGTGGGCGACCGTCTCCTCGTCGGCGTCGAGTTCCGCCGCACGCTCGGGTATCGGCACGTCATCGACGTGGAGCGACCGAAGCGCCGCGAACTCGAAGGGAGCGTCCCGGTCGGACTCGCGAACGAGGTGCAGATCCATCCGAGCGTCGAATACCTCGTCCCCGTCGATTCCGAGTTCGTCCGCGATGGCGTCGTCGTCGGCCTCCTCGAAGAACAGCGAGACGACACGCTGGAGGTCCGACGCCGAAAGGTCCGATTCGAAGTCGTAGCGCTCGCGCATACGCCCGACCAGTTCGGCGACACGCTCGTCGGCGTTGGACTCGGCTGCGAGTGAGCCCCGTCCCTCCTCCTGTCGCTCCGTGACCGTCTCCCCGCCGGTCGTGTCGAGGAAGATGTCGCGGAGTTCGGCCGTCTTCTCGTCCATAGAACCCATTTCACGCCGGGGAGGGCAAAAAACGTGTTGGAGGGTCCAGCGTACTCAGAGGATGGCGGGGCAACCCGAAAATCGACCGCCGGAAGCCGAGTGCCCCGGTCGTTCACACAAAATGGTGTGAGAAGATTTAACCACGGACGGAAACCCGATACGGATATGCAAGCCGACGTGACGCGCGAGACCTTCTGGACCATCGGTCCCGTCGGGAAGGCCGCGTTCTACTACCTCGCGGCGGTCGCGCTGGCGGTGTTCGCCTACGGCACCTACCAGCGGTTCGCGCGGTACGCCGAGGGCGAAGACGACTGGTTCGACCGCCTCGACGACCTCCCGGGGCGTATCCTGCGGGCCGCCCGCATCGTCGCCTCCAACCGCAACCAGTATGACCGCGACCTGTACGCGGGCGTGATGCACTCGTTCATCCTGTGGGGCTTCCTCACGCTCCTCATTGGGACGACCATCCTCGGCATCGACCTGGACTTCTGGCGACCGGTGACGGGCAGTTCCTTCTTCGTCGGCGACTTCTACCTCTCGTACTCGTTCGTGATGGACGCGATGGGCCTGTTGTTCGTCGTCGGCGTCGGGATGGCCATCTACCGCCGCTACACCGAACGCGAGGGCCGCTTGTGGGGGAAACACACCTCGCTGGAGGACGACGCGTTCGTCTGGACCCTCCTCGCCCTCGGCGTCGGCGGCTACGTGTTGGAGGCGTTCCGCATCATCGGCTCCGCGGAGTTCGTCGCCTTCGAGCGAGTGTCGTTCGTCGGCTACTTCCTCGCCGGCGTGTTCTTCGAGGCGGGCGTCGACGCCGGCCTCGCAGAGACGCTGTACCACTGGACGTGGTGGAGTCACGCCATCCTCGCGTTCGCGTTCATCGCGGCCATCCCGTACGCCAAGCCGTTCCACATGATCTCCTCGTTCGCGAACGTCGTCACGCGCGACGAGAAGGCGGGCGTTCGCCTCCCCGGCGTGCCCGAAGACGCCGGCCCCGACGACATTGGCTACGGCTCCATCGACGACTTCTCGTGGCGACACATCCTCGACCACGACGCCTGCACGAAGTGTGGTCGGTGTTCGTCAGTCTGCCCGGCGAAAGCATCCGGTCGCAACCTCGACCCGCGCGACGTGATCCTCGACCTAAAACAGTACCGCGAGGACCTCGACGCCGGGCGAACCGAAGAGATCGAGATCGTCGCCGACGGCGGCGAGTCGGTCATCGCGGCAGAGTCGATGGAGTCGTGCATGTCCTGTATGGCGTGCATGGACGCCTGTCCCGTCGACATCGAACACGTCTCGGAGTTCACGCAGATGAACCGCCGCCTCACCGAGACGGGCCAGATGGACGAGATGGTCCAGGACGCGATGATGAACGTGTTCCAGAACGGCAACACGTTCGGTGACCCCGCCCGCAAGCGCCCCGACTGGACCGACGACTTGGACTTCGAGGTGCCCGACGCCCGCGAGGAGGACGTGGAGTTCCTCTGGTACGTCGGCGAGTACCCCAGTTACGACGAACGCAACCAACGGGTCGCCCGGTCGCTGGCGACGCTGTTCGAGCGAGCGAACGTCTCCTACGGCATCCTCTACGAGGACGAACAGCACGACGGCAACGACGTGCGCCGCGTCGGCGAGGAGGGCCTGTTCGAGATGCTCGTCGAGGACAACGCCGAGGCGTTCGCCTCCTGTACCTTCGAGAAGGTGGTCACGACCGACCCCCACTCGATGAACACCTTCCGCAACGAGTACCCCGAGATGAGCGAGTTCGACGCGCCCGTGTTCCACTACACGCAGGTCGTCGAGAACCTCGTTGAGTCGGGTCGACTCGGCCTCGACGGGACGGAACTCGACTACACCGCGACGTACCACGACCCGTGTCACCTCGGTCGGATGAACGACGTGTACGAGGCCCCACGCGACCTCATCCGCGCCACGGGCGTCGACCTGTACGAGATGCCGCGCAACCGCGCGGACTCCTTTTGCTGTGGGGGCGGCGGCGGCGGCCTCTGGATGGACCAAGACGAGGACGTGAAGCCGAGCGAGGAGCGTCTGCGCGAGGCACTGGAGGACACCGACGCGGGCGACGCCGTCGAGAAGTTCGTCGTCGCCTGTCCGATGTGCGGGACGATGTACGAGGACGGCCGCAAGACCGGCGACTTCGAGGACGACATCGAGATTATCGACATCGCGGAACTGCTGTGTGAGGCGCTGGCGGCGAAAGAGGGAACGGGTGTCGAGTCGCCCGCCGACGCTGACGGCGACACGTCGCCCGCGGCGGCAGACTGAACGAAGCGGCGCTGTTGTTTACGACCGCGAGGCGTCCACGTCGATAGCGTCGACGGGACAGATATCTACACACAGCATACAGTCGATACACTGGTCCTCACGGGTCGGTTCGACCTTCTTCTCGCTGGCGGGGTGGTCGGGCGTGTCGACCCAGTCGAACACGTCGACCGGGCAGTTCTCCAGACACGCGCCGTCGGCGATGCAGATGTCGTAGTCGACGGCGACGTGGCTCCCGTGGATGCCGAGTTTCTCCGGTGGGTCGACCGGCCCCCACACGTCGAGGCCGTTCTCCTCGCCCGCGTGCTCTCGGTTCTCGTCGAAGTTCGGATCGATTCCCATTGCCGACTCTTTCGCGGTCACGTACAAAAACGCCGGCATCCGATCACTCGGGCGACACCCGAGCGCCGGATTCGAGGGTTACGACCTGCGACGCCCGCGACGGCCAACCACGCCGGCCGCGACTGTGACCGCCGCGAGTGCGAGTGTCGAGACGAGAATGCCGAACCCAGGTGCGGCCGCGTCGGACGAGGCCGAGTCCGTTCGATCGGTCGTCGTCGCCGCTGCTGTCGCGTTCACACTCCCCGGTGGCGTCGGCGACGACCCCGCCGCGTCACCGACGTACAGCGGGATCGAATCCTGAACTGCGCCGGCGGCGTACACGGAGACGGTGTACACGCCCGGCGGAAGGGCGTCGCCGGGTGCGCCCTCGACGGAGACGTTTCCGGCCGACCCGTCCGTCACGGAGAGCGCCTCCGTCGACCCGCGCCCGGCGGCGGTCGTGTCGAACCGGGCGGTCAGTTGGACGCCGCCCGTCGGCCCGACGTCGGCGGCGTACCGGAAGCCGTCGGGGCCGGTCACTCGAAATCGTGCGCCGTAGGCGTTGTGGAAGGTGATTTTCATCGCGACGACGCCACCGGGGTCCGTCCGGGCCTCTGAGACGTTGAACAGGACGAACGAGTGGGTCGTGGCGGCGGTCGTCGTCACCGACGCCGACTGCGTCGAGAGGGTAGGAGCGGCCGACGCCGCTGCGACCGCACCGCCCGTGACCAGTGTGACGACGAGACACACGAGCACCAGCGTTCGGACGGTCGTACTCCTCGGTCGACGGTTCACACGCACCGTTCGACGTGGACGGGCGAAACCGCTTCGGAAATCGGTCGTGTGTCCGACACGATTACCTCGCCGACGCGTGAGTCTCCGTCGTGAATCGCATCAACGTCGACGACCTCGAGTGGGACGAAAACGACCGAAGCGAGACGGTCGGCTGGCGGCGTAAGCGACTGGCCGCGGCCGCCGGGGGCGACGCCCTCGGGTGTAGCCTGTACGAACTCCCGGCGGGCAAGCGTGCGTGGCCGTACCACTACCACGCGGGCAACGAGGAGGCACTGTACGTCCTCGCGGGCGAGGGTACCATCCGGCACGACGGCGGGACGAGTCCGCTCCGCGCCGGCGACTACGTGGCGCTGCCCGCCGGCCGCGAGGGTGCGCACCGCGTCGTCAACGACTCCGAGGGCGTCTTGCGCTACCTCGCCGTCTCGACGATGCGCGACCCAGAGGTGCTCGTGTACCCCGACTCCGACAAGGTCGGAGCGTTAGCCGGGTCCGCGCCTGGTGGGGAAAAGGAGCGAGACGTGAGCGCGTACTTCCGGCGCGAGGACAGCGTAGACTACTGGAAGGGCGAAGAAGAGTAAGCGGCGACCGAAGGCGTCCAGTCGTCGTCTGAACGGAAGGAGCGAGGAGAGCGCTCAGACGGCCTCGCCGGTGCCGCCGGCGTCGGCGTGTGTGTCGTCCTCGGCGTGGACCTCCAAGACCCGTATCTCGAACTCGACGCGCCGACCGGCGAGTTCGTGGTTGAAGTCGACGGTCGCCGTGTCGTCGTCGACGGCGACGATCCAGCCGACGTCGCCGCGTTCGCTTCGCACGAGTTCGTCGACCGCGGCGTCGGTCCCGCTTCGCTCCTCCAGTACCTCCCGCGAGACGGTCACGACCGCGTCGTCGTCGCGGGTGCCGTACGCCTCTTCGGGGGCGAGCGTGACCGTCTTGGTCTCGCCTGTCTCCATCCCCCGGACCGCCTGGTCGAGGCCGGGGATGACGTGGCCCTCGCCGACCCGGAACTCCAGCGGCACGAAGTCGCGGCTGTCGTGGTAGATGCCCTCCTCCAGCGCCACATCCACGTCGGTCGTCTCGAAGACGTCGCCTGCGTCGGGGCCGTCGGCGAAGCTGCCGGTGAGGTGGACAATGGCGATGCGTCCGGGCTTGACGGTCGTCGTCATCGCTCCTCGACGGTGCACGTCACCGCGTGGGACATGTACGCGTTGTTGCCGTAGCCGCCCTGGTTCCACGGGAACTGGTCGTTCTCGATACCGCGGAGTTGCTGGTCGGGTGCGGAGACGGTCGCTGGCTGGGTGTATCCCCGCTCGTCGGTCGCCCGCGAGGCGAGCGTGTACTCGCCGGGTGAGGGATCGCTCCACACGTAGCGGAACTGCCGCCACCCCGTCGCCTCACCCATCGGTCCGAAGAACTCCGCCTCGTTCCAGGTGTCGCCGCCGTCGGTCGACACCTCGACCGTCTCGACGGCGTCGTCGCCGGCCCACGCAACGCCGATGACTTCGACGGTGCCCGACGGTGACGGCGTGACGGTCTGCTCCTCGCCGGGGTAGCCGATGAGCGACTTCTCCACCTGGTCGTACATGTACGCGTTCCGTATCTCCTCGGTCCGCTCCATCTGCTCGCGCGTGTCGTACGTCGGGATGCGCTCGTACTGTGTGGCGCTGGAGTCTTCGGCGGGGTCGACCCGGTAGGAGTACTGCTGCCAGTGGGTGAACGTGCGCTGCCCGTTCTCGGGAGCCCCCTCCTCCTCCCACGGCTGTCCGATCACCATCGTCTCCATCACGTGCATCCGGTTGACCCACTTGACGTTGTTACAGCCGAACCAGCCCGGGACGAGGAGTCGGACCGGGAAGCCGTGGTCTGCCGACACTGGCGAGCCGTTCATGTTGTACGCCAACAGCGTGTCGTCGAGCACCTTCGACATCGGGATGGAGCGGGTGAACACGTCCTCACCCTCCGGGTGTTCACCGCCCATCACCGTGAGGAAGTACTCCTCGCTCGTCTCCGCGCCGTACGCCTCCAGAATCTCCGAGATGGGGGTGCCCGTCCAGACGGTGTTGCCGACGGCACCGTACGTCCACTGGTTGCCACCCACCTGCGGGTCGAAGTACGACCGGCCGTTCCCCGCACACTGCATCGTGTGCGTCACCGACGCAGTGCCGAAGGAGTTCTTGATCTCGTCCATCGACAACTCCACCTCGCTGTCGACGAGGCCGGTCAGCGAGACGGTCCACTCCGACTCTTCGATGCTCGGTGTCGGGTAGTGGTTGCGGATGTAGTGCTCCTCGCGGGAGGTGATGTACTCCGTGTACGTCGACCGCGCGGCCGCCTCGGCGTTCTCGGGTTCCGGCGAGAGGATTCGGAGTCCGGGATACCGCTCGGCGAGCGACGGACTTTCCTCGGTCGGTTCCTCCGTCTCCGTCTCCGTCTCCGTTGGCTCCTCCGTCTCGGTCGCCATCGGCGACTCGGTGTCCGTCCCAGTCGGTGACCCCGTCTCGGTCTCCGGTGCGCTCCCACCACACCCCGCGAGGACGCCGACACCGGCCAACGCGCCCGTCGCCAGCAGGAACCGTCGTCGCTCCACGTAGCGGTCGCGCGCTGGTGCCCCCTCTCGGTCGTCGGCCTCGGGTCGCCGCTCGCTCTCCTTTTGTGACATATGATACCGTACAGCATATCTGGTCATCAAATGTCGGTTGGCCCACACCAATTGGGTCGAGCGTCCACCGTTGCGGCTGGGAGTCCGACGCCGCGGGTAGTCTACTCGACGACGCGAACCGTGCCGAACATCCCCTGCCCCGCGTGGGGAACGCAGACGTAGACGTACTCGCCGGGGACGGTGAACGTGTGCTCGAACACGTCTCCGACGGACATAATCGCGTAGTGCTGTTCACCTTCGTAGGAGGCGAACGGTTCGGCTCCCTCGGGGTTCGAACAGCGCGGGTCGGCGCTCGGGAGACTGGAGACGTTGTGACCGGGACTGAGCGCCTCCCATCGGACCGTGTCGCCGACGCCGACTTCGACGACCTCCGGGACGAACCGGAGTCGCCCGTCCGGCCCGACTGCGACTTCGGTGGCGCCCTCATTGGTGGGAGTCGCGGTCGCGGTTGACTCCGGCGTGGGAGTCGCGGTTGGCTCAGGTGAGGGGGTCGCCGTGGGCGACGGCGTCGGCGAGGTCTCGGTATCGGCCGCCGGGGCACCACCGGTACACCCCGCGAGCGACGCGCCGACCGCGAGGGATCCAGCCATCCGAACGAGCGTCCGTCGATCGATGTCAGTCAGGCTCATGTCTGGTATCGAAGAGGTCTGACGGCATAGATACTGCATTGGCACGCACCAATCACCGTCACCACGACGTGGGGATCGTCGCTACCCCTAATGTCGACCACCGAGTACTTCGCGACCCGTGAACCGAGGTATCCAGATCGACGACCGGTCCGAGAGGGTGGTAATCGGGCGGGAGTATGCGTGAACTGACGTTCGACCTCGTGTACGAGGCCAAGGCGGACCCGCTGGCAGACGTCTTCATCGACTATCCGTCGCTGGCCGCCGACGCCATCGCGAGTTGCATCCGTCGAGATCGGCTGTGGCGCATCGAGCGGTTCGTCGGGCCGCGTGCGGCGCTCGACCGCGTCGAACGCCACCGCCTCGACCCGGACGCGCCGCGCGAGGAGATGACCGACACCGAGTGCCGAGCAGTCCGGGATCACGAGGTGCTCGAACGCTCACCAACGACGCTCGTCGTGTACACGTTCGTCAAGCGACTCCACCGATGCGACTCGGTGTTGGCCCAAGCTGCACGACGCCTCGATCTGGGGTTCGTCTTCCAGTCACGCCGACGTGAACACCGACACCACTGGCGACTCCTGTTGCGGTCGGCGACGAACGTGGACGTGTTTCACCGCGAGGCGAGCGCACACCTCGGCGACGGAATCCGACTGGACGTCGGGCGACTCGGCCCCGTCGACCGCTGGGACGACGACTCGCTGGCGACCGTCTCGATGCCGCCCGAACAGCGCGAGACGCTCCGGGCGGGCGTCGACCACGGCTACTACGAGACGCCGCGAGGGGTGACGGTGAGCGAACTCGCCGACGCCCTCGACCTGCCCTCGTCGACCGTCTCTTACCGCCTTCGCCAGGCCGAGGCGCACCTCGCGAAGGGGTATCTGAGCCGGTTCCGAGTCGACGCCGACGAGCGAACGCTAGACCTCGATGGGACCACCGGCTGAGCCACCCGAAGCCACAAATCCACGGCACGCCTAGAAGTTAGTATGGCACGCCCACTGCTCGTGTACGACGACGACTGCGGGTTCTGTCGGTTCTGCGTCTCACACGCGCTCGAACTGGGCGAGTTCGAGGCCGTCGGCTTCTCCGCGATGGACGACGGCGTGCGCGCCCGCCTGCCCGACGACTACGAGGAGTGTATGCACCTCGTCACGGACACGCGCGTCTACTCGTGTGGCGAGGCGGTCGAACAGGTGGCAAAGCGGACGGGCGCGACGGGGTGGTGGCTCACCGCCGCGGCGAAGGGGCTCCCGAAGTATCCCGAAGCGCGCGAGAACCTGTATCGCTGGGCGGCCGACCGACGCGGTCTGTGGGGGTCGTTCGTCCGCAAAGAGTCGTTGTCTGAGTGAGACCGTCGCTCAGGAGTGTTCGGTTCGGCGGAGTGCGCCGTGGCCCGGTGCGAGGTCGCGCGGCGGCGCAGTGACGAGATACGCCTTCAGCGCGTCGCGGATGACCGACACCTCGCTGGGATCGAATCGCTCACGGCCAGCCTCGATCGCCGTCATCGCGTCGAGTTCGGGGTAGCACTCCTCCGAGTCGCCCGCTTCGACTGCCTGTCTGACCCGGTCGAGGAGCGCGGCGTGGACGACCCACGCCTCCTCACGGGAGAACGCGAGCGTTCGCCAACCACCCTCGATCGGTTTCACCATACGATGATAGCCGGCTCAGAGCGCATCCACTTAACTATGGGCTTGCTGCCACCCGCTATCAGCCAACTAACGCGGTTCACGGGCGAAAACGTCCGATCCACGGCTCGCATAGTCACCGCGTACCGAGCGGTATCCGGTGACTCACTCGGTCACTCGTAGGCCGCGAACCCGGTGAGGTCCTCACCGAGGACGAGCGAGTGGATGTCGTGGGTGCCCTCGTAGGTGTACACCGTCTCCAGGTTGCTCATGTGCCGCATCGGCGAGTAGTCGGTCGTGATGCCGTTGCCGCCGAGCATCTCGCGGGCGATACGCGCCTGGTCGCGTGCCATCCGGACGTTGTTGCGCTTCGCCATCGACACCTGCTGGGGCCGAAGGTCGCCGCGCTCTTTCAGGTCCGCGAGGCGGTACGCGAGCAGTTGTGCGAGCGTGATTTGGGTGGCCATCTCGGCGAACTTCTCCTGCTGGATCTGGAACCGCGCGATGGGGCCGCCGAACTGGTCGCGGTCGGTCTGGTACTCGCGGGCCGTCTCGAAGCAGTCGCGGGCCGCGCCGACCGCGCCCCACGCGATGCCGTAGCGGGCCTGCGTGAGACACGACAGCGGCCCCTTCATCCCGGAGACGCCCGGCAGGACGTTCTCCTCGGGGACGCGGGCGTCGTCGAGGACGATGCCGCCGGTGACGGAGGCGCGCATCGAGAGTTTGTCGTCGATTTTCGGCGTCTCGACGCCGTCGCGGTCCGTCTCGACGAGGAAGCCGCGCACGGGCGACCCCTCCTCGGAGGTGAGTCGCGCCCACACCACGGCCACATCCGCGATGGGCGCGTTCGTGATCCACGTCTTCTCGCCATTGAGGACGAACCCGTCGGCGTCGCGTTCGGCGTGCGTCTCCATCCCCGCGGGGTTCGACCCGTGCGCGGGTTCGGTGAGGCCGAAACAGCCGACCGCCTCACCCTGCCCGAGGTCCGGGAGCCACTCGTCTTTCTGCGCTTCGCTGCCGAACGCGTGGATGGGATACATCACGAGTGCCCCCTGCACACTCGCCATCGAGCGCAGGCCGGAGTCGCACGCCTCCAGTTCCTGCATCAGCAGGCCGTAGGCGCGTTCGGAGACGTTCGGAGAGCCGTAGCCTTCGAGGTTGGGGGCGTAGAAGCCGAGTTCACCCATCTCGGGGATGAGGTCGGTGGGGAACGTCCCGGCCTCGTAGTGGTCAGCGATGTCGGGGGCGACCTCCTCGGCGACGAACTCCCGCGCGGTGTCACGGATCAGTTTCTCCTCCGCCGAGAGGTCTGCCTCCAGATCGACGTAATCCAGCATACACTGAACACAGTGACACGCCGACTAATGGGTATCGGGTTCCTACTGGTTCTTCGTGAGGGACAGTCGACGGCAGGGTCGTCCTGACCGTCGGCGGGCGAGCATCCGTCGAAGGCACGGAAGGCTTACACGCCCCACCGCGAAAGAGGAACGACGAATGGCCGATATGCCCTCCTCTATCCCCGGTATCGGTGGGCCGTGGTCCCGCGGCGACGACGACGACCCCGACCCGCGCGTCATCGGCGTCGACGGCGAGGACGCCGACGCGGTGCTCGCCGCACTCTCCTCGGAGACTGCCCGCGCCATCCTCTCGGCGCTCCACGACAGCCCCGGTCCCGCCAGCGACGTGGCCGACCGCGTCGATAGCTCCCTGCAGAACACGCAGTACCACCTGAAGCGCCTGCGCGATGCGGGCGTCGTCGAAGTCGTCGACACCGCATATTCGCAGAAGGGGCGCGAGATGGACGTGTACGCGCCCGCAGACGGTCCACTCGTCCTCGTCGCTGGGACGGAGTCGCAGGCGTCGGGAATCCGCTCGACGCTCCGGCGGTTGCTCGGTGGCGTCGGCGCCGTCGGCCTCGGTGCGGTCGTCGTCGAGACGGCGCTGGGCGGGCCGTTCGCGCCCTCCGTCGGCCTCGGCGCGAGCGGAGGTGCGGGCGGTGCGGCCCCCGACAGCGGTGCCGAGAGCGGTGGGTCAGACGTCAGCCTCGAGTCGGCGAACGCGACCACGACGGAAGCCGCGGAAACGGCCACCGAGACGGCGACCGAAGGCGGAATGGGCATCGCAGAGGCGACGCCGACCCCTGCGCCCACGTCGACGCCCTCGCCAACGTCCGCACCGACGGAGACGGCCACCGAGATAGCGACCACCGCAGCACAGACCGGCCCGTCGCTCGTCGACCAACTCGCCGCGTCGCCGGGGTTCGTCTTCCTCTTGGGTGGACTGCTCGCGCTTGCGGTCGTGGCAGTCGTCGCGACGCGTCGGTGAGGAATTGGGGCGTGTTCAGCACGCTCGCGCGGGAACTCACCCTGACTCGGGGTAACTAAAAACCGTGTTTGAGCTTAGAGAAGGTACTTGACAAAAGCGCCACAAGCGGAGGGTACGGTTCCCGCTGACGCACCTACCCTCCCCTCCCCTCCCGCCCTCGCGCCGTTCGCTTCACACCCCTCCCGAGCGAACGGCCCGGTCGCGACGACGCCGCTCAGTCGTCGGTGACCGGGACGACGAACTCCGCGAACACCTCGCCGTCCGGCGTGACCAGTCTCCCCGAGAGTCCATCGTCCGTCCGGACGAGTTCCGCGTGCGCCGGGCGGTTGCCGCGTGGCTGTGCGTAACTGCCCGGGTTGAGCAGTGGTACCGCGCCGGAGTCGTCGAACTCCGGGCGGTGGCTGTGGCCGAACACGACGAGGTCGGCGTCGCGTTCGCGCCCGAGCATCGTGAGACCCGTCGTCCCGCTTCGGCTTCGATGTTTGACGGCGATGGTCGCACCCTCGTAGCCGACGACCCGCGCCTCGGGCAGTCGCTCGCGAAGCGGGCCGTCGTCGTTGTTGCCGGTGACGGCGTACACCGTGTCGTTCACGTCGAAGAGGGCGTCTAGCACCGGTTCGCGATAGAAGTCGCCTGCGTGGACGACCGCGTCGGCCTCGCGAACGGCCTCCAGCGTCCGCCCGCGAAGCCGATGGGAGTCGGTCCCGTGCGTGTCAGAGATGACGGTGAGCATACCGGTTCGAGGCGGGGGACGGTACTAACGGTTGGGAGTCGTCCACCGACTCGCAGATTCCACGGGCTTGATTACGGTCGGCAGAGTCGACGCAACAATGGCTGGAGGAAGCAGGTCGGTCGTGATCGCGGCGCTCATCGCCAACGGCGCCATCGCGGTGCTGAAGTTCTTCGGCTTCCTGCTGACTGGGTCGCCGTCGATGCTCTCGGAGACGTACCACTCTATCTCCGACACCGGGAACCAGGTGTTCCTGCTCATCGGCATCCGCTACTCCGAGCAGGAGGCGAGCAGAGCACACCCGTTCGGCTACGGGAAGGCGCAGTTCTTCTACGCGTTCCTCGTCGCCGTCCTCCTGTTCGGCATCGCCGGGTGGGAGTCGCTCAAACACGGCTACGAGGCCATTATGCACCCCACGCACGGCGGCGAACGCGCCGACGTGATCCTCGCGGGCGTCAACTTCACCGAACTCGTCCCCGTCGACCCGTTCTGGATCAACGTCGTGGTCCTCGTCGGTGCGATTCTGTTCGAGACGTACGCGTTCGTGAAGGCGAACGCGGAGTTGCAGCGACAGATCGAGACGTACGGCTGGTCGGGGCTCCGTGAAGCGTTCTCGAAGACGAGCGACGTGACGACGCTCACAGCGTTCACCGAGGACGCAATCGCACTCGGCGGCGCGGCCATCGCCCTTGTCGGCATCTCGCTGGCGCGGTTCCTCCAGATGCCCATCTTCGACGCCATCGCCAGCGTCGTCATCGGCCTGTTGCTGATGGGGTTCGCGGTCGCGCTAGCGTGGGAGAACAAGCGCCTCATCCTCGGCGAGTCGCTCCCCGCCGACGTGGAGGCGTCGCTTCGGGAGGCGATCACCACCCACGACGGCGTCGCCCACATCGACGGCTTCCGCACCGTCTTCGTCGGCCCGGGTGAGGTGCTCGTCACCGCCGACGTGAGCTTCGACGACGCCCTCGACACGAACGGTCTCGACGACGACATCACGCAGATCGAAGAGCGACTCCGCAGTATCGACGACCGCGTGCGAATGGTCTACATCGAACCCGAGGCGTAAGCGGCGAGCCACCCGAAAACCAGATTCCGTTCCGCGCTCGCTACTCGTCCGCGAGCGCCAGCGACGCCAACAGCGCCTCCAACTGCACCTGCTCGTTCGCACCCTCGGTGATGCGGTAGTCCGCCTCGCCGATACGCTCCATCAGGCGCACCGCCTCCCGATCCGAGAGGCCGAACTCCCACACCGAGCGATGGAGTTGGTCGATGATGTCGCCGCCGGCCATCCCGGTCTCCGTGAGGAGGGTGTCGAGCGTGGCCCGCGACTTCGAGAAGTCGCCCGCGAGGGCGTCCTCGACCATCGCCTCGATCTCTTCGGGGCGAGCGGTCGCCGTTATCTCGTAGACGGCCTGTTCGTCGACCACCTCGCCGGTCGTCGCCGCCGCCTGCAGGGAGTTGATCGCCCGTCGCATGTCGCCGTTGGCGGCGTACACCAGTGCGTCGAGACCGTCGTCGGTGAGTTCGATCCCCTGTTCGTCGGCGATGTCGCGAACCTGCGCGGCGACCGCCGCGTCCGACAGCGGCGAGAAGCGGAAGACGGCACACCGCGACTGGATGGGGTCGATGATCTTCGAGGAGTAGTTACACGAGAGAATAAAGCGCGTGTTGTCGGAGAACTGCTCCATCGTCCGACGGAGGGCAGACTGGGCGTCGTCGGTGAGGGAGTCGGCCTCGTCGAGGAAGATGATCCGGTAGTCGTGGCCGCCGAACGACGACCGCGCGAAGTTCTTGATTCGATCCCTGACCACGTCGATACCGCGCTGGTCGGAGGCGTTGAGTTCGAGGAAGTTCGTCCGCCAGTCGTCGCCGTAGATGGACTTCGCGATGGCGACCGCGCTGGTGGTCTTGCCCACGCCCGCCGGGCCCGCAAACAGGAGGTGCGGCAGGTCGTCCTGTTCGATGTAACTCTGCAGGCGCGAGACGATCTGTTCGTGTCCGTAGACGTCCTCCAGCGTCTGCGGGCGGTACTTCTCGATCCAAACCTCCCGCCCGGGCGTGTCGCCCGAATCGGCCTCGGCGTCGTCGGCCTCGCTCATATCCCACGCTCGGCGGGCCGGGGGGATAAACGCCCCGAGATGCCGAGGCGACACCCCCGGTGCGGGAGGAAAGCGGGAAGTCCACGGCCCGCCCACGACGGGTATGAACGTGACCGCGGAGGTCGTCGGCGAGGGGACCGAACACCTCTCGCTCGACGACGACGCCACCTACGCCGACGTGTGCCGGGCCACAGGATACTCCCCGCACGAGGTGACGGTCCTCGTCGACGGGTCGCCAGTTCCCGAGGACGCCCCTGTGGAGGCGAGCGAGGTGCAGGTGATTCGACTGATCAAGGGCGGATGAGCGACGCTGGCGTCGAGATTCGACCTGCGACCGCCGCCGAGACGGACGCGGTCAGACACCTCCTCGACGCCGCGGTGTTGACCGTGCCGGAAGACCTCTCGGCCCGCGTCGCCGCCGGCGACTGTCTCCTCGCGGTCGATAGCGGACGGGCCGTCGGGACACTCGTCCTCGACGAGAACTGTATCGACGCAGTCGCCGTGAACCGCTCGCGGCGTGTGGAGGGAATCGGCCGCCAGTTGGTCGAAGCCGCGGCCGCCCAAACGGACGACCCGCTCACAGCGACGTTCCGGCCGCAGGTGCGGCCGTTCTACGAGGCGCTGGGGTTTGCTATCGACCCGGTCGAGGGCGACGACGGCCGGTTCCGGGGGCGACTGGACGGCGACCCGACGAAGTGACCGCCCGCCCGACCCGACTCAGACGAGCGGTGCGACCAGGTCCCGACCGTCCGCGAGGATGGCCTTCGTCCGCTTCTCGGAACTCGACTCGGCGTACACGCGCATCTTCGGCTCCGTGCCCGAAGGGCGCACGAGGAGCCACGACCCGTCTTCGAGGAGGAGTTTGAAGCCGTCGACGGTGACGACGTTCGCGACTTCCTGTCCGGCCACCTCGTCGGGGATGTGGTCCGAGAGGTCGTCGATGACGCGGGCTTTCTCGCTGTCGGGGCAGTCGACGCTAACCTTGTCGGCGACGATGCGACCGTGTTCGTCGACGAGGCGGTCCACGCGGTCGTCGTACGCCTCCTCGTTTGTGGCGACGGCCGCGAGCAACGCCATCAACACGCCGTCTTTTTCGCGGACGTGTCCGCGCACGGAGAACCCGCCGGACTCCTCGCCGCCCATCAGCGCGTCGTGTTCGCCCATCGCCTGCGCGACCCACTTGAAGCCGACCGCCGTCTCGAACACCTCCTCACCGTGTGCCTCCGCGATGCGGTCGATGAGGAACGTCGTCGAGACAGTGCGGATTGCCGGCCCCGAGTCGTCGTCGAGGAGGTGGTCGTACGTCGCGGCGAAAAAGAGGTTCTCGTCGAGGTAGCCACGCTCGGGCGTGACGACCGCGAGGCGGTCGGCGTCGCCGTCGTTGGCGATGCCCAAGTCTGCGTCGCCCTCGGTGACCTGGTCGACCAGCGCTTCGAGGTTCTCCGCCGCGGGTTCGGGCGCACCGCCGCCGAACTCGGGGTCGCGTTCACAGCGGAGACGGACCACGTCCGCCCCCGCGGATTCGAGGAGGGCGTCGGTGACGCCGCGGCCGCTCCCGTGCATCGCGTCGTACGCGACGGTCAGTCCCGAGAGGTCGCCACCGACCAGTCCGCGGGCGTGGTCGGCGTGCGGGGTGACGAGGTCGACTCGTTCGACCGTGCCCTCGTCGTCGGTGCCGGCGGCCGCGAGGTCGGGGTCGCGGAGGTTCTCGACGATTCGTTCGGTCACTTCGGGGAGCGCCGGCGCGCCGTCGTCGGGAATGAACTTCACGCCGTTGTACTCGGGCGGGTTGTGTGAGGCCGTCAGCATCAGCGCCCCGGCGGCGTCGCGTTCGACGATGGCGTGTGCGACCAGCGGCGTCGGGCAGTCACGCTCCGGTAGGAGGACATCGAAGCCGTTGCCTGTCAGCACTTCCGCGAGCGACTCCGCGAATCCCTCTGAGGTGGGTCGCGCGTCGTAGCCGACGATGACCGGGCGGTCGGTTCCGGCGGCGGCGAGGGTGTCGGCGACGGCCTGGCCGACGATGCGTACGCGGCGGTCGGTGAACGTGTCGAGGGTGGCACGCCACCCGTCCGTTCCGAAGGAGATCTGATCCATAGCCGACGTGTCGAGGGGCCCTGTCAAAAATCCGGGTGTCAGCAGTCTGTTCGCCGGCTGACGTTCCGGAACCCGACGGGCTTTTGCTCGCGCCCGGGAACACGAGCGTATGTCTGAGAGGCCCCTCGTCGTCGCGGTGAACGGATCGCGGCGCGACGGGAGTTACGGCCGTGCGACGCTAGAGTACGCCCTCGACGCCGCCGCCGACTACGGCGTTGAGACGGAGTTTATCAACCTCGGTGACCCGGCGCTCGACGTTCCGCTGTACCACCCGGACGTCGACGCCGAAGACGCCGGCGACGTGGCCGACCTCCTCGCGACGATGCGTCGTGCCGACGGCGTCCTCGTCTGCTCACCCGTGTACCACGGGTCGTACTCGTCAGCGTTCCGTTCGTTCCACGACTGGTGCAGTTTCGACGAGTACGAAGACACCGTCGTCGGCCTGTTCGCCGTCGCCGGCGGTGGCTCCTACGGCGGGACGCTCGAACACATGCGGTCGACCATCCGCGGCGTCCACGGCTGGGTCGCTCCCCTCCAAGTCGGTATCCGCGGCGCGCGCAACAAGTTCGAACCGTGGGATGGCGAGCGACCGTCCGCGGACGCCATCGGGTCGGGTGCACGCTACGAGTTCGTCGACGACAGTCTCCGTGAGCGAACGGAGAAACTCGGCCGGCGCATCGCCCACTACGCCGGTCACAAAGACGAGTTCCTCGACGTTCCCGAGTGACTTCACTCGACAGGTGGCTCACTCGACGAGTCGCTCCTTTCGCGCCCGCGAGAACTGTTTGACCTCGTACTCGCGGGACATCGCCGCCGACCGCGAGTCGAACGCCTCGACGTACACCAAGGTCACCGGCGTTCGCCCGCGGGTGTACTTCGCGCCCTCGCCCGCGTCGTGTTCGGCGACGCGGCGGGATACGTCGGTCGTGTAGCCGGTGTACAGCGAGTCGTCGGCACACGCGAGGACGTACACGTAGTGGTCGGCGGGCGGGACAGAGACACCGTCGACGCGGTCGCTCGCGCCTGTCACCTCGGCGTCGGTGTCCGTCTCTGCGTCGCGGCCGGCGGTGTCAGAAGTGCGGTCGCTCACGGTGTGAGACTCGATAAACGGTGGCGACGCGGCGCGACGCCGCGCTCCACGCTTCCCCCGGGGGGTTGGGTGGTTGGGTTGGTGGCCGTTGCGGTGCGATGGGGTGGTCCCAGAGCGGTTCAATCGTCAGCGCGGGTCCGCTCTCGTGCCGCTTCCGCGATACCCGCGTTAGCTGAGCACGACGGGCACGCATTGAGTCGCCCGTGTTCGTCGCTGAACACGCGAGCGAAGCGGTCGGATACGTGCGACCCGCAGTGGTCGCAGCGTGGCATATGATCGACCGGCATCCACCGCTTGCCGGTATCCTCGCTATGGGTTGCTTGCACATATACTCTTTCACGGTTATTTCAGGGTTCCGTCAGGGGATCTTGTCCGTTAGGTATCACGTGCATCACGGCGGCCACCAACTCCACGAGCGATCAGTGCTGCCTGCGTTCCAGCGACAAACCCGGCGTCGACGTTGACGACGGACAGGACCGTACACGACTGCAGTAGGCCGTACAGCGCTGCGAGGCCGTCGCCGCCGACACCGTACCCCGTGGAGGTCGGTACGCCGATGACCGGCGCGTCGACGAGACCGGCGACGACCGGCGGGAGCGCCGCCTCTCGACCCGCGACAGCGACGACGACGTCGGCCTCGCGCAACGTCTCCACCTCGTCGAGGACGCGCGTGAGGTTCGCCACGCCGACGTCTTCGACGAGTTCGACGCGAGCGCCACCCTCGCGAGCGACGACGGCCGCCTCGCGTGCGGCCGGTGCGTCGGCAGTTCCGCCGGAGACGACGACCACGTCGGCGTCGACCTGCGGGGAGTCGTAGTCGGCGGCGTGAGCGACGACGGTTCGGGCGCGTGCGTCTCTGTCGACGGTCGCGTCGGGGTGTTCTTGGTCGAGATACGCGCGGACCTGTTCGGCCGTCTCGTCGTCCGCGCGGGTGACGAGTGCGCGCCCCGTCGAGTCGACGGCGGCGTCGGCCATCGCCGCCACTTCGGCGGGCGTCTTTCCCTCCGCGAGGATACCCTCAGGGATGCCGCGTCGGCGTTCACGGGCGGCGTCGAACCGTCCGGCCTCTGTCGTCGCGTAGCCGCGGAGGCGTGCCTCCGCCTGTGCGGGCGTGAGGTCGCCGTCTGCGAGGGCTTCCAGGGTTTCGCGCATACCGTGGGGCACGCAACGGGGCGACTCGAAGGCTCCGACCGGCGGTCGTATATAAACCTATGGAACGAAACCCCCGCGAACGGGTCCGTGGGGGCTTCTTCGCGGAGAAAGTTGGGAAATCTTATAAGGAGCCGTCCGGAAAAGTCGGGTGCATGGCAGACCTCATCGTCAAGGCAGCCGTCAAGGAGTACCTCGAGGAGAAGAACGTCGCGTCCGATTTCTACGACGCGCTCGACGAGGAAGTTGCTGAGCTGCTCGAGGACGCCGCCCGGCGTGCCGAGGAGAACGACCGAAAGACGGTTCAGCCGCGCGACCTGTAAGCAGGTTCCCTTCCTCCACTTATTTCAGCGACCGCACAGCGACAGCGCCGTCCGCGTCGCCGACGTACACCGCGTCCGCAAGTCCGACGAACAGCCCGTGTTCCACGACACCAGCGACGCCCGAGAGCGCCGTCGCCAGCGAGGCGGGGTCGTCGACGCCGCCGAAGTCACAGTCGACGACGAGGTTGCCGTTGTCCGTGATGACGGGGCCGTCTTTCCGCTCTGCCTCCCGGAGCACCGGGTCGCCGCCGACGTCGCGAAGCGCTCGCTCGACTCGTGCGTGTGCGTCGGGCAGTACCTCGACCGGCACCGGGTAGTCGAGTGGCGCGGCGAGTTTCGAGTCGTCGGCGACGACGAGGAAGCGGTCGGCCGCCGACGCGACGACTTTCTCCCTGGCGTGGGCCGCACCGCCGCCTTTCACGAGTGCGTTGGCGTCCGTCGCTACCTGGTCGGCCCCGTCGATTGCCACGTCGACGCGAGCCACGTCCGACAGCGACCGCAGGGGGATACCCACATCCTTCGCCAACGCCCGTGACTGGTAGGAGGTGGCGACGCCCTCGACGTCGAGGCCGTCGGCGACGCGGTCGCCGAGCGTTCGGATGGCGTGTGCCGCCGTCGACCCGGTTCCCAGTCCGACGAGGTCGCCGTCGCTCACCTCGGCGGCGGCCGCCTCGCCCGCCGCTCGCTTCGCCGTCTCGCCGCCGCCCGTGTTCTTCATACGCGGTGACTCGGCGGCGGGCGCAAAACGCTTGTCCGTCGCCGGTAGGACAGGTGAGCGGTCGGGCGTCCGGACGCGATAGGAAAATCGCCGGGCGAAGACGTTACCACGCCCGGCGACGACCGTCGCGTATGCGCATCGAGTACGACCGGGACACCTGCGTCGGGATGTTCCAGTGCGTGGCCGAGTGGGACGCCTTCGAGAAGGACATGGACGCCGGCAAGGCGGTCCTCGTCGACAGCGAGGAAATCGAGGACGGCGTGTTCTCGCTGGAAGTTCCCGACGGCGAGGAACTCGACGCGAAGTTCGCCGCCCGCACCTGCCCCGTCGACGCCATCCGCCTGTACGACGACGACGGCGAGCAACTGATCTGAGCCGGCGACCCGTTTTTCGCCGACGACCAAACGGCGCTGTCGCTGTCCGGGTAGCGTGCAATAAAATCGGGCAAGAGGCCCGAGATCGCCCGCGTGGACGAGATGCCTCCGAACCGACGGTACCGGTGTGTCGAGACGCCGTGTCTCAGTCTGCGGTCTGCGCGGTCGTCGCGCCCGAACCGCTCAGGACGCTCCGACTGCGAAGCAGAATGAACCCGAAGCCGACCTTCGCCGCGAGGTCGAGCACCGCGAACGCGGCCGTCTCGACGGGCAGCGGGATGAGCGCCAGGCCACTCTCAGTGCCGATGATCCAGACGACGGGGTACAGCGACCACAGCACCAACACGAGGTTGCGGAGTTGACTGAACAGCGCCGCCCGTTCGCCCGACATCTTGCTGGCCTGTTCGGACATCGTGCCGAGCAGGTAGTACAGCAGGACGATGAACGCGCCCGTGGAGATGGCCCACCACGCGATGCGGATGGCCTGCCCCTCACGCGCCAGTGCACCGACGAGGCCGGTGACGATCATAAACACGTCGAGGCCGATCAGCGTCGCGATGGTGTTTCGATCTGCTCCCGCTAACAGCGCGAGGTCGAGCAGAAGCAGTGGTGTGGTGAACAGCCAGTCAGCGTACCGCGCCCAATAGATGTCGAGTGTCTCGAGACCTTGGACGGGCACTTCGATGAGGCCGAACCCTGTCGCCATCGCGAAGTATGACGCCGCCGCGATAGCAGGGATGAAGATGGTGATGATGTAGTACTCCTGTTGTTCCGGATCACGTACCGACCAACCCTGTGCGATGAAGTACAGGGTGCCGAGCGTCATCCCGATCGTTCCGATCCAGAGGCTGATCGATTCCAGCCCTGCGGTTGGTGTTGCCATACGCGAAATATTACACGGCTGACTACCACTTAGTTCCTTTTGCCGAAAACGGCCTATGTGAGCCCCCTACATCATATTTTTGGCCGTCTGGGGACCGAACATATTTGTGTTAGTTTCTTATAATGTTACGTTCGACCCCGCACGCTTATCCACGCTGCGGGTGGGGGAGAGAGTATGCCTTCGACACCCCGCCGTCGGTCGGTCACACGGAGGTTCTTCACGTGATGTTGACGTATCTCGGCTTTCACGTTCTGTTCGTTCTCCCGGTCGTCGCCCTGTTGCTGTGGCGGCGACCTGTGCTTCCCGCACGCCGCCGCAGAATCGGCCGGGTCGGTCTCGTGTTGATGGGGACGGTGGCGTTCTGCTACACGACTCCGTGGGACAACTATCTCATCGAACGCGGGGCGTGGTTCTACGGCGACGGCCGCGTGTTCGCGCGGGTGTGGCTCGCCCCCGTGGGTGAGTATCTCTTCTTCGTCCTCCAGACCGTCATCGTCGGTCTGTGGCTCTACTGCGTCGACTTCGACGCCTCGCCGGTCGACGGCGACCTCGACCGCCTCCCGCGCGCCGTGGGTGCCCTCGTACTGCTCGCACTCGGTGTCGCCGGTGGCGTCCTCGTCGTCGCGGGGGCCGAGCGATTCTTCTATCTCGGTGCGATTCTCGTCTGGGCGTGCCCCATCCTCGCGCTTCAGTGGGCAGTCGGCGGCGCGTTCCTGCTCGCACGACCGCGGCCGTGGCTCGTCGGTATCGGCGTCCCGACGCTGTACCTGTGGGCCGTCGACCGCGTCGCTATCGGCCTCGGCATCTGGACAATCGCCGACGACACGTCGACCGGTGTGCTGCTGCTCGGACTGCCTATCGAGGAGGCGGTGTTCTTCGTCGTGACGAGTGCGCTCGTCGTGTTCGGCCTCGTCCTCTTCGAGTGGGTGCTCCAGCGATTCGACGCGCGCACGGACGCCGACCGACACGACCCAGTCGCCACACCAGGTGACGATTGATGGCGGTGACGGAGTACCTCTCGCCGTCACTCTCGGCAGCACTCGACCGCTGGGGGATACGGGCGTCGTGGGTCGCACTCGCGGTCGCACTGCCGTTCGGCCTCGTCGCGTCGTCGCTCCCGCCCGCGCTCCGGTACGCGCCGTTTCTCGTCTCGGTGGTCGTCTTCGGCCTCCCGCACGGGGCCGTCGACCACCTCGTTCCGGCACGGCTCTCGGCGGTCGGACTCGTTCGGTCGGTCGGTGTCGTCGTCGCAGTGTACGGCGTGCTCGGCGTCGGCTACGGGCTGTGGTGGATGCTCGCACCCGTCTCGGCGTTCGTGTTCTTCATCCTCCTTACCTGGGCCCACTGGGGACAAGGCGACGTGTACGCTCTGCTCGTGTTGGCCGACGCCGACCACCTTCGCACGCGTGCAGAGCGGGTGCTGACGCTGGTCGTCCGCGGCGGTCTCCCGATGCTCGTCCCGTTGGTCGGCCACCCCGACGAGTACCGACGGGTCGCGGCGGCGCTCGTCGGCTTGTTCGCTACCGACGCGACCGCGCTCGACCCGTTCTTCACCCCGACCGCCCGCGCCGCCGTCGCCGTCGGTTTCGGGGCGGTGACGCTCGCGTCGTTGGCGCTGGGCGCGCGTCACGTCCGCAGCGACGATGCCGACCGCCACCCGTGGCTCGTCGACTGCGGCGAGACGCTCGGCCTGTGGGCGTACTTCCTCATCGTGCCGCCAATACTCGCCATCGGCGTCTACTTCTGCCTGTGGCACGCGACCCGCCACATCGCCCGACTGGAACTGCTCGACTCGGGCGCACGCGAGGCGCTCGCAGCGGGTGACCTCACGAAGACGCTCCGGCGGTTCGCCCGCGACGCCACGCCCGCGACGATCGGTGGCCTCGTCGTCGTCGCCGGCGTGTGGGCGCTCGCGCCGCGTCCATCTGCCGGCCCGGAGGGACTACTGGCGGTGTACCTCGTCGCCATCGCGGTGATGACGCTCCCGCACGTCGCCGTCGTCACGTGGATGGATCTGCGGCAGGGCGTGTGGTGAGACACAGCGTTCGGACGCGGACGGTGGTACGAACGCGTTCGGGTCGCCACGGTTGCGAGCCCCAGTCGCGGGGAATCGGGGAGAGTGTTTATCACAGACGTTCGTGTCGATTCACACGATGACAGACGATTCGTGCCACATCCCGGAGTGGGCCGCCCTGCTCGGAGAGTCCGTCCCGGAGGAGGCCTGCGACCGCCGACAGTTCGACTTCCGCCCGCGCGACCTGGCCTGAACCGCCTCGTCGAACCGACTGGCAGCAGGCTTCACTTTCACCCCGGTTCGCGAAGGTTTACCCGGAACGACGAGTAAGGTCGGACAATGGCCGAGGCCGCCGAGGAGACCGAGTACGTCGACCACCCGCTGCTGGTACCGGGGTTCATCGAGAACCGTCGCTACCAGACCGAACTCGCGGCGACCGCCCGCGAGGGGAACACGCTCGTCTGTCTGCCGACCGGCCTCGGGAAGACCACCGTCTCGCTGCTCGTCACCGCCCACCGCCTGTACGAGGTCGGCGGGAAGTCGCTGTTTCTCGCACCGACGAAACCGCTGGTGCAACAGCACGCCGACTTCTACCGGGAGGCGCTCGACATCGCCGACGAGGAAATCGTCGTGTTCACCGGCGAGGTGCGACCCGACGACCGCGCCGAATTGTGGGAGAGCGCCAGCATCGTCATCGCGACGCCGCAAGTCGTCGAGAACGACCTCGTCGGCAACCGCATCTCCCTGGCAGACGTGACGCATCTCACCTTCGACGAGTGCCACCGTGCGAGCGGCGACTACGCGTACGTCTACATCGCCGAGCGGTACCACGCCGACGCCGAACAGCCGTTGGTGACGGGGATGTCCGCCTCCCCCGGCGGCGACCGCGAGGAGATAATGGACGTGTGCGAGAACCTCGGCATCGACGAGGTAGAGGTGATGACCGAGGAGGACGCCGACGTGGCGGCGTACACCCACGACACCGACGTCCAGTGGGAGCGCATCGACCTGCCCGACCCGATCATCGAGATTCGCGACGCCCTCAACGAGGTGATCCGTGACCGACTGGAACACCTGAAGTCGCTCGGCGTCTCGAAGACGACCCAACCGAACGTCTCCCAGAAGGACCTCAATCGGATGCGCGGGCAGTTGCAACAGATGATGGACAACGGCAAGTCGGACGCGTACAAGGGGATGTCCGTCCACGCGGAGGTGATGAAACTCCGCCGCGCCGTCGAACTCGTCGAGACGCAGAGCGTCGAGGCGCTCCGGCGCTACTTCGAGCGCCAGCGCAACGCCGCCCGGTCGTCGGGCGCGTCGAAGGCGAGTCAGCGTCTCGTCTCCGAACCGAAGGTGCGCGAGGCGATGCGCAAGACGGAGAACTTCGACGACCTCCACCCGAAGTTCCGACGGACGCGCGTCCTCCTCGCGCAGACGCTCGGCATCGGCGGCGGCGAACGCGTCATCGTGTTCACCGAGTCGCGCGATACCGCCGAGGCGCTGACGGAGTTCCTCTCGACCTCCTTCGACACCCGCCGCTTCGTCGGCCAGGGGGACAAGGAAGGGTCGGATGGGATGACCCAAAAGGAGCAACAGGAGACGCTCGACGCCTTCCGCGCCGGAGAGTTCGAGGTGCTCGTCTCCACGAGCGTCGCCGAGGAGGGCCTAGACGTGCCCGAGGTGGATCTCGTTCTCTTCTTCGAGCCAGTTCCCACCGCGATCCGGTCCATCCAGCGGAAGGGCCGGACCGGGCGACAGGACGAGGGCGCGGTCGTCGTCCTCCTCGCGAACGACACGCGCGACGAGGCGTTCTTCTGGATCTCGCGGCGGCGCGAGAAGGAGATGGAGCAGGAACTGCGGAAACTGAAGGGCGTCGCCGACGAGTTGTCGGCGGAACTCGACGACGACCAGGCGGGACTGGCGGACTTCGATAGTGACGGCAAGAGTGACACGACAGTCGACGCTGACGGCTCCGGCGACAACGCGGTCGCGAACGGCGAGACGACGGGGTCTGCGGACGCGAGCGCCGAGACACCGACGGCCGACCGCGACGCCAACGACGGACAGCCAGGCTTGACCGACTTCGACACCGGCAGCGAGGACGGTGACGGCGACGCGGACGCGAGCGATGACGAGGACGCAGATACTGCCACCGACGACGACTCAGACGACGGCGTCGTCGCGAAGGCGGGAACCGATACCGAGGGCGTCGAAATCGTCATCGACCAGCGCGAACTCGACTCGACTATCGCCCGCGACCTCTCCACGCGCGAGGGGATCACCACCCGCTTAGAGACGCTCGCAGTCGGCGACTACGTCCTCTCCGACCGCGTCGCCGTCGAGCGGAAATCCGTGGCAGACTTCCTCGACACGCTCGTCGGCGGCGACCGTTCGATGTTCGAGCAGGTTGGCGACACCGCCCGTGCGTACGCCCGACCTGTCGTGATCATCGAGGGCGAGGACTTGTACGGCGAGCGCAACGTCCACCCGAACGCCATCCGTGGGGCACTGGCGTCGCTCGCGATCGACTTCGACGCAAGCGTCCTGCGAACCGCGAACGAGTCGGAGACGGCCGATATGCTGGAGACCATCGCCCGCCGCGAACAGGAGGAACACGACCGCGAGGTGTCCGCCCACGGCGAGAAGGGCGCGAAGACGCTCGCGGAGCAACAGGAGTACGTCGTCTCCTCTATCGGCGACATCGGCCCTGTCACCGCGCGGGCGCTCCTCGACCACTTCGGCACCGTCGAGGCCGTGATGACCGCCCGTGAGGAGGACTTGCTAGAGGTCAGCGGCGTCGGACAGGTGACCGCCGACCGCATCCGCGAAGTCGTCGGCAGCGACTACCCGGAGTAGGTCGATAGCCCGTCGCCAACCGTTCAGCGACGTAACGCCGCCAGCGCCTCCGCCGCCTCGCGGGCCGCCTCCAGGTGCGCGCTGGCGGTATGGGGATCCGACGCCTCCGCGCCCGCCTCTGCGTGCCGGCGGAGCGCACGCGCGAGGGCGTCGCGGGCGGCGGGCAGGTCGTCGTCGGTTGCGGAGGTGGAGGCACGAGCGGGGGCGGGCGTTGAAGAGTCGTCTGCCGCGTCCGTCGCAGTCGCGTGTCCGTTCGCGGGCGGCGTTGCCGACGGTGTCTCCGTCGGTGTGGGCGTCCCGTCGGGCGTTCCAGCCTGCTGGTGCTGTGGAGTCTGCTGGTTCTGTTTGTCCGGTACTCCCGGTGTCGCGTCGGCGACGTTCGCGTCGACCGCGTCGCCAGCGGTGGCGGCGTCGCTCTCGGCAGCGGTCGGCCCAGCCTCGCCTTCGGCCGCGGCCGTCGCATTCCCGTCGCCGCCGTCGCACTGCGGGCAGAACTCCTGGCCGTTCTGCCGGAAGATAGGCGACCCGCAGTTGTCACAGTGGGCGTTCGTCATCGTCGCGCCCTTCAACAGGAGTTCGCTCATCCGTCGCGTCGACTGGCGCTTCTGGTCGTCGCGGGCGAACTTCTCGCGGAGTTTCTCGCGTTCGGCCTCCTTGTCGAAGCCGGAGTCGTCGGCGGCGTCGTCGCTCATACGCGGTGGAAGTACGCCTGCGGCGAAAAAGTCAGCGGCAAACAGTCACCGGCGCCGGCGTGGAAGCATCACAGCGAGCGCAGCGACGGGACCAGCGCGCCCAGCACCGCCCCGTACAGCACGTGGGCCGCGAGGCTGAGCGTGTCGAGGTTGGGCAGCGGCGGGTTCGCGGGAGATCCGACCGCCGTGAGCCACACCGGCATCACGATTGCCGCGAGTGCAATCCAGAGGACGACCCCGTAGCCCGCCCCGAGGAGCGTCGACCGGGTCGGCTCGGTGACGTCGAGCGCGTTCGCGAGCGCGACGAACGCGACTCCGAGGACCGCCCCGTGGCTCACGTGGACGACCCAGCCGGCGAGTCCACCCGACAGTCCGTACAGCGAGGGGATCGCGACCTCCAACGCGGGCGGGGCGAAGATCGAGAACACCGCACCCATCACGATGCCCGCGACCGCGCCCGCGACGACGCCGCCGCGCCAGCTGCTGTGTCCTGTCTCCATCTCCGAGTCCGTCGCCGTCACCGTGGGTGTTCGTGTCGCCATAACGAAACGTCCGATCGCGTGCACCGGACATAGCCGTACGTGCGTCGTGCGTCCCCCACGCCCAGTCAGTTTCTGTCGTTCGGTTCGGCGGTCGCACCCCGGCGGTTGCGTTCACTTCCACTGCGCCACCCGTAGGTTGAAATTCGATGAGGAGGAAGGACACCTGTGTCGACGACGGACGGTCACCTGCGCTTTTTCCCGTACGAAGAGCCGTATCCGAACCAGCGCGAGGCGATGGACCGCGTCGCCAACTCGCTGGAACGCGGACAGGACGTGCTCTTCGAGGGCGCACCCGGCACGGGCAAGACGCTCTCGGCGCTCGTGCCGGCGCTCGACCACGCCCGCGAACACGACCGGACCGTCGTCATCACCACGAACGTCCACCAACAGATGCGGCAGTTCGTCGAGGACGCCCGCGCCATCCACGACACCGAGCGCATCCGCGCGACCGTGTTCAAAGGGAAGGCGTCGATGTGCCACATCGACGTCGACTATCAAGAGTGTCAGACGCTCCGCGATACCACCCGGTCGCTGGTCGACGACCAATCCGACAAAGAACAACTGGAGCAGCGACTCGACGACCTCACCGACGAGATGCGCGACGGCGGCGACGGGAGCGCCGCCGAGGCGCGACAGGCCGTCAAAGAGGAGGTGGAGCGACTCGACGAAGAGATAGACGACGAGGCGGCCAACACCTGCGACCACTACTTGCAGAATCTCACCGCCGACACCGGCGAGTTCTTCTCGTGGCTGTTCGACGACGTGCGCAGGCCCGAGGAGGTGTACGAGTACGCTGGTGAGCGCGGCTTCTGCGGCTACGAGTTGCTCAAGGAGGGGATGGAAGACGTCGAACTCGTCGTCTGCAACTACCACCACCTGCTCGACCCGCAGATTCGCGAGCAGTTCTTCCGGTGGCTCGACCGCGACCCGCAGGACGTCATCACGGTGTTCGACGAGGCGCACAACATCGAGGACGCCGCCCGCGACCACGCCTCGAAGACGCTCACCGAGAACACGCTGACGGCCGCGCTCGACGAACTCGAGGAGTCCGACGACTCCCGTGCGGAACCCGCGGAGAACGTGTTGCAGGCGTTCACCGAGGCGCTCCAGGACACCTACGACGAACAACTCGGCTTCGGCGCCCGCGAGGGCATCGGCGACCACTGGGAGGATCTGAGCATCGCCAACGAAGACCGCCGTGACGACCTCACGATGGCGTTTCTCGACCGCTACGAGGGGCGTGGCATCCGCGCGGAGTGTGACCTGGCGCTCCAACTGGGCAAACGCCTCGACGAGGAGTACGAGGAGGCGTACCGCGACGGCGAGACGACGACCCGCCGGGAGTGTCAGACCCTCCAGGCGGCGGCGTTCATCTCCGCGTGGATGGACGGCGGCGGCGAGTTGGGGCAGCACCCGGTCGTCTCGGTGCGGCGCGACGGCGGCACCGACGAGGTGTACGGCCGCGCGGAGTTGTACACCTGCATCCCACGGGAGGTGACCGAGGAGTTGTTCGACGAGGTGTACGCGAGCGTGCTGATGTCGGCGACCCTGCGCCCATTCGACGTGACGCAGGACGTCCTCGGCCTCTCGGACCCGGCGACGCTAGCGTACGGGATGGAGTACCCCGAGGCGAATCGCCGCACCTTCTCCGTGGCGACGCCCGCGCTGTTCGCGTCCGAACGCGACGACCCCGCGACCCAGGAGACTATCGCCGCGACGCTGTCGGACGTGATTCACTTCACGCCGGGGGCGAGTCTCCTCTTTTTCCCGTCGTACGCGGAGGCGGAGCGGTATCACGAACTCCTTTCGGGCGACCCGAACCTCGGGACACTGCTCCTCGACGGGTCTGAACCAGACACCGAGCAGTTGCGGAAGCGACTCGTCGCCAGCGACGATGCCACGCTGTTCACGTCGCTGTGGGGCACGCTCGCGGAGGGGGTGAGTTTCGACGGCGACGACGCCCGGACGGTCGCGGTCGTCGGTGTTCCGTACCCGCACCTCTCCGAGCGGATGGAGGCCGTGCAGGACGCCTACGACCGCGCGTTCGCCGAGCGCTCGCGCGAGGCGGGGTGGGAGTACGCCGTCGAGATTCCGACGATCCGAAAGACGCGACAGGCACTCGGACGGGTGATCCGTGCGCCCGACGACTTCGGCGTGCGCGTCCTCCTCGACAAGCGGTACACGTCGGCGGATATGGGGAAGTACTCTGTGCGCGATGCGTTCCCGCCTGAAGAGCGCGAGGAGTTGATCGACATCGGCCCGGAGAAACTGAAGTTCGCGATGCTCAACTTTTTTACCGACCACGACGCCTACGCCGGGTCGCCGCCGGAGCCGTAGCGAATCACTCGCCGCTCGTCACCAGTCGTGTTCACCGTCGACGCCGGAGGAACGCCACAACACGTCCGAGCGTGAATCCGACGAGGGCGACGACGACCCCAGCGACGACGAAGTACAGCACCACTCCCCACAGCGGCGCGTCTCCGGCGGAAAGCGAGCGGCCGAGGGCTCGCGAGACGCCACGTGCGACGACAACCGCGAGCGCCCACGCCGCGCCGGGAACGACGCCGAGCACGACTGCGAAAGCCGGACCACGACCCTCCGCGGCGCGAATCGCCGCCGGGAGCGCGGGTGCGACCAACGCCGCCGGAATGGCCGCGTAGTACGCGGGGGCGAGCCACGATGCCCCACGGAACGGAACCGAAGCGAGCGTGAGCGTGACGAGCGCGAACACGGCCGCCCCGAAAATGATACTCGACGCTCGCCACAGCCAGTTCTGGCCGTCTTCGTCGGGTCGCCCGCTGATTCGTGATATGACGTTCACGCTACCTCACCACCGGACCCGAGTCGTCGCCACACGAGCAGTCCCGCCCTTCCGACCGTGAAGCCGGCGAGTACGCTCACGACGCCGATGACGAGAGCTGTGCCCGCGATGGCCCACAGCGGCGAGTCGGGAATCGCCGCCGGAATCGACAACAGCGCCTGTACCGCGTCGCCGACGACGACTGCGAGCGCCCAAACGAGTGCTGGGGCCGTCCCAAGTGCGAGCGCTTGCGACAGACCGCCGCCGAGCGCAGCACAGGCGGCCCCAAAGAGGGGCGGCGCGTAGAACAGCACGACGGGGAGTAGTATCTCATACAGCGGATCGACCGCGGTGTCGTGGTCGAACGCGGCGATGGCGACCGTGACGGTGGCGAGGGCGGCGACGAGACTCCCCTCGACGGCAACGAGCGGTCGCCAGTAGCGAGGCCGAGCGTCGAGCGGAACGAGTCGATGGAGGGCGTCGCGGGCGGAGGAGGGCACGCTGAATGCTACTCAGCAACCTGTCAAGAATCTGCCTGTGCGGGCGACTACTCGGCCACCGCCAGCGACTACTCCAGCATCTCCACCAACAGCCCCTTCTGCGCGTGCATCCGGTTCTCTGCCTGCTCCCACACGAGCGAGCGCTCCGACTCCAACACGGCCTCCGTCACTTCCTCGCCGCGGTGGGCGGGCAGGCAGTGCATAAACGCAGCGTCCGTGTCCGCGAGCAACTCCTCGTTCACCTGGTAGCCGTCGAAGTCGGGGAGTTTCACTTCGCGCAGGTCCTCCTCACCCATACTCACCCAGACGTCGGTGTACACCACGTCGGCGTCCGCGACGGCCTCCTCGGCTGTGTCGACGGCGGTCGGCTCAGTTCCCAGTTCCGCACAGCGCTCGTACACGTCGTCGCCGAGGCCATAGCCGTCGGGCGTCGCGACCGTCAGATCGAGGCCGGCCAGCGCCGCGCCGACAGCGAACGAGCGGCCGACGTTGTTGCCGTCGCCGACCCACGCGGCCTGCACCTCCGAGAGGTCGCCCACCTCCTCGTGGATGGTGAGCAGGTCCGCGAGCGTCTGACAGGGATGGGCGTCGTCGGTGAGGCCGTTGACGACTGGGACGTCGGCGTACTCTGCGAGAATCTTCGCGTTCTCGTGTGCGAACGTGCGGACCATAATGGCGTCGACGTAGCCCGCGAGTGCACGGGCGGTGTCGCGCAGGGGTTCGCCGTGGCCCAGTTGGATGGCGTCGGGGCCGAGGAACATCGCGTGGCCGCCGAGTTGGGTCATCCCCGTCTCGAAACTCGCGCGGGTGCGCGTCGACGGCTTCTCGAACAGCATCGCCAGCGTCGTCCGCGGGAGTTGCGTGAGGTCTTTTCCGGCCTTCAGGTCGGATGCGCGGGCGAGTACCGTCGCGAGTTGGTCGGCGGTCAGGTCGTCGATGTCGAGGAAGTCGCTCGGGAACTCCTCGCTGTCGTCGGTCGTGGTGTGGGTCGTGTTCGTGCTCATCTGCGTGTCGTGTGTGGGTGAGTGGATCGAGATCGGGTGTCGTCGGTGTGTGCGTCGGTCGGTAGTGCGTCGAAAACGGGGCGGCGGTCTGGATACGACCGCTCAGTCGTCTGTTCGGTCTCGCAGTCTTCGGCCCGCGTCGGTCAGTACCTCGACCGTCCGGTCGAACTCCGCGAGGGGGAGTCGCTCGTCGGGCGCGTGGTCCAGCGAGGAGTCGCCGGGGCCGTACGTCGCCATCGGCACGTCCCACTCGCCGGCGAAGATGTTCACGTCGGCGGTGCCGGTCTTGCGGAGGAGGCGCGGGTCGCCACCAGCCCTGCGGATGCCGCCCCGAAGGGCGGTCGCCACGGGGTCGCGCGGGTCGCCCATCACGGGCGGGATGGGGTCGTTCCAGTGGACCGTCCCCGCCTCCAGTTCGGCGTCGGCGCGTTCGCGCACGTCCTCGGGCGTCAGCGACGGTGGCACGCGGAACTGCACGTCCATCGTCGTCTCCATCGAGAGGCCGTCCGTCGAGAGACCGCCGTCGACGGCGACGGGCTTGGCCGTCACCTGCTCGAACACCGCACCGTAGTCGTAGTAGTCGAACGCGCCCTCGACGCGTTGCCACCAGTGCATCGCGTGCTGGACGGCGTTGGCGTCGGGCCGAGAGGTGTGGCCCGACTCGCTGGTGGCGACGTAGGTACCCGAGATGAGCCCCCGGTAGCCGAGCGTCACGGCGTCCCAGCCAGAGGGCTCGCCGTTGATGACGGCCTCGGGTGCGTCGCGCGTCTCGACGAGGTGGCGTGCGCCGCGGGAGTCCGTCTCCTCGCCGACGACGCCGACGAACGAGACGCCCGTCTCGACGGCCGCGACGGCCATCGCCGCCAGCGGTCCGGTCGCGTCGACGCTGCCGCGGCCCCAGAGGACAGGCCCCTCGACGCCGAGTTCCTCGTCGCCGTCGGCGATGTCGACCGGCACGTCTCCGGGGACGGTGTCGACGTGGGACGTGAGGAGGAGCGAGTCGTCACCGGGTGCGTGGACGTTGCCCACCTCGTCGGTGTACGCCTCGCGACCGTGGTCCTCGAAGAACTCCACGAGGACGGCCGCGGCCGCCTCCTCGTCACCGGAAACCGAGGGCGTCGACACGAGGTCGTACAGCAGTTGCCGCCCCTCGGTGTCGAGGGCCGTCTCGGGTTCGACGGGGTTGGGGACGACCATCATCACAGCACCTCGGTCAGGGCGTCCACGACCTCGCGGGCGTGCCCCTCGTTCACCACGAGCGGCGGGAGCAGGCGGACCACCGAGCGACCCGCAGGCAGCGCGAGGATCTGGTGGTTCAGCGCCAAATCGCGCAGGTATCGGTTCGCGCCGCGCTTCACCTCGACGCCGACCATCAGGCCCTCGCCGCGCACCTCGCGCACGGGCAGGTCGTGGTCCTCGACCGCGTCTTCGAGGATGGTCGTGAGGTAGTCGCCAACCTTCGCGGCGTTGCCGGGAACGTCGTGGGCGACGAGTTCCTCCAGCGTTGCGTTCGCGGCGGCGGCGACGACTGGGTTGCCCGAGAACGTCGAGCCGTGACTGGCCGCGCCGTCGGCGATCCAGTCGGCACACAGCGTCGCACCCAGCGGCAGACCGGAGGCGACACCTTTCGCCGTCGTCAACACGTCGGGGACGACGCCCGCGCCCTCGCAGGCCCAAATGTCGCCCGTCCGCCCGAGGCCAGTCTGAATCTCGTCGAACACGAGCGCCGCGCCCGCGTCCTCCGTTAGGTCGCGGGCCGTCTGCAGGTAGCCAGGGTCGGCGGGATTGATGCCGCCCTCCCCTTGCACAGGTTCGAGGAAGACCGCGGCGGTCTCGTCGTCGACGGCCTCCGCGAGCGCCTCGCTGTCGCCGTAGTCGACGAACTCGACGCCGCCCGCGACCGGTTCGAACGGCGCGCGGTACTTCTTCTTCCACGTCATCGCGAGCGCTCCTAGCGTTCTGCCGTGGAAACCGCGCTTCGTGGCGACGATCTTCTCGCGGCCGGTCGCCGAGCGAGCGAACTTCAGCGCCGCCTCGTTCGCCTCCGTCCCGGAGTTACACAGCCACACCTTCGAGAGGTCGCCGGGCGCGATTGCGCCGAGGCGTTCATACAGTTCCGTGCGGGCGGCGTTCGGGTACGACGCCTGCACGTACAGCAGGTCGGCCGCTTGCTCCTGCACCGCGTCGACCACGCCGTCGGGGCAGTGCCCCAGCGGCGTGCAGGCGTAACTCGCACCGAAGTCGAGGTACTCGGTGCCGTCGCTGGCGGTGAGGTGGACGCCGTCGCCAGATTCGATCTCGATGGGCTTCTCCGAGAAGACGAATCCCTCGCCGTGTTCGGAGGGGTCGTCGAAGACGCTCATTCGCTCACCTCCGCGTCGGCATCAGCGGCGGTGTCCGTGTCGTCGGTCGCGTCTTCGTCGACAACTGCGGACCGCTCGATGCGCGTTCCTGTCCCGTCGAGTGCCGCGACGATGGGGTCGCGGACGTTCGCGTCGGCGACGGTGACCGCGGGGGCGCCCGCTTCGAGCGCCTCGGTCGCCGCCATCACCTTCCGCGTCATGAATCCCTCGGCGGCGTCGGTGAGCGCCTCGTACTCTCCCGGCGTCGCCACCGACTCGATGAGCGTCTCGGGGTCGTCCGGGTCGGCGTACACGCCCGAGACGTCCGTGAGGACGACCAGTTCCGCGCCGAGTGCGCCCGCGACGGCCGCGGCCGCACGGTCTGCGTCAGTGTTGACGGGCGTTCCCTCGCTCTCGGACTCCATCCCGAACATCGGCGGCGAGACGACCGGCGTGTAACCGTCCGCCAACAACGTGTCGAGGAGACCGTCGTTCACCTGCTTGGGCGTCCCCGAGTGGTCGCCGCGTCTGATCTTCTTCTTCCCGTCCTCGACGACGCGGACCGCGGACTTGCGCGGGCCGGTGAGGAGGCCGCCGTCGACGCCGGAGAGGCCGACCGCGTCGACGCCCGCGTTCTTCAGCGCCGTGACCAAGTCGGTGTTCACTTGCCCGGCAAGCGCCATCGTGAACGCTTCCATCGTCTCGGCGTCGGTGAAGCGGCCGGTGACCCCCGAGGGCGTCTCGACGTACTCCGACTCCTTGCCGAGGGCTGCGAGCAGGTCGTCGACGGCGGTCGATCCGCCGTGAACGACGACCACGTCACGGCCGTTGGCGACGAGGTGCGCGATATCACCGACTGCGCCCGCGGGGTCGACGGCGCGCGCGCCGCCGAGTTTCACGACGACAGGCGGGCCGTTGCCGCCGTCGGCCAGCACTTCGCCGTCGGCCACGGCGGCCGCACCGGGCCAACTCACGGCGACCCCACGGGGTGGAGCCCCTGGAAGTCGAGGCCGGCCGTCTCCTCGAACTCGAGCGCGATGTTTGCGGCGTGGACCGCCTGCCCAGCCGCGCCTTTCATCACGTTGTCGATGGCCGAGAAGGCGACCACGCGACCGTTCGCGGGGTCGAGTTCGAATCCAACCTCCGCGTAGTTCGTCCCGGCAACGGCCTTCGGTTCGGGGTAGCGATACACGCCGCCGCCGCCCGCGACGAGGCGGACGAACGGTTCGTCGTCGTACGCCTCCCGATACGCGCCCCACAGGTCGCCCGTGGTAACGCGGTCGGCGGGGAAGGCGTGACACGTCGCGGCCGCGCCGCGCGTCATATCCACCGCGTGGACGGTGAACGACAGCGACAGACCCAGTTCCTGTTGGATCTCCGCCTCGTGGCGGTGGCCCGTCGGCGCGTACGGACGGACGACGCCCGAGCGCTCGGGGTGGCTGGAGGCGGCACCGCCGCCCGCGCCACCCTCCGAGGAGCCGACCTTCAAGTCCGCGACGACGCGGTCGTCGGGCGTGATGACGCCCGAGTCGACCAGCGGCTTCAGCGCCAGCATCGTCGCGGTCGCGTTACAGCCGCCGGAGGCGATCAGATCCGCGCCCTCCAACTTCTCGCGCCCGAGTTCGGGCAGCGCGTACGCGGCGTCTGCGAGGTGTTCGGGTGCGACGTGGCCGTCGTACCACTCGTCGTAGTCGTCTTCGTCGTTCAGGCGGAAGTCCGCCGAGAGGTCGACCACGGTGCCCGCCGTCTCGCGGAACGTGTCGATGTGCTCCATCGAGACGCCGTGGGGCGTCGACGCGAACAGCACGTCCACCGACTCCAGATCCTCCGGCGAGGAGAAGCGCAGGTCGACCCCGCGGAGGTTCGGGTGGACGTAGCCGAGCGTCTTGTTCTCGTACTCGCGGCTCGTCGCCTGCGCCAGTTCGAGGTCGGGATGGCCCGTGATGAGACGGCACAGTTCGCCGCCCGCGAAGCCAGACGCACCGACGACAGATGCGGTGAGCGTCACGCTGTCATCACGGCGTCGTTCGCCACGTCAGCCTTCAGTTCCAGCCAGTCGACGACCGCCGCAGGCACATCGACGTCGGTCGCCTCGTTCAGCGCCTTGAACTCGACGGTGTGGTTCACTTCGTGGACGGTGTACTCGCCGTCTGCAGTCTCCATCAGGTCGACGCCGAGGAGGCCGCCGCCGACGGCGTCGCTCGCGGTCTGCACCAACTCCTTCGCCTCGTCGTCGAGCGCGAAGTCGGCCGTCTCGCCGCCCTTCGCGGCGTTGGTGAGCCAGTGGTCCGAAGAGCGCGTCATCGCGGCGACGGGTTCGCCGTCACACGCCAGCACGCGGATGTCGCGGCCGGGCTTCTCGACGTACTCCTGCACGTAGAACACCTTGTGCTCGTAGTGGCCGAGCGTCGCCTTGTGCTCCAGAATCGCTTCGGCGGCCGTCTCGGAGTCGAGTTTCGCCATCAGGCGACCCCACGAGCCGACGACCGGCTTGACCACGCAGGGGTAGCCGAACTCCTCGATGGCGTCCATCGCGGTCTCCTTCGTGAACGCGACCGTCGTTGCGGGCGTCGGCACGCCCGCCGACTCCAGCGCGAGACTGTTCTTCACCTTGTCCGCACACACCGCGGCCGTCTCCGGGGCGTTGACGACGGGGACGCCGTAGTGCGCGAGGAAGCGCGTCGCGTACAGCGAGCGCGAGGTGGCGAGACAGCGGTCGATCACGAGGTCGCAGTCGGTCACGTCCGCGCTGGTCGCGTCGAGGCCGAACTGCTGTTTGCGAACGTCGATCTTGACGACCTCGTGGCCGCGCTCGCGCAACTCCGCGAGGAGCAGTTTCTCGTCTTTCCGGATCCGTGAGTAGAGCAGCCCGAACTTCATCTCACTCCCCCCAGTCCTCTTCGAGCTCGGGGGCTCGGTCGAGGACCGGCGGGGAGATGTCGACGACTTCCAGTTCGGCACCGCACGTCTCACAGTCGACGATCTCTCCGACTTCCAGGTCGTCGTGCAGGGCCACCGTACCCCCACACTCGACGCATTCGGCTTCGGTCATGATGTACTCGACAGTATCCGAGAGAGGGACTTTAATCCGTCGATGTTGTCAGCAGAAAATAATGTCTGAGGCGTCGCTACGCGGCGATTTCGGGCAGTTCGGCGCGGATCTCGAATCCGATGTTCGAAATCTGAGTAGTGTAGGCCCCGAGGGGGGCCGGCGGGGCCACCGCCGCCGGCGGACGCGGGGCGGTGGCCTGCACCGGACGCGTCGACGGTCGGGGCCGGAGCGGTCGTCGCCGCGCCCCTCGTCGTCGCACACCAGTCGCTCGCGGTCGGGCGAGCGGTCGGGGTCGTCGGAGTCCGGTCATCGGTCGGGTGGTATTCGTGTCGTGGCGTTCAGACGTACGTGTCGACCGCGTCGGCCAACGCCACCTCGGCGGCCGCGAGGCCGTCGCGGCGGGTGTCGAGGGCGGCCGTATGGTCGTCGTACGTCTCGGTCATCCGCGCGACCGACTCGGCGACCGCGTCGGGGGCGGGCCCCCCACGGGATCCACGGGAGGCGACGCTCCCGGCGGGGTCAAGCGCCGAGTCGAGGGCCGCGCTACTCACGTACTCGTAGAGGGACTCCCCAAGTACTTCTTGTGTGGCCGAGTCAAGATTTGCGGCAAGTGTCTCTGCGTCGGCGTCGTCTGGTGCGGCCGCGGCCGCCGCCGCGACGACTTCGTGGGCCGTGCGGAAGGGGATGCCCGCCGACGCGAGGGCGTCCGCGACGCCCGTCGCAGTCGAGAAGCCAGCGCCAGCGTCGGCGGCGCAGGCGTCGGCGTTCCAGTCACCGGTGGCGACCGCGCCCGCGACGACTTCGGTCGCCTCCGTTGCGTCGTCGACGGCGTCCCACGCGTGCGGCGTCGCACGCTGGAGGTCGCGGTTGTACGCGCGCGGTAGACCCTTCAGCGTCGTCAGCAGACCCGTCAGATCACCCGACACGTCGCCCGCAACCGCGCGAGCGAGTTCGAGCGTGTCGGGGTTCACCTTCTGTGGCATAATCGACGAGGTCGACGCGTAGTCGTCGGAGGGGTCGAAGTAGCCGTCTTTCGCGTGTTCGATGAGGTCGGCCGACAGGCCCGACAGCGTCGCCGTCAGGTTCGCCAGCGCCGCGGTTCCCTCGACGAGGAAGTCGCGGGCCGAGGCGGCGTCGGTCGAGTTCTCGACGACGCCGTCGAAGCCGAGTAACTCGGCCGTACGCTCGCGGTCGACGTCGAACGTGGTGCCTGCGAACGCCGCGCCGCCCAGCGGCGAGACGTTCGTACGCTCGACCGCCGCGAGCAGACGCTCGGTGTCGCGTTCGACCGCACCCGCGTACGACGACAGGAAGTGGCCCACCGTCGTCGGTTGGGCGTACTGCCGGTGGGTGAACCCCGGCATCACCGTGTCGGCGTGGTCGGCGGCCGTCTCAAGCAACGCCTCCCGAAGCGCCAGCGTCGCCTCAGCGGCGTCCAACAGGTCTTCGCGGTAGCGGTAGCGGATGCACGCGGCCACCTCGTCGTTGCGCGAACGGGCAGTGTGCATCTTCCCCCCAACGGGGCCGACGTGGTCGACGACGGCCGACTCGATAGCCTCGTGGACGTCCTCGCCCTCGGGAAGCGCGGCGTGGCCGGCGTCTTCGACGGCGGCGAGGCCCGACAGGACTTCGCTCGCCTCATCGTCTGCGATGATGTCCTGCTCCGCGAGCATCACCGTGTGCGCGCGGTCGACCGCCAGGTCCGCGGCGAAGATGCGCTCGTCGGCCGCGAGACTCGACAGAAAGCCACGGGCGGGGCCGCCCGCGAAGCGGTCGCGCCGGACGACCGTCTCGGCGTCCGCAGTCTCCGCGGGGTCAGCCCCGTCGCCGTCGTGCGCATCCTCGTCGGTCATCTACTCTGCGACCTCGCCACCATCTGCTTTCAGTTTCTCGCCGTCTTCGTCCTCGGAGTCCGTCTCCTCGCTCTCCTTCACGCTCGCGAGAATCTTGTTGGCGAGACGCTCTTGGAAGCCGTGGTACTTCGCCACGCCCGTCGCGTCGGCCTGTTCGATGCCGTCGACCGTCTCGGTGTTGAACGAGGCGGCCGACTCCGAGTAGACGCCGTACGCGGAGTCGCGGGCGACCGGGCGGCACTGCCCGCCCTGGAGTTTCACCGTCACCGTCCCCGTCACCTTCTCCTGCCCGGCGTCGAGGTAGCCCTCCAGCGAAGACATCAGCGGCGTGTCGACGAGACCCTTGTACCCCTGCTGGGCCCACTGGTCGTCGATCTGCTGTTTGAAGTCGCGCTCGGACTTCGTGAACACGAGTTGTTCGAGCGCCTCGTGGGCGGTGAGGAGGACGGTCGCCGCGGGGTGCTCGTAGTTCTCGCGCACTTTCAGGCCGAGCATCCGGTCTTCCATCATATCGGTGCGGCCGACGCCGTACGCGCCCGCGAGGTCGTTCAGTTCCTCGATGAGCGTCACTGCGTCGAGTTCCTCGCCGTTCAGCGCGACCGGATGGCCGCCCGCGAACTCGATGTCGACGAGTTCCTCGCCGTCGACGTCGCCGGGCGTCGTCGTCCAGTCGTAGATGTCCTCCGGCGGGACGTAGGTGGGGTCTTCGAGGTCGTCGCCCTCGACGGAACGCGACCAGAGGTTCGTGTCGATAGACCACGCGCCCTCGTTGCCGCCCTCGACGGGGAGGTCCTTCTCGTCGGCGTACTCGATCTCCCACTCGCGGGTGAGGCCGAGTTCGCGGACGGGGGCGATGACCTCCTTGTCGGAGGCGCGCCACACGGTCTCGAAGCGGAGTTGGTCGTTACCTTTGCCCGTACACCCGTGCGCGAGCGCGTCACAGTCGTGTTCCTCGGCGACGCCGAGGATGGCTTCCGCGATGACCGGGCGTGCCAGCGCCGTCCCGAGCGGATACCCCTGATAGGTGGCGTTCGCGCGGACGGAGTCGAGACACAACTCCGCGAACTCCTGTTTCGCGTCGACGACGTAGTGTTCCAAGTCGAGTGCCTCCGCGGTCTCCTCGGCCTCGTCGAACTCCTCGCTCGGCTGTCCCACGTCGACGGTGACGCCGACGACTTCGTCGTAGCCGTACTCCTCTTCGAGCAACGGAACACACACTGTGGTGTCGAGTCCACCGCTGAATGCGAGCGCAACGCGTTTTGTCATACCTCACGCTCGAACGTTGAGACACATAAATTCGGCGCTTGGGAGTTGTGAAATTTAATCGCGGACTGCACGCTACCCGGAGGAACGCGAGCGGTTCGAGACGAGGGAGAGGGGATGAAGTGGGCCTATCGGGCCCGTCGTCGCGGCGCGACGACTCGCTGTCGCGCCGCGACCGGTCGGACGCGTCGCTCGAACGAAGAGCGGACGTGAGCGACGGCGTCCACGGTCATACTCGACTGTTTTCGCCCGTCGTCTTAAACCGTATCGGTTTGGCGAAACTTGCATCCCGTGACGTGTCCGCAGGCGCCGGTCGCCGTCGGAAACGAACCCGTTTTCCCCGGTCGCATCCGACTCCGAGGTATGACAACCGGGACGCTGCGGCTCGCCACCCGCGGCTCCGACCTCGCGCTTCGACAGGCGGCAGGCGTACAGGACGAAATCTCGACACGCCGCCGCGACGTCGAACTGGTCGAGGTGGAGACGCGCGGCGACCGCATCGACGACGAACTCATCAGTCGCCTCGGGAAGACGGGCGCGTTCGTGCGCGCCCTCGACCAGAAGGTCCTCGCCGGCGAGGTGGACGCCGCGGTCCACTCGCTGAAGGACATGCCCACCGAGATGCCCGACGACCTCGTCGTCGCGGCCGTCGGCGAACGCGCCCCCGCCGGCGACGTACTCGTGACCCGCGACGGCGGCGACCTCGCGGACCTCCCGCGCGGGTCGGTCGTCGGCACCTCCTCGCTCCGGCGGAAAGCGCAGGTGCTGGCCGAACGCCCGGACCTAGAGGTGCGACCGCTCCGCGGCAACGTCGACACGCGCCTCCAGAAACTCATCGCACCCGATCTGCAGGCGGAACACGAGCGCCGCGTCGAGGCGGAGGCCGACAAGAAGGGGAACGCGGCGGAGTTCCGAGAGACCGATGCCGAGTTCGAACGCAGCGTCGAGGAGTGGTTCGACGACCTCACCGAGTTCCAGCGCGGCGCACTCGAACACGATCTCGACCACGAGTACGACGCCATCGTCCTCGCGGAGGCGGGCCTCCGCCGGTCGGACCTGTTCTACCGCGACGAGTACGAAGTCGAGCGCCTCGACCGCGCAGACCACGTCCCTGCGCCAGGACAGGGTGCCGTCGCGGTCACCGCGAGCGACCCCGACGTGATCGAGGTCATCCGCAAGGCGATGGACGACGAACCGACCCGCGTCGCCACGAGCACGGAACGAACCGTCCTCGCGGAACTGGGCGGGGGCTGTATCGCTCCCATCGGCGTCAACTCGCTCGTCCAGGGCGAACATGTCAAGACTCGCGTGCGCGTGTTGTCCGCGGACGGCGAGACGGAAGTGAGTTCGACGCGCGACCTCCCGCTTCGAACCTACCGAGAGGCCGCCACCGAGTTCGCCGACTCGCTCCGCAGTCAGGGTGCGGCGGAACTCATCGCGGCCGCGAAGCGAGCGGCGGGCGATGCAGACCCCGGGACGGCCGACGACGCCGACGAGACGGCGGACTCGACCGACGACGACACGACGGAGGCGTAGATGTCGGGGGACAGCGACCCCGCAGGGACCGACCCGAACGACGCCGTCGGGACCGTCTACCTCGTCGGCTCCGGCCCCGGTGATCCCGAACTGCTCACCGTGAAAGCGAGGCGGTTGCTGGACGAGGCAGACGTCGTCCTCCACGACAAACTCCCCGGACCCGAGATACTCGGCTCCATCCCAGCCGAGAAGCGCGAGGACGTGGGCAAACGCGCGGGCGGCGAGCGCACGAGTCAGGAGTACACCAACGACCGCCTGGTGGAACTCGCGCGCGAGGGGAACACCGTCGTCCGCCTGAAGGGCGGCGACCCGTTCGTCTTCGGCCGCGGCGGCGAGGAGGCCGAACACCTCGCGGCCAACGGCGTCCCCTTTGAGGTCGTGCCGGGCGTCACCTCACCCATCGCCGCGCCGGGCGTCGCGGGCATCCCCGTCACCCACCGCGACCACGCCTCCTCCGTCTCATTTGTCACAGGTCACGAGGACCCCGACAAGGAGGAGTCGGCCGTGAACTGGCCGGCACTCGCGGAGACGGGCGGCACTATCGTCGTCCTGATGGGCGTCGGGAAGTTGCCGGGGTACACGCAGGCCCTGCTGGACGCGGGGATGGCTCCCGAGACGCCGGTCGCCCTCGTCGAACGCGGGACGTGGCCGGAGATGCGCGTCGCCTCGGGCACCCTCGCGGACATCGTCGACGTGCGCGACGACACCGGCATCGAACCGCCTGCCATCACTGTCATCGGTGAGGTGGCAGCCACGCGTGACACGGTGGCAGAGTTCCTCCGCGGGCGCGGTGACGCGGACGCGACCGCCGATCTAACTGCCGGTTCGACCGCCGACGCGGACGGGGAGGGAGCCGAATGAGCGACCGCCCGCGCGTGGCGGTGTTCCGCCCGGACGACGAGCGACTGACCGAGGCGGTCGAGACGCTCGGATCGCTCGGCGTCGACGCCGTCGCCGACCCGATGCTCGCGGTCGAACCCACGGGCACGGTGCCGCAGGCGGCCGACTGGATCGTATTCACGTCCAAGACCGGCGTCGAACTCGCGACGCAGGCCGGGTGGTCGCCCGCAAACCCCGACGGCCACGACCCTGCGCTCGCGTGTATTGGTCCCGCGACCGCCGACGCGGCGCGGACGGCCGGGTGGACGGTCGACCTGGTCCCCAGCGAGTACTCCTCGACGGGGCTGGTGGCGGCGTTCGATGCCGTCGGCGTCGACGGCGTGGGCGTGGAGGTAGCCCGATCTGACCACGGGAGCGAGGTACTCCTCGACGGCCTGCGCGACGCTGGCGCGAGCGTCCACGAGACGGTCCTGTACGAACTCGTCAGACCTCCCGAGAGCGGCCACTCCGCTGAGGCCGCCGCCGACGGCGACCTCGCCGGCGCGTGTTTCACCTCGTCGCTGACGGTCGATCACTTCCTCGACGCCGCCGCCGACCGCGGCGTGCGCGAGGCGGCGGTAGCGGGCCTGAACGACGCGGTCGTCGGCTGTATCGGTCATCCGACCCGCGAGACCGCCGAGGACCACGGCGTCGACGTGGACGTGGTGCCCGGCGAGGCGTCGTTCGAGTCGCTCGCGGCGGCGGTCGTCGCAGAACTGAACGACTGACCGCATTTTCGTCTCTCCATAGGCACTTCGATCATCCCGATCCGGAGAGAGGCAACGTTCGGAGCGCGCGTGCGAGCAATTCACCCCGATATTTGCTGATCTCGGCCTAATATACCAGATTTTTTACACTACGTCTGTCGGGTTTCCGTGCAAAACTCGCCAACCGTGCGGCGATGTTACACCCTTATATTACCTATATGCGCCTAAATATTCGACGCCCATCCGAATATCGAGGATATTTTTGAAAATACCCAACTGCAGGGTTTATGTACTTCCATATCGGCGTGTCTCGCGTGAAGATGTGCCAAAATCGCACGGAATACGAGAAAAGTATGAACGAATGCAGCTGGTCTGAGGTGGGAGCGTGAGCCTCCTGCAGGTCGACCCCGCGGTCCTGGCGGAGGGGGTCAACTTGATGTGGGTGCTCGTGGTCACCTTCCTCATCTTCTTCATGCACGCCGGCTTCGCGATGCTGGAAGCGGGGCAGGTGCGCTCGAAGAACGTCGCCAACCAGTTGACCAAGAACCTCCTGACGTGGAGTGTCGGTGTAACGGTGTTCTTCCTCGTCGGCGCAGGCGTCTCCGCGCTCGTCGGCGCGTACACCAGCGGTGGAAGTATCTCGCTCGCTGAGGCGTTCGGCGTCTTGACGACGAGTGCCACTACTGACTGGGTCGGCTGGCTGTTCGGTGCTGTGTTCGCCATGACGGCGGCGACCATCGTTTCCGGCGCAGTTGCTGGACGGATGAAACTCCGTGCATACGTGAGTTACACCGTTCTGATCGCGGCAGTCATCTACCCGGTCGTCACCGGCCTGACGTGGGGCGGAGGACTCCTCTACGACCTTGGCTTCACTGACTTCGCTGGCGGGATGATCGTCCACGGGATGGGCGGTATCGCGGGCCTGACGGCGGCGTACTTCGTCGGCCCGCGCATCGGGCGCTACAACGACGATGGGTCGGTCAACGTCATTCCCGGGCACTCGCTACCGTTCGCAGTGCTGGGTACGCTCGTGCTGGCGTTCGGCTGGTACGGTTTCAACGTCGGGACCGCGGCCTCCGTGTTCGCCGTCGAGAACGGCGAACTCACGCTCGGCGCGTTCTCCTACGTGGGTCGCGTCGCGCTGACCACTACCCTCGGAATGGCCGCCGGTGCCATCGGCGCCTCGGCTGTCTCGCTGTACAAGACCGGAAAGGTCGACACGCTGTACGTCGCGAACGGCTTGCTTGCGGGCCTCGTCGGTATCACCTCGAACACTGACCTCATCACTTGGATTGGTGCGATCGTCATCGGCCTGCTCGCCGGTGCACAGCTGCCCATCGTCTTCGAGTTCGTCGAGAAGCGCCTGAAGATCGACGACGTGTGTGCAGTCTTCCCGGTCCACGGCTCCGCAGGAGTGCTGGGCGCGTTGCTACTGCCGTTCTTCGTCGTCGACGGGTTCACCGTTGGCCTGCTCGTCTCACAGGTGATCGGTGTCGTCGTCATCGCCGCGTGGACCATCGCCGCGACCGCAGTCGTCTTCGGCGCGATCAAAGCGATGGGCGAGATTCGCGTCACCCGTGACCACGAGATCGAGGGCCTCGACGCCTCCGAACACGGCGTCGACACCTACCCCGAGTTCGGTCGCCCCGACACCGCCGCCGACGGCGGCTTCGTCGAGCGCGACGGCATCGTCCGCCCCGACGGCGGCGTCGCCAACGACGGCGGCATCAAGATGATCACGGCGTTCATCCGCCCCGACAAACTCTCCGCGGTCAAGACCGGCCTCGCCGAGGTCGGTGCACCATCGCTGACGGTCACGAACGTCTCCGGTCGCGGCAGCCAGCCCGCCAAGAAGGGCCAGTGGCGCGGCGAGGAGTACACCGTCGACCTCCACCAGAAGGTGAAACTGGAGTGCGTCGTCGCGGACATCCCCGCCGAGGACGTCGCGGAGGCGATCCGTGACGCCGCGCAGACGGGCGAGAAGGGCGACGGCAAGGTGTTCATTATGCCCGTCGAGCAGGCGTACCAGATCCGGACCGGCGAGGTGGGTCGCGAAGCGGTGTAACCGACGCCGACCCGTTTCGACTCGTATCGGCGCTTGAACGACATCCGACATCCCGTTTCGCCACGCCTGCCCCGCACGCGGCGCGGACGCGGCCGCCGGGGGCACCGCGACGGAGGGCTCCATTGGTACTGGTGCGCTCCTCCGCGCGAGTATGCCACCGTGCCACGTTCCGTGTCACCGTCCCCGCGGCCGCCGTAGCCGCCTGCCGGGTGACGCGTTCGGCTGTCCGCGACGTGTCCGCCAGCGCGTCGCGGGTCGTCACCTTTCTATCCCGGCCGTCGTGTCCATCGGCCGGGTCATTCTCACAGCCAGCCGCTCACGACGACCCAGTAACTACTTTCGGGTCCACCCCTGTACCACCGCGTATGAATCACGAGCGTTCGCGGGACCTGTACGACCGCGCCCTCTCCGTGCTCGCGGGAGGCGTCAACTCCTCGGTTCGCGCGACTCGACCGTACCCGTTCGTCATCGAACGCGGCGACGGTGCACACGTCGTCGACGCCGACGGCAACCGCTACCTCGACTACGTGATGGGGTACGGCCCGCTCCTGTACGGCCACGACGCGCCCGAGGCTGTGCAGTCGGCAGTCCAGCGCCACACCAGCCAGGGGCCGATGTACGGCGGCCCCACCGAGATCGAGATCGACCACGCAGAGTTCGTCGCCCGCCACGTCCCCTCCGTCGAGATGCTCCGGTTCGTCAACTCCGGCACCGAAGCCACCGTCTCGGCGGTGCGCCTCGCCCGCGCGTACACGGGGCGTGACAAGATCGTGATTATGCAGGGCGGCTACCACGGCGCGCAGGAGTCGACGCTCGTCGAGGCCGGCGACGACCCCTACCACACGCACCCCTCCTCGCCGGGCATCCCCGAGAACTTCGCCGAGCACACCATCGCCGTTCCGTTCAACGACGAGGACGCCATCCACGAGGTGTTCACCGAACACGGCGACGACATCGCCGCGGTGTTGACCGAACCGATCCTCGCCAACTACGGCATCGTCCTCCCGGTCGACGGCTACCACGAGACGCTGCGCGATCTGTGTGACGACTACGGATCGCTGCTGATGTTCGACGAGGTGATCACCGGCTTCCGCGTCGGCGGTCTCCAGTGTGCTCAAGGGAAGTACGGCGTCACGCCCGACGTGACGACGTTCGGCAAGATCATCGGCGGCGGCTTCCCAGTCGGCGCAATCGGCGGCCGCGCGGAGATTATCGAGCACTTCACGCCCAGCGGCGACGTGTTCCAGTCGGGCACTTTCTCGGGCCACCCGGTGACGATGGCTGCCGGCCACGAGTACCTTCGATACGCCGCCGAGAACGACGTGTACGACCACGTCAATCGCCTCGGGGACAAACTCCGATCGGGGATTCAGGAGATCTGTAAGGACCAAGCGCCCGAGTACACCGTCGTCGGCACCGACTCGATGTTCAAGACGGTGTTCACCCGCGAGGCCCCGGACACGTTCGAGGGGCACTGCGAGGGTGGCTGTAAGCAGCAAGAGTCGTGCCCGCGGTTCGACACCTGCCCGAAGACCGGTGCAGACACCGCGAAGGCGGCGACCGAGCGGTGGGAGCGCGTGTTCTGGCAGGAGATGAAAGAGCAGGGGATCTGGCTCACCGCCAACCAGTTCGAGTCGCAGTTCGTCTCCTACGCCCACACCGACGAAGACATCGAGGAGACGCTGGAAGCCTACAAGGAAGCGCTGTAGGTCGCCAACTACGCGTCCGAATCCGGGTCCGATCCCGGATCACTGCGCTCCGCGATCCGCGTCTCGTACTTCTCGATAGCCTCCGCGAGTGCCTCGTCGGCGTCGACGTCGAGCGAATTACACAGCGACAGCAACGAGAACAGGGCGTCCCCGAGTTCGTCCGTCTCGACTGCCAACTTCTCCGGGTGTTCGCCGTACGTGGTCGACTTGGCGGCGTCGCCGGCGATTTCGCCCACCTCGCTCGCCAGGTCGAGCGCCTGATACGCCGGTCGACCCTCGAACCCGTGACGGTCGAAGAAGGCGGCGACGCGGTCTTGTGCGTCCATAGCGACGACACCGCGCGGAGCGGCAAAAGCGGTCGTGGTCGGATCGCCTACCCGCGAAGCCGTCTGAGCAGTCCAGAGAGGAATCCGCCCGAGCGCCGGTCGGGCAGGTCGTCCCACAGCGCGAACGCGGCGACGACGTCGGCCTCCCGGCTGGCAACGGCGTCCTCCTCGTCGGGCGCGACGACGCCGAGATTGATCTCGTAGTGGCCGTAGTAGCCGAGTTTCAGGAGTTGGCGCTCGCGGAAGTTGACGACGAACTCCCGTACGTCGTTGGGGATAGTCGGTGCGACCAGCACGAACGAGAAGTCCGTCCCGAAGTGTTCTTCGTGGCCGTCGACGCGGTCGTCCGCGAGTGCGTGGCCCAGTTCCACGAGGCGTTCGAGGTCGCGCACGCTGACCGAGTCGACGCGGCGAGCGAACAGGTGCTCGTCGCTGTGGTGGTTGGCGTAGTCGAGCGACGGGTGGAAGAACTCCTTTTGCGACCGAATCCGCATCGTGCCGTAGAGGTCGAACGGCTCACCCCGTGCGCGATAATCGCGCTTCAGGTCGTAGTTGAACATCAGCCGGTCGCTCACGCGGTCGAGGTACTCGTCGTCCCAGACGGGGACGTTCTCGTAGGCGTCGCCGTCGAGGATGCGCCCCTCGGCGTCGGTTCGGTACTCCTCGTCGTCGCCGGCGGCCGCTGGCGTCACGCCGCCGCCGACGCTGTCGTCCGAAGACGACTCGCCGCCGTGCTCCTCCTCGCTCATCTCACGCCTCCGGGTCGTACGCGTGCACGTCGTCGACGGCGGGTGCACCGACAGCGAGCGTCGTCACCGCGCCGTCGGCATCCTCGGGGTTGTGTGCGCGCTGGGGGCTGTCGGGTTCGACCGCGAACAGCGAGCCCTCCGGCACCTCGAACGTGCCCTCGGGCGTCTCAACGTGTAGCGTTCCCTCGACGACGTAGAACAGTTCTTCCTGGTCGTCGTGGTAGTGGTACGCCAACGGGATATCCTCACCCGGTTCCGCGCGGAACCAGTTGGCCGCCATCTCCTCGAAGCCCGCGGCCTCGCTGACGCGCCGCAGGTCACACGGGCGGTCCGGCACCGACTCTAACTCGTCGGGGGTCACGACGTGGTATCCCATACCTCGCGCGTGGTGGACCGATGTGAAAAGCCCGTCGTCCGCTCTGGACGCCCGCCTCACTTCCGTAAGTGTCGTATTCGAGGCCGAGACGGGTCGAGAGACCAGGGATTTATCATCGTCGTCCACGAGAGTACTGACAGTACCTATGGGATTCGGCGAACAGGAGGCGTGCGGACGATGTTCGATGACGACGGTCGTCGACGCGACCGAAGACGAATCGGACGCCGACCGTGACCCGTTCGGCGACGAGCGAATCGAACTCGACGACGACACCCTCCGTCGCGTCTCGCCGGGCGCGTGGCTCGGGGCGGCCGTCTCGAAACTCGACGACCTCGCGACGAATCTCACCTACGGACGACGCTGAACTTTCACACTCCTGCCGCGTCGATTTGTCCTGTCGCGGACGACGGAGAGACGTTTATCACTGTCCACCTCGTACGCCGGCCGTAATCCCAATGGAAGAGAGCATCTCCGGGTTCAAGGTCCGTGGCGAGTGGGGCGACGCCGTCGAACACGGCGAACGCATCACTCGGGCCCTCCACGAAGCCGGCGCTCCGGAGGGCCACCGTGACGCCTTCGAGGCGTGGGACGAGTGGCGACCGAAGGCGCACGAACGACTCAACAAAGACGTCAGCGAGAAGACCGCGGCACAGGCCAGCGTCGCCGAGGGGAGGGGCGAGCGAGAAGGGAAAACACCCGAGGAGGACCTCCAGACCGCGGGTGAGAAACTCTCCGAGTCGTACGAGCGCGTCGAGAACGGCGATAACGACGGCGCGCTCGACTCCTGGCGCGACTCCATCGGCCACGTCGCACGGGCGGCCGACTCCGCGGGACGCAAGGCGATGCGGAAGTTCGAGAACACCGTCTACCAGCGCGTGATGACGCAACTCGCGCCGTACTACTTCGACAACGAACTCGTCTCCGCGAACATCCAGAAGTCGACGCGGGGCGACGCTGGGCCGGAGTTCGTCTTCGAGGTGAACGTCAACGACGACGACCTGAAGGGAGCGGTCTCGGAGCGACTCTCGACGTACGAAGACGACGTCGACCGCTGGCACGTCGACACGCCGAAGGTGGTCGAGTCGGCGGAGGCCGCCGAAGGGGCCGAGCCACCGCCAGACACGGTCGAAGACGGAACAGATGGGGAGTCGACCCCGACGACGAACTGAGGCCGTTCGTCGGCCGTGTCGGTCGGCGTCGGGGTCGAAGATTCCTACGACGAACTGAGGTCGTCTCTCGGCCGAGTCGGTCGGCGCTCGTTTACGTCGCCTCGACCGGTTCTTTCAACTCTACCCGATAGCCGAACGGGTCGCGGACGTACACTGCCCCGGCCTCTCCGGTCGCACCGAGAGGGCTGTCGAGTTCTTGTTCCACGTCGATTCCGGCGGCCGCGAGCGTTTCCTTCACCGATTCGACGTCCTCCTCGACGACGAGTGCGACGTGGTCGTAGTTCGTCGCCTCCGGCGAGTCGAACTCGTCGGTCGGCCACAGGTGGATGACGTGCGCGGGTGCGAGTCGGACGTCGAAGAACGGCTTCTCGCCCGCCTCGAAGCGGTCGACGCCCTCCAACTCGAAGCCGAGTGCGTCGGCGTAGAAGGTGCGGGCGTCGGCGAGGCCGTCGGCAGGGATACGGAGGTTCACGTGGTCGATAGAGCGGACGTTCACAGCGTATCGTGGTGTCGCGGAGGCAAGAAAGATAACGGCGGCCCACGGACGACCCGCTATGAGCCCGCTCGAAGTCGACGCCGGCGAACTCACCGCCGAGGAGATCATCGAGGCCATACGCGAGGGCCGTCGTGTCGTCGTGACCGCCGACCTGTTCGGGAGCGAGCGGCGACTCACCCTCCGCCACGACGGCGAGACGTTCTACTGCGACACGCCGACGCGCCTGCACAAACACCAAGAGGAGGCGGAGATGCTCGCGTGCATCGAGAAGATGGGCTACGCGCGGACGCCCGACGCCGTCGAGTCGGATACAGAAGACTGACTGCGACCCTCTGATCGGAACGCAGACGACTGGGAGCCTCAGACAGCCGTCCCGGTCGCCGCGACCGCCGGGCTTTATTCGCGGCGACCGCGTCTGGTAGCGGTATGAGCGACACGCCGGATATGGAGGACCTCATCGACTCGCAGGACCCCAGTTTCGGGCACGTGATGGCGTGCGTCTTCGGCATCCAAGAACACGAGAGCCGGACGTATCTCCGTCTACTGGAGAACCCCGGCAGCACCGTGGAAGAACTCGCAGACGTCCTCGACCGCGACCGCTCGAACGTGAATCGGTCGCTGACGACGCTGTTGGAGAAGGGACTCGCAGCGCGCGAGCGCCGCCTGCTCGACCCCGGCGGCTACGTGTATCAGTACACGGCGACGCCGTTACCGGAGGCGAAGGAACTCCTCCACGAGTCGCTCGATGAGTGGGCCGAGACGGTCCACGGCGTCATCGAGGAGTTCGGCGACGAGGAGTAGGCGACCCCGGCCCAGGTCGTCGTCGGCCGCCGTCGCGCACCGCTCACGGGTCACTCCGCTCCCCGTTCGCGTTCTCGCGGTCTCGCTCGCTCGACCGTGCTGGCACTACCCGCCACGAACGGCCGACTTTTAGGTGGTGAGACCAACCCACTCGCTATGAGCCTCGCCCTCGATGCGCCCACGCAGGAGGCACCCACCGTCGCCGACGACGGCGTCTGGCTGGAGTGTATCGCCTGCGGCGCGCAGTTCGCGCCGTTCGACGACGTTCGATTCACCTGTGACGACTGCGACGGACTGCTGGAAGTCCGCTACGCCGACCCGCCCACGTTCGACGACTTCGCCGGCGAAGGAGTCTGGCGGTACTCGGCCGCCCTCCCGTTCGAGGAGGGCGTTTCGCTTCCCGAGGGGCACACGCCGCTCCACGAGGTGCCGCGCCTCCGCGAGGACATCGGCGTCAATCGTCTCCGGATCAAACACGAGGGGATGAACCCGACGGGGTCGTTCAAGGATCGCGGAATGACCGTCGGCGTCCGCGTCGCGAAGGAACTCGGCGTCGGCCGCCTCGCGTGCGCCTCGACGGGCAACACCTCTGCCGCCCTCGCCGCCTACGGCGCACGCGGCGGGATGGAGACGCTCGTCCTCCTCCCCGCCGGGAAAGTCGCCGCCGGGAAGGTCGCACAGGCGAGCCTCCACGACGCCCGGATTCTGGAGGTCGACGGCAACTTCGACGACTGCCTCGACATCGTGCAGGATCTGGCCAACCGCGGCGAGGTGTACCTCCTCAACTCCCTCAATCCGTTCCGCTTGGAGGGGCAGAAGACCATCGGCTTCGAGATTCTCGAGGAGTTCCGTGACGACTACGGCCGCTTCCCCGACCGCATCGTCCTGCCCGTCGGCAACGCGGGCAACACCTCCGCGCTGTTCAAGGCGTTCCGCGAACTCGTCGCCGCCGGCGCGATGGACCCCGACGACGTGCCCGCGCTGACCGGCGTGCAGGCCGCCGGTGCCGCACCGATGGTCGAGGCAATCGAGGAGGGCAACGACGAAGTACGACGCTGGGACTCAGTCGAGACGCGCGCGACCGCCATCCGCATCGGCAACCCAGTGAACGCGCCGAAGGCGCTCCCGGGCATCCGCCAGACCGGCGGCACCGCCGTCGCCGTCGACGACGACGCCATCACCGAGGCGCAACGCGACCTGGCACGCGAGGGCGTCGGCGTCGAACCCGCCTCCGCGGCGTCGGTCGCCGGTCTGCGGAAACTGCGCGAACAGGGCGTCGTCGACGCCGACGAGGACGTGGTGTGTCTCACGACCGGCCACCTGCTGAAAGACCCCGACGCCGCCTACGAGGCCGGCGGCGACCCCGAGCCCGTGGCGAACTCGACGGATGCGGTGCTGAAGCACATCGGCGCAGAGTGAGCCGTCGCTGTAGGTGACGCAAGCGCACCCCCGGTCGACCGAACGCTTCACGTAGCGCTGTCGAGTGGTCGGCGTCGTGTCCGACCGCACCGACCGACTGCTCGCCCTCCACGTCGTGTTGCTCGCGCTGTTGACCGTCTCACAGACGACCACCGTCCCGCGGAATCAACTCCTAGGAACGATCGGAGTGACTGCCGGAGCCATCGCTATCGTGTACGCGGTCGTCGAGTTGGTTCGCGCGTCCTGATGGCGCTACGCTTCTGTCTCAGAAGCCGGACCCGATCTGTAGCGACGCGACCCGGACGTACACCGAGCGCGACAACGAGTGAGAAAACGGGCGAGCGGCTGTGAAACGTCCTCAGCGGCCGTTTTCGGCGTCGTCGAGAACGATCCGAGTGACCGAGATGATCCGTGAGTCGTCGAGGAGTCGGTCGACCGCCTCGTCGGGGACCGGGTCGTCGAGGTTGTAGACGGTAAGCGCCTCGCCGCCGATGGTCTCGCGGCCGTTGAACATCCCCGCGATGTTCACGTCGGTGTCGCCGAGGACGCTCCCGATGAGGCCGATGACGCCGGGTTCGTCGCGGTTACGAGCGACGAGCATCTGCCCGTACGGGCGGGCGTCGACGCGGTAGCCGTCGATGCGGACGATACGCGGGTCGTCGCCCGCGAACAGCGTTCCGCAGACGGACATCTCCGTGTCGCCGTCTTTCACCGTCACCGTGACCAGACTCTGGAAGTCTTCGGCCTGCCGGGTCTTGCTCTCGGTCACCTCGATGCCGCGGTCTTTCGCCAGTTGCGGGGCGTTGACCGCGTTCACCTCGTACTCCAGCGGCGAGAACACGCCTTTGAGTGCGCTGGCGGTGACCAGGTCGACCTTCTCGGCGGCGATGTCGCCCTCGTAGTGGACTTCGACGCCGGAGATACGCTCACCGAGCAACTGGGCGGCGATTTTCCCGGCGGTCTCTGCCACGTCGAGGTACGGTTCGATGCGCGGGAACGCCGACTCGTCGACCGAGGGAGCGTTCAGGGCATTGACCACGGGGTCGTCCTCGAACGCCGCGAGCACCTGTTTCGCGGTGTCGACGGCGACGTTCTCTTGGGCCGCCTCGGTGCTGGCACCGAGGTGGGGCGTCGTGATGACCTCGTCGACGTCGAGCAACGGCGAGTCCGCGGGGAGCGGTTCCTCCGCGAACACGTCCAGCGCCGCACCGGGGACCGGGCCGTTCTCGACGGCCTCGGCAAGTGCCGCCTCGTCGACGATGCCGCCGCGCGCGCAGTTGATAAGGTACGCGTCGCCCATCGTCTCCAGTTCCTCCGTGCCGATCATCCCCTCCGTCTCGGGGAGCAGCGGCGTGTGGATGGTGACGAAGTCCGCGCGGGCGAGACAGTCGTCGAGGTCGTCGACGAGTTCCGCGCCGAACTGCGCGGCGCGTTCCTCGTTGATGTAGGGGTCGTAGACGACCAGATCCATCCCCAGCGAGTCGAGCCGCTTGGCGACTTCTTGGCCGACGCGCCCCAGGCCGACGATGCCGAGCGTCTTGTTGTTCACCTCGCGCCCGAGGTAGTCGCCCTTCGCCCACTCGCCGTCCTTCAGGCGGCCGTGCGCCTGTGGGATGGAGCGGGCAGCGGCGAACGTCATCGCGACGGTGTGTTCGGCGGCCGCGCGGACGTTCCCCTCGGGTGCGTTGGCGACGACGACGCCGTGGTCGGTCGCCGCCTCAATGTCGATGTTGTCGACGCCGATGCCGGCGCGGCCGACGATGACCAGTTCGGGGGCCGCCTCGAACACCTCGGCGGTCACCTCCGTCCCCGACCGGACGACGAGCGCGTTCGCGTCCGCGACCGCCTCCAGCAGGGCGTCGCCCTCCAGATCGTAGCCCGTGACGACCTCGTGGCCGGCGTCTCGCAGCGTTTCGATCCCCGCGTCTGCGATGGGGTCCGTGACGAGTACCTTCATAGGCGGTCGGAATAACGGCGCGTGGGTAAGGCTTTCCACGTCGGCGTAACTCGCCCGACAGAGTGATCCACAAATTCGGATCGTCAACCCCCTCGTTTCGGGTGGAGATATCATAGTTATGGGGAAGAGACAAGTTGGCACACCAACGCGGTCCCCGCCGGAGGAATCGCCCGAGTCGGGGAGTTGAAGCCGCGCGGGACGAAGGGTGAGCTATGACACGACTCGTTGCGTTCGACTTCGACGGGACGCTCTCGGACTCGGAGATGACGGTCTTGCTCGGCGAGCGATGTGGCGTCGCCGACGAGATGGCCGATATCACCGAGCGAGCGATGAACGACGAACTCAGTTACGCCGAGAGCCTGCGCAAGCGGGCGAGCCTCCTCGAACATCTCGAAACGGAGGAGGCGGAGGTGGCGTTCGATCAGGTAGAACTACGCGAGGGCGCGGCGGGCGTCATCGAGCGTCTGCGCGACCGCGGTCACTACGTCGCCATCTTCACCGGCGGCTTCGAACGCGGCGTCGCGAGCGCTCTCGACCGCGCGGGCGTCGAAGTGGACGAGATCGTCGCCAACCGCCTGCCCGTCAAGGGTGGTCGCCTCACGGGCGAGGTGGAGGGACCGCTCATCGAGGGGACGAAAGACGAACAGTTGGAGCGCGTCGCGGGCGAACGGGACACCCCGATGACGCGGACCGTCGCCGTCGGCGACGGCGCGAACGACCTCCCGATGCTGGAGGTGGCGGGCCTCGCCGTCGGCTACGAGCCGAAACCGGCGGTCGAACCCGCGTGTGACGTGGTCGTGGAGTCGATGTTCGAACTCGCGGACCTGTTCGAGAACGAGGGCATCCTCGTGCCGGACGTACAGCACGAACGGTAACTGGCCGACTGCGGCGGAGCCGCCACCCCCGCGACCGATCGCTCGTCGCCGGAACCGTCGTGTGGGTTCATTCCGATGGCGCGAGATGTAGTAGCTATGCTCAGAACCATCCTCACCGCGGTCTGTACGCTCGAAGTCGTCGCCCCGAAGACACTCGTCGCCGCCGCCGAACGACTCGCACTCGACAACCCCGAGGAGTGCGACTGGCGGTCGTGGGTGCTTCCGGGTGCGCGACTCGAAGGGCTACTCATCCTCTGGTCGATGTGGCGAAGCGACGCGTCGTACGCGTCGTTCAAGCGCTTCCTCGGGGTCATCGGCGTCCTCGCGCTGCTGTACCCGCGTGCGTACGTCGACTACGGATCGTCGCTCGCGTACACCAGTGACTCTACCCCCGAGTGGAAGCCGTGGGTGTACACGGGAACGCGAATCGTCGGCCTCCTCTACGTCCTGATCGCAGTTGGAGAACTCCGCCGCGGATCGTAGTCTGAATGGGAAGCGTCGGCACGCTCCGATGGATTCACGCGAGCGCCGGTCCAAGCGCGGGCAATGAGTACGCCCGCTGAGGTCGACGCAGACGACCTCCGCTACGCCGACCCGGACAACCCGTATCTGGTCGACCCGGACACCGAGTTCACGCCGGTCAAGGACTTCGACGCGGACGCCGCCGCAGACGAGGCCGACCTGCTCCGCGCGGCCATCCGTGAACACGACCACCGCTACTACGCCCGGAGCGACCCGCTCATCGCCGACCGGACGTACGACGCGCTGTTCGCGCGGTTAGAAGAACTGGAGGACGCGTTCGACCTCGCCGCCGACGACTCTCCGACGCGTCGCGTCGGCGGCGGCACCCTCGACGAACTCGGGACGGTCGAACACGCCGCGCCGATGCTCTCTATCGATCAGTCGGGCGAGGCCGAAGACGTCCGCGAGTTCGACCGGCGCGTACGGCGGGAACTCGCCCGAGGTGGAGACGGTGAGTCCGCCGAGGTGGTCGACGATGTCGACTACTCCTGTGAGCCGAAGTTCGACGGCCTCTCGGTGGAAGTCGTCTACGAGGACGGCCGCTACGTGCAGGCGGCCACCCGTGGCGACGGCCGCACGGGCGACGACGTGACCGAGCAAGTGCGCACCATCTCCTCGGTCCCGGAGCGACTCGCCGGCGACCCGCCGGCGACGCTGGCGGTGCGCGGAGAGGTGTTCATCCCACGCGACGCGTTTCAGGAACACAACCGTGAGCGCGTCGAGGAGGGCAAGGAGCCGTTCGCAAACCCCCGCAACGCCGCCGCCGGGACGCTGCGGCAACTCGACCTCGACGCGGTCGCCGACCGACCGCTGGACTGCTTCTTCTACGACGTCCTCGGATGGGACGCGGATGCGGGCGGTCCGGACCACCCCGACACCCACCTCGCGGAACTCGACGCCCTGCGCTCGTTCGGCCTGCACGTCAACGACCGGGCGGAACTGGCCGCCGACATCGAGGCGGCCATCGACTACCGCGACCGCCTGCTGGCCGAGCGTGAGGACCTCAACTACGAGATAGATGGCACCGTGATCAAGGTGAACGACCGTGCGGCCTGCGAGCGATTGGGGACGAAATCCCGCTCGTATCGCTGGGCATTCGCGTACAAGTTCCCCGCCCGCCACGAGGTGACAACGGTGGAGGATATCGTCGTGCAGGTCGGGCGAACGGGCCGGTTGACCCCCGTAGCCCTGCTGGACCCAGTCGACGTGGGCGGCGTCACCGTCTCGCGGGCGACGCTGCACAACCCCGACGAGATAGCCTCACTCGGCGTCAACGTCGGCGACGAGGTGCGGGTGAAGCGCGCGGGCGACGTGATTCCACAGGTCGCCGAGGTGGTCGAATCCCACAGCGACACGGCCTACGAGTTCCCCGGCGAGTGTCCCGTCTGCGGGAGCGAAGTGGAGCGCGACGGCCCCCTCGCGTTCTGCCCGAACGGCCTCGCGTGTCCCGCGCAGGCGGAACGCGCGGTCGTCCACTACGCCAGCCGAGGCGGTCTCGACATCGAAGGACTCGGTGAGGAGTCCGTCGAGCAACTGCGCGAGGCGGGGCTGGTTGAGACGCTCCCGGACCTGTACCGACTGTCCGACCGCCGCGAGGAACTGGCGGAGTTGGAGGGGTGGGGTGAGACGAGTGCAGGCAACCTGATTCGAGAGATTGAATCGAGTACGGAGCCCGAACTGGCCGAGTTCCTCGCCGCACTCGGCATCCACGAGGTCGGCGCGGCGACCGCGCGGAACCTCGCGCGCCACTTCGGCACGTTCGACGCGGTGCGGAACGCCAGCGAGTCCGAACTGGTGGAGGTGGACGACATCGGCGAGACGGTCGCGCGCACCGTCCGCGACTTTTTCGAGACCGAACAGAACGCCCGCGTCATCGACGACCTCCTGCAGTACGTCGACCCACAGGCCGACGAGACCGACACCGGCGACGCCCTCGACGGGCTAACCTTCGTGTTCACGGGGTCGCTCTCTACGTCGAGAAGCGTCGCGCAAGACCTCGTAGAAACGCACGGCGCGAACGCCACGTCGTCCGTCTCCGGCAACACCGACTACCTCGTCGTCGGCGACTCGCCGGGGACGAGCAAGCGCGAGGACGCCGACGCGAACGACGTGCCGGAACTGGACGAGGCGGCGTTCGCGGGGTTGCTGGCCGAGCGCGGTATCGACTGGCCGCCCGAAGCCGAGGAGTGAGAAGGAGACGACAGCGCGGCGAGCGAGTTTACAGGTCGGCCGCCTCGAACCGCCACAGCCCCAGCAGCGGCGGGACGAGCATCCACGCGACGAGCATCGCCATCGCGGCGATCTCCATATCGAGCGCGTAGCGCCCGGCGGCCTCCGTCCCGGCCTGTCCCGCGGCGAAGAGGTAGCCGCCGACGAACTCGCCGGCGACGATCTTGAACGAGCCAGTCGGGTTGACCAAGCGGAGCACTTGGAGCAGTTCCCCGCCCGAGATGGGGAGCCAACTTGGGCCGCCGCCCGTGCCGAGATACAGGCGAAGCGGGAACTGGATTGCCCCCCACAGCGGAACGAACAGGAAGTACAGGCCGACCGCACCGCCGATGGCGAGGCGGTTCGACGACACCGCCGACGAGAAGCCGACGGCGATTGCGACGAACGCCGACGACAGCAGCAGCGTCAGCAGGATGTACCCGAAGTACGTCCCCACCTGTAGCGATAGCGGGCCGATGGCGGCGACGACGGCCGGGAGGACGAACCCCGCAGACACCGGCACCGCGATAGCGCCCGACCGGCCGAGCACTTTCCCGAACACCACGTCGGCGCGGGAGTGTGGTAGCGCGAGCAGGAGTTTCAGCGATCCCGATTCACGCTCGCCGACGACCGCGTTGTACGAGACGACCAACGCGATGAGCGGGATGAGTGTCGTGACGAGGGCGTCGCGGATGAACACCGACCCGAGGAGCGAACTCGTCGTCAGCGTCTGCCCCTGTCCGGGGCGGACGAGGTAGACGACGGCCGAGACGAGGAGGACGAAAAACGCCGTCAGCGCCAGCAGCCACCGCGAGCGGACGGCGTCCTGGAAATCCTTGCGGGCGACGGCTTCGAGGCTCATTCGCTCACCTCGGCGTTGACGGCGTCGTGGGCGGACGCTCCCGCCTCGCCGTCCTCGGCGTACGTGAGGAACAGGTCTTCGAGACTCGCCTCCTGCGTGGAGAAGTCTTTCACCGTGACGCCGGCGTCTTCGAGGGCGCCGATGACCTGTGTCTTGGCGTCGTCCGAACAGGAGACGGTGACGGTGCCACCGTCCGTCGCCGCCGAGGAGACGCCGGAGAGTGCTCGGACAGCCTCCAAGTCCTCTTCGCTGGCGGCGTCGACGGTGACGACGAGTTGCGCCTCGCCGCCGACGGCCTCGCGAAGCCCCTGGATGGAGTCTTCGGCGACGAGTTCGCCCTCGCGCATGATGCCGACGCGGTCACACACCGCCTCGACCTGCCCAAGGACGTGACTGGAGAAGAACACCGTCGCGCCGCGGTCAGCCTCGCCGCGCACGATTTCGCGCATCTCTTTCGCGCCGGCGGGGTCGAGTCCCGAGGAGGGTTCGTCGAGGACGAGCAAGTCGGGGTCGCCCACGAGCGCCATTCCCAACACGAGTCGCTGGCGCATCCCCTTCGAGTAGCCACCTGCACGGCGGTCGGCGGCGTCGGCGATACCGACCCGTTCCAACATCGCGTCGGGGTCGCCCTCGACGTCCTTCGACCGCATCGCGAACTCAATGTGCTTGCGGCCGGTGAGTCGGTCGTACACGTCGTACCCCTCGGGAAGGACACCCGTGTGACGGCGCACCTCGACGGACTCCGCCTGTGCGTCCCGCGAGAGCACGCGCACGGTGCCACTCGTCGGACGGACGAAGTCGAGGAGCATATTGATCGTCGTCGACTTGCCCGCGCCGTTGGGGCCAAGGAAGCCGAACACCTCGCCCTCTTCGACTGTCAAGTCGAGGTCGCGGACGGCGGTGACGTCGCCGTATCGCTTCGTGACGCCCTCCAACTCGATGGCGGCCATATACGGCCCGATACCGCCGGTCCCCGCTTTAGACTTTGGGAGTCTCGCCCGACGACGGCGAACGTTGCCGTGACTGTCGTGCATAACCGTGTTCCAGAATATGACTTCGATACATGAGCGACGACGACACCCCGCAGTCGTCACGGGGGGGCGACCGCGGTCGAGGCGGCGAGTGGGGAGCGCGAACGCGGGCGCTCCACTCGGGGTGGGCCGGCGACCCGGCGACGGGTGCGCGGGCACCGCCGATCTATCAGACGACCTCGTACGCGTTCCCCGATGCCGACACGGCTGCCGATCTGTACGCCCTCGACCGCGAGGGCGACGTGTACAGTCGCATCTCCAACCCGACGACCAGAGTGTTGGAGAAGCGCCTCGCCGACCTGGAGGGCGGCGTCGACGCGGTCGCGACCGCCTCGGGGATGGCCGCCCTCGACACCGCGACGAGTCTGCTCGCGAGTGCGGGCGAGAACGTCGTCGCCAGCGCCGAGATGTACGGGGGGACGAGCACGTATCTCGCGCGGATGGCTTCCCGGCGCGGCGTGGACCTGCGGACCGTCGAGACGACCGACTACGCCGCGTACGAGGAGGCGGTCGACGACGACACCGCCTACGTCCACGTCGAGACGCTGGCGAACCCGTCGCTCGTGACGCCCGACCTCGAACGGGTCGCCGCCATCGCCCACGACCACGCGGTTCCGCTCGTCGTCGACAACACCTTCGCGACGCCGGCGCTGTGCAATCCGATCGACCGCGGCGCGGACGTGGTGTGGAACTCGACGACGAAGTGGATCCACGGCGCGGGCACGACCGTCGGGGGCGTCCTCGTCGACGGGGGCACCTTCCCGTGGGACCACCCCGACGCCGACTACCCGGAGCTGTCGGGCGAGAACCCCGCGTTCGACGTCGACTTCGCCGAGCAGTTCGGCGAACGGGCGTTCGCGCAGGTCGCCCGTCACCGGGGGATCCGGACGCTGGGGAACCCGCAGTCGCCGTTCGACGCCTGGCAGACCCTCCAAGGCCTCTCGACGCTTCCGATCCGGATGGAGAAGCACTGCGAGAACGCCCGCATCGTCGCCGAACACCTCCGCGACCACCCTGAAGTCTCGTGGGTCACTTATCCCGGCTTCGAGGAACACCCGACGCACGCGAACGCCGCCGAGTACCTCGACGACTTCGGCGGGATGGTCGTGTTCGGCCTCGAAGACGGCTTCGCGGCTGGCAAGCGCGTCTGTGAGTCGGTCGAACTCGTCTCGTTCCTCGCGAACATCGGCGACGCGCGGTCGCTGATCATCCACCCCGCGAGCACGACCCACGCGCAACTCACGGCAGACGAACAGCGTGCGGCGGGCGTCAGTCCCGACCTCCTCCGCCTGTCGGTGGGCATCGAGGACCCCGCCGACATCGTGGCTGATTTGGACCGGGCCATCGCAGAGGCGACACGATGACGGCCCGCGAGTCGGTCGGGGAGTTCCAGTTCGAGTGCGGCGAGTCGGTCGACGACCTCGAACTGGCGTACGAGGCGTACGGGGAGTTCGACGGCTCGAACGCGGTGCTGGTCTGTCACGCCCTCACCGGGAGTCAGCACGTCTCGAACGCCCCGCGGAGCGAGCGCTACGAGTCCGACGACGACACAGCGGAGGACGACGCGACCGGCGGCTCCGGCGTTCAGACGGCAGGACAGGCCCGCGCGTGGTGGGACGACATCGTCGGCCCGGGGAAAGCCATCGACACCACCGAGTACTACGTCGTCTGCGTGAACGTTCCTGGCTCGTGTTACGGCTCTTCCGGCCCGCCCACAGAGGGGCCGGACGGGGGGCCGTGGGGTACGGAGTTCCCACCGGTGACGGTCGGCGACTGGACGCGAGCACAGCGACGACTGCTCGACCACCTCGGCGTCGGTCGTCTGCACGCCGTCGTCGGCGGGAGCGTCGGCGGGATGAACGCCCTCGACTGGGCGAAGCGCTTCCCCGACGACGTGCGCCGGGTCGCGGCGGTCGCGACGGCGGCACGACTGGACACGCAGTGTCTCTCGCTCGACGCCATCGCGCGCCGTGCCATCACGACCGACCCCGACTGGAACGGCGGCGACTACTACGGCGACGACCGCCCGAACCCGGACGCCGGCCTCGCGCAGGCGCGGCGCATCGGCCACGTGATGTACCTCTCGAAGGCGTCGATGGGTCGGAAGTTCGGGCGACGGACCGCGGGCAGAGACGCGTTCGGCGACGCGCCCGACGACCCCACGGGGCGGTTCTTCCCGTACCGCGAGGTGGAGTCGTACCTCGACTACAACGCCGACTCGTTCACCGGGCGGTTCGACGCCAACAGTTACCTGTATCTCACGCGGGCGATGGACGAGTACGACCTCGCCGCCGGCTACGGCGGCGACGCAGATGCACTGGCGGCGTTCGAGGGGGAACTACTCGTGCAGTCGTTCACCGGCGACTGGCACTTCACCGTCGCGCAGGCGCGACTGCTCGCAGATGCCGCCCGAGAGGTGGACGTGCCGACGGCCCACCACGTCGTCGAGTCCGACCACGGCCACGACGCGTTCCTCGTCGAACCCGAGTCGGTCGGGCCACCGTTGCGCGATTTCCTTGCCGACGGCGTCGACGGCCGTGCGGTCCGTGACGAAGACGACGACGGCGGGAGCGAGCCTCCTGCCGACGACCCGGACCGCGCGCCGGTCCACTCCAGCCTGTTCCCGGGGTAGTCGGCGTTCGGGCCGGACGACCGTGGCGTCACAGACACCGGCGAGTACCGCGCTCGGCGGTAGCGCTTAGGCGGCGCTATCCGTACACCGACACGATATGCCTGGAGACGACACCGACTACGGTTTCTGGACGCGCAGCGTCCACGAAGGAGCAGACCCAGACCCGACGACCGGTGCGCGAGCGCCGCCCATCCACCAGACCACGTCGTACGTGTTCGACGACGCCGACCACGCGGCTCGACTGTTCGCTCTCGAGGAGGAGGGCTACATCTACAGTCGCCTGCTCAACCCCACGGTCGCACGGCTGGGCGAGCGGCTCGCCTCGCTGGAGGGCGGCGTCGGTGCCGTCCCGACGGGGTCGGGGATGGCGTCGTTCGACCTGGCGAACTTCCTGCTCGCGTCCGCCGGCGACAACATCGTCTCCTCGTCGTCGCTGTACGGCGGGACGTACACCTACCTCACACACACCGTCGAGCGGCGCGGCGTCGAGACGCGGTTCGTCGACACGCTCGACTACGAGGCGTACGCCGAGGCCATCGACGACGACACGGCCTACGTCCACCTCGAGACCATCGGGAACCCGGCGCTCGTCACGCCGGACATCGAGCGGATCGCAGACATCGCCCACGACCACGACACGCCGCTGTTCGTCGACAACACGTTCGCGACGCCGTACCTGTGCCGCCCGATCGAACACGGTGCGGACCTCGTGTGGGAGTCGACGACGAAGTGGATCCACGGCTCCGGGTCGACCGTCGGGGGCGTCCTCGTCGACGGCGGGTCGTTCCCGTGGGGCGAACACGCCGACCGCTTCCCCGAACTCGGCGCGGAGAACCCGGCGTACCACGGCGTCAACTTCGCCGAGCGGTTCGGCGAGGCGGCGCTCACCTACGCCGGCATCGCTCGCGGCCTCCGCGACCTGGGGAGCGCACAGTCGCCGTTCGACGCGTGGGCGACGATGCAGAAACTGGAGTCGCTGCCGATGCGGATGGAGCGCCACTGTTCGAACGCTCAACACGTCGCCGAACACCTCGCGGACCACCCGGCGGTCGACTGGGTGACGTACCCGGGGCTGCCGGACCACGAGACGCACGCCGAGGCGTCGGAGTACCTCGACGGCGGCTACGGTGGGATGATCGCCTTCGGCGTCGAAGGCGGGTACGACGCTGCCCGCGACACCGTCGAGGGGACCGAACTGGCGTCGCTACTCGCAAACGTCGGCGACGCGAAGACGCTCGTCATCCACCCGGCGAGTACGACCCACCAGCAACTCACCGAGGAGGAGCAACTGGCCGCCGGCGTCACGCAGGATATGATCCGCCTGTCCGTCGGCGTCGAGAACCCCAAGGACATCGTCGCCGACCTCGACCAGGCTATCGACGCGGCGACGCGGTAACGCGGTCGCACCGAAGGCGGTGACGGGGTCGCTCGAAAGGGGCTGACAGGCGGCCCGTGTGACCGGCCGAATCGGTCACGACGCCGGAGGACGGGCCGCACACCCGCGTCCCCTCCGGCGGCAATCGTCAGCGTCGCATCGGCGAGGGTGGTCCCGGCATCCGAGATGAACCCTCGCCCGAGCCGGTCCGGTTCGGCGTTTGCCGACCGACCGACGGATCGCCGCGTCGGCAACGCTTTACTGCCTCTCGGTCGACGCCTCGCGTATGAACTACCGTGAGGTTGAGGTCAGCGGCGAGTATATGGCCAGTCTCGACAACGGCGCAGACTGGCGCGAAGAGATCGAATCGCTCGCGGACGAAGTGGAGGCGGACGCCGCGTGGTTCAACGCGATGGGCGCGGTGCAAGACGCCGAGGTGTGGTTCTACGACCAGGACGACCAGGAGTACCAGTCGGTCACGTTCGACGAACCGCTGGAGGTCGCGGCGTGCGTCGGCAACGTCGCGCTTCTCGACGGCGAGCGATTCGCACACACCCACGCCGTCCTCTCACGTCGGAGCGGGCAGGCGCTGGCGGGCCACCTCGACGGCGGCACCGTCTTCGCGGGCGAGGTGTACTTCCGCGCGTTCGAGGAGTCGCTGGAGCGCGAACACGACGACGTGACCGATCTGGATCTCTGGTTGTAACTGGCATCGCCGGGCGGTCGCGTCGCCACCGACCGGCGACGGACGAATCGCTTATGACCCTCCTCCGCACAGGAAAGTGACGTGCACCGACGACCCCGAGACGTGAGCCGAGGTGACGCGGCGGCCGCCGCCGCGACGCCGACTCCGGGGTCGTCACTATCGAAGCCGCGGGCGACGCGACGGAGCGCCCGCACGCGAGGACGGCGGACGACGACGGAGGCGACCCGATGAGACCCGACGACGAACGCTACTTCACCCGGATCGAAGACCGACTCGACGAGGCGTTCGAGCGCGCAGAGGCCGCGAAGGCGCAGGGAAAAGACCCACAGACGGAGATCGAGATTCCCGTCGCCCGCGACATGGCCGACCGCGTCGAGAACATCCTCGGTATCCCCGGCGTCGCCGAACGCGTGCGGGAACTGGAAGGGGAGATGTCCCGCGAGGAGGCGGCGCTGGAGTTGGTGACCGACTTCGTCGAGGGGACGGTCGGTGACTTCGACAGTCGCGCCGGGAAGATCGAAGGCGCGGTGCGGACGGCGGTCGCCCTCCTCACCGAGGGCGTCGTCGCCGCCCCCATCGAAGGTATCGACCGCGTCGAGATCCTCGAAAACGACGACGGAACCGAGTTCATCAACGTCTACTACGCCGGCCCGATCCGCTCTGCGGGTGGGACGGCGCAGGCGCTGTCGGTCCTCGTCGGCGACTACGCCCGCGCGTTGCTCGGGATCGAAGAGTACCACGCCCGCGACGACGAGATCGAACGCTACGCCGAAGAGATCGGTCTGTACGACAAGGAGACCGGCCTCCAGTACACGCCGAAGGACAAGGAGACGAAGTTCATCGCCGAGCACATGCCGGTGATGCTCGACGGGGAGGCCACCGGCGACGAGGAGGTGTCCGGCTTCCGCGACCTCGATCGGGTAGACACAAACTCCGCCCGCGGCGGGATGTGTCTCGTCCTCGCTGAGGGAATCGCGCTGAAGGCCCCCAAGATCCAGCGGTACACCCGCCAACTCGACGAGGTCGACTGGCCGTGGCTCCAAGACCTCATCGACGGCACCTACTACGACAGCGGCGACAGCGACGAGGCGGACGCAGACGCCGCCGACGACGCAGACGAGGGCGACGGCGAGGAGGCCGAAGTCAGCGACGGCGACGCAGACGAGGAGGCCGACGACGCGCCGACCGGGTCGCCGCGGGCGGAACCGTCGACGAAGTTCCTTCGCGACCTCATCGCAGGTCGGCCCGTTTTCGGACATCCCTCGGAGGCAGGCGGGTTCCGCCTTCGATACGGACGCTCGCGCAACCACGGCTTCGCGACCGCCGGCGTCCATCCCGCGACGATGCACATCGTCGACGACTTCCTCGCGACCGGAACGCAGATCAAGACCGAACGACCGGGGAAGGCGGGCGGCGTCGTCCCGGTCGACTCCATCGACGGCCCGACGGTCAGACTGGCGAACGGTGACGTGCGCCGCATCGACGACCCCGCCGAGGCGAAGGAACTCCAGAACGGCGTCGAGGAGGTCATCGACCTCGGCGAGTACCTCGTCAACTACGGCGAGTTCGTCGAGAACAACCACCCGCTCGTCCCCGCGTCGTACGTCCGCGAGTGGTGGGAACAGGACATCGCGGACGCCGGCGCAGATATGCAGGCGCTCGAAGACGACCTGACCATCGACCTCGACGACCCCGACGCCGAACGTGCGCTGGGATGGGTCGACGAGTACGACGCACCCCTCCACCCCGCGTACACGTACTGCTGGCACGACATCGGCGTCGACGAGTACGACGCCGTCGCCGACGCGGCCGCCGCCGGCGAGGTGACCGGCGAGTTGCTCGTCGTAGAGAACACCGACACCGTCCGCCGGGCGCTAGAGAAACTGCTTGTCGAACACACGCAGACCGAGGACGCACTCCGGGTCCCCGACTACCGCCCACTGCTGCGTCAACTCGGTGTCTCCGACGGCCTCCGTCGTGAGTGGGAGCGCTCCGACCTCTCGGCGGAGGCGGAGGCGTGGGACGACGGCGACAACGCCATCCGCGCGGTCAACGAGGTCGTCGACTTCGAGGTGCGCGAGCGTGCGCCCACCCGCATCGGCAATCGGATGGGCCGCCCGGAGAAGTCCGAGAGCCGCGACCTCTCGCCCGCGGTCCACACGCTGTTTCCCATCAAGGAGTTGGGCGGCAGTCAGCGCTCGATGGGTGAGGCCGCTCGCAACCGCACGGACAAGGGGAAAGGCGTCTACGACGTCCTCGTCGGCGACCGGAAGTGTCCCGACTGCGACGAACACACGTTCAAGTGCCTGTGCCCGGACTGCGGCGCACACACCGAACCCCACTACGAGTGCGACGAGTGCGGCACGGTCTGTGAACCGGACGAGTCCGGCCGCGTCGAGTGTCCGCGGTGTGAGTGGGAGGTCGAGAGCCCCGACTGGCACACCATCGACCTCAACAGCGAGTACTGGTCGGCGCTCGAGGCGACTGACGAACGAGAGGCCTCCTTCGAGATTCTGAAGGGCGTACAGGGGCTGTCCTCCGCCAACAAGACGCCCGAACCCATCGAGAAGGGCGTCTTCCGAGCGAAACACGGCGTCACCTCGTTCAAAGACGGGACGGTCCGCTACGACATGACCGACCTCCCGGTGACGGCGGTGCGCCCGGAGGAACTCGACGTGACCGTCGACCACTTCCGCGAACTCGGCTACGAGACCGACATCGACGGCGAACCGCTCGTCCACGACGACCAACTCATCGAACTGAAAGTCCAGGACATCGTTCTCTCGGACGGCGCGGCCGAGCACATGATGAAGACGGCCGATTTCGTCGACGAACTCCTCACCGACTTCTACGACCTGGACCCGTTCTACGAGGTGAACGAACGCGACGACCTCGTCGGCGAGTTGGTGTTCGGGATGGCCCCTCACACGAGCGCCGCCGTCGTCGGGCGCGTCGTCGGATTCACGAGCGCCGCCGTCGGCTACGCGCATCCGTACTTCCACGCGGCGAAACGTCGCAACTGCGACGGCGACGAGGACTGCGTGATGTTGCTGATGGACGGCCTGCTCAACTTCAGCAAGTCGTTCCTGCCGGACCAGCGCGGCGGGCAGATGGACGCGCCGCTGGTGATGTCCTCGCGGATCGACCCCTCGGAGATCGACGACGAGGCACACAACATGGACATCGTCCGGCAGTACCCTCGTGAGTTCTACGAGGCGACCTTAGAGATGGCCGACCCCGGCGAGGTAGAGGACCTGATCCAGATCGGCGAGGACACCCTGGGCACCGACGACGAGTACCGCGGCTTCGACCACACCCACGACACGACCGACATCGCCCTCGGCCCCGACCTGTCGGCGTACAAGACGCTCGGGTCGATGATGGACAAGATGGACGCGCAGTTGGCGCTCGCCCGGAAACTCCGCGCGGTCGACGAGACCGACGTCGCCGAACGGGTCATCGAGTACCACTTCCTGCCGGACCTCATCGGCAACCTCCGAGCCTTCTCCAGACAGGAGACGCGCTGTCTCGACTGTGGCGAGAAGTACCGCCGGATGCCGCTGTCGGGCGACTGCCGTGAGTGCGGCGGGAACATGACGCTCACCGTCCACCAGGGGTCGGTAAACAAGTACATGGACGTCGCCCTCAGAGTGGCCGAGGAGTTCGGCTGTCGCGAGTACACCATCCAGCGACTGGAGATTCTCGACCGTTCGCTGGAGTCGGTGTTCGAGAACGACAAGAACAAACAGGGATCGATTGCGGACTTTATGTGACCACTGAGGAGTAGGGTCACGGCTATCCGGCGGGCGACCGAGCGATCGGTATGCCGACCGAATCAGCCTGCCGTGCGGAGGTCGAACGCCTCCACGACTGCTTCGTCGCGTGGTTCGCGGGTACCGCCGCCCGCGACGACTTCGACGCCATCGCGGACGCACTTGCCCCCGGATTCGAGATGGTCGTCCCCGACGGAAGCCGACGCGGTCGAGACGCCGTTCTCGACGCGATCCGGTCGGCATACGGCCGTGACGACCCAGGCGCGTTCGACATCGACATCCGCAACGTCGAGGTCAGACACGACCACGCCGACTGCGCGACCGTGCGCTACGAGGAGTGGCAGGGGACACCCGACCGAACCACTAGCCGGGTCAGCACAGCGCTCGTGCGCGAGGACGACGACGCACCGAACGGCCTGCTGTGGGTCGACGTCCACGAGACGTGGATGGACGGGCCGTGACCGCGGTGGCGACCTGATCGACGTCCACCGAACCGTACGTTCGATACGGCACGCTATTTCTCCGATTCGTACTTCCGAACAGCGGTTTTAGCAAATTGGTTCGAAGATTCGAAACACCGGTACGGAACTGGTATCCAACTGAATCTATCGGGGATCAACTTTCTCGATACGAGTTAACACACGAGATGGCGTACTGACACCTATGGCAACCGAACAGACTGACAAGGACGTCCGACTCACCGACATCTCGGCTGGGCAGTCAGTGTACGACGTCGACGGCAACGAACTCGGGACGGTTCGCGGCGTCGACGACGCCGGGTTCTACGTCCTCGCACAAGAAGGCGCGGGCGCGGTGACGCTCGACGAGGCACGCGACATCTTCGGGAAGGCGTACGTGATGTGGCGCTGCTGGGAGTGCGGCGCGATGGGACAGATCGAGGGAGACCTCCCCGCGAACTGCCCCGACTGCGACGCGCCGCGGGAAGAGCTGTACTACTGGGCAGAAGACTGAATCGTCGCGAACGCTGGGTCGGCGGCCGACCGGACCGCTCTTTTCCTCCCACGCTCATCCACGGATATGGACATCGTCGTGTTCGGCGCGGGTGCACTCGGCAGTCTCGTCGGGGGGATGCTCGCCCGCGAGCACCACGTCACCCTCGTCGCTCGCGACCCGCACGCCCGTCGGATCGCCGGTCAGGGCCTCCGCATCGAGGGCGAACTCGACGGCCACGTTCGCCCGCGGGCGACAACCGACCCGACACCCGACGACCTCACCGCGGACCTGGCGCTCGTCACCGTGAAGGCGTACGACACCGAGGCGGCCGCCGACGCACTCGCCACCGGCGACCCCGAGGTGGTGTGCTCGCTGTCGAACGGCCTACCCGAGGAACTGCTAGTCGACCGCCTCGGCGACCGCGTCCTCGCTGGCTCTGCTACCTACGCTGCGGAACTGCCCGCCCCCGGCGTCGTCCGCTGCACCGGTGTCGGACGGATCCACGTCGGCGAACTCGGCGGCGGCGACTCGGCCCGGGCCGACCGCGTCGCCCGCGCGTTCCGCGAGGCGGGTCTCAACTGTACGGCCGACGCCGAGATGCCCCGCAGACGCTGGGAGAAACTCGCCGTCAACGCCGGCATCAACGCCGTGACGGCGCTCGCGCGGGTCCGAAACGGCGCGCTTGCGGACGGCCCCGCGGCCGACGTCGCACACCGGGCAGCACGCGAGACCGCCCGTGTCGCCCGCGCAGAGGGCGTCGACCTCTCGAATTTCGCCGCCGTCGACGCCCTCGACACGGTCGTCGCCGAGACCGCCGGGAATCGGTCGTCGATGCGACAGGACGTAGAGCGCGGAACCCGGACGGAGGTCGACGCCATCAACGGCGCGGTGGTCGACTACGCCGCCGACCACGCTATCGACGCGCCGACGAATCAGACGATGGCGGATCTCCTCCGCGTGTGGGAGAACCGACGAGCAGAGCGGGCTGACAGCGAAGAGATATGCTCCGAATAGCGGTTACGCACAGCGATTTCTCTTTGTAACGAGAGTTCAGTAAAATCGGATGACGACAGTGCGATTCGGAAGTTACTCTACGTAGCCCAAGTCGCGGAGTCGCTCGGTCGCCTCGTCGTCCATCTCCTCCAGCGAGTCGTCCGTCACTTCGCCGGCGGCGGCGTCGGTCCACGCGCCACCCGCGGCCGCCTCGAACTCGCCGAGGCGTGCCTCTGCCTCTGCGATTCGGTCGTCTGCGCCGTCAGTTCCAACCGTACTCGCGAGGTTCCGATCCTCGTTAGGGTCGGCGTCGAGGCGGAACGCCTCGTCGGGAACGCGGTCGATGCGGACGTACTTCGCGTCCGTGCTTCGGGCGGCGCGCATCCGCGAGTAGAAGCGGGAGTCCTCTGGTAACTCGATGCCGGCGCTGGCAGCCTTCTCCTCCAGTTGCTTCAACTCGACAACCGGACGAGAGTACTCCACGAAGCCGAAGTCGCCGTCTGACGAGGCCCGTTGTCCGGGGTCGCGGTCGGCGTCGTCGACGCCCGCGAACTCGCGGTAGTCGGCCGACAGTAGCGAGCGGGTTCGGTCGAGTGCGACCGCCTCCTCGTCGTCGCTGGCCGGCGTGCCGCCCTCGACGCCGAGCGTGTCGAGGACTGTGTGGTAGGTGTCCAGCAGTTCGACCGTGTCCTCGCGGCGGTCGGCGTCGAGTTCCGGGTGTTTGACCAGCAGAGGGACGTTGATCAACTGGTCGTACAGGCAGAACTCGTGGCCGTACAGGTCGTGTTCGCCGTGGAGTTCGCCGTGGTCCGCGCAGACGACGACGGCGGTGTCGTCCCAGCGGTCGGTCTCCTTCAGCCAGTCGAACAGGCGGGTGAGTTGGTCGTCGATGTGGGCGATTTCGGCGTCGTAGAGACCGCGGATGGCGTCCCACTCGTCGTCGTCGATGTCGCGAGCACCGGCGTTGTACTCCTTGGAGTTCTGGCACACCTCTGTCGAGTCGACGCCGGGGGCGAACTCCTCGACGTACTCTTTCGGCGGATGGTACGGCAGGTGGGCGTCCATCAGGTTGATGAACGCGAACCAGTCGTCGTCTGCGGATTCGCTGTCGTCGATGAACGACTTCGTGCGGTCGATGACGGCGGGTGTCTTCGAGTCGGCCCCCTCGCCGCTGGCGAGGTACTCGTGGGCGACATTCCCCAGCGATACGAGTTTGTCTGCGACTGTTCGCAGCGCCTCGTTGTCGTTCATCGCCTTCCACGCCTTGGCGAGTGGTCCCGACAGGAGGTCGCCGGGCATCACCTCGAAGAAGTTGTCTTGGTCGTCGAAGCCGTCGGTGAGGTGAGTGTACGGCGTGATCCAGGCGTTCGAAGAGTAACACGCCGTTCGATAGCCCGCCGCCGAGAGCGTCTCCGCGAGCGTCGTCGCCCCCTCCAGATACGGATTCTCTTGGTCTGCGCCGTGTCGGTGCGGGTACATTCCGGTGAACAGCGACGCGTGGACTGGCAGCGTCCACGGCGCGGGCGCGACCGCTTGGTCGAAGACGGTCGCCTCCTCGGCGAAGGCGTCCAACCCCGGCGTCGTCCTGCCGTCGTAGCCGTACGGTCCGAGTCGGTCCTTCCGGACCGTATCGAGTACGACGAACAGCACGTTTCCGGGCGAGTCGTCGCTCATACCCACCGAATCCCACTCGCCGGTAATCCCTCTTCTGGTCTCGTTGGAGCGTGAGTTACGGCGGCGACGATATTCGATATTGCAGTATGCGATTTATCGAGTCGATTGGCAGCCTGACCACGATACAGAGAATCGCGCCACAGACAGCGTCAGCGGCGGTCGTTCGCGCCGCTACGCCCCGAGAAGTGACTCACGTAACGGGTCGCCGAAAAGCAGTCGCTCGAAACGAGCGTCGGTCACGAAAAGCGGTAACGGTCGGCGGCGACACCGAATCGGGCGAGTCGGCCGGCTTCAGAAGGGAGCCTGCGGCCCTTCGTCGTCCTCGCCGTCGGAGGACTCGCCGGGGAACGACGGAGACATTCCGCCGTCGGAGTGGCTCATCCCACCGAGGTCGCCGTCGGCGCCCGACCCCATCCCGGTGTCGGCGATGACTTCGTTGATCTCGGGGATCTCCTTCGTCATCCGCGACTTGATCGCCTGGATCGTCATCGGGGAGATGCCACAGCCGGAACAGGCACCGCCCAGCGAGATGTGGACCTCGCCCGTCTCGCGGTCGAGGTGCTGGATGGCCGCGCTCCCGCCGTGCATCTGGATCTGCGGGAAGTTACGGCGCAGGAAGTTCGTCACGCGCTCGCGCAGTTCGTCCTCGCCGCCGTCGTCTTGAGAGTCGGCGCTCATTACTGGCGAGTTGGCGGCACGAGGGTTTCAAGCTTGTGCTAGCCGGAGTATCGCGGCCGTCGACTCACTCCTCGGGTGCGTCGAGGCCGAACACGCGGTACAACTGCGATTCGATCTCTGCGACGTAGCGGTCGAGCGTCTCCGTCAGTTTCTCGTCGTCGACGACGATCGCCGTCAGGCGGTCGGTCGGGTTCTCGGGGAGTTCGACGGTGAACGTGCCCGTCTCCTCGTCGTAGAACGGCTCTGACTCGTTGAGGATCTGCTGGTCGATGGCGTGGATCAACTCCGAGTCGAACTGGTCGTTCATCGTCTCGAAGGCGTTCTTGTACGCCCGCTGGAGTTCTGGGAAGTAGTTCGCGTACTTGTCTTCGAACTGCTCGGGGTCGAAGTCGGCCATTGTCGGACGATCCGTGGGCGTAGGTGTAAGCCCGACGGTCGGCCGCTGTAAACCGAAAGACGCGATATGGAATTGCTGAATCGGCTCGCACTCGTCACACAGTGTGGCTTTTTCTGGTGGCCTGCCGTTTGGGTGGTCCGTGAACGTAGCCGACGCCGGGGGTGAGTCGTAGTGGAACGCAGAGAACTGATCGTCGGTGGGTTCTCTGGGTGTGTCCTCGCTGCGGGCTGTCTCGGACTCGGTGCGGAGCCAAGTTCCATCTCGATATTCAATCGAACAGACCGCTCACAGCAACTCACAGTCACCGTGACGAACACGCAGACAGGAGCCACGCAACTGTCGGAGCAGTTCGAAATGGGTCCCGACACGGCCGAACAGCTGCGTCTCGACCGACGACGGGGCGTCGCGTACGACGCCACGTTCGAGATTGAGGGTGGCGAGCGTGCGGAGATTGGACTCAGCCCTTCGACGAGTGCCCTCGAGATTGAAATCGAGGAGGGTGGGCAGCTAACGTATCAGGCGACAGTGTCGTAGGTACGACGCAGAACAGATCGACACCGGCGGCGAACCGACCCGATCAGAACGTCGTCCACGCCGTCGCCGCCTGCCGACGGTCGCGGACGCGGAGTTCGCGTGCGCCATTCTCCTCGCGGGTGTTGATCACGGTGTCGAACGGTTCGTACATCGTGTGCAACACCTGTTCGTCGTGCATCGTGGAGTTGATGACCGCGACGGTGGTCCAGCCCTCACTCTCTACCTGTCGCGTGAGCACACGGACGAACTGGTAGACGTCCTGCGGATCGAGGTACATCAGCAGTTCCGACAGCGTGTGGACGCCCACGCCGACGGTGGTGTCCATCTCGCGGAACACCTCGTACACGTCGGTGAACTTCATCCCGATGTCGGTGACGTTCTTCGGCGACGACGCGTACCGGACGAGGTCGTCTTGGACGAGGTCGCCACCGCGCTGTTTCGAGACGCAGTCGACGACGCCGACCGACTCAGGCGCGACGTCTGCAACCTCAGCGTAGTCTGCGCGAATCTGGTCGGCCGGGTCGCCGGTGGTGATGAGGACGGCTCGCTCGCCGACGTCGGCAAGCAAGCGCAGCATTAGGTCGTACTTGCCGGTCATCGGGGGACCGGCGATGAGGAGACTTTGCCCTCCTCCGCCCCCGTCGAGTGACAGCGGGGCGTCCTCCAACATACGCGCCACGAGGCGACGGACGGCTAAAACCTTTGTCCAAACCGACGGAATCGACAGTTCCGAACGGTACAGCGTCACGATTCTGCCCCGTCACTGTGGATGATAGGTTCGAGCCGATCCCTCACCAGCGGACCGGTAGTCACCGGGTGAGACACTGCGACCGCCCCCGTCATCTCTCCTCCGAGGAGTCGTTCTCACGACTATTCGGCCGTCCGAGCGCCGACGGGAACCCGAGCGAGCCGAGGTCCTCGCCTCCGTCGAGGAGTCCGGCACGTTCGAGTGCCGCCGGGAAGTCGGTCGCACCGATCGACTGTCCCGCCGGAGACATCTCTGTGGCCGGATCGTCTCGAGCGTCGAGTGGTCCCGGTGGGACACCTCCTTCGACCAGGTGATCCCAGACCGACTCGTCGTCGGCGTCGTCCTCGTGTTCCGAGCGAACGACTGCGGCTTCCTGTTTGCCCTCTTGGTACGCGAGTTCGATGATACTGCGGTCGTACGAGGAGTCGATCGAGTCCCGAAGCCGCGTGAACTCCTCGCGGTTCTCGTAGCCGAACGAGGCGGCGACGCCGAGGGCGTACGCCCGACTGATCGCCTCCTCTCCGGAGATATCTTCCCAGTCGGTTCCCAGTCGTTCTTCGTACATCAGTGGGTGACTACCCGGCCGTCACCGACGACCAGTCCGGTGTCGGTGAACGCCAGGTCCTGAATGTCGGTGTCGACGTCGGCCCCGCGCATCTTCACCACCTGCAGGCCGCGTCGCATCCCGTCTTCTTCCATATAGTTGTGGAAGAAGACGACGCCGTGAGCGAGGAAGTGTTCGTCCGCGTACGCCGACGGGTCGGTCATCTCGGAGATGAGGTACGTCGTCGCACTCGTCCGTTTGAGCGACGAGAGGAACCGCATAACGGTGTTGTCGGAGTCGTCGAGCAGATACCGCAACAGCATCGTCGAGTCGATGACGACGCGGTCGATGTCTCGCGACTCGATGAACGAACTGATCCGGTTGGTGACGCTGTTGACGTCACGGCGGTCGCCGGGCATCCCGAAGAACCGCTTGCCCTCCGACGAGAAGGCGTCAAGGAACGTCACTGCACCCGACTCCAGCGCCTCCTCGAATCCGAACTCGTAGGAACTCATGTCTCGCTCCAGGTCCTCGCGACTCTCGTGCATACTGATGAACAGACATCGGTCACCAGCGGCGGCTCCTTCGGCGATAAACTGCGCCGAGAACGTCGTCTTTCCGCTCCCCGGCGGCCCGCAGACGACGTAGAGTCGTTCCCCCGGAAGGCCACCACCGACGAGGTCGTCGAAGCCCGAAACGCCACTCGATACGCGCATACTCATAGCCGAACGAGGTCCGTCATAAGGACTCTCCCCCGAGACTCAATGCTGATAGTGACTCACTCGGTTCGGGGCTCGACCCAGACGACGAAGCGGTCGTCGCCTTTGACGATACCGCGGACGGAGTCGTCGTTCGCGGTGGTCGCCTCGTCTACTTGGTCGGCGGCGACGTCACGCACCTGAAACACCTCGTCGACGACCCAGCCGACAGTCCCCCCGTCGTCGACTTCCTCGGGGTCGAACACGATGATACGCTCGCGAGCACCCGCCCCAGTGATGCCGAACAGCGTCTTCGGGTCGATGATCGTCGTGGTCTTTCCGCGAAGGTCCATCACACCCTCGACGTGGCGCGGCGAGTTGGGAATCGCCGTGAGGTCGCCCGCATCCACGATCTCGTCGATGTAGGCGATATCCAGACAGTACGTCTCCTCGCCCAGTCCGAACTCGAGGACCTGCGTGGTCTCTGCCTCGGCGTCGACCTCGGCGTCGGCCGACCGCTGACTGCTTGCCATACCTCTGATCCCCAAATCCTGTCGCTTAACGCTAGCCCACGAACTATCAGCCCTGAAATTCGGGACGGAGCCTTCAATAACGGCGTATCGGTAGCCGAGAACATGATTCGAGACGCCACACGGTCGGCTGGGGGTGCGCCGTGAGCGCGCGTTCGCCGCGGACGGTCGTCGTGGACGACTCCAGATTTATGCGGGGGCTCATCGCGGACATTCTGGAGTCCGGGGGCGTAGAGGTCGTCGGGGAGGCGGGAGACGGGCGAGAGGCGCTGTCGGTCGTCGCCGACACCGACCCCGACGTGGTGACGATGGACGTCGAGATGCCCGAGATGGACGGCATCGAGGCGGTCGAGCGACTGATGGCAGACCACCCGACGCCGACGCTGATGCTGTCAGCGTACACCGCCGAGGGCGCAGAAGAGACGTTTGCGGCGCTGGACGCCGGCGCGGTCGACTTCTTCGCCAAGCCCGGCGGCGAGGTGTCGATGGGCGTCTCCCGGATGGAAGAACAGCTCGTCGAGACAGTGCGTTCGGTCGCGGAGGCGGACATCTCGACGACGGGGCGGAGTCGCCGAACCGAGGCGGCCGCCGCGGCGACGACTGCCGCCGGGAGTGCACCTCGTGGACGGTCGACGACGGCCATCGAACCGAACACGACGTTGGTCATCGGGTCGTCGACGGGCGGGCCGGACGCCGTCGAACGGGTCGTCTCGGCGCTCCCCGGCGACGCGGACCTCCGTGGCGTCGTCGTCCAGCACATGCCCGAGGCGTTCACCGGGCGGTTCGCGGAACGACTGGACGCGGCCTGCGACCTGTCGGTCGTCGAGGCCGAAGACGGAATGCGCCTCGGCAAAGGTGAACTCGCCGTCGCACGCGGCGGCCACCACCTCGAAATCGGGAGCGCACGCAACGGCCGCCTCCGCCTGAAGGTGTTCGACGAGGAGCGCGGCCAGGGCGTTCGCCCCTCGGTGAACGTCGCGATGGAGTCGGCCGCGGACGTGGTCGACGACCCGCTGATTGGGGTCGTCCTCACTGGGATGGGCGCCGACGGCAGCGACGGGGTACAGGCGCTCGCGCAGGCTGGCGGGCGCGTCCTGGCGCAAGACGAGGAGACGAGCGTCGTCTACGGGATGCCGAAACGCGCCGCGGAGACTGGCTGTGTCGACACGGTCCTGCCGTTGGACGATATTGCCGGCGGCATCACGGGTGAGACCGTATGAGTGAAGCACACATTCGGGCGTTCGTCCGCGAGTCAGAGGAGGGCATCACCGAACTCAACAACTCCCTGCTCGCGCTCGAATCCGACCCCGACGACCCCGAGGCGATGGACGCCATCTTCCGCACCGCCCACACGCTGAAGGGCAACGCCGCGGCGATGGGCTTCGGCGACTTCTCCGGCCTCGCGCACGCGATGGAGGACCTCCTCGACGAGGTTCGTGGCGGCGAGATGCAGGTGTCGGGCGCGTTGATGGACCGACTGTTCGAGGCGGTCGACCTCCTCGACGCGATGCTCGGCGAAATCGACGAGACGGGCGACACCACCGTCGACCCCACCGGGGTCGAGGACGACCTCCGAACGCTCGCAGAAGAGGGCGAGGGAGCACTCGAAGACGACGCCGGCGACGACGACGCGGCGGTCGACGAAGCCGCAGGGTCCACCGCAGACGCCGAGACCGAGACTGGTACTGGTGACGACGCGGCCGCTGGCGGCGACGCCATCGACTTCGATCACGGGCTCTCCCCCACCGGTGACGAAGGCGTCTACCGTGCTCGAACGGACCTCGGCGACGCGGAGATGCCTGGCATCGACGCGCTGTTCGTGTTGGAGGCCGCCGAGGAGGGCTTCGGCGACATCGCCTGCGACCCCGACCGCGAGACCATCGAGGACGGCGACTTCGAGGACACCTTCGACGTGTACGTCGCCGCCGACGCCGCCGACACCGTCGAGGCCGGGATGAGTGCAGTGAGCCAGGTGGAGTCGGTGACGGTCGACACCGTCGACCCGGCCTCGGACGACGAGGAGACGGCAACAGACGAGCGCGCAGAATCCCCGGCTGAAACTGAGGAGGGCGTCACCGACGCGACCGACGACGCGACCGCCGATTCCGACGAGGATGACGCCGCCGGCGGAGAATCTCCGGCTGGCGGCGCGGGCGGGTCGTCTACCTCCGACAGCATCTCCTCGGTCCGAGTCGACGTGGAGCAACTGGACGACCTGTACGGCCTCGTCGAGCAACTGGTCACGAGTCGGATCAAGCTCCGTCGCGAAATGGAGGAGGCGGGCATCGACTCAGACAATCTCGACGAACTCGACAAGATATCGACGAACCTGCAGGACACGGTGATGGATATGCGTCTCATCCCGTTGTCCGCGGTCGTCGACACGTTCCCCCGTCTCGTGCGCGACCTCGCGCGCGACCAGTCGAAGGAGGTCGACTTCGACATTGAGGGTCGTGACATCGAACTCGACCGCACCATCCTCACGGAGATTCGCGATCCGCTGGTTCACATCCTCCGCAACGCCGTCGACCACGGCATCGAGTCGCCTGACGAACGCGAAGCCGCGGACAAGCCTCGCACGGGCACCATCGAGTTGACCGCCGACCGCGAACGCGACCACGTCACCATCGTCGTCGAAGACGACGGCGGCGGCATCGAGGCCGACGCCCTCCGCGAGAAAGCCGTCGAAGAGGGCGTGAAGTCCCGCACGGAGGTGGAAGCGATGTCCGACGCTGAGGCACGGGAACTCGTGTTCCACCCCGGCTTCTCCACCAACGACGAGGTGACAGACGTCTCCGGGCGCGGCGTCGGGATGGACGTCGTGCGGACGACGGTGAAAGACCTCGACGGGAGCGTCTCGCTGGAGTCGACGCCCGGCGAGGGGACGCGCTTCGAGATCAAACTCCCCGTCACGGTCGCCATCGTCCGCGTGATGTTCATCGAAGTGAACGGCGTCGAGTACGGCGTTCCGATCAAGAACATCGCGGAGGTGAGCCGAGCGGGCGGCATCGACGTGGCCCACGGCGACGAGGTAGTGCGCCACGACGGCGACATCTACCCGGTCTTGCGACTCGGGGAGGTCCTCGACGACGCCGCAGGCAGCGGACCGAGCGGCGCCGTTGCGGACGGCGGCGAGGACTCGGTCACCCCCGACGACGTCGACACCGACGGGATGCTCCTGCGAATCCACGACGAGAAGCGGCCGGTCGCACTCCACTGTGACGACGTGCTCCATCAAGAGGAGGTCGTCGTGAAACCGCTGGAGGGTATCCTCTCGGGGATTCCGGGGCTGTCGGGGACTGCAGTCCTCGGCGACGGAGACGTGGTGAGCATCCTCGACGTGGAGACGCTCGGAGGACGGCGATGAGCCGTGCGAGTCGCCGTGGTGACGAGGACGACGACCTCCACCGCGTCATCGACTTCGTTGAAGACGAGGTACCGTTCGAACCGGGCTACTACAACGAGGCGTACCTCGGGCGGCGTATCGCCGCGCGGATGCAACGGCGCGACGCCGACGACCACGCCGAGTACCGCGACCTCCTCGAACGCGACGACGAGGAACGGAAGGCCCTGCTGGACGCGTTGACGGTCAACGTCACCGGCTTCTTCCGCGACCCGGATATGTGGGCAGACCTGCGCTCGGTGTTGCGCGACTTGTCGGCGGAGAACGGGCGCGCTGGCGTCGACGTGTGGAGCGCCCCCTGCGCGGACGGTCGAGAGCCGTACTCGCTGTCGATGCTGGCGGCCGACGACGACGAGGTGGACGAGCGACACGTCTCGATTACGGCCGTCGACATCAGCGAGGAGGCACTCGATGCCGCCCGCGCAGGCGTGTACGAGACGACGCGGACGACCGACATCGAGGAGGAACTCGCACCGCTGTCGGATCCGGAAGCGTACGTCGAACGCGAGGAGAACGTCTTTCGCGTCCGGCGGTCGGTCAAGTCGCGGGTGTCGTTCGAACCGTACGACCTCATCAGCGACGGGCCGAAGTCCGGGATGGATCTGGTGTTCTGCCGGAACCTCCTCATCTACATCGACAGCGAGTACAAGGAACCGCTGTTCGAGACGCTCCGGGACTCGCTGCGGTCCGGTGGCTACCTCGTCCTCGGGAAGACGGAGACGGTACCGCCGGGGATGCGCGACGAGTTCAAACCAGTCGAGAAACGCAGTCGGATCTACCGCTACACGGGATAATGTCGCTGTACACGCTCGCCCGCGACGGGAATATGGAGCAACTCACCGACACTGCCCGCAACAGCGACAGCGCGGCGGTGCGCCGGCGTGCCGCGGAGATGCTCGGCGACGTGGGCGACCCCGAAGACGACCGGACGATAGACGTCCTCATCCACCTCGCACGCGAGGACGACGACGACTCTGTGCGGGCGGCGGCGGTCGACGGCCTCGACGACCTCGGCGGCAACGGTCTCGAACGCCTCATCGCGAAAGAGACCGGAATCGACCCCAACGCCGCAGACTGGGCCGCGGCGCGGGCGTTCGCGAAGGTGCTCAACGGGGCGAGCATCCCCGAGTACCGGATGGCCGCCGCGAACGCACTGGGCCGGACGGGAGACTCCGACGCGGTCGGCCCCCTCGCCAAACGTCTCGACGACCCGGACCCGCGCGTCCGGGAGCGGGCGTGTCTCGCCCTCGGTCGCATCGGCGACGGGCGGGCGGTCGGCCGACTCCAGGCAAAACTCGACGACGACCACCCGGCGGTGAAAGCGGCGGCCGCAGACGCACTCGGCTCCATCGCGACGGGGAAGGCGCTGGCGGCGTTGCTCGACCTTCTCGACGACGAGAACGTGAGCCTGCGTCGGTTGGCGGCGTCTGCGCTCGGAAACGCGAGTTCCGCGAAACCGGTGCCGAAACTGGCGGGCGCACTGGAGGACGAACACGACACCGTGCGGCGAGCGGCGGTGTTCTCCATCATCGAACTGCTGGCGAACGCCCCGACGAAACAGAGCCACGCCGTGCGCGACGCCGTCATCTCCGAGTTGCAAGACGCCGACGACGAGACGGTGTTGGGACCGCTCGTGGAGATTCTCGAAGACGCGACACAGGCGCGCCAGCGCCGCAACGCGGTGTGGTTCCTCGGGCGCGTGACGAGCGCAGAACCGCCAGACCACGTGCTGGACGCACTCATCGACGCCCTCGACGACGACGACAAGATGACCGCGCAGTTCGCGGCGACGAGTCTCACGAACCTCGAAGGGCTACACGTGGAGTCGACGCTCATCGAGGTGCTGAAAGACGACGACGCGAGCGTGAACGCGCGGGCGAAGGCGGCGTACGCCCTCGGCGACGTGGGCGGCGACCGCGCGAAGGAGGCGCTGGATTCGATCACCGACAGCGACGTGGACAAGCAGGTCCGCAAGCGCGCGTTCGCGTCGCTGTCGAAACTTGGAGGTGTTAGACAGTGAGCAACAGTAGTCAACGAAACGGTAAGGGCGGCGGCGGCAAGCAAGGAGACGGCGACGAGGAGTACAAGGTCGCCGACACGCGCGGGAAGTTCGCGCAGGCGATGAAGGGCGGCCGGAAACTCAACGACGTCTCGTGGACGAACGGCCGGGTCGTCCTCTCAAACAAGCGGGTCGTCCTCGTGAGCAACGGCGGGAAACGGACTATCGCGCTGTCGTCTATCGACGGCATCGGCGGGCGCTACGACGCGAACCAGGAGATTCAGCGCGTCTCGAACTACGTCAGCCTCCGCATCGACGAGGACGTGTTCCTCATCGCCGCCGAAGAACACGAGGAGTTCCGCACGGACCTGTACCGCGCGTTCCTCGACCGCAAGGTGATCAAGGCTCGCCACCCCGCGATTCGGGGTGGCGTCGTCCAAGATACCGAGTGGGAGAAGGCCCGCGTGAAAGTGGAGGCGGACGGCATCTCTATCGCGCAGCAAAGCGGCGCGTTCGTTCGCCTCGAACTCGACGACATCGGCACGCTAGACGAGACTGAACGCACCGTGATGGGCGAGAAGTCGCCGGTCATCGAGGCCGAACACACCGACGACGAGGGGACGAGCGTCCAGACGTACCTCTCGGGGAAGCCGTGGCTCATCGCGGTGATGAAGTCGTACCTCGGCCAGGGCCACGACCGCAATCGCGGCGCGGTCGAACTCTCCGAGTCCGAGCGCGAGGTGTTGATGGCGCTGTACTCGGGCGTCTCCTCGTTCGAGGTGCCCAACTTCCTCGGGATGAGCGTCGACCGCGTCGAAGAGATTTTCCAGCGCCTCATCGAAGCGGAGGTGCTCGAAGAGGTGCGCACCCGCCGCGAAGTCGCGTTAGAGCCACGCGGACGCAACATCGCCAGCGAGGCGATGAACGAGCAGTAGACGGTCGCGCTCCCGTACAGAGTTCTACGGCATCCAGACCGACGAGCGTGAGCGCCGCCGACTCAGGTGTTGACCGACTCGATGCGCTGGCCGACGACGACGCGGCCCTTCGCGGTGAGGTTCGTCCCCTCGTCGGTGTCGACGAGAAGGCCCTCGTCGATGAGACCGTTCAACAGCATCGTGAGTCGCTGTGGCTCGATATCGACGACCTTCGCCAGCGAGACGCCCGGCCCGGCAGAGTACGCCGCGACGAGCACTTCGAGTTCGTCCTCGCTCGGGTCGATATCCTCGAGTTCCTCCTGTACGTCGGCGTAGCGCAGGCGGATGTACCGCCCGAGGATGTTGGTCAGACGCCCGGAGTTCATCCCGACCTGCGAGGTGACGGCCGTGCCGTCCTCGATGTGCCGGAACGAGATGACCGGATGCGTGCCGTTTCCGATGTCACGCTGGGCGCGTTCGACCGCGACGACGTTCCCGAGGTCGACGGTGAACGAGTCGCCGTCGCTCCGCTCGAACGTGAGGTGCCCTTGCGTCACGTCGAGTCGGGCGGGGTTCGTCTCGCTGTCGACGACGCGACCGCCGATCTTCGCGGGGTGGCGCGTCAGCGCCTTCGTCCCGTTGAGCAGGACTTTGAACAGCACCGTCGCGAAGCGGTCGATGTTGGTGTCGTTCCCCTCGATAGCGGCGACCGCCCGACTGTCGCCCGTCTTGTACGCGACCGTGACGGTGTCGTTGAAGTAGCCCGCCATCTCCTGTGGAACCTGCCCCACCTTCACGTCGAACACCTGCGACAGCGGGATGGTCTCTTTGTAGTCGTCCGCCGCGAGGACGAGTCGTCGCTGGCTGAGGATGATCCGGCCGCGCGGTGGCTCACCCTCGACGCCAGGCGCGAGGAACTGCCCGATGAAGTCCGCGACGACCGTCTCGCTCATAACCGTCGTCAGAGAGGCAAGTGACTTGACGGTTTCGCACCCATACTCAGCGATAAAAACCAGCGACGCCGTCGACTGGCGTCGAGTGCCTAACTACGCCTCGTTTTCGGACGAGGCGAGGCCGAGCAGTCGCTCGATTCGGTCCGCCTCGCTCATCCCGAGCGTTCCAGCGAACGACATCACGAGGACGTAGCCGACGGCGAAGGCGGGCACGACTTCCGAGACGACGGGATCCGGCGAGAGCGCCGCCAGCGCGGCGATGATGAGCGAGAACTCTCCCCGGGCGACGAGCGAGAGGCCCGTCCGAAGCGACCGGCGATTGGTGAGTCCGTACAGTCGCCCGGCGGCCGCGCCACTCGCGAGTTTGGCCGGCCCCGAGACGACGGCGGCGACAACGACGGGTACCGCGACGCTGGCGACGACAATCGGGTCCGTCCGCAGACCGATCCACGCGAAGAATATCGCGGCGACGGCGTCGCGAACCGGCGCGAGACGGTCTGCGACCCGGTCGTGTAGCGGCGTCGCGCCGACGCCGACGCCGACGAAGAAGCCCGCGACCGCTTCGCTGGCCCCGACCGACAGCGCCAGCCCCGAGACGACGAGTGCGACCGCGAGCGTTCGGATGACGAGGTCCTCGTCGCTCGTCCCGAGCATCGGCGCGAGTCGCGGCGCGAGGAACTGCGCGGCGACCGCCAGCGCCAACAGGAAGCCGAGTGCGACGCCAATGCGTGGCAGCGCGGAGGCGGGCGACCCGCCGCTGACGAGTGCGACCGCCAACGCGAGGTAGACGGCGACGACGAGGTCCTCGGCGACGAGGACGCCCAACACGGGTTCGGCTTCGGGGTTGGCGATCCAACCGAGGTCGACGAGCGACTTCGTGATGACCGCCGACGACGAGATGTAGACGATGCCGCCGACGAGGAACGCCCCGAGTGGCCCGAGGCCGAACAGGAAGCCGAGGGCGACACCGATGGGGAAGTTCACGAACAGGTCGACCCCCGCCGCCGCCGAGAGTTTCCGACGCGCGGCGACGAGGCGGTCGATGCTGAACTCCAGTCCCAGGAAGAACAACAGGAGGACGACTCCGACCTCCGCGAGCGTCGTCACTTCCGCGGGGTCGACCGCGGGGAGTCCGGCCCGCCCGGCGACGAACGGCCCGACGGCGACGCCGCCGAGGACGTACATCGGGACGCTCGGCAAACTCAGCCGACGGCCGAGAGCGCCCGCGACCGCCGCCGCAGACAGCACGACGCCTAACGAGAGCAGGCCGTGAAGCCCGCCCGTGACCGCACCTGACTCCGCGACCATCAGTCGGCGTCGTCGGCGTCGTCGGCGTCGATGAACGCCGTCTCGAACGCCTCGATCTCCTCGCGAGAGCCGATGACGACGACGGTGTCGCCGCCGTGGACGTCGTCGTCCGGCGCAGGGTTCGGCGTCACGTCCGGGCCGTGTTGCACCGCGATGATCGACGCGCCCGTTCGCTGGCGCACCTGTGCGTCCGCGATGGTCGCACCCGCTAGTTCCGAACCGGCGGGCACCTCGTACCACTCGATGATGGCGTCGCCGCCGAGGACCGTCTCGATGCTCCCGGTCGGAACTGGCTGGAAGTACGCGCCCTCGAGGATGGTGCCGACGGTGCGCGCGATGTCGTCAGACAGTTCGAACACCTTCTCGGCGTCGGCATCGGGCGACTCGCGGCGGAACACCTCGCGCTTGCCGGTGTTGTGCGTGACGACGACGAGTCGCTCGCCGCCATCCAACTCTATCTCGTGTTTCTTGCCGACGCCCGGAAGGTCGGACTCGTAGACGGTCATACGTTGACGAGTGATATCGGGGTCGAGAGTTAAGTACGGCGACGAGCGCACGACGGCGACCGAGCGGTGACGATGGACTGCGCGACGACGACTGGGCGACGACGACCAGCACTGTCGCCGGTGACGAACGACTTACCCACCACCCGGCCACACTGTCGCGTATGAGTCACGGTCACTTCCCGGAGTTCGAAGTCGTCCCCGCAGTCGACATGCAGGAGGGTGAGGTCGTCCAGTTGGTGCAGGGGGAACGCGGCACCGCCACCCGCTACGGCGACCCTGTCGAGGCGGCCCAGCGGTGGGTCGACGCCGGCGCGGAGACGCTCCACCTCGTCGACTTAGACGGCGCGTTCGAAGGCGAGCGAGCGAACGCCGCCGCCGTCGACGCCGTCCTCGACGCGGTGGACGTACCCGTCCAACTCGGGGGCGGCATCCGCACCGCTGCGGACGCTATCGACCTCCTCGACCGCGGCGTCGACCGCGTCATCCTCGGCACCGCCGCCGTCGAGAACCCCGACATCGTCGCGGAGATAAGCGAGGAACACCCCGGAAGCGTGATGGTGAGTCTCGACGCCAAAGACGGCGAAGTCGTCGTCTCGGGATGGACCGAAGGGACCGGCATCGACCCCGCTGAGGCCGCCGGGCGCTACGAGGAGTTGGGTGCAGGCGCGGTTCTGTTCACCGACGTCGACGTGGAGGGGCAGATGGAAGGCGTGAATCGCGGGACGGTCGAACGCGTCGTCAACGCTGTCGATATCCCGGTGGTCGCCTCCGGCGGCGTCGCCTCGCTGGAGGACATCCGCGTGCTTCGAGATGCGGGCGCGGCGGCGGTCGTCGTCGGCACCGCGCTGTACGAGGGGACGTTCACGCTGGCTGAGGCGCAGTCCGTCTGAGTCGGGCGGGGCGAACGCGCCCGGTGAGCCGGAACGGTCTTGCCCGGTCGTCCCGACGCCTCGCGCATGAGCGAGCGAACTGCGGCCGTCACGCGTGAGACGGCCGAGACGGACATCGATCTCACCCTTGCTATCGACGGCGACGGCGACGGCGAGGTGGAGACGGGCGTGGGCTTCTTCGACCACATGCTGACCGCCTTCGCGAAACACGGCCTGTTCGACCTGACCGTTCGCTGTGACGGCGACACCCACATCGACGACCACCACACTGTCGAGGACGTGGGCATCGCACTCGGCGAGGCGTTCGCGGAGGCGTTGGGCGACAAGCGCGGCATCCACCGCTACGCCGACCGACGAGTGCCGCTGGACGAGGCAGTCGCGGGCGTCGTCGTGGACGTGAGCGGGCGACCGTACTTCGAGTTCGTCGGCGAGTTCTCACAGGACACCGTCGGCGAGATGACCAGCGATATGGCGCGGCACTTCGCGTACTCGCTGGCGATGAACGCGGGGCTCACCCTGCACACAGAGGTCGAACGCGGCGTCAACGCCCACCACGAAGTGGAGGCGCTGTTCAAGGCACTCGCGCGAGCGATGGACGACGCGACTCGCCTCGACGAACGCCGCAGCGACACGCCGAGTACGAAAGGCGACCTGTAGCGTCGCACCGACGGCGCCGACTCAGCCCTTCACTAACTGTCCGTCTTCATCCGCGAGAATCCCGCGCTCCACTGCGTAGTCGAATATCTCGTCGACCTCGTCGTCTTCCAGATCGTACGCACCCGCCGCGAACTCCGCCACCTCCGCGCGGTCGACGGGGAACTCGCGGTTGTTGAGGAAGCGCATCACTTTCCGGAAGTGCTGTGGTTCCTCGCGGGCAGTCGTCGAAGACGCCTGCGCCGCCTGCTGTTCGTCGGCGACAGCGTCCTCGTCGTTCGAGGCGGTCGCCTCCGCGCCGTCCGTCGACTCCGTCGGGGCGTCTGGTGCGCTCGCATCAGGGCGCTCGTGGCCGGCGGCATCGGCGGTCAAGGTCGGGTCCGCGTGTTCCGCCGTCGACTCGTGTTCGTCCGCCCCGTCGTCGCTCGCGGGCGGGACACCGTGCCCGGCGGCGTTGGACGCGAACGACGGTTCGACCGGTGTTCCTACGCCGAGACGGTCGAACAGCGGTGAGAGGACGCCGTCGAGCGTCTCTCGGCAGTTCTCACACAGCACCACGCGTACCTGTTCGTCCGAAGTCGGGTCCAGTTCGGCGGGAACGACCTCGTAGGCTCCCGTGGCTCCCCCACCACAGAAATCGCAGTCGAGTTCGCGCATAGTCGGGCGGTCGGCGGGCGGCGACAAGGATGTTTGGGGCGTGGTCGAACGAACGTGAGACCACGAACCGATCGGTGAGCAAAGCGAGCCGCGAGGCGGGCGAGGCTGACCGAAGGGAAGCCCCGATGTGAGCGGGGAGGCACGACCCGCGAGCGGCGTGGTCGAACGAACGTGAGACCACAAACCGAACGGTGAGCGAAGCGAGACCGCGGAGCAGAACGGTGAACGGAGTGAAGAGCACCGACCTACCAGCGCCAACGGATCGCACGACACCGAACAGTTATGCCCGCACGTAGGCGACGATGCACACAGATGTTCGACGAGATTATGGGGAAGTTCGAGGGGTCGCCGGGCCAACAGGCCGTCGTCCGACTCCTCCTCGCCCGCGGCTTCTCCGTGAACGAGGAGGGCCGCGTCGTCTCCGGCGGCATCGAGATTCCCGACACGGGCATCGCTCGCGAGGCCGGCGTCGACCGCCGGGTCGTCGACGCGACGACGACCGCCATCCGTGAGGACGAGGAGTTGCGCCGCATCTTCGCAAACATCACTTCCGTTCCGAGTCTGATGGATCTGGCTCCGGTCCTCGATCTGACCGTGTTGACCGTCGAAGTTGGCGACCCCGACGCCTCTGGCATCGTCGCCGACATCACTGGACTGCTCGCCGACGCCGACCTCTCGCTGCGGCAGGTGTTGTCGGACGACCCCGAGTTCGCCGACGAACCGAAACTCTATCTGATCACCGACGAACCGCTTCCGGGCGACCTCCTCGTGTCGATTCGGGAGTTGCCGTACGTGCGCAGCGTCGAGTTCTGACGAGCACTGCGAGGACGGTGACCGCCGAACCGACGCCGCTTTGCCCCTGAATCACCGAGGCGCTACTATGGACGACCGAACCGCGAGCATCCTCCGAGTCGTCGCCGTGCAGGCGGCGCTCGTCTCCGCGGCGATTCACCTGGTCGAAGGACTCCCACGACTGTTCGTCTACCTCCCGATACTGTCGTTCCGGGACCCGCGACCCTACCTGTTCGTCCCGTCGGCGCTGCTATTGGTCGGTCTCGCGGCCGTTATCGTCCGCGGCCGCAGGCATCGACGCCTCTACTCGCTGAGCGCCGGCGTCCTCCTCGCGTACACCGTCGGCTACGCCTGGTGGCACCTCACCGACCACGGCGGACTCCTCCCCGCACACGAGGTGACCGACCCCGTCGGTGAGGTGGTCGCCCACCTCGTGTCCGACCCGGTTGCACTCATCGCGTTCGCTGCCCAACTGCTCGGCGCGGCAGTGTTCCTCGTGCTGTTCGTCGCGGACCCGACGCCGCCGGAGTCCCGACGTGACGCGAACGCGGTCGCCGCGAGCGACGACGGTCGCTCGGCCGCCGACGAGTAACCATTTCAGGCGCGGGTCAAACCGACCACTATGGCGACCCCAGAACCGTACCGCACCGTCGCCGGTCGCGCGTCCGCCGAGTTCACCGTGCAGGGGTCGCGCTTCATCGGTCACCTCGCGCCCGCCGACACCGTCGCCGACGCGGAGGCGTTCGTCGACGAAGTGTGTGCCGAGTACGACGACGCCACGCACAACGTCCCCGCGTATCGTGTCCCTGCGGGTGACTCACCTTCGCGGGCACCTGGTGAGGCGATGCTTCGCGAGTATTCGAGCGACGACGGCGAACCGACTGGGTCGGCCGGAAAACCGGCGCTGAACGTCCTCGAACAGCAGGAGGTCAGGAACGTCGTCGCGGTCGTCACTCGCTACTACGGCGGGACGAATCTCGGCGTCGGCGGCCTCGCGCGAGCGTACTCCCGAGCGGTGAAGGAGGGCCTCGACGCCGCCGGCGTCGTCGAAGAAGAACCACACGAACGGGTCGCGCTCACCGCGACGTACGACGACTCCGGCACTGTCCGGGGTATCCTCGAATCGACCGGCGTCGAGTTCGAGGCCGACTACGACGCCGACGTGACCTTCGAGGCACGCGTCCCCGTCGCGGACGCGGACGGACTTCGCGACCGCCTGCGTTCGGCCACGAGCGGCCGCGTCGACATCGAGTGAGCGGGAGGCCGAAAACGACGAGTGCTCGTGAAGTCGGCCCGGCGTTCCGGGTTCCGAACGTACTTGCCGCCCGACTCCAAGGCCGGAGTATGGACCACATTCAGGCGAGCGACTTCCACGACCTTGCTAAGCCGAGCGACCCCCGCGTCGCCCCGGACGGCGACCACGTCGCGTTCGTCCGAAGCGAACCCGACGAGGACGACGCCTACGAATCGACGGTGTACGTCGCGCCGACCGACGGCGACGACGACGCGCGACGACTGACGCTCGAAGAGGGGAGCGACGCAGAGCCCCGCTTCTCGCCGTCGGGTGACCGACTGGCGTTCACCTCCACGCGCGGGAAAGACGACGACACCCAGCAACTGTGGCTGCTCCCTCTCGACGGCGTCGGCGGCGAGGCCGAGCAAGTTACCGACGTGGTCGGCGGCGTCAACGCTATCACCTGGAGCCCCGACGGCTCTCGGATCGCGTTCGCCCAGTCGGTCACCGCAGAGGACCAAGAGGAAGACCGTGACCTCGAAGTACCCGAGGAGTACGAACCCGAAGACCCAGATCCGCGCGTCATCGACCGGACGGTGTACCGCACCGGGACGAAGTACTTCGACGGGAAGCGCTCGCAGGTGTACGTCCTCGACGTCGAGAGCGGCGACCTCACCCGCGTCACCGACGGTGACCACGACCACGCTGCGCCGACGTGGGGCGACGACGAGACGCTCTACTTCACGGCGAAGAAGGTGGGCGACGACCCGGACGACGACTATCGCTTCGACATCGTCGCCTACGACACCGACTCGGGCGACACCGAAGACATCCACCGCACCTCCGGGTGGGGTGCGTCGCTGGCGGTCACCGAAGACCACCGCATCGCGTACACCTACACCGACGAGGAGCAGGCGAGCATCCAACAGACGGAACTGCACGTGTACGACCGCGCGGCCGACGAGACGTTCGACCTCACCGCGAGTCTCGACCGGACGCTCGGCTACGAGGCCGCGCCGCAGTGGGGCCCCGACGAGGAACGCGTCTTCTTCGCGACGCCCGACGAAGGCGCGACCAGCCTCTGGTCGGCACCGGGCGACGCCAGCACCGAACCGGAGCGCGAGTACCGCGGCGGATCCGTCAACGGCGCGCACGTCGCTGACGACATCATCGCGGTGACGAAATCGGAGTGGGACCACCCCGGCGACCTGTTCGTCCTCGATGGCTCGGAGGAGCGCCGGCTCACCCGCCTGAACGAGGCGTACCTCGACTCGGTCGAGGTCCGAGAGCCGGAGCCGCTGGCGTTCGAGTCCGAACAGGGCCCCGTCGAAGGGTGGGTGCTCACGCCGCCGGAGTTCGACGAAAACGAGACGTACCCGTTGGCGGTCGAAGTCCACGGTGGCCCGCACGCGATGTGGACGACCAGCGGGACGATGTGGCACGAGTTCCAGACGCTCGCCGCCCGCGGCTACGTCGTCTTCTGGTCGAACCCGCGCGGGTCGACCGGCTTCGGCGAGGAGTTCATGCAGGCCATCGAACGCAACTGGGGCGACGTGACGCTGACCGACGTGATGGCCGGCGTCGAGGAGGTCGCGAGCAGAGAGTACGTCGATGAGACGAACGCCTTCCTCACCGGTGGCTCATTCGGCGGCTACATGACCTCGTGGGCGGTCGGGCAGACCGACTACTTCCGCGGGGCCGTCTCCCAGCGCGGCGTCTACGACTTCACGGGCTTCTACGGGTCGACCGACGGCGCGTACAAACTCGTCGAGGGTGACTACGACACGACGCCGTGGGAGGAACCGGAGTTCCTCTGGGAGCACTCACCGGTCGCACACGCCGAGAACGTGGAGACGCCGACGCTCGTGTTGCACTCGGATCGTGACTACCGGACGCCGGACAACACGGCGGAACTGTACCACCGCATCCTGCGCAAACACGGCGTGGACACGCGGCTGGTTCGATACCCGCGCGAGGGACACGAACTGTCGCGCTCGGGCGAACCCGCGCACATCGTCGACCGCATCGAGCGCATCGTGCGCTGGTTCGACGGCTACTCCGAGCACCACGACGCCGAACGAGCGCTCGACCGCCCGGACGACGACGGCCTGAGCGCGGGCGAAGACGACGAAGAAGACGAGGAGTAACCGCCGAGCGGCTTTTCCACCGGCGCTTTGTAGAATAGGGTATGAGTGACGAGTCCGCCGACTGTGCGTACTGTGGCTGTGACGTGACCGTCCACGACCCAGTGTACGTCCGCGAGGGCGACGCGCGCGACGAGACGCCGTTCTGCAACTACGGCTGTCTAGCCGCTCACGTCGAGGAGGAAGGGCTCGCAGTCGGGACGACGTGTTCGGTCGACCTGTGAACGTCAGTCGACGATGATGTCGTTCTCGTCGTCGACCTGAACGCCCGACGACGACTGCATCTCTCGTTCGTACCGCTCGATCCAGTCGGCGAAACAGCCGGGACAGAGTCGTTGCTCGTCGACGGTCGAACGGTCCACGGACAGTTTAACCGTCCGCGAGAGCGCGTCCTCCACCGACGACCCGCACGCGTCACAGGAGTCAGCCATACCCACGGCTGGGCGAGCCAACGGTTTAGTCGTTGCTTCGACGGTGGGGACGGCGCGGACAGCGGAGACGGCGGAGCGATGGCGAACAGGCGGCGACGCGATACCGTACCGGGTGTGCCGCACACCCGCGACCCCGGCACGGCCGTACTCAGGTCACGGGAGGAGTGCCCCCGGCTTCGCTGATGAACGTTCGCAGCGAGTCAGTGCCAGAGCGTCGGGCCCTCGACCGACTCCTCGCTCGCCGTGCGCCACTCGTGGGTGGGCGTCCAGTCGAACAGGGCCGCGGCCTTCGTCGTCGACAACGCGGACTCCTCGCCGTCGAGGTCGCAGTCGGCGGGCAGTTCACCGAAGTGTTCCTCGACAGCCTCGGCGGTCGGGCGGTCGAGGTAGTTGTCGGCGGCGGCGGCGTGGACCGCCTCGTGGCCCTCGGGCGGAGCCTCGACCGCGCGAGCGACGAGACCGGCCACGTCGCGCACGTCGACGTACGACCAGCAGTTGCCCGCGCCGTCTGCCGGCGAGTCGAGGCCGAGACAGGCGTACTCGCCGGGGTACTGGATCCACGAGGGTCGGACCGACGTGACAGAGACGCCGTGGCGTCGGTGGACCATCTCGGCAACCTCCTCCGCGACGACCTTCCCGGTGCCGTAGGGGTCCTCGGGTCGCATCGGGTGGTCCTCGGTGATCGGGAGTTCATCGGGGAGCGGCGTCTTCTCGGCGAACGCGAGGCCGTAGGCGCTCTCGCTGGAGGCCTGCACCACGGTCGCGTCGGCGCGACCGGCGGCGACGAGGACGTTGTACGCGCCGGCGACGTTGTCGTGGAACACCTTGCTCCCGGCGTGACGGGTCGGCGACGGATACGACCCCCAGTGGACGACAGCGTCGGGGTCGATACTGCCGATCAGATCGAACGTCTCACCCGCGTCGGTCAGGTCGACTGCGCGGAAGTCGACGCCGGCGGCGGGGTCAACTTCGTAGCCAGGGTGGTCCAGATCACAGCAGACCACGTCGTACTCGGGGGCGAGGCGGTCGACGATCCAGCGACCAGAGCGGCCGAGGCCGCCGGTGACGAGAACAGTGTCGCTCACGGTGGTCAGTCGGACCGCGGTGACAAAAACGGGAGGGAGGTGTGTCGGCCGTGCGGGACCGGGCCGTCGAACGACTTACGAGATCTTGTCGTACTGGTCGGCGAGTTTCTCGGCCGCGTCGTCCATCAGGTCGGCCTCGTAGTCGTCGAGGTCCCACTCGACGACCTCTTCGACGCCGTCGGAGCCGAGTTTGACTGGGACGCCGAAGGCGGTGTCCTCGTGACCGAACTCACCTTCGAGCGCGATCGAGCCGGGGAGCACCTCGCCGGTGTCGCGGACGACGGCCTCGACCATATGGGCGACGCCCGTGGCGGGGCCCCACTCGGTCGCGCCCTTGCGCGAGATGACGTCCATCGCAGACTCCTGCAGGTCGCCGAGGATCTCCTCTTTCTCGTCGGCGGTGAACTCGGGGTCAGCGCCGTCGACACGGACCTTCGAGAAGACGGGCACCTGCGCGTCGCCGTGTTCGCCGAGGATCGTTGCCTCGACGTTCTGGACGGGTGCGTCGAAGCGCTCGGAGAGCACGTAGCGGAAGCGGGCGGAGTCGAGACGGCCGCCGAAGCCGATCACCTTCTCGCGGGCACGCTCGCCGCTCTCGTACAGGTGGCGGTTGAGCAGGTCGACCGGGTTCGACGTGGTGATCGACACGAAGTCGTCGTTGTACTCGCGCAGCGACTCGCCGATGTCCTCCATAATCGGCGCGTTGTCGCCGGCCAGGTCGATCCGCGTTTGTCCCTCCTTCCGGGGGATGCCCGCGGTGATGACGACGACGTCGGAGCCCTCGGTGGCCTCGTAGCCGCCCTGTCGGACACGCGTGTTGGAGTCGTACGCGATGCCGTGATTGGTGTCGGCCGCCTGGCCGATGGTCGTCTCTTCCATGTCCGGGATGTCGACGAACACGAGTTCGTCTGCGATGTCCCGGAGCGCGATGTTGTAGCCGGCCGCGGCTCCGACGGTTCCCGCCGCGCCGATCACGCTGACTTTCGTCATACCACGTAAACCGCCGGCCGAATCGCCGGTAAACGTTTCGAATGGCGCGATTCCGGGTGCCGAACGACGAACCGCGGTTCGACTATCGTCGAACGCTCGTGGCGGACTGTCCGTATTCGTGGCGCGAAAGCCAACGGGATTATGAGCGGTCGCGCGGCAACGTTCGACAACGATGGCTATCGAGAACCGGGGCGACGCCCACCTCATCACGCACGCGCTGGCGAAAGACACCCTCTCGCGCCTGCGCGACGTCGAGACGGAGCAGGTCGCCTTCCGAAAAGGACTGGTCAAACTCGGTCGCATCTGCGGCTACGAGATCATCGACGGCGCGATGGAGACGGAGTTCGTCTCCATCGAGACGCCGCTCGCGGAGACGACCGGCGAGCGCGTGAAGGGGCTCGACAACGTCGTGATCATCAACGTCCTTCGGGCGGCGACGCCGTTCGTCGAGGGGCTGTTGAAGGCGTTCCCACGCGCGAAGCAGGGCGTCATCTCCGCCGGTCGCAACGAGGAGGCGGGGATGGGCGACGACGGCACCTTCCCAATCCAGATCGACTACACGAAACTGCCCGACATCAGCGCCGACGACACCGTCATCGTCGCCGACCCGATGCTCGCGACCGGGTCGACGATGTGTGCGGTGCTCGAACACGTCCTCGCGAACAACCCCCAACCGGAGGATCTGTTCGTTCTCTCTGCGGTGTCCGCGCCGGACGGTCTCACACGCGTCGCCGAGGAGGCACCCGAAGCCGACCTCCTCACCGTCGCTATCGACGACGAACTGAACGAGGAGGGATTCATCGTCCCCGGTCTCGGTGACGCTGGCGACCGCGCGTTCCGGACGAAGTAGCCGACGAGCGTTCGCGAATCCTTTTGTCCGAAGCCGGGACCACCGCCGCCGTGACGTAGCGACGGCCGTCGGGGGCCACGGCGGGTGTGCGGTCTCCCCTCGACGAAACCGACCGGCCGCGACCGCCTGTCAGCCCTGTACTCTCACAGTCGCTCGTGGAGCGCACGCGCCGTCTGCTCACCGACACCAGGGATGTCGAGCAGGTCCGCCTCGCTGGCCGCCCGGACGTTCTCGACGGAGCCGAAGCGCCGGAGGAGTCGCCGCCGCGTCTCGGGACCGATTCCCGGCACGTCGTCGAGGACGGTCGAGACGTCGTCGCGGAGCGTCTGGTGGTACTGCACCGCGAAGCGGTGCGCCTCGTCGCGCACGCGCTGAAGCACGTGGAGATGGGGTGCGTCGTCGCCCCACCGGTGCACGCCGTCCGGTGTGACCACCAGTTCCTCCTCCTTCGCGAGTGCCACCGCCGGAACGCCCCAGCCGACCTCACGAAGCGCGTCACGAGCGGCACCGAGTTGGCCGTCGCCGCCGTCGATGAGCAACAGGTCCGGGTCGGGGCGGTCATCGCGCCCCTCGACGGCGCGTTCCGCCCGCCACCGAACCAACTCGCGCATATTCGCGTAGTCGTCGTTGCGGTCCGTGAGTTTCTTCCGGCGGTAGTCCGCCTTCTCGGCGCTCCCGTCGACGAAACACACGTCCGAACCGACGACCTGCTTGCCCTGCGCGTGGCTCACGTCGAATCCCTCGATGCGTTCGGGACGGTCGATACCGAGTGCGTCCGCCAGCGCCGCGAGTTCGTCCGTCCGGGTCGGGGCGCTGCGGGCGTTCTTCAGCGCGAGTTCGACCAGTTTCGCCTCCCGACCGGCACCGGGCACGCGGACGGCGACGCCCTCGGCTTCCAGCCACGCGAGGACGTCGTCGTCGGCCGGGCGCTCCGAGAGGAGGACCGCATCCGGCAACTCGCGTTCGGCGTAGTACTGGACGAGGAACGCGGCCAGCACCGCTGCGACGCGGTCTTCGCCCTCGGGCGCGTCCAGCGAGTGCCGCGAGCGGTCGACGAGTTGCCCACGCTCGCTGTGGAGACGGGCGACCACCGCCGAGTCGCCCTCGACGGCCGCACCGAGGACGTCGACCGCACGCTCGTCCGAGCGGTCGGAGACGGCCTCCTCGCCCGCGCCGTGGAACGACTCGACGACGTCGAGTCGGTCGCGGAGGTTCGCCGCTCGCTCGAACTCCTGAGCCTGTGCGGCCGCCTCCATCTCCCGGCGAAGGGGATCCGCGAGCGCCCCCGTCTCGCCTTCGAAAAACCGGATCGCGGATTCGACGTCATCGCGGTACGCCTCCGGCGCAATCTCGCCGGTACACGGCGCCGTACACAGTCCCATTTCGTAGTCGAGACACGGACGGTCGCGGTCGGCAAACTTGTGGTCTGAACAGCCGCGGAGGCCGTACGTCTCACGGATCGCTTTGATCACCGTCTCGACGCGGCCCTTGTCGGTGAACGGCCCGAACACCGTCGCACCCTCGGCTGGGTCGCGCGTCACTTCGATCCGTGGGACCGAGTGGTCGGTGAGTTGAACCAGCGGGTAGGATTTGTCGTCTTTGAGGCGGACGTTGAACCGAGGGTTGAGCCGCTTGATCAGGTTCGCCTCCAGCAACAGCGCCTGCGTCTCGGTGTCGGTGACCGCGAAGTCGATAGCGTCGGCACGGGCGACCATCCGCGAGACGCGTGCAGAGCGCGGGTCGGCGTACGACGGAACGCGGTCCCGGAGGTCGACCGCTTTCCCGACGTAGAGGACGGTATCGCCTTCGAGGAACTGGTAGATACCTGGCTCCCGTGGGAGATCGACCGCCCGCTCGCGCACCGCGCTCGCGTCCATCGAACCGTACTGGGCGCTCCGCGCGTTTGAGGCTGACGCGTGGCCGTGGCTCATTCGGCCGTCCAACTGGGCCGCCGTGTAGGAACGGTCGTCGTCCGGGCCGCCAGAGCAGACGCTGGCCGACGATTCGCGTCAACCGGGCGGGGATTATCAGATCCGAATATTGGTTGCAAAAACTTAATCGGAACACCACAAGCCGGTTACCCATGTCACTACTGGGGCGACTCCGCGCGTGGGTCACCGGAGAACGTGCTGATACCACCATTGCTGACGGCGGGGTCACCGTCCAGTCGAACGGCGACCCCGCGCCGGCCCCCGAGCAGTCGGCCGAGACCGCGGAGGAAGACGAACTGAACGTCGACGACGACCTGTTGCTCGACGGCATCGGGTCGCCGGTGTTTATGATCGACGCTGACGGCGAAATCATCGCGTGGAACTCCGCCATTGAAGAGTTGACCGGTGCGTCCGCAGACGAGGCAATCGGGCACGAACACGCGAGCGAGATGTTCTACCCCGACGGTCGGCGGGCGCAGACGCTCGCGGACAAGGTGCTCCAGTACCCGAACGCCGTCCACGAGGAGTTCGGCGTGACGTTGGAAGACGAGTCGAGTTGGCTCTACTCCGATACGAGCGTCATGACGGACCAGTACGGCGACGACCGCGATATCTACTTCACGGCGATGCCGCTGTACCAAGAGGGCGAACTGGTCGCCGTCGTCGAGACCGTTCAGGACCGCAGCGAACAGGTCCGCCGACAGGAAGCCGTCGAGAGCCTCGTGGACGAACTCGGCTCGACGATGGGTGCACTGATGGGCGGCGACCTCTCGGCACGTGCGGAGTTCACCGACGAGGACGACTGTATCGACGACCGCCTGCTGTCGGTCGTCGACGACCTCAACGAGATGGCCGACGCGTTCCAAGAGACGGCCGCCGGCGTCGATGAAGGGACCGCCCGACTGGAAGGCTCCGTCGAGGAGGCCGTCGACGCCGCCGAGGAGATTGCCGAGAACGTCGGCGAACAGAACGAACTGCTCACCGAGGGTGTCTCGGAGATGCAGACGTTCTCCGCGTCGATGGAGGAGGTCGCCGCGACCGCCGAAGAAGTCGACAGCGCGGCCGAACAGGCACGTGAGGCCGCGACCGAAGGACTCGACGCCAGCGAGGACGCTCGCGAGGCGACCGAGGAGGTCACCGAAATTGGCGAGGAACTCGTCGATTCGGTCACGAACCTCGGCGGCCGGATGGACGACATCGAGGCAGTCGTCGAGGTCATCTCCGACGTCGCAGAGCAGACGAACCTGCTGGCGCTCAACGCCAACATCGAGGCCGCCCGCGCGGGCAAAGACGGCGACGGCTTCGCCGTCGTCGCAGAGGAGGTGAAGACGCTCGCAGACGAGACTCGCCAGCACACCGAAGAGATCACGAGCAACATCGAAGAACTCCAGAATCAGACCGACTCGACGGTCGTCGCCGCCGAAGAGAGTCACGAACAGATCGACCACGCCGCCGACCAGATCGACGACGTGCTTGAGGCGTTCGAGGACATCGCCGCCTCCATCGACCAGGCGGCAGACGGCATCACCGAAGTCTCGCGTGCGACCGACGACCAGGCGGCGACCGTCGAGCAACTCACTGCGACCATCGAGGAGGTTCGCGAACGCTCCGAGGAGACCGAGACGGCCGCCGACCGCATCGTCGCTGCGACCGACGACCAAAGCGAGGCAATCACCGACCTCTCCGTCCGCGTGGCCGACCTCCGCGGTGAGAACGCCGAGAGCGCCGGCTTCCGCACCGACGGCGGTCGGTCGATGGCTCCGACGGACGACACCGAATTCCGGACCGATGGCGGCATCACTATCGACGCTGATCCGACCGACGGCGACGACGCCGACGACAGCGACGACGAGGGCGGTGTCACTATCGAACCCGCGGCGGAACCTGAAGTAGGAGCAGAAGCGGAAGCAGAATCGGTCGACGAGACGGCCACCGAAGACGCCGCCGACGACGAAGCAGGCGACGACTACGGTGGCTTCGAGTTCGGGAACTGAACAGTCCCCAGCGACCCAGTAGCCTTTCTCTCCCCCGACCGAACGGCGGGGTATGCGTCTTTGGCTCGTCGAACGCGAGTACGACACCAGACAGACCGTTACGCTCACCTACGCGACCGTCGACGGGGAGCGGTCGTACACCCGACAGGCGTCGATCGAACTCTTACAGCGAAACCCGGTCACCGCAGCCGTCGACCGCGACCGCGAGGACACCGCTGCCGTCGAGGACGCGTCGACGCGCGAGCGATACGCCGCCGAAGCAGAACGGATGGCCGCCGACCACGACCCCGACGAGGAGGTGTGAAGCCGCGAGCGACGCCGCTGGTAGGGTGAACCGAACGGACAGAAGAGACCACGCGCGAGCGTGGATAGATCAGCATCGAGGGCGGCGAGCCCCCGAGCCGATCAGCACCAGTTATCGAGCACCGGAGCGTCCCGCTCGCCGACCGAAATCCACGCGTCGTCTCGGCCGAGGTCGGCGATGACGAACTCCGCGGAACTCTCGTCGACCGACGCCATCACCTCACCGGGCTCGCACCCCGTGTGCCTCGTTGTCATATGCGTACCTCTCACATACTCACTGATAAACACGTCGGATCGATCCGACGACGTGATCGGAGTGCAGTGTAGCGGTTTAGAGAGCGATCGGAGCGGTACAGCGGTGCTCGCGGGTTCTGAGCGGCGACTGACGAGAACGGCGAAGGCGCTGGGCACGTCTCGTGGCAGTCGGCTCCACACCTTCGCATAATACAAGAGGCGTCGGGGCGCAAGACGGGATATGAACGTAGCCGACGCGATGACGCCACGAGCGGACCTAATTACGGTCTCGCTCCCAGGCAGCCGCGACGACGTCCTCACGTACCTCCAAGAGTACCGCTTCTCATCGGTTCCCGTCGTGAAAGGCGAGGACGACGACGAGGTGTACCGCGGCCTCGTCTCACGTGACGACCTCATCGAAAAGCCCGACGAAGACCAACTCGCGCTGTTGATGCACGAGACGCCGACGGTCACGCCGGAGACGAACCTCCGAGACGCCGCACAGGTGATGCTCACTGGTAACCGGCGGATTCCGGTCGTCGAGAACCACAACGACGACCGACTCGCGGGCATCATCACTGTCACTGATATCGTCGACGCCATCGCCCGCGAAGACGTCGACACCGACGCGACCTGCAGCGACATCGCCGGCACGGACATCAACACCGTCTACACGGGCACGCCGCTGACCGTCGCCGAACGCGAACTGTTCTTCGCGAACGTCCCGTACGCAATCGCACTCGACGACGACGGCGATATGGCGGGGATGCTCACCGAAGTCGACATCCTCGACGTCGCCCGCGTCGTCGAGGGCGAAGACGAGACTGGCGACTCCATCGCCGGGCAGGACGACGAGTGGAAGTGGGAGGGCATCAAAGGAGTCGGCAGTTCCTACGTCCCCACCCGAAACGTGGAGATTCCCGTCGAACCCGTCGCGCAGTTCATGACCGAGGACCTGATCACCGTCTCGCGTCGCCGCAGCGTCGTGGAGGCCGCCCAGAGTATGATCAGCAAGGACATCGAGCAGATTCCGCTGCTGGCGGGCGGCGAACTCGTCGGCATCGTGCGCGACGTGCACCTGCTGGAGGCGCTGTAGGATGGCGTCGCAGGAGGACCTCATCGAACTCGCGAAGCGCCGAGGCTTCTTCTTCGGCGCAAACGGCGCGTACGGCGGCGTCGCTGGCTTCTACACCTACGGTCCGAACGGCGCGGCCGTGAAGGACAACCTCGAGTCGGCGTGGCGCGACCGCTTCACCGTCCGCCAGGGCAACATGGAGATAGAAGCGCCGACGATTATGCCCGAGGCCGTGTTCGAGGCGTCGGGCCACCTCGACGGCTTCGACGACATGCTCGTCGAGTGCCCCGAGTGCGGCGAGTCCCACCGCGCGGACCACCTCATCGAGGACAACACCGGCATCGAGGAAGCCGAGTCGCTCCCCATCGCAGAGGTCGAGGAACTCATCCGCGAACACGACCTGCACTGTCCGTCGTGTGACGCACCGCTGGCGGGCGAACCCGTCGAGGACTTCAACCTCATGTTCGAGACGAGCATCGGTCCCGGCAGCGGTCAGCCCGGCTACATGCGCCCGGAGACGGCGCAGGGCATCTTCGTCGAGTTCCCACGCCTGAAGGAGTACGCCCGCAATCGCCTCCCGTTCGGCGTCACCCAGATCGGTCCCGCCTACCGCAACGAGATCAGTCCGCGGAAGGGCATCATCCGCGTCCGGGAGTTCACGCAGGCGGAACTGGAGACGTTCATCGACCCCGCAGAGGACGAACCGCCGCTCCACGAGGTCGAGGACGTGGAGGTCACGCTCTACCCGGCCGACGAACAGGAAGCCGAGGGCGGTGACGCGTACACCACGACCGTCGGCGAAGCGGTCGCGGAGGGCGTCATCGGCTCTGACTGGGTCGGCTACTACCTCGGCGTCGCCCAAGAGTGGTACGAGCGCATCGGCGTCGATATGGGTCGGTTCCGCTTCCGCCAACACCTCCCCGGCGAACTCGCGCACTACGCGGCCGACTGCTGGGACGCGGAATCGGAGGTCAGCGGCGACTGGATCGAGATCACCGGCTTCGCGTACCGCTCGGACTACGACCTGAGCAAGCACGCTGAACACTCCGGCGAGTCGTTCACCGTGTTCAAGCAGTACGACGAACCGAAGACGGTCGAGCGAGCGACGGTCGACCCCGATATGGCGACGCTCGGCCCCGAGTTCGGCGGCGACGCCGGCGCGGTCGCGGAGGCGTTGCAGACGCTCGCAGAGCGTGACCCCGACGCCTTCGACGCCGACGCGGTCGAGGTCGAGGTGGACGGCGAGACGGTCACCGTCGACAGCGACGTGGCGAACTTCTCCGTCGAAGAGGTGACCGAGAACGGCGAGCACATCACGCCGCACGTCGTCGAACCGTCGTTCGGTATCGACCGGATCGTCTACACCGTCCTCGAACACGCCTACCGCGAGGACGAGGTCGACGGCGAGGAGCGCACCTACCTCGCCTTGGATCCCGAGATGGCCGCGACCGACGCGGCGGTGTTCCCGCTCGTCTCCAACGACGACCGCCTGCTGGATCTGGCCGACGACGTGACCGCCGACCTGCGTGCGGCCGGCCTCGCCGTCGAGTACGACGACTCCGGGTCCATCGGTCGCCGCTACCGCCGACAGGACGAGGTCGGCACGCCGTTCTGCCTCACCGTCGACCGCGACGGTATCGAGGGCGACGGCCCCAACACCGTCACCGTCCGCGAACGCGACACCGCCCGACAGGTCCGGGTTCCGGTCGCCGAGGTGGCCGACGAGATTGCCGCCCTCCTCGACCCCGAGGACGACCACGCGTTCGACGCGCTAGCGGCAGCGTACGACGAACTCGAAACCGACGTGGAGACCGCGTAAGGTCGAATGGGGGAACTGAAGCGACGGGCGGTCCACGTCTCTGGGACGGGGTTTCCCGCCATCTACCTGCTCGGCCTCGTGACGTGGCGAGAACTGCAACTGCTCCTCGTCGCCGCGACGGTCGGCGTGTTCGTGTTGGAGTTCCTCCGCCTCGTCGTCGAGATCGACTGGGGCCCGCTGAACCGCGTGTACGACGAACTCACTCGTGAGTACGAAAGCGACAACGTCGCGGGCTACGCCCTGTTCATGGTCGGCGCGACGGCGGCGGCGCTGGCGTTCGCGCCGCCGTTCGGTCCCGCAGTCGTCGCCGTCGAACCGCCGTTGGCGGTACCCGCGATCCTGATGCTGTCTATCGGTGACCCCGTCTCGGGCATCCTCGGAAGCAACGACGCGACGACGGCGAAGGAGGTGGGCGTCCTCGCGGTGATGTTCCTCGTGTGTTTCGCGCTCGCCGTGCCGTTCACGACGCTGCATCTGGGTACAGTCGTCGGCGTCGTCGCCGCCGCCGCGGGCGCACTCGGCGCAACTATCGCCGACGGCGTGAAGCCGGTCGTCCGTGGCTACGTCATCGACGACAACCTCACGATTCCGCCCGCGGCGGGCGCGGCGATGACCGTGGTCGCGGTGCTGGCGGCGTGATCGGAACGGTCGACGCTCGCGACCGTCGGTTCACACTCGTTCGAGCGCCGTCTGGACGAGGGTAGCCTCTGCTTTTCGGAGGTGTTCGGCGGCGGTACTCGGCGCACACCCGAGGGCGTCGGCGACGTCGCGCTGACTCCCCTCACGCGGCAGTTCGTAGTACCCCACGGCAAGCGCCGCCTCGACCGCCTCACGCTGGCGCGAACTCAGCCGCCGCGCCGCCGGAGCGAGCGCCGTCAGGCCGCCGACGCGTTCGACGGTGACCTCGACCGGTGGACGGAGCGCTTCGACGAGTGACGCGACCGCGTCGCTCGGGCCGAACACCGAGAGTTCGACGCACCCGTCGCGCCGATAATGGACGGGCGGAACCACTACCAGTCCGGCGGCCGCGAGTGGGGCGAACAGGTCGCGAACAGTGTCGATCATCTCATCACGGATGTAGGCGTAGAAGGCGCTGTCGTCGACGGGTTCCAGCGCGTGGTCGACGACCGGCGTGACCGCCGCAACCGCCCGGTCGAAGGCGTCGATGTCCCCCTCGACGTAGTGGAGAATCCCAAGCGAATCGCCGGTCAGGTTCCACTGTAACGCCGTCGCACGCTCGACGAACGATGCACCGGTGAGGATCCCGTACATCGGGTGGATCGCCGACTCGGCCCCGCCAGCGGTGAGCGACAGTCGCGCGTGTTTCATTCGGTCGACAGTTTGCTGCGGCACTCATAAAGATCCCGAGCAGTTCCGGCAGGAAGCACTTCGAGACGCGGCCGAGACGAGACGTATGGACCGCGTCCTCCTCACCGGCGCGACAGGTACGCTCGGTCGACAACTGCGTCCACGACTGCTCGACGCCGGCTATCGCGTGACCGCGACGAGTCGGACTCCAGACGAGGTCAACACGGCGGGTGCACCGAGCGACCAGATCGAGTGGACGACGATGGATCTACGGAGCGGTGACGGGATCACGACCGCGCTCGCCGACGTGGACAGCGTGATCCACACGGCGACCGCCCCGAGGGGCGACACGGAGGCGGTCGACGTGGCAGGAACCAAACGACTGCTGGCGGCAGCAGACGACACGGGAGTCGACCGGGTGTGGTACGTGTCGATAGTCGGCATCGACGCGATCCCGTACTCGTACTACCAGCACAAACTCGCGGCAGAACAGGCCGTAGCGGCGAGCGACGTGCCGTCGACCATCGTCCGGTCGACACAGTTTCACACGTTCCTCGACGGTCTCTTCAGCGGTCTCTCGCGCCTCCCGGTGTGGCCGCTACCGACAGGAGTTCCGCTACAACCCATCGCCGCTGCCGACCTCGCCGACGTGATCGTCGAGCATCTCGAAGGTGAAACAGCCGACAGACTCCCGCCGGTTGGTGGACCAGTAGTACAGACTGTCGGCTCACTGGCGAAGACGTACCGCGAACAGCGTGACCTCTGGAGACCGATCGTTCCCGTACCAGTGCCCGGATCGACCGCCGCCGCCTTTCGCGCCGGGCACGCCACGTGTCCCGAGCACGTCGTGGGGACGGAGACGTGGCCGGAGTGGCTGGAGAGGGAGTACGGCGACCGGCGGCACGCGTGGGGCGAGTCGACTTCGGTCTCGTGAGTGTCGCCCTCTTATCGCAGTACCGCGACGTACGTCACCACGAACACGACGAGGCCGTAGCCCGCGACCGTGCGGAGCGTGAACGTCGCCAAGTCGAGATACGACAGTCCCCACACGAGGACGGACGCGAACGCCGCCGAGAGGACGAGGTTCATCACGAACAACACGCGCGGGTCGCCGTCGGAGGCCATACGACCGTCTGTGGGGACCACCTACTTGGGTTTCGCGGTCGTACACCGGGTATGCGTCTCCGGAACCGCGAGGGCGACCCCGTCGACCCGGTTCCGTTCCTCGTCGTCGTCGGCTTCGCGTTCCTCCTCGTCTACTCCACGGGGCCGCTGTATCTGATGGCGCTGTTCAGCGTCGACGTGGTGACAGCGCTGGCGGGGTCGAGCGTCGTCTTCGTCGTGACGACGGTCGCAGCGTACTATCGGTTCGTCAGGCAAGACCGCGCGGACCTGCGCGGCGAGACGCCAGTGGACTGGCGCTACCGTCGCCTGTGGTACGGCGGCATCGCGTTCGCTCTCCTGCTGGTGTTGTTGATGCTCCCGTTCGCGGAGTGGTGACCGGTGGCGCGTGCCCGGAGTCCCCCGGGCTTTTGTCACCCGGCCGCAGACGGCGAGTATGCGCGAGGTCGAAGCCGAACGATTCGTCCGCGAGACGCCGGCGGCGTTGCGGCGACTGCTCTCACCAGCGACACTCGTCGAGTACGAGGGGAGTTTCGCCGCACGAGCGACCAGAGACGCGAGCGACGACAGCGACGCGGAGACGGTCGTCACCGTCGCCGGCGGCGGCCTGGAGTTCGACCTCCGATTCACGGAGACGGCCGACGGGTGGCGCTACGAACAGGCGGACGACCGCGGCCCATTCGAGTCGATGGAGACGACCGTGACCGTCGAACAGGTCGACGATGGGAGTCGCGTCCGCGCCGTCTCGCGCGTCTCACTGGGCCTGCCGGTGCCGTTCGCCGACCGCGTTGCGGGGTGGAAGCGCCGCGGCGAACTCCGCCGCCTCCTCGACGCCATCGCCGACTCCTGACGCGAGCGACACCGCCAGCGGTCCGAACGGACGGTCGTGTGTCCGCGGCGGGAACCCGCGCCGGTGTTTATGTGAGGGCGGTCGAGACGCGGCGTATGGGACTGTTGGGCACGATCACGGAAACGCTGAAAGCCTCGACGGAGTCGCCGAATCGCGGCGGCGGCACCGAGGAATCGGCGGGCGCGTACTGGTGTCACGACTGCGACGAGCGGCTGCTAGACCTCGACGTCGAGGGCGAGGGGCCACCGTCGTGCCCCGACTGCGGCGACGAGATGGAGTTCGAGCGGTCGCCCGGGTCGACTGGGTGCGCCTGCTGACGGCGACCGGCGACTACGACAGCGAGACGACCGCTGCTTCTTCGTTCACCTCCGACGCCACCGGGAACCACTCGGCTGGGTCGACCTCGATGCCGTCCGCCAGTTCGGCATCCGTGAGCAGGCAGTCGTCGAGTCGCTGGCGGATCGCCGGTTCGTCGAGGTCGACGCCGATGACGACCAGTTCTGTGTGGCGGTCGCCCCACTCGTCGTGCCAGTCGGCGTCGTCGCCGCGGTTCGCGCGATATAACTCACGGTCCGACTCGTCCATCGCCGCGACCCACGGACCGACCGCCTCCACTCGAACCGAGGGGCCGGCCTGACTGTGCTGGAGTCGCTGGTCGACGGCGGCGACGTGCAGCGTCCCCTTCGACCGGACGACCGACTCGGGGAGGTCCGAGAGGAATCCGACGAGACGTTCCGGGTGGAACGGGCGGCGTGCGCGGTAGACGAACGATGAGACGCCGTACACCTCGTCGGGGTGGGCGTGGTCGTGCGCATCGTGGTCGTGGTCGTCGTGGCCCTCGTGGTCGTGGCCGTGCGCATCGTGCGCGTCGTCGCTGTCGCGGTCACGATTCCGATACAGGTCGACGTCGAGAATTCGGTCGAGCGGCGCGGCAGAGTGTTCGGTTCGCACCGTCTCGACGCCAGGACGGAGCGCACGGACGAGTTCCTCCGCTTCCGCGATCTCGGCGTCGTCACACAGGTCCGCTTTGTTCAACAGCACGACGTCGGCACTCTCGACCTGTTCGACCAGTAGGTCTGAGAGGGGGCGTGCGGCGTCGTCGTCGGCGTCGCCCCGGCGTTCGGGCGTCTCCTCGCCGGCGAACGCGTCGATGAACTGCGGCGTGTCGAGGACGGTCACGACCGCGTCCATCCGGTAGCGGGCGGAGGCGGGACCGGTGGTGAACTGGCTGGCGACCGGGCCAGGTTCGCTGATGCCGGAGGGTTCGACGACGAGGTGGTCGAACTCCTTGCCGTCCGCGAGTTGGACGACCGCGCGTTCGAGGTCGTCGCGCAGTTCACAGCAGATACAGCCATTGGACAGTTCCGCGACGCCGACCGCGGGGAGGTCGTCGCTGGACAGGAGGTCGTAGTCGACGTTCACCGAACCCACGTCGTTGACGAGGACGGCGATATCCCGGTCGCCGGCGTTCGATAGGAGGTGGTTCACGAGCGTCGTCTTTCCCGCGCCGAGACTCCCCGAGAGCACCGTCACGGGGATGGCGTCGGTGTCGGTCGATCCGGGGCCGCCGCCGAGTCCGCGTCCGGGCGTCATTGTCTCCACCTGTGCAGGTGTGGTACTTGTGCTCGTTGGTCGCAGCCGTGCGCCGCCGACGCCCGAGCGCCGGCGAGGGATACGCTTAACCACGCCACCGAGACACACACGGCCAATGAGCGACCGACCGGACGACGACCGCGCCGCGACCGACGGCGGCGACACGGACGAGGAGTCCACCCTCGCCGACCGTATCGACCGCTTCCTCGACGTGCTTCGAGAGTGGGGTGCGGGCCTGTACCACGGCCTCATCTCCCACCCGGCGTTCGAGAAAGTCGAGAAGGAGGCCGAAGACCAGGAGGACTCGTTTATGCTCGCGTGCTTCCCCGACGCCTTCGGCATCCCCTCGCCCGTCTCCTACTACACGGCCGAACTGCTCCCGTACCTCGAGTCGGAGTTCGAGGCGTGGGAGCGCCGGATGTGGAACCGCGGATCGATGCTCGAACGAAAGGGCGAACAGTACCACTTCTGACTCAGACAACAATGGAGAAATTCGTGTTCTTCGGCGGGAAAGGCGGTGTCGGCAAGACGACGATGTCGGCGGCGTACGCGGTGAAATGCGCCGACGCGGGACTGGACACCCTCGTCGTGTCGACGGACCCGGCCCACTCCACGTCGGACGTGTTCGACCAGCAACTGGGCGACGAACCGCAGGCAGTCGACGGCCGCGACGGCCTGTGGGCGATGGAGATCGACCCCGACGAGGAGGTGCAACACCACCTGATGGAGACGAAGCGGGCACTCGGCGACCAGGTGAGCGCCGCCCTCGTCAACGAGATCGACCGGCAGATCGAGATGGCCCACCAGACGCCCGGCGCGTACGAGGCGGCGCTGTTCGACCGCTTCGTCGACGTGATGCAGTCGAGCGAGGCGTTCGACCGCGTTGTGTTCGACACCTCGCCCACCGGCGGGACCCTGCGACTCCTCGGGCTTCCCGACTTCCTCGAAGGGTGGATCGACCGCCTGCGGCGCAAACGCGAGAAGTCCATCGACCTGTTCGAGAAGGCCGCCATCGGCAAGAACGAACCGCGCCGCGTGATGGAGGGCGACCCGATCCTCGCCCGCTTGCAGGAGCGCAAGGAGTTCTTCGAGTACGCCGGCGACACCCTGCGCAACCACGCGGCGTTCTTCCTCGTCGTCAACCCCGACGAGTTGTCCGTCCGAGAGACTCGCCGCGCGGCCGACGGCCTCACCGACCGTGGTCTCTCGGTCCGGGGACTCGCCGTGAACCGCCTGACGCCGTCACCGGACGACGACGAGAACGGCCGCGGAGCGCGCTACCTCCGCGACCGCGTCGAGACCGAACGGGCACACCTCCAGACCCTCCGCGAGGAGTTCGACCAACCCGTCGTCGCAGAGATACAGACGCGCGTCTCCGAGGTGAAAGGCGACTTCCTCACCGAGGTCGCCGGCGAACTCGACGTGGAGACTGCGCCACCGACGGACCTACCCAAAACCGAGTGAATTACCGGCGCGCGGGACCGGTCGAGAGCGCGCGCGAGCCAACCACAAAGTACTCAAGAACGGATTTAGGTTCATTTCGCCGCCGAAGTGATACCAAGATGAGAGAAATCCGCCGTTGAACGGCGTCAGCGACGGGTTGTGGCCGGCTAGATAGGACAGGAAACCTAATGTTTTTATATTCACTGCACACACGCCTGCGATGAGGTAACACATATGGTGGCAGTAATGTGGCTGGTGCTCGCGGTACTCGTGCTCTTCAGCGCGGGCTACCTCGGGTACTCCCGGTATCTCGCTCAGTTCGTCGAACTCGACGGGGACCGTGAGACGCCAGCGCACAAGTACGAAGACGGGCAGGAGTACGTTCCGGCGAAGAAGCCGGTGCTCCTTGGGCATCACTATTCGAGCATCGCGGGCGGCGCACCCATCGTCGGGCCCATCACGGCAGGCGTCGTGTGGGGCTGGGTTCCGGCGCTGTTGTGGATCGCCATCGGCAACCCCCTGATGGGGTCGGTCCACGACTTCGTCTCGCTGTCGTCGTCGCTTCGCCACGAGGGGAAGTCGATCGGCTACATCATCGGCGAGTACGTCGGCGACCGCGGGAAGAATATGCTGTTGTGGTTCGCGTTCCTCACCATCATCCTGGTGGTGGCGGTGTTCGCCCTCGTAGTGGCCATCGTCTTCGACGCGTTCCCGAGTGCGGCGACCGCGTCGTTCCTGTACATCGCGCTGGCACTGGCGTTCGGGTTCTACCTGTACCAACTCGACGGACCGTTCATCCCGGGAACCGTCGCGTTCGTGGCGGGTGTCTTCGCCAGCGTCTGGGTCGGCATCCAGTACCCGCTCGCCGTCGCACCCGGGTCGTTCGACGCGACGAACGCTGCCGGGTCCAGCGTCGCGGTGCTGACCGGCGGTATCGGCTTCTTGCCGACGATTATCAACGCGAACATCTCGGCGTGGATTCCGGTCGTGATGGTGTACGCGTTCATCGCGTCGGTCATCCCGGTGTGGATGCTGCTCCAGCCGCGTGACTACCTGTCGTCGTTCCTGCTGTACGCAGGTGTCGGCGGCGCGCTCGTGGCGATCATCGTCGGGACCGTGCTGGGGACGTCCTCTCAGCCGCTCGTCATCGACTCGAGCATCCCGGCGTTCCGCGGGTTTATGGGCGGCGAGTACGGCCTCCCGCTGTTCCCGCTGCTGTTCGTGACTATCGCGTGCGGAACCATCTCCGGATTCCACTCGCTGGTCTCCTCGGGGACGACCGCGAAACAACTGAACAAGGAGACGGACGCACGCGCAATCGGCTACGGCGGCATGCTCGGTGAGGGACTGCTGGCGACGGTCGCGCTGTCGACGCTCGGCGTCGCCGGCATCACCGTCTCCGGCGGCGGTATCGGACAGGCGCTGCCCAACTTCGCCACCGGTGGCGGCGTCATCCTGACCTCGTTCGGCATCCCGGCTGCCTACGGTGCGCCGTTCATGGCGCTCGTGCTGGTGAGTTTCCTGCTCACCTCCACGGACACGGCCGTTCGGCTTGGCCGGTACATGATGGACGAGATCGTCGGCACGCCCGAGACGACCGTCGAGGAGACCGCCTCGAACCGCTACGTCTCTGCGGGCCTCCAAGTCGTCGGCGGGTACGTCCTCGTCTCCTCCGGCACGTGGTCGAGCCTCTGGCCGCTGTTCGGCGGCGCGAACCAGTTGCTCGCCGCGATGGCGCTGCTCACCGCGACGGTGTGGCTCGCCAACTGGGACGACTCCAAGCAACTCATCTCGACGGGTGTCCCGATGGCGCTGATGACTGCGGTGACGGTCGTCGCGCTGTTGTATCTCGCACTGTATCAGAACTTCTACCAGAAGTTCGTCCAGGGCAACTGGGGCGTCGAGGGCACGGTCGGCTTCGCCACGCAGGCGTCGACGGCCGTCCAGATCGTGATCGCACTCGTGTTGGTGTACCTAGCTGTGTCACTGGCGATGATCGGCTATCGGAACATCCAGGACGCACGCGGGTCGGCGAGTGGCGCTGTCGCCACCGACGGCGGGCGGACGTCCGACGACGACTGACGCACGGCGACAACGGCGGCGGTCGCAGGGCAGACCGCCGCACGATTGCGGTTTCCTTCTTTCGGAGCCCGTTCGGGAGCGATGCGTGCGTGACGGCGCCGGACGGAGCGTACTACGCCGGTGACACGCCACGGTCGGCGTCGCGCCTTCGACACACGCCGCGAGCGACGACGTGGATGCGAGCGCGTCTACTGAACAGACGGTGTCGACAAAAACCGATACGACGGGTCGGATCTCGGGTACCAGGTCCCTACCCATGGTTGGCCGCGATCCAACGGCGGCCGCCTCCCGCATCCCGTGGCCGCCGGTACTCGGACTGCTCGCTTGGAGTACTAAACGGTTCCCCGACGCGAATCAGCCCTGAGAACTCGTCAGGGAGACGTTGCGTTCGGCGTCAGCCGAGAGGCGAATGAGGCGACTGTGTGAGCCGACTCCGTGCAACGGTCGGTACCTACAGTCGACTGTCGCTCCGGGCGTCGGCGTACTACTCCACCACCACCAGACCCGAATCTGCCGTCGGCGCCAGCCGACGCCGCCACCGAACCGACCGACTGGCGTCGAGCGTCAGATCGCGAGGATGTTGCTGACGAGGTACTTGGTGAAGATGGCGACGGCGGACCCGAGCCACGTCATCAGCACGAAGTGGAGGTACGCGTTCGCCTTGTTGCCGCCGTCGATGGTGCGGATCATCACCGACGAGAGGACGGCGTTGAACAGGATGACGAGGAGCAACAGGAACTCGATGAGCGCGATGTCGTAGACGCCGGCGTAGATGATCTTGCCGACGCCGCCGGCGTTGGTGATGTTGAACTGCTGGGACAGATCCGCGAGGATGCTGACGACCTGGAGGCCGATGAAGAAGGCGAACGCCGACGCGGAGGTGATCCCGTACAGGAGGCCGATCATCGTCGTCGTCGCCTGCTGGCGCTGTTCGCGCAGTTGGAGGACGGTGTTCATATTCTGAGAGATGAGTTCGCCAAGCAGTTTCGGGCGGCCACCCATCGAGCGGCCTTCGAGGTACATGTCGGAGAACTTCTGGACGAGGTACGAGCGCGTGTCCGTCGCGAACGTGTACCACGCCTCCTCGGAACTGATCCGGATGTTGAGGCGGCGGTACAGGCGGGTGATCGACGGCGTGAGCGCGCCGAAGTCCTTCTTGTGGAGCGTCTTGAGCACGTCGCCCGTAGTCGACTGCTTCGCGGACTCGGCGGCCCCCAGCGCCCGGATGAACGAGGGGAACTCACCGTCACGTTCCTGGATGTTGCGCTCCTCCAGTCGGAGCATCACGCCCGTAATCGCCATCGGCGAGATGGGGACGCAGATGTACATCGCCAGCGGGATGTCCGTCAGGAAGAACAGCAGGCCCCGGAGGCCCGGGCCGATACCGAACAGGCCCGCGCCGACGAACACGACTAGGACGGCGGTGCCGACGACGCCGACGGTGAAACTGAGCCACAGGCGGAAGTCCGAGGGTGCGCCCTGTTCGGAGTGGAACCAGACGGGGTCGTGCGGCGACATCGCCCGGATGACGACGTAGAAGCCCAACTGCACCAGCATGAACAAGACGATGACCGCAGAGACGGTGAGCGTGGGGTTGTCGCCGGTGAGGATGGGGAGGACGATGGCGAACACCAGCGCGAACGTCATCGAGAGGATCATCGACATGTACAGGTCCTTCATGACCTCGAGGTTCGCGAGTGCCCCCTCGTACACCGTGATGTAGTTCTGGATGACGGCGTCCTGCTCCGAAAGGAGGAACTCGTCGAGCGACTGCCCCGCCCCGATGGTGTAGCCGAGGCGGTCGAAGAAGTCCGAGAACACGTCCGAGGGGACGTCTTTCGCCCGGCGACGGAGGGCGTCGTCGAGCGACTGGTTCCACGTGTCGACGAGGTGGACGACCCGCCCGAGTTCGTCGGCGGCGGCGCCGTACTCCTCTTCGCTGGCGAGCGTGCGGAACACCTCCATCCGGTCGATGTTCGTCGTCGACAGCACCGTCATGTGCGTCATCACGAGGTGGAGTTGGTTCTCGATGGCGACCTGCCGGCCGTTGAGGTACAGTTTGGGGTAGAAGATGGCCGCCCCGAACACGAGCGCTCCGAGCAACGGAATTGGGAGGCGAACCGTCAGCGGCAGCGGAAGCAGCACCGCCCCCACCAGCGTCAAGAGGAGGAACAGCGACGCTGGGAGCAGGATGTAGCCGACGTACTTCCGCTTCGACATCTCCAGCGCGTCGTACGACTCCAGCAGGTCCGCGACTAACTCTGAGGCGGAGTCCGGGAAGAAGTCCGACGACGACGCGCTGTTTGCACTCATTCGTGGCGGTCAGGTCGCGCGGTGCATATCGAACGGAAGCCCGTCGACGCCGTCGCGCTGGAAGGAGGTGATGGCCTCGTTGACCTCGTGGTAGCCGAGGATGCCCTCTTGGATCATCCGCTCGATGAGTTCCGCCCGGAAACTCAGGTCGTCGTAGATGTCGCGGGTGTCGGCGTACCCCAGCAGCGTCGCGATCTGTTCTTCGAGCACGTAGGAGTTGTTGCGGCCGCGGAAGACGATCTCGTCTTCCACGGGGTCCCAGTCGAACACCTGTCGGGTGACGACGCCGTCCATCTCCTTGGAGTACCCCTCGATCTCTTGGACCGAGGTGACCCGGCGAAGCACCTTATCGCCCTGCTTGACGCGGTTCTGGAACAGCGCCACGTCGGCAACGTCCATGAACGTCTCGGGAACGTTGATCGGTTCGGAGGTGAACCGCTGGATCATCGAGACGATGTCGGACGCGTGGAACGTCAGCATCACGGGGTGGCCCGTCTGGGCCGCCTGGAACGCCATCCGCCCCTCCGCCCCACGAACCTCCCCCACGATGATGTAGTCGGGGCGCGAGCGGAGGGCCGCGGCGACGAGGTCGAACATGTCCACGTCGTTGGAGTCGCCGCCGTCGCCCTCGCGGGTGAGCAGTTGCTGCCACGTACTGTGTGGCGGAACGACCTCGGCGGTGTCCTCTGCGGTGTATATCTTCGAGTCGCGAGGGATGTACGAGAGGATGGCGTTGAGCGTCGTCGTCTTCCCGGACGCCGTCTCGCCGACGACGAACACCGTCTGTTCGTTCTCCAGACACAGCCAGAGATACGCCGCCAGTTCCGGGCTGAGCGTCCCCCAGTTCGTGATCTGGTTGATCGACAGCGGCGTCTCCTCGCCCTGGCGGATGGTGAGCGAGGAGCCCTTGATGGAGACGTCGTCGGAGTAGATGATGTTGATACGCGACCCGTCCGGCAGCGTCGAGTCAACGATGGGGTTGGAGTCGGAGACGGGGTCGCCCATCCGCTCGCCCATGTTGCGTAGCCAGTTGTCGAACTCCCGTGGCGTGCCGAAGTCGACGGTCGTCTCCAGCATCCCGAAGACGCCGTGGTCGACGTGACACTCCTTGGGTCCGATAACGTGAATGTCCTCGTTCTCCGGGTCGCGCATCACCGGCTCCAGCGGCCCGAATCCGACGATGTCGCGGTTGAGCCGGTAGCGGATGTTGTCGTACGTCTGTTTCGACACCTCGATGCGCCCGAAATTCCGCACCTTCGAGAGGACGTTGCTGCCGCCCTGTTCTTCGGTGACGGCCGTGACCTCCTCCAGCAACTCCTCGATGAGGTCGTCGTATCCCGACTCCTCGTCGGGTGCTGGCTTGTGCCCGCTCTGCCGGAGCAGTTTCGACTTCACCGAGTCGAGCACCTGTTCTTCGGCCCCCGACAGCGTCGGCTCGACGGTGTAGTACTTCGTGTCCTGGCCGAAGTCGCCGTACACGTGGCAGTAGATGGGGCCGCCGACCGGGTAGATGACGTTCGGCCGCCGTGCCTCGTGTTCGCCCTCGATGTCTTCGACGAACATCGGGAACTCGCCGGTGATCTGCTTGAACTTCTGCAGGTGCTCCCGGAGGTGGGGGCGCTTCATCGCCAACTGCTTCAGTTCGCTCGATGGATTGGCCTGTCCTTGATCCGTCATCGGTCACACCTCCACGCTGGCACGGCCAGCGTGTGTCGTCGAACCGCGAGACGATACCGACCCCTGACTCCCGGCAGAGGTAGTACGCATTACCAGTACGCACCTGCGAACGACCCATAAAGTCTCCCCGCGAACTATCACATCCGATAACAGACTCGAGGGCGCGGCGGCGACGACGGGCGCGGCGTCGTGTTACGCGACGCTGCGCGACTCGATGACGATGCCAGTACCAGAGCGCACCGAGAAGCCGATGGAGTCACCGACTTGACTCCCCATCCCAGCGAACCGCTTGACGGCGATGTTGCGGCGCACGTCGGAGCCGACTTCGACCATCTGGAGTTCGAGGAACACGTCGGCGATGGAGCGGAACGGGCCGATAGCGTCGTCGCCGACCGCCGAGGGGTCGACGGTGAGGACGATGACCTTCCCGCTGGAGATCATGTCCCGGAAAAAGGATATGATCTCCAGTGCGGCCTGTCGCTCGTCGTTGTTTCGGACGAGCGCCTCGAAGGTGGGGTCGTTACGGAGGATGGAGTCGAACGTGTCGATGATGATCACGTCGGAGTTCCACATCACCTCCGCCTCCATCAGGCGCTTGAGCAGTTCCATCCGGTCGGCGTCCTGTTCGGAGAAGTTGCCGCCGGAGTCGAAGTCCGCCGCGAGGAAGAGGAGTTCCTCGTTGAGCAACGGCTTCGTCACGTCGTACCCCAGCGAGTACATCTGATCGATGAACCCCGAGACCGTCAGCTCCGTCGACAGGAGCGTGACGCTCGCGCCCTCGTCGACGAGGCCGTACGAGAAGCGCTGTGACAGTGCCGACTTCCCGGCCCCGTAGTCCCCCTCCAAGAGGACGATAGAGCCGCGGGGGATCCCCCCGCCAATCTCTTTGTTCAGTTGGTCGCGCTCGGGCAGTCCGATCGACAGCAGCGTGTTCTGTTGTGCTCGTGACATCGTGTTAGGTCCTGAAGCGGAACACTTCCTCGTCGCCGCGGACGACCAGCTTCAGGCGGTGGTCGCCGCTCGGCAGGTCCGGCGCGGAGAACTCGACGCGAACCACGTCGCCGCGGTCCCACATCTCGCCGCCGTCGACGGGGGTGACAGTGACGTCGGTTCGGTAGGCACCGTCGAGGATGACGTCGACGGCCCCCGGATCCGCCGGGAGATCCGATGCACCCGTGTTACGGACGTGGATGGTGACGTTCTCGTTGCCCGACCGATTGTACACGCTCGCGCCGGCGTCGGAGATTATCTCCGTGTCCGCACGGATCTCTCCGGCGACGTCGAGCGACTTCGCAGAGATGGCGTCGCTGACGCGGTCCACCTCGCTAGTGAGGGTGCCCGCGACCGACGCCGCGATGACGATGGCTGCGATGAACAGGATGAGTTCGGCGGCGCTCCCACCCGCCATCTCAGTTCACCACCACCGTCGACGCGTCGCGGACGCCGTGGTCGACGACGACCTGTGCCCGGCCCGGTTCCGGCGTCAGGGACACTTCGAACTGCGCGGTCTCGCCGGGGACCCACACGTCGGTCGTGTCGTTGCCGGCGACGGTCACGACCGGGTCGGTGACGTTGTTGTCGGCCAACAGCGTCGTGTCGCTCACGTCGAGCGTCGTCGTGCCGTCGTTGGTGGCGTTCACCACGAGCGTCGAGTTCCCGGAGTAGTACGTCGCGTTGTGGACGACGACGGCCGTGTTCGCGCGGTCAAGCGCGCGGTCGGCGGCGTCGTGACGCGCGTCGGTGACCTGTTCGAACCCGTTCGCGACGGCGGGGTACGCGACGCCGACCGCGAGGAAGACGCCGAGGAAAACGACACCGGCGGAGGCACTAACGCTGAGGCCCATGCATGCCCCCCGAGAGCTGTGGCCACCGGTCGATGACGACCGATTCGGCCGTGGCGTCGGTCAACTGCATGATGTACTTGAGCGAGCGCGTGTGATGATCCAGGTCGAGGTGGTCGGTGCCGGGGCGATCCATCAGGTTGCGGTCGATGTCGCCAAAGCCCGAGAGGAAGCCCTTCAACTGGTCGGCGACCTCGGCGTCGATCCAGTCGACGCGCTCGTAGTAGTTGATAGCGCGGACCGCGTCGGTCGTGGTCGACTCCTCGACGAGGAACTCCAACCACTCCATCACCATCAGGTCGCCCACGTAGTCGCCCGGCAGGCTGGTGAGGTACGGCTTGTCTGGTTCTTCCGAGAGGTCGTCTTCCTCGACGAACTCGAAGCCACCGTCGTCGTCCACGCCCTCCGAGCGTCGACTCGGGTCGGTCGGGCCGGCCGTCGACTCCGGTTCGGGGTCATCGTCGAAGCCGAGGTCGCCCGCCTCGTCGTGACCGTTGGCCTCCGGGTCGGCGTCGAGGGCGTCGAGTGGGTCGTCGGCCGCCTCTGCTTCGCCGTCGTCCCAGTCGGCGTCGCCGGACTCGTACTCGTCTTTCAGTTCACTGAAACTCTTCCCGCCGCCGTTGTCAGTCGCCATGGTGTCAGTATCGGTGTCATCCGCGTCGTCATCCTCGAAGCCGTCGAGGTCGTCGTCGAACGCTTCTTCCTCGTCCATCTCGTCGAATCCGTCGTCGAGGTCGTCGTCAAGACCGTCGAGGCCGTCGAGGTCGTCCATCTCGTCGTCCTCGTCGTCGAAGCCCTCGTCTGCCAGATCCTCGTCGAAGAACCCCTCGGCGTCGGCGCTCGCGAGGTCGTCGTCGAGGTCTTCTTCGGCTTCCTCCTCGCCGCCGGCGTCGTCGAACAGGCCGAAGCCGCCGGCGTCACCGCCGAGGTCGCCGCTGGCCTGTACGTCGTCGACGAAGGGGTTGATCCCCCGCGTGACCATCTCGTAGATGTCGAGGAGGCTCCGGACGTCTTCCCCCATATCCTCGACCTTGCCGGAGATCTCCTCGTTCTCCGACCGGACGGTGTTGACCGTCGACGAGAGGCTCGCGACCTCGTTTTCGAGGTCGTCGACCCGCTTCTCGAGTTCGGCGACGCCGTCGTCACCGCCGCCGTCGTCGCCACCGAAGGGGTCGTCGTCGTCCCAGTCGTCCATTCCTCCGAGGTCGCCGAGGTCGTCGTCGCCGCCTCCGCCGCCGCCGAAGGCACCGTCGTCGCCACCGAGCAGATCGTCGTCGCCGTCGTCGACGTCCCCGGGTCCGTCGTCGCCGTCGCGGAAGCGATCGAGCAGGCTGGCGCCCAGGAGACCGAACGAGACCAGCAGTCCCGTTTCCATCCCCGGGGCCCATCCGATGCCCGCTCCCGATAGTGCGGTGAGGAGACCCATTACCGCGATACACCTCCGAACGAACCATAAAGCCTCCCCGCGGATTATCGCGGGCGATAACAGTTGCCTGCGAACGACGCCGACAGCGGCGAGACTGACGCTGGCTACGACAGCGCTGCGACCGCTCAGCCGCCGGAAACAGCGAAAAACGACTCAAACGAGTATGGCTCGAACGGGCCAGTCGGGCGGTGACGTTACAGAACCGTCGTCTCGCCACCCGCGTACGAGACGGAGAGCGCACCAGTGTCGGTGTCGAACCGGAGCGAACGGCCCCGACTCCCGCCGGTGTCGCTGTCGACGATCTGAATCTGCCGGTTGGCGAGGGCCGCTTCCGCGGCGTCGACGTTGCGCGCGCCGACCGAGTCGGTGTCGGATCCCATGTCGAACTCGATCATCTCGGCGGCACCCGCGAGTTTCGCGCGGAGTTCGGTCGGGTCGGCCCCCGCGTCGTCGAGGTCGCCGACGAGGGTGTCGATTCCCTCGACGACGTACTTCTGGTCGAGGCCGCCGCGCCCTTCGGCGGCGGGAAGCATCGCGTGGAGCAGTCCACCGACGCCGGTCGTTGGGTCGTACAGTGCGATTCCGAGACAAGATCCGAGTCCGCTGGTGACGAGCGTCTCGCCGTCGGTGGCGACGCCCGCGTCCGAGAGGCCGACTTTCCGACGAGTGGCCGGCGTGTCGGAGGTGGAGAACGCACTCGACCCCGCCGTCGGCGAGTCGGACGGACTCACTGCGCCCTCACCGGGGGAGGCCGCCGTCGGTCGCAGCGGGTTCGATGCGGTCCAACGCCGCCGCCAACTCGCGCTGGTCGGGCAGCGCGTAGATGTCACACCGGACGTTGCCGTCGGGCGTACGGACCGTCGAGTCGATGATGAACGCGTGGTCTTGCGTCTGCCCGAGTCGGCTGACGAGCGGACTCATCACCGCCGATCCCATGTCGTGGACGAACTGCGGCGGCGTGTGTTCGATGCTCGTCCCGAGGACGTTCGCCCACCCGTCGATGAACCCCGAGGTCATAATGTTGCCCAGTTCCCGGAGCGCTCCCTTCTCCATATCGCCGATTCCGGGTTCGGTCTCGGTGGGAATCATCCCTCCGGCGACTTCCTCGGCCGACGCCTCGTCGAAGAGAATAGCGAGGTAGCCGCTCGGGTCGCCGTGGAGTTCGAAGACCGTCCCGGCGACTGTCTCCTTACCTAGTTCCGACGGGACGTCCTGTACGGGGACGAACCGGAGCCGCGACACCTCGACGTCGGTCTCGGTGCCCGTCATCATCGTGATGTTGTCGGCCGCCGACGAGGCACCCTCCTTCGTCATCCGGTTGAACGCCGGCAGTTTGTTCACCGGGACGGCGTCGCCCGCCTCGCCGACGGGACCGTCGTGGCCGAGCATATCCGTGAAGCCGGCGTACTCGGGGAGCATGTAGATGGTGAACTCCAGATCCTCGTCCATCGAGGACACCTGCGACTCGAACATAAACACGCCCTTGCGGTCGTCGTCGAACGCGCCGTCCGGGAGGATGTCCGTCCCCGACGCGCGGACGTACGCTGGCGGAGTCATATCGATGCCGACGCCGAGGTGGTTCGCCCACCCGTCGATGAACCCCGAGGTCATGATGTTGCCCGCCTCGGTGACGCCGCTTCGGACGAACTCACCGTCGCCGCCGCCGGGGATGAGTCGGTTCACGAGGTTGCGAGCGGCGTCCAACTCGAACGCCATCACGGTCTCTCCGGCGATTCCACCCTCCAGTCCGATCTCGACGCCGACGAACTCCCGTCCCGCGAACGCCTCCCGCAGGTCGCCCGCGGCCATCAGCGTCACGTCGGTGACGTCGACGTACACGTTCGCGTCCGCCAGTTGTCCGAGTGCGTCGGCCGCACGGTCGGCACCTTGGCTCGCGAGATCAGAGAACTCCCCCAGCGACTGGATATCGACGTACATCCCTACGCGGGGACGACGTCGTTGATGGCTTCGAGCACGTTCGGCTTCTGGAACGGTTTCGTGATGTACCCCTCCGCGCCCGCCTTGATGGCGGCTTTCATCTTCTCTTCTTGCCCGACGCTCGTACACATAATGACGTTCGCGTCGGGGTGCTCCTCGGTGATCTCGGTGGTCGCCTCGATCCCGTTGCGGATCGGCATCACGATGTCCATCATCACGATGTCGGGACCGTGTTCGCCGTAGAGGTCGACCGCCTCAACGCCGTTTTCGGCCTCACCGACGATCTCGAACTCGCCTTCGAGGATCTCTCGGAGGAGGTTCCGCATAAACTCGGAGTCGTCTGCGATCAGCACGCTGGTCGGCATATAGCAGGTATCGCCTCTGGAATCAAGATAAACGCTCCCCCGAGGCTATCAGCGATGAAAACTGGATTACTTCAACTGGAGTCCACCGGCGCGGTCGAGCGCCGTCAGGAGGTCCTCGACGGTGTCGTCGCGGGAGAGGCCCAGTCTCGCGAGCGCGGCACGAACCGCGTTGGGCGGGATGCGCGGTCCCTCGTCCATCCCGGCGAGGAGGATGCCGAGCGCGTCTTCGGGCGGCGTGTCGCCGCCGGCGGCGTCCGCGAACCACGTCACGAGCGTCTCGAACGTCTCGCCGACGTCGTCAGAGGCCATCCGATGGCGGGCCGTCCGACCGTCGAGCGACAGCGTCGCGTCGAAGCCGTAGGAGAACTCCGTGTCCGCGAGTGAGGCCGCGAGCCACTGACCCACCGCACCGGCATCGAGGTCGACGGGCGCTCCGGTGGCGTCGCCGCCACCCCGCGGCGCACCCCGTCGCTCGTGAGAGGCGGGGCGGTCCGACGTTCCCTCGGTCGGTCGGTCGGCGCTCGTCGACGGGTCGGCCGACTGGGTCGCCGTCGAGTCACTCGCGGCGGCGTCGTCGCCACTGCTGGCCGTCGGATCGGTCGGAAGTCCGTCGTCACTTCCGGCGGGTCCGCTCGGCTGTCGCGGAGACTCCCGAGACGCCGGTGCAGCATCGGCAGATGACGACTGACTCTCGGGAGACGACGAATCAGCAGGACGTGACGACTCACGCCGGCGTCTGTCCGTCGACGACGATGGTTGGGCGTCTTCGGGGGCCAATCCCTCGCGAACGTCGTCGGCGCTCGGTAACGAGTCGGTGGGGCGACGCTCGGGGGCGTCGCCGTCGACGTCCGACTCCTGCGGGACGGGCGGCGGGCGACGCCCCGGCGAGACGACGTAGCGGTCGTCCCCGAGTTCGCGGACGTACTCGCTCTTCGAGATATCGAGGTCGTCGGGGTCGACGCCAGGGTTGCCGCGCGGTGCGTCGTCGCTCATGCTACGCTGTTCGGTGGTGTGCGCTAAAAAGTGTGGGCGGCCGAGTTTACAGTTCGACGCCCTGCTGTTGCCCGAGCGACTCGGGCACCGTGAACCGGATCGTGGTCGTCGAACCGGCCCGCGTGTTGATCTTGATCGTCACCTCGTCGCCCTCCTCCAGCACGCTCGGCTGGTCGCTGCCGGAGCTGAGGTCGAAGTTGATGGAGAGTCGGTCGTCCGGGTCGTCGAGGACGGTCGGTGACCCGTCGACGTTCTTGATCTCCGAGGTGTCGAAGCTGTCGTCGACGCTCTGACTCGCGTTTGCGTGGTTGAGCAGGAACGTGCCGTCGGGACCGATCCAGGTGACAGTGGCGTTCTCGAGGTCGATCTCGCCGGCGCCGGGCGCCTGCGTGACCGTCACGTTGACCGCGTCGATGTACGGCCCACTGCCGTCCTCGGTGACGTTCCCGACCGTCGCGACCTCCTGCAGGCGATTGCTGACCTGCTTACTGCTCTGTTGCCCCGTCTCCTGGGCTTTGCTCTGGAGGAAGCCCGCGGTGTTGACCAGGACGCCGGCGGCGATCGCCGCCACGAGCACCATCGCGATGAACACGATGAGTGTCCCGATACCGACCTGACCCCGCTCTTCTTCGTCGGTGATGAACTCGAACATCGTTACAGTTCGACCGCGCTCTTCTGACCGAGCGACTCGGGCACCGTGAACCGAATCGTCGTCGTCGCGCCCGACATCGTGTTGACCTTGATCGTGACTTCGTCGCCCTCATCGAGTGCGGACGGGTTCTCGCTCGTACCGAGGTCGAACTCGATGTTGAAGCGATCGTCCGCGTCGTTGAGGACAGTCGTGTCCGAGTCGGTGTTCTTCACCGCGGAGGTGTTGAAGTACGCGCCCGACGACGCCTCGGCGGTGGTGTTGTGCGTCAGCGTCTCGGTCCCCTGCGGTCCGATCCAGTTGATCGTCGCGTTCGAGAGGTCGATCTCGCCGGCTCCCGGTGCCAGCGTCACCGTCACGTTCACGTAGTCGATCTGTGTTCCATCGACGTTCCCGGTGGTGACGACCTCCTGCAGGCGATTACTGACCTGCTTACTACTCTGTTGACCCGTTTCCTGCGACTTGCTCTGGAGGAAGCCCGCGGTGTTGATCAGGACACCCGCAGCGATCGCCGCTACGAGCACCATCGCGATGAACACGATGAGTGTCCCGATACCGACCTGACCGCGTTCTTCCTCGTCCGTAATGAACTCGAACATTGTCTGGTTCTCTCGGTCCCGACCCGACCGTGGGGCGGGCGCTGTGACCGAAAACACACAAATACTCAATAAATCCTCGCCGCTGAATTTCGAATTTGATATTCTGCGCGAAAGTATCGAAACGGAGAACCAGTCCGAGATCGTGTGAATTCGCCAGAATGGACGGCGAAGAGGCGGTACCCTTATGAGGGGTACAATCAGTATTGAGATCTATGCCTGCGGACGACGAGGCCATCATCGAGGTACTGGGGAACAAGTACAACCCCGAGATCCTCGACGCGGCGGGCGAGCCAAAATCGGCACAGGAGCTATCCGATCAACTCGGCGTGCCGATCGCCACCTGCTACCGCCGGATCAACGAACTCGAGGACACGGAACTGTTGGAACTACACGACCGCCCGCTCTCCGACGAGCACCGACGAATCAAGGTGTACCGTCGGAGCGTCGACGGCATCTCGGTCACGTTCCGCGACGGCTTGACCGTCGAGTTGGAGGAGCGCTCCGAGGTGAAGAACAAACTCGACGACGTGTGGCGGACGATGACCGACGGCTAAACCGATCGACGCGCGGCAGCGTGGAAGCGAGGTCGCTCGTCGGTTCAGAACCCCTGGTCCGGTCCGTCGCGACCCATCATCGAGAACCCGCCCGCACGCTCGTACACTTTGATGCCGCCCTCGGCGATCTCCATCGGGAAGATGTCGGTGTCGATGTCCTGTTTACGCATCTTCGCCACCCAGACGTAGCGGTTGACGCCCGAGTCGGTCGGCGTCTGGATGAAGTAGATGTTCCCGTCGGTGAGGAAGTTCTCCAGTCCGATCTCCGTCTCGGGAAACACCGCGCCCTGTTCGTTGATGAGCAACGAGGTGAGGCCGTTCTGCTTCAGGATGTCCGAGAACTTCAGCAGGTACGTCCGCTTCTCCTTCTCGTCGTCGAAGAACAGCGAGAACATCGTCAGCGAATCCAGCACCAGGCGGTCCGATGCGGCGTCAGCGAAGTCTTCGAGCAGCGTCTCCAGCGCCGACGAGAAGTCGCCTTCGCGAAGCATATGCTGCTTGTCGTACACCTTGATCCGCCCCTCGTCGACGAACTCACCCCACTGGTCGAAGCCGATGGACTCGGCCGCCTGCCGGATGTCCTCCTCGTTCTCCTCGAAGGAGATGTAGATGCCGTTCTCGTCGTGGTCTCTGACCCCATCGTAGAGATACTGGATGCCGAACAGCGACTTCCCCGTCCCGGGGTTTCCGCTCACCAACACCGTCGCGTTCTCGACGAGCCCACCGTTGAGAATGGAGTCGAGGCCGTCGACCCCGGTCGGAATCGTGTCTACCATGTCAGTATCCGGCGTCCTCATATCTGAAAACGGTTCCGCCGTGGCGTCGCCATCACAGCGATCGTGTCGCCAATATGACTGCGACCGCCGCACGAGGAGGTGATCGAGGCGCGCACGGAGCACTGCCAGTTGTTGGTGCGATAGTTTTAAGCGCAAACGACGCAGGTTCACCAATATGACCGAGGGCGGTTTCGAGCACGCGGGAGGGGAGCGTTGGTGACACGGCGCGTGCTCATCGTCGAAGACGAACCCGAGGTAGCCCAACTGTACCGAGGCTACCTTGCGGGTGAGTACGACGTGTCGGTGGCTACCACCGGCGAGGAAGCGTTGGACCTTGTCGACGGGAACACCGACGCAGTCCTCCTCGACCGCCGTCTCCCCGACACCTCCGGGTCGGAGGTGCTCGCAGAGATTCGCGACCGTGACCTCGACTGTCGAGTTGCGATGGTCACTGCGGTCGAACCAGACGTCGACATCGTCGAGATGGGCTTCGACCTGTATCTCGTGAAGCCGGCCACGCGCGACGACATCCAGTCGGCCGTCAAACGCCTCGACACACGGGCACAGTACGACGACACGCTCCAGCGCACCGCCTCGCTGGTGACGAAGCGCGCCGTCCTCGAAGCCGAGCGCACGCCCGCCGAACTCCGCTCGTCGCCCGAGTACGAGGAGTTGCTCTCCGACATCGACACCCTACAGTCCGACCTTGACGACCTCGCGTCGGCGTTCTCGCCGGACGACTACCGTATGTTGTTCCGCGAGATGGGGTCGACGTCGTCCTCCGAGTCGGCGTAAGCCGGACGCGGACGCCACGGCTCGTCTTCCACTACACTCCTCGCCCGACAGCGCCGGCTACTCGTCATCGTCCAACTGCTCGCCGATGATTCGGTCGACCGCCGCGAGGAAGTCGTCGCGGCGGTCGGCGGGGATGGTCGCCCCCGCGGCCACGTCGTGTCCGCCGCCGTCGCCGCCGACCGCGTTGCTGGCCTCTCGCATCGCCGCCGAGAGGTCGAGGCCCTTGCCCACGAGGAACTCACTCCCCCGCGCAGAGACTTTCGTCTCGCCGTCGCCGGCGTCCGCGAACGCGACGATGGGTTTCTGGGCAGAGATGCCGTCCGCGCCGACGGCCATCCCCGCGACGATGCCGACGATGGTCTCGCGGATGCGCGTGCCCGCGTCGAACCACTGGACGTTGTCCTCGCGTTCGACGCCCTCAGTGGTGACCCACTGGAGCCCCTCCGAGAGGTTGCGTCGGTGGTTGCGAAGCAGCGTTCGGGCGCGGTCGAGCGCTGCCCCGCGGTCGCCGAGACACACCGCGAGGCCGACGTCAGCGCGTTCGTACCGCGCGGTCGCGTTGAGCAGGGTGGAGAACTCGCTCACGTCGCGCAGTTCCGTGCCAGGTTCCTCGTCGGCGAGGACGTACGTCGCCCCGACGAGCGAGTCGATTCGCTCGCTGGGGACGCCCGAGGAGACGGCGCGGCGGATGAGGGCACTCGCGACCGTCTGGCGCTCGTCGGCGTCCAGGTCGACCCAGCGCCGCCACTCGCCGTCGCCGTCTTTCATCGGCACGTCTAACTCCGAGAGGAACTCGATGCTGCCCGCCTCGTCGTTCGAGATACCCGGAATTCGCGCCTCACTCGCGTACTCCAAGAGTTTCGGGAGCGGCCGCGTCTGTCGGCCGTACAACGCCAGGTCGGTCACCTCCGCGAGTGCGCCCGCGTCGACGGCGTCGGCGACGAGCGCCTCGTTCGCCCCGGAGAGGCCACCCTCGCCGTCCTGCATGTCTCCGACTGCGCCAACGACGGCGAGCGCCGCGAGGTCGCGGTTGTCCGTGCCGGTGGCGTCGCCGAGCGCCCGCGCGAGGAGGTAGGCGGCCCCCGCGCCCGACAACTCACTCGCGCCGTCGAGGCCCTCCAGCAGGGGGTTCAGGTGGTACTCGGTCTCCGCGTCCGCAGGCTGGTGGTGGTCAGCGATGACGGGGACGAAGTCGCCCGCCTCCTCGTGTGGCGCGATGACGTCGAGTTGCCCGCTCCCGAAGTCGGTGAAACAGACGACGTCGTAGTCGGTGGCCGCGATGCGCGCGACGGTCTCGGCGTCGAGTTGCTTGAAGAACGCCGTCTCGAAGTCGAAGCCCGCGCGCTCGAACGCCGCGGTGGCGACGGCGGCGCTCGTCAGGCCGTCGGCGTCGATGTGCGAACACAACAGGAACGTCTCGGCCTCACGGAGTCTGGTGGCACACGCCTCCGCACGCTCGCGGAGTTCCGGGACGGGGAAGCCGTCGGCTCCGTCCGTCGATTCGTCCGCGTCCCCGTCGGCATCGGCGCTCGCCATTACTGTCGGTGGATGAGGCGGTCCACGGCATAAACACTCGTACTCCGCGGGCGTCGTGAGCGATGCCCAAGCGACAGGGTGGCCGGCGACTCGCCGGCCGCGCTACTTCACGAACTGGAGGAGGTCGTCGCGTTTCGCCTCGCGAAAGTGGGTCCGCAGCGCCGCCTGCAGCGGTTCGATAGATCCCTTCTTGGCCGTGATGGGCGCGATGGTGTCGTCCCACTGCTGCCACGGTGGGTAGAGACCGAGGCGCTCACACAACTCGTTCAGTCGTTCGTCGCGGTCGTCCACCTTGTCCATCTTATTCACCGCGACGACGGGCGCGACGTCGACGTCCTGCAGGAAGCCGAACATCTCCACGTCGTGGGGGATGTCGCCCTCGGCGCTGTGGCGGTCGATGATGTCGATGACGGCTTTCCCGTCGACGACGAGGACGCCCGCGATGATGGAGTCGGCGTTGTCCTCGATGTACCGGACCACATCCGTCTTGATTGCCTCGCGGGCGTCCTCCTCAACGCCGCTCATGAACCCGAATCCGGGGAGGTCGGTGAACATAAACGACTGCGGGGCCCAGTCGAAGTGGTTGGGAGACCGCGTGACGCCCGGTTTCTTCCCCGTCGTGAAGTCGTGGCCGGTCAACTCGCGCATCAGCGTCGACTTGCCGACGTTCGACCGCCCGACGAGTACGACCTCGGCGTCGCGGTCGGGTCGTCCCTCGAAAGTCATACCAGAGAGAGGACCGCGACGGCGGATAAGCGGCGCGGGTCGGTCGGACCACTTTACTCCGATCGGTCTGACGACAGATTGTGAGCGACTCGAAGTGGTGGTACGGCATCGCCATTCCCCCCGCATTGGAACTGCTTGGACACGGAGGGATCGCCGCCCTGCGAGCGTTCGGCGGCCTCACTCCCGGATCAGCGCCCGTCGCGCTCGGATTCGCGTTCACGGTGGTCATCGGACTACTGCTGATCCCCGTGTTCGCTGGGTCGCTGTTCTTCGACGCGCGTGCCGTTCGCGACGCCGGCGGTTCGTGGACGCCGAACCCGTGGGCGTGGGGTGTCGGCGGATTACTCCTGCCTGTACTCGGCCTCGCCACGGTGAGTGCGTCACTGATGGTTCCGATTGGGGTCGTCTACCTCTGGCGTCGCTTCGACCGCGACGCGACAGCACCAGCCCCCGATTCGCTCGACACAGTCGACGTGACCGACACCACAGACAACGGCATCGACCTCGGTGCGTCGGGACGCGGTGACGACACCGAAGCCGGTGAGGTCGACGCCGACACTGGGTACGACCGTCCGATCAGTCGCTGGTGGTACGGCGTCGCCGGAACCGTCTCCCTGTACGCAGTATTCGCTGTCGTCGCCGCCCTCGTCACCGGGCCCTTCAATCCGGTGGGTGTGACTCCTGGAAGCACATCGGCGGTCGTGAGTCTCGTGGGTGGCCTGTACCTTGTCGTCTCGATTCTGTTCTTGTTCGTCACCGCACCCATATTCGCCGTGTGCCTGTGGTTGGACGCGAAGCGTCTGCGCGAGGCGGACGTCTGGCAGCCGAACCGCCTCTTGGTCGGGGCACTCGCCGTCACCCACCTGAGTACGATGGTCGTCTCGCTCGCGATGCTCGTCACCGTTCCCGGTGCTATCGGGTACCTGTTGTTCCGATGGCGACGAGTCGGGCTGTTCGCATAACTCCGCAGCGACGCTCCCAAGTCCTCGCCGGTCGAGCCAGTCCTATGGACAAACAGCCCCTCCGCGAACGCATCTGGACCACGTTGGAGGATTCCGGCGAGGCCCGCTTCCCGTTCCCGCCGCACGGCCGCATCCCCAACTTCGCGGGCTCAGACGCCGCCTGCGACCGCCTGACGGCCACTGACGAGTGGACCGCGGCGGACGCCGTCAAGGCGAACCCCGACGCGCCACAGTTGCCCGTCCGTCGCGCCGCTCTCCGCGCGGGCAAGACCGTGTATATGGCCGTCCCAAGGCTCCGTGAAGAGCACCCATTCCTTCGCCTGTCGCCCGAGGAAGTGCCCGACATCGACGACGCGACGACCGTATCCGGTTCCTCGAAACACGGCGTCCCGGTCGGTCCCGAGGAGGTTCCCCACATCGACCTCGTCGTGTCGGGGAGCGTCGCCGTCACCGAAGCGGGCGGCCGCGTCGGGAAAGGCGAGGGGTTCGCGGACCTGGAGTTCGCGGTGCTGTCGGAACTGGGTGCCGTCGACACGGAGACGACGATTGCGACGACGGTCCACGAGATGCAGGTCGTCGACGACGACGAGGTGAAACTGGACGCCCACGACGTGCCGGTAGACCTGATCTGTACTCCCGAGCGAACGATCAGAACGGCCGAGTACCGCGACGGCGACGCGCCCGCCCGACCCGCGGGCGTCGACTGGAACGCCCTTCCAGACGAGAAACTGGCGTCGATTCCGGTGTTGCAGCGACTTCGACCCGAGTGACGGCGTGTAGTAGAAGAGGAGACCGGACCGCCCGCAGCGCCGATGTCCGTCGGCTATAACTGGCCGCTCCGTGAGGAACGGCCGTGCGACTCGTCCAGGTGATGGTGCCCGCGGGCAAGCGCGAAACGGTGCTGGCGACGCTCGACGAGGAGGGCATCGACTACGTCATGTCCGACGAGACGAGCGGCCGCGATTACACCGCCGTCGTCTCGTTCCCACTACCGACTGAGGCGGTCGAACCCATCCTCGAATCGCTCCGCGAGGCGGGGCTGGAACGCGACGCCTACACCGTCGTGCTGGACGCCGAAACCGTCGTCTCCAACCGCTACGAGGAGTTGGAGGAGCGGTACGTCGACGAGGACGAGGGGAACGGCGACCGCATCGCCCGCGAGGAGTTGGCTGCGCGAGCGACCGACATGGCCCCGCGACTCACCGCGTTCGCGACGCTGACCGTCATCAGCGCGGTCGTCGCCACCGCGGGTTTGTTGCTCGACTCGGCGGCCGTCGTCGTCGGGTCGATGGTCATCGCGCCGCTCATCGGCCCAGCGATGGCCGCCAGCGTCGGCACCGTCCTCGATGACGACGAGTTGTTCCGCCGTGGCGTCCGCTTGCAGGTACTCGGCGGCTTCCTTGCCGTGGGGAGCGCCACCGCCTTCGCCGCCATCCTCCGGTACGGGATGATCGTTCCGTTCTCTGCGACCGAGGTGTTCGCCGTGCCCGAGGTGCGCGAACGCCTCGCGCCGGACGTGCTCTCGTTACCCATCGCGCTGGGGGCGGGCGTCGCGGGCGCGCTCTCGCTGTCGTCGGGCGTCTCCTCGGCGCTCGTCGGCGTCATGATCGCGGCGGCGCTCGTTCCACCGACGGCCGTCGTCGGCATCGGCATCGCGTGGGGAGCGCCGGCGGCGGTGTCGGGCGCGGCGTTGCTCGTCCTCGTCAACTTCATCTCGATCAACTTCGCCGCGCTGGGCACGCTGTGGTACAAAGGCTACCGCCCGGAGCAGTTCTGGCAACTCGACGAGGCGCGAGCGACGACGCTCAAGCGAGTGGGCATCCTCGGCGTCGGCATCCTCCTCGCGACGGGCGTCCTTGCGGGCGTGACGGTCGCCTCCTTCGAGAGCGCGCAGTTCGAGACCGCCGCCCACGCCGAGGCGGAAGCGCTCCTCGACGGCGACGGCCGAGTGCTCGACGTGGAGGTGACGTACGGCGGCTTCCCGTTCCGCCAGCCGACCGCGGTGACAGTGACTGTCGGCCACCCGCCAGGTGAGACACCGCCCCGGATCGCCGACCGGCTTAGCGACAGTCTCGCTGACGACGCCAGCGCGCCCTTTGGCATCGGGGACGCCGCGACCGTCGAGGTGTCCGTCCGCTACCTCGTCGTCGAAGAAGGGCGCGTCGACGGCAACGGCGGCAACGACGGCACATAACACAAATCGGCGTTTGTGTGTAAGCCAGCTTAATGCGCTGAGCGAGCGAGTTGCAAGTATGGATCGAACGAAAACCCTCCCTGCGGTCGTCGTCGCCGCGATGCTCGTCCTCGCTGGCTGTGCCGGCTTCGCTGGCAACGCACCGGCGGCCACGACGACACAGACGAACGGGAACACGAACGGAACCGATGCGAGCGTGAACACGGTCACTGCCGGTGGCAGCGCAACAATCAGCGCTAGTCCCGACCGCGCGGTCGTCGGTGTCGCCGTCGAAGTGACCGCCGAGACAGCGACCGAGGCGCGGTCACAAGTCGCCGAGCAAGTGAACGGCCTCCGGGACGCCCTCACCGAGGCGGGCTACGAGGTACAGACGGTCGCGTTCCGCCTGTCTCCCGAGTACGACTACAGCGGTGAGGAGCGCCAACTCGTCGGCTACCGTGCGTACCACGCCCTCCAGTTCGAGACGACGCCCGACGACGCCGGCAGCGCCGTCGACCTCGCCGTCGACAACGGCGCGACCAGCGTCGACCGCGTTCAGTTCACCCTGAGCGACGAGAAGCGCGCGGAACTGCGCAGCGAGGCGCTCGCCGCTGCCGTCAACGACGCTCGCACGACGGCCGAGACGGTCGCCGGCGCGGCCGACCGCTCGGTCGGCACCGAACTGTCGATGCAGGTCGGCTCCGCGGGATACCAGCCGTACGACGGCCGTGTCGCCTACGAGACCGCCGCCGACGCGGGGGGAAGCACTTCCTTCGAACCCGGACCCGTGACCGTCACCGCGTCGGTGACGGTGACGTACGAACTGGAGTAAGCGCCTCGCGTATCCCGTTTTTCAACCGCCCGAAACTCACGAGCGGAAGTCCCAAGTCCCCGATCACCGACAGATCGACGATGAGCGACTCCTCCCCGCGACTCGTCACCGGCGCGATGCTCGGTCTGTTCCTCGCGTTCGGCGTCGACACGGTCGTCATCGTCGCAGCGCTGTGGTACGTCGGCCGCGTCTCCGCGAACGTCGCGGGCGGCGTCTCGGTCGCCGTGCTTGCCGTCTTCGGTGCGTGGGTCGTCGGCCGGTGGCTCCGACTTCGTGGCGTCGGTTCCGGCGACGACGCTGACGATGGAGACACCGAGGATGACCCCGTCGAGCGACTCAAGCGCCGCTACGCGGACGGTGAGATCGGAGACGAGGAGTTCGAAGCGCGACTCGACCGACTGCTCGACGCGGACGAACGGAGCGCAGAACGCGACGGCGACGGCGAACACACCCGCCTTCGAGAGTCAAACTGAGCGGCCGCGTCAGTTCTCGCCGCGCGTCGGCAGGTCCGGTTCGAAGCCGACAGCGTCGACGGCCATCTGTAACACCTCGTCGACGTTCTCGTTCTCGGTGATGCTCATGTACGCGTCCGCCTCGACGTCGGTCGAGCGGTCGCTCTTGTTACAGACGACGAGGACGGGCGCATCGAACCGCTCGCGGACCTCCGCGAGCAACTCCAACTGCGCCTCCAGTGGGTAGCCACAGTCGCCGGAGGCGTCGACGACGAACAGGACGGCGTCCGCGAGGTGCGTCAGCGCGGAGACGGCCTGCCGTTCGATGCCGTTGCGGTCCTCTTCCGGGCGGTCGAGGAGGCCGGGCGTGTCGATGATCTGGTAGCGGATGCGGTCACGCTCGAAGTGGCCGATCTGGACCGCCTTCGTCGTGAACGGGTACGACGCAATCTCGTTGGAGGCGCGGGTGACGTGGTTGACGAACGACGACTTGCCGACGTTGGGGTAGCCCGCGACGACGAGGGCGGGTTCGTCCGGGCGGATGTCGGGCAGCGTCTTCAGGGCGTCACGCGCCTCGCCGACGGTCAGCAGGTCGTCTTCGATCTCGTCGAGGATGTCGGCCATCCGGGCGAACGCCTGCTTGCGGTGCTTGCGCGCGGTCTCGACGCCGGAGCGGCGCATCTTCGCCTGGTACTCCGAGCGGAGTTCGTCGATCTGACGGGAGGCCCAGTTCACCTCCGAGAGCGCCTGTCGCAACTCGTCGACGTCGACGACGGCGTCGGCCAGTTCGTAGTAGAAGGGTTCGACCTCGAACTCGAAGTCGGGCCAAGAGGTGGAGACGTTGGCGAGGTTGTCAGAGAGGATGTTCGCGGCAGTGATCAGCATCGACTCCTGGGCGTCCCAGCCGTCTTTCGCACGGCCGGTTCGCGAAGCACGGGAGAACGCCTTGTCGAGGAGTTCCTCCGCGCGGGGAGTCGTGGGGAGGTCTTCGAACGTCATAGTCAGTTGGCTGGACATTGACGACGACCGCGTATAAGCCCGTTCGTTCGGGTTTCGGCGCGTCTGTGCGGCGTTCACAGTGGGATCGGCCGCGAATCCGACGACGGCATCGGGCGGCGGCGCTCCGTGCGGGCGTTCCACCCGAAATGAGGGGTCGCGGCGGGGCCTGAAACACAACGACACGCACGCCTCGGCCCCCGTCCCCGTAACAGCACCTTTATCAAGCGCACGCGGCGAAGTTCCAACGAGATTACTCTCGGAGGCCCATGGTGACGGAGAAAACACAACCGGAGGTGAACATCGGACTCGTCGGTCACGTCGACCACGGGAAGACGACGCTCGTTCAAGCGTTGTCTGGCGACTGGACCGACCAGCACAGCGAGGAGATGAAACGCGGTATCTCCATCAGACTGGGGTACGCCGACGCGACGTTGCGTCGGTGCCCAGAGTGCGACGAGCCCGAGTGTTACACTGTCGAGGAGACGTGCCCGGAGCACGACGTCGAGACCGAGGTCCTACGGACCGTCTCGTTCGTCGACGCACCGGGCCACGAGACGCTGATGGCGACGATGCTGTCCGGCGCGTCCATTATGGACGGCGCCGTGTTGGTCGTGAGCGCCACCGAAGACGTGCCGCAGGCGCAGACCGAAGAGCACCTTATGGCGCTCGACATCATCGGCATCGAGAACATCGTCATCGCACAGAACAAGGTCGACCTCGTCGACGACGAGCGTGCCCGCGACAACTACGAGCAGATCCAGGAGTTCGTCGAGGGCACCGTCGCAGAGGACGCCCCGGTCGTCCCCGTCAGCGCCCAGCAGGGCGTCAACGTGGACCTGGTCATTCAGGCGCTGGAGGAGAACATCCCGACGCCCGAGCGCGACGAGTCGCTCCCGGCGCGGATGTACACCGCCCGCTCGTTCGACATCAACCGCCCCGGCACGAAGGCGAAGGACCTGCTGGGCGGCGTCATCGGCGGGTCGCTCGCACAGGGCACCCTCTCGAAAGGCGACGAGATCGAACTGCGCCCCGGCCGCGAGGTCGAGGAGGGCGGCTCCTCGGAGTACCACTCCATCGAGACCTCCGTGCGCTCGCTGCAGGCGGGCGGCAACCCCGCCGACGAAGTCGGCCCGGGTGGACTGCTCGGCGTCGGGACGGGACTGGACCCCAGCCTGACGAAGGGTGACGCGCTCGCAGGACAGGTCGCCGGGAAACCGGGGACGCTCCCGCCGACGCGCAACGGCTTCGAGATGGAGGTCGAACTGCTCGACCGCGTCGTCGGCGAAGGCGAGGTCGAGGAGATATCCACCGGTGAGCCGCTGATGCTCACGGTCGGGACCGCCACGACCGTCGGCGCGGTGACGAGCGCGCGCGACGACGAGTGCGAGGTCAACCTCAAGCGTCCGGTGTGTGCCGACGAGGGCGCAAAGATCGCGATCAACCGCCGGATGGGCGCTCGCTGGCGTCTCATCGGCGTGGGAACCCTCAGAGAGTAACGACGGTGACGACGGTCGTGCTCGACACCAACGCGCTCATGATGCCGGTTGAGTGCGACGTTCGCGTGTTCGAGGAACTCGACCGTCTCCTGGACGACCCGGAACTCATCGCCCCCGAAGCGGTCGTCGCCGAGTTGGAGAAACTCGCGGCGGGTGCTGGCGAGGCGGCCACGGCGGCGTCCGTAGGCCGTGACCTCGTCGAGCGGTGCCGGGTGGTCGAGACGACGGAATCGTACGCCGACGACGCGGTCGTCGAACTCACCTCGGGCGATTCCGAGGCGGAATTCGACGGCTACGTCGTCACGAACGACCGCCCCCTGCGCGAGCGCCTCCTCGCTCGGGGCGTACGCGTAATCGGTTTAAGGGGCGCGAACACACTCGCGATAACAGAACCATAGCATGTACAAACGGGTACGACTCAAGGACACGGTCGAGGTTCCGCCGGAGCACCTGGCGGACGTGAGCCGCGACCGCGTTCGCAAACTGTTGCAGGACAAACTGGAAGGGCGGATGGACGAAGACGTTGGTAGCGTCGTCAGCGTCACGGAGGTCCACGACATCGGCGACGGTGCCGTCCTCCCGAACAGACCGGGCGTGTACTACCAGGCGGAGTTCGACGCCGTCACCTTCGATCCGGACATGCAGGAAGTCGTCGACGGCAACGTCGTCGAGGTCGTCGAGTTCGGTGCCTTCGTCGGCATCGGCCCCGTCGACGGCCTCCTGCACGTCTCGCAGATCTCCGACGAATACCTCGCGTACGACGGCGAGAACCAGCAGCTCGCGTCGACGGAGTCTGATCGAACGCTCGGCGTCGAAGACCCCGTCCGCGTGCGCATCGTCACGAAGAGCATCGACGAGCGCAACCCCCGCGACTCGAAGATCGGGCTCACGGCGAAACAGCCGGGACTCGGCAAGCACGAGTGGCTCGAAGCCGACGTGCGGCGGCGGGCCGAGGGGGCCCCGGCGGAGGGTAACTGATGGCGGAGGACCGCCTCGCCTGTCGCGAGTGCCACTTCGTCAACGAACCCGACAACCAGACGTGTGAGAACTGCGGGTCCTCGTCGCTGACGGAGGACTGGGCCGGATACGTCATCATCACGCACCCCGAGCAGTCGGAGATTGCGCCGGAGATGAACGTGAGCCAGGCCGGCAGTTACGCCCTGAAGGTCCGCTAAGGGATGCTGACGCTCCCGGACTCACTTCGCGGGGCGTTCAAGGATCCGCTCGGGCCGGTGTACACCGACACCGAGCGACTGCTCTCGGAGGCGGGCGACCCCATCGTCGCCGTCGGCGACGTCGTCACCTACCACCTCCGCGTCGCCGGCCGCGACCCCGACGTCGCCGTCATCGACGGGAAGACCAAGCGGGAGGCCGTCGGTGAGGAGATCGCCGCCGTTCTCGACGGTGGCAACCGCCGGATCGACGTGGAGAACAACCCAGCGACGCTCTCGCGCGCGATGTTCGAGGCGCTCGCAGCGGCGCTCGCGGCCGATGAGCCTGTCGTGATTCACGTCACCGGCGAGGAGGACCTCGCGACCGTCCCCGCGGTCGTCGCCGCGCCCGACGGCGCGAGCGTCGTTTACGGCCAGCCCGACGAGGGGATGGTGCTCGTCGACGTGACCGCCGAGTCGCGAGCACACGCACGCGACCTCCTCTCGCGGATGGACGGCGACACCGCGGCGGCGTTGTCGGCGCTCGGCGTCGACGCGTAGCCGGGCACGACCGGCCGCCCGTGGGTCGGTCACACCGGTCGAACGCCGGCGGAAAACCGCCGTACGCACCCTTCGAAATCCTTTTCCGGCTCTCGGGTGGACGTACGGACAACTGAACCATGGACATCGACATCATCTCCGAGGAGGAGAACCCCATGCTCCACCGGACGGACGTCCGGTTCGAGGTGCAGCACGACGAAGCAACGCCCGCGCGACTGCAGGTCCGCGACTCGCTGGCGGCGAAACTCGACAAGGGCTCCGACGAGGTCGTCATCCAGGAACTGGACACGAAGTTCGGGATGCGCAAGACCGTCGGCTACGCGAAGGTGTACGAGACGGCCGAACACGCCGCCGACATCGAACAGGACTACGTCCTCGAGCGGAACGCCATCACTGGCGACGAGGACGCGGAAGCAGAGGAAGCGTAACGCCGGATGCGCGTCCTCGGCGTCGAGGGAACCGCCTGGTGCGCCAGCGCCGCGGTGTTCGACGCCGAGACCGACGCCGTTTTCATCGAATCCGACGCCTACGAACCCGACAGCGGCGGCATTCACCCACGCGAGGCCGCCGAGCATATGGGCGACGCCATCCCGCAAGTCATCGAGACGGCGCTCGAACACGCTCGCGACGAGTACGACGACCGTACCGGAGACGAACCGCCAGTCGACGCTGTCGCCTTCTCTCGCGGCCCCGGACTTGGGCCGTGTCTCCGCATCGTCGCGACCGCCGCCCGTGCGCTGGCGGGGTCGCTCGACGTGCCACTCGTCGGCGTCAACCATATGGTCGCCCACTTAGAGATCGGTCGCCACCGCGCGGGCTTCGACTCGCCCGTCTGTCTGAACGCCTCGGGCGCGAACGCCCACCTGCTGGGCTTTCACGACGGGCGCTACCGCGTGCTCGGGGAGACGATGGACACCGGCGTCGGCAACGCTCTCGACAAGTTCACCAGACACGTCGGGTGGAGTCACCCTGGCGGCCCGAAGATCGAATCTCACGCAAAAGACGGCGAGTTCGTCGAGTTGCCGTACGTCGTGAAGGGGATGGACTTCTCCTTCTCCGGGATTATGTCCGCGGCGAAGGCCGCCTACGACGACGGCGTTCCTGTGGAAGACGTCTGTTTCTCTCTGCAAGAGCACGTCTTCGCGATGCTGACGGAGGTGAGCGAGCGAGCGCTGTCGCTCACGGGGACGGACGAACTCGTCCTCGGCGGCGGCGTCGGGCAGAACGCCCGCCTACGAGAGATGCTCGCGGCGATGTGCGAGCAGCGCGGGGCCGAGTTCCACGCGCCGGAACCGCGCTTCCTCCGCGACAACGCTGGGATGATCGCGGTGTTGGGCGCGAAGATGGCCGCCGCTGGCGACACTATCGCTATTGCGGACTCCGCTATCGACGCCAACTTCCGCCCGGATCAGGTGCCGGTGACGTGGCGCGAGGGCGAGTCGGTCGCGCGCGTCCCCGCCCCCGGCGACGCCGACCTACGTGGCGCGGAGGCGACCGTCGAGATTCGCGGCGCGGAGGTGGTGAAGCGACGGCTCCCGAAGGCGTACCGCCACCCCGAACTCGACGCGACGCTGCGTCGCGATCGGACGGTCGCAGAGGCGCGTCTGCTCGCGTCGGCGCGGAAGGCGGGCGTGCCGACGCCGCTCGTACACGACGTGGACGTTTCCGAGGCGACGCTGACGATGCAGTACGTCGGTGACTGCGACCTAGCGGCCGCGCTGACGCCCGACCGCGCCCGCACGGTCGGCGGACACCTCGCCAGACTCCACGAGGCGGGTATCGTCCACGGTGACCCGACGACGCGCAACGTCCGGGTGGAAAGCGAGGCCGAGCGACTGTCTCTCATCGACTTCGGCCTCGGGTTCTCCTCCGACCACGTCGAAGACTACGCGATGGACCTCCACGTGTTCGAGCAGTCGGTGCAGGGGACCGCACGCGACGCCGATCCGCTCGTGGACGCGGTCGAAGCGGGCTACCGTGAGGTCGGCGACGAGGAGGTGTTGGCGCGGCTTCGCGGCGTCGAGGGACGCGGTCGCTACCAGTAGGGCTGACAGGCGGCCCTGGTCTCGACTCCGCGCACACACCGTCGGGCCGCACACCCGCTTCCCGGCGCGTGGGTTCGGTCAGCGCATCGGAACGACTGTGTCGCCATCTGAGATGAACGTTCGCGGGGACCGCGAACGTGGGCAAAACCATTTATCTCACCGGATCGTTGTCAGGTGTATGGCAGACAAACCGCAGTCTGGCGAACTCTTCGGCATCCCCTACAACTTCGAGCGTCCGAGCGTCGGCCGCCTGCTCTCCTCGTACTGGCAGCCCGGCAAGGGGATGCTCGTGACGAAGCCGTTCGGCATCGGGTACACGCTCAATCTCGCGAACTGGCGCTCGTGGGTCGTCCTCCTCGTCGCCGGCGTGATGCTGTACCTCGAACGGTCGAGCCGCGACGGCGAGGCCTCCGAGGAGTCCGAGCCAGTCGAAGTCGTCGTCGACGACGACTGAGCGCGGTCGTTACCGCTTCCACTCCTCGGATCTGGCGCGGGCGCGCCACGCCTGTTGTTGAAGCCGCTCCGAGACGTGGTCGACGCCCTCCGCGAGGTCGTCTCTGATCGCCGTCTCGAAGGCGTCGAGTTCCTCCACGAGTCCGCCTCGATACTCCGTCACGAGTTCGTACGTCCAGCGGTCCTCGACCGCGCCCGCGGGCAGGAGGTCGTCGCGGATGCGGTCGGCGTACTCGTCGTGCCCCGCCTCGCGCAGCAACCGTTCGGCCTCCGCGAATCGGTCCATCGCGTGTCCCGTGCGGTGGTGACACGCTAACAGGTCTGCGTACGCGCGATAGGCGTGTTCGATCCCCAGTTGGATCGAGTGAAGGGCGTCCATCTCCGCGGGGGCCAACTCAGGGACGTCCGTCCCAGTGTCGTCGACTGCCATACCGTGTACTATGTGAGCGAGGGAGAAGTCTGTTGCGCGCGTTCCCGCCCGAATGGTTAGGAGACTCGGCGATGCAAACCGGGGTATGGACCAGACGTTCCTCGCGGCGGCCGCGCTGACAGCGCTGTCGACCGTGGGCTATCTCGTCGGCGTCGTCGCCGCGTACCCTGGCCGGGAAGCGTCGCTCGTGGGGCTGATGGTCGGCATCGCGCTTGCGACCGTCACCTACGGCCGCGAGCCGAGCGCACCCGACGACGCCGACGCGACAGACGGAGGTGACGCGCCGCGATGATCCGCGCGATGTCGTACACGGACAGCGAGGCGTCGACGTTCGAGGCGACCGACGAGGCCGTGGCCGCACCGGGAACGACGTGGGTGTGGGTCGACATCGAAGCGGAGTCGCGAGCGACGGCCGAGGGGAACGGTCCGCCGAAACTGACCGGAGAGGTGGCGACGGTCGCCGACCGCTTCGGGATCCACCCGCTCCACGTCGAGGACGTGACAGGCGACGTTCGGCCCAAGTCGGAACTGCTCGAGGAGTACACCTTCCTCCTCCTCAAAGCCGCCCGATTTCGCGTCGGCGAGACGACGTTCCTCGAGGAGATACGCACCCAACCTGTCGGCGTGTTCGTCGGCGACGACTGGCTGGTGACCGTGACGAACGGTGGCGCCAACGCGGTCGAACCCGTCTGGAACCGCCTCACAGGCGCGGAACGACGGGCGCTGGGCCGGGGCCCGGACTTCGCGGGCTATCTCGTCGCCGACCGCGTCGTCGACGGCTACTTCGCGCTGTTGGACGAGTTGGAGGACGACATCGAGACGGTCGAAGAACGCGTCATCGACGCGCCGGACCCCGACACGCTCTCGGTCATCAACGACCTCCGGCGGGAGTTGCTCTCCGTGCGCCGGGTAGTGTGGCCGACGCGTGACGCAGTGAATCCCCTCTCGCGGGGCGACGCCGACCACGTCTCGGAGTCGACCGAGAAGTACTACCGCGACGTGTACGACCACGTCGTCCAGTTGGTCGAGTTGACCGAGACGTATCGCGACCTGACGTCAGGTGCGCGCGACATCTACCTCAACACGCTCTCGCAGTCGACCAACGAGGTGATGCGTCGCCTCACCGTCGTCGCCACCGTCGTCTTGCCGCTCACGTTCGTCGCGGGCGTGTTCGGGATGAACTTCCAGTCGATGCCGGAACTGTCGTGGCCGTACGCCTACCACGCGACGATGCTCGGGATGGCAGGCATCACCGTGGTCCTCGTAGCGTACTTCCGCCGTGAGGGGTGGCTCTGACCGGCCGCCGCGGGGTTTACGCCCGGACCGCACGTATCACGCCTATGACCGACTGGACTGCGGCCGACCTCCCCGAGATGACGGGCACGCGCGTCGTCGTGACCGGGGCTAACAGCGGCATCGGGAAGGAAGCGACGCGGGCGTTCGCCCGTGTCGGCGCGGACGTGACGCTCGCGTGCCGCAGCGTCGACCGCGGCGAGGAGGCCGTCGCCGACATCGAACGCACGGAGTCGCGCCTCCCCGGTGAGATGCAGGTGCAAGAACTCGACCTCGCGGACCTCGACTCCGTGGCGGCGTTCGCCGACGGTTGGGAGGGACCGCTGGATATCCTCTGCAACAACGCGGGCGTGATGGCGATTCCCCGCACCGAGACGCACGACGGCTTCGAGACGCAGTTCGGCGTGAACCACCTCGGCCACTTCGCGCTCACGGGTCGCCTCCTCGACGCCCTCCGCGCGAGCGACGGCGAGGCACGAGTCGTCACGCAGTCGAGCGCCGTCCACGAACGCGGCGATATCGACTTCGACGACCTGCACGGCGAGCGATCCTACGACAAGTGGGAGGCGTACGCCCAGAGCAAACTCGCGAACGTCCTGTTCGGCTACGAACTCCAGCGCCGCCTCGACGCCGCTGGCATCGACGACGTGACGAGCGCCGTCTGTCACCCCGGCTGGGCGGCGACGAACCTCCAGCGACGCGGTCCAGAGGCCGAGGGGTCGGAACTGAAGCGCCTGCTGATGAAAGCGGCCAACGGCCTGTTCGCACAGTCGGCCGAACGTGGCGCGTGGCCGATGCTGTACGCGGCCGTCGCCGACGATGTCGCCGGCGAGTACGTCGGCCCCGGCGGTTTTATGAACGCACGCGGTGCGCCCGAGCGACAGCGGTCGAGCGAGCGGTCGTACGACGAGGCGACTGCAGCGCGTCTGTGGGAGGTGTCGAGCGACCTCACCGGCGTCGACTACGAGTTCGCAGGCGACGACGCCGACACCGCAGCGACCGACGAGAGCGACACGGCCGACAGCGCGACCGCCGACGACTGAGCGACCCGCGTCGGCCCACCTGCGACGACCGACGTGTGAGGTTCGCAGTCACTCCGCGACGATTCGCGACACTGCGCCGCCGTCGTCGCCGGTCGTGCAGACGTACAGTTCGCCGTCCGGCCCCTGACCGAACGAGAGGACGCTCCGGCCCAACCCCGCCGTCTCGACCGTCCGGGTCGGCCAGCGGCCTTCCTCTTGCGGGTCCGCGAGAAACAGGTCGCCGCCGGGGCGGAAGTCTGCAAACAGGTACGTCCCCTCGAGCGCCGGAATCTCGTCGCCACGGTAGACGTACCCGCCGATGACAGAGATACCAGACACGCCGTCGCCGGAGTGCGGGTACTCCAGCACCGGGTCGATGAGGGGGTCGCCGTCGGGCGTCTCCGTCGGCGCGGAGTCGCGGTCGAACGGGTGGAAGCCCTCGCGGACGTTCCAGCCGTAGTTGCCGCCCGATTCGACGCGATTGACCTCCTCCCACGCGTTCTGTCCCACGTCGGCGACGAGGAACTCGCCCGTCTCGCGGTCGAACGAGAAGCGCCACGGGTTGCGGAAGCCCCACGCGAACTGCTCGGGGAGGCCCTCACCGCCGACGAGCGGGTTGTCCTCGGGGATCGCGTACGGGTCGCCGTCGCCGTCGACGCCGACGTCGTCGCCGCCCAGTGGGTCGATGCGGAGGACGCTGCCGAGGAGGTTCTCGGTGATATCCTGCCCGTTGCCGCCGTCGAGTGCGTCGTACCAGTCGTCGACGTGGCCGGTGCCGCGGTCGCCGCCACCGCCGCCGTCGCCGACGCCGACGTACAGCAGTCCGTCGGGGCCGAACGTCACCGACCCCGCGTTGTGGTTGCCCTGTGGCTGTGGCACCTCCAGTAGGGTGCGCTCGGTGTCGAAGTCGGCGGCATCGGGCGTCGCCCGGACCTCCGAGAGGACGAACGTGTGGCTGTACCCGCTGGGTGTGCCGTCGCGGCCCGGGGCGCTATATCGGACGTACACGCGGTCCTCGTCGGGGAACTCGGGATGGAACGCGAGACCGAGCAGTCCCTGTTCGGAGTAGCCCCCACCGAGGTCGACCATCCGGTCGCGCACGTCGAGGAACGTGGCGCGGTCGTCGCCGTCGACGACCGTCACCGTCCCGCGCTGGTCGACGACGTACAGGCGGCCGTCGACGTTCGGCGGCGCTTCGAGGCCGAGCGGTGCGGCGAAGCCGTCCGCGACGACCTCGGTCGCGAGCGTTTCGGGGCCGAATTCGTCGTCTGCAGTGTCTGTCTCGGCCGTCCCGCTGTCGCTCCCACTCCCCCCACCGGTCCCGTCGTTGCCGGCGGTCCCCGGCGCGCCGACACAGCCAGCGATGCCGACCGTCGCGAGCGTGCCCGTCGCGCCGACGCGCCGGAGGAACGCGCGGCGGTCGGTCAGCGGAGTGCCGTCGAATCGAACCATACAGACGAGAGGCGCTACAGCGGGGAATAGGCGTCGCCGGATTCCGGTGAGCGCTGGAGAGTCGCGCGAGCGACGGTGGCAGCGACCGAGCGAACAGCCATATCCGTTGAGCGCGAACGACCAGTATGAAGCGAACCACCTCGCTCCTCCTCGGCGTCGGCGGCGTCGTCGGTGCCCTCGCGCTGTGGAACCAGTACCAACGCTACACGACGGAGACGGTGCCGTACACCGTCGTCGCTCGTATCGGCGACGTGGACCTCCGGCGCTACCCGCCGACGGTCCTCGCGGAGACGGTCGCCGACAGTCGCCGCGAGGCGTTCGGACGGCTGTTCCGTTACATCTCCGGCGCGAACGACGCCGACGCCGACCTGTCGATGACCGCGCCCGTAAAGATCGGTGACGGCGACGAGGGCAGCAACGGCGTCGCAATCCCGATGACCGCGCCCGTCGAGGTCAGCGGCGGCGACCGTCGCATCCCGATGACGGCCGCCGGCAGCGACAGCAATGGCGACGCCGACGGCGTCCGGATGGCCTTCTACCTCCCCGAGGAGTACGACGCCGAGTCCGCCCCACGACCGACCGACGAGGACGTGACCATCGTCGCGGTGCCGGAGCGAACGCTCGCCGTCAGGCGCTTCTCGTGGCGGCCCACCGAGCGCCGTCTCGAACGCGAAGTGAACCGTCTCGAAGCGACGCTATCGGAAGCGTCGGTGCCGCTGGCGGGCGAGCCGTTCTACATGGGCTACGACGCGCCGGGGACGCTCCCGTTCCTCCGGCGCAACGAGGTGGCCGTCGAAGTGGAGTCGGCGGCCGCGACCTGAGTCGGCCGGTCGCGACCGCTCACCGGAACCGCCAGGTCACTGCCACGCCGCCGAACCACGCGACGGCGAACACCGCCGCGAGCACCAGCGTCGCCCCGGAGAACCTGCCACCGAGAGCGTACGCCGCCGCGAACAGCACCGCCGCCGCGACGAGAATCGTGCCGACCACGCGACGGAACCACCGCGCCGGGTCGTCGACGCGCTTGATCAGCGAGCCGTTGAGCAACACGCCGCCGAGCGCTCCCACACCCGCCACCGAGAACACCGGGAGTGCCCCAGTGACGGCGATTCGACCGGTCGCCGTGAGGAACGCCAGCACGGTCGCCGCCGACGCGGCGACCGTCAGCGCTCCCGCCACCGCCGCGTGCCCCTGCCGCGAGACGCGTCGCTCGCGGCGTTCGAGGACGGCCTCCGGGTCGATGTCGTCGTCGCCGCCGGGCACGAGGGATCGAACGGGCCAGCGCGAGTTGGACGTTACGGCGGAAACGACGAGGGGACTGACACCTCAGACGACGACTCGCTCCCCGAGTTCCGGGGCGCTCGCGTCGAATCCCTCGCCGCGCAGTTCTTCGGCGAACGCCGGACAGCGGTCGCCGTGGTTGACGAGGACCGTCGCGTCGCGATACGAGTCGAGGAACGAACGCAGGCCGTCGCGGTCGGCGTGCGCCGAGAAGTCGAACAACTCCACGCGGGCGGCGACGGGGACGACGCCGCCGTCGAGGTCACAGCGCCCGTGTTCGAGCAACTGCCGGCCGTTCGTCCCCTCGACCTGGTAGCCGGTGAGCAGCACCCGGTTCGTCGGGTCCGACCGCAGCATCGGGAGATACCGCATCACCGGGCCGCCAGAGACCATTCCCGAGGTGGTGACGATGGCCTCGTTGTCGGCGGCGATGCGCTCTCGCTGGCCATCGCTCCCGGTGACGTACCGTGCGCCGGATTTCGCCCGCTTCAGGAGGTCCGGGTCGCGCACGAACTCGGGGTGGCGACGGACGATGTCGGTGACACGCTGCCCCATCCCGTCGAGATACGGCCGAATCTCGCTGTCCGCCAGCACGCACAACACCTCCTGCGTCCGCCCGATGGCGAACGCCGGAATCAGCGCGGTTCCACCCTCGTAGCGGGTAGTGCGGACCGTCTCGACGAATCGCTCCTCGACGCTGGCACGGTCCTCGTGGGTCACGTCGGAGTAGGTGCTCTCACAGATGACCACGTCCGCGTCCGGCCGCGCGGTCGACCCCGAGAGGAGGCGGGTGTCGTCGGTGTGGAAGTCCGCCGTGTAGCAGAGTCGCGTGTCACCGTCGTCGACGAGGACGTGCGCGCTGCCGGGGATGTGTCCGGCGTTGTAGAAGGTGACCTCGTAGTCGGTGCCGCCGGCGGCGACGGTGAACGGCGCTCGGTAGCCGTGGCGCTGTTCCACCTCGCCCAGTCGTTGGACGTGGTTCTCCGTGAACGTGCAGTCGTAGCCGCGGAGTTTCAGCGTGTCACGCGCGAGGACGCGAGCGAGTTCGCTCGTCGGCGGCGTCCAGTGAATCGGCGGGCGGCGGTCGCCGCGGAGGAGTGCCGGAACTTGCCCGACGTGGTCGAGGTGGCCGTGCGAGACGACGATTGCGTCCGGTTCCGGGCGACCAACGGGATACTGCGGCGGGTCGGCAGTCAGCGTGCCGTAATCGAGGAGGAGGGCGTCGTCGACGAGGACCGCGGAGCGCCCCACCTCGCGGGCACCGCCGAGAAACTGAATCTCCATCGGGCGTGAGAAGCGTCTCGACGGGGTTGGCTCCGTCGGTTCGGTGACGCCTCAGAACACCTGCACCGCGACCAGTGCCCCAGCTCCCACCGCCATCACGATCAGTGCGCCGATCGAGATAGTCGACATCCGCTTCGTGTTCATACAGACGACCAGCGTCTGCTGCTGATAACCGTTCGGCCGCAACTATCAGTGGTGAAAGCGGACCCTCGGAGACGACGCGCTACCGAGCGGTGACCGCGCGACCGTGCGGTCCCACGGAGTCGCGAGCGACGACCACCTCAGTCAACGAACTGCTCGCGGGCGACGCTGACGCTCCGGTCGCCGAGCGCGAACGACTCGACCGCGCGCCGGAGCAGCCCCGAGCGGGGAACGACCGCGCCGGCGAGTGCCGTCGCTCCGCGGACGAGTGGCGGAGGAACGTACCGACCGTACTCGAGCCAGAACGCGAGGTTGTCGGCGGCACGACGCTGGAGACCGATCACGCGCTCGACGGTCGGCCGGCGCCGGGCCTCGTACGCGCGGAGACACGAACGAGGGAGCGGGCCGTCGCCTTCGACCGACCCGTGCTGGCCCGTCGCACCGTCGAGCGCACGGACGAGTCGGTCGTGTGCGACGACCGCGTCCTCGACGGCGAGGGGGTTCCCCTGCGCGCCGAGCGGGCTGGCGACGTGTGCGGCGTCCCCGAGCAACACGAGTCCGTCGCGGGTCCACTCGGGCGCGAGTCCGGGGGCGACGTCGAGCAGCGTGGTGTCGGCGAAGCCGTCGAGGTGTGCCGCCATCGCGGCGGCGACGCCCGGGTCGACCGCGGCGACCCGCTCGCGGAACGCCGGAAACCCGGACTCGCGGATCGCCGACCACGTCCCCGCGTGGATCGGGTAGCCGACCTGGAGTTCACCGGCCCCGAGTCCGAAGTGCACGAGCACGCCGTCGCGGGCGATCTGTCCCTGCGTGTCGGTCTCGACCGCGCCCGACGGGAGTTTGAACCAGACGAGATCGATCGGCGAGTCGAACAGTCCCGCGCCGATTCCGGCGCGCTCGCGGACCGCCGAGTAGCGGCCGTCGGCGCCGACGACGCACCGGCCCTCGAACCCGACCGTCTCGTCGGCCGAGCGGTCGCGGGCGACGACGCCACCGACCGGAACGGCGTCCCGGTCCCCGGAGTTCTCGTCGGTCCACAGGTCCGTGACGGTCGTGCTCGGGTAGAAGTCGAACCCCTCGTACGCGCTCGCGCGGTCGACGAGCAGTTCGAGCAGCGCTGGCTGCTCCATCAACAGCGCGTACGGGTAGTCGGTGTCGAGGAGGTCGAAGTCGAGGACCGACACCCGGCGACCGTACAGCGAGAACGAGCCGTCGGTGACGGTCTCGTGTGCGAGAGCGAGGACGTCCGCCAGCAGGTCCATCTCGTCGAACAGTCGAACGACGCCGGGGTTCCAGCCGAACCCGCGGTACTCGCGCTGGAACGTCGACTCGCGTTCGACGAGAGCGACGTCGACGCCGCTCCGCGCGAGGAGGTACGAGAGGACCGCCCCGCCGGGACCACAGCCGACGACCACCACGTCGGCGTCGACCGTCCGGTCTGGAGCCGAGGCGTCGACCGTCCGGTCCGGAGCCGAGGCGTCGACCGTCCGGTCTGGAGCCGAGGCGTCGACCGTCCGGTCCGGAGCCGAGGCGTCGACCGTGTCGCCGGTGTTCGGTCGGTCGTCGGTATCAGGCCGACCGTCGGTGTGCTCGGCCATCGTGACCCCCTCAGTCGTCCGCCGTCGCGGGGTCGGAGCCGGTCTCGCCGAGTCCGGGGACGACGCCGTCCGCTCGCCACCCGCGCGCCTCGTAGTAGGCGTCGAGGGCGTCCTCGAACCCCGGCAGGTCGTACGGGAGGGTGTCGTCCGCGCGGTCGAAGCCGCGGCGGTTGTTGAACGCTCGCTCCAGTTCGACGACGCGCGCGCCGACCGCCAGGAGGTCGTCGTAGTCGGCGTCGAGCAACGCCCCGAGTCGGTCCTCGGTCATGAAGTCGCGCGAGAACTTGCAGACGACGCCCGAATCGAGCAGGGCGTTGTGGTTCTCCGCCCGCGCGACCATCGGGGCCTTCCCGTCGAGGCCGCGCTTGTCGACGGCCTGTGATTTGTCGACGAGGGGATACTCCTTCGAGTAGAAACTGGCGTACATGTGGTCGGCCCCGCGGTTCGACGTGGCGAACGAGAGGCCCTGCCCGTTGAGCGTCCGGCCGTCGTGGGCGGCGAACTCCAGACCCTTGACCGACCAGTCCTCGACGCCCAACTCGGGGGCGGCGCGGTGGACGCCCTCGGCGAGAAGGTCACCGAGGTCACCCTCGCGATACGCCGCCTTCCGAAGTGCGTCGCGGGCGCGTTCGGGGTTGGGGAGGTCGTCTTCGCTCGTGAGGTAGGCGGCGACGGTGTCGCCCGCGGAGATGGTGTCGACGCCGAGGCGGTCACACAGGTCGTTCGCCTTCATCACCTCGACGACGTCGTCGACGAGTTGGTTCGACCCCCACGCCATCACCGTCTCGAACTCCGGCCCCTCCGTCTCGACGCCCGCCGCCTCGTCTCTCGTCGGGAGTTTGCACGCGAACGCACACTGCGAGCAGGTTCCCTTCTTGTACTTCTTCGACTCCACCGCGTCGCCCGAGATGCCCTCGACGCCGTCGAACGAGAGTGCCGAGAAGTAGTCCGTCGGCAACGCCTCCACCTCGTTGGCGTACTCGGTGACGCTGGTCGTCCCCTGCCGCTTCATAATGTGGTCAGAGGTAGCGGCCTCGCGGTGGACGTCCACCTGAATTGGGTCGATGTCGACGTCTGCTTCCGCGTCGCCGTCGAAGGTGAGCACCTTCACGTTCTTGCTGCCGAGGACCGCGCCCAGGCCGGTGCGACCGAACGCGCGCGTCTCACTGGTCATCACGCAGGCGTAGCGGACCAAGTGCTCTCCGGCGGGGCCGATACACGCGAGGTGTTCGGGGTCGAGATCGTGTTCGGTGGCCGCCCACTCGCTGACTTCGGGGACCTCCGCACCCGCGAGGTTGGGGACTTCCTCGAAGGTGACGCCGTCCTCGCGGACGTGGACCGCCAGCGGCACGTCGCTCTGGCCGCGGAGTTCGACGGCGGCGTAGCCCGTTCCGGTGAAGTTGCGCGAGAGGAAGCCACCGGCGTTCGAGGAGGCGAGACCGTCCGTCAGCGGCGAGACGGCGGTCATATTCATCCGTCCGGTGAAACTCATCGTGGAGTGTTGGAGCGGTCCGGTCGTCAGGTACACCCGGTTGTCGGGGCCGAGTGGGTCCGCGTCGAACGGCACGCGGTCGAACGCCAGTTTGGTGGCGACGCCACGGCCGCCGACGAACTCCGCGAGGACGTCGTCGATGTCCTCCTCGGTCGTCGTCTGCGCCGAGAGGTCGGCGGACAACAGCGGACCAGTCGTGTGAATCATACCCACGGCTTCGGCCGCGGGCGTGGTAAATCCCGTCGGCGGCCGAAATCGTCCCACGCTCATTTCCGCCTCCCGACAGATATGGGGCCGTGCGGGCCGGTTCCGGTTCGCACAGGTCGGTTCGGGTCGGAACCACTATCCCATCCGCCGTCACACCTACGAACCGAATGAAAGTCTTCGGTTCGAGTGGCACCCGCGGGGTTGTGGGCGAGGAGTTCACGCCCGAGTTCGTCTCGCGGGTCGCCGCCGCCGCGGCGACGACGTGGGAGGCAGACCGCGTCGCCCTCGGCCGCGACACACGTACCTCGGGGCGGACGTTCGCGGACGCCGCCGCCGCCGGCATCACCGCCGCTGGCGTCGACGTGGAGCGACTGGGCGTCGTGCCGACGCCGAGTCTGGTTCGCTACTGCGAGGTCGAGCGAGTACCGGGCGTGATGATCACCGCATCGCACAACCCGCCGGAGTTCAACGGCGTGAAACTGGTCGGCGACGAAGGGATCGAACTCCCCGTCCACCGACTGGAGGCCATCGAAGAGCGCCTGCTTGCGGAGGGGACGACGACGGTGACGTGGGACCGGATGGGTGCCTCGCGCCACATCGACGACGCCAACGACGACTACGTGGCGGAGATGCTGGCGACGGTCGACCGCGACGCCATCGCGGCCGCGAACCTGACCGTGGCGCTCGACCCCGGCCACGGCGCGGGTGCGCTCACCTCTCCCGAGTTCCTGCGCGAACTCGGCTGTGACGTCGTCACCGTCAACGCACAGCCAGACGGCCACTTCCCGGGTCGCGACCCCGAACCCGTCGAGACGAACCTCGGCGACCTGCAACGCCTGGTCCGCGCGGCCGACGCCGACGTGGGCATCGCACACGACGGCGACGCCGACCGCGCCGTGTTCATCGACGAGACCGGCGCGTACGTCGAAGGCGACGCGTCGCTGGCGGCACTCGCGGCACGCGACCTCGGCGAGGGCGACACCACCGTCGCCGCCGTCAACGTCTCCCAGCGACTCGTCGACGTGTGCGAGGCGGCGGGCGCGAACCTCGAACTCACGCCCATCGGATCGACGAACATCATCACCCGCATCAAGGAGTTGTGGCAGGAGGACGAGTCCGTGCCCGTCGCCGGCGAGGGGAACGGCGGCGTCTTCTTCCCCGAGTACCGACTGGTCCGCGACGGCGCGTTCATCGCCGCGAAGTTCCTCGAACTGCTCGCAGAGCGCGGCGAGACGGTGAGCGACGTGGTCGCCCCCTACGAAGACTACACGAACGTCCGCGAGAACCTCGTGTACGAGTCGGACGCCGAACTGAACGCGATGCTGGAGGCGGCCGCGGCGTACGCCGAGGAGGCCGACGCCGACCCGGACACGAAAGATGGCTACCGCCTCGACTACGGCGACGCGTGGGTGCTCGTGCGCCCCTCCGGCACCGAACCGAAGGTGCGCGTGTACGCCGAGTCCGCCGACCCAGAGCGTGCCGCGGCGCTGGCCGCAGAGGTACGCGAAGCACTCGAAGCCGCAAAACGCGGCGTCGAAGCGTAGTCGACGCCGCCCGCCGCCCGAGGCTCCTATCAGCGCCCGGTTCTACTCGATACGCTCGACGTGAACCAGCGCCGCTGGTTCGTCCCATCCGTACACCGCCGGGTCGAGGTCGCCATCGCCCGAGATACCCGGGTGCGGACGGATGACGCCGTCCTCCGCGAGGTCCGGGTTGCTCTCGGCCGTCCCGCCATCCGCTTCACCGCCGAGGATGAGTGACTGTGCGGGCGGGACCAGATCCTCGTACAGTTCGGTGTTCTCCTCGGTACCCACGTCGTAGCCGTTGGCGTAGTGGGTCTCGGAGGCGTTCACCTCGGACGGGAGTTCGACCGTATCGAGGCCCACGATACCGTCGTTAGTCGCGATGAGCATCGACACGACGGTCATATGCGTCGCGCTCGCATCCGCCGACAACTCCAGCGACGAGTAGTACGGGAGGCCGGTCTCGCCGGGGTCGCTCTTCGGGACGAGCGGCGACCCGCCGACCGCGGCCGTGCGGATGGCATCCGTCTGTCCGATCAGTTCCAAGAGTGGGTCGAGGTTGCCGTTCTCCGCGAGTTGTTGGGTCGGCTCGTTCGCCGGTTCGCCCACCGAGAACACCTGCACGCTCGGGCGGTGGAGCGCCACCGCCGGCGGCGTGAACGGCTGACCCGGCGTGAGGTTCGCCACCGTCACCCGGTAGGTTCGGGCGTTGCCGCCGCCCTGCCCACCGCCGTTCTCGTCGTCGTCATCGTCGTCTTCTTGCGCGGTGACGAGTGTGCCGCCCGCCAGCGTGAACGCCCCGAGTGTCGCACCACCGGCCGCGAGCGCACGACGCCGTGTGAGCCACGGGAACTCTGCGTCGGTCATCCGTCGGTCCCTCCGTCCGTCCACGTCGCACCTGTCGTGTTCATTGCCGAACAGTACCCTCACGCTCCGGGAACACTTCGTTATTCGATGGCCCGTCACCGGTAGTGTGAGTCGCCGCGCTCGCCGGAGCGAACGGTGAGAGAGTAATCTCCCGTTTCGTTCGGGTACGGTCGCTGACGAACGGCGTCGGCGTGTCGCGGAATCCGAACGTACTCGTGGTACGGTCGGTCGAGACGCGCCGTGGACGGGCACGAGAGAAACACCAGCCGTTTTTGCGGAGTGGGTCACACACCTGCGTATGGACCCCGTCGTTCGCCCGGCCGCCTCACCCGCGGAGTTTCGCGCTGCCCTCGCCGTCAACAACGCCGCGTGGCGCGACGCCTACGCCCACATCCTCCCGGCGCACTACCTCGACGAGATGACCGTCCCCTCCGGTTCCGACCTCCAGCGACGGTACGACGAGGCGACGGGTCCCGGCCGGTCGTTCCTCGTCTGTGTCGACCGGAAACCGGGGGCAGTCGTTGGCTTCGCCTCGGTCGTGTGGGGCGACGGGAGAAAGGCGTTCTGCGAGGACGACGACGCCGAACTTCGAGCGCTGTACGTCGACCCACAGCGACAGGGAGTGGGGATCGGAACCGACCTCCTCCAAGCCGCACTCGACCGTGTGCCGACCGACTGCGACAGGGCCGTGTTGGAGACGTTCGAGGCGAACGACGCCGCCCGTGGCTTCTACGAGGCGCGCGGCTTCGAGCGTATCGGCTCCTCGTCGTTCACCGTCGCCGGAGAGTCGTATCCGACGGCCGTGTACGCGAAGCCACCATAAGTAGCCGCAGTTCGCGGCCCCGCTAGTCGTCAGCGTCCAGTGCCTCGGCGAGCGCCGCCCGTCGCCTGCGTGCGGCGGTCAGTTCCGCGTCGACCGCGCCCGAGGCGACCCGGTCTGCCTCCGCGTCGGATAACTCCGACTCGGCCTCGGCGGCCCGGCGCAGGCGGTCGTACTCGGGGTGGTCGGCGACCGCTCTGAGTTCGCGGGCGCGAGCGACGACCGACTCGGGCGCGAACGTCGCGACCAGCGAGACGAGTTCGTCCCGCTGGAACCGCAGCGTCTCCGCCTCGGGCGGCGGCCAGTCGACGGTGAGCGGGTCCGCAGCGAGTCGTTCGAGGTAGGTGCGGTGCGGGCGCACGCGGGCGGCGAACGTGCCCGAATCTTCGACGTAGTGGCTGAGTTTCGACGCCGAGTAGTCGGCGTACTCCAAGAGGTCGGAGATGGACTCCTCGCCTGCCGACGACGAGTCGAGGTACGAGCGCAACTCCGGCGGCGGCGCGGTGTAGTCGACGAACGGCGTCGCGGCCGCCTCGGCGACGAACGCGAGTACCTCGCGGGCGGCCCCGTCGCGCAGGAACGTCTGAAAGGCGTCGCGGACGGCGTCGTTGTACGCGGCGATGGGGTCGTGTAGTTCCTCGGTCGGTGCTGTCAGGTCAGCCTCGCCCAGTTCGACGAGGCGCGCGAGATCTGCGATGCGGTCGTCGAGTTCGTCCACGCGGCGCTCGACGTCGCGTTCGGCCTCGTACAGCGCCGTTTGTGCGTCTTCGCGTTCGGCGAGTCTGTCTGCGAGGTCGCGTGCAGGCGCGAGCGCCTCGCGTGCCCGCTCGAAGTCGGACTCGGAGAGACGGCGACCGTCGACCGCCTCGTTGGCCCGCTCGAACGCCTCGTATCCGGGCGTATCCTCGTCGAGGCCCTCGACGACGCCCGCGAACTCGCCTTGGAACTCGACGTACGCCTGGAAGTCGCCGGTGCCGGTCGCGGAGTCGACGTACCGTTCGAGCAGCCTGTCGGCCCGGGCAACCGCGTCGCTGACGGTCTCCAGCGTCGCCTCGCCGTGTTCGGCCACCGCTTCGTCGGCGGCGGCGCGGCGGTCACGGGCCTCGCGAAGCGCCGTGACCAGTTCGGCGGCGTCGCGGTCGGTGTCGGGGAGCGGGTCGGGCGTGGCGGCCGGGTCCGGGTCGGCGTCGTCGGCGACGTTCCCCGCCATCGATCACTCGTACACTGCGTCGGGGTCGAACACGCGCTCGCCCACCTCGTCGCCGTCGACGGTACGGTGGAAACACGAGCGGTGGCCCGTGTGACACGCGCCGCCTGTCTGGTCGACGAGATACAGGAGGGCGTCGGCGTCGCAGTCGACGCGCACCTCCTCGACGGCCTGGGTGTGGCCGCTGGTCGCGCCTTTCTCCCACAACTCCTCGCGAGAGCGCGAGTAGTAGTGCGCCCGACCCGTCTCGCGGGTGCGCTCCAGCGCTTCTTCGTTCACGTACGCGAGCATCAACACCTCGCCCGAGTCGGCGTCCTGTGCGACGGCGGGCACGAGACCGTCGGCCCCGAAATCCACGTCGACGCCGTCGCCGGCGGCGTCGGCCTGCGAGTCACTCATCGGTCGAATGTCGGGGCTGTGGCGGATAGGTCTTGTGCGTGGGGAGGGCCGCAGCGTCAGTCGACCGGATCGGAAGCCGTCCCGTCGGCCGGATCGTCGCCGACGTCGAACCAGGCGACTGCGCTGACGATGCCGACGCCGTAGGCCGCCAGCATCGCACCGACGGCTAACAACAGCAGCGACACGCGGAGGTCGAACGACAGCCCAAGCCCCGTGTTCAGTCCGAAGATGCCGACGAGAATCGTCAGCGGACCGCCCGTCGCCGCCCACCAATCCGGGCTGTCGGTGTCGGTCCCTTCGCGCTGGTAGACGCGTTGGGCGCGGATGAGGAGACCGGAGCCGACGGTGAACAGTACCACGAGCGTCGCCGTCAGTGGGACGTTCGGGACGAACAGCGTCCAGTTCGCGACGCCGACGGCGACACCGACAGTTGCACCGAGCGCCCAGCGTGTCCTCCGGGTTGCCATCGTCGGCGAACGTCGGCGAAGCGACAAGACTCCGCCGATCAGACGAGGCCGAGTGCTCCGAGCGCCACCGTCAGCGCATCGCCGTACGTCAGCGCGAGCAGTAGTCCGCCGAACAAGGGGACGAGGAATGGCAGTCCCGGCGACACCCACACGGCGTCCTCGCTGGTCGCACGCTCTAATCCCTCTCGCAGCGTCTCGGCCGTCGTCCCGTAGGCGGTTCTCTCGATGTCGTCGAGGAACTGTTCGGCGGCCCACGGGTCGTCAGCCGGCGCGTCCGCCTCGTCACCGGCAGTAGCGTCGTCGTCTGCCACTCCCGCCTCGGGGAACTCGAAGCCACCGTCGGCGTTCTCCGGCGTCTCGTCGCGTCCACCGTCCGTCCGGGGGCCGTCGTGAACCGCGCCGTCGGTCGGAGGATTCGTCTCTGTCACGGAGTCCGGGTCACGAAACACATCGGGATTCTCGCGAACCGCCGCGAGCGTCGTCCCGCGCCATCGGAGGTACATCCGAAGCGCGTCGAGGTCGAGGCTGCGGTGGAGTCGGAGTCCCTCCACCCGGATCAGTTGGCCGTGGACGGTGGGCAGCGACGAGACGGGCGTCCACTTGCCGACGAGCATCGCCGGCGAGAGGCGGCCGCGGAGGAGGTTCGACCCGAACAACGCGAGGACGTACACCGCACCGAACAGCACGGCGTTCGTCAGCGCCGACATCGCGGCGACGCCGAGCGCCGACGGGTGGACGGGGAAGCCGACGGCGTGGAGCCACGTCACGTCGGGGAGTATCCACAGTGGGACGACGTACTGCGGCGTCGTCGGGAACGCGACCGCGAGGACGACGAGCGCCTTCATATCGGCGCCGCCGAAAGCGGCCATCCGATACGCGAGCACGGAGAACGGAATCAGAAACAGCAGCGAGAATCCGGTTTGGACGAGGAATACTCGGCCCGCGTAGTCGGCGAACGGGTACGCTCCGGCGGCCTCGACGGCGAGTGCGAGCGCACCGATAGCGAGCAACGGGAGCCACAGACTACTCGCGACGCGGCGGGTGCGGATATCGCGGTAGGCGGCCCACGCGAACCCCGGAAGGATGAGGAGTCGGAGCAGGTCGGCCGCGGTAGCGATGCCGAGAACGCGCATACCGGGTCGGGTGCGGCCGAGGAGTTAGTCGTTGTCGTTGTGTCGGTGTGGTGCGTACGGCTGCCGATCCGATCGACGGCGCAGCCGCTACGCGGTCGAAAGAATGGAGAACGTTGGACGCGAGTGAACCTTAGATGACGCGGTTCTGGAGGTAGTCCAGGTGCTTCGCGTTGTAGACGATCTTGATCTCGTCGGCCTGGGGCGACCCGATGCACGTCAGGCGGACGTTCTTGTCGTCGACCTCCTCGTCGGAGAGGATCTGCTGCATGTCCATCTCGATTTCACCCTCCTTGAGGATCGCTGCGCAGTTCGCGCAGGCACCGGCGCGGCACGAGAAGGGCCAGTCGTAGCCCTGCGCCTCGGCGGCCTCGAGGATGTACTCGCCTTCGTTGACTTCGAGCGAGCCGTAGTCTTCTGCGTCGAGGCCGGCGTCTGCCGCGTTCTCGAAGAGGTCGTCGTCGTCGAGGTCCCAGCCGTTGTCGTCCAGCACTTCGTAGTTGAGGTATTCGACCGTGGGCATTTCGTCCGGCGTTTCGCCGCCCGGCCCATTAGTTGTTGCTATCTCGCAAAGCGAATCGCCGCCGTACAGGCTTTAGGCGTGCCAAAACCACCGATCTACGGATCGAAGTGACCGGATCGGTCGGGAGCGACGTGATAGCCCGTTTACAGCGGAACGAACGCGAACAGGGCGTACGAGCAGACGAACGAGATGGTCGGCGTGAAGATCCAAAACGAAACCACGCGTCCGGTCGTCCCCGCGTCGAACAGGTCCTCGGCGAGGAGTTCGTCGCCCTGCTCTTCGCCCATTCGCGGGACCCCGCCGTCCTTGGAAGGGCGTTCGGCCGCGAGGGCGTTGACCGACACCTCCGGGCGCTTGTCCGGGTGGCCGTCGCCGCCGATAGCCTCGCCGACAGCGTCGCCGATGGTGGTCGTTCGGGTCGCCCGCCCCCACCCGAGACCGACGATGCACATCGTCGCCGACACCGCCAGCGACGCAGGAATGCCGATGTACGACAGGAAGGTGATGAGGCTCGCGGAGACGGTCTCGACGATGAGTGCCGCCAGCAGGGGGAGGTCAGTGAGGTCGTTGCCGACGGTGTCGAGCGTCCGGCGAGCGATGGTGAACGCACCGAGGCTGATGGCCGCGCCCGCGAGGAGGACACCGGCGTCGACCGAGAGGTTCACCTCGGGACTCCCGACTAGGGGAGCGACGGCGTTGGCGGCGTTCGACGCGCCCGCCGAGAACGCCATGTAACAGGCGATGACGAGGACCGCGACGGTCCCGACTATCTCGCGGGTGGTCGCGTCGTCGGCGATACGGGGACGCAGGCCGTCGAGTGCGACGACGCCGCCAGCCGAGCGGTCGATGGCGAACGCGGCGTCGAGATACGGGTACAGATACCGACCGATCACCGCACAGATCCAGAACGCGACGACGGGGGCGACGAGCCACCACCCGACGATTCGTAACATCACGTCGGCGTTGAGCGTCCCCGTCGCCGCACCCAATCCCGCGATGGCACCGACGGCGGTCATCGAGGTGGACGCGGGGACGCCGAACGTGTTGGAGACGAGGAGTGCGAGGCCGACGAAGAAGAGGACGCCGACGCTGGCGACGAGCGTGAACGACGACGCGGGGACAATGTCGCCGCCCATCGTGTCGATGACGTTTCGTCCGACGGTCCAACCGCCCGCGAGCGCGAACGCAGACATCAGCGCCGCCGCGGTCGTCTTCGAGAGCGTGCCGCTCCCCACGGCGGGACCGAAGGAGACGCCGGTCGAGGAACCACCGATGTTGAAGCCGACGAACACCGCGACGAGTAGCCCGACTACGAGAAGTGCCTCAACCACACCACTACTGGCGACCGTTCGCCTATAAGTCCGTCCGACTGGGAACGGGGCGTGGGTTGAGAGAGTCCGCACCCACGACAGGGTTTAAGCCGTGCGTACGGTAGTAGGGGTATGGAATGGAAGACGGACTGGGGGCTCCGCGGACGAATGGTCCTGACGGGGTTTCTCCTGTTCGCCCTCTACATCGTGTTCGGTGCCGTCGTCCTAGAGCTGGGCTACGGTGGAATGCTCATCTTCATGGTGCCGTTCCTGTTCGCCCAGTTCTTCTTCAGCGACAAGCTCGCGCTGTACTCGATGGGCGCACACGAGGTGTCCGAAGAGGAGTACCCCGACCTCCACCGCACCATCACGCGCCTCTCACAGCAGGCCGACCTCCCGAAACCGAAGGTCGCGGTCGCCGACTCGCGCGTTCCCAACGCGTTCGCGACCGGGCGCTCACAGAAGAACTCCGCCGTCTGCGTGACGACCGGCCTGCTCCGGACCCTCGACGACGAGGAGTTGGAAGGCGTCCTCGCGCACGAACTCGCGCACATCAAGAACCGTGACGTGATGGTGATGACCATCGCGTCGTTCCTGTCGACGGTCGCGTTCATCATCGTGCGCTGGGGGTGGCTGTTCGGCGGCGGCGACAACCGCGGCGGCAACCAAGCACCGGTGTTGGTCGCCATCGTCGTGTCGTTGGTCGTGTGGATCGTGTCGTTCCTGTTGATCCGCCTGCTGTCGCGCTACCGCGAGTTCGCGGCCGACCGCGGCGGTGCGGCCATCTCCGGCAAGCCTGGTGCACTCGCGTCTGCACTCATCACCATCGACAGCGGGATGGAGCGCGTGCCGCAGGAAGACCTGCGCGACACCGCCGAGATGAACGCGTTCTTCGTCATCCCGATCAAGTCCGGGTTCGTCGGCAAACTGTTCTCGACGCACCCCTCGACCGAGAAGCGCGTGGAGCGCCTCCGCGAACTCGAACGCGAGTTCGAGAGCGCCTGAACGAGGGGCACGACGCGTTTTTCTTCGGCGTTCCTTCGGCAGACAGATTCACTCCCCGCCAGAGGGTTCAAATACGTTCCTGGCACACCACCGACCGTGAGCGACCGCACCTACGACATCGCCGGTATCGAGTTGTCCGACGACCGCTACACCGTCGTCCAGAGTCTCGTCCGCAACAAGTACCGTGCAGAGGACGCCGCCGGGAACGTCGTCCTCCGGGGGAAACAGAAGCTGTTCAAACTGAAAGAGGAGTTTCCGTTCGTCGACGCCGACGGCGACGACGTGTTCACGGTGAAGGCCGCCGGGATGCTCGACGTCGCTGGTAACTACGTCCTCTCGGACGCACAGACAGGCGAGGAACTGGTGATCCTCGACAACGACTACTCGATGCTGCAGGATACGTGGACCATCCGCGACGCCGACACGGAGGCGAAACTGGCGACGATCGACTCGCAGGGCGCCGCCGTCACCATCGCTCGGAACGTCCTCCCGTTCGGCGAGTGGATCCCCCACAAGTACGAGATAACCGACGCAAATGGCGGGCACGTCGGGTCAATCGACGGGCAGTTCTCGTTGCAGGACACGTACGACGTCACCATCGACGACGCGAGCGATGTCCCCAAGGAACCAGTCGTCGCCGCCGCGATGGTCATCGACGCGATTCAGGGGAACTAACGGCCGAGCGTCGCGGTCGCCCGTCGGGTTCCGCTGTTGGCCGTCACACCCGACCCAGACTCGCTTGTTTGAGGCGACGGCTTGAACACCTCTCCCGTCGTCGATCCGACAACGACGATGGGCATTCTCGATACACTCAAATCGGTGATGGGCGTGCGCGCGGAGTCGGACGCCGTCAGCGACGCCGACCCCGAGGATCTGTTCGGGATGAGCACCGCCTACGTCACGATGGAGGCGGACCTCGGGTTCCACTCCGTCGGCGAGGCGGCGCTGTGCTTCTCCTCGGTCGACTCTACCGACTTCGCAGACACCGTCGACGCCGTCGAGGCTATCCTCGACGCCGGCGCAGAGGAGACCGGGACGACGTTCCGCCGCCACGAGGACGATTACGGCTACCACTGGGTCGTCCTCGCGGACGACGACCCCGAAGACCTCGTCACCTCCGTCCACTTCGCGGCTGACGAGTTCGTCGAACGCGGCTACGGGTCGCGCCTGCTCGCCGCCGTCTTCGGCTTCGAGCGAAACGCCGGCGACCGCGCCTACTGGGTTTACTCGTTCCGCCGGGGAGCGTATTACCCGTTCGCGCCGACCGGGACGAGCAACCGCGACAACAAGATCGAGTTCAAACTGGAGTCGATGTTCGACGGCGAGTTGGGCTTGGAGTCGGACAAACAGTACTGGTACCCGCTGTGGCCCGACCGCCCGAACGGCCACCCCTGGGGGTAGCGTCGACGCCGAGGTCCATCCCACGGCGACGCCACCCGACCACCCATCCCTTCTGAACGTTCGGACACCAGACGTGAGCGACCCGTCCACGTACCCCGATTTCACTTTCACTCTACTGTTAACGAGGGTTTATGTGGTGAGCGGAGCAAGGACGGAGTACGATGGCAGAAGACGACCTTCAAGAGCTTCCGGGAGTCGGGCCGGCAACCGCGGACAAACTCGTCGACGCAGGCTTCGACAGTTATCAGAGCATCGCGGTCGCGAGCCCCGCCGAACTGGGCAACACGGCCGACATCGGCGACTCGACCGCCAACGACATTATCCAGGGCGCGCGAAAGGCTGCCGACGTCGGCGGCTTCGAGTCGGGCGCACAGGTGCTGGAACGGCGCGAACAGATCGGGAAGCTCTCGTGGCTCATCCCCGAGGCCGACGACCTGCTGGGCGGCGGCCTCGAGACGCAGTCCATCACCGAGGTGTACGGTGAGTTCGGTGCCGGGAAGTCGCAGGTGACCCACCAGATGTCCGTCAACGTCCAACTGGACCCCGACGACGGCGGCCTCGGTGGCTCCGCCATCTTCGTCGACTCCGAGGACACGTTCCGCCCCGAGCGGATCGACGACATGGTCCGCGGCCTCGACGACGAGATTCTCGAACGCGAGTTCGAGCGCCGTGAGATCGAGGGATCGCCCGACAACGACGAGGACATGAAGACGCTCGTCGAGGACTTCCTCGACCACATCCACGTCGCGAAGGCGTTCAATTCCAACCACCAGATCCTCCTGGCGGAGAAGGCGAAGGAACTCGCCAGCGAACACGAGGACAGCGAGTGGCCCGTGCGCCTGCTGACGGTGGACTCGCTGACGGCCCACTTCCGCGCGGAGTACGTCGGCCGTGGCGAACTCGCCGAGCGCCAGCAGAAACTCAACAAGCACCTCCACGACCTGATGCGCATCGGCGACCTCTACAACTCGGTCGTCCTCGTGACGAACCAGGTCGCCTCGAACCCCGACTCGTACTTCGGCGACCCGACCCAGCCCATCGGTGGCAACATCCTCGGCCACACCTCGACGTTCCGTATCTACCTCCGCAAGTCGAAAGGCGACAAGCGGATCGTCCGCCTCGTCGACGCGCCGAACCTCGCCGACGGCGAGGCCGTGATGCGCGTGCAGGACGCCGGCCTCAAGCCCGAGTAACGCCGCCGGATCGACGACTCCCGGACTCGCCCACGACCCAATCGTGGGAGTTTTTAACACATCTCGGCTCGTCTTGACAGCTATGAGTACCGAGACAGCCTCCGGCGGGTTCGCGTTGCACACCGAGTCGATGACCGGCCTCCACTGGCTGGGCGTCGCCACCGCTGTCGTGAGCGGAGTGATCCATCTGTGGCTCGCCGTCTCGTTCATCGGTGAGAGCCTCGGCCTCGGAATTGGCTTCCTCGTCGCCGGCGTTGGCTTCCTCGCCGGTTCGGCGGCCGTCCTCTTCGACTATCGCCGTCGCGCGTTCTACGCGCTCGGCATCCCGTTCACGCTCGGGCAGATCGTCATCTGGCTGGCAGTGACGCCCGCCGACGAGTACCTCTCGCCCATCGCCGTCACCGACAAACTGGCGCAGGTAATCTTGGTCGTCGTCCTCGTCGTGCTGTTCCGCCGCGCCTCCTGATCGGCCGTGATGGCGTTCACCCACGCGCTGGTCGGCGCGGCACTCGCCGCACCGGTCGTCGCGTTCGCACCCGAACTCGCCGTGCCAGCGGTATTGGCTGGGATGGTCGGCGGCCTCGTTCCCGACGTCGACCTGTTCGTCGGTCGCCACCGGCGCACACTCCACTTCCCGATTCTCGGGTGGGCGCTCGCGCTTCCAGCGGTCGCGCTTGCGCTGTTCGCGCCCGGCGTCGCCACCGTCGCGGCCGCGGTCGGGACCGTCTCGTTCGCCGTCCACGCCGGGATGGACGCACTCGGCGCTGGCGACGAAGTTCGCCCGTGGGAACGTACCTCTAGAGAGGCCGTGTACGACCACCTCCGCGGGAAGTGGGTCGAGCCACGCTTTTGGATCCGCTACGACGGCGCGCCCGAGGACGCCGTCGCCACCGCGATACTCGCGGCCCCGGTCGTCGTCTTCTACCCCGACCCGTTCCCGGCTATCGCCACGGCGTGTGTCGTCCTCGGGGTCGGGTACGCGGTCGTCCGTCGTCGGCTTCCGCCGGTCGTCGAAGAGTTCGTCGGCTGAATCGCAGACGGGTCACGACACGTTTACGGTACCCGACTCGCAGGATGCGATAACTGACCGGACTCCACGGCGGACGAAGTCGTCGGCTCCCGTCCGCGCCGTCACCACCGACGCAGTCACCCCAGTATGACCTATCGTACGACCGTCACGCGCCAGTTCGTCGCACAGCATTACCTCACCGTCCCCAACCCCGGTCCCGAGGGCGACCTTCACTCACACGTCTTTCGCGTCGAGGTCACGTTCGCCGGGCCGACGCTCAACGAGTTCGACTACCTCGTCGACATCGACGACGTGCGGGCCGCCCTCGACGACGCGGAGGCACGGTACTGCGACGCGACGCTGAACGACCTCCCGGAGTTCGAGGGGTACAACCCCAGCGTCGAGCGATTCGCCCGCGTCCTCCACGACCGTCTCGCGCCCGCCGCGGCCGACGACCCTGCCGAGTCGCTCCGCGTCACCGTCTGGGAGGACGACGAGGCCGCCGCGGGCTACGAGGCACCCGTCGATGGAGGAACAGAGTGAGACTGCCGGAGACGATGCAACCGTGTCGATGAAGTCGGGTGACGACTCGTGAACGGCGAGAATCCCCTAACCGTCGCGCTCGTCGTCCCGGGCGACCCCGAAACGACGTCCGGCGGCTTTCGCTACGACCGCCGACTGGTCGAACAGTTGCGGGCGACCGGCGTCGACGTGCGGGTGTTCTCGGTCCCGTGGCGACGATACCCGCTCGGCGTCGTCGACACGCTCGGTCTCGCGACCGGCGTTCCCAACCGTCTCAGCGATGCAGACGTCGTGCTCGTCGACGAACTCGCACACCCAGGGACCGTCGGCCTCGCCGCCCGCCTCGAATGGTCGGAGACGCCCGTCGTCGCGCTGGTCCACCACCTCCAGTGTGTCGAGGGCAGGTCGCTCGCTCCCGTCGCACGACGCCTCGAACGGCTGTTTCTCCAGCGATGCTCTGCTGCAGTCTGCGTAAGTCGCGCGACCGAACGCGACGTTCGGAGCCTCGCCGGGAAGCAGATCCGGACCCACCGCGCCCCGCCGCCGGCCGACCAGTTCGACCCCAGCGTGACGCCCGGTGACGTCGCCGTTCGTGCCCGAACCGTGCCGTTCCGCGTCGTCTCGCTGGGGTCGCTCGTCCCGCGAAAGGGGCACGCGACACTGCTGCGGGCGCTCACGGACCTCGACGCCGACTGGTCGCTCGCCGTCGTCGGCCCCGAACCGGAACCCAACCACGCGGCGGCGATGCGGTCGCTCACGGCCGACCTCGGCGTGCGTTCGCAGGTCGCGTTCCACGGCGAACTGTCGAGCGACGACCTCACCGACGTGTTGCGCGACTCCCACGCCCTCGCGATTCCCTCAGCGTACGAGGGGTTCGGAATGGCGTATCTGGAGGGGATGGGCTTCGGTCTCCCGGCAGTAGCGTCGAGCGCGGGCGGCGCGGAGTCCGTCGTCACGGACGGCGAGAACGGCTTCCTCGTCGACCCGGGCGACGTCGCGGGTGTCCGCGCGGCGCTGTCGTCGCTGGCGACCGACCGCGAGCGCCTGGCCGCAATGGGCGAGGCGGCGCTGGCGCGATTCGCGGCCCATCCCGAGTGGGCCGACACGGTCGCCGGCGTCCGTGCGTTCCTGACGGAGGTAGCGTATGGAGGGTGACGACGTGGCGTACCTAGAGGCGGCCGCGACCGTCGACGACCGGGCACACTCGCAGGAAGGGACGGCGGCGTTTCGGGACGCCCTCCGTCGGGACGACGACGCCGACGGCGTCCGGGTGCTGGAGGCGGGCGCGGGCACCTGCGGGATGCTCCGCAGACTGCTCGCCGACGACGCCCTGCCGACCGGCGAGTGGGTCGCAACTGACACCGACGAGCGCGTGTTGGACGCCGGCCGCGACCTGTTGCGAGCGGCGGCGGCGGAAGCGGGCTATCGGGTCGAAACGGAAGGTTCGGCGGACGTGTTTCGACGCGGTGAGAGCCGCCTGCGCGTGCGGTTCGTCGCCGACGACGCCCGCGCGGTCGCCGCCGGATACGACGCCGACGGCGTCGTGGGTCGCTCGTTCGCGGACCTACTGGCGCCCGAGGACGTCCACTCGCTGCTCCGGGCGGCCGCGCCGGACGGCTGGTATCACCTCCCGCTCACCTTCGACGGCGAGACACGGTTCTCACCGTCACACCCTGCCGACGACGCCGTGCTGGACGCCTTCCACGCGACGATGCGCAATCGCGGCCGGGCGGCGACGCTGGTGGCAGAGCGGTTCGCCGACGCCGGGACGCCGCCGACGGTCGACGCCCGGTCGGACTGGGTCGTCGAGAGAGTCGGGGATGCCGACGGACCCGACGACGGCTACCCCGTCGACGAGGAGACGTTCCTGCGGACGATTCTCGACACCGTCGTTGCGTCCGTGCGTGACTCCGGACGGGTACCGGAGGCGACGCTCCGGGAGTGGGCCAACACGCGAGAACAGCAGTTGGCGCAGGGAAGGCTCGGCTACGTCGCGGTGAATCGGGACCTGTTCGGGCGCGTGCCCTGAGAACGGGAGCGTGGTTGTGGACGAACGCGAGCGTCAGTCCTCGGTCTTCGTCACGTCGAGGTCGTCGATGTCGCCCTCGTGGAGTTTCGCGCCGTCTTGCGCCACCTGCCGCGCGAGGACGGCACACTTGATCCGCATCGGCGAGATGTCGACGCCGAGCATCTCGGTCACGTCGTCGGTGTCCATCTCTTCCAGTTCTTCCAGCGTCATCCCCTGCAGGCGCTCGGACAGCATCGACGCCGACGCCTGCGAGATGGCACAGCCATCGCCCGAGAAGGCGACGTACTCGATGGTCTCGTCGTCGTCTTCCAGACGCACGTCGACGCGGATGGTGTCGCCACAGGAGGGGTTCTCGCCGGTGTGGGAGAACGTGGCGTCGTCGAGTTCGCCGTAGTTGCGCGGGTTCTTGTAGTGGTCGAGGATCTGCTGGCGATACATATCGGAGCCGCCGCCAATGCCCATTGTTGTCGGAAATTGGCGAGTGCGACCGTTAAGCGTTCCGGGGAATCGAAGGCAGGAGGACGCCACCGTCGCGGCCCGGTTCGAAACGGCCGGCGTCGACACGCCTCGCGTCGCGCCGGTGGACGGCGCCGACCCCCGTGACGGGTCAGACGTCGACCGGGACGCCGAGGAACGGAGCGAGCAGTTCGACGAGTCGTTCGGGGTTGTCTTCCGGAACCAGCGCGTACGAATCGTCGACGAGTTCGAGTCGCGCGTCCGCGAACGAGTCGACCAACCGCTCGGCGTCCGCGAGCGGGAAGATCGGGTCGTCGGGTGCCCACGCGACCAAGACGGGCCCGTCGAACGTCGAGAACGCCTCCGCGGCCGTGTTGGTGTACCGTGGGGAGACGCCGAGCAGGAACGTCCGGAGGTCGCGGCGCACCCGCGGGTCGCGCAGGCCGGCCGTGTACCCGGCGAGCACTTCGGGCCGGATGGGGTGTTTGGCGAGCAGTCGGAACGCGAGCCGACGGACCGTCGCCGACCGGAGGGTACGGGCGAACACGCTCACGAGGCCCGGAACGCGAGCCCCCCAAATGAACGGGCGAGCGCCCAGCGGGGGGAAGTTGTCGAACGCGTCGCAGTTCGTGAGGACGAGTCGCTCGACGCGCTGGGGGTACTCGGCGAGGAACACCTGACTGACCGCGCCGCCGGAGTCGTTCCCCACGAGCGTCACGCGGTCGATACCAAGCGCGTCGAGGAACTCCGCGAGGTGGGCGGCCAGGCCCGTCGGCGTGAGGTCTGCGCCCGGACGCATCGGGGCGTCGTGACCGCCCAGCGGGAGCGTCGGGACGAGCGAGCGGACGCCCGCAGGGAGCGACCACGCGACGTCGCGCCACAGCGATCCGTCCGCGAACGCGCTGTGGACGAACAGCACGGGGTCGCCCTCCCCGACGTCGTGATAGCGGATCGGGCCGCGCGAGAGGTCGAGTTCGTGGGGCACGTCGGCGAGGCCGTCTGGTCCCGGGTGGCCCGGGTCGGAAGCGGTCATATCCGATCGAGGCGCGCGGGCGGCCTCAACACACCGACGCGGAAATTCCGAGGTGCGCGGAATCGTCGGACCCCGCCGGACCATCGCCGACCGCGAAGGTTCTTGTGACGGCCAGGGTACCGACACGTATGGACGGGACGGACTTCGTGGAGTTACTGCGCCTGCGACACGACGTGTTGCGGGCGCTGGCGGACGCGCCGCGGGAGCGACGCGCGCTCGTCGACGCGCTCCCCGACTCGAAGTCGACGGCGTACAAGGGGCTCACACAGCTCGAGGCCGCGGGCCTCGTGGAGCGCACCGACGACGGCTTCGCGCCGACGCTGTTCGGCTCGGTGGCGCTCGCGCGCTACGAGTCCCTCGCCGAGACCGCCGCCGTCGGCGACCTGCTGGCCGGATTTTCGGGCGACTGCGTCGATCCGGCCGCGCTGACCGGCGCGTCGGTCGTCCGCCCCGACGAGACGGACGCCGAGCGCCACCTCGACGCCGTCTGGGAGCTACTGGCCGACGCAGCGGCGGTCCGGGGAGTCGCGCCCGTCGTCTCGCCTGGATACGTCGACCGGTTCCGGGCGTTGCTCGCCGACGGGCTGACCGCCGAGTTGGTGCTCCCCGTGTCGGTGGTGCGATCGCTGGAGGCGGACCACGCCGAGGCGCTGGCGGCGGTCGCCGAATCGACGGACATCTACGAGACGACCCAGTCTGTCCCCTTCGGTGTCGTTGTCACGACAGGGGAGCGGCCGCGGATGGCGATCGAACTCCGCGAGGGGCCGCTCATCACCGGGCTGGTCACCAACGACACGCCTGCAGCGATCGAGTGGGCCGAAGCGACCGTCGACCGGTTCCGGGCGGCCGCAGTTCGGGTCGACGCGACGGCCTAACCATCGGTCACTGTACGGACTGTCGTTCACTGGGACCGAACTCGGCCCCGAATGCAAGCCAGTACCGCGTTCGGGAGTGAACGAAGCCTACGCGAACAACTGCCGCGCGTCGTCGACGGCCTCGACCAGTTTGTCTATCTCCTCGCGCGTGTTGTAGATGTAGAAACTCGCACGAGCAGAGGCTGGAACGCCGAGTTTGTCGTGGAGTGGCTGGGTGCAGTGGTCGCCGGCGCGGACGGCCACACCGTGGTCGTTGAGGATGCTGGAGAGGTCGTGCGCGTGGACGCTGTCGACGTTGAACGCCACGAGCCCGGCGCGGTCGTCGCCCGGCGGCCCGTACACCTCCACGTCGTCGTGGGCGGTGAGTTCGTCGTAGGCGTACTCCGCGAGTAACTGCTCGTGGGCGTGGACGTTCTCCATCCCCAACTCTTCGAGGTAGTCGATGGCCGCGTGGAGCGCGATACCCTGCGCGATGACTGGCGTTCCGGCCTCGAACTTCCACGGGAGGTCCTCCCACTCGCTGTCCTCGAAGGTGACTTTCCGGATCATCTCGCCGCCGTACAGATACGGCTGCATCTCTTCGAGGAGGTGCTGTTTGCCGTAGAGGACGCCGATGCCGGTCGGTCCGCACATCTTGTGCCCCGAGAAGGCGAAGAAGTCGGCGTCGATGGCCTGCACGTCGACAGGCAGGTGGGGCACGGACTGCGCGCCGTCGACGAAGATGAGGCCGTCGTGGTCGTGCACCAGATCGGCGAGTTCGGCCACGGGGTTGACCGTGCCGAGCGTGTTCGAGACGTGGACGACGTTCGCCATCGCGGTGTCGTCGTCGACGAGTTCGCGGGCGTGGTCCATATCGAGTCGGCCGTCCTCATCGACGCGGATGAAGCGCACGTCCGCGCCGGTCTTCTTGCCGATCTGTTGCCACGTGACCAGCGAGGCGTGGTGTTCCATCTCGGTGAGGACGACGTTGTCCTCTGGACCGAGTTCGTTCAGGCCCCACGCGTACGCGACGAGATTCTCGGCCTCGGTGGTGTTTTTCGTGAAGACGACTTCCTCGCGACCCTCGGCACCGATGAACTCCGCGACGCGGTCGTGGGCGTGTTCGTAGGCGGTGCTGGCCTCCTGGCTCAACTGGTGGATGCCGCGATGGACGTTGGAGTTGTACGAGCGGTAGTAGTCGGCGATAGCGTCGACCACCTGCTCGGGCGTGTGACTCGTCGCCGCGTTGTCGAGGTACACGAGCGGCTTCGTGTCTCCCTCACTCTCGCCGGGGACGGTGACGTCGCCACCGACCTTCCGGTCGAGGATGGGGAAATCGGCGCGGACCGCCTCGACATCGAGCGGATACGGTTCCTGAATTCCCATTGTCGGAGACAGGGGACCGAGGGGTAACATCCCTTCGGTCGAACGGCTGAACTGGTCGAAACCGACGTGACGAGGCGTCAGTCGTCGGTGTCGACTGCGGCGAACAGGTACGCCGAGGCGTACGACCAGACGGCGTACAGGCCGACGGCGACGACGGCCACGGCGAGTCCACCGACGATCACATCGTCGGCGAGGACGTCGAGTGCATACACGATCACCGCGATAGCGACGAGTCCGAGGAACACGTCCAGTCGGACCAGGAGTTCTGAGTCTGCCACGGCGTCAGGGAGACGCGAGCCGATAAGAAGGCGTCGACGGTCTCACAGCCAGAGCAACTGCGCGTGGAGTGTCTCGCCGACTTCGAGGACGCGGTCGGCGTCGATGATGCCGGCGTCGACGGCGACACCGACGCAGTCCTCGCCGACGAGGTTCGCGGTGTCGGCGTCGTACAAGCCCTGGACGACCGCGTCGGCGTCGGCGGGTTCCGCCTCCGCGCCGCCGTAGAACTCCTCGCTCACGTCGAGTGACACCGCGCCGTCTGCGAACGACTCGCCGAGTACGTCGGCGTCACACACCGCGACCAGCGTTCCCTCCGGGGTGTCGCGGCGCGTGAGGAGGAACGCCTCGTCGTCGGCGTCGCCACCGCTGGTGGCGTCCGCGGCGTCAGCGGCGTCGACCGGCCCGGCGTCGTCGGTCATCTACAGGCCTCCCAAGTCCGGGCCACCGCCACGACCGTCGCGGTCGCCGCGACCGCCGCGGCCCCCACGCTCGCCAGCGCCGCCGGGTGCGCCACCCGCACCGCCCATCGCGCCGCCGGCACCGCCGCCGCTCTGTTCTTCGACCATCTGCTGTTCGGCCTCCTTGCGGATCTCTTCGGCGCGTTCGGCGGCCTCCTCGGCCTCGTCCTCGCGACCGAGTTCGTCGAGCGCCCGCGCCTTCTCTTCCAGGACCTCCGCGTTGCGCATCCCCAGTCGGATCGCGTTGTCGAAGGCGGTGACGGCGTCCTCCAGCAGACCACGTTCGACGAGGAAGAAGCCCCGATTGTACCACGCCTGCGGGAAGCGCGGGTCGATCTCGACGGCCTTCTCGGCGTGTTCCAGCGCCTGCTCCGTGCGGCCGGACTCGTGGAGTGCGTACGCGAGGTTCGTCTCCGCGCTGGCGGCGTGTTCGGAGTCGTCGTCGATACGGAGCGCCTCCCGGTAGGCGCCGACGGCCTCGTCCCACTCCTCCAGTTGCGCGTGGGCGACGCCCTTGTTCGTCCACGCCTCCTGTTCTTCGAGGGAGTCGTCCTCGGCGAACTGCGCGGCGCGCGCGAACGTCTCGGTGGCCTCCTCGAAGCGGTTGATGCCCATGTACGACAGGCCCACCTCCATCAGGCTCTCCACGTCGACGCGGTCTTTCGGGATGTTTCGCTCGTCGAGAAGATCCGTGAGGACCCGCGTGTCGACGGGGTCGACCTGCGAGGGGTCGGCGTTCAGCGCCTCGGGGTCGAGGGTGAACTCCTCGTAGTCCTCGTCGAGGCCCTGGCCCTCGGAGAACTTGTGTGGTCGGCGTTCGGCGTCGTCGTCGCTCATTACCGTCGTCTCGGCCGCGTGGACGGATGTATGTTGCGCGTGCGGGACGAACGTGCCTGCGGCGCTGTTTTGTCACTCCACGTCGAAGTTCTCGTATGCCGCGACTGTTCGTCTCGGTCGACCTGCCCGACCGCCTCGCGGACGCCGTCGGCGAGATACAGGAACCGCTCCGCGACGTCGAGAGCCTCAGGTTCACCGATCCGGCACAGGCGCACTGCACGCTGAAGTTCCTCGGCGACGTCGACGACTCCCGCGTCGACGACGTGGTCGAGGCGCTCGAAACCGCCGTCGACAGCGTGGGGCGCAGTCCCACGAGCAGCCGGACGCAGTCCGGCAACGACGACGGTGTGGGGCCGTTCGAGGCCGAAGTCGGCGGCCTCGGTGCGTTTCCTTCCCGCGAGTACATCAGCGTCGTCTGGGCCGGGTTCCGCGACGGGAGCGCCGAACTGACGACGCTCGCGGAGGCCATCGACCGCGAGACGGTCGAACTGGGTTTCGACCCCGCAGACCACGCGTTCACGCCCCACGTCACGCTCGCGCGAATGGACGACGCCCGGGGGAAAGCCCGCGTTCAAGAGTATCTCGACAGCGACCCCACCGTCGGGCGGTTCGAGGTGCGCGACGTTCGCCTCACCGAGTCGACGCTGACCCGGGAGGGGCCGCGCTACGAGACCCGGGCGCGGGTGTCGCTGTAGCGACGACCGGGGAAGCGACCCGTCAGGATGCGCTTACGTCCCGTGCTGCCACGACCCCATGTACTCGCGCTGGTCGTCGCTGAGGTCGTCGAACTCGACGCCCTCGGCAGCGAGTTTCACCTCGGCGACCTCCCGGTCGAGTTCGTCGGGGACCTCGTGGACGCCCGCGTCGTAGGCGTCGCCGTTCTCGACGAGTTCGCGGACACAGACGGCCTGGATGCCGAACGACTGGTCCATCACTTCGACCGGGTGGCCAAGCGCGATGGGCGCGGCGAGGTTGACCAGACGACCCTCGGCGAGGACGTTCAGGCGACGGCCGTCTGCCATCTCGTACGCCTCGACGCCGTCGCGGGCCTCGTAGCGGTCGACGGCCAGGTCGTCCAGTTGGTCGAGGTTGATCTCCACGTCGAAGTGGCCGGCATTGGCGAGGAGGACGCCGTCCTGCATCTGTTCGAAGTGCTCGGCCGTGATCACGTCGCGGTTACCCGTCGTCGTGATGAACACGTCGCCCTGCTTTGCGGCCTCGGCCATCGGCATCACGTCGTACCCTTCCATATGGGCTTCGAGCGCCTTGCGGGAGTCGACCTCACAGACGATGACGTTCGCGTTCTGCCCGGCGGCCTTCTTCGCGACGCCCTTGCCGCAGTAGCCGAAGCCGCCGACGACGACGTCTTTCCCGGCGAACGAGAGGTTCGTCGTCATCGCGATGGTGGCGAGCGACGCCTCGCCCGTCCCGTGGACGTTGTCGAACAGGCGCTTCATCGGCGTGTCATTGACGGCGAAGACGGGGTACTTCAGTTCGCCGTCGGCGTCCATCGCGCGGAGGCGGTGGACGCCCGTAGTGGTCTCCTCGGCGCCGCCGATGATGGAGTCGATGAGTTCGGGATAGTCCTCGTGGATGGCCGCGACCATGTCCATCCCGTCGTCGACGGTGATGGTCGGGTCGTGGCTGATGACCGACTCGATGGCGGCGTAGTAGTCGTCGTCGTCGACGCCGCGCACCGCGTAGGAGGTGATGTTGTCGTGGGTGTCGAGGGCGGCGCTCACGTCGTCGTGCGTCGAGAGGGGGTTACAGCCGGTGATGGCGACCTCCGCGCCGCCGTCGGCGAGGAGTTCGACGAGGTTCGCCGTCTTCGCCTCGACGTGCATCGCCATCCCGATGGTCTGCCCTTCGAACGGCTTGTCGGCCTCGAACTCCTCGCGGAGGTGCGCGAGGATGGGCATGTGCTGGAGCGCCCAGTCCATCTTGCGGCGACCCTCCTCGGCGGCGGATTCGGGGTCGTCGAGGTGGTCGGTGACCGGCGGATACGTCTGCGTGCTCATACGACTCGGATCGGTTGGGGCCGGTATAATCCCGCCGGAGTCGGCGCGGATCGGGCCCCATTCGCCTCGCCGAGAGCGACGCCGCTACGCCGGTCCCGCGCCGGAGAGATACGGTCCCCACAACAGGGAGAGACCGGCGAGCAACGCGAGTGCCGCCGCCGCGCCCGCGAGTCGCCATCGCGTGCGTTTCCGGGAGAGCAATCGGTCCTCACGAAGCGTCGAGACGATCATCGGCGTGTCTCCCTCCGGATCCGTGCCGACGGTGACGTGTTCCGCCCGCGGCGGCGTCGGGGCCTCCGGGTCGACGCGGGCGTGCCCGAGGACGTACACCGAGTCGTCTTCACCGATGGTCTGTGAGTGGTAGCGACGCTCGCCGTGGGCGTTCCCGATATCGATCAGGTTGGTGATCGACCCCGACTGCGTGTCGACGTCGCGGTGACTGTGGACGAACGACCGGATGCGGTCGGGGGTGCCAGATTCGGGGTCGACCTGGACGTGGGGCATCCGCCGGACCTCGACGGCGAGGTCGCCGACGGCGACGCCGCTCATCCCGGTAGAGAGCAGCGACTCGGGCAGCGAGAACGATCCCGACGACTCGGTCGGCACGTCGACGACCACCTCCTCGCAGTCGTCGGTTTCGAGGACGAACTCGCCGCCGTCGACGCCGAGTGCGAGCGTCTTCCACCGCGCGCCGTCGCCGCGTTCGTTCCACTCCTCGACCTCCCACGCCTCGACGGCCGCGGTGTCGTGGCCGTGGACGGTCGGGGCTGCCGTCTCGCGCACCGCAGAGACGGTTCCCTTCAACTCGACCGTGCCCGCGTCGACGGTCGTGAGGTCGGTGGTCGGCGTGTCAGCGACGATTCGGTACCGGCGGTAGTGGCTGAGGGCGTACGCGCCGAGGACGCCGCCCACCGCGAGGAGGACGACGCCGGCGACGCTCTGGAGGGCGACCATGTCGCCGGATACCGATAGATCGGTGATAGGTCTTGTCCTGCGGCGTGGCGAGCGCCGATAGCGACCTCAGTCCTCGGCGCGGCCGACGACTGCTTCGGCGTGTTCCTGCGCCCGTTCGCGGACCGCTTCCTCGTCGAACCCGAGTACGTCGCGGTCGCGCATTACCACCTGTCCGTCACAGACGGTGTGGCGCACGTCGCTCCCGCGGACGGCGTACGCGAGGTGCGAGACGAGGTCGTGTTCGGGCGTCAGATGTGGTGCGTCGAGGTCGATGATAGCGAGGTCGGCGGCCGCGCCCGCCTCGATGCGACCGGCGTCGAAGCCGAGCGCTTGTGCGCCGCCCTCGGTCGCCATCCGCACCGCGGTCTCGGCAGAGACTGCCGATGCGTCGTCGGCTGCGAGTTTGCCGATCATCGCGGCGTCGCGCATCTCGTCGAAGATATCGAGGTCGTTGTTCGAGGCCGCGCCGTCGGTCCCGAGTGCGACGGGCACGCCCGCGTCGAGCATCGCTTGGACGGGTGCCATCCCCGAGGCGAGTTTCATGTTCGACGCCGGGCAGTGAACGACCGCGGTGCCGCGGTCGGCGAGGAGTTCGATCTCCGTCTCGTCGGTGTGGACGCCGTGCGCGACGAAGGCGGTGTCCGAGAGGAGACCGAGATCGTCGGCGTGTTCGCTCGGGCGAACGCCGTGGTCCTCGACGATGGGCGTCACTTCGTCCTCCGTCTCGTTGAGGTGGAAGTGGATCGGAATCTCCGCGTCGGCGGCGCGGTCGGCCGTCTCGCGCAGGAGGTCGTCACCCACGGTCGTCAGCGAGTGCGGCATTACGGCCGTCCTGATGCGGCCGTCGGCCGCGCCGTCGAGACGCTCGGCCACGTCGAACGACTCGTCGAGGTCGGCGCTGGCGGCCTCGTCGTCTTTCCCGACGGTGACGACGCCGTGGCCGAGGCGGGCGCGGATGCCCGCTTGTTCGACGGCGGCGGCGACCTCGTCGACGGCGAAGTACATATCCGCGAAGGCGGTGACGCCCGAGCGGATCATCTCCACGAGGCCGAGTTCGGTGCCGACGCGGATGTCCCCGGGCGTGAGTTCGCCCTCGACCGGCCAGACGTGGTCGCGGAGCCACGTCTCCAGCGGTTCGTCGTCGGCGTACCCCCGCAGGAGCGTCATCGCGGCGTGACAGTGGGCGTTGACGAGGCCGGGCATCACGAGCGACCCGGAGGCGTCGAGCGTCTCGTCGGCGTCGCCCGCGAGGTCCGGCGCGACGTCGAGAATCTCGCCCGCATCGGCGTCGACGAGGACGTCCGCCTCGACCACGTCGAGGTTGGGCGTGAGCACGCGGCCGTCGGTGACGGCGAGTGTGTCGGTCATACCGGTGGGTGCGCGGGTCGGCTACTGAAAGCGTCGGGTTCGGTGCGGCGTTCAGCCGCTCACACCAGAAACACCACCAGCGCCACGCCGATGAACACCACCTTCAGCGCGGTGTTCAACGCGACCACCTTCGACCCGAACGCCGGGCCCCAGATGCCGTACTGGAACGGGATCGAGCGCTTGAACGTCGAGAACGCAAAGGAGACGATACCGCCGACGAGCATCCCTGCGACCGCCTGCTCCGGCGTGAGCGTCGTCCCGATGAGCGGTGCGAACGCCGCTGCGCCCGCCGTCGTGTCGAACACGAACACGACGATGGCGGGGACGACGGCGGCCGGGAGGCCGGCCACGTCCGCCAGCGGTCCCGCCACCTCTGAGAGCGCCCGGAGGTCGGCGCGGGCGACGAGGACCGTGACGAGGGTGTAGACGAGTGCGAGACGCGGGACGATGCGCTTCAGTTTCGACCACGTTGACGCGGCCGCCGCCTCGAGGCGGTCGCGGAGAGTTGGGTCGGGGTCGTCGCTCGCGTCGTCTGCCGCGGCATCGCTGGTCGCGCCGCCGTCGGTCGTCGCGTCCTCGGTCCGCCCGTCGGCGGCGTCGCTCGCCGCCCACGAGTCCCCGCGCAGGAGGAGCGCTCCGCCGAGGACACCCGTGAGGGTGATGGCGAGCGCGATGGCCCCGCGCGTGCCGACGTACAGCACGCCCGTCTCCCGCCCGAGGATGGGGATGATCACGGGAATGTAGAACGTGAACAGGTGCTGGACGAATCCGAAGAACGTGTTGATGGTGACGGCGATGAGCGTCCCCCGGTCGGAGAGGCGGCCGGACTCGCGGAAGTCCGCGAGCATTCCGTAGCCGGCAGTGGTCGACGCCGCCGTGGTGACGATGGCCGTGCCGACTTCGCCCGGGAGGTTCGCCGGGCCGGTGAGGTACCGCGAGAAGCCCGCGATACGCTCGACGAGGCCGAACTCGACGGCGACGTTGGCGAGGAACACGCCGAGCGCGATGTAGACGGCGATGCGGGCGACGCGGCCGAGAGCGTCGACGACGAGTGGGAGCGAGTCCACGAGCGCCGGGAGCAGGCCATCGACGACGGCGACGCCGAACGACTCCATACCCGAAACACAGGCCGGAAGCGACAAGCCCGTTTCGTCCTCGACGTGGGGCAGTGCCGGTGAGTCGCCGTCAGCCGCGACCCGCCGCCAGCGGCGGTTTTATTCCGTATCCCGGAGTACGACGAGCGAATGCGGCCACGCGGACAGACGCGGACGACGTTGCGCTACCGGGTGAGCGAGCCTGCACTCGCGGGTCTCACCGCCGGGGCGGTCGTCGTCCCCGCGCCCCTGTTCGCCGCGGCGGTCGCCGTCGACGGGTGGACTGCCGGGTTGGTCGGCCTCGCGGCCGCCGTCGGCATCGCGGTCCACGCGGCGCTTGCGGCCGCTCGCGACGACGAGGGCGCGCTTTCGGTGGGGAGCGAACAGATCAGACGCGCGGCGTTCGGCGGCGGCGGCGCGTTCCTCGCGGGCGCGCTCCCGTCGCTGTCAATGCTCGTGGGCGGGACGGTCGGCTACGTGCTCGCGGTCAGCGTCGTCGCCGTCGAACTCGGCGTCGTCGCCGGCCTCCGCGTGCGACTCGTCGGTCGCGACGTGACCGAGGCGGCTGTCCGAGTCGTCCTCGGGGGCGCGCTCGCAGCGGCGCTGGGGGCGGGGCTGGGGTCGCTGGCCGGGTTGTAAAAACACGGTGGCACAGGAGTCGACCGACGCGCAGCACTGCGGTGGGAGTCCTGTCGCGCACGCGTCGTGCGTGGCGGCCGGATGGACAGGGTTTTCAGTTCTCGCAGCAAATCGGCCAGATACCATGACCAAGAAGTCCAAGGCGAAGAAGAAGCGCCTCGCCAAGCTGGAGCGGCAGAACAGCCGCGTTCCGGCGTGGGTGATGATGAAGACCGACATGGAAGTGACCCGCAACCCGAAGCGACGCAACTGGCGGCGCTCGGACACCGACGAGTAAATGAGCGCGAACGACTTCGAGGAGCGCGTCGTCACGGTTCCGCTGCGCGAAGCGAAGCAGGCCCCGAGCCAAGAGCGCGGCGACAGGGCGATGTCGCTCATCCGTGCCCACCTCGCGAAGCACTTCTCGGTCGACGAGGGCGACGTCCGTCTCGACCCCGCGGTCAACGAGACCGTCTGGGAACGCGGTCGCTCGAAGCCGCCGGCGAAGGTCCGCCTCCGTGCGGCCCGATTCGACGAGGACGGCGAGGTCGTCGTCGAAGCGGAGCCGGCCTGATACGGCGTGCTTCGCGTCTCGTTCGCCGGATCGTCGTACGTCGGAGTCTACGCGCACGCGGCCAGCGACTGCCTCATCGTGCGCCCCGACGTCGACGACGACCTGGCCGACAAACTCACCGACGAGTTCGGCGTCGAGGTGCTCCGGACGACCGTTGGTGGCTCCGGAACCGTCGGCGCACTCACCGCGGGCAACGAGAACGGTACGCTTGTCTCCGGACAGGCGACCGACCGTGAACTCGACGCCCTCGCCGAGGCCACGGGCGACCCAGTTGCCCGCCTGCCAGGGAAACTGAACGCCGCCGGCAACGTCGTACTCGCGAACGACTACGGCGCGTACGTCCACCCGGACCTCGCGGACGACGCCGTCGACACCGTCGCAGAGACGCTCGACGTGCCGGTGAAACGCGGAACGCTCGGCGGCGTCAACACCGTCGGCACCGCCGCCGTCGCCAACAACACCGGCGTCCTCTGTCACCCGCACAGCGAGGAACCGGAACTGGAAGCGCTGGAAGAACACCTGAACGTGTACGCCGACCTCGGCACCGTCAACTACGGCGCGCCGCTGGTCGGGTCGGGACTGCTTGCTAACGACGAGGGCTACGCCGTCGGCGAGGAGACGACCGGGCCGGAACTCGGTCGGATCGACGATACGCTCGGCTTCATTGAGTAGCGCGAGACCGAGCGAAGCGAGGTCTCGACAGGCCGGCGGAACGGTCTTCGTGCCGTTCCGCCCACGGAAAGCGCGTCGCCGAACGGAGTGAGGGGACGAAAGAAGCGTCCCCGTACAGAGTGAGCCGACAGCGCCCGTGGGATACCCGAGTCGGAAGGTACTTCCCGCTCGCGGGCGCTTTTTCGCCCACATGAGCCAGTTCACTGTTAGCGGCCAGTTCAAGACCCGTGACGGGATGCAGACGTTCACGCGGTCGATCGACGCCGTGAACGAAAACGTCGCGCGCGAACACATCTTCTCGAAGTTCGGTGCCGAGCACAACCTGAACCGCACCCAGATCGAGATCAGCGAGGTGGTGGCAGAATGAGTCTCGGTGGCGGCGGTCAGGGTCAGCAGCAGCTCCAGCAGATCTCTCAGGAGATTCAGGCCATCGAGGGCGAGATCGAAGAACTCGAAGGCGACGTCGACGACCTCCGACAGGAGCAGCGTGATATCGACGAGGCCATCGAGGCCATCGGCCACCTCGACGACGGCTCGACGGTGCAGGTGCCGCTGGGTGGCGGCGCGCACGTCCGCGCGGAGATTCTCGATATGGACGAGATCATCGTGAGCCTCGGTGCCGACTACGCCGCAGAGCAGGAGGAAGACGACGCCGTCGAGACGCTCGAACGCCGCAAGGAGGCGCTCGACGAGCAGGTCGAACAGGTCAACGAGGAGAAGCAGGACCTGGAAGCAGAGCGCGAGCAGCTCGAAGCGCAGGCCCAGCAGATGCAACAGCAGATGCAGCAGCAGCAGATGCAGCAGATGCAGCAGATGGCCGACGAGGCCGACGACGGGGACGAGTAAGGAATGTTCGACGGCCTGAAGGACAAGCTCTCCTCGTTCCGGAAGGACGCCGCCGAGGAAGTCGAGGAGAAAGCCGAGGAAGCTGAGGCCGAGGCAGAAGCCGAAGCCGACGCTGAAGCCGATGCGTCCGCAGAACCCGAAGCAGAACCGGCCGCCGAGGCCGCGACGGCCGACCCCGAGGACGCCGCTGCCGACGTCGACACTGATGTCGACGAGACGGAGGCAGACCCGACACCGGATCTGACCGACGACGACGGCTCCTCGTCAGGCCCGGGACGGTTCAAGCGAGCGGCGGCGTTCGCCACCGGGAAGGTCATCATCGAGGAGGAAGACCTCGAACAACCCCTTCAGGACCTCGAACTCGCGTTGCTCTCCAGTGACGTGGAGATGAGCGTCGCCGACCGCATCCTCGACGCCGTCCGCGAGAAGATGGTCGGCGAGACGCGCGCGCAGGTGGAGACGACGAACCAACTCGTCACCGACGCGTTGCACGACGCACTGGTCGAAGTCATCAGCGTCGGGCAGTTCGACTTCGAACAGCGCATCGCGGAGGCGGACAAGCCCGTGACCGTCGTGTTCACCGGTGTCAACGGTGTCGGCAAGACCACCAGCATCGCGAAACTCTCGCGGTGGCTCGAAGAACGCGGCTACTCCACCGTCCTCGCGAACGGCGACACCTACCGCGCCGGCGCGAACGAGCAGATCCGCGAGCACGCGGAGGCGCTCGACCGGAAACTCATCGCCCACGAACAGGGTGGCGACCCTGCCGCCGTCATCTACGACGGCGTCGAGTACGCCGAGGCCAACGACATCGACGTCGTCCTCGGCGACACGGCCGGTCGCCTGCACACCAGCAACGACCTGATGGCGCAGTTGGAGAAGATCGACCGCGTCGTCGACCCCGACCTCACGCTGTTCGTCGACGAGGCCGTCGCCGGACAGGACGCCGTCCGCCGGGCACAGGAGTTCAACGACGCCGCGGCCATCGACGGCTCCATCCTCACGAAGGCCGACGCCGACTCCTCAGGCGGCGCGGCCATCTCCATCGCGTACGTGACGGGCAAGCCTATCCTCTTCCTCGGCGTCGGGCAGGGATACGACGACATCCAACTGTTCGACCCCGAAGAACTGGTCGACTCGCTGCTCGGCGACGACGAGTAATCGCCCGCCGGTCACGACTTCTCGGCGTTCGACGCATCCGTCGACGAGCGATCCGTTTATCGATCTGACTCGTGACCTGCCGGCTATGTGCCCTCCAAACTACCTGTTTCTCGCCGTCGTCTGCTTTCCGCTCGGACTGCTCGCGACGGCGCGGCCGTACACACTGACGAAGGCGTTCGAAATCGTCGACGCCATCGGCCGCAATCCGAGCGGCCCGGTCGAACCCGCCGACTGGAACGTTGCGCTCACCCGGTTGGTCGGCGCAGCGTTCGCGCTGGTCGGCGGCGGCGCGGCGGTCACGTGCCTGCTGTAGTCCGTCGCTCGGTCACTCCCGTTCGAGGACGTGAACGTGGCGGACGAGACTGCGGTGGACGCGGCGCTCGAAGGTGTCGGTGACGCGCCACCCGGCGTCGAGCGCCTCGGTCCGCCACGAGCGGTCGGCGACGAGGACGCCGCGCGGGGCGACGCGGGCGGCCTCCGACAGCGCCGCCGACACGAGGTCGTCCAGACTGTGACGTGCGATCTTCGACTGCCGGCCGTACGGCGCGTCGAAGACGACGCCGTCGACGGCGTCGTCGCGGAGGGCGAGGGCGGTCGCGTCGCCACGGATCACGCCGTGGTCGACGTCGTCACCGAGGTAGTGCGCGAGGTTCTCGCGTGCGCCGCGGGCCATCTTCGCTTGCGCGTCGTTGCCGACGACGTCGCTGCCGACGAGACCCGCCTCGATGAGGACGCCGCCCGTCCCGCACATCGGGTCGAGTATCGTCGCGTCCGGCCCCGCGCCGGCGACGTTGGCGTACGCGCGGGCGTCCATCGGGGCCATACTCCCCGGTTGGAAGAAGGGGCGGTCAGTGGGGCGGCGCGTCGAGAAGTCGCGGACGGACTTGGCGACGACCCAGCCAACGAGACAGGTGTCGCCGCCGAAGACGACCCGGAGCGTGTGGTCGGGGTCGTCGAGGTCCACGTCGAAGCCGCGGTCGACCAGCGCCGCGCCACACTCGCGTTCGACCGTCGCGGTGGAGACGTCGGCGGAGTCGCGGACGACGCGGGCGCGGACGGCGACCGTGCCGGTGCGCTCGATGCTCGCGGCTTCGACGACCGCGCGGGCGCTGGCGGGGTCGGCGTCGCCCCGACCCAACAGGTCCACCGCCGCGTGAGTGTACGCGAGGCCGCGCACCCGGTCGGGGTCGACGGCGTCGGCGACGGCGATTCCGGGGCCGACTGCCTCGATCCCTGCGGCGGCGGCGCTCGCCTCGCGTGCGGCGAACGCGTCTTCTTCACCGGCGAACTCCAAGCCGTACACGCACGGAGATTGGGGCCGGCCCGCTTGAACGTCCGGATCCGACCGCGCGTGGAACTGGCATCGGGCGTGGCGGTACTACTTTAAGCGTTTAAACCGTTTTTCCACGTACGAATGGCTGACCCCACCGAGTCGATCAACATCGAGAACGTCGTCGCGTCGACGGGGATCGGCCTGGAGTTGGACCTCCAGACGGTCGCTATGGACTTGGAGGGTGCCGACTACGACCCCGAACAGTTCCCCGGTCTCGTCTACCGGACGACCGACCCCAAGAGCGCGGCGCTCATCTTCCGCTCGGGAAAGATCGTCTGTACGGGGGCAAAGAGCACCGACGCGGTCCACGAGGCACTGCACATCGTCTTCGACAAACTCCGTGAGTTGGAGATTCCCATCGAGGACGACCCCGAGATAACCGTCCAGAACATCGTCACCTCGGCGGATTTGGGGAAGAGCCTCAATCTCAACGCCATCGCCATCGGCCTCGGCTTGGAGAACATCGAGTACGAACCCGAACAGTTCCCCGGCCTCGTCTACCGTCTGGACGAACCGAGCGTCGTCGCCCTCCTGTTCGGGTCGGGAAAGCTCGTGATCACCGGAGGCAAACAGCCGTCGGACGCGAAAGCGGCCGTCGAGGTCATCTCCGACCGCCTCTCGGAACTGGGTCTGCTCGGGTAACGTGTTGCTTCAGTTGTCTGCGGTCACTATCCTCGGTGGCTTCCTCCTCATCGCACTCCTGTCAACGTTGCTCGCGAACACCGCCGCCTACTACGTCCTCGGTAACGAGGCGGAACTCCGACAGGCGGTGCCGCCGGGCGTCGCGATGGCGCTCGTCGGCCTGACCGCGGCAGTGTTGCCGACGGCCGCCGTCATCGCCATCGCCCTCGTCGTCGACTTCGTGATGGTGTATCTCGCGTACGGCCTCAACAGGCGCGGCACCGCAATGATCACCGCGATCCACTACACGCTGACGATACTCGCGGCGCTCGGTATCAACACCCTGTTGGCAGTGTATCAGACCGCACCAGGATGAGTCAGCGGGGCCGCCTCTACGACCGCCTGTTCGACCGCCTCCGCTCGGCCGTGTGGAACGCCGCCGAACGCCGACCACGTACGCCAATTCGCCTGTTGGTCGGACTACTCGCTATCGTCTTCTCACTCGTCGCCGGAACGCTCGTCGCCGTCGGCGCAGGGCTGTCGTCGCCGTGGGGAACCGTCCTGCCGATGGTCGCAGTCGCGGGTGCGACGCTCGTGGTCGCACACGTCGTCGACCGGCGACGGATCGCCGATTTGGGGTTGCGCCGCGAACGCGGATGGCTCGCGGACCTGGTCGCCGGCCTCGCCCTCGGCGTCGCACTCCAGACGCTCGTCGCCGGGGTCGGCCTCGCTGCCGGGTGGTTCCGCGTCGCCGACACACTCGTCGGCACGGCCGCCGGAGCCGTCTCGATTCTCGTCGTGTTCGTCGCCGTCGGCGTGTACGAGGAACTGTTCGCACGCGGCCTCCTCTTAGTCAACGTCGCCGAAGGTCTCCGCTTCGCCGGCGACCGGGTCGCCGTCGGGGGGGCGTTGCTCGCGTCGGCGGGCGTGTTCGGCGTCCTCCACGCGGGCAACCCCGGCGCGTCGCTTGCGTCGACGCTCGGTATCACCGCCGCCGGCCTGTTTCTCGGCGTCGGCTTCGTCCTCACCGGGCGGCTGTCGTTCCCGGTCGGCGTCCACATCTCGTGGAACGCCGCACAGGGAGCGCTGTACGGCTTCTCCGTCAGCGGCCTCGGTATCGACGTGGCGCTCGTCGACCTCGACCCGACCGGGCCTACCCTCCTCACCGGCGGGTCGTTCGGTCCCGAGGCAGGCCTCCTCGGATTCGGCGCGGTCGTCGTCGGCACCGCCGCGACGGTCGCGTGGGCACGCTATCGCGGTGACGGCGGCGTCGACCCGCGTCTCCTCGTGCCGGACCTGCGCTGGCGCGAGGAGTGATTTGCTTGCGAGCCATTCTGTCGTCGCCCAGCCGATAGTATCCTGCAACCACGTATTTCGCCTCAGCGAACGTATCGCACTGTTGGTGTAACACGATGGCGAGCGCAGCGACGAAAGAGAACATCGAGACTGCACGGGCGATGTACGACGCGTTCAACAGCGGCGATCTGGAGACAGTGATGAGCAATATGGCGGACGACGCCGAGTGGATCGAACACGACGGGTCACGGTTCGCGGGCACCCACCGCGGCCCCGACGCGATCCTCGCGAACGTCTTCGCGCCGGTGATGGAGGGAATGGAGACGTTCGAGGCGAAGACCGAGCGGTTCATCGAAGACGGCGACACCGTCGTCGTGCTCGGATCTAACGAGGGCGTGGTGGCGGAGACGGGGAACTCACTCTCCGCGAAGTTCGCGCACGTGTGCGAGTTCGAAGACGGGAAGATGACCCGGTTCGAGAACTACACCGACACCCACGCGTGGGAACGGGCGTACGGCGAGTAGGCGAGACGGCAGACCTGACGGACGGCGACATCCCGGCCAGAAACGGTCGTCGATGCGAATTTTGCGTTTGACCGAACCAACCGAGAAGCGTCGCCACCGCGTTCGCCCCGTTACTCCACGAGACGCTCGATTTCGGTGACGAGGATGTCGCTCGCGCCGACGCGTTTCAACTCGGAGATGGTCTCGAACACCTGCCGTTCGTCGACGACCGCGTGGACGGCGACGTGGTCCGTCTCGCCGTCGGCGACGTCCATCACGGTCGGGCCGCCCATCCCCGGCAGCACCTCCTTCACGTCCGGAAGTCGCTCGCGCGGCGCGTTCATCATCAGATAGCGCTTGCCCTCGGCGGCGATGACCGACTCGAAGGCGGTGACGATCTGTTGCACCTTCGCATCATCAGCCACGTCCGGCCGGGCGAACAGGCGCACCGAGGACGCGAGCACCTCGTCGACGATTGCGAGGCGGTTCACCTGCAGCGTCGTCCCCGTCGAGGTGATGTCGACGATGGCGTCGGCCATATCGACGTGCGGTGTGAGTTCGGTCGCGCCCGTCACCTCGACCACCTCGGCGTCGATGCCCTTCTCCTCGAAGTAGTCGCGAGTGATCCGTGGGAATTCGGTGGCGACGGTGCGCCCGGCCACGTCCTCGGGATCGGTGATGTCACCGTCTTCGGGGGCCGCGAGGACGAGGCGACAGCGACCGAAGCCCAAGTCGAGGAGGTCGACGAGGTCGTGGCCCGACTCGCGTGCCTGGTCGAGGCCGGTGATGCCGATGTCGGCGGCGCCGTCGGCGACGTACTCGGGGATGTCGGCGGCACGCGCGAACAGGACGGTCACGTCGGGGTCGACCGTGTCGGCGTACAGTTGGCGGTCGGCGGTGTTCTCGATGTGGAGGCCCGCGCGTTCGAGCACCTCGATGGTCGGGTCGTGGAGACGGCCCTTGTTGGGGACGGCGATGCGCATAGCCGGAGGTTGCGGGCGGCGGCCTACTGTCTTTCCCTCGCGGACGCCGGGACGCCCGGCCCGGACGACCTGGAGCGACAGCGCTTTGACACGCGGACAGGCATCCGGGTGTATGGTCCCCCTCCAGTCGGCCGGGTCGCCGCGGCTCGGGTTCGCGCTCGTCGTGTGGACGCTTCTGTGTACGGTCGGCCTCGTCGGCGGCGGCGTCGGGAGCGCCGTCGCTCGTCGCCTGTCGAATCCCGTTCGGGCGTATCGACTCCTGTATCAGGCGCTCCTCTTCCCGTTGGGGTTGTTCGCCTACGGCGCCCTCGCAGTCGGAGATTTCGGACTCGCGGTCACTGACCCGTTCCTCGCCGTCACCGGCGCGCTCTCGGTCGTCGAGATGGCGACCGCCGAGTTTCTCACCGCCCTCGCCGCGAGCGGTGTCGTCCTCGTCGCCTACTTGCCGACCGTCGGCGGCGTCGCCGACGCGCGCGACATCGACCTGACTCGGCGCGGCGCTGCCGCGTCGATGACGCGGTACCTCCTCGGCATCAGCGCCGTCTTCGCGGTTGTGTTTACGGTCTTCCGAGTCGCTATCGACCGCGGATCGCCAGGGCTCGTGGTCGGGGTCGGACTCCCCCTGTTCGTCGTCATCCTCGCCGGGGCGTCGCCGTGGGTCATCACCGCCGTGCGGACGACCGAACGCCCACGCGGCGCAGTCGGCGACCGGATCGACCACCTTCGCGACCACGCCGGCCTCGGCGACGGCGTCGGGGACGATGGCGTCCGAGGTGTCCGCGTCATCGACACCGACGAGGAGGCGAACGCGAGCGCCCACGTCCGCGGCCTCGGGCCGCGCCGATACCTGTTCGTGACGAGCACGTTCCTCGACGCCTTCGAAGACGACACCGCAGTCGCGTTGCTGGCGATTCAGGCCGGACGCGTCCACTCGCGGTCGATGTTGCGCCGGATGTCCGGCGTCGTCGCCGCCGCCGTCCCGCTAGCGTTCGGCCTCTCGGGCGAGACAGTGAACTGGACGTTCGTCGCTCTCGCGCCAGTTGCGCTCCTCGTCGGTCTCTGGCTCGCTCGTCGCGGGACTCGCATCGCCGACGACGTCGCTGCCGAACGGGTCGGCCCCGCCGCAGTCGCAGACGCGCTCGCACGGTGGGCGGCGTTCCACTCGTTGGAGCCGTCGCGTCGCCGGATTCCGAACCCGATTTCGGCGTCAGTGCCGCTCGGCGACCGGATCGACCGCCTCCGCGAGCGTGCAGAAACGACAGACGGAGACGCGTAGCCCGCCTTCGCCTGGGAGTTGCTGGGATTCGGGTCAGATCGCTCGCAGAACGAGCGCCGCCGCCAGCGCGAGCAACACCGCGGCGGAGCCGAACCGGACGACACAGGCCGCTCGTCCGGCCACCATCGCTCCGATCCGACCTGCGAGCGACCCGACGACAGAGAGGTACACCGCCGCGAGGAGCGCGTACACCAGCCCCAACAGGAGCATCGTCATCGTCTCGCCCTCGCCCGCGAAACCGGGGAGGAACGCGAGAAAGAACAGCGCCACCTTCGGGTTCGCGACGTTCGTGAGCAGACCGCGCCGGTAGCCTTCGACCGCGCCGCCGGTGCCGCCGTCGGTCCGGGCCGTGTCTGTGGTCGTGGCGTCCGGATCGGTCGCGTCGAACGCGTCGCTTCGGACGGTGTCGACCGCGAGCCAACAGAGATACGCCGCGCCCCCGAGCGTCACGACGGTCGCCGCGGTCGGCACCGCCCGATAGAGGGCCGCGAGGCCGAGCGCTGCCGCCGTCGCGTGGACGAGGACGCCCGTGGCGACGCCGAGTGCCGCACCGACGCCTGCCCGTGAGGAGGCGAACCCCCGCGTCAGGACGACGAGCGTGTCCTGACCGGGGACGAGCACGAGCGCTCCCGCGGCGACGACGAACGCGGCGAGCGTGGGGGCGTCGAGACCGAACACGCGTCGGCGTTCGCGGCGGCCGGTGAAGGCGTTTCGGTGCCGGGCGGCGTCACGTCGGCATCGCGCCGGAACTGCGCCAAATCCCCACCGGGGCCGTCGCGTCGAGCGACAGGGAAGCCTTTACCGCTCGGACTGCTACGGGCAGGCAAGACCAATGGTACTCGACGATCTTGGGAGTTCTCTCCGGGGCACGATGGACACGCTCCGCGGGAAGTCCCGCATCGACGAGGAGGACGTGCAGGAGGTCGTCAAGCAGATCCAGCGCTCGCTGCTGTCGGCCGACGTGGACGTCGACCTCGTGATGGACCTCTCGGACAGCATCAAACACCGGGCGCTCAACGAGGACCCGCCCGGCGGTACGACTGCCCGCGACCACGTCCTCAAGATCGTCTACGAGGAGATGGTTGCACTCATCGGCGAGTCGACCGAGATTCCCCTCGAAGAGCAGACGATTATGCTCGCCGGCCTCCAGGGGTCGGGGAAGACGACCACCGCCGCGAAGATGGCGTGGTGGTTCTCGAAGAAAGGCCTGCGCCCGGCGGTCATCCAGACGGACACCTTCCGCCCCGGCGCGTACGACCAGGCCAAACAGATGTCCGCGAACGCCGAGGTGGAGTTCTACGGCGACCCCGACTGCGACGACCCCGTCCAGATCGCTCGTGAGGGGCTGGAAGCGACCGCAGACGCCGACGTTCGCATCGTCGACACCGCGGGTCGCCACGCCCTCGAAGACGACCTGATCGACGAGATTGAACAGATCGACGACGTGGTCGAACCGGACCGCTCGCTGCTCGTCCTCGACGCCGCCATCGGGCAGGGCGCGAAAGAGCAGGCCCGCCAGTTCGAGAAGTCCATCGGCATCGACGGCGTCGTCATCACAAAACTCGACGGGACCGCGAAGGGTGGCGGTGCGCTGACCGCGGTCAACGAGACTGGCTCGTCCATCGCGTTCCTCGGCGCTGGCGAGACGGTCCAAGACATCGAGCGCTTCGAGCCGAACGGCTTCATCTCCCGACTGCTCGGGATGGGCGACCTGAAGCAGTTGTCCGAACGGGTCGAGCGTGCGATGGCCGAGACCGAAGAGGACGAAGACTGGGACCCCGAGGACATGATGAAAGGGGAGTTCACCCTGAAGGACATGCGAAACCAGATGAAGGCGATGGACAAGATGGGTCCACTTGACCAGGTCCTCGACATGATCCCCGGCCTCGGCGGCGGCCTGATGGACCAACTCCCGGACGACGCGATGGACGTGACGCAAGAGCGGATGCGCTCGTTCGAGATCGCGATGGACTCGATGACCGAGGAGGAACTGGAGAACCCCAAGGTCATCAAGAGCGACCGCCTCCAGCGCATCTCCCGCGGGTCGGGCGTCCCCGAAGACCGCATCGAGGAGTTGCTCGAACAACACCGGATGATGAAGCGGACGATGGACCAGTTCGGCAATATGGGCGACGGCGACATGCAGCGGATGATGAAGAAACTCCAACAGCAGGGCGGTGGCGGCGGCGGTGGCGGCCTCGGCGGGATGGGGCCGTTCGGATAGCGCGTCACCGGGCGCACCGTCGCACCGTCAGCGTCGGTCGCCGTGTGACCGACGGCACCTATTAGTTCACATACATTGACACAGTTGGTGTGAGCTACGCAACTGTCAACTACCGCGACGTCGACGCCGTCGGCGGCGGGATGCACTTCCTCCGCGACGCCCTCGGGTGCGAGCACGTCGGCGTCACCGTCGTCGACTGTGAGCCGGGGTGGACCGGGAAGGAACACGACCACGCCGAGGGTGACCACGAGGAGGTGTACGTCCTCGTCGAGGGCGAGGCGACCGTCACCGTCGACGGAGAAGACGTGGAGATGACCGGCGGCGACGCGATCCGGATCGACCCGGGCGCGACGCGGCAGATCCACAACGGCGACGCCGAAAGCACGTTCGTCCTCGTCGGCGCTCCGTAGGCACGCGAGCGCGTCGCTCGCGCGAACGGCCGCTTCCGCGCGGCTTTTCACGCCGAACGACCTCCCCCGAACCGAATGGGGACCGACGGGTCACGCCTGCGCACGCTCGCCGACTACGACGTGCTGGCGCTGACGGCGCTCATCTGGTTCCTCGCGAAGTTCCTCCGCTACGCATTTCCGCCGCTGTTCCCCACCTTCCGCGAGACGTTCGGCGTCTCCAACGCCGCACTCGGTCTCGCGTTCACCGCGATGATGACCGTCTACGCGCTGATGCAGTTCCCCAGCGGCGCACTCGCCGACCGCGTCGGCGCGCGCCAAGTCATCGTCGCCGGCGTCGGCGTCGCCGGCACGGGAGCGCTCGTCCTCGCGGTCCCGGTCCCCGACGCGTTCGCCCTCGCCGTCATCGGCGGCGGGATGCTGCTCGTCGGGGTGGGGACGGGCGCACACAAGACCGTCGCCGTCCGCCTCCTCTCGCGACTGTACCCCGCACGAACTGGGCGGGCGCTGGGCGTCCTCGACACGTTCGGCGCGTTCGGCGGCGTCGCCGCCCCCGCCGCTGTCGTCGCGGTCACGGGTGTGACGGTCGCGGGCGTCCAAGTGGCAGGCGTCGACTGGCACACGCTGTTTCTCGTTGGGGCCGTCACCGCCGGCGGTCTCGCCGCCGTGTTCCTCCGACGCGTTCCGCGTGCGGAGGGGGCGGCCGACGACGACGCGAGCACTGAGGGGTCGGGCGGCGTCCGCCAGTACCTCGCGCTGTTTCGTCGCCCGGCGTTCACCGCGTTCGTCGTCGTCACCATCTGCTTCTCGTTCGCGTACAACGGTGCAGTGGCGTTCCTCCCGCTGTATCTCACCGACGCCGCCGGTCTGCCCGAGACGACCGCCTCCCTGCTGTACAGCGGTCTGTTCGTCGTCTCGCTGGTTCAGTTGGTGACGGGCGACCTCTCCGACCGCGTCGGACAACTCCCGGTCATTGCGGCGACGCTCGCGCTGGGAGCCGCCGGTCTCGCCGCGCTCTTGACGTTCTCGGGCGTCCTCGCGGTCGGTGCGGCCGTCGTCGCCTTCGGCCTCGGCTGTCACGGCTTCCGACCGGTCCGCGGGGCGTACCTCTCGGCGGTCATCCCGGAGTCGTCTGCGGGCGGCGGCCTCGGTGTCGTCCGGACACTGCTGATGGGCGCGGGCGCGCTTGCCCCGGCGGTCGTCGGGTGGGTCGCAGACGCGACGGGGTTCGGCGCGGCGTTCGGCCTGCTGGCGGCGGCGATGGTCGCCGCCGTCGTCGGTACCGGCGTCGTCGCCGTCGTCGATGGGTCAGCGGGGTAACTCGGAACGACTCAGTCGTCGTCCGCGGCGGCCCCTTCCGTGCACTCGGCCGTCCACGCGCGGTTGACCGCCGCGACGAGGTCGTCGATACCCTCCGAGTGGACCGGCGTCTGCGGGATACGGAGCGGTGAGACGCTCACGTCGCCGGCGACGACGGCCGCGCGGTCGGACCACGCGGGGTACGATCCGCCGATGTCCGCGAGCGTCGGGTTGCGCCCAGCGTACTCGAAGCGGGCCCAGAAGTCGGATTCGAGGCGCCAGTCGCCGTCGTGTCGCTCGCGCTCCTCGTCGGTCGCCTCGCGCACCTCGACGCCGTAGTCTTCGACCGGTTCCGTCAAGCGGAGGTCGCCGCTGGTCGCACTCATCGGCGCGTTCACCGAGAGGTAGTCGGCCTCCGCCAACTCCGCACGCGGCCGGGATGCGTCGTCGTCGTCGGCATCGGGTTCGGAGAGGACGTGGTCGGCGAGGAGTCGGGTGATACGCGCCGGCGCCTCGAAGGTGAACCCCTCGGGCGGGAAGAACTCCTCGCGGTGGTACGCCGAGACGGCGAGTGCGGGGACGCCGAGGTACGCCGCCTCGACGGCCGCGCCGACGGTCCCCGAGTGACCCATTATGTACTCGCCGCAGTTGGGGCCGTGGTTACATCCGGAGACGACCAGATCGAACTCCGTCTCCATCGCACGCAACGCGTAGGCGACGCAGTCGGCCGGCGTCCCGTGGACGGCGTAGCCCCACTCGTGGTCGTCTACGTCGACCGCGCGCGAGCGTGCACGCCCCACGCCGGACTGGTTGTCCGCGGGCGCGACCACGGTCACGTCCGCGACGGCGCGCAGTTCTTCGTACAGCGCCGCGAGGCCGGCGGCGTCGATGCCGTCGTCGTTCGTCAACAGCACCTTCGAATCGGTCATTACCGGAGCCACGGAAGCGCCGGGCAAGTGCGCGTCGGTCCCCGCCGCGGGCACCCGACTTTTGTCACGCCGGCACGTCGGGTGAGTCGATGGGAATCCGTGAGACCGCGCGCAAGGCGTACCGCGAGGCGTTGCCGGCGCTCGCGGCCAGTCTCGTCGGCGGTCTCCTCGCGGGCGTCGTCCTCGGCGGGATGCGCGCAGAACTGCGCGCCGTCGAGGGGTTGCTCGTCCTCGTCCCCGCTCTCCTCGCGACCCGCGGGAACGTCTACGGCAGTTTCGGCGCGCGCGTCTCCACCGGCCTCCACCAGGGCCTCGTCGAACCCCGGGTGCGCGCCGGCGACGAACGCCTCCGGCGTGCAGCCACCGCCGCCCTCGTGAACGGTCTGCTCGCGTCGACAGTCGCGGCCGTCCTCGCGTTCGTCATCCTCACCGTCCTCGGTGCGCCGGTCGCACCGCTCCCGATGCTGGTCGGCATCGCACTCATCGCTGGCCTCCTCTCGGGGACTGCGCTGACCGTCGTGGTCGTCGTCGTCGTGTTCGCGGGGTATCGCCGCGGGCGCAACCCCGACACGCTCGTCGGTCCCATCGTCACGACGACCGGCGACGTGTTCGGCGTCCTGTTTCTGTTGGTGGCCGCGCGGACCGCGCTCGCGGCCGCCGGCCTTCTCGGAGGTGGCGGGTAGATGCCGACCGACTGGACTGTCCGCGCCATCACCCGCGCGATGTTACCCGTCTTGCTCGTCCTCACGGTGGTCGAACTCGGCTCCGGTCTCGTTCTTGGGGCGTTTGAGGACCGACTCCTCCGTTCGCCGTCCTTGCTCGTCCTCGTCCCCGTCACCATCGGCACCGCGGGGAACCTGGGTTCGATCCTCGCCGCGCGACTGTCGACGGCGTTCCATCTGGGCACGCTCTCGTTCGACCCGCGCGACGACGAACTCGCGGGCAACGCCATCGCCACGGTCGCCCTCGCAGTGACGCTGTTTCCCGTCATCGGCCTCGGCGCGTGGGCACTCGCCGGCCTCGTCGACGAACCGACGCTCTCGGCGTGGACCGTGCTCACGGTGGCGTTGTCTGCTGGCGTCACACTCGCAGTGCTCGCGGTCGGCGTCACCCTCGTCGCCACCTACGCGGCCTACCGCCTCTCGCTCGACCCCGACGACGTGGTCATCCCGGTCGTCACCAACGTCTGTGACGTCCTCGGCGTCGTCGTCCTGTTCGCGGCCGTCCTCGTGTTCGCGTGAGCATCAGGCGCGAACGACTCACTCCGGGAGGACACGGACCGTCCGCGTGCGCGGGCCGTCGCACTCCACGAGGAGGACCGACTGCCAGCGACCGAGTGCGAGGTCGCCGTCGACGACCGGAACGGTGACGCTCTCGCCCAACAGGAGCGCCCGGAGGTGCGAGTCCGCGTTGCCGTCGAGTTCGTCGTGTGCCCATCCCTCGTCGGGCGCGAGACTCTCGACGAACCGCTCGATGTCGTCGAGCAGTCGCCGCTCCGCCTCGTTGACCACGAGGCCGGCGGTGGTGTGTTCACAGAAGACGGTGCAGGTGCCGGTCGCGTCGGCGGGAACTGCCGCGCGCACGCGGTCGGTCACGTCGTGGACGGCGGTGTGGCCGTCGGTGTCGATGATGAACGTCTCCATACGCTCCGTCCGTCGCCGACCGCCAAAACACCCACCGCGGGGTCCGCCACAGCGACTTTGCTGTTCCCGGCCCTCCACACAGATATGGTCGTAGTCAGCCACACGGTCCGGGTCGGCGCCCCCGTCGACGAGGTGTTCGCACACGTTGACGACCCCGAGAACCACGTCGAGATGACGCCGAGCATCACCGCCGTCTCGAACGTCGAACCGCTTGACAACGGCGGGAAGCGACTCGACTACACCTACAAGATGGTCGGCGTCTCTCTCACCGGGACGATGGAGACGCCCGAGTACGCCGAGAACAACCGGATTGTCTTCGAGATGGACGGCGACCTCTCGGGGACGCTGACGTGGACGTTCGAGGCCGTCGACAGCGCGACGGATGTGACGTACACCGCCGAGTACGACCTCCCCGGCGGCGTGCTCGGGAAGGTCGCCGAACCTATCGCCGTCCGGTACAACGAGCGCGAGTTGCGGACGACACTGGAAAACCTCCGCGACAGACTCGAACTCGGTCGGTGAGACGCGTCTCGGCGGTCCGGTCGCCTCAGCGCCGGTCGGGGTCGATGGGCGTCCCGTCTTCGGTCGGCGGCGCGAGGTGGTCGATATACTCCTCGGGCGACGGCGAGCGGACGTCGACAGTCACATCGATGTCGCCGAGTTCGTCCGCCTCGCCAACGGCGAAGTTGATGACGCCCTGGAACGCCGCCTGCTTCTTCAGGCTGAACGTGAAGCCACCTTCCGTACGGTTGCGCTCGAACTCGCGGCGAGCGGTGTCGAGAATCTCCTGTTCGTGGAGTTTGTCCGAGAAGGCGTCCAACGTGTGCGTCTCGGCGACGAGTTTCCCAGGTTGTGAGACGAACTCCGCGTTCGGGAACAGCGTCTCGACGGCGTCGCGCACACGGTCGGTGACCTCGGTGTCGCGCACCGGCGTTTCGATGCGGGCGTCGACGCTGTAGACGGTCGTCATTCGCGCACCTCCGCTGTCCCGGCGACGACGCCGCGAACGCGCTCGCGGAACGCCTCGAGTGTGTCGGTGTTGTCGATGGTGACGTCTGCTGCGTCGATGACCTCGCCCATCCCGAAGTCGAGTTCGCGCGCCTCGCGGTCTTTCAACGCCTCAATGTCCATATCCGACTCGTCGCGGCCGCGCGCGCCGAGTCGCTCCGCCCGCACGTCGAACGGCGCGGTGATGGCGACGAGCGTGAAGTCGTCGCCGAATCGCTCGCGGAAGCGTTCCAACTCGATGGGCGCACGGAGGCCGTCGACGAGGACGGCGTCGCCCGTGGCGTCGGCGGCGGCAGCCTCGATGAGCGGGAGCGACCGCTCGGCGATGGCGGCTGGGCCGTTCTCCTCGCGCAGCGCCTTCGCGACCGCGCCGTGGTGTTCCGCGGGGTCGAGCCCGCGGTCGCGACACTCCGCGCGGATGACGTCCCCCATCGTGACTACGGGGACGCCCTCCTCTTCGGCGACCGCGGCGGCCTCGCCTTTCCCACTTCCGGGCAGGCCGACCGTTCCGATGACTCGCATCACCCGTGGTTCGCTAGTGGCCCGATTAAACCCTGCGAGACGAGCGACGGCGATTCGCGCGGCCGCGACCGCGCCGTTTTTGACCACCGCCACGATACCATAGGCCCGAGGGCGCGTAGCTCAGTCCGGATTCAGAGCGTCGGACTTCTAACCGCACCGGGCTTCCGGCGCGGGGAGCCATCCGACGGTCGCGGGTTCAAATCCCGTCGCGCCCGTGTTCCGTGTCGCGAACATCGTGAGCAACCGTACCCGCGTCGTGTCGTCGCCCGCAGGACAAGACCTTCACCGGCGCGGCGCGTTCTACTCGGTATGACACAACGGTCACTCCTGACACGCGCCCTGTGGTTCGTCGTCGTCGGCTGGTGGGCCACGCCAATCGTGGTCAACGCCGCGTGGTTCCTCAACGCGACGATCATCGGGATTCCGATCGGAATCAAACTCGTCAACCTCGTTCCCACGGTGTTGACGTTGAAAGAGCCCCGGGCGCTGTCGGCGCCAGAGTCGGGTCGTGGACAGCGCTCGCTCGTCGTCCGCGGCGCGTACTTCGTCCTCGTTGGCTGGTGGCTCAGTTTCATCTGGGCGAACGTCGCCGCGTTCCTCGCGGTGACGGTCGTCGGCCTGCCAGTCGCCTACTGGATGTTCAACCGCCTGCCGTACGTCACGTCGCTGTACCGCTTCGACGGGTGAACGACGACGGAGCGACTTCGCTGTTCAGCGAGACGTAGGAGTTGGCCGCTGGGCACACAGCACCAGCGGCCCGAGTGGAACGGGAGCGCGGCCGCTCAAGAGTCGACGGACAGTTGGAGTGAAAGAGAAGGTCGGTCGTGTGGGCTTGGACAGCGGTCTCAGTATCGCGACGGCAGGTACGCGAGGCCGATGAGGAACACTGCCGAGACGCCACTGAGGATGGTGATGCCCCACAGTCCGTTCGTCATCCGGGTCTGCATCGCGGTCTCGTCTTGGTACTGCTCGTACGTCTCGAAGTTCGTCGACAGCACCATCGTGGAGTTGTCCGGGAAGTACGCGAAGTACTGCGTCGAACCGACGGTCACCTGCGCCTTGTCGGCGACAGAGATCTCGTTCGTCCGCGGTGCGGTGTACGTGAGCGTCGCCGCCTCGGGCGTCACCGAGTCCACGGTCGCGGTATTGTTCTCGATGTTGTCGACCTCGTCACCGACTTCGTACTCGCGCGTGTCCGGTTCGGGGAAGTACTCGTCGACGGGGATCAGGTTGCGACTTCCGTTGTCGCCCGCACGCTCGACGACGTACTCGGTCCCGTCGACGGTCGTCGTCTCGTTCTCGACGTCGGTGTCGTTCTGGAGGATGGCCGCTCGGTCGATGCTCTCAACGAGCGTGACCGAACTGGAAGCGTTGTCGGTCGTCACGGCCCAGTCGGTACCTTCGTAGGTGACAGTCGAGCCGTTGGCCCACTCAACGGTGTAGCGAGCCGACTCGTTGGTGAACTCGATGGTCCCCGAGCGCACAAGGTGGGCTTGGCCACCGCCACCGTGGCCGCCACCGTCACCACCCTCCATCTCAGCGGAGATTCCGGAGACGGTGTACTCCTGTCCGTTCAGCGTGAACGAGTCACCCTGACCCAGTTCGTGTTCGGGGTTCTCGAAGGAGAGCTGTGGCGCACTCGCTGTTGCGATGAGCGAGAACGAGGCCGCCCCCACGACGAGGAAGAACGCGACGTAGATGGCCGCGGCGCGTCGTTGCATATCGGGATGACGGGTCGCCCGGAGTTTAACCGTTTTCTTTCCGCGAACGTGACTGCGCGGCTACGCGGTCGCGCGGTCGATACAAAAGAAGCCAAGGGCCGGATTTGAACCGGCGTGGTTCTCCTCTGCAGGGAGATGCGTATGGCCGGACTCTGCCACCTTGGCGCAGTTCGAACTGAGTCGTGTGAAGCGTTTAAGCCTAGCGGATTACCCCGTCTCCGATCAAGCGGGCGCTGTCGCTCACGAGTGGTGAGCCACGAGTGTGGCTGTCTGTAAATGAAGAAAGCCCACCAGCGCGGTGCTGGTGGGCTTGAAGTATGAGTGGTGGGCGGCGAACCGGTGTTTCCAGAGGCTCTCGCACTCCAGGACTGGCCGGAACGCTGGCGGGCTTAACTTCCGTGTTCGGGATGGGTACGGGTGTGCCCCCGCCGCTATGGCCGCCCGAAGGCCGACCATCGGGAACGATCCGATGTAGTGCCAACGTCGGTCTATACGACCGTAATGTACGTGCAATCCAGGTAACGCCTGGACCCGTTCACGGGTCCCAGTGCATATGAGTGTGGCTTGGTCTGTTAGTGCTCGCGGGCTGAACGTCTCGTTGCCTCGACGCGTACACCCCGAGTCTATCGAACTCGTCTTCTACGAGTGACCTCAGTGGTACTTCTTTTCCAAGTGGGTTTCGAGCTTAGATGCGTTCAGCTCTTACCCCGTGTTGCGTAGCTTCTCGGCAGCTGCCCTCTCGGACAACCGATACACCAGTGGCAACCATTCGTAGTTCCTCTCGTACTATACGAACGTTCTCGTCAAGTACCGTAACACCCCCAATAGATAGCAGCCGACCTGTCTCACGACGGTCTAAACCCAGCTCACGACCTCCTTTAATAGGCGAACAACCTCACCCTTGCCCGCTTCTGCACGGGCAGGATGGAGGGAACCGACATCGAGGTAGCAAGCCACGCGGTCGATATGTGCTCTTGCGCGTGACGACTCTGTTATCCCTAAGGTAGCTTTTCTGTCGTAAATCCGGGCCATTGAGGCCCTTGATCCGTTCGCTAGACCACGCTTTCGCGTCAGCGTCACTCGCTTGGAATGACACTGTCAGACTTCCTTGTGCTCTTGCGCTCTTCCGCGGGTTCCTGTCCCGCGTGAGGAAATCTTGGGGCGCGCTCGATATCTTTTCGAGCGCGTACCGCCCCAGTCAAACTGCCCGGCTACCGGTGTACTCCTCCCGGAGTGAGGGTCGCAGCCACTAACGGGTAGTATTTCAGTGATGTCTCGGTGGTCCGCTGGCGCGGATACCTGTGTAATGACTCCTACCTATCCTGCACGTTAGCGGCCACGTCCCAGCGACAGCCTGCAGTAAAGCTCTATAGGGTCTTCGCTTCCCCTTGGGGGTCTCCAGACTCCGCACTGGAACGTACAGTTCACCGGGCCCAACGTTGGGACAGTGTGGCTCTCGTTGATCCATTCATGCGAGTCGCTACTGAAGCGACAAGGTACTACGCTACCTTAAGAGGGTCATAGTTACCCCCGCCGTTGACAGGTCCTTCGTCCTCTTGTACGAGGTGTTCAGATACCTGCACTGGGCAGGATTCAGTGACCGTACGAGTCCTTGCGGATTTGCGGTCACCTGTGTTGTTACTAGACAGTCGGAGCCACCGAGTCACTGCGACCTGCCCCGTAGAGGGCAGGCATCCCTTATTGCGAACGTACGGGACTAACTTGCCGAATTCCCTAACGTCGGTTGCTCCCGTTGGTCTTGGCTTGCTCTGCCAGGGTACCTGTGTCGGATCTCGATACGAACATCACGCTCGTCTTTTCACGGACCCCTGGTAACGCCTACTTGCGCTATCCTCGTCTTCTTCCGCTTCGTGCCGTTACGGCTTCCACGGAATTCACGAGTTCGACTGGGCGAGTGCCCAGCTAGACGGTTCCGGAGGTGTCGACTTTCAGTGCGTGATGGCACTGGAATATTAACCAGTTACCCGTTCGTCCGGTTCGAATTACGGCCGGACTTAGGATCGGCTAACCCTCGGCTGATTAGCAGTGCCGAGGAACTCTTACCCTTCAGACCTTCGGGGTTCGCACCCGAATATCGCTGCTACTGTGACCAGGATTGTCGTTACTGAGTGGTCCACGCGAGCTCTAGCCCGAGCTTCCATCCACACAGTACGCCGACCTACACGATCCCTCGGTGAAGAGGGCGGTTAGGTATCAGAAGTGGATTTGAGTCCCGTTCATTTTGGGCGCCTTGAACCTCGGCCGGTAAGCTGTTACGCTTTTCTTAGCGGGTAGCTGCTTCTAAGCTCACCTCCCGGCTGTTTAGGGCTCAAGACTACCTTCAGAGGATTACACTTAATCCACATTTTGGGTCATTAACCTAACTCTGGGTTGTTCCCCTCACGGTGCCCAAGCTTACCCCGGGACACCGGACTCCCTCCGTCAGCGGCGTTCGTACGTTCGGAGTTCGACAGGGAGGCCGACTCCTCTCGGAGGCGGGTCTCCCAATCGGTGGCTCTACCGCACGAACTACCTCAGGAGAGGTCATGCTTCGACATGTTTCGGTCGGAACCAGCTGTTGCCGAGTTCGATGGGCCTTTCACCCCTACTCCAAGATCACGTGAGGGTATTGTAGGACACCAACACTAACGGGCCTCCACGTGCCTTTCGGCACGCTTCACCCTGCCTCGGAGTAGATCACTCGGTTTCGGGTCGCACCCTTCCGACTCCCCGCGCTTGAACACGGCGGCCCTCGCAATGCTGCGGCCTTGTCGGTTTCCCTGCGCCTTCCTCGATAATCGAGTTAGACTCGCCGGAAAAGTGCACTCCCTGGTTCGTTTTTCAAAACGCACGACGGAACTTCGGCTCCTCACTCGTCTTACTGGAGACTCGCGTCTCGGTCATTCTGAGTGAGGCCTTTTAAGCCCCGTCGCTCTATCGCCAACTGATTTCAGGCCCTATTGCACCGCCCTTCTCGGGGTGCTTTTCAGCGTTCGCTCACGCTACTTGTTCGCTATCGGTCTCGAGGAGTGTTTAGTCTTCTCAGTCGATGCCTGAGATATTCACGAGGGATATCCAACCCCCGCTACTCTGGGAACTGATCCGCAGGCCGTGTTCGTGATACGGGACTGTCGCCCTGTATCGTGCTCCGTTCCAGGAGACTTCTCACGAACTCGAACTGCTTGGTATCAGCCCTAACACCACATTGCCCGTGAGGGCTTCGGTTTGGACTGTGTCGCGTTCACTCGCCGTTAGTAACGACATCTCGGATTGATTTCTCTTCCTGCTCCTACTGAGATGTTTCAATTCGGAGCGTTCCCCATTGCGCAAGGCAATTGTAGAGGGATTCCCATTCGGACATCCGTAGTTCTTCGCCTCCATGCGGCTCCCTACGGCTTATCGCAGCTTGGCACGTCCGTCTTCGGCTCTCGAGCCGAGCCATTCACCAGTTGGCACAGTAGCCAATTGACTGATGGTACACTGTGACCCGGTGAACGGGTCCAGTGGACGTCTGGATTGCACGTACATACGGTCGTCATCGCACGTCACGTGGGTGTCACGCGAGCGTGCTCAACCCTTCCCATCCCCGCTCTCGCGGGATGGTGCATCGGTCTTGCGTCGGGATTTATCGTATCGCCGTCTGCCGTATAAGGCACACGGTTCACGATGAACCCCGAAGACATGGACCCACTGGGATTCGAACCCAGGGCATCCTCCTTGCAAAGGAGGCACTCTACCACTGAGCTATGGGCCCACCCCCATCAGGGGGTGAAGCGAGCCTCGATAGTTCGAAGGTGCCCGATTGGCGTCGGGAACCGGACCTGAAAGGTGAGCCAGGGCGTCGCCCTGGTCTCGATCTGTGGAGGTGATCCAGCCGCAGATTCCCCTACGGCTACCTTGTTACGACTTAAGCCCCCTTGCGAAGCCCAGATTCGACCTGGCAACCCAGGCCTCATCCGGACCTCACTCGGGTGCTTTGACGGGCGGTGTGTGCAAGGAGCAGGGACGTATTCACCGCGCGCTTGTGACACGCGATTACTACCGAATCCAGCTTCATGTGGGCGAGTTTCAGCCCACAATCCGAACTACGACCAGGTTTCTGAGATTACCGTCTCCTTTCGGAGTAGGAACCCATTGTCCTGACCATTGTAGCCCGCGTGTAGCCCAGCCCATTCGGGGCATACTGACCTACCGTTGCCCGTTCCTTCCTCCGCCTTGGCGGCGGCAGTCTCCCTAATGTACCCAACGACCTCAGGGGTCTTGCTGGCAATTAAGGATGCGGGTCTCGCTCGTTGCCTGACTTAACAGGACGCCTCACGGTACGAGCTGACGGCGGCCATGCACCTCCTCTCTGATCGTCTGCTAAGCTCATCACACTGAGCTTCATTCGAACAGTCGGGGCTGGTGAGATGTCCGGCGTTGAGTCCAATTAAACCGCAGGCTCCTCCGGTTGTAGTGCTCCCCCGCCAATTCCTTTAAGTTTCATCCTTGCGGACGTACTTCCCAGGCGGCTCGTTTCTCGGCTTCCCTACGGCACAACACAGACGCGTAGTCTGCGTCGCACCTAACGAGCATCGTTTACAGCTGGGACTACCCGGGTATCTAATCCGGTTCGAGACCCCAGCTTTCGTCCCTGACCGTCGGAGCAGTTCTCTCAAGATGCTTTCGCCATCGGTAGTCCGTCCAGGATTACGGGATTTCACTCCTACCCCGGACGTACTTCTTGAGTCTCCCTGTCCCAAGCCGAGCAGTTTTCGCCGGACGCCTACCAGTTGAGCTGGTAGATTTCCCGACGAACTTGCCCGGCCGGCTACGGACGCTTTAGGCCCAATAAAATCGGTCATCACTCGAGCTGCCGGTATTACCGCGGCGGCTGGCACCGGTCTTGCCCAGCTCTTATTCGTGTACCACCTTACGGTGCACAAAAGCGAAGGCACTATGCCTCCGCACTTGGAGTCCCCCTATCGCACTGTCGTGCAGTGTAAAGGTTTCGCGCCTGCTGCGCCCCGTAGGGCCCGGAATCTTGTCTCAGATTCCGTCTCCGGGTTCTTGCTCTCACAACCCGTACCGATTATCGGCACGGTGGGCCGTTACCCCACCGTCTACCTAATCGGCCGCAGCCTCATCCAACGGCGTCGGAACATTTCCAACTCCCTGCGTTCCAGCGTGAGAGTAGTATCCAGGATTAGCCTCAGTTTCCCGAGGTTATACTGGTCCGTTGGGTAGATTGGCCACGTGTTACGGAGCTATTCGCCACGGGTCTGAACCCGTGCGACTAGCATGGCTAAATCGGACTCCAATAGCAATGACCTCCGGCAGGATCAACCGGAATGTTCTCCCCGTGAAGGGAGGGTTGGCGGGAAATCACGCGCAAAGCGTGATTTCACCATTGCTTGGTCCAAGTTCGGCGACACCAATCGGGTGACACCGAACTATCGAGGCTCACATCAGATACCGTCTTGCGGCGGACCACAGGGGCGGAATCCTCATCTCTTGCGGATATCAACATACTCCGAGAGGGTACTTAACCCCTTCGAAGCACGTCGATGGAAGCGAATCGTGGTGGAATTGAACCACCGTGACTCGCAACGTGTCTTCGCACTTCGTTCCGAATGCCCTGATACTGATAAGGGCGTCGGAACGTCCTCCGACACACCCCAGAAGGGTGTGCCGTGTCGGCCGGGGCATCCCGGCGCGACCTTCGCATTTCTTCGAATGGCAGGGGAACATAAAAGGCCGTCGTCTCGACGGCACTACGTTATGCGGTTTCACGCGTCGCGGTGATAAATAACCGTGTACGACCAACCGGCGTAGTCAAGCGATTATCCTCTCGCGTGCACGCACGCGAAGTCGGCGACTGTCGAAACAGTACACAAAGAACCGTCGGCGCTCTCGGGATCAGTTCTCGAGGTGTTCGATGCCCTGTTTGGCGACGTTCGCCTCGGTGATCTCGTCGGGCATCCAGTCGGGTTTGTTGGCCGGCGCGGTTTCGCGCCAGGACCATCCCTCGTAGATGTGGACCTTGTCGGTCCCCTTCTCCCGGAGCCGGAGTTCGATTCGTTCCGCCGCGTCCTCGGAACTCGCTGGTTCCAGGCGACGAGCGGCCTTCAGCGCCGCCTGTCGCGGCGTGTTCCCTGAGAAGACGCTCTCCTCGGATCCATCACTCTCGCGCAGCGCGAAGTTCCGCTTACCGTCCTCACGTACCATGGTTTTTCGCCTCCGTGTTAAGGGAACACACACTGTATGATAAACGTATCGGGGAAATTACCCCTCCAGCGCGGAAAGATTCATATACGGTTTGCTCACGTGACCAGATGGTAAGCGCCGGCGAGAACCAGAAATCGGGGGCCACATCGGAGTACGTCTCACTGTCACGGCGCTGGCTGTTCCCTTCTGAACCAGTCAGCGTAGGAGCACTCCACGGTCGGCGTGGCGTAAACAACACTTATGTGTCTCGTCGGGCGACTCTCCCGATACTGAAGCCGATGGTCCGGAAGAAGACGCTCAGCCCGAGTGGCGCAAAGGACGAGAACGGCGAGTACCACAACGTCCACGTGAACCTCCACGAGGATGAACTCGCCGTCGCCGGATTGGAAATCGGCGACGAGGTGTTCGTTCGCGTCCGAGACGGCAAGATTATCATTCAGAAAGCGGACCCCGACGAGGTCGAACACGACTTCTGACACCGGGTGATCCCCGCAGTTCAAGACGCCCCCGGACCGACCTCCGGGTGAGCACCGATATGAGGGCCTACGACCTCGCGAAGCCGGCGCTGTATGCACTGCCGGCCGAAACCGCCCACGAGTACACCCAGCGGCTTCTCCGTACGGTACAGGGAACGCCCATCGAATCGCTTCTGCGTGACCGGTACACCGTCGACGACTCGCGTCTGCACACCGAAGCGTTCGGACTCGACTTTCCGACACCAGTCGGCGTCGCCGCCGGCTTCGACAAGAACGCCCGAGTACCGCGCGCGCTCGCGTCTCTCGGCTTCGGACACGTCGAGGTGGGCGGCGTCACTGCCGAGCGTCAACCGGGGAACCGACGGCCCCGGATGTTCCGCCTGCGCGAGGACGAGGCCATCGTCAACCGGATGGGCTTCAACAACGACGGCGCAGACATCGTCGGTGACCGTCTCGACGCCGAACCCGCTCCCGACGTTCCTCTCGGCGTCAACGTCGGGAAGTCGAAGTCCACGCCTCTGGAAGACGCCGCAGACGACTACCTGTACACGTACGACCGCGTCGGCGACCACGCCGACTACGTCGCCGTCAACGTCTCCTCGCCGAACACGCCCGGCCTGCGCTCCCTACAGAACCGCGAGTCGCTCGAACGTATCCTGGGAACGCTCTCGGACGCTGGTGCGGACCCACTGCTCGTGAAGTTCTCACCGGACCTGCCGACCCCGGCCATCGAGGAGGCCCTCGCCGTCGTCGACGACCTCGATCTGGACGGCGTCATCGCGACCAACACGACGACGGAGCGCCCCGAATCGCTGAAGAGCCCCCAGCAGGCCGAGCGCGGTGGCCTCTCGGGCAAACCGATCGAGTCCCGCGCGACGGAGATGATCCGCTTCATCGCAGAACGGACCGACGTACCTGTCGTCGGCGTCGGCGGCGTCTCCGACGCCGAGGGCGCGTACGCGAAGATTCGGGCTGGCGCGAGCCTCGTCCAACTGTACACCGGTCTCGTGTACGAGGGACCGAGCCTCGCGCGCGACATCAACGAAGGCGTCCTCGAACTGCTTGACCGGGACGGCTTCGACTCCGTCGCCGACGCGGTCGGCGCAGACTTGTAAGGACCAACCGCTCCGCCGTCTTACGCGAGAACGTTGTTGATCAGGACTACCGCCCACAGGAACGCGAGCAGTATCCCGAGCAGCGTAAACGACAGTCGTTCGGTCACTGCAGGCCGGTCGGCGTCGCTCGTGAGCGCCCGCGCGAACGACACGACCAGCGCAGCCCCGACGAGAATTCGAACTGTGGTCTGAAGCGCGGAGTCAGCACCCGTGGCGAACTCGACGCCGCCGAGGACGACCTGTAGCGCGCCGACGACTATCCACGCAGACAGCGAGAGCGTCGAGCGTCTCACGCGGAGAGCAACACCACGGTCGTGAGTGCTGCCGAGACGACGCCCGCGAACACGCCGATGGCGACGAACAGCGGTCGGGTCGCAAGGCCGTTCAGGTCGTCACCACGGACGAGCGCACGGCCGAACACGCCGACGAGCAATACGCCGGCCAACACGGAGAACAGCGGGTCCGCGGGACCGCCTCCGGTCGCATACTGGAAGACGCCGAGGACTGCTTGTGAGGCACCGGCGAGGACGAAGCCACCGAGCGAGAGCGCACGTCTGTTCACGGCCAGAGTGCGACGTGTCGGCAAAAGAGGGTTCGGGTCCGAGTCGCGTTCAGGTTCGGTTCAGCGCCGTTACTCGCTGTCGTCGTGGACGATGACGACGGCGTCCTCCGGTTGGAGGAGTTCCCCGGTGCCCGAGTACTGGCGCTCGCGTTCGACCTCGAACAGGTCGGCACCGAGCGTCTCGTCGGCGACGTGGAGGTCGCCGTCGGCAATCTCGTACTCTCCTTGCGCGATGGCGGCCTCGATGTCGCCGACCTTCTCGCCGAACTGCGGGCCGACCTGCGCGTAGTCGAGGTCGATACCGGTGATCACCGATTCGATCTCTGGTTCCTCCTCGAGGACGGTCAGTTCCCCGACGTTCATCACGCCGCGCACGTCGTCGGCGAACGCTCCGAGGTCACCCTCGCCGTACACCTCAACGCGGTCGACGGCGGCGTTGAGCGGCAGTCCGCGCTCGCTCTTGTAGCGGCGGAGTGCCCCGACGACGGACATCGCGGCGACGCCCGCGTCGTGGTCCGCTTCGACGCCGAGCGGGTCGGGCCACTCGCGCAGGTGGATAGAGTCGAAGTCGTCGCCCGCCTGCGCGTCGGCGTACATATCCTGCCACAGTTCCTCGGTGACGTGCGCGAGCATCGGCGCGAACAGTTTGAGGAAGCGTTCGTGGGCGACCGACAGCGTGTAGCGGGCGGCTGGGTCGTCGTCGTCTGCCTCTCTGACACGGGTCTTGGCGACCTCGAGGTAGTCGTCACAGAACGTGTGCCAGAAGAAACTGCGGAGGCCGTCGCGGGCCTTCGAGAACTCCCGGTGCTGGAACTGTTCGGTGAGCGTCTCGGTCAGGTCGTCGAGTTCCGCCAGGAGCCAGCGGTCGAGTTCTCGGAGGTCGTCGTGCGCGAGGTCGGGTCGTTCCTCGGACCCGCCACCCACGAGCGACTCGACGAGTTTCGACGCGTTCCAGAGTTTCTGGAGGAGTTTCTCGCCCGCGCGGAGGTCCTTCTCCTTGAACGGGAAGTCGTCGCCGACGGCGGTCCCCGCGGCCCAGTAGCGCGTGGCGTCGACGGGGAACTGTTCGAGGACCGTCTCCGGTTCGACGACGTTCCCCAGCGACTTCGACATCTTCTCGCGGTTCTCGTCCAGGACGTGCCCGTTGATGAGCGTCTCGTGGAACGGCACCTCGTCGGTGTGCTCGTAGCACTTGACGACGGTGTGGAACAGCCAGAAGCTGATGATGTCGTGGCCCTGCGGCCGCATATCGAAGCGGTACAGTTCCGGATGCTCCATCGTGTACTCGGCGGCCTCCTCGTCCCAGTCCCAGCCAGCGTTGATGAGCGGCGTGAGGCTGGAGGTGGCCCACGTGTCGAGGACGTCGTCTTCGGGGACAAACTCGTCGTGACCACAGGCGGGACAGGCGTCGACCGGCGCGTCGTCCGACAGCGGGTCGACCGGCAGGTCGGCCTTCTCGGCGAGGACCTCCTCGTCGCAGTCGGCGCAGTACCAGACGGGGAACGGGATACCCGAGGAGCGCTGGCGGGAGATGAGCCAGTCCCACTGGAGACCCTCGACCCAGTGTTCGTACCGGGTGAACATCTTGTCGGGGAACCACTCCATCTCGCGGCCCGCCTCCAGGTACTCGTCGGTCTTGTCGAGCAACTCGATGTACCACTGCTCGGTGACGAGGAACTCGACGCTCGTGCCACACCGCTCGTGGACGTTGACCGTGTGCTCGATGGCGCGGCGGTCCAGCAGGGCGCCCGCCTCGTCGAGGTCGTCGACGATAGCCTCACGGGCTTCGCCAGAGTGGAGGCCCTCGTACTCGTCGGCGACCTCGGTCATGTGACCGGACTCGTCGATGGCGACCCGGAGGTCCAAGTCGTGGACCTGGTACCACTCGATGTCGTTCTGGTCGCCGAACGTACAGCACATCACGATACCCGACCCCGTCTCCATATCCACGCGCTCGTCGGCGAGGATGGGGACTTCGTGCCCGAACAGCGGAATCTCGGCGGACTCGCCGACGAGGTGCTGATTGTCGTCGTCGTCGGGGTGGACGAAGACGGCGACACAGGCGGGAAGCAGTTCCGGGCGCGTCGTCGAGATGGTGAACGCCTCGTCGCTTCCGGCGACGGGGAACTCGATGTCGTGGAAGTGCGAGTCCTGTTCGTCGTCCTCGGTCTCGACCTGCGAGATGGCAGTCTCACACTCCGGACACCAGATGGCGGGCGCCTTCTCGCGGTACTCGCGACCCTGTTCGTACAGGTCGATGAACGACAGTTGCGAGATTCGCTGGACGCGCGGTTCGATAGTCTGGTAGGTATGGTTCCAGTCGACGGAGACACCCAGTCCCTGGATGTTCTCGGTGAACTGCTGTTCGTACTGGGCACAGACCTCGCGACACTTGCGCTGGAACTCGCGGCGCTCGAAGTCCTGGTGGCGGATGTCGAGTTCCTCTTCGGTCAGGCGCTCGCTCGCGATGCCGTTGTCGTCGTAGCCGAACGGGAAGAACGTCATCTCGCCGTTCATCCGCTCGAAGCGGGCGACGAAGTCCTGCAGCGTGAACCCGTACAGGTGGCCCATGTGGAGGTCCCCGGATACCGTCGGCGGCGGGGAGTCGATGGAGAAGACGGTGTTCGGGTCGGTCGCAGCCTCCGCGTCGTACGCGTACGTCTCCTGATCGACCCATCGCCGTTGCCACTCGGATTCGGCGGTCTCCGGGTCGTAGTCCCCACTGGGCATTTCACACGTACTTCCCCGGAACGCCTGTTAAGCGACTCGGTTGCTCGTGAGGTCGTCACACGGGTCGCAAGGCGACCGAAGCCGTGCCCGCGTGGTCGCCGGCGCGGCCGAGCGTGCCGCGTCAACGGTTATCCCTCACGCACACGACAGGATACCTATGACGACGGCAGTGATCGCGGGCGTCGGGCCGGGACTCGGGGAGTCGGTCGCACGGAAGTTCGCCGCCGGAGGCTGTTCGGTGGGACTGCTCGCACGCAGCGACGAGTACCTTGACGACCTCGCCGCTGATCTCCCGACAGAGACGACGGCGATAGCGACCGACCTGCGCGACCCCGCAGACATCGCGACGGCGTTCGAGCGGATTCGGGAGACGCTCGGCCCGGTCGACATCCTCGTGAACCACGCGAGCGCCGCCTCGTGGACGGGGCTGATGGACACCTCCCTCGACGCGTTCGACCGCGCGTACGAGGTCGGTCCGCGGGCAGACTTCTTGTGTGCGCAGGCGGCCGTCCACGATATGCTGGACGAGGGTGGCGACGGAGATGGCCCCGGCGGAACGATTATCTTCACCGGCGCGACCACGTCCGTCCGCGGGCGGGAGGGCGCAGTCGGATTCTCGATGGCGAAGTTCGGGTCGCGCGGCCTCGCGGAGTCGATGGCGCGAGAACTCGGACCGAAGGGCGTCCACGTCGCCCACGTCGTCATCGACGGCGGAATCCTCGGCCCAGATGTGGAGACAGACACCCCTGAACAGTATCTCGACCCAGGGGCCATCGCGGAGTCGTACTGGCACCTCGTCCAGCAGGATCGGAGCGCGTGGACGCTCGAACTCGACCTCCGGCCGCACGTCGAGGAGTTCTAATCGGGCGGCGCGTGCCGTGCGGTGGTGGTACCCGGTCGTTCGCTTCTAGGCGACGGGACGATTCACGGCCCGACGTGGAGGGAAAGGTTCATCCGCCAAACCGCCCCGACATTCTCCTAGTCGCCGGCGCGGTCCCGGACGACACGACGACCGCGAGGACCGCGCCACCCGAACCCTACCACACCCGATCCACCCCACCCCCACAGCACCCAATAAATGAAAGTCGCAGACGCCGTCCCGGAGTTCGCCGACGCGTTCGGATTCGAGGAGTTCAATCGGATGCAACGGGAGGCACTCCCAGCCATCCTCGACCGCGACGAGAACGTCGTCGCGGCCGCACCGACCGCCTCGGGCAAGACGGCGCTCGCGGAACTGGCGATCTGTGAGACGCTAAAGGAGGGCGGCACCGCCCTGTTCATTGCGCCGCTTCGCGCCCTGACCAACGAGAAGGAAGCCGAGTGGGAGCGCTTCGAGGAGTTGGGCTACTCAGTGTACGTCGTCACCGGCGAACGTGACCTCAACCCTCGCCGCGCGGAGCGAGCGGACATTCTCGTGATGACGCCCGAGAAGACCGACTCCGCGACCCGGAAACACGAGTCCGCACGCTACGGCTTCATTACCGACGTCGACTGCTGCGTCATCGACGAGGTCCACCTCCTCGACTCTGACAAGCGCGGGGCAGTGCTGGAGGTCACGGTCTCGCGTCTCCGCCGCATCTGTGATCCGCGCGTCGTCGCCCTCTCGGCGACGATGCCGAACGTCGACGACGTGGCAGAGTGGCTCGACGCCCCGCCCGAGACGACCTTCGAGTTCGGCGACGAGTACCGGCCGGTCGACCTCGAGACGGGCGTGAAGACGTACACCCACGGCGACAACTCCTTCGCCGACAAGTACCGCCGCCTGTACCGTGCGCTCGATTTAGCAGAGCCACACATCCGCGAGGAGGGACAGGCGCTCGTGTTCGTCTCCTCGCGACAGGACACCGTGATGGCCGCGAAGAAGGCCCGCGACGAGGTGGGCGAACGCGACCTCGAGATGGGCGCCCGCGGCGACTACGACTTCCACAACGCCGCGAAGGAACTCGACAACGACACCCTCCGTCACTCCGTCGTCGACGGCGTTGCCTTCCACCACGCCGGCCTCTCGAAGAACGACAAGGACCGCGTGGAGCAGTGGTTCAAAGAGGGGAAGATCCAACTCCTCTTTTCCACCTCGACGCTCGCGTGGGGGGTGAACCTCCCCGCTCGCTGTGTCGTCATCCGCGACACGAAACACCACGACCCGCTGGAAGGCGAGGTGGACATCAGCCCCCTCGACGTCCTCCAGATGCTCGGCCGCGCGGGTCGCCCCGGCTACGACGACGTCGGCTACGGCTGGGTCGTCTGCGACCGCGCGGACGCCGACAAGTACCGAAGCCTCCTGCGCGAGGGCAAAGAGATCGAGTCCCGCCTCGCGGAGGACATCGACTCGCATCTCAACGCCGAAATCGCCCTCGGCACCATCTCCGGCCTCGACGACGTGATGGACTGGCTGGAGACCACCTTCTACTTCGTCCGCGCGGCGACGAAACCCGAGGCGTACGACTTCGAGGGCGTCCGCGACCGCGTGCGTGAGACGCTGGAGTCGCTCGTCGACCGCGGCTTCGTCGAGACGGACGAACAGTTGGGCATCGAGGCAACGACGCTCGGTCGCCTCGCCTCGAAGTACTACCTCCGGATGGAGACGGCCCAGCGCTTCGCCGGTCTCGCCGACCGCGACACCATCGACGAAGGGGCGGTCCTCCACGCCGTCGCCTCCGCTGCGGAGTTCGACTCTGCCTCTGCACGCTCCGCGGAGGCGGACGCCGTCGACCGCGTCCTCTCTGGTATCGACACCAGTCTGGAGGGTGGCAACCGGAAGGTGCTCGCTATCCTCCACGCCGCCGTCCGTGGGTCGACGCCCTCGGACCTGCGCGCTGACGCGTGGATCATCCGGCAGAACGCGCTCCGCCTCCTCGCGGCCCTCCGGGAGTTCGCCGACGCGTTCGCCGGCGCGCGTGCGGCCAACCTCGTTCGCCGCGTCGAAGCGCGGGTCGACCACGGCGTCAAGCGCGAGGCAGTCGGCCTCACCGCCATCGAAGGCGTCGGCTCCGGCCGCGCAGAGTCGCTGTCTGCGGGGGGCCTCACCACGCCGGCAGACGTCGTCGACGCCGGGAGCGAGCGACTCACCCGCGCGGGCCTCTCTGAGGGCGTCGCCGACCGCGTGCTCCGACAGGCGAAGGACCTGCCGAACGCCGTTGTCGAGTGGGGCGCGTTCCCCGACCACATCGCGACCGCAGAAAACGAGATGCTGGAGGTGACGGTTCGCAACGTCGGCGGCCCTGCCCGCGCGGGTATCCGCGTGACGGCCAACGACGTCGAGATGACCGAGAAGACGCTGTACTTCACCGACGAGACGACCGTTCCCGTCGGCGTGTTCGGCGCGCCCGGCGAAGACGAGATGCGCTACGAGGTGGAGGTCGTCTACCCCGAACTGCCGTTGCTCCCCGAGACGGACTCCCGCATCGTCCGCGTGGACTGACGGACCGCGTCGTACAGCACCTCGGGATCGGTTCTGTCGACGACTTCGTCGGCCGCCGAGAGGTCGGTCTCTGCGTTGTGCGCGTCGCGGACGGCGATGGTGTACGCGCCCGACCGCGCCGCGCCGAGGACGCCGTTCGCGGAGTCTTCGATCACGACTGCGCGAGCAGGGACGCCGCCCAGATCTGCGATGGCGGCCTCGAACAGGCCCGGTTCGGGCTTCCCCGCGCCGTCGAACTCCTCGGCGGGCGCGATCAGGTCGAACGAGAGGTCGAAGCGGTCGAGGACGACATCGATCCAGTCGCGCGGCGACGACGACACCAGCGCCACGGGGACGCCCTCACGGCGGAGTTCCTCGACGAACGCACGAGCGCCGTTGAGGAGGTCGACTTGTTCCCCGTAGATGGTCTCGGCCGTCTCGTCGTACAGGTTCATGAATTCGGACTTACTCACTGTCGTCTCGTACTCGGCGTCAAGGTAGTCGTATATTTCGCCGTAGTACATCCCCGTCACCTCGTCCAGATCCGGGTGGTCACCGTCGAGGACGCGCGGCAGAATCTCCTCGCGTTCGGCCGCGTGCCAGTAGTCCTCGGAGTCGACGAGGACGCCGTCCATGTCGAAGCAGACGACGACGGGGGCAGAGCCGTCGCTCGCTTCCGCCTGTTCGGTTCCCGGCGCGGAGTCGGGGGTGTCGCTCGTGTCGGCAGCGTCGGTCGTCGACGGGGAGTCGGTGCCACCCGCCGCCTCGGCGTCGTCGCCGCCGGAGGATTCAGACATACCCGAAGATTCCAGCGCGAAGGGATGGTCGTTGCGGCTACGAGGGTCCAAATACGAACCCGCACCAGCCGGCGTATGCCGCCGACCGCAACCGTCCTCGCGGGCGACTGTACGACCGAGTTCATCCCGGCAACCGACGACCGCCGCGTCCACCGCGGGCGCGTCGTCGTCCTCGCGAAACCCGACCGCACGCTCCTCGTCCACGACCGCTCCGGCTACCAGCCCGTAGCGTGGCTCACCCGCGCCGACTCGCTGACCGTCGAGGCCGACGACGACGGCTTCGCGATCACCGCCCGCGACGGCGACCGGACGCTCTCGGTGCGTTCACACGGCGCTGGCGAGACGGTCGAAGTTCCAATCTCCGCCGCAGGCACGCCGGTCGGTGAGTGCCCGGACTCCGACTGCGGCGCGGCGCTGGTCCGAACCGGCGGCGACGTGGTCTGTCTCGGCTGTGGCGATGCCTACGGCCTCCCGGCGGGCGCGTCCGTCCGCGACGACGCGACCTGCGAGGACTGCGGTCTCCCCGTGATGGAGGTCGCCCGCGGCGAGCAGTTTCGGCTGTGTATCGACTACGCCTGCGACTCGCTGACCGACGCCGTCCGCGAGACGCTGGACCGCCGCTTCGACTGTCCCGACTGCGGGCGCGACCTCTGCGTGCGCGAACACCGCGGCCGGGCGTTCCTCGGCTGTGACGGCTATCCCGACTGCGAGACGGCCTTCTCGGTCCCCGCAGGCACGCTCGCGGTGACGTGTCTCTGCGGCCTCCCGCGGTTCGAGACGGCGACCGGCGTGCGCTGTCTCGACGGGACCTGCGAGCGCGAGCGAGAGACCGGGACGGCGGGCGGCGACGGAACCTGAGGAACGCAGTTCTCGTTCGCCATCCGACCGCGTCACGGCGTGGCACAGTCAAGCACGCGACCACAGCCCATATACGCGAACCGCGACCACTCACACCCGATGAACGCGACACTCGACGGCGACGTCGTCCACGCCCGCGGCGACGCCCGCCAGCGGTTTCACGACGCCCGCGGCTACGGCCGGGCCGACGGCCCGGAGGTGACGCTGGCGCGAGTGGAGGCCGCACACCTCCTGTATCGCGGCGACCTCGACGCCGTCTCGGGGATGGAGTTCCGCGCGTTCCTGCGCGACTCCGTCGCCGCCGAACCCGGCTTCGCCACTCGCTTTCTCGTGTACGCCGACCTGCGCGAACGCGGCTTCTACCTCGCGCCTGCCCGCGAAGGATGGCCGGGAAGCGATGCCGCCGCGAGCGACGGGGACGCCGACATCCTCGTGTTCGAACGCGGCGAGAAGCCGGGTGGCCCCGTCGCCCACCGCGTGCGCGTCGTCGGTGAGCGTGAACGCCTCACCCTCGCCGACCTGGGCGACGTGACACTCGCGGTCGTCGACGAGGAGAGCGAGGTGTCGTACTTCGGCTGCACGCCCGACGGCGGCTTCGAGGGCGCGACCGACTACGACCTCCCGGCCGGCGTGGAGGCGGACCTCCTCGACGACCGCGTCGTCTGCTGGTCGCCGCCGCCCGCGCTCTACGAGTCCGCCTTCTACGGCCAACCCGTCTCCGGCCGTGACGACGCCGACGTGGCGGCGCTGCAACTCTCGCTGGTCGAGGCCGCTGACCTCGCGGCCCGCGGCGCCATCGACGTGGCAGAGTCGACGGTCGTCGAACGCGGTCGCGAGGTAGAGGGCGAGCGGTTCGACCGCCGCCTCGCGGTGTACCGGGAACTCCGCGACCGCGACGTGGTGCCGAAGACGGGCTACAAGTTCGGCGCAGACTTCCGCACGTACGACGCCGTCGAGACCGTGTCGAACCTCCCGCACTCCGAGCGCCTGGTGCGCGTGGTTCCCCCGAACCACCGAGTCCATCCGCGGGAACTGGCGCTGGACGTGCGACTGGCCGGCGGCGTGCGGAAGCGAATGGTTTTTGCGCTCGCCGGAGACGACTCGAACGACTACCTGACGGTCGAGCGACTCACCCCATGAGCGACGACGACACCAGCCCCGACCGGGGCACCGACATCGACGAACAGACGGAGCGTGCGCGAACCGACGGCGGAACGGGCGTGGCGCTCGACCCGTGGGGCTCTGCGACCGTCGCGGACTACCGCGACCTCTTCGAGGAGTTCGGTATCGAGGAGTTCGAGGAGATTATCGACGAGGTTCCGAACCCTCACTACTTGATGCGCCGTGGCGTCATCTTCGGGCACCGCGACTACGGCGCGGTCGCCCGAGCGCTCGCCAACGACGAACCTGCCGCCGCACTCTCGGGGTTTATGCCCACGGGCGACCCCCACATCGGGCACAAACTCGTCTTCGACGAACTGATCTACCACCAACAGCAGGGCGCGGACACCTACGGCCTCATCGCGGACTTGGAAGCCCACTCCGCCCGCGGGATGACGTGGGAGGAGATCGACAAACACGCCCGCGACTACCTCCTCTCGCTGCTCGCACTCGGGTTCGACCCCGAGGAAGGCGAACTGTACCGGCAGTCGACGAATCGTCGACTGCAGGATCTGGCTTTCGAGTTGGGGTCGAACGCCCGCTTCGCGGAGTTCCAGTCCATCTACGGCTTCGACGGGAGCACCTCGGTCTCGCACATGCAGTCGGTCGTCACGCAGATGGCCGACATCCTCTATCCGCAACTGGACGAACCCAAGCCGACGGTCATCCCGGTTGGCCCCGACCAGGATCCGCACGTCCGCTTCGCCCGCGACATCGCGGTGAAGACGCGCTACTTCAAGGTGACCGAGGCGTTCGCCAGTCCGGAGTTCGACGCCGCCGAACGCGTCCTCGTCCGGCGAGCGTACGACGAACGCGACGAGTGGGCAGACGATCCCGAGCAGCCGCGGTGTGAGGACGCCGCCGCCTACCTCCACGCTGCCGAGGTGGACGAGGAATTCCGCGCGGCCCGTTCACATGCCGTCGAGAAGTTGGAGAACGCCGGAATGGAGCCGCTTCGCCCCCGGACGCGCTTCCTCGACCGCAACGCCGACGAGCAGGCGTTCGAGGCGCTCATCGAGGCGGTGCCCGGCGAGAAGCGCGTGTTCGACGCGCACATCGACTCCTTCGAGTTAGATCGAGGAGAGGCGGAAGAACTCGCTCGCGAGGTGGAAGTCGACAACGGTGGCTTCGGCTTCTACACGCCGTCGTCCATCTACCACCGCTTTATGACCGGCCTCACGGGCGGGAAGATGTCCTCCTCCATCGAAGCGAGTCACATCTCCCTGCTCGACGACCCCGAGGAGGGGTACGACAAGGTGAAGTCGGCGACGACCGGCGGCCGCGAGACGGCCGAGAAACAGCGCGAACTCGGCGGGAAGGCCGACGAGTGCCCCGTCTACGAACTGTACGCCTACCTGCTCGCGAACGACGACGACGGCCTCGCAGAGGAGGTGTACGAGGAGTGCGTCGGCGGCGAGCGTCTCTGTGGCGGTTGTAAGGAGCAGGCGGCGACGCTGATGCAGGAGTTCCTGAAAGAGCATCAAGAGCAGCGCGAGGAGGCGAAAGAACTGCTCTCGGAGTTAGATATCGACCTCGACGTCGACGCCTCGCGGCGGGGCGTCCCCGGCGACGAGGACGAGTAGCGAGAGAGGACGAGCGAAGCGGGTGAGACCACGGCTACTGGCGGCGAGAGATTCGTTCTGACCAGGCCAGAAGAACAGTGTCGGCCAACGTCACACGCCGAGATAGCGCCGCGTCCGCGGGAGCAACTGCCGGTAGCCGACGAGGTACACGCCCCAGAACAGCGCGAGCGCCCCGAGCACGAAGTCGACGACTGCGAAGTTCGTCTGTGCGGCGGCGAACGCTCTCAGCGCGTCGTACTCGAACACGACCCCGGCGACTGTCAGGAGAATCGACGCCGACGCGACGACGACGTACTCCGCGACCAGCCACGCGGTGTCGAACAACGATGACTGCATACTCAGGAGACGGTAGTTCACATATAAGCGACTTTCGCTATTCCGAAAAACAGATGCCGTCTGGTGTGAACGACCGAATATGAGCGGACGATACGGAGACCTCGACTATCCGAAACTGACGAAGACGAGCGTCGCGGGATTTCTCGCGCTGTTCGTCCTCACGGCAGGGATCAACGCGTGGCTGGCCATCTCCGGGACAGCCGTTCCCGCGTGGGAAGAGACGCTGCTCGTCGACGTGGAGATTCTCTCGGTGCTCGGAATCTTCTTGTCGGTGTTCGTGTTCGGCATCGCGCTACCGCTGACAGAGTAACCGAGACTGCCGGCCGACCTCAGAACGCGACCCACTCCCCGTCTCCCTCATCGGCTTCGCGCCACAGGTAGTTCGCGGTCGCCGTGTCCAACACCGCCGAACCGACGCTGTCGACGACAAGTATCTCGTCGTCGCGTTCTCTGCCGGCGTCGCCCTCGAACACCACCGACAGCGGCGTGAGTCGCTCGGGGTCGACGTCGTTGTCGACGATATCTCCGATGCTCGCCACCTCCTCGGGAACGTCGGCGAACACCTGCCCCGCGCGGTCGAACGTCACTCGGTCGAGTTCGCACATCTCCGCCTCGTACGCGCCGACCGCGATTACGAGCGCTCCGTCCGCGAGGAGACCACCGGAGAACACGGGCGTCCCGCTGGTGGTCGCGGTGATGACCACGTCCGCATCGGTGACCGCAGATTCCGGCGAGTCGACCGCCTCGGCGTCGATACCCTCGTCGCGGAGGTCGGCCGCACAGCTCTCACGAGAGTCGGGCGTCGGCGAGTAAATCCGCGCCGACGCGACCCCGCGAGCGGCGTCGATAGCGCGGGTCTGCCACCGCGCCTGTTGGCCCGCCCCGATCACCGCGAGGTCGACCGAACTCGATCCGGCGGCGAGTTCCCGTGCCGCGAGACCGCCGATACAGCCAGTTCGAGCGTTCGTGATGCGTTCGCCTGCGAACAGCGCCAGCGGTTCGCCGGTCCCGGCGTCGGTGAGCACCACCTGCGCCTGCACTGTCGGGCGGTCGGTGTCGGCGTTTCCGGGGTGGACCGACGCGAGTTTCGTCGCGTAGGCGGGATCGCCGTGGACGTACGCCGGCATCGTCAGCCCCGTCCCCGCCGGGTCGCTCCGGCCGTCCAGTCCCGTCCCGACCGGGAAGTGTGGGCGGTCGGGACGCTCCACCTCGCCGCGTCCCTGCTTCAGAAACGCCGTCTCGACGACACCGAGGAGATCGTCGAGCGAGAGGAGTGCGGCGACAGCGTCGTCGTCGAAGACGTGCATACACGGAGGTCGGCGGCGTGGGACTTCGGTGTTTCCTCGTCGAGGTGGCCCCGGCGACTGGTCGAGCAACTGATCGAACCTCGACCCCCGCCAGCGGCAACGCTCTTGTGAAGTGGTCACATGGGTCGGCGTATGAACATCGCCGTCGTCGGGGGAGGAATCGTCGGGGTCGCAAGCGCGTACGAACTCGCCGCTCGCGGAGTTGAGGTGACGCTCCTCGAACGGGGGAGCCTCGGCGCGGGCAGCACCGACCGCGCCCTCGGCGGCATCCGCTCGCAGTTTTCTACCCGCGTCAACGTGGAGTTCTCCGTCGCCTCCATCGAGGTGTGGGACTTGTTCGAGGAGCGATTCGGCACGGACATCGACCGTCGACGCACGGGCTATCTGTTCTGCACTCGCGACGCCGACACCGCCGACGCCTTCGCCGACCAGGTCGCGATGCAAAACGAGTACGGCGTCTCCAGTCGCCTCGTCGACCCCGCGGAGGCGACGGAGTTGTGTCCGGGGTTGCGTAGCGAGGAGTTCGTCGCCGCCACCTACTGCCCAGCAGACAGTTTCGCCGACCCGCACCTCGCGTTGCAGGGGTACGCCGGTGCCGCCCGCGAGGCCGGCGTCGAGATTCGGACGAACACCGCAGTATCGGGACTCGATCCGCGTGAATCGGGCGTCCGCGTCGGCCTCGCGAACGGCGAGTCGCTGACGGTCGACTACGCGGTCAACGCGGCTGGTGCGTGGGCACCTCGCCTCGCGGAGACGGCGGGCTACGACCTGCCCATCGTTCCCCACCGCCGGCAGACGGCCGTCGTAGACCCGGAGCGCCCGGTTCCCGAGTCCGATCCGCTCGTCATCGACGCGGATACGACCGCCCATTTCCGCCCCGAACGCGACGGCCGCGCGGTCGTCGGCGGGCACTTCGCAACAGACGACCCGGTCGCGGACGCCGACCGCTTCTCTGAGAAGGCCGACACCGACTGGGCGGTCGAGGCGGTCGAACGGGTCGGCGAGTTCACAGACTACTTCGGCCCCGAGAGCCGTCTCGCCGGCGGATGGGCGGGCCTGTACGCCGTGACGCCGGACCACCACGCCATCGTCGAGGAGTCGGTGCCGGGCGTCGTCACCGCCGCCGGGTTCTCCGGCCACGGCTTCCAACACGCTCCCGCGACGGCGAAGGTCGTCGCCGAACTCGTCGTAGACGGCGAAGCGTCTACGGTCGACGTGTCCGACCTCGACCGCGGGCGCTTCGACCGTGGTGAGACGGTCACCGAGCGAAACGTGGCCTGAAGCAGTGAGACGCGAGCGCCGAGCGTTCAGGCGCTACTCGACTCGTCGGTCGGTTCGTCGAACTCGGTGAGTTCGGACTCCGGATCCGCCTCTTCGTCGTCGCGGCGGAGGCGCGTGGGGTCGGTCTCGGTCGGTTTGTCGAACTCCTCGTTGAGCAACGCGCCGAGGAAGCCCCCGGCAGCGCCGAGGACGCCGCCGTACAGCGCCGTGAGCAGGAGGATGAGGAGGAAGAACACGAACGCGACCAACAGCGCCGACCGCTGGCCGGGACCGGCGATGACGAACACCGACGCGACGAGCGTCCCGAAGAGCGCACCGGGAACGGCCGCGAGTAGTCCCGAGAGGCCACCAACTTTCGCCCCTTCGGTCCGGTCGGGGCCGTGGAGGTAGCCGGCGGCCGCGCCGCCGATGGCCGGCGAAAACGGGAGGAAGAACGTCACGAGCGTTATCGCCGCGCCGATGATCGCGTGTTTCAGCGTGTCGTCACTGGAGGACATACGTCGAGGTGTCGTCGCCCTGGGTCATAAACATCAGTTCGACGAGCGGTGGGAGACGGCGACAGACGACGGAGGGCGACCAGCGAGTACGACCACCGGCGTCGACGCCGGCCGAACGCTTTTGTCGGCGGCTACCCGTCGCTCGTGTATGGCAACCGGACCCGCCACGACGCCGCAGGCACCGTACCCGACCACCGACCGGGACGGGTCCGCCTTCTTCTTCCCGCGCCGTTGACCCCGGCGGACCGGCGGCACGTCCGAGGGGGCGTGCCCGCGCGAAACCGAGTTCCGGGTCGCTCGGCGCGAGACGACCGGCGACTGGCACGACGCCGCGCCGGAACGACACGACTAACCACCGACCGATACGACACGCACACAATCGAATGCGACTCCCACAGGCGCAGGTCGCGTTGCTGGAAGCCGCCAGCGCGACCGACGCGAAGACCATCGAACAGTTAGCCGAGGACACCGACCTGAAGCCGGAGACGGTCACGCGCGCCGCCTTCGACCTCCGCGACGAAGGCCTCGTGAGCGTCGACGAACGCGTCGAGGAGTCGGCTACCCTCACCGACGAGGGCGAGACGTACCTCGACGCCGAACTCCCCGAGGTGCGCCTCCACCGCGCCGCTCGCGACGCCGACGGCCCCCTCGGGATGGGCGAGGCCATCGGCGCGGCCGGCCTCGAAGGTCCCGAAGTCGACATCGCCCTCGCCAACTACGCGCGGAAGGGCTACGGCGTCGTCGACTCCGGCGAAGTGACCGCGAACGAGGACGCCGACCCCGACGCTGACGAGGAGGCCGCCGCCCTCGCTGCACTCGCAGACGGCGACGCCGTCGACGACGCGGACCTACTGGGTCGATTGGAGAGCCGTGGTCTCGTCGCCCTCGACGAGCGAACCGTCCGCTCGGTGACGCTCACCGACGACGGTGTCACCGCCCTGATGGAGGGCGTTGAGGCCGCCGAGACGGTTGACCGACTCACGCCCGAACTGCTCACGAGCGGCGAGTGGGAGGACGTCGAGTTCGCCGAGTACAACGTCGAGGCCGACGCACCCGCCGTCGAGGGCGGGCGTCAACACGTCCTGCGCTCGATGTCCGAGCGAGTGAAAGACGTCCTCGTTGGGATGGGCTTCCAGGAGATGGACGGCCCCCACGCCGACGCGGACTTCTGGATCAACGATTGCCTGTTCATGCCGCAGGACCACCCGGCACGCACTCACTGGGACCGGTTCGCCCTCGACGTGCCGCCCGTCCGTGACCTCCCGGAGGGCCTCGTCGACCGCGTGGAGGCGACCCACCGGGACGGCATCGGCGAGGACGGCGACGGCTACCACTCGCCGTGGTCGGAGGACTTCGCCCGCGCCATCGCACTTCGCGGCCACACCACGTCGCTGTCGATGCGCTACCTCTCGGGGTACGCGAACGCCGACATCGACCCGCCGAAGCGCTACTTCTCGGTGGAGAAGGCGTACCGCAACGACACCCTCGACGCGACGCACCTGCTGGAGTTCTACCAGATCGAAGGGTGGGTGATGGCCGAGGATCTCTCGGTGCGTGAGTTGATGGGCACGTTCGAGGAGTTCTACCGGCAGTTCGGCATCGAAGAGATCCGATTCAAGCCTCACTACAACCCCTACACGGAGCCGAGTTTCGAGTTGTTCGGCGAACACCCGGAGACGGGCGAGGAGATCGAGATCGGCAACTCGGGGATGTTCCGCGACGAAGTGCTCGAAACCCTCGGCATCGAGTGTGACGTGATGGCGTGGGGGCTCGCCTTGGAGCGTCTCGCGATGCTCACGACCGGCGCGGAAGACATCCGCGACCTACACGGCACGCTTGCAGACCTTGAGTTCCTGCGGAACGCGGAGGTGACCTACTGATGCCAGTCGTTGACATCGACACGGACGAACTGCGAGGATTGACCGGCGCAGACAAGAGTGACGAGGAGTTCAAGTCCGACCTGTTCGCCCTCGGTCTGGAGTACGAGGGCGACACGGAAGACGGCCTCCTCCAGTTCGAGTTCGGACCGGATCGCTTGGATCGGCTCTCGGTCGAGGGTGTCGCTCGCTCGCTGCGTTACCAGTACGGCGAGGACCGCGGCGTGTACGTCCCGAAGACGAACGACGCCGACTGGACCATCGAGGTCGACCCCTCGGTGCCCGAGGAGCGCCCGTACGTCACCGGCGCGGTCGTCCGCGGCGTCAACCTCGACGAGTCCGGCCTCGACTCGCTCATCCAGTTGCAAGAGAAACTCCACGCGACGATGGGCCGCGGCCGCGCGAAAGGCGCTATCGGCGTCCACGACCTGACGATGCTGAAAGGGCAGGCGCTCACCGAAGAATCGGAGCCGTCCGGGACGATAAACGCCGCCTCGGCGGATCTGGGTGCGACCGAGAAGACCGTCACCTACCGCGGCGTCGACCCCGAGGGCGACCGCTTCGTCCCCCTCGACTCCAACGCCGAGATGACGCCCGCGGACGTCCTCACCGACCACCCGATCGGTGACAAGTACGCCGACCTCGTCGAGGACCTCGACCGCTACCCGGCGATCTACGACGAACTCGGCCTGTTTTCGTTCCCGCCGGTAATCAACGGGTCGCGCACGGAGGTCGACACCGGCTCTCGCGACCTGTTCATCGAACTCACCGGGACCGACCAGTGGACCATCGACAAGATGTGCGTCATCCTCTGTTACGCGCTCTCCGCTCGCGGCGGCACCGTCGAGGAGGTGCAGGTCGACTACCAAGACGGCGCGACGTACCCCGACGAGTACGGTCCGGAACTGATCCGGCCGGATCTGGACACCGACGAGAAGTCCGTCACCCACGACCGCATCGAGACGATGCTCGGTGTCGAACTGGAGCGCGAGGAGGTCGTCGACCTGTTCGAGCGCTCCGGACTGGACGCTGCCTACTCGCTCGGCGAGGAGGAGACGGTGTATGACGTGACGATTCCGCCGTACCGCGTCGACGTGCTCCACCCGCTCGACCTCATTGACGACGTTGGCCGAGCGTACGGCTTCAACGAACTCGAACCGACGTACCCCGACACCGGTACCATCGGCGGCCGCCACGAACGCTCCCGACTCGGGCGAGCGGTCCGCACGAGTCTCATCGGCCTCGGCTTCGAGGACATGCTCAACTTCCACATGACCTCGGCCACCGAGAACTACGAGCGGATGGGTGTCGAGGAACGCGACCCCGGCGACGACCTGGCGGACGCGCCGCTTGGCGCAGAGCCACGCGCCGAGATCACCAGCCCGTACAGCGAGGACTACACCCAACTGCGGACGTGGGCGCTCCCCTCGCTGGTGCAGGTACTGGAGAACAACACCCATCGGTCGTACCCGCAAGACCTCTCGGAGGTCGGCTTCGTCGCTCACCGCGACGACGACGTCAACACCCGCGTCGCCGAAGACCGCCACGTCGCGGGTGTGCTGGCGCGGACGGACGCCACCTACGAGGACGCGAAAGCCCGCGTGCAGGCCGTCTGCAACGACTTCGACGCCGAGTTGGAGACGCCCGCGACGGAGCACCCGAGTTTCCTCCCCGGCCGCGTCGCCGCCGTCGTCGTCGACGGCGAACGCGTCGGCGTCGTCGGCGAACTCCACCCCGAAGTGCTCGTAGACCGCGACATGGAAGTGCCAGTCGCGGCGTTCGAGTTCTCGCTGTCGGCGCTGCAGTAGGGCGTCGCCGACGCCACGGCCCCGGATTCACCACCGTGGGCGACGGTGTCACACGGCCCGAAACGTAATTCTACGGCTCCTCGCAGACCCTATATGGAACTGGTCGAAGCCACTGTCGACGACCTCGATGCGCTGATCGACCGCTGGTACGACCTCGCGACGGCGATGGAGGACCACTCAGAACTGAACAAACTCGTCTACGAGGACGCCAAAGATGTTCCCGACGACGGCTTTCGCGCCCACCTCGACGCCGACGACGTGACCGACTACCTCGTCGTCGACGAGGGAGAGACGATCGGATTTCTCACGCTGTCGGCAGGCGAGCACCCGTCTCGCCGCTACTCACGGTACCTTCGAATCGTGAACCTCGCTATCGACGAGGCTCACCGCGGACAGGGCCACGGTACGGCGGTCGTCGACCGTGTCAGAGAACGTGCTCGCGAACGCGGCTGTGACCACCTGAAGGTCTCCTGTGAGTGGGGCAACGAGGGCGCTCGTCGGTTCTACCGCGACACGGGGTTCGAACCGAAACAGGTGGAGTACGCACAGCCGTTGGAGTGACGCGATTGTCGGGAGCGTCGTAGATCGCACCACCGGCACTTCGGGGCTGCCTCTACCCTCTCGTCAGGAGACATCGGAGGTGGGACGCACCCCTCGCCGGTAACTCCGGACGAAGGCGTACACCACGCCGAGGGCGCCGCCGACGGCGAGCACGCCGGGACCGACGCCGAGAGAGATCTCGTTGGGTGTGTCGACGAACGAGAACACGTACGTGACTGTCCCCGGCGTCCCGATCGTCAGCGAGTCGACGCCGAGCGTCGACAAGAGGAGCGGGCCGCCGATGGCGAGGAGGACCGCCACGACGAATGCGGCGACGGCCGCTCCAGACAGCGCGTCCCACGCGAGCGTTGCGATCGACAATCGCCGCGGACGGTCGGTCTCGCGGCCTATGATCCGAACGCCCTTTTCGTGGTCGACGATCCGGATGTGGGCAGGATACCCCAGCACCGAAATGGTCATCCAGACGTCCGCGACCGCGCCCGCGGCGTTCAGCGTCAGCGGGACGACCAGCCACCCCCACTCCAACAGGAGCATCGCTGGGACGCCGACCGCCGACAGGACCACCAGCGGCGTCAAGAGAACGACAATAAACTGATCGCGGGAGAACTCGTGGTCGGTCGTCGCGTAGGCGTACGGGAGGATGAAGTGAGCGACGCCGACACCGTATCGGGGCTCGCCGCCGTAGTACCGGATCGCCAGCCCGTGTAGCCACTCGTGCGGGGCGAGGATGGCCGTGGCGAGGAAGACGAGGACGAAGATGTTCACGCCGACCGCGAGCCAACCGAGCGAGGCCGGCGCGAACTGGAGCGAAACAGACTCGCCGGTTCCTATGCGGTAGATGCCGCTGAACACCGCCCACCAGACGACCATCCCGAGCGTGCTGACGGCCGTCATCTGGATCGTGAGTCCGCGAGTGAGTTCGAGATCGGCGAGAACGCGGTCGGCAGATGAGATGCTCATCTCACGTCCGCCGTCCCGGCGGCGGCAGATAAAGATTCAGCCGATCCCCGTACCGCCCGAGCGTGGGGCCAACGATGGAGAGGCGAGGGGAACACCTTTCACGTCATCCGCCGCAGGCACGCGTATGAGCCTGACCGTCGAACGCGTGCTGGTCCCCGTGGACGGCAGCGACGAGTCACTCGTGGCGGTCGAGTACGCCGTCACTGTCGCCGAACGGTACGACGCGCAGGTACACGCGGTGTACGTCCTCGGCGAGGAAGTGGTCCGTGCCATCGAGGAGACAGTCGTCAACCACGACGAAGTCGCGGAGGACACAGAGGCGTTCACCGACACCGTCCGTAAGGTGGCCGAGGCCGAGGGCGTCCCAGTCTCCTCGTCTATCGCCTACGGCTTCTCGACGCGACGCAAGACTACCCACCCGGGGTCGGTCATCCTCGACACCGCCGAAGACGTCGACGCCGACTTCATCGTCATCCCGCGGGAACCGCTGACGGGCGAACCCGGCGAGGTGCTGGAGAAGGCCGCCGAGTACGTGTTGCTGTACGCAAGTCAGCCGGTGCTGTCTGTCTGAGCGAATAGCCAAAAACCGCGTTCTGTGGGCGCTATTCCGGCGACGCCAACTGGGCGGTCATCTCTAACTCGAACGACTCGGCGTCGCTCGTCTCGAAGCCCACCTTCTTGTAGAGGCCGACTGCCGCACGGTTCCAGCGCTCGACGGTGAGCCAGACGCGTTCGACGCCGTTGGCCGCGCCGTGGCCGAGCAACGCCTTCATCAGGTGCGTGCCGATGCCCGCGCCTTGGTACGCCTGTAAGACGAAGATGGCGAGTTCACAGGCGTCACCGTCGGGGACGAGCGTCGCGTGGCCCGCGACCTGGTCGCCGTCCCACGCGATGACGTTGTAGCCGTCGTCGCCGAGGATAGTCTCCAGCCACGAGCGAACGTCGGATTCCCTGCTCGGGGGGATGCCCTGCGCTCGGTCAGCGGGGTCGAACGCCGTGTACATCTCGACGAGCGACTCGAACTCGTCTTCACCGGCCTCACCCTCCGCGTCGGAGGGGTACGGACGGATCTCGATGTCGCGGCCCTCCCGATCCTCGAACGTCAGCGGGGGTGCCTCGAACGGACCTGCCGGCTCCTCGGGGTAGATGCGGTCGCCGCTCATCGGACCAATTTGACCGAGACGTGAGAGTTCAACAGGACGAACTGCGCGATGCTACCGAGATTGATCTTGCCCATCGGACTCGTCTCGCCACCACCGATGGCGATCATTTCGAAGCCCTCGCTCTCCGCGATGTCGACGATCTGACTGCCCGCGTCGCCCTGCACGCGACGGATGTCCGCGGCGAGTCCGGCGTCTTCGATCACCGTTCGGACGCGGTCTTCCACCTCGTCGGGCGTGCGGTCCGATCGGGGGTTCTCCACGACCGCGACGGTGAGGTCGTCGCCGGCCGCCAGTGCGCGGTCGACGGTGTCCTCCAACGCCCGGAGGGAGTCCTCGCTCCCTCCGATTCCGAGCAGTACCTTCATGCACCGACGGTCGGCAGGGCCGGACAAAAGCGTGCCGCCAACGTGAGCGACCGAGACGCGAGCGGTGTCAACTCGGACGTCAGACACTCGGCGGACGCACGGGGACGACTTTTTAGCGGTCGCTCGGCTACCTGCCCCTATGACCGACGACGCCGGGGCCGGGGGCGACGACGCGACCGACCGCGAGGCAGCGACCGCGGACACGGCGAGCGAACGCGAGGCGGCGGCGACGGCGACCACCGGCGGCGACGGCGACGCCACCGCCGCTGAAACCGAACCCGAAGCCACGGACGACGACCACGAGGGTGGGTCGGTTCCCGGCCCCGAGATGGGCGCGGGCGAGGAGGACGTACCCGCAGATGTGCAGAAGTACGACCGCTTCCAGAAGATGGAGCGAGCGGAGTACGACCGCGTCAACGAGTTCCTCCGCGACCGCACGTACGTCACTGCCCGCGAGTGGGCCATCGCCCGCCTGTGTGCCGACTTCCGCACGGAGACGGGCGTCGAGATGACGAAGATTGGCGAGAACCTCCCGCGTCTCGTCCCGTTCATGACCGACACGTACACGCCGCAGGCGGTGAACCAGGCCCGCGCCTCCTTCGAGGAGAAGGTGCGCAAGGCGGGCGCGACGTTCCTCTACGGCGCGATGTCGGGATTCTTCACTGCCGAGGATCTGGACGACGTGATGTACGAGTCGACCGAGATCGCGAAGTTCCTCCTGGAAGTCGAGGGGGCGGATCTCACCGTCGAGGAGGAACTGGCCGCCGAGGACAAGATATCCTCGGTGATGCGCGACGTCCGCGAGGCCAGCGCCGAAGTCCGCGGTGAGGAGGTAAAGTGCCCCGAGTGTGGGCACGTCCACGAACCCTAGCCGGCGGGTATCGACCGGCCACCTTCGTAGACGCCGCCCGGTCGCAATCCCGTCAGACGCGATTCAACGTCCCGATCCCGACTGTCGAGCGATCGCCAGTGCCGACGCCGTCCCACCGGTAAGCACTGCGAGCACTGCGAGCGGCGTCCCCTCAGGCCCCGTTCGGGAGACGAGGAACGCGACACAGCCGACGACCAACACGACGAGCGTCGTCGCCGCGGTCTCCGCGAGTTCCACCCGAACCGTCGGTGTCGTCTGACGATGGACCGCCTGGAAATCCGCCGCCCGGTCGGCAGCGGCGTACCCGACCGTCCCCAGCCCGGTCGCGACTAGAAGCGACCCAGTCGATGCACCGAACAGCCCCGCGAGGACGACGCCCGCCGCAGTGAACACAGCCCCCAGTGTAACCGGGCGCCGACGTGGTTGCGCCGCGCCGACGGCGGCCGCAGCCATCCCAACGAGGACGAGCAAGCCCGCGCTCGCGACGGTCGGCCACACCACAGCCGCGGCGAGCGTTCCACAGAGGAGCGCCACCACGATTCCCGCTACTCCGGGATAACCAGCGCTCGGAAGGTGACGGCTCACGGTGACCACCCCGCGAGCGCGGCCGCCGGCGATCGGTCCACGGGGACGTCAACGACCGGCACCGACTCCTGGCGGAGCGTCCGGAGTCGACTGGCCCGGACGGCGCTCGCGAATCGATCCGTCGGCCGGTCACCGGTCGGGACCGCCGGCGACACAACGGCGGGCGCAGCACCCTCAGCGGCGAGTCGGCGAACCGCGTCGACGACCGCATCGTCTGCCACCGGAGAACACACGACGATCCGCCCCTCATTCGGCAGCACCCGTCGAAGGCGGGTGATAGCATCGTCTTCGGAGGCGCCAGCATCGTCGCCAGCGGTCGCATCGCTCCCGCTACCTTCGTCGCTGTCTTCCGTCATCGACCTTCGGTTGAGCGCCGGGTCGAGCGCGAGCGTTCGCTCTAGTCGCACTCGGTGGCCCGGCCCGGCGCTGGGCGGGACGACGAGGTCGTCTCCGAGGGCGGCCACGCCGACGGTGTGCCCATCCGCGAGGAGTCCACCGGCCACGACTCGGGCACACGCGATACACCGCTCGGTGGCCGGTGGGTCGTCAGTGTCGACGACACGGGCGGCCGTCCGTCGGGCGTCAACAACGACTGTGACCGCGGCAGTCCGCTCCGCCTGATACAAAACGGTCGCAGGCTCTCCCCGACGGGCCCACCCGCGCCAGTCGATCCGCGAGACCGGGTCGCCGTGGCGATACTCGCGGACCGAACTGAACGCGGTGCCGTCGTCCTCCGACCGCGTCGGCGTCGCGCCGACCAGTCGCGAGAATGCCATCCGCGGTGCGAGCGGGTCCGTCGGGAGCGGTGGGATGCACTCGACAGCGACCGGGTCTCCATCGAGAGTCGTCGTCGCCTCCGCATCGCCCGGCGCCGCGCCGACGACAGCGTCGACGGGACCGAACTCGTGGCGACCCCGAGCCGCGGCGACGGTGTACTCGATACGGGCGACCGCACCGGGTCGAAGCGGTGTCACACGTTCGGGCGATCCGTCGACGACGGTGAGCCCACGGGGTACCCGGTCGGTCAGACGGAGCGACCTGAGGGTGGCCCCCTCGTTGCGGACCGTCACTTGGACCTCGACGCGGTCGTCCACGGCGGGAGTTCGGTCAGAGATAGACCGCGAGACCGCCAGTGACGGCTCAGGCGGCGACTGGGCACGGGCGACTGCTGCCAGTCCTAATGGAATCGTCGCGGCCACGAGCAGGGCCGGCTGACTGCTCACGACACCGAGTCCGGCAGCGACGAGACCGAGCGCCCCCGCTCCGGTCCAGCGACCAGTCGTCATTCTGCGTCCCCACCGGAATCGGCGACCGCGTCAGCATCGATATCGCTACCCGCGTCGATGTCTGCAACCGCGTCCATCGCTCGCCGCACCCGGCGTCTCCACGGGGCGTGACCGGCGAGAAACGCCCGGAGGCGCTCAACCCGCGTGGGCGGGTCACCCCGGAGGTACGCCGCCGCGAGGGGTGCGTCCGTCCAGGTCCCCTGCCGTATCGTCGTCTGTGCGTCCTCGGGAGCGTGGCCCGCCGCGACGAGTCGCTCGACCGCGACCGCCTCGACCGCCTCGCGGAGCGCCCGACGCGCCTCCTGGTCCGTCGCACGTATCGAGTGGAGGCGCGTCGCCCATTCCTCGCCAGGCGCTGGGTAGCGATCTGTGCCGGGCCGGTCGGGGAGCGGGCGGGGACGGGTCGCTCGCCGGACGACGCCGACACAGCCAGCAAGCGTCGCTGCGACCCCGACCGAAGCGACGAGCGGGGTGGAGACCGTCACCGCAGGAACGGTCTGGGGGGCAACGAGCGTGGCCGCGCCGTACGCGACACCGCCGACGCCGACGACGAGAGCGGCGTCACGGAGGAAGCGAATGAGTCGTCTCACTAGCGGTCCTCCAAGAGTCGATCAACAAGGTCCGCAGCGCGTTCTTCGCGCCGCTCTGTGGGGCGGTCGTCGCCGTATCTGACACGCTCGAACAACTCTCGTAGGTCCGTGACCGGCTCCGTGGGTGCGCCCGCCGCCCGAGCAGCAGCGGCGACCTGTCCGGGGGTGCGGCGCGGCCACGCCGACCCCACAGTCGCGGTCGCGAACTGGGCCCACGCAGCGGCCACGCCGTCATCTGGATCACGAACGGGCGCTCGCCCGCCAGTGTCGCCTGCGGGGCCGTCGTCCGCGGCCGGCGGATTGTCTACCTCCGTTCCATCACCCGCCGAGAGGAGACGGATCACCAGTCCGGTGATGGCCGCCCCGCCAACCAGCGCGAGCACCGCGAGCGTCGTCGGATCACTGCCGCCGGTCGAGGCGGCCGTCTCGGTCGGCGTCGAGGTCGGCTCCGACGGTGTCGGTTCCGGCTGATCTGTGCCACCCTCGGAGGCAGACTCGCGCTCGGCGGATGACCCGCCGGCTGGACCGGGGACGCCGTTCGGGTCGCCGGGAGTTGACTTATCGAGGCCGTGGACCGATTCGAACATCGCCGCACCGTTCGCCAGCGCCAGCACCGCGAGAACGCCGGCGAGAAGCGGGAGGAGGGCTCGCCCGGACATATCGGCGAAATGAACTGATCCGCCGTGAAACTACTGGTGTCTATCCCTGTCGACAGCGGGCAGGCAGCCGACTGACACCGCCCGAACCGCACACGCGGGTCGCGACGCCGGCCGGCCACCGCCACGCCTCCGACAGCTTCAATCCCGAACCCCCGCTACCCCGGATAATGAAACCCTCCGACGTGTCGACCCTGCCCGACGGCGTCCCCGAGGCGCTGGAGGCGGAGGGCATCGAGGAGTTCTACCCGCCACAGGCCGCGGCCGTCGAGGCGGGCGTCGCAGACGGCCGTTCGGTCGTCGCCTCGGTGCCCACCGCCTCGGGCAAGACGCTCATCGCAGAGTTGGCGATGCTGTCGTCGGTCGCCGCCGGCGGGAAGGCGCTGTACATCGTCCCCTTGCGAGCGCTCGCCAGCGAGAAGAAAGCCGAGTTCGAGCGCTGGGAGGAGTTCGGCATCGACGTGGGCGTCTCCACCGGCAACTACGACTCTGACGGCGAGTGGCTCGCCACCCGCGACATCATCGTCGCCACCAGCGAGAAGGTGGACTCGCTCATCCGCAACGGCGCACCCTGGGTTCGCGACCTGACCTGCGTCGTCTCCGACGAAGTCCACCTCGTCGACGACAGCGGGCGCGGCCCCACGCTTGAGGTGACGCTGGCGAAACTCCGCAAGATCAATCGCGACCTGCAGGTCGTCGCCCTCTCGGCGACCGTCGGTAACGCCGGCGAGGTGGCCGAGTGGCTGGACGCCGAACTCGTCGAGTCCGACTGGCGACCCATCGAGTTGAAGATGGGCGTCCACTACGGCAACGCCATCAACTTCGACGACGGGAGCCAACGCGAGGTGCCCGTCGAACGCGGCGAGAAACAGACCGCCGCACTCGTCGCCGACGCCTTAGACGAGACGGTCGACGGCGACCGTGGCTCCTCGCTCGTGTTCGTCAACTCCCGGCGCAACGCCGAGGCCGCCGCGAAGCGCCTCGCCGACGTGACCGCCAAACGGCTGGAACGCGGCGAGACAACCGAACTGGAGCAGTTGGCAAGTGAGATTCGTGACGACTCCGACACGGAGACCTCCGACGACCTGGCAGACTGCGTCCGAAACGGGGCGGCGTTCCACCACGCGGGCCTATCGGCGACGCAGCGATCACTCGTCGAGGACGCCTTCCGCGACCGCCTCATCAAGTGCATCTGCGCGACGCCCACCCTCGCGGCAGGGGTGAACACGCCTGCCCGTCGCGTCGTCGTCCGCGACTGGCGACGCTACGACGGCGAGTTCGGCGGGATGAAACCGCTTGATACGCTTGAGGTCCACCAGATGATGGGCCGTGCTGGCCGGCCTGGTCTTGACCCCTACGGCGAGGCAGTGTTGCTCGCGAAGGATCGCGACACGATGGACGAACTGTTCGAGCGGTACGTCTGGGCCGACCCCGAAGAGGTGCAGTCGAAGCTCGCAGCCGAACCCGCCCTGCGCACGCACGTCCTCGCGACGGTCGCCTCCGGGTTCGCGACGACGCGGGAGGGGTTGTTGGAGTTCCTCGATCGCACGCTGTACGCCAGCCAGACCGACGACGACGCCCGCCTCGCACAGGTGACCGACCGCGTGTTGGAGTATCTAGAGGCCAACGACTTCCTCGAACGCGACGGCGACTCACTCACGGCGACAGGTATTGGTCACACCGTCTCGCGCCTGTATCTCGACCCGATGTCGGCCGCCGAGATCATCGACGGCCTCCGGTCGGGCGTCGAGGAGGGCGGGGCTGGAGCGGGGTCGAGCCCACGCCCGAGTAAGACCAACGCTGGAGCCGAGGCCCCCGCCGACGCCGACGCAGGGTTCGTCACGGGCAGCGACCTCGCGGGTGGCGACGATGGCGGCGACAGCGACGAAGCCGAGTCAACGCCGACGGTCACCCCACTCGGCCTGTATCACCTCGTCGCGCGGACGCCGGATATGTACCAACTGTACCTGAAGTCGGGCGACCGCGAGACGTACGAGGAGGAGTTCTACGAGCGTGAACCGGAGTTCCTCGGCGACGCCCCCTCGGAGTTCGAAGACGTCGCGTGGGAAGACTGGCTGGCGGCACTCAAGACCGCCCGCCTGCTCGAAGACTGGGCGAGCGAACTCGACGAGGACGTCATCACCGACCGCTACGGCGTCGGCCCCGGCGACATCCGCGGGAAAGTCGACACAGCCGAGTGGTTGCTTGGCGCGGCCGAGCAACTCGCCGGCGAGTTGGACCTAGGCGTCAACATCGCCATCCGCGAGGCCAAAAAGCGCGTGGAGTACGGCGTCGGCGAGGAACTGCTCGATTTGGCGGGCGTCCGCGGCGTCGGCCGCAAGCGTGCCCGTCGCCTCTTCGAGGCGGGCATCGAGACGCGAGCGGAACTGCGCGAGGCCGATAAGTCGGTCGTCCTCGGAGCGCTTCGGGGGCGCGAGAAGACCGCCGAGAACGTCCTGCAGGCGGCCGGCCGACAAGACCCCTCGATGGAGGGCGTGACCGAGGACGCAGCCGCGTCGGCGGCCGCCGCCAGCACCGACGGCGACGAAGAGGAAAGCGGACAGGCCACGTTCGGTGATTTCTCGTGAGACTCGTCGAGGGCATCGCCCACATCGACGACCTCGACGCGTTCCTCAGCGAGTTGACCACCATCGGCGACGACACCGACTGTACCGTGCAGGCGTTCGACGCCCGCTACGTCGTCGACCGCACGCACCTCCAGCGAGCACTTGAGCTGGCCGACCGCGCCATCAACCGCGGTGAGAACGTCGCCCGCGACCGTGGTGTGGAAGTGATGTTGTACGCCGCCGGCCGACGACAGATCGATCGGGCGCTGACCGTCGGCGTCTCCGAAGGTGAGTGCCCAGTCGTCGTCCTCGTCGCCACCGAAGGCGGAAGCGATGATGCCGACCGCGACGATGCAGTCGAGGCGACCGCCGCAGATGCCGTCGCCGATTTGTTGTCGCCGGCAGAGACGCTCGGCGAGTTCGATGAATCGCTCGTCCGGGAGTACTTCGACGTCAGCGACCGCGAGCTGGCGGCGACCGACGGAACACTCGCGGACGTGATTCACGAACGGGTGGCGCTGCTCGACGTGCGAAAGTAGTGGTGACGAACCAAGACAGTCGCGCTGGGCGTCAGCGGGTTGCCGACTCAGCCGTGGTACAACAACACGTCGCCAGAACTGTGGACCGACACGAGATACCCCTCGTATTGGAACGTGACGTTCACCGGATCGTTGGTGTCGGGTTCGACGAGACTCGTCAACGCATCCGTGTGGACGACGTTGTGTAGCGGCTCGAGGTCAACGTAGGAGGTACCCGTCGCCGCGGCGATCGTTCGAGTAACCCCCTCGATCGGTGACGTACGCGACCAGTCGTACGTGTCGTGAACGAGTGACGTCCCTAACGGCTTCAAGCGTCGTCTGTCAGGTTCGGTCGTCTCGTTCATACCAGATGGAGGACGGGTAAGCGCATATACTTGTTGTGGAGATGCGAGCTATCAGTCAAACCTCAGATTCCGGCGAGGGAGGGTGGTCGACAACCCCTTTGTTTCGACTGGAGATCACTAGACGGTGGTGGAGAAGTAATGGAGATGAAGCGTCGGAGAGAAGTAGTCCCAGAAGGATTCGAACCTTCGTCGTTGCCCCCAGAAGGCAACAGGATTGGCCACTACCCCATGGGACTAATCCGGGATACGCTCGTGCGCATTCCTGCATAACTCGTTGGAGTTAATGAGTGTTGCGAAGCGATGCTACAGCAGTCAGTCGTCCTCAAGTCAGTGACCCAGGGAGCGAGTAATGCTCCTTACGATGGCAGTTCGAACAGAGTACCTCGCATTTCTCGATTTCAGTGAGGATGTTTCGCTCCGCATATCCTTGGGCGATCATCTTCGCGATTCCCAGTGACTTCTCTTCGGGGACGATGTGGTGGAAGTCCAAGCACGCCGGATCTCCCTCACCACAGCGCTCACACGCACACTCGTCTCGTTTGTATCGGTGGAGCCATCGCCGGAGTCGTGCCCGTCTTCGCTCTTTCTTCTCAATCTCCTGTTCGGCGTTCTTGTGGTACCAGCGTTGGTACGGAGTGAGTTGCTCCCAGCTGGTCCCCGGTGGAAGGTCAACTCGGTCGGGTTTGGGGTCCACACCGGGCCCGTTCCGTGCTTGATCGAACGTTTCCAAGCCGGCGTCCTCCTTCGCGGCGTTCCATCCCCCGCAGTGCTTGATGATCGTTGCTGATGCTGGTGTGAGTCCCAGTTCCTCGTACTGTTGCTTCGTCGGTGATTCACCAAGGTGTTCAGCAGCTTTGCGTAGTGCGTCGAGACAGTCGTGTTTCGTAGCCATATCGGAGCTTGCTGGGCTCGTCTTCGGATTTGAAGATTCGCCCCGCACCCGTCAGGGGGCGATAAACTCCCACGCGATGGGGCCGGCCACAGACACACAACGAACCAATCGACACACCAGTTGGACTGCCCGTGAGACTCGGTCTCCAGTCGAAACAGACGCGTTCAGATCGAGGGGATTCGTGCATTCCAACAGACACAATTCGTACACCCCTCAGAGAACGCGTCTCGAAGGCGATTTCGGGAGGCGGTGATGAAGCAATAGGAGCACGCATCCGTGTACAGCGGCCGCTACAACCGCTGTATACGTGGTTCAATGAGTCCGTACGATAACTACCATACCCAAGGCGAATACGAGTGTCAGTCACCTGATGCTGGCGAGCACCACGATCGCCCGAGACGTCGTCTAAGCGCCGATATCGTGAGGTAGTAGAGTTCCCTGGCAACTCCAACCACCCCCTCAGATCGGCGAAATCGCGTACATCGGCCGATTTTGCGGGAAAGCAGCCTGCTATCGGGATCAGCAGCCGCCATCGCCCCACGAAGCACATAATCCGAATTCCGACGTATCTCAGCCCCAGAAGCCCGAAATCAGGCGATAAATCGCCATCCAGGGCTAGGAGCTGCTGTCGGCTCACCTCACCACGAACAGCGATATCGCCGCATACCCCTTCGTACACCCCTAAATTCGAGCGTTTTGACTGAGTCGGCGTCGCGACGGCACACAGCCGACCCGACAGAGCGGGCGTCTCCCGGGAAGATACGGCACCCGGGACTTACGTCGTCGACGAGATATCTCACCCGGGTGACAATGAATCCCGTATTACCGCCTACTCACGCGTATAGCGGAGGATCGCGGGCATGTACGCGGTCATACGAGGCCGATTATCGGTGATTCGAGAGCGACACGGCCAGAGACCCCCGGAATCAGGGGATGTACGCAGTATGGATTCAGATGTCGTCACGATCGACGTCACCCCTACACTTCGACTGGAGCGAGATCGCATCGACAGCCGACGTACTCCGACGACAGGCTGTGCTACCAACGCGAATCCGAGTCTCCCATCAGTGACTGTTCGACACCCCCAGCGCGACCCACACTGGACCGGTCACTCGGTGGCATCGTCCGTCGCCTCGGGCGGCACGACGCCGAGTCGACCCTCGACGAAGGCGGCGACGTCGTTCGCGAACGCCGTCACCTCATCCCAGTCGGTGAACTCCGTATCGCCCGAAGTGTCGGCATCGGGGAACGACTCGCGAGTGATCCGGCGCATCAGCAGTCGCTTCAGGAAGCCGTACTCCGAGTAGCGAAGCGCGCCACCGAACGCACCAATGCGGTCAGGGTGCCACTCGGTCGCGTCGATAAACTCCTCGATGTAGCCAGCGGTCTCTGCGGCCGCGTCATCGGTATCAGTTGCAGACGCCAGCGAGAGTTGGAAAAACGCCGTCGGACGCGCGGCGAGTGCATCGCCGTTGTCACGGACGAACCGCCGCACTCGCTTCCCGTGTTTGCCGTAGTGGATAGACGACCCGACGAGCACTGCGTCGTACTCCGTGACCGCCGGGTCACCATCCGCGAGGTCGACCACCGTCGCGTCGTGTCCACGATCGCGGAGTGTCTCGCCGATGTGCTCGGCTACCTTCGCCGTCTGTCCCTCACCGGTCCCGTACGCGACGAGCAAGTTGGCCATCGTCCTCAACAGGGTGTTCAACTCGTTGTCATATGAAGCTAGCACCACAGCGCGTTCACTGCCTGCTCGTCAGAGCCCGGTCTTGTCTGCGTTGGATGACCCGAGGGTTCTCAACAGTCGCCAGAGAGGTCCGAGTATGTCAGACCTTACCATTTCGGACGTCCTCGATATCGAATATCCAAGCGCTCCCACGTGGAGCGCCGACGGGACGTACGTCGCTGCGACCCTCACCGGCGACGATGGAGCCGTCCTCACCATTGCCGCTGCGGCAGACCCAAGCGAGCCCTGGCAAGTCGATCTCGACGGCGAGGGTGTCGCGGCCGTCGCGTGGGCACCGGCGTCGACCCCGGCACGGCTGGCCGTCGTGACCGATGATGGGCGGGCGGCGCTCGTGAACGCCGACCGCGAGACAGTCGAGACGCTCACTGGCCACGCCGACGGCGATGACCTCGCGTGGACGAGCGACGGTGAGCGGGTGGCATACTATCGTGACGGGACGCCGACGGTGTATCACCTTGACGACGGCACCGACGAGCGATTCGACGTGCCCGAGCGAGGGACGTTTCTCGGAGAGTCGGAGATGCTCGCGTGGGGGCCTGACGACCGGCTGCTGGCGTCTCGCTTCGTCGAGTTCGACACGAAACAGGTGGGCGTGGTCGACACCGCGACTGGCGACCTGCACTGGCGAAGTCGCGAGCAAGCATATGCGACCACCACCCCGCAGTGGCTCGGTGACGGGCGCCTCCTCGTCGACCGGGCGGGTGAACACGGGACCGTTCGTGAGGTGGTTGCTGTCGACACCGACGACGGGACTGAGCAGGTGCTCTATCGCGAACAGAATCGCGAACGTGGGACGCTCTCGCGGGGTGCACCGACTGTTTCACCCAATGGGGGTCAGCTCGCACTCACGGTACCCGATGATGGCTGGGAACACGTGTACGTCGTCGACGTCGACGCAGGAGCGCGGACGCAACTCACCGCAGGCGCGTTCGAAGACAAAGGCCTCGCAGGGTCGCGCCCGCAGTGGCGCTCAAACGAGGAACTCGTGTTCGCGTCGAACCGGGCAAACCGCGGCCGGCGGGGCATATACGCGGTCGACCGCAACGGAGAGACTCGAACGGTCGTGGAACCTGAGGGGACCAGCGTCTACCCGCGGCCCTCGCCCGATGGCGACGCACTCGCGTATGTCCACGCGGGCCAAGCCACCAGCCCCGAACTCCGACTGCTAGACCCCGAGACGGGCGAGACACACCGCATCACCCACTCGGTTGTCGACGAGTGGCCGATCGAGCCGCTCACTCCTGAGCGCGTCACCGTCGACTCCGTTGGCGGCCTCGAAATTGAGTCGTACCTGCTCGACCCGCGCGAGGGCGACGCGGTTGATGACGATGCGACGGACCTGCCCGCAGTGGTGTGGGTTCACGGCGGCCCGATGCGGCAGATGCGCGATGGCTGGCACCCGTCGCGGTCGTACGGCCTTGCGTACGCCTTCCAGCAGTACCTCGCCCACGAAGGGTACGTCGGTCTGTTCGTCAACTACCGCGGCGGCATTGGATATGGCGCTGACTTCCGCGCCGCGCTGGCAGGCAACCGTGGCGACGACGAGATGGAAGATATCGTCGCCGGCGCTGCGTATCTCCGTACCCTCGATTACGTTGATGCCGATGCGGTCGGGATGTGGGGGCTCTCGTACGGTGGCTATGCAGCACTCCAACTGCTCGGGACCCACCCCGAGGCGTTCGACGTCGCGGTCAACCTCGCAGGACTGGCCGACCTCGAACTGTACCGCGACTGGGCGGAGGCGACCAAGTACCCCGCCGCCGCCTCTTCGATGGCAGTCCGGCTTGGTGGCGAGCCCTGGGAGGCGACCGACGCGTGGGACCAGGGCAGTCCTGTGACCCACGTTGAGAACTATGAGAACCCCCTCTACAGCTTTCACGGGACGGGCGACCGCTACGTCAACGTTGAGCAACTTGATCTACTCGTCGACGAACTGCTCGACTGCGACGCTGACCACGAGTGGGAGTACTACCCGGACGAGAAGCACGTCTTCTCACAGCGGTCGACGTGGGAACGCGTCTTACCGCAAATTGAAGCCGCGTTCGACGAGCACCTTGGGTGAGCAGAAGTCAGTAACCCACGTGGAGGATGACTCCATCGTGATGGGGAGCAGCCCCGCAGTTCGTTGCAGCGGTCGGACACGTCACGGTTGAATTGTCACAATCGGGTAAACGCCTGCTCGCGGCGTAATACGGGCGCTACGAGCTGCTCGGTGAGTCGTTTGAGAGTCACAATTAGTTCGCATTGCCGGAAGGGAGGAGTGGATTCAGTCCAAGCGAGAGTGATGAAGATTCGCCCAGCAGAGCAACGCTGCGGCCAGTTCCACGCGAGAGAGACGCCTGAAACGCAAGGGGGCAGTCGCTCACAGTCGGGGTGGCTGCACTCGAGACCGGAGCTGCACGCGGTAGAATCGGCAGACGGAAGCCGATTGTGAGAATTCTCGGACCCCAATGTGCGGTATCGCGAAGACCCACCTCTAAGCATAGAGAGCCCCTACATCCCCTGATACACGTGTTTTTCGGCGGTTCGATAAAGCAGGGCGGTGTGTTCTGGCCACGCCCACAAGTCGACAGACACTGCACGTACTTCCTCTCTTCCGGCAGTACGCACCAGTTGTAAGCTACCCACGACTGAAGTCGTGGGCTTTCCCCCGCAAGGGGTTTCGGCCCACGCTTCGTCCGCCGCCGAGGGCGGGTTGCACGACGGCAGGTCGGTCACACGGAGGGGTTTCCTGCGTGGTGTTCCGACCCGTGGTCTGCGTCCGAAACCGTCTCACACCGCGTTACTTATCGGTGGACTCCCCTCGTTTCATCGACGCTTGATACGACGAGAGCGACGAGGCGTCATCCGTCCCCGATGTCAGGGCGTGCTTACGAACGCCCCACCACGGTCAACACGTTTGGCCGACCAGGAGTGTGCTCGACGCTACGGGACGCGAGAGCATAACTCGAACGGTGGCGAAATCGGCGTGTCGTCGCCCGAGGAACGTGTCGAGCCTGTCGGCTTCCTCCCACGACTACAGTCGTGGGCTTCCGCCTCGAACTTCTGTGATCACACTGAGGCGCCTGTACGGACACGAGAGCGGCTCTACAGCGATCTCAACTCGCTATCACCGATTGTGGAACTTCACTGAACGGGGATCGCCTGCCGAACAGCAGTGCGACGACGTTCGACGATGCGCTCCCAGATGACCAAGACCGAGGGTGTGAGGAAGACAGCGGTCACGTACGAGTAGAAGATGGACAGCGCGGTGAGCACGCCGAACTGTCCGAGAACGGGCGTGATAGCGAACACGAGGACGCCGATACCGCTGGTGGTGGTGAGCATACTCCCGGCGAGGGCGCTCCCCGTTCCCCGGACGGCATCGTCGAGTGCGTCGTCGACGGTGACGTCGGGGCCATACTCGTCGGCGAATCGGTGGACAATGTGGGCGGAGTAGTCGGTTCCGAGCCCGATCGTGATCGAGAGGATGGTGGCAGTGAGAGCGTTGACCGGCAGGTCCAGCGCACGCATCGACCCGACGAGGAAGCCGATGGTGATAACGATGGGGACGAGGTTGACCAACCCGAGCGACGGTCGGCCCTCGAGTATCGCGTAGATGAGGACGAGAAACACCGCCGTCGCGGTGAGTGCGACCGCGAGGCTGGTGAGCGCCGACGCGAGGATCACGTCTGAGACCGCCTGAAATACGATGGTCTCGCCGGTCGCGATAGCCCCGAACCGGTATCGGTCTTCGAGTTCTTGGCCCGACTGCGTCACCTCGTCTTGAGTCGTATCCGCCTCGAATTGGTAGACGATGCGGGCGGCGCGCCGATCCTCGGTGATGTATCGGAGCGTCTGGTCGCGGGCGGGCGAGTCTAACAGCGCTGCGTATATCTGGTCGAGGTTATCGTCGGGAATCCCGTTGTCGTTGGCGTCGTTTCGCTCGACGAGGCGGCGGAACTCAGGCGAGGCCGCCGACCGCGACTCGATGACGGTGAGGATGCTCTCTGTCTCTGCGGTTCGATTCGACGCGACGACGCCCGCCGGTGGGTTCTCCCTCGCCCGTGCGAACGATTCGAGGGTGTGATCTTCTTGGAGTGAGCCTTGCACGTATATGGTGACGGAGTCACCCTGTGACTGCTCGAAATTGGCTTCGAGAAAGTTCAGCGTGCCCGTGACGGAGTAGTCGCTGGGGCGAAACGGCTCTGGGAGGTCGTCGAAGACTGCCGGCGTCTCCTCGGGCGGGAGGAAGTCCTCCTGTGAGAACGACGTGTCGACGCCGAGGCCGTAGACGCTCGAACTCACGGCGAGGACGACGACGAACACGGTGAAGGCTCGCGGCACGCGCCGTGCGAGAAAGAGGCCACTCGCGGAGATGCGCCCGAGCAACGACCCTTCCGCGCCGAGCGGTCGTTGGCCGAACGTCGGGAAGTTGCGGCGCTCGCGAGCGCGGTCGGACAGCACCTTCATCGCAGGCAAGAACACGCCGAAGATGAGGAACGTGAACGTGATGCCGACGGCGGCGACGAGCCCGAACTCGCGGATGGGGCCGAGGTCGCTGGTGACGTTCGCGGCGAACCCCAGCGCAGTCGTCCCCGTGACGATGAAGAAGGCGACGAGCAGTTGCCGATTCGCGGTCGACATCGACGCCGTGATGCTGCGCCCGGTGATGCGCTCTTCGCGATAGCGATTGACGCTGTGGATGCCGAAGTCGATGCCGACCGCGAGCAACAGCGGTGGAATCGCGATGAGCAGTTGCGAGAAGGCGATGCCGGCGAGACCGAGGAAGCCGAACGTCCAGACGAGCGTGACGCCGAGTGCGATCACCCCCAACAGGAGGTCGATCGGGTCGCGGTACGCGACGACGAGGAAGACGAAGATGAGGGTGATCGACGCCGGCAACACGAGGATGAGCGAGTCGAAGACGACGTTCGAGAACTCTGCGGAGACGAGGCCACCCCCGAACACGGTGATGTCGCCGTCGACGGTCGCGACGACGTTCTGCGACCGCAGTTGCAGCGAGGTGAGCGGACTGTCAGTACCCGCGCCCGCCGCGCCGCCGGTGCTGCCGATGGGCGAGTGGACGACGACGGCGACGGTCGCACTCGCGGTCGCCGCGTGTTCGTTGAAGTCGTCGCTGAGTTGGCTCGTGAACCCCTCGTTCTCGCTTGCGGTGCGGACCGCCTCGTCGATCTCTCGGGGCGTCGCGTTCTCTACAACGCGGATCTGCGCATCAAGCGTTTGCGCACTCGGATCGAGCGTCTGTGCGATCACCGACGCTGCACTCGACGTACTCGTGACGCGCAAACTCGACGTGTCTGCGAGTCGCTTTTGGGCCTCCAGCATCCGCAACAGTTCGGGTTTCGAGAGGACGTTCGGTGCCGACTGGATCAGTTGCGTGCTTCCAGAACTCTCCTGAAACGTCGGTGAGAACTCCTCGTTGACCGCTTCGAACGCGGTCTGTGCCGGGAGGTCTTCGGTGAACTGACTCGTCCCCGCGTCGGTGGAGATGTTACCGAGACCGACCGCGAATACCGCCGTGACGGCGAGAAACACCACGACGACTGCACCCGGCCGCTCGACCGTTGCGCGTGAGACGGCGCGGATGACGCGTTCGTACGCTCGCATCAGTGCTCCCCGGGTCGTTCGTCAGTTGTGATATCGTCGGGGTCGACCCATTCCATCACGTCCCCCCCGGGTCGGGAGGCTGACTTGTCATCCGCACTCACGCCGCTGTCAGTCTCGCTGATGTCGGGTGCGTCACTCTCACCGAGGTCGACCCATTCCATCACGTCACTCCCTGAGTCATCGTCCACGCCGCCGTCAGTCTCGCTGGCGTCGCTCGCATCGCTTTCGCCGCTCCCACCGAAGTCAACCCACTCCATCACGGCTTCGGGGATTGAGTCGCCCTGGTCGACGCCACCATCTTGGGCCGCTGTCGGCACATCCTCTCGTGGTGGGGGCGTGCTCCGCCGTCCGAGGCGGCGTCGGATGAGGTATCCGGCCACGATGAGGATGATGATCCCTAAGAGGAGGGGGATGATCCAGTCAGGGAACTGCTGTGGCGGTGGTTGGACGACCATCACCCCAACGTTCACCGGATCCGAGAGTTGTGAGTCGCCGTCAGGCGTCGTGTACAGGAAATCAACCGAGAGGAGGTACGGCTTCTCGCTGGCGCCACCAGCGGCCGAGACGGTGAAGCGAATCGTCACGGACTCGTCCGGGTCGAGCGAGGCGATGAACGCCTGGTCGTCGTCGACAGAGAGCGGGTCGTCCGCGAATGCCTTCGCCTGGATATCGGTGAGCCGGACGCCGAGGTTGTTCGTCAGCGTGAGTTCGATGACGCCACTTTGCCCGGCGGTAACGCGCAAGTCCTCACGCTCAACGACGAACGGGTCACGTTCGGGCGCGACGCGCACGTCCGTGGTGAGCGAGTCACCGTCGCGGCGGTCGCCGTCGTCATCGGTGTACGCGATGTCGTAGACGAACTGTCGAGTGCCGGGTGCGCCGTTCGTCGTGATTTCGATCGGCAGGTCGAACACGGCTGTCTCGCCCGCGGCGAGGTCGCCGAGGGCGGCTTCCGTCTCGATGGGCGCGACGTTGCCCGTGTCCGTCGCGAGCGTGACGGCGACGGCGCTCACGTTCGTCGGCCCCGTGTTCGTCACCGCGACGGTGACGCGACCTTCTTCGCCGACGCGCAGGGTACTGTTGAGGGTTCGGGCGTCGAATGTCTGTCTCGCGGCGGGCGTCGCACCGAACGCGAGCGGATCCGACTGGCGCGACTGTCCCTCCTCGTCAGTGAACTCGACCGACGCCTCGAACGCGTACGTCTGCCCGCCAGCCTCGTCGCCGGCGTCGACGACGTACCGGACGACGCGCTGTTCGCCCGGTCGCCACCGACCGACGAACCGCGTGTCTTCAGAACTCTCGCCGATGGCGAGCGCCGGACTCTGCGAGGTGAGCGAGACGGTCGCATCGGTGAGCGTCTCGTCGCCGCGGTTGACGATGGTAAGTACGAGTGGCCCGTCGTCGTTCGCCTGCAGTCGCGCGTCAACGGTCGTGAGTTCGAACCGCTCCGTCTCGCTGGAGACATCCGCGATCACGGTGATTGGGTCGCTCTCGCGCCGGTCGCCATCGGCTGTGACGTACTCGATGACGACAACGAACCGTCGTGGCCCGGGCTGTGCGGTGTCTAAGACGGACGCCGGGATGCTGAAGTCAGCCTCGTCGTCTTCCTCTAAGTCCCCGAGGACGACGAGTCGCTCGCGTGGCTGGAGGTTGTCGTCCGTCTCGGTGATGCGAAGTACGGCCGTCTCGACGTCACGTGGGCCATCGTTGACGACAGTCCCGCTCACACGGCCCTCCTGGCCGACGCTGAGCGTGCTCTCGACGTCCGTAACGTCGAACGACTGTGCGTCGTCGGGATCGATAGTGACGACGAGGACGCCAGATGTCTCTCGATTCCCGTTCTCGTCGGTGTACGATACGGTGAGTTCGAGCGGGTACTCCTGGGTAGCGGCGTCCGGCGCCAGCGTCGCGTCGACCGTGATGGTCTCGGTGTCGCCGTCGTCCCAGTCGCCGACCGACCGCGTCGACGAGTCGGCCCCGCCCCCGAGCGTGAGGTCGGCGTTCGGCGAGCGTACCGTCACCGTCGCGTCGCGCAGGTCCTCCTCGCCGACGTTCCGCAAGTCGATCTCGACCGGACCCGTCTCCCCGACCTGGAGGTCTTCGTCGACCGACCGCACGACGAAGCGCCCATCTTCGGTCACGACCAGCTCGACCTCGAACGTATCCTGTTCGGACTCTCGCTCGCTGTCGTCGTTCGTGATCTCCTCGGTGTAGTCGTACTCAACCGTCACGTCGAGGTCGTAGACGCCGGGATCGGCGTCCTCGTCGACGACGATGTCGAATCCGACCTCTGCCACCGACCCGGCCTGGAGGTCGCCCAGCGCCGTCTCTGCGGTGTTCACCGTCACCGGGGCGTCGCCGTCCTCCAACTCGACGCGGACGTTCCGCGCCGTCGTCACCGCCTCGCTGCCCGACGGTGGCGTGTCTAACCCCTCGTCGTCGACGGTGCCGCCGTTCGCGACCTGGACGACGAGACGACGCTCCTCGCCGGGAGACACTGTGTTGTCCGGGAGAAACACGTCGATGTCGGGTTCACCCTCGACGGTGACCGGCGTCGGCGTCGCTGTCGGCGTCGGAGATTCCGTGGGCGTCGTTCCATCGTCGGAGTCGCCGTCTCCCGAATTACCGTCACCGGAGTTACCGTCGCCAGAGTCACTGTCGCCGCCGTCGTCGTCGCCGTCACCAGATCCGTCGTCTCCGTAGTCGTCGTCAGAGTCACCACCCGCGGCGACCGTCGGAACGTCGGAGACGACCACAGCGACCGCTCCGACGACGAGAAGAAGCGAGAGGAGGAGCGCACGAGTGCGTCGCTCGCGACTCATCGGTCCCGCCGTGTCCACGGGCCGGGACGCCGAGGCGGCCCGCGGGCTACTTCCGAACGCTGCACGACACCGAGAACCCCGTCCGGCCTGTTTGTAGTGGACTGACTTACCCGGTGCTCGCGAAGTGCACCCCGAAGTAAGTCACTCGTAACCGCGCTCCGTGGGACGGAGTGCAGCGAACAGCGTTGCATAAGTAAGTGCTACCGCGCTGATAAGACCAGTTTGCGGCGACTAGCGACCCCGCGGACGAACGGTCGCCGTTTTTAACCTCCAACCGTCGAGTCGTCGGTATGACCGAACACGGACTGCTCAGTTCGCCGGCGATGCTCGCAGTCGCGGCGGCCGGTGGGTGGGGATTTTGGGCACTATTCACGAAACTTGCGACGCGGTCGGCCGAACCCGAGGTTGTCCTCGTCATCTCGTATCTCGTCGCGTCGGCACTCGGCGTCGGATACTTCCTCTCGACGCCGGGCGGATTAGACATCTCGACGGCGGACTTCGGCTTCGCGGTCGCTGCCGGTGTCGCGACTGGCCTCGGGTCGATTATGTACTACACGGGCCTGAAATACGGTGACGTCGGGCGAGTGACGACGATCACCGGCCTCTACTTCGTGTTCTCGGCGATACTCGGGGTGCTGTTGCTGCGCGAACCAGTGACGGCGCGGAAAGTCATCGGCGTTGTCCTCGGAGCGGTCGCTATCGGGATCCTCGCGCGGTGAGGCGTTGGCGGTCGCCGTACCGCAACTCGTACGTGCGTCGGCGGTACGCTGATACCGTCCGGCAGCAATTGGATGGGAAGTGATGAACGCGCTCGAACTCGATGGCCTCACGAAGTACTACGGCGATGTCCGCGGCGTCGAGGATCTCACCTTCGCCGTCGAGTCGGGCGAGGTGTTCGGCTTCCTCGGCCCGAACGGCGCGGGAAAGACGACGACGATTCGGACGCTGTTGGGCCTGCAGTCGCCGACCAGTGGGACCGCACGAGTACTCGGTGCGGATATCACAGACGCCGACGCCCTCCGAGCGGCCCGTGCGAACGTCGGCTTCCTCCCGAGTGAACCCGGCTTTGACGACGGCGTGACCGGTCGACGGATCCTCGCGTACCATCGATCCCTCCGAGGAGACGTCCGCAGCGCGGAACTGCTGGAGTCGTTCGACCCGCCGTTGGATCGCCCGGTCGGAGAGTACTCACGCGGAAATCGCCAGATGCTCGCAATCGTACTCGCGTTTATGCACGATCCGGACCTGGTGATTATGGACGAACCGACGTCTGGACTGGACCCGCTGAAGCAGGAGCGGTTCCTCCAGTTCCTCCGGGCGGAACGCGACCGGGGGAAGACACTGTTCTTCTCTTCGCACGTGTTGAGCGAGGTGCGGAAGGTGTGTGACCGCGTCGCCATCGTCCGCGACGGGCGACTCGCGGCGTTGGAGGACGTCGACCGCCTGCTGGAGCGCAGCGGCAAGACCGTCAGTGTTCACGTCGCCGAGTCGCTAACCGAGGCGGACGTGACGCTCTCGGGTGCACACGACGTGCGTGTGACGGAGACGGCCACCGAAGCGGACGACGGCGAAGTCACCGTCTCGTTCACGTACACCGGCGCGTACGACCCGTTGCTCGCGTGGCTCTCTGAGTTCGACTTGCTCGATTTGAGCATCGAGGAGGCGCCACTGGAGTCGGTGTTTATGCGGTTCTACGATGGATCCGACGCACACGACGACCCGCCTGCTAGCGACCCGATAGCGTCGAACGGCCACGGCGCAGGCGGCGACAGCGACGCGAGCGGCGATGACGAGGCTGGCGAGACTGGTACTCACGACCGTGACACCGGCGCCGCACACGGCCGTCAGGAGTCGACCGATGTTTGAGGTTGCTCGCTACGAGGCCGAGCGTCGCCTGTTGGGAGCGGTCGTCGTCACGCTGGGATTCGTCGCATTCGCGGCGATGATGCTCGTCATCGCACCGGGTCTCCTCAACCAGGTCGACTTGACAGCGTACGCCGACCAGTTGCCACCCGCGCTCGTGGAGTCGTTCGGCTTGGAGACCATCGGCACGCTCGCAGGCTTCATCGCGGCGGAGTTGTACGTGTTCGGGTGGGTGTTCGGCCTCGGGGCCTACCTCGCGTACCTCGCAGCGGGGAGCATCGCCGGCCGCATCGAAGACGATACGCTGTCGCTGGTAGTGACGGGGCCGATATCCCGGACACGCGTGCTGTGGGAGACGTACCTCGCGTTACTCGTGCCGATTGTGCTTGCGAACGTCGTCGTCGCAGCCGTCGTGTACGGCGGGTCGGTGCTGATCGGTGACCCGTTGCCGCCGAGAGACGTTCTCGCGGTCCACGCGCTGTCGGTGCCGTACCTGCTGTGTTGTACCGCACTCGGACTGGCGTGCTCGGTGCTCGCGCCGTCGCGTCGAGTCGCCGAAGGTGCGGCCGCGGGGTTCGTCGCTGCGACGTACGTCCTCGGCATCGCGACCACCGGCAGCGACATATCGTGGCTCGGGGCGCTCGGGCCCGCCCACTACTACGACCCCGTCGCCGTGTTGGCCCTCAGCGAGTACGACTTCGGCGGCGCGGCGTTGCTCCTCCTCGCCACCGCCGCGTTGTTGCTCGTCGCCGCCGCCCGATTCCGCGAGGTGGACCTGCGATGAGTGGAGATTCTGCCGACTCCACGACAGCGACGGGGAGCGAGCAAGCCACGGCGTCCACTCGTGAGGTGACCACCGATAGCCCCATCCTCGCGGTGGCACGCTACGAGGGAGAGCGACTGCTCGTACCCACGGCGGCGGCGACAGTCGCGCTGTCGCTGTTCGGGTCGCTGTACGTGTGGCTCGGACCGCAGGTGACGGCGGGCGTCCCTATCGAGGAGTTGACAGAGGCGATTCCACCGGCGTTGCGGGCACTCTTCGGACTGGAGTCGCTGGGAAGCGTCGAGGGACTGCTCGCCTCGGAGTTTTACACGTTGGGCTGGATCGTCGGCCTCGCAGGCTACGTCGCGTACGTCGCGGCGGTTCGCGTCGCCGGCGACGTCGCAACAGACCGGATGGACCTCCTGTTGGTCGCGCCAGCCCGGCGCTCAGACGTGCTTGCGGGGAAGTACCTCGCACTCCTCGTTCCGATCGTCGTCGTGAACGCCGTCGTGCCGGTCGCACTGTACGGCGTCTCGCTGGCTGTCGACGCGAGTTTGTCGCTGTCGGCGCTCGCTGTGTTTCACGCGCTGTCGGTGCCGTACCTCCTGCTGTGGGGGGCGGTCGGACTCCTGCTCGGCACCGTCGTCGACGGCGGACGGACGGCCGGGCGCGTCGGACTCGGCGTCGTCTTCGCCGCGTGGATAGTCGAGGCGGTCGTCGTCGGGAGTGCGCTGGAGTGGGTCGGGGCGCTCTCGCCCGCGCGGTATCTCGACCCGACAGCGATCATCGTGCGTGGCGAGTACGATCTTGGCGGCGTCGTACTCCTCGGTGTGGCGACCGTGGCAGTTCTCGTGGTGAGCGTCGTCGCGTTCGAGCGACGAGACGTGTGAATCGGCGACGAGATGGCAATGTGAACGCAAGTATTTGCCGACACGCGACGACAGGACGGTGAATAAACGATGGCATCAACAACGCGGAGCGGAGCGGCAGCAGGCCCGTTCGTCGTCGGCAGCGAGGACGGGGAGGCGATCTGGTTCATCAACGCCCTGGTTCAGATCAAAACCGACGCGGCCGACAGCGGTGGCTCGATGACCATCGTTGACCACCTCGCACCGGCGGGGTTCGAGACACCGTTTCACCGTCACAACGCCGAAGACGAGACGTTCTACGTACTCAAAGGGTCGATCGAGTGTCGCTCCGGCGACGAGGGACACGAGCGCACGACCGCTGGCCCGGGCGACACTGTATGGCTGCCGCGAGGCGTCCCACACGGATTCCGGGTGCTTGGTGACGACCCCTGCCGGATGCTCATCGTGTTGACTCCCGGTGGGTTCGAGGGGTTCTTCAGAGCTGTCGGCGAGCCAGCACCGAGTCTGACGCTGCCACCGCAGTCAGAACCAGACGTCGAGGCGCTGACCGCACTCGCGGAACCGTACGACCTCGACATCCTCGGCCCACTTCCGCAATAACCGCTGGTAACCGTTCGTCGCTCGTCTACGAGCGGTACGCCTCCCGCAGGAACGCCAGCGCCGCCCCGAACATCGCGAGGTTGCCGAAGAACGCGAGTCGCTCGCCACTGGCGTCGCCCTCCTTATTCCAGAAGTCGTGCATCGTCGGCGTCACCACCGCGAGGAAGGTAACGACCGCACCGGTCGCGATCCGCGGGAATCGCCAGAGGGCAACTCCCAACCCGCCGACAAGCATCATCCCCGAGGCGAACGGCGCCATCATGTCGGGTTCGGGGACACCCGCCGACTCCGCGTACTCGATGGAGTCATCCATATCGCGGAAGTCTTCCGACGCCTGCAACGCCAAGCCGAGGCCGAACAGCAGGCGTCCGAGTCGCGATGGAAGCGCTCGCTGGGTCGCAGTCGAAGTGTCGTCCGTCTCCGTGTCGATGTCGTCTGCCATACGATCTGACACATCGGCCGCTCCGATAAGCCTTCGCGGCGTTCGCGGCGTGCTCAAAGAGATGCTGTCAGAACTCGTCCGAAAACCAAAAAATCGGTCTTGGCCCGTGAAGGCCAGTCAATCGGCTATCGTACCCCGGTCAGTCCCGCCGCGTGGCCAGCAACGCCGCCGCGAGCAGCGCGACAACCGCGAGCGCAGAGCTGAATCCGGGGAATGTCGTCGTTGTGGATTGGCCACCGGTATCCGTACCGGTCGCCGTCGCCGTGTTGACATCGTCGGGCGTGCTCGTCGATGTCGACGTTGGCGTGCTTGTCGCGGTGCCTGTGTCGTCCTGGCCGCCGTCGTCGGCCGGGACACCGATGGCGAACGCCGAGAAGCCGGGCAACGCAGCCGTGACTGTGCCATCGCCGTTCGCAGTTGTCTCTAGTGCCTGCCACTCGCCGTCGTGGTAGCGGTAGAGCGCAACGTCTTCAAGCGAAGCACCTGCCGGCAATGCGGAGTTGTCGACGGAGACGGTCATCGACGCCTTGTCCATACCGGATGTCTCGAGTCCGATGGCGTCCGCACGGAAGTAGGCGACTCCCTCGGCGTTCGAGAGGGCGGGCGCACCCTGCGGCGACGTGCTTGGCGGGGTGAACTCGATGCGGAACGACGGGGCCGCGAACGTGAAGTCGAAGGCGACGCGGTCGACGGTGACGCCCGCACCGCTGATCCCGGGAACCGTCGTCGACGGCGTCGCACCCATCGAGATGTCGCGGACGTTGACAGTCGCACCCGAGGAGGTAGCGATCGAGGAGATCTTGGCACCGGAGCCACCGCCTCCACCTCCACCGCCTCCACCACCGCCTCCGCCGCCACCACCGCCGGTGGAAGCGGAGGCGACAGTGAAGTTGGCAACGCGTTCACGCGTCAGGCCGTCGTCGTCGACGACTGTGATGCGGATAGTGTGGTCACCCGCTGTGAGGTCGGCGAGGGATATCTCAACCGTCCCGCCGCTGACACTCGCTTGGTCAGTGACGTCCGCACCGTCGAGCATCACCGTGATTCCAGACGCTGGAACGGTGCCGTCGGCGTCACCGTAGGCAGCGGTGATCGTCACCGAGTCCGTGCCCGCCGGAACAGTGCCGTCGGTGAGCGGTGTCACCGAGATAGTGCCGAGGCTCGGCTTGACGCCACCGTCGGAGACATCCTCGTCTGCGGCCGCGATTTCGAACGTCTTCGAGACGCTCGCCTTCTCGCCAGCCTGGTCGACCAACGTCGCCTCAAGCGTGTGCGTCGTGTTGTTCTCCAAGCCGTACGCCGTGTACACGATCTTGTCATCGGTGATGACCGCCGTGTCAGTGACGTCCTCGTCGTCGAACGTCACTGTGATCGCGCTGGCGTTGACCCCACTGAGCGCGTCGGAGATACGCAGTTCCGTTGTGACCCGCGAGTTGCCCGAGGGGAACGTCGCAGGTCCGGTGCCCGTCGGTTCGGGTGTGAATACCGTGTCGTCAAGCGTCGGTGCGGCGGTGTCGGCTTCGGCCGACACTGACCGCGTCAGCGTCTCGGTGTTGCCCGCGCGGTCGGTGACGGAGACGGTGAAGTCGTACGTCTGTCCCGGGGTCGGGTCGTCGACCGTGAACGTCACGTAGCCGTCATCGACGATCGTCTCATCGTTGATCGAGTCGCCGTTGAGAGAGACCGTGACTGACTCGTTTGTTGCGGGAACACCGCTCGCCGCGTCAGCGTACTCGACGCGGAACTGTTTCGAACTTGCACCGTAGGCAATCTCCGTCTCGTTCGTGACGCTCGTCGACAGCGACGGTGCTGCTGTGTCTTCCTCGACGGTGAACGTCGAGGTCTGCGTCTCGACGTTGCCCGCCTGGTCGGCGACGGTCACGGTCACCGTGTGTTCACCTGTGCCTTCGAGACCGGTCGCGTTGACAATCAGTTGGTCGTCGTCAACGTTCGCCGTCACCGACGAGACGTTCGACACCGGTTGGCCGTCGAACTGCACGGAGACGGCGCTAACGTTGATGCCGGTCTCTTGGTCGTAGTAGAACGATTCGACCGTGACGGTGTCAGTGTCGTACTCGAACGTCTCGCCGTCTTGGGAGACGCGCTGAATCGTCGGGTCGCTGGTGTCGACGAGGACAGCACCATACGTCGAGAAATGCGTGACGTTGAGCACGAAGTACTCAGTGCCATCGCGTGTCTCGACAGTCGTCTCACCAACTTCCTCCCACTCACCAGTAGACTCGTTGTACCGACGGATAGTGACGTTCGCCCGAGCGCTCTCGGGGACGGTCGCGGCCGGAATTCCGATCTTCGCGTACGAGAGGTTCTCCGAGAGTGAGTCACCAAGTTCGCCCTCGATGAACTGCGCTCCCGAGAGATCACGCGACAGCTGTGCCAGCGGCGTCGAACTCGTTGTTAGCGAAGCGACCGCTCCACTCACGTTGTCCGACTTGGTGTACAGTTCGATGAACGTCTGGCCGTTAGCGATAGTGACCGTACCGTTCGCGTCGACCTCGACATCGGTGACGACGTTCGTCGTCGACTGTGAGCCGGCCGCGTTTCCGGCCGCGTCCGTCGCGTTCGCCTCGACGGTGTAGTTGCCGTTCGACTGGAGCTGGAACGTCGACGTGTAGCGACCATCGCCGTCGGCGTCGGTCACGGTGACGGCCTTGGTCGACCCGTCGGGAAGCGTGACTGTGACCGTCGGTGCGCCAGGAAGCGCCTCGTCGGTGGTGACCGTGACACGTCCGGTCGACGCGTTGATTGCACCTAACGATGCGCCGAGCGTCGGTGCCTCAGTGTCGAGCGAGAGTGTCTCGCTCGCGGTCTCGTTGGCCGTGTTTGCGGCCGCGTCGGTCGCGACCACCTCGACGGTGTAGTTGCCGTCCGGGACGCCCGAGAGGTCGAGCGGCGTCGAGAAGGTGCCGTCTGAGGCCACCGTCGCGGTCGTCTCAGTCGACGACAGCGAGGTAGTCGAGCGGGCGACAACCGTTACGGTCGACACGCCCGACTCGTCGTCGGTCACGCTGCCTGAGACCACAACCTCAGAGTTCCCGTTCGCGTAGCGAGTGCCATCACGGACGACGCCGCCTGACACCGAGTCAACGGTGACATCTGGTGCATCCGTGTCAACGTCGACCGTCTCGGTGACGGTGGCACTGTTGCCTGCAGCGTCGACGCTCGTCACTTGGACGGTGTAGGTTCCGCTCGGGACTGGTGTGCCGTCGTCTGTTACGTCCCACGGGACGGTTGCCTCGCCGTCAGCAACCGAGTCGGTCAGCAAGCCTGTGAAGACGTTCGAACCGTCAGGACCGGTAATCGTGATCGTCACCGGCGCTTGCGTCAGGAATCCGGGGTTGAGGTTCAGATTCGGCTCCTCAACCGTCAGATCGAGCGTAAGCGGCTGGTTCGGGCTCACTCCATCCGTACGCGATGGTGTGACCGAGACGTTCGGTGCCGTCCGGTCGACCGTAATGGTGCGCGTGCTCTGTCCGACGTAGTTGCCGAGGTTGTCGACCAGCGCGACCGTCACCGTGTGCTCACCCTCCGCGAGCGCAGTCGTGTTCACTGTGAACTGCGTCGTCGAGAGGCCGTCGGTGATCGTCGTCCACGAGCCGTCGTCGACGCGGTAGACCGCTCGCTGGATACCATCAGTCGCAGTCACCTCGTACTCAAGCGTCACTTCGCCGTTCACAACCACACCCGAATCAGGCGCGGTGATCGACGTGTCGGCGTCAGGGTTGGTCGAGCGGTCGATCGTGACCGTAGTGGGCGACTTGTCGTTGACCGCAAGCGTGTACGGTCCAGCGTCACCGAACCGCTGAACAAACGTGACTGTCTCCGTCGAATCGCCGTCGACGGTGATCGTCTCGTTGTCGACCGCGGTTCCGTCGCGATATAGCGTCAGCGTCGTGTTGCCGGCGACGTCACCGGTGTTCTCGACGGTCGCGTTCACTGAGATTGCATCAGACGTGAACGCACTCTTCGGCGAGACGGTGTAGGTCGTCGTGAGGTTCGCCGGGTCAAGCACTTCGACCGTGGTCGGGGGCAGGTCATTCACCGTCACCTCGTACGCTCCGACTGCGAGGCCGCGGGCGAACTCGACGGACTTCGTCTCGCCGCCAGCAACGGTCACAGTCTCACTACCGACGGCGTCACCGTCGATCACCAGCGAGACGTTTCGGGTTTCAGGCTCATCGCCAGTATTCTGGACTGTGGCATTCACGCCGAGCGTCTCATTGGACAGCAAGACGCCGTCGTCGGAGACATTCTCCAGTCCGTACGTGACCGTCACGTTCGCGGGTGCAAGCGCCGTGAACGTCGTGCTCGCTGTGTCCGTGTTGTCCGCGCCGTCGCGAACGGTGAGGGATACGTCGTACTCACCGGCCTGTGCGGGCGTGAACGTCGTGTTCTCGCCGCTCAGTTGCGTTTGCGTTCCGTTCGGAGCCGTAACAGTCCAATCGTAGTCAACAACGCCAACATTATCGCTGGAACGGCTCCCGTTAAGCCGAACCGTGCCGCCGAGCGTGAACTCGCTCCGGTTGAGGTCGAATCCCGCTGTTGGGCTTGTCCGGTCGACGACGGTGACGACTGTGCTCGCGTTGGCGGTGGCGTTGTCATCGTCGACGACTTCGACTCGGATCGTGTGGTTGCCTGGCTCTCGGAAGCTGACGTCGATGACTGAGCCGTTCCGCTCGGACTGGAACTGGCCGTCGACGTACCATCGAAAGGATTCGGTCGTTCCGTCGGCGTCACTGCTGCCGCTGGCGTCGGCGGTGACGGTCTCGTTCACCCCCGGTTCGCCTGGCGTCGTGGTGACGCTCGCACTCGGCGGCTGATTCACGCCGAGTGATGCACCCGAGGTTGCGGTCACGTCATAACTGTCGCCGGCCTCATCGCCGAGGGCGTTGACTGTCACGCCCACATCGACTTGTCCGGAGGTTTCACCCTCTACCGTAACCGTTGCAAGCGTGGCCGACCCCGTATCGTCGGTGTCAGCCCCGAATGCGGTCAGCGTGATCGAGGTGTTGTCGTCGTTCGTTGTGACACGTGACTCGAACGGACTTCCCTCGAAGGTGTGGTCGGTGATCCGTGCATTCGAGTTGTCGAGCGCGAACGTCACATTGTACGCGCCAACGCCGCCGTCAGCATTGTCAACGACAACGGCGAATGTAGTGGTCTCGTTTGATTCAACAGTCGCCTCGCCAGGCGAGACGCTGACGGTGGTGCCCCCAGCAGCGGCCGCAGTCGTCGCCGACAGCGGCACCGCAAGCACCGACAGGATCATCAGTGTCGCGAGCACGACCGCACGAACGCGGTCGCCACGACTCGGTGTATCAGTCATCAGTTATCCCCTCCATTGAGGGCTGCGAACAGTTTCTGCACGTCAACGACGTTCACCTCACCGTCGCCGTTGAAGTCGAAGGCGCCGGCGTTCGACTGGACGGCGTCGTTCTTGTAGTGCTTCCAGAGCGTCTGGACGTCCGAGACGGTGAACTCGCCGTCGCCGTTGACGTCCTCGAGTTTGCTGTCGCCGTCCACGTCAGTCGGCCGGGCGCTGTTGTTGCCGATGGGCGGGACGTCTCCGACTTGCACCGTCGTCGTCGCATTGGCGTCGACGATGTACGGGAGGCCGGGCTCGTCACTGATTTCGTTCGGCGTCGCCGTCAGCGTCGTCGACCCGTTCGTGCCGCCAGCGACCGTGACCCGCAGGAGCGGGACAGAGCCGGTGTCGTTCGTGTCGAGAAGGGCGGCAGTGACCCGAGCGGAGCCGCCGTCGCTCGCGATATCGACGTTGGTCGACCCGCCGTCGGGAACGACCGTCACGCCGGTGATGCGTGCCGTCGAGACATTCGCAAGCGAGAGCGTTACATCGAGCGCTCCAACGCCGTTCGTCGCGTTCGCGAGCGTAAGGTTCACCGTCCGTTCGTCGCCGGTGTTTACCCGAACCGTGCTGGGTTCGAACGTCGTCGAGACGCGGTTGGACACTGTCACACGTGTCCCCGAGAGTGCATTCACACGGACTTTGTGGGTGCCGCGGTCGAGCGTTCGCGAGAACGTCACCGTCTCTGTGTCACCGGCAGCGACGGTCACCGTCTCGTTGGCAACGACCTCCTCATCGACGAACAGGCGCACCGTTTCGGTGTCAGTGGTGTTGCCATTGTTCGTGACTGTCGCCGTCACGTTCACCGGGGAACCGGTCTCGACCTCGGTCGACTCAAGCGTGTAGTCGACGTCGATGCCGGCCGTCTCGGTGGTGTTGAGTTGCACCCTGACCGTCGTGTCGTTCGTGACAGTCACGTTGCGCGTGCGAGTCTCGTCGACGTAGCCGGTCGCGTTGCCGGGTTCAACCTCGATCAGGTAACTCCCGTTGGCTTCGAGACCTCGCTTGCCTCCGATCGTGTAGTAGCCCTGTTCAGACGTGTTCGCGATGAACCCGAGCGTCGCCGATTCGATGGTCGTCGGATTGATTGTCACGTTTGCGTCGTGGACCGGGTTCCCCGACTCGTCAACAACGCGAACGTCCAACACGCCAGCAGCGTCAGGGATGGTCTCCGTGCCGACTGAGACGCTCCCACTTCCAACTGTGACGTTCGTGGGGACGTAGAGGTCGGTCACGCCGTCACGTGGGAAGAACACGCTGGTAGAGTCGTTCTGCTGCACGTACCCGATACGGTACGTCGCATTACCTGGGACGACCGTGGAGAAGTTCCCGGTGGCATTCGTCTCGGTCGGATCAAACACTCCTGGGCCGTTGACGACCGCGAAGTCACCGCTGAGGCCGTCGCCGCGTTCGTCGACGAGCTGTCCGGAGATGGTCGTTTCCTCGTTGAGGACGATGGTTGCGTTCGTCCGGTTCTGGACGTCAAACTCTTTCACCGTCTCCAGATACGGGCCGGTCGCCGGAATACGAATCTGGAGCGTGCCGTTCGCTTCGACCCCGGGCGAGTCAGCGTATTCGAGGACGACCTCGCCATCGGCGTTCGTGTAGCCGGGGTGGTGGCCGGTCGCATCACCGTTCACCGGCATCACGTCGATGTCGGAGACGGAGACGGGATTGCCGTTTGAATCGACCACGGTGATGTTGATCAGATGTCCCTCCGGAACCGTCCGGGTTCCTAGATCGACGTCAGATCCATTCGTATCGAACTCGGTGAATGCGTAGAGGTCGGCACGCCCGTCTTTCGGGAAGTTGGGCGTGGTGTCGCTGAAGTCGGTCTGTTTGTACGCAAGTTCGTACCCAGTCGAGTTCGGTTCGACCTTCAGCGTGTACGTCCCGTCCTCGTTCGTCTGAACCTCGTTCTCTCGGAAGTTGTCACCGAACGTTTCGATGGTCTGACCAGAGACGTTCGAGCCATCGGCGTACTTCAGCCGACCGCTTGCGTTGATCAGATTCAGATCGCGTTCAACCTGTTCGTAACCGCCATCAACGTACGTCTCGCTGGTGTTCGCCGTCGCGACGCCGACCGTGTAGTCGAGGTACGCGTCAGCGGAGCCTTCAGGCACGTCGGGTGTGACCTCGAACGTCACCGTCCCGTCAGGGTCGGTTGTTCCAACCTTCACCCCGCCGGGCATCTCGCTGGGAACGTTCGCCTCGTAACTGCGGTTCTCGAAGGTGTCCACCTGATAGCGCCACACGACGGCCGCGCCCTCGACCGGGTCGCCATTGCGGTCGGTGACGTTCACCGTGACCGTCGTTGATACATCATCGGCAAAGCCGCCGTTGACAGTCGTCTCGGCGGAGACGCCCTCAGCGTCCGCCCAGTCGACCCAGAACGTGTTGTCGTCCATACTTCGCGTTCGGGTCGTCATCTCGTACTCCGCGTACTCGTCGGACGCGGGTGGCGTCGAGTCGGTGAAATTCCGCGTGATAGACTCGTTGGATCCGGGGTCGACGAACCCGACGAACACGTCATCGTTGGACTCGTAGTCGCCCTGGTTCACGATCACCAGTGTGCGCTGCCCCGGAACTGGATCGTACGTGTCGTTGCGGTAGTCGATCCGCGTGCGGAGCGTCCCGTCGTCGTACCGAATATCCGGTAGCGGTTCGACCACCCCACCGGATCCAGAGGCACGGGAGATGTCCGGGTAGAGGAACTCGTCTTCCGTGATGGCCGTCCCGTCTGGCTGAGAGAGATTCCGGACGACTGCGTACACCTGTTGTTCGCGCTCGTCGAAGGATGCGTTCACCCAGTCTGTGTCGGGCGCGTCGACCGTGACGGTCGTGTACCCGTTGGCGTCGGTCGTCACCTCGTACACGTCGCCGCCGTCGGTGTAGACGTTCACCGTGGCGTTATCGACGTAACTGTCGGTCTCGTAGTCGTACAGTCGGACGTTGATATCGTACGTGTCGTTGGGAACGCGGTAGTCACCCTCAACGTGAGACCCCCAACTGTCGTACGTGAACAGCCCGTACCGCTGTCCAGTGTCCTCCTGCGGGTCCGTCCGGTTGTCGTAGTACTGTGAGGACCGCCCCTCGATAGCGACGACCGACAGTCCGCTGTAGTCCTCCGACGTGGACGATTTCGCTTCCACGATGCCGAAGCGTGCATCGATGGGCGACTCCGCGGTGAACGTCCCGACGCCGTTGGCGACGGGGTCGGCCGTCCCGGTGACGACCGTCGTCGCGGTTCGCGACGTCGAGATGTTCTCAAGTGCCTCACGGATCTCGCGTTTGTCTCGGTCGGTCAGCCGAACCGACGAGTCGTCGCCAGTGCGTGCGGCCCGTCGGACCTGCTTCAGCCGCGTGAGTGTGTCAGTGGGCAGGTTGTTCGACAGCGACGCGACCGTCCGGTCGGTGATCCACGTCACCCGGTAGTCGGCGCTGGCGTTCACCGGCCCCTCACCGTAGGTGGTGTGCTGGAAGCTGACGGTCGTGGACCCGCCGGGGGCGACAGTCATCACCTCTGGACCAAGTTGAGTGTAGGCGTCCTCGCTAGAGACGATGTTGAGGTCGCCGACAGAGGCGTACTCCGTCGCGTTCGAAAAGTTCGACGACAGCGCGAGCCGGATATCGAGGTGGTCGTCGCTCTCGTCGAGTGACGTCTGCGAAAGGTCCACAGTGAACGTGACCACGCCATCAGCAACCTGGAGATCGTCGAACACGATCGGCTCCCCGGAGTGGCTGCCAACCTCGGCGGAAGCGGGTCCGTCGTACGGCGTCATATTGCCGTCGTCGCTGTACACCGGGACGTTGACCGTCACCGTCGAGTTGGCCTCGACCTCGTAGTCACGATATTCAGCCACGTGGTTCGGGAACTCGCTGAACCCGCTGTCGACGATGCAGTACTCGATACAAGCATCACTGAGGTCGTACGGTTGAGTGACCGAATTCCCACGGTCGTCGGACACCCGGACGTCGTAGTAGCCGAGTCCGACGGAGAAGTTGTGAATCGCGCGTCCCTGACTGTCGGTCAGCGTGGTCGCGTTCGCGACCACGGCGCCGGAATCGTTCATCACCTCGAAGGTGATGGGAACGCCGCTTACCGGCTGGCCGGCGGAGGCGTTCCACGCGATACCGAGTGCCTTCAGGTTCCGATCGGAGACGTTCTCGCTGAGTTGCCCCGAGTTCGGGAAGCGGTCGGTGTCGGTGCTCGAGTCGAGCGTCCGCGAGACGATGTGGTACTCTGCGGGCCCGGTGTTCTCGAACGGTCCAGCGTAGATGTCGAGGTACATCTCCACCAACTGCTTCGACTGCGTACCGTCGTACACGGAGAAGTTGTCCGCGTGCTCGTATGCGTCCGCGCTCGCGTTATATCGCTGTTCGTCGATGTAGAGGCTGAACGACGACCCGTCGAACGTCCGGTTGAGGACCGCGCGGAAGTCCGCGCCGCCCTGTGCCAGATCGCCTGTGGAGTCGTTACTGTCGGCGTCGATGTAGACGGTGAACGACCCGTTGTACGTTCCCTCGCCTGCGAGGGCGATCTCGATCTCGTCGTTGACGATCTTCCGACTGGTGTACCGCAGGTCTGGCGCGTTACTGGCGTCACCCGCCGGGTCCGTCGCTGGGTCGAGTTCGAGGTTGACGTACGTCTCGCCGGTGTCGCCGATGCCCGCGAACAGTTCCCGCGAATCCACGTTGGTGGGGGAAGCCGAGAGCACCGAGGCGTTTGTGCTGTTGACCGCCGCCCACGCGTCAAGCATTCCCGCGCCCGCTGCGTTCGCCGGAGCGGGTACTTCCTGGGCGCTCGCGGTGAGCGTGTCGCGGACCTCGGTGTTGCTCATCGTCGAGTCGGCGTCGAGCATTAGTGCGATGGTCCCCGAAACGTGCGGGGTGGCCATCGACGTGCCGGAGTACCCGACGTATCCCCCGCCCGCGTCCGCTGAGATGACGTCGGTGCCGGGGGCGATGATCGTCACGCCCTGGCGCTTGTCGGCACCGTATCCGACTGGACCGCGACTGGAGAACGGTGCGACTGCCTGCGAGCGGTACTCGGACGCGCCAACGGTGATTGCACCTTCGGCGGCGCCGGGACTGCCAACGCTGCGGTCGCCGAAGACATACCCTGAGTTACCCGCCGCGATGACCGGGAGCACGTCGTTGCTCTCGGCGAGGCTCGTCACCGACTTCGACAGTTCGTCGGAGCCGTTCGACGGGTACACCGGAACCGCAGTATAGTTGTACGTGACGTTCACGTCGTTGCTGTTCTGTACCTCGAGCGACCAGTTGCCGGTCGTCGAGATTGTGCCGCTACTCGGCTTGTACTTGCGGAAGATGAGCCCGTCAGGGACCTCGCCGCTCCCGAACGCCCAGCCAGCGGAGTATCGGTCAAGCGCCACCTCACCGTTCGGATTGCGGAAGGCGACGGAGGCGTTGTCGAGTGCCGCTGCCGCCTCGCTGGCGTTGACCGTCGACCCGTTGACCGCGACTGGTTCGACGATGACCATCACGTACGACGCCTCGTACCCAGATTCGTTGAAGTTCTGATACGCCGAGTCAGCGTCGCTGTACAGCGTCACGTCGTGGCTCGCCGAACTACCGCTTTCGACGGTCTGTGTTCCCGTGTACGAGTCCGTCAGCGGCGACAGTCCCAGACTAGCGGAGATGACATCGGCGTCGTTCTCCGCGCTCCACTCAAACGCCGAGAGGATCCACGAGAGGCGACCACTCCCCTGGCTGTCGAGCGCTCGGGCATCGAAGAGGTTCGCGTCAGGGGCGACGCCGACCGCTTGGTCGGCGTCACGTCGGCCGGCGACTGTCGCGGCGACGTGGGTGCCGTGGCCGTCGGGGTCTTGTAGGTCTGTGAGGTTCTCGTCGGTGAAGTCTTTCTCCGTCGTGACCTGCCCCTGCAGCGCTGGATGTGTGTCGTCGATACCGGAATCGACGACGCTGACGTTGACGCCCGCGCCGGTGACGCCGCGGTCTTGTACGGCGTCTGCACCGACGTACTCGGTCCCCCAGGCGCTCTGACTGCTGGCGTCACGTTCGATTCCGGCGGGCGACGTGGTCGTGTTGTACTTTGAGAGGATGCGGTCGAGCGCCGGAACGCCCGTTCCGCCGTCAGCCGCCGTTACCTTCCGGTCGTAGACGATGCGTTCGACGTTCGGGAGGGCCGCGAGGTCACGGATTGTCTCCCCATCAGCGCTGACCGCGAGCGCGTTCCGTGCCCAGAACGTCCGCAGATCAGACGCGGAGCCATCGGCACGGCGCTCTCGGATGAGATCACGAGCACGCTCCTGTTCGCTGTTTGCCAGCGATTTCATCTGTGAACGCGACTCGGCCGGCGACATCCCGCCGAGTTGGAACGCTTCCTGCGGTTGCGTATCAAAGACGACGAGAATGGGAACTGGGTCGTCAGTCGCGTCGAGTCGGTAGGAGACTCCGGGACCGATACTCGCCGAAGAACTGTCCGACGAGCGGTCAGCTGATTGCGTGGAACCATCACCGAGATCCGGTGGTGGAGAGTCAGTTGACGGAGCGGTCACCGACGATGGAGTGTCTGCCGGTGATTGTCCGCCGACTGCGGCGCCGACCGGAACTGCGACCGTCGACACCAGCATCAAAACCGTCAGAAAAAGTGCAGCAATGCGTCGATCTCTCATCTGGATTGCCCTCTAGATAGAGTCGGATGGATACAAGATCTATCGCTATCAATACCGATTACTGTCATACAGCACCGTGTTAACCAAGATATATTAAAACTACAGTAAAGTGGTAATTCATCTTGGAGATGATTTATCTCAGATATGAGCGTATTTTAATTGGAATCTGCTGATACTGATCGGAATTATTCGATAGCATACACTATCGTAGCCTTGTTACTATTCACTTCGTGGAATCCTCGCCCTTTAGCGCGGGGAGGGTGTCAACAGTGAAGAGTCACCTCGCGCGTCGACGTGGCGGCCGGCGTCGATGGACAGTCAGCGGCGATCGTCTTGCGTGTCAGTCGTCGCCACAAACTCATCGAGTCGACCGTGAAGCATCGCACGAACGGGCGTAACCACGTCGTAGTCGGCGGTGTGTCGTTGGAGCATCGTGCCCGTCAGGGTCGCGAGCACCCACGTACCCACCGCCTCCGGGTCGACGCTCTCGTCGATCACTCCCGACTCAACCCCTTCAGCGACAGCGTCAACAAGACGGTCGCGGAGGTGATTGTCGATGCGCGTGAACTCCGCGCGGAATCGCGGTTCCGACACCGCTTGCGCCCGCAGGTCGATCATTGCTCGCTGGGCCTCTGCCATTTCTTCGTCCACCTCTGGGGCGAGGTAGATGTCGACGAACGCGCGAAGGCGATCGATAGGGCCGTCGGCCTCGCGTTCGGCCTCTTCGAGCATCGCGAGGAAATGGTCACCAGCAAACTCCAGAAAGCCCGCAATGAGGTCATCTTTCGAGTCGTAGTGGTAGTACAGCAGGGATTTGCTCTTCTCGAACTCCTCGGCAATGTGGGCAACGCTCAACTCGGCGTACCCGTGGGTCCGCAACGCTCGATAGGTCGCTTCCATAATGAGGGTGTTCACGTCCGGTTGCTCGACTGCGTCGCAGTCGGCGACCTGTTCGGACCCCTCTGTCCCGTCGCTCATCAGTTATTCACTCTCGCGGGGCAACGGTAATGAACTCCTCGGAGTGGGCGACCCATACGAGAGACCCGACTCACGGTCGAATCACCCACGAAGCGCCTCCACGGGTCGTTTTCGGGCCGCTGCCCACGCGGGGTAGATACCCGCGAGGATACTCGCGATGATGCCGAACGCCATCCCGCCGACGACGTACTGCAGTCCCTCCCACGAGAATCCGAACGCCGCACCGAGGAGTGCGTCATTGATGATCGCGACGACACCGAGCGCGAGCGCTCCGCCCAACAGCGACCCACCGATGCCGAGTAACGCCGCCTCCGCGAGCATAATCCGGACGATATCGGATTTTTCGTAGCCCACCGCTCGGAGGACGCCGATCTCTTCACGACGCTCGATAGCTGCCATCAGCATCACGTTCGCGATGGAGACACCGGCGACGACCAGTGAGATGGCCCCGATGCCGACGAGGAAGAGGTTGATGAGGCGGAACGCCTCGTCGATCTGCTCGGCCACGTCGCCGCGTTCGAACACCCCGACGATCTGTCGGCGGCCGTTGAACGTGCGCTTGATGCTCATCGCCGTTTCGTTGGCGACGGTCGCATCCTCTGAGCGGACGATCACCTGCGCGTAGCGGTCACCGTCGAACTCGCTGGGCGGCAACACGAACGCGTCGTTCGGGTTGGCGATGGCGGCTTGCCCCTCCTGGGCGAGTATCGCCTTCACGCGGTAGGACTCGGTCGTCGTCTGCACCTGTCCGTCCTCGACGCTGGTGCGCCGAAGCGTCACTTTCGACCCCGGGCGGAGGTCGTACCGGTCGGCCAGCGTTGAGCCGACGAGCAGGCCATTGCGCCAGTTTGCGGGAATCGACCCCTCGCGGACCTCGTAGAGTCCTCCAGGGTCGTCGACGCCGTAGAGTGTGGCGCTGCCCGCCGCCGCGCCGTCGTCGAGGACCTCGGCGTTCTCCTGTCGCAACGGTACGATCTCTGCCGTGCCGCTCACCCGGTCGATGGTCCCGACGTCGGACTCGGTGAGGTAGCCGTTCTCGTTGTCCTCGCCCGCGAACACCTGGACGTCGGCGCCGATGGTGCCGAGCGTGTCCAGTTGCGACTCCTTGAACGCGACGCCGCCCGCGCCGATAGCGCCGATGGCGACGACGCCGATGACGATGGCCGCGACCGCGAGGATCGACCGTGTTCGCGCACGCGAGACGTTGCGCCGCGCCATCAACATCGCAGGGAACAGTCCCCACAGGCGGTCAAGCGGATTCATCCGGTGACTGCCTCCGCGTCCTCTCGGACGGTACCGTCGATGAGGTTGACGACGCGGTCTGCGAACTGCGCGACGTAGTCGTCGTGGGTGACGGTGACGACGGCTACGCCTTCATCCGTGATGGCGTCGAATTCCGCGAGAATCTGGTCACCCGTCTCGCGGTCGAGGTTGCCCGTCGGTTCGTCCGCAAGCAGGAGTCGCGGTTCGTTCACGAGCGACCGGGCGATGGCAACCCGTTGTTTCTGCCCACCGGAGAGTTCGTCGGGGTAGTGGTCGAGGCGGTCGCCCAGCCCCATCCGGTCGAGGAGGTCGGCCGCTGTCTCCCGCGTCCGCTTCGGCGTCCGGTCGAGCAGTCGAGGGACTTCGACGTTCTCCACAGCAGTCAGCGTCGGGATGAGGTGGAAACTCTGGAAGACGAAGCCGATGGTCTTCTTTCGACGACGGGTACGTTCAGCGTCGTCAAACGTCTCAACGTCGACGCCGTCCAACTCGACGACGCCGCTGGTGGGCACGTCGAGGAGGCCCAGCATATTGAGCAGCGTCGACTTGCCCGACCCCGAGGGGCCGACGATGGCGACGAACTCGCCGGGGTCGACCCGGAAGTCGATGCCGCGCAGCGCCCGCACCGTCTCGCCGCCGGTGACGTACTCTTTCACCACGTCGCGACCCTGGATGACCGGGTCGACGGCGGCGGTCGGTGTGTCGGCGTTCGCATCCGTGTCTGCGTCGCCAGCGGCGGCAGCCTCGCCGACGGCTTCTCCGAACGGTTGCTCGCCGCCGTCGGTTCGGAACCTACGTCCGGACATCACCGGCGCAACACGAGTGCGGCCCCGAGGGCGACCACGAGGAGACCGAGTGCAGTCGGAACGAGCGGGATTCCTCCGAGCGGGCCGGTCTGCGGTGTCGGCGTCGGCGTCGACAGCACCGACGGTGAGACGCGTACGTCGGTCGTGAATGATTGCTCAACGCCGTCAATAACGTACTCGACGCGGACGGGGACGGTAGTGCGATCACCGGAGAGTTCGGCGTTGAGGTCGAACGAGGCGAAGTCGCTGCCCTCGATCTCACCGACGAAGTAGTCGGGTTGTGGGTCGGCGGGCGTGACGCCATCGGCGTCGGCGACGCTCACTACAACGCTTTGCACGTCCGTGCCACCGACGTTAGCTGCGGTTCCAGCCACCTGCAACACACCGCCGGGGCCGCGCGTCACGCTGACGCCGGTGAGCCGGATCCGACCGGGGTTCTGTGGCTCGGTGAAGTCGGCGTCGAACGTCCGCGTGACCGTCCGGCGGTTCCCGTCATCGGTGTATGATAACTCGACGGTGACGGGGAACTGTCCGGCCTCATCTGCTTGCACCGGGAACGAAAACACGGCCGTCTCGCTGCCGCCGAGTGTCGCGCGAACGCGGCTCTTGGTTCGGAACGCGAGGCCGTCGGCAGCCGAGGAGACACGAACGTCAAGCTGGCTGATCGACCCCGAGAGCCCATTCGCGACCGTCACGTTCACCGTTCGCTCCGCGCCGACGACGGCGTCGGTCACGTCAAGCTCCAGTTGTGGGTTCGGCTGGCGAACGTCGACGGTCACTGGCTGGACGACGTACTTACGGTCACCCTGCGGGCCAAGGAGTGCCGCGTGGACGTACACCGTTTGCTCGCCGGTGTCTTCCAGCGAGACGTTGAACTCGTACGCTCGCTGCGTGCCAGGTGCGAGACCGTCTGAGACATCAAGGGCCGCGAGTTCCTCGTCATCATCGTAGGAGCGACTGGACACCTCAGCGACCGACAGGTCGGTGATGCGGTAGGAGTCGTCGCTGTCATCGTCGTTGCGCAACGTCGTCGTGATGGTGAACGGTTCATCAGGGACAGGATCGTCCGTCGATACGTCGGTCGACATCGTCACGAACGTGTCGGCGGCCGCGGGCGCAGCGACGCCGGCGACGCTTGCGACGACGAGGACGACACACATCGCGAGGGTGGATGAGCGGGGAGGTTGCACAGTCTGCCGGACTCACGTATGGCTCTCCGATAAATATTCTGAACGACCGTTCAACAATTCGATCACACACGAAATACACCCGACCGTGCATACATCAACACCTACTTGTCGGCCGCGTATACACACTCGTGTATGTACATCGGACGCTTCGTCGTTGTCGGCCCGAAAGTAGGTGCATACCGCGTCTCCTCGCGGTCGTTCCCAAACCGCCAGGTGACTCGCCGCGGTGACGACACGCTGACGGTCGTGCCCACGGCCGACGCAGAGGAGACGGACAACCCGTACGTCTCGTACAACTGCGCTCGAACCGCCGGCGAGGGCGTCGTCGTCGGCAACGGGTCGCACGTCGACCCGATCGCAGAGAAGTACGACCGTGGGTACCCCGCTCGCGACGCTCTCGTGGAGGCGTTGCACGCGATGGACTACGAGAAAGACGACTACGACACGCCCCGCGTCGCGGGCGTCGTCGAGGAGGACGCGGGCTACATCGGCATCGTCAGACGGGACGCGCTAGTCGTTCGGGAGGTCGACGAACCACACATCGTCGCCACGTACGAGGAGGACGACCCGCGGGCGTTCGAGTTCGAACCTCGAACTGCCGTCGCTGCAGCGAGAACCGTCTACGGCCTCGACTACGAACACGCCGTCTGTGCCGCCGGCGTCCACGTCGGCGAGGAGGCAGTGAGTTTCGGCATCGAGAACGGCGAGGAGTAGGTAGCCGCGTCCTCGCGAGCGGTCCCCGAATCACCGCTCTCCGTCGCCGGAGGTAACACACATCGCTCCGTAGGCGAGGGTATGCGACTCGGCGTCGTCTCGGACGTCCACGGCAACCGTATCGCTCTCGACGCGGTCCTCGACGATATGCCGCCGGTCGACGGGCTCGTGTGTGCCGGCGACGTGGTCGGGTACAATCCGTGGCCAGCAGCGTGTCTCGAACGCGTGCGTGACTGCGGCGTGCCGACGGTGATGGGCAACCACGACCGCGCGGTGGCGACGGGGACGGCGTTCCGATTCAACCAGATGGCGAGCGCCGGCGTCGAGTACGCCCGCGAGCGACTCGACGACGACGCTATCGAGTGGCTCGCATCGCTCCCCGACCGGCGAACCGTCGCCGACGGGCGGGTCGCGGTCGTCCACGGCCACCCCGCAGACCCCGACCGCTACACCTACCCCGACGACTTCTCGGGCGACCTGCTCGACGTGGCCGCGGACCGCCTCGGCGTCGATGCCGGGGAACTGGACGCGCTGATCCTCGGGCACACGCACGTACAGGGGTACGAGGTGTTTCCAGAAGGCGTCGTCTGCAATCCCGGGAGCGTGGGCCAACCCCGCGACGGCGACCCGCGGGCGGCGTACGCGGTCCTCGACGTGGCGGAGCGAACGGTCGAGCAACGGCGCGTCGAGTACGACATCGACGCCGTCGCCGACGCGGTCGAGGAGGCCGGGTTGCCCGAGCGGATCGGGAGTCGGCTGTACGACGGAAAGTGAGGGCGCGAGGAGACGACGAGGCGACGAGCGGCGACCGGCGACCGGTGACCGCTCAGTAGATGGAGTCGGCCGTCGCCGCCCCGATGACCGAGAAGACAGCGCCGACGCTCATCGCCTTCAGCGTGATGTACACCTGATCACGGAAGGAGATCGGTCCCTCGACGTGGTTCGGGATGAGCGTCGCGGGTGCGTCGAACGACAGCGCGAGGATCAACACCGAGAGATACGAGACGGCGATGAGCGAGACGAACCGGAGCGGGATGCCGCCGACCTCGGCCTCGCGGTCCGGGTCGCGGTCGTCGTCGGCCTTGTACAGCGCACCGTAGCCAACGAGGAAGACGATGACAGCGGTCGTCACCGCCTGGTACCACTCCATTCCGACGGCGAGCCCCCACACCTCGTCGGTGACGACGAACGGCCCGGCTAAGAGGAAGCCACCGACGATTTGTTGGGCGGTGTCCGCGAGGGCGAACCGCCGACTCCGTCCGACCATACCCGCCCACTCACCCTCCCAAGTGAAAAACTCCCCGCGACCGCCGGGTGGTAATTCGACCAAGGGCGACGGCCGGCGGCGACCCTTGCGACAGAGGACAGGATTAAACGCGAACCCGTGCTACCCGGCGGCATGAATCACCACGTATCCGTGAATCGTCGACCGTCTGTCTCCGGGGTGGCGGCGTAGATGCGCGTCGTCGCCAAGTTCGGCGGAACCTCGCTCGGGTCCGGCGAACGCGTCGAACGCGCCGCCGACTCCATCGCCGCGGCCGTCGACGCGGGCCACGAAATCGCCGTCGTCGCCAGCGCGATGGGGTCGACGACCGACGACCTCCTCGACGAGATTACGTTCGACGTCGACGACAAAGACCGCGCAGAGATCGTCTCGATGGGCGAGCGAACTTCCGTGCGGATGCTCAAGGCCGCGCTCGCCGCCCGCGGCGTCAACGCCCTTTTCCTCGAACCCGGACGCGAGGACTGGCCGGTCGTCGCCAACGAGGCCGGCGAGGTCAACGTCGAGGCGACGAAAGAACGCGCGGCGGCACTGGCGGCGGAGATGGACAACACGGTTCCGGTCATCACGGGCTTTCTCGCGGAGACGCTCGACGGTGAAGTGACGACGCTCGGGCGCGGTGGCTCCGACACGACCGCCGTGATGCTCGGGAAGTACATGGACGCCGACGAAGTGGTCATCGTCACCGACGTCGAGGGCGTGATGACCGGCGACCCCCACGTCGTCGAGGGTGCACGCAACGTCGCCTCCATCACCGTCGACGAACTGCGGAACCTCTCGTTCCGCGGCGCGGAGGTGATCGCACCGTCGGCGCTCGTGTACAAAGACGAGGGCCTCAACGTTCGTGTCGTCCACTACCAGCACGGCGACTTGCTCGGCGGTGGCACCCGAATCGAGGGGAGTTTCGAGAACCTCATCGATATGCGCGAGGATCCGTTGGCGTGCATCACTGTCGCAGGGCGAGCAATCCGGAATCGGCCGGGCATTCTCGCGGACCTCTCGCAGTCACTTCGCGGCGAGAGCATCAACATCGACGCCGTCGCCTCCGGGATGGACTCGGTGACGTTCTACGTCGACGTCGACATCTCTGAACGCGCGGAGGCAGCCCTCCACGACGAAGTCGTCGTCGGTGACGGGTCGCTGTCGTCGGTCAGCGTCGAGGGCGATTACGCCGTCGTGCGCGTGATGGGCGGAGAACTCCCGAACCGACCGGGCGTCATCTCCGACATCGTCGGCCCCATCGCCGACGCAGGCATCAACGTCCACGACATCATCACCTCGGCCACCTCCGTCGCCATCTTCGTTTCGTGGGACGACCGCGAGGAAGTGCTCAAAATCGTGCAAGACGAGTTCTGAGGGTCGACACCGAACTCGACGCCGACCGCGACCGAACGCGTTCGCCCGGGCGCGACGGGTGACCCTCTAATTTCCCAACTGAATTTAAGTCGCCGCAGACGGAGTCAGAGGTATGGACTACACGCTCGCCGTCGGCGACACCGAGACGACGATTCCCGGCGGGACCGGGGTACTCCTACTTCACCCGAGTATCGGCGAGACCGACCGCATCGACACGGACTTCCTGAAGGCCGACACCGACAACTTCCTCGTGGTCTCCACACGGACGACCGCTCGCGAGGTCGAACAGAAACTCGAGCACTACGATGTCGACGAGTCGCGTGCGGAGATTCTGGACACCATCTCCGTCGAACGAGGCTACTCGCGCCGGAGCGCCGACCACTTCCACTACGTCTCCTCGCCCGACGACCTCGACGGCGTCGTCTCACAGATCGAGTCGTTCCTCGGCTCACACGCCGGCAAGCGTCGCGTCAGTATCGACTCGCTCACCGAACTGGCGTACTACGCCGACGTCGACGGCGTATACGACGCCACCATCGAGATTCTCGACCTCCTAGACGAACACGAGGCGGTCGGTCTGTTCCACCTCTCTCACGAAGTACACGACGCGGCCGTCCTCGAACGGTTCCGTGACCTGTTCGACGTGGTGATCGACCTCACCGACGACGGTGAAGTGACGGTCGAACTGCCCGAAGAGTGAGGATCGGGCCGCGGCGGCCCCGTCACTCGGCCAGTTTCTCGAACGTCTTCGCTGCCCAGCGAACCGCGTAGTCGGGGCCGTGGTCGCGATACGCCCCGGTATCTAGCGCCGAGAACGGCGCGGGCAGATGGAGGTCGTGTTTCACGGCAGCGCAGGCGTACTCTGTCGCCGCGGTAAACGAGAGGTCGCCGCGTGCGACCTCACCAGACAAGCCGTCGAGGCGGCCGGTGAGTCGTTCGCCCGCGTCCACCCACGCGGCGTAGAGGTCGGGGTGGTCCGCCTCCCAGTCGCGGAACACCTCGCGCGTCTGGAGTCCGACCCACGCGTCGAACAGCGCCGCCGCGAGTTGGTACGTCTCGTTGGGGCCCAGCGGCGTCGCGGCGTCGAGTTCGCGATACGACTCCCCGAAGAACGGCAGGAAGTGTTCGGGCACGTCCAGCGACAGTTCGACGAACGCCTCCCCGAGCAGAAACTCGAGGAAGTCCGCTGGCGTCCCCTCGGACCGTTTCTTCACCAACACGGTCGGCGGGACGGTCTGTCGCGTCCAGACGACGGTGCCGTCGCCGGGCATCCCGATAGTGAAGTCGCTGCCTGCGTAGCGTCGCAGTTGCGCCGGGGCGTTCTCTGGAAGCCACTCAGTCGGATACGCCGCGGGGTCGAGCGAGTCGACTACGAGGCCGAGTTCCTCCGCGGCTTCGGGTGGAAGCGTCTCGAAGTCGGCCGCTGCGTCGAGGACGACGCAGTCGGAGGCGTACGCCTCGCGGGCGGCATCGACGGACGACCCGAGCGAACGGCGCTCGAAGCCGGCCATCTATCCGAACGCGAGAACGAGGATGATCCCGACCGCGAGGACGGCCGAGACGCCGACGGTACCAAGCACGATCTTCGTCGCCTTGCTCATATTCCGACGTGGTATGGCGCGGTGCATAAAGGCTTCAATCCACCACGGCGACGAGACCGACTCCGTCGGCCAGACTGTTGGGCCCGCTCGATCTGTGAGGCTGTTCGGTCCGCTCAATCGGCGTCCGCGGCAGCACCCACGTCGGACTCGCGGGCGACGCGCTTCCACGCGTCACTGTAGTAGCGAGCGAGGTTGACGACCGCCCGCGCATACAGGTCCGCGACGATGGCGGCGTACACCGCAACCAGTCCCAGTCCCATCCCCGGGAGCGAGACGGTGACGGACTCGAGACCGAGCGTCGACGCCAGCGGCCCCGACAGCACCGTCACCGCGTAGCCCGCGGGCAACGCGAGTACCGCCAGCGGGAGGCGGACGGCGTACGTGCCGAGGAGGCCGCCGTACAGCGGCCAGCGAGTGTCGCCCGCGCCGCGAAGCCCCCCGCGCATCGTCCGCGCGACGGCGAAGCCAGCGACGCCGAGGCCGAACACGCGGATGAACGTCACCGTCAGATCGAGGCTCTCCGATCCGAACGCCGCCGCCAGCGGACGCGCAGCGACGACGATGACTGCACCGATGAGCAGTTGCGTGGCCAGCGCCAGTCGAAGTGCCTGCCAGCCGTACTCGTCGGCCTCCTCCTCCTCACCAGCACCGAGCGCCTGCCCGACGAGCGTCGAGGCGGCCGTTGAGTACCCCCACGCCGGCATCAGCGCGAGCAACATCACGCGACGGCCGATGGCGTAGGCGGCGACGACATCGGTGCCGAGGACGCCGAGGATGAACAGGAACGGAAAGCGACCGAACGTCCGCGATAGGCGCGTGCCCGCGAGCGGGAGGCTCACGCGGACGAGTTCGCGGGCGATGTCGGTGTCCCACTGCTTGCCCCGGATCGGGAGTCGAACCGAGTAGCGACCCGACAACAGCGCCCACGCGAAGACGACGCCCGCGAGCGTCGTCGCAGCGAACGTCCCCCACGCCGCGCCGACGACGCCCAGTTCGGGGAACGGGCCGAGGCCGAAGATGAGCGCGGCGTTGAGACCGACGTTGGTCGGGAGGGTGAGGAGACGGACGTACATCGGCGTGCGCGTGTCGCCCGAGCCTGCCAGCGCGCGGGCGGCGATCATCGACCAGAAGCGGAAGGCGACGGAGTACATCACGACGCGGAGGTACGCCCCGCCCAACTCGATGGTTCGCGGATCGTTCGTGAGGACGCCGACGAGCGCCTCGCTGTAGAGGTGCGTGAAGACGGTGATCGGAATTGCGAGTGCGAGTGCGATCCACAGTGACTGCTTGATCGCGAAGTTGGCCTCCGCGGGGTCGTCGGCCCCTTGCAACCGAGAGACGACGCTGATGGTTCCAGAGGTGAGTGCGAGCGCGAGGCCGAACGGGATGAAGTAGTACTGGAAGCCGAACTCGAGTGCGGCGATGGCCGCGCCGCCGGCGTACGTCCCGACCATCAGGAAGTCCGCAACGCGAAGGAGCGTCCGCAGACCGCCGGTCACCATCACGGGAACGGCTAGGTCAAACGCCTCCTCGCCCTTCTTCTGGTCGAGCAGACCGAGCGACGCGAGGAGGCTGGGAAACACAGAGAGGGCCGCCTGGGCGCGCTCGCGCAGCGAAGACAGCATTCGTCGCCGACTGGTAACGCCGAGAGTAAGGGCGTATCGAAACCGGGTGGTTTCGGGTGGAAATGGGTGCCTACACGACGAGCGGTACCCGGGTGCGCGACCGCTGGTGGATGCACGTCGAGAGGATGGATGGCGGTCTGTGGGTGGGGAGACGCACTACTCAGCGTGTGCGGCTCCCCCGAGTACGATCGGGACGATCGGGGTACCGTCGAAGGGGAGTCCGCGTCGCGCTGGCGGTCAGCGGTCGTCCCAGCCTTCCGGCATCTCGATGACGTAGCGGCCGTCCTCGCGCAGCGAGATGATGTACTCCTCGCGGTCGTACAACTCCATCAGGTTGAGTTCGTACTGCCCGGGGCTGACGATGCGGATGGACTCGAACTGGTCGTTGAGTTTCTGCCGCAGGGCGTCGAGGTTGGGGTCGACCGTCTCGGAGCCGTCCGACTCCACAGACGACTCCGCGACCGCGGCGTCGGCAGCCGTCGGTTCTGTAGCGTCCGACTCCGCCGCGGCCGCGAGTTCCTCCTCCGAGACCACGTCGGTCCGGGCACTTGCCTGTGCGCCGTCCTCCGCGTCGGCCGACGGGTGGGTCGGAGCCGGCCCGGTACCGGCGTCTCCGGCATCCGTTGCGGTCGTCGCTTGCGTGGATTTCGTCTGCGTCGACGGGGTCGTGTCCGCGTCGGCGGCGGTGCCGCGACTCGGTGCGTCGACTTCTGGTGTCGCACTGGTTTCGGGCGTCGCGTCGGCCTCAGACGTCACGTCCGCGTCGTCGACGGCATCCGCGGGGCGGTATTGGAACTTGTTGCCGCCACAGCCAGGACACCCCGAGAGCATCTCTTTCGAGCCGTCACCGAACGTCTGCCCGCAGTTGGTACACTGGTGAGGCATCTGTTACCTCCGGGAGACGAGTGCGCTGATCAAGTCCTCGTCTTTGTGCAGCGTCTCGATCTGGTTGGCTGGGCCGATCACGGTGAGCTTGTTCGCCGGCTCCTCTTTCCCGAGGAGGCGGCCCATCAGGCCCTGGTTCGGCTGGTGCGTCGAGGGGTACGTCTCGATCTCGATGCCCGAGAAGTCGTCAGGGCTGATCTCGGTCATCGTGACCTCGATGAGTTTCGACTCCTCCTCCGGTGAGAGTCCCGCTTCGAGGACGACGATGTCGCCGTCGCGGACGCTGTCGAGGATGAGGCGGATCTTCTCCATCGAGGTGAGCCCTTCCATCCGAGCGCCGCTGATCAGGTCGAGTCTGACCCCGTCGTCTGCGTCGTCGGGTGTGGTCGCTTCGGGCATTATCCGAAGTACTCCGCGATCTTCTCGTACACTTCTTCCATATTGTTCCCCTCGAGCGCCGACAGCGGTACCGTCTCGTGTTGCGGGAACGCGTCGGCGATACGTTTCACGTCGGAGTCGTCGAGGTCCGTCTTGTTCGCGAAGATGAGGACCGGCAGGTCCTGGCTCTCGATGATCCCGATGAGCATCGTGTTGACCTGCGTGAACGGGTCCGTCGACGAGTCGAGGACGTAGATGACGCCGTCGACGTCCTCGCGGAGCCAGTGCATCGCCTCCGCGACGCCTTCGGTCGCCTCACGCGACCGCTTGACGGCGTCGTCTTTCTCCATATCGTGGTCGAGGAACTCCTTGTAGTCGACCTTCGTCGTTACACCGGGCGTGTCGACGATGTCGATGGTGACGGTCTTCCCGTTGCGTTCGATAGTGACGTTCTCCTTTCTACGTGCGCGCCGGGTCTCGTGTGGAATGTGACTCTCCGGCCCGACGGCGTCGCCGGTCCAGTCGCGAGCGATACGATTCGCGAGCGTCGTCTTCCCCGCGTTCGGCGGCCCGTAGATACCGATCCGTTTGGGTTCGTCATCGGCGAAGAGCCGATCCGTGACCCGTGTGATGCTGTCCCTGAGATTGGTGAGCAGACCCATCCTGGCCTCCATCCCCCTCCGTTCGTGTGGAGGGCGTTATCAGCCCAAACCATCCGCGATACTTAAGCACTACGTCAGACGGGTTACGTTAGGCCTTCTCGCTGCCGTCTCACGGTTTTCGACTAGAAACGATGGGAGGCGTTACTGTGAAATAACGGGTATAAACATAGCTGACACGATGGCAAGAGGTTGGCTACAGTTGGGAACGGCTCAACATTCCACATCATAAATCAGCCACGACTGTCATCCCTGGGGATGGCCGCCACCGCTTGAACTCGGCCGTGATCATCACCGTTCTCACGCCGCACAACGATTTATGAAACTAGGTACCAACGGTTGCCCGCGGTACCGGTCGGATAGCGACATCGGTGACTCGGGTCGTGGACTTCACCACGATCGATCTCGTCGGTGAATTGACTCGAACTGGGTCGGAGAGTGGGAGTTCCGTCGAGTCCGGACCACCCCCACCCCTTCGTTTCGACTGGAACTGCTCACGAGTGAGGGGTGGGCCGAGGAATCGACGATAGATATCTAGTCCACCACTCCCTAAATTAATCTATTTGCTAGCGGTGCGGATATTGTTGTGTTTGCTATGTAATAAAGATGCCGAGGTCTAGACGCACCCCTCCCCCACCCCCTCGTCTGTAGAGTTCCACCAGAAACGAAGGGGTGGGGGGGTCGAGATGTCGGTACAAGGCGGGGGCTGACGAGGAACACTCTGCCGCCACCATCCCCTCTTTTCTAGTCGAAATCGGTTACGCCATCGACGAACTGGCTGTCCCGAGACGCCTATCCGACCCCCGCTACAACTGGGCCGTCTCCGATATCTCAACGACTTCTCTTAGCATGAGGCTAGTACACACGAATGTGATTATCTCACGAACCGGCATCCTACGGTGTGTCACCGATACTCATTCATCGACCGCGTGCTGCTCAACGGCCAACTGTTGGTCACCGTCGCTGGTCGAATTCGGCCAGCCGATCTGGTCGTCGGAGTTCGAGCGAACAGTAACGCTTTTGACCGACCTATCCATCCGTTTCGTTTGCATCATCTGGACATCGGCGGGTACGTTCATCAACGCGAACCCCATCGTATCCAGGGTGACGCGTCTCGATTCGACGGATGGGCCCGCTGGATTCCAGTCGAAACGAAGGGGTAACACGACCGAATGACACGGGAAGACGACACGGGAGACGGTCCGGACAAGGAAGCACACGACGAACGAGCAGCGTCAGCCGACGGTCCGGCAGGGCGTCCAGACACCGCAGAGACGGATTCCGAGTCGCGTTCCCGCGAGGAAGCGGAGTCGGCCTTCGAGTTCGGGTCGGAGTCGCGGTCGCGGACCGACGTCGACCTCGACGTCGACGAGGTCCTCGGCGACGACGACGACGAGGCCAGTACCGGCCTGTTCGACGACCTCATGTCGGGTGAACCGATATTCGAGAACAAGGAGGTCCTCCGTCCGTCGTACACGCCGCACGAACTCCCGCACCGGAAAGACCAGATCAACAAGATGGCGACCATCCTCGTATCCGCGCTCCGTGGGGAGACGCCATCCAACATCCTCATCTACGGGAAGACCGGGACCGGGAAGACGGCCTCTGCGAAGTTCGTCTCCCAAGAGTTGGAGTCGACGAGTCAGAAGTACGACGTGCCGTGTGAGGTCGAGTACATCAACTGCGAAGTGACCGACACGCAGTATCGCGTGCTCGCGCAACTGGCGAACAAGTTCATCGAGAAGAACCAGGTGCTCATCGACGACCGCCTCGACGACCTCCGTGACCTCCGCTCGAAGGCGACCGACGGGGCCGGAGCGCTCACCGGAGTCGAGTTCGAGTCTGTGGCCGACCTCGACGAGCGAATCGCCGAACTGGAGGACGACCGCGAGGAGATGGAAGAGGTGCCGATGACTGGGTGGCCGACCGACCGCGTGTACACCTCCTTTTTCGACGCGGTCGACTACCACGAACGCGTCGTCGTGATTATGCTCGACGAGATCGACAAACTCGTCGAGAAGTCCGGCGACGACACCCTCTACAACCTCTCGCGGATGAACTCCGAACTCGACAACTCCCGCATCTCGATTATGGGGATCTCGAACGACCTGAAGTTCACCGACTTCCTCGACCCCCGCGTCAAATCCAGTCTCGGCGAGGAAGAGATCGTCTTCCCACCGTACGACGCCAACCAACTTCGCGACATCCTCCAGCACCGCTCCGATATCGCGTTCAAAGGCGAAGCGCTCACCGAGGACGTCATTCCGCTGTGTGCGGCGTTCGCCGCCCAGGAACACGGCGACGCCCGCCGTGCACTCGACTTGCTTCGAACTGCGGGCGAACTCGCCGAACGGTCCCAAGCAGACCTCGTCGAAGAAGCACACGTCAGGCAGGCGCAGGACAAGATCGAACTCGACCGCGTCGTCGAGGTCGTCCGCACCCTCCCGACGCAGTCGAAGATCGTCCTCTTCTCGATCATCCTGCTCGAACAGAACGGCGTCCACAACGTCAACACCGGCGAGGTGTTCAACATCTACAAACGGCTCTGTGAGGAGATCGACGCCGACGTCCTCACCCAACGTCGGGTGACGGACCTCATCTCCGAACTCGACATGCTCGGCATCGTCAACGCCGTCGTCGTCTCCAAGGGGCGGTACGGTCGGACGAAAGAGATCAGCCTCTCGGTTCCCATCGACGAGACCGAAGCTGTCCTCCTGTCGGACTCGCGTCTCGGCGACATCGACGACGTTCAGCCGTTCGTGCAGGCCCGCTTCGACAACTGAGCCACTACACTCTCCGCGCGGGGGACTCCATTCTCTGGTGACACTCTCTCACCCACACCCCTTTGCTTCGACTCTACGACCTGTTTCACGTCGTAGAAATTTCGTTGACTGACCACTCCACTCGAAATGATGGTGTGTCGGTCACTATCGAATCCGCGTCGGTGTTCATCGGTGCTATTGCAGCGTGTATCGCTGTCGTGGCGGCAGAGGGAACACACTTGTCGAATCCACCCCTCACCGTTCCTCGTTGCTCGCGTTCACGTCGTCGCAGGTGTCAGCGCTCCCCCACGGGGTGTGACAGTCGGTGGTGACGCCTGGCGGGGGCGCTCTGCGGTCGCGAGGTCGTTCGCCGCTGGCGTCTCTTGGGCCAACACCGACTCGGAGAAGATGAGTCGGACGTAGCCGAGATACGGCACCCGGACGCGGGCGGCGCCGTGGACCCATTCGGTCTTCACGACGGGTGCGATGCCGCTCACCTGGTCGTACTGAGAGTTGGCGTCGCCTTTCGTGATGAACCCGGCGTAGGGTGCTGGGCAGGCAGGGACGCGGTCGCACGACTGCGCGGGGAGATAGTCGGGGTTCGCGCGGTCGACCCAGTTCTCCCCCTCTTCGACGTGCAGTTGCGCCCGGTGGATGATCGGTGGCCCACCCTCTCCGGGCGGGCGATACACGATGACCGACCCAGCCATCCCGAACGTCGAGTAGCCCTCCGCTTGTCCGGTCTCGAAGGTGACGATGCCCGTGTCGCCGTAGGCAGCGTCGGGAGCGAAGCGGTCGGGTTGCGTGATGAACACGAGGTCACCACGCTCCATGTGTGGTTCCATACTGCCGGACTCGACGGCGACCATCGGTGGCCACACGCCGGAGACGGCGAACAAGAGGAGACCGACCAACGCGACCGCGGCCGCCGACGACAGCACCTCACGAAGCACCATCAGCGGACCCGTCTCCGCGTGGAGGAAGCGTGACAGCGGGTCGTCGGGTCGCGGGGACCGCCCGTCGTCGCTCATTACCAACCCACATCCGGCGTGCGGTGTTGAACCTTCTGTTAGCGGGGTTACGTGGCGCCGGCAAACGGCGGCGTGCCCGTCCACCTTCCGACACGCCAGCGCCGTCCGCTACCCTTTTGCCCACCGCAGGCCCACCTCGGTTCGTGCCCTTAGAGACGTCCTCTCGAGTCGTGCAGGCGCTGACCCGCCTCGGGTACAACGCCCAACGAGAGGCCGTCACCCTCATCGCCGAGTCCGACGCGCCCGAACTCCTCTTACAGGAGGCCGTCGAGGTCGCACCCGACGACGCACTCGTCATCACGGTCGACCACGTCCGTACGGCCCAAGACCGCGACCCCGTCCCCGACCCCGCGGGCGTTGACGACGCCACCTCGTCCGCCGCGAGCGACGTGGGAACGACTCCCACCAACACTCCCGACTCCGCCGGCGCTACTGACCCCGTCGACACCGCCGACGCGAGCGAGTCCACAGCTCACGATTCCGCCGCGTCGACGGCCGCAGACCCCTCCATTTCGACTGGAACTGAGCCAGGGAAGTCACCACCCGATACCGGAGGGGTTCCAGTCGAAACGGGGGGGTCGACGATCGGGAGTCGGTCGCCGACGCCGCCTGCCGTCGCCAACGATATGACCGGCCAGTCGACTGGGACCGGCGCGTACGACGAGTTCGTCGGCGTGTTCCGCGACCGGTACGAGCGGTTGTCAGGGCAACTTCGCGGGCGCGTGAACCACCGCCCGGCCGACTCCATCGAGGCGATGGGTGGCGGCGCGGACGTGGAGACTATCGGCCTCGTCAACGACATCCGCTCGACCGCCTCCGGCCACTGGCTCATCGAGTTGGAGGACACCACGGGGACGTTCCCCTGTCTGGTGATGAAAGACCGCGACATCGCGGACCTGGTCGATGAACTCCTCCTCGACGAGTGTATCGCCATCTCGGGGACGCTCGCGGACGACGCGGGCATCGTCTTCGTCGACGCCATCCACTTCCCGGACGTGCCGCGGACGTACCGCCCGAGCACCGCCGACCGCCACGTGCAGGCGGCGCTCATCTCGGACGTGCACGTCGGCTCTCAGGAGTTCCTCGCGGACGCGTGGTCGCGGTTCGCAGACTGGCTGCACACCGAGGAGGCCGAGACAGTGGAGTACCTCCTCATCGCGGGCGACATGGTCGAGGGCGTCGGCGTCTACCCGAACCAAGACGAGGAACTCGACATCATCGACATCTACGACCAGTATGAGACGTTTGCGGAACACCTGAAGGAGGTGCCCGGGGATATGGAGATCGTGATGATCCCCGGCAACCACGACGCGGTTCGCCTCGCGGAGCCACAACCGGGCTTCGACGAAGAACTCCGCGAGATTATGAGCGCGCACGACCCGCAGATCGTGAGCAACCCCGCGATGGTCGACGTCGAGGGCGTGTCCGTCCTGATGTACCACGGCGTCTCGCTGGACGAAGTGATCGCCGAACTGCCCGCAGAAAAAGCGAGTTACGACGAACCCCACAAGGCGATGTACCAGTTGCTCAAGAAGCGCCACGTCGCCCCGCAGTTCGGCGGTCGCACCCGCGTTGCACCCGAGGAACGCGACTACCTCGTCATCGACGAGGTACCCGACGTGTTCCACACCGGCCACGTCCACAAACTCGGCTGGGGGAAGTACCACAACGTCCTCGCGGTCAACTCCGGGTGCTGGCAGGCGCAGACCGACTTCCAGAAGTCCGTCAACATCGACCCCGACGCTGGCTACGCCCCCATCCTGGATCTGGACACGCTCGATATGACCGTCCGGAAGTTCGTCTGACTGCTCGCGTACGCACGCTCCGGTGTTCTCGGTGCTCGGCTGAACCTACTTGTCGCTTCGACGCGTCGTTGCACCCGAAGCGATGCCCTCCACGACCACACGCCGTCGGTACTGCACGTCGGTCGTCGCGGCCGTCGTCGCCGCGAGTGCGGGGTGTACCGGTACCGGACCGTCGTCGCCGGCGACGGACGACGATACCGACACGGCAACCGAGCGCTCGGCAGCGTCGATGACCGATTCCTCGGACGACGGTACCGCTTCGACTGGACCCGACGGTGCAGGCGAGGGCTTGGATCTTCGCGAGGCCAACGTCACCGCGGTCGCCGTCGGCTGCGACGGACTGGAGTGTCGCTTCGACGTGACGCTGTATCACGACGTGCCCGAGAGCGAAGCTCTCGTGCGCCAATCAGAACGCTCTGCGTTCTGATGACGACGATGGCGAGGAAGGCTACGCGAACTGGTGGCAAGTGGAGACGGGGGAGACGACGGCGGTTCGGCAGGGACCAGAGCCTGACTCGTTCGCGGAGTGAGGAGCGCACCAGCGACGCCGTCCACGCCGGGTGGTAGCACACGTGTTGTGTACTGCTCCGCGCACTCCCGCCGGCCGCTTATGTGTCGCACCGCGGTACGTGACGGCGATGACCGACGACCCGCTGTTTGCGGCGTTCGACCTGAACGGGCACACACTGGACAACCGCGTTGGTCTCGCGCCGATGACGCGCACGAGCGCCACCGACGAGGGCCATGCGACCGAGCGGATGGCTCGGTACTATGCCTCCTTCGCGCGTGGTGGCTTCTCGTTCCTCGTCACCGAGGGCGTTCACCCGGACGCGACCCACAGCCAGGGGTACGACAACCAACCCGGCCTCGCCACCGACGAACAGGCCGAAGCGTGGGAGCAGGTGGTCGACGCCGTCCACGACGAGGGGAGTGCGATCTTCGCCCAGTTGATGCACGCCGGTGCGCAGGCACAGGGCAACCGCTACGACTTCGACCCGGTCGCGCCGTCAGACCACCAACCGCCGGGTGAGCAGTCGGAACTGTACGGCGGGTCCGGACCGTTCCCCGAAGCCACTAGCCTCGACGCCGCGGACCTCGAGGACGTGCGTCGAGGGTTCGTCGACGCCGCCGAGCGTGCGGTCGACGCCGGCTTCGACGGCATCGAGGTCCACGCCGCCAACGGCTACCTCCTCCACGAGTTCGTCGACCCGACGGTGAACGACCGGGACGACGAGTACGGCGGCTCCCCAGAGAACCGCGCCCGCTTCCCAGCGGAAGTGACGGCCGCCATCGACGAGGCGACGCCCGCGGAGTTCGTCGTCGGCGTGCGCGCCTCCCAGGGCGCCGTCGTCGACGAGGAGCGAGTCTGGCCCGACGGCGAGGCGACTGCCGAGGCGTTGTTCACGGCGCTGGCCGAGGCCGGTGCCGACTACGTCCACGTCACCGGTGGTGACGCGACTGCACCCGAGGTGCCCGACACCGACCGCTCACTCGCGGAGTTGGCCGTCGACTACGCGGGCGACGACGCCGCGGTAATCGCCAACGGGAGCCTCGGCGACCCCAAGAATGCCCGTGCCGCGCTAGCCGACGGTGCAGACCTGATCACGCTCGGGACCGGTGCGCTCGCCAATCACGACTGGCCGAATCGGGTCGCCGCAGACGAGGCGTTGGACGACCTCGACCCGAGCGTCGTGTTCGCTCCCGACGCCTCCCTCAGCGACGCCGAGGTCCCGAGCGACGACTGACTCGGACGACCGATTCCAGCGATCGGCTCTGGCGACCGTCAGCGACCGTCGGCGCGGCTACGGTTCCTCGACACGATAGCGCGTCGTCGCCCTGCGTTCGAACCGCGGGCCGGTGCCCGCCTCTGTGAATCCTGCAGACTCGGCTGCCTGTTTGAGGTCGTCTTCGTCTTCCATCACGAGCAGTTCGGCCGCCATTCCTTCGGTCGCCGCGAAGCGCAACGGCTCTTCGAGGAGGCGCTCTGCGGCCGCACGAGTGCCGCCGAACTGCGTGACGTGGACGGTGTCGCCGCGGACGTCGAAGCTTACGAACCCGAGGAGGTCGTCGGGGTCGGCGTCCAGATCCTCGTTCGGATCGGTCGCAGCCTCCTCTTCGACGGCGACGCGAACCGTTCGGTCGTGGACGAGTCCTCGCATCGCGTCGGAGGGGGCGTCGGCGATGGCCGCGAGGGCGTCGGCATCCGCTTCGACCGCGTCCCGGACGTGCATACGCGCTCTTCGGCCCCCTTCGTCCTAAACCCTCACCCCGGCGTCGTGTCGGTGAGGCCGGCTTCGTCGCTCGTCCTCGCCCGACACCGGCGGGGTATTTCCCGGCGGCCGCGAACCGACGCGTATGAGCGTTCGCGACGAGTTCGACGCCTGGGCCGCCGACGGGCGGGACAAGGGTATGGAAGAGCGACACTGGCACACCGCGAAACACGTCCTCGCGCGGATGCCCGTCGAGGACGGCGACGCCGTCTTGGATCTGGGTACTGGATCGGGCTACGCCCTCCGCGCACTCGCGGAGAACACGGGGATGACGCGCGGGTACGGTCTCGACGGCGCACCGGAGATGGCGCACAACGCCCGCGAGTACACCCGCGAGGCCGATCCTGCCGCGGACCTTGGCTTCGTCATCGGTGACTTCGGCTCTCTCCCCTTCGACGACGACTCGCTCGACCACGCGTTCTCGATGGAGGCCTTCTACTACAGCGCCGACCCCGTCGAGACGCTTCGAGAGATTCGACGGGTGCTGAAGCCGGGCGGGACGTTCTACTGCGCGGTCAACTACTACGAGGAGAACGTCGCCAGCCACGAGTGGCAGGACAACATCGCCGTCGATATGACGCGGTGGGACGCCGCGGAGTACCGCGCGGCGTTCCGCGAGGCCGGCCTCTACGTCGCTGAACAGGACAACGTCGCGGACCGGGAAATCGAGATTCCCGACGCCGACGAGTTCCCGACGGAGAACTGGGAGACCCGCGAGGCGATGGTCGAACGCTACCGCTACCTCGGGACGCTGCTCACCGTCGGCGTCGCGCCGTAGAACAGCGGGAACGAGGCGGGAGAGAAGGAGTCGCCGAAGAAGTCGAATCGGCTCAGTTCCTCACAGGAGGAACCGGAGCAGGCCGTCCTTGCGGAGTCCGAACCGCTCGATCAGCAGGGCGTCGACGCCGAGGACGCGTCCGGCGGCGACGGTGCCGATGGTGATGAACGCGACCAGGCCGAGGAGGTCGCCGTTCACGTAGCCGTGGGCCCAGTCGGCGTTCCCGAGGTAGAACAGCACCATCAGGACGCCGCCGAAGAACGCGGCCAGGCGGACGAGTGCGCCGACGATGAGGCCGAGACCGATGAGCGTTTCACCCACGGGAATCGCGACGTCGGTGAACGCGAGCAGCCACGGGGTGTTGGTGACCCAGACGAACAGGCCGTGGATCGGGCTCGCGCCAGTCGCGTTCGCCAGCCACCCACCCGCGGCGAACGGTTCGGGTGCGAGTAGTTTGGTCACGCCGGCTTGTAGGAACCACCAGCCAGTGATCAGTCGAAGCGCGACCAGCCAGTAGGTCGCAGCCGTGCCGTCGCGGAACTCGCCGAGGTCGAATCGGGTGGCGATGCGGGTCGTCGTGTGAGTGGTTGGAGCCATCTTCTACACCTCTTATACCTGAGGAGACGAGGTGGGTGGTCAGGAACCCATCTGCTGGCTCTCTGAAACGGAGGGTCACCGTCTCAGTTATATACCAGATACTGCCAGTCGGTACTCGGATCGTCCGTCACTCCCGTTCGACCACGCGCACGTCCGTCGGGTCGATGCCGAGCGTCACCGACTCGCCTGCCTCGAACGACCGTTCGCCGTCCGTTCGTGCCGTGAGACGGACGCCGTTCCAGTCGCAACGAAGGCGTGTCGCGTCACCGAGGAACTCGGTGCTCTCAACAGACGCCGGAAGTGGAATGTGATCGGCTGTCACGCCCTCGTCGCCACGGAAGACGTCGATTCGCTCGGGTCGGACGCAGACCACGAGCCGGTCGCCGTCGCCGGTCACCTCCTCCGGTTCGGGTGGAAGCGGGAGCGTTCCCTTGCCCGCGTTGTCGACGCGGATGCGAGGAGCACCTGATTCATCGCGCCGACCCTCGGCCACGCCCGCGATGACGTTGTTGTCACCGAGGAACTCCGCGACGAACTGCGTCTCGGGGGCGTCGTACAGCGTCCGGGGCGTGCCCACCTGTTCGATGCCGCCGTCGTTGACGACGGCGACGCGGTCGGAGACGGCCAGCGCCTCCTCCTGATCGTGGGTGACGTACACCGTCGTCAGCCCCAGTTCGCGCTGGATGTCGCGCACCTGCACGCGGAGTCGCTCCCGGAGACGAGCATCGAGCGCCGACATCGGTTCGTCCAGCAAGAGCAGACGCGGTTCGGGCGCGAGCGCCCGCGCCAGCGCCACTCGCTGTCGCTGCCCGCCCGAGAGTGTGTCGGGGTCGCGGTCGGCGAAGCCAGCGAGGTCGACGAGGTCGAGCAGTTCGGCAACCCGTTCGGCTCTCGTCGTCCCCGCGGGCGGGTCGGTGAACTGGAGGCCGTAGGCGACGTTCTCGCCGACGCTCATGTGCGGGAACAGCGCGTAACTCTGGAAGACGACCCCGATCCCCCTCGCTTCGGGTGGAACCCCACGCATCGACTCGTCGCCGATACTCACGGTTCCCGACGTCGGCTCTTCGAAGCCGGCGATACAGCGGAGTGTAGTGGTCTTGCCGCACCCCGAGGGGCCGACGAGCGTGAAGAACTCGCCCGGGTCGACCGTCACGTCGACGCCGTCGAGCGCGGTCGTATTGCCGTACTCGACCCGGAGGTCCTCCAGTCGAACCCCCGCTTCGTTATCCACGGAACTCACCTCCGACACGCTCGATGACGACGAACGAGGCGGCCGTCACTGCGAGCAACACGGTTCCCATCGCCGTCGCGGGACCGAGACGGCGGCCGATGAATCGCTCGACGGCGACGGGCATCGTGTAACTGCCGCCGCCCTCTGCGAGGATAACCGTCGAGTCGAACTCGCCGATGGAGATGGCGAACGCGAACGCCGCGCCCGCGACGACGCCCGGCCACACCAGCGGCAGTTCGACGTCGAGGACGGCCCGCGCCCGCGACGCGCCGAGCGCCCGTGCTGACTCGACGAGCGAGCGGTCCAGCGCGTCCAGCGGCGGTGCGACCGTGCGCACGACGAACGGGTAGGCGGCGACGGCGTGGGCGGCGACGATGGCGACGGCGCCGGTGACGGTGAAGCGGTAGCCGAACGCCTCGAACCCGAACACCAGTCCGCGCAGGAGGCCGAGGCCGACGACGATGCCCGACACCGCCAGCGGGGCCATCGAGAGTGCGTCGACGAGGAGTCGCCCGCGGAAGCGCCGGGTGGTGAGCACGCCCATCGCGACGCCGATGGGAAGCGCCACCGCCAGCGACGCGACGGCGAAGACGAGCGAGTTGACGATGGCGGGGAACGGCTTCACCTGGAACGCCGCGCCCGTGGTCTGTCGCTCGACGAGGAAGCGGTAGGCGTCCAACGTCAGGCGGCCGTCGACGCTGACGCTCGCGTACACCATACTCGCCAGAGGCGCGATGAACACGAGGCCGATGACGACGGCGTAGCCAGCGATAGCCAAACGTCGCACCGTCCGCTCGCGCGTCCACGAATCGGGGACGAGCGGTCGGCGGGCGAGCGTCCGCGCGCCGCGTCGCCGCGTCGCCTGTCGCCGCTCGTAGCCGAGGTACAGCGCCGTCAGCGACAGCGAGACGCTCGTCTCCAACACGGCGAGTGAGGCGGCACGGCCGTACTCCAGTTGCCGCCGCGCCGAGTAGATGAACACCTCGATGGTGGCGAACTGCGACCCGCCGAGCGCCAGCGGGATGGCGAAGGTAGCGAACGTGAACACGAACGTCAGCGCCGCGCCCGTCGCCACCGCAGGAAGCAGTTGCGGGAGGACGACGTCCCGAAAGGCCCGCCGCGGCGACGCGCCCAGCGAACGGGCCGTCTCGACGGCGCTGGCGTCGACGGACTCCCACGCCGCGGTCACGACGCGGGTGACCAGCGGCGCGTTGTAGAACGCGTGCGCGACGAGAATCGCTCCCAGCGACGGCAGGAGGTCGACTGTCGGGAGGCCGACGGCCGCGAGTACTCGGTTGAGCGTCCCGTTCGCGCCGAAGGTGGCGTAGAAGGCGGCGGCGACGAGGACGGAGGGAACGACGAACGGCACCATCGTCACCGAACGGAGCGTGTCGCGGCCGCGGAACTCGAAGCGGGCGAGTATCCACGCGCCAGGCAGGCCGAGGACGACGCTCAGCACCGTCGAGAGGAGCGCCTGATACGCGGTGAACCCGAGGACGCGCCCGACGTAGAACTCGTCGGTGACCACCTCGAGTAGGGGGCCGAACGTGAGTACCCCGTCTTCCACGACGGCGTCGACGAACACCGTCGCGACGGGGTAGTAGAACAGCACCCCCAGGAGTCCGGCGGTGACGACGGCGAGAATCGGGAGCGCGTAGCGCTCGACGGCGGCGAGTGGACCGGACCCGCGGGCAGAGGCGGCCTCGCTCACCCGCCGGCGAAGCGCCGCGCCCACTGGTCGGTCCATGTACTGAGGTTGGCTTCGAGTTCGTCGTACGTGAAGGTGACCGACTCGGGTGGCTCCTGGGCGTACTGGCTGTAGTCGTCGGGGAGGGGCGCGTCGTCGATAGCGGGGAACGCGACGTTGCGCTGGGCGATGCCCGCCTGAATCTCGGGGCGGAGCATGAACTCCATGAACCGCTGTGCGAGTCGCGGCGCGTCGCTGTCGGCGAAGCGAGCCATCCCCTCGGGGTTGGCGTACCCTTGGTCGTTGAGGAACCGGATCTGGTGTTTCTGGAGGTCCTGGCCCTCCGCCGAGGCGAACACTTGATCGGTGGAGTAGGAGACGACCATCGGTGCCTCCTCGTTGAGATACGCGGAGTAGGAGTCAGACCAGTTGCCGAGGACCGTCACGCCGTTGTCCTGCAGGCGCTCCCAGTAGTCGAGGTAGCCGTCCTCGCCGAAGGCGTCAATGGTGTGGAGCATGAACGCCTCGCCAGTCGTCGAGGTTGTGGGGTTCTGCGCGATGAGGTCGCTCGCGTGGTCGGTCGCGAGTTCCTCGAACGTCTCGGGCGCGACGAACGCTCCGTCGTTCATCGTCGCGTTCCACACCAGCGAGATGTAGCCGGTGTCGAACGGAATTGCGCGGTTCTGCGGGTCGAACTGCAGGCCGGACTTCACGCGGTCCAGCCCCTCCAGGTCGCCGGCCTCCGCGAACAGCGACCCGGTTAACTGCCCCTCGCCGCGCTTGCTATCGGCGTCGATGAGTTGGCCGGTGTCGATGCCGACGTACACGTCTGCCTCGAAGTCGACGCCCTGCACCGCGCGTTCGATGTAGTAGTTGAGTTCGGAGTCGGGCGTCTGATACACCAGTGTCGCGTCGAACTCCGACTCGAACTGCTGTTTCAGCCACGCACCCGGACTCGTACTCGGGGCGTTCACGAACGGCGGATACGTCGCGACGACGAGCGTGTCTGCTATCGACGCGGTCGGTTCGCCCGTCGTCGTCCCCGCAGGGGTGTCGCCGCCCGCGGTGTCCGTCGCCGTCGACTCGTCACCAGTCGGTTCGGCCGCACACCCGGCGAGCGCGGCGACGCCGGCGACTCCAGCAGTCTTCAGGAAGCGCCGCCTTCCCTGACTGTCTGTACGGGTTCGTTCGCTCATTACCGGGTGGTCACACCCGGAGATATTTAATGACAGCGGTCGGTGATGCACCACGAAGTGCGCACCCGCTCTCGACGCTCGGGTAACCCCGGCGACCGTCGGCACGATTTAGTAGGGCGCGGTGTCGTGTAGCGGTATGCAACTCAGCCGGCGAACGGCGCTCGCGGCCCTGCTCGCTGGCTTGCTCGTCCTCACGGCAGTCGTGCTGGAGAGCGTCCTGTCGACGGTCGTGTTCGCGGTTACGGTCGCGTACGTGCTGTATCCCTTCCGCCAGATGATCCGGGACCGAGGCCACTCCCGGCGGGTCGCTGCGGGCGTGGCGACGGTGGCCGGATTCGCGGGCGTTGTCGCCCTCGCGGCCCCGCTCGGATACGTACTGTACCGTCGCCGTCTGGCACTGTTCGACTTCTTCGCGACGCTGCCCGTGGAAGTCGTCGTCAACCTCGGAACGTTCGTGTACGTCGTCGAGACGGACGCGCTGTTGGTGTCGGCACAGTCGGTGCTCCGCACGCTCGGTATCACCATCGCGGCGGCCGCACCCGTCATCGCGCTGAAAGGCGTCGTGTTCGTCATCCTCGTGTACGGGCTCCTGTTGAAGCCGCGGGCCCCGCGGGCCGCGCTGTTGCGCCTGTGTCCCAGTGAGTACCACGGCATCCTCATCGCGCTTCATCGCCGCACGGCGTCGACACTCCGCGCTATCTACGTCCTACAGGGAGCGACTGCGGTAGCGACGTTCGTCACCGCGCTGATCACGTTCGCGGTACTGGGGTACGAGTCGGCGTTCGCGCTCGCGGTCGTCGCCGGTGTGCTCCAGTTCGTCCCGGTGTTGGGTCCGAGTATCGTCGTGTTCGCGCTGGCCGGCGTCGACTTCGTCGCGGGCAACGCGTTTCGGGCGACTATCGTCCTCGTCGTCGGCCTCATCCTCATCGGGTTTATGCCCGACGCGGTGATTCGACCGCGACTCGCGGGTGGCGCAACGGACCTGCCCGTCTCGGTGTACTTCATCGGCTTCGTCGGCGGGCTGCTCACGCTCGGGGCAATCGGCTTCGTCGTCGGTCCACTCGTCGTCGCGTTGCTCGCGGAGACGGTGAAACTCCTCTCGGAGGACGGCGCGACGACACAACAGCAGTTGCCGACCGTGACACCAGACGTTGCGGGATTCGGTGTCGGTTCGGATCGACCGGACGGCCCGAAGTCGGCGGACGACGTCGCTCCCGATTCCGACGGTGACTTCGACTCCGGCGACAGCGACGACGAAAACCCCAACGCAGACCGATAATCGCCTACTCTGCGACCGTCTCGCCGCCTCGCTGGTCCCACTCGGTGAGGCTGCCCTCGTAGAACAGGACGTCGTCGTAGCCGAGGTGCCGGAGAACGAGATACGTGTGGCTGATCCGCCGAGCCGTGTTGCAGTAGAGGAGGACCTCCTGGTCAGGGCTGATCCCTGTCTCTGCGAGGATGGACTCCAGTTCCTCACGAGGCTTCAATCCGCGCGTGTCGGCGTCGACCAACTCCAGCCAGTCGAGTTGCACCGCGCCGGGGAGGTGACCCTCCTCGTACTCCCACGCCTCGCGCGTGTCGACGACGACCGTGTCGCTGCCGAGTCGCGACTCCACTTCGTCGAAGCCGACCAGTGGCGACCGCACAGGGTCGGTCGGTTCGTAGTCGGTCGGTTCCGGCGACGGGGCCTCGCGGTCGGTCGGATGCTCGCGACTCCACGCGCTGTAGTCGCCGTCGAGGACGTGCAGGCGCTCGGGGTCGTGACCGTACAGTTCCGCAGTGACAAGGAATCGGGCGGCGAAGACGCCGTGTTCGTCGTCGTACGCGACGATACGGTCCTGGGGTGCGATTCCGGCGTCCGAGAGGAGGTCGCGCCAGCGGTCCGCGCCGGGGAGCATCCCCTCGTCGCCCGCCTCCGAACGGAACTCGTCGAACGGAATCGACACCGCGCCGGGGAGGTGGCCGATGCCGTCGTACTCCCAGGCGTCGCGCACGTCGACCACGCGAACGTCGTCGAGGTGGTCGGCGATCCAGTCGGCAGAGACGAACGTATCGTGCATACCCGTCGTTCGAGCGGGCGCGACAAAAGCCCAGTCGAGGCGGCGACGTCGGCGGTGCGTCCGGGGAACCAGCAATAATTGCTGGCTTCATCTCGACCGATTCGGAACGGGCCCGCCGAGGGTGGCGTCCGTCGGACAGGTGAACGGCAGACTCCCAAATAACACGGCAACATCGTCCGCTTCGTCGAACGAATGGCCGCCTCTGCCGGTGATACGGGTATTATACCCTCAGCGAACGTACACCATATCGCAATGACAGACTACGCGAAGGACGTACTCGTCGACGCGGATTGGGTGGAGGCCCACCTCGACGAGTTCCAGTCCGACGACCCGGCGTATCGACTCGTGGAGGTGGACGTGGACACCGAGGCGTACGACTCCGGCCACGCCCCCGGTGCAATCGGCTTTAACTGGGAGACTGACCTCCAAGACCAGACCCAGCGCGACGTGCTCACGAAGGAGGACTTCGAGGCACTCAACGCCGACCACGGCATCTCGAACGACTCAACGGTCGTGCTGTACGGCGACAACTCGAACTGGTTCGCCGCCTACACCTACTGGCAGTACAAGTACTACGGCCACGACGACGTGAAACTCCTCGACGGCGGCCGCGAGTACTGGGTCGACAACGACTACCCGCTCACGGAGGAAGCACCTGAGTTCCCGGCGACCGAGTACACTGCCGAGGAACCGGACGAGTCCATCCGCGCGTACCGCGGCGACGTCGAGGACGCCATCGGTGCAGGCGTTCCCCTCGTCGACGTGCGCTCGCCCGAGGAGTACAGCGGCGAGATTCTCGCCCCGCCGGGCCTGCAGGAGACTGCCCAGCGCGGCGGCCACATCCCCGGCGCACGCAACATCTCGTGGGCCTCGGTCACCAACGACGACGGGACGTTCAAGACGAAGGAGGAACTGGAAGACCTCTACTCGGACGTTCTCGCCGAGGGCGACGACGAAATCGTCGCGTACTGCCGCATCGGCGAGCGCTCGTCGGTCGCGTGGTTCGCGCTCCACGAACTGGTCGGTGCTGACCAGACCGTCAACTACGACGGCTCCTGGACGGAGTGGGGCAACCTCGTTCGCGCTCCCATCGTGAAGGGGAGCGAACCCGGCGGGCAGTAGGACTGCACCCCGCCCAAACAGCCTGTTTTTCAGACGCTAGCCGCCCAGCACCTGCGCCGCGATAACGGGCGTGAGGAACGCCTCGATGGCCGCCGCGACGACGAGCAACACGCCGATGCCGACGAGGACGACTGCGGCCCGACGCAACTCGTCGGCGACCGTCGCGGCGTCGGCGCGGCCGCGGACCGCCCGCCAGCCGACGACGCCGAGGTGGAAGCCGAGCGCACCGGTGACGGCGATAACAGGCAGTTCGAGAACGCCGTGGGGCGCGACGAGTGCGAGGAACGCCGTCTGGTCGAACACGCCCGCGAGCGCCCCGATGAGGACGCCGTTGAACACTAGTCCCGAGACGGCGGGCACGCCGAACGCGAGGCCGCCGAACGCGAGACCGACGCCGACGAGCCAGTTGTTCACCGCGATGGTGACGAACGGCCCGACGGCGACGGCCCCGAACACGTTCCCCACGTCCGCCGGCGGCGGCGCGGTCACGCCGTAGGCGGCGGTCGTGCGGTATCCGACGACGATGCCACCTGCGAGGACGGCGTGAGCGGCGACCACCGCCAGCGGGTGACCGCGGAGGAACCCGCCGACCGCGCGAACGCCGTACCCGAGGGTTCGACGGGCGACCGTAGTCACGCTGTCGCGATCGCTCGCGGGAACCGTCTGCACGCCCGCGTACAGCGCCACCGCGCCCGCGTCCAAGATTGGTGCGACGACGAGCGGGAGCAAGAGACCGCCTAGACTGCCGAATCCGGCGACGTTGGCGACGGTGACGCCGACTGCGACGGCGACGTACCCGCCGACGGCGACGAGCGCGAACGCCACCGCTTCGGCCGGGTGTGCGCGGATGAATCCGAGACTCCGGCGGACCGCGCCGCCTGCCCCGACGCTGTCGACGGTCGCGGCCGCCTCTGCGAACGCCAGCAGAAAGAACGCGAGGACGAACGTGAGGGCACCGACACCGACGAGGACGACGCTCCCAAGTATCCCGACCGCCCCGAGCGCCGCTGTCCCGCTTGCGACCGACGCGAGCGCGATCCCAGCGACTGCTAGCGGGACACCGACCGCCACGACGGCGACGAGGATGCGTACGAGCACGATGCCGAGGTAGGTCCGCCAGCGCCCGGCGTTCGCGACGCCGCCGGTGAGCGCGTCGTGAATCTCCGCGTCGTCGCCGCGGCTACTGTCGAGTGCGGTCCAGACGGTTCCGTAGACGACGGCGGAGACGACGCCGCGGATGAGCACGCCGAAGAGGAGGGCCCCGACGATGCCGCCTCCGACTGCCGCGACTGCCGTCGGCGTCACGAGTCCCTCCAGGGCGTCGGTGACGCCGGGTGGGAGCGGGTCGTCGACACCGGGCCCGGCGAGGCCGCTCGCGCCGTCACCTTGGCTCGCCGCCTCTTGCAACTCGACGACGGCGCGGACGAGCGGTTCGAGTCGCCCGGCGTTCGACAGCGACGCCAGCGCGATGCCGAGGCCGACGACGAGTGGGACGCGAGCGGCGGCGGTGAGGCCGACGCTCAGGAGGTAGGCGGGGAGAACCGACGCGGGGCGGTCGCGGAGGAGGCGACCCGCCGCAGTGACGGCGGCGGCGACCGACCGCGAGTCGTGCGGGGAACGTGACACGGTGGTGACTCCTCGCGGCAGATGGTAAGCGTGTCGCCGCTCGTCGACGCGGGGGTTTCAAGCGCGACACCGGCGTACGTTCGTCTATGAACGCCGAGACCTTCGCCGAGGAGTTCCGCGACGACAACGAGACGCCGCTCTCGCGTCTCGGATCCTCGAAGTCGCTGTACGCGCTGACCGGCGGCGAGATGGACGCCGACGCCGTTCGCACCGCCGTCGCCGCCGAGTTCGCCCGCGCCGCCCGCACGTTCGAGTCGTGGAGCGCAGACGAGAGCAACGGCGACGCGGCGGCACTGTTCGGCGGCGTCGCGGAGGACGCCCGTGGCCACCGTGACACCGCCAACGCCGACGTGGACCCGAATGCCGACGGCGTACACGACTACCCCGAGTATGACGGCCTCTCGAACCTCGACGACACGACCGAACGCGTTGGCGGCGCGTTCGGTCGTCTCGTCGTCGCTCACACCCGCGTCAAGCAGACGGTCGGTTTCTTCGTCGGTGACGCCGATCCTACCTCGGCCGGTGACTTCCGGACGATTCGCGACGACATCTCCGAGCGACTCGACGAGGCACACGACGTGCTCGATGCGGTGTGTGAGACTGACGAGGAGTGGGACGCCGCCCGCGCGGCCGCCGACGCGGTCGTCGACGACGCCTACGACGACTACATCGCGACGCTGGAGTCGATGGGCGTCAAGCCGAAGAACGTCTGCTGAACGGGGAGTTAGAACAGCGAGTCGAGCTCCTGGTTCTCCCAGATGCCCGCCGAGAGGTTGCTTCGCTCTGCGATTTCGGTGACGTTGCGCTGTGCCTCGAGTGCGGCGGCCCGCAGTTCCGTCAGCCGAGGCGCTTCGGCGACGCCGCCCAGCAGTACCGTCGCAGAGAGGTGGTTTGTCTCCCGAAGCGGGTAGTCGCCGCCCCGGACCTCGGGCGTGCCAGTCGCGTCTTCGAGCCACCGCCGCGCGTCTTCGACGCCCGAACGCGAGAGCGTCTCCGGCGGCCCGCTGACGAGGACGAGTGCTCGCTCGACACCCTGTAACTCACACGGCAGAGTTAGCCCCCCGAGCGCCGCCCGGCGTACCGTCGCGGTCACGCGGGTCGTCGTCTCCAACGAGTCTTCCGAGACGGGCTTGTAGCCGCCGAACAGTCCGCGTTTGCGGTCCAGCGTGGCCGAGGCGTACCCGAGCGAGGCGACGCCGCCCGACCGTCCGAGCGTGTTGATGATCTCGCTGGCGTCGACGACCTTCTCCGGCGTCGGGTTGGTCGCCTCGCCCGCGGAGAGGAGGACGCCGATCCGACGGGCGACCTCGTCGTTCACGCGGCCGTAGCCGCCAGCGAGGCTCTCGCCGCTCTCGCGGTGGGCGCCGTTGTCGAACAACAGCGTCGCGTCAGCCTGTTCGACGACGGTCTTCAGCGACCGCGCGGCGTTGAGCGTGTAGATACCGCCTTCGTCGCGGGCGGGCAGGACACCCAACGCGAACACCGGTTCCTCGTAGATGCGCCGGAGGTCGCGGGCGACGACGGGTGCGCCCCCTGAGCCGGTCCCGCCGCCCAGCGACGCGACGACGAGGAAGGCGTCCACTTTGCTTGTCGGGATGGCGTCGACGGCCTCGCGAATCTCCTCGATGTCGTCGTCGGCCAGTTCTGCGCCGAGTTCGTTGTCCGCGCCCGCGCCGTGGCCCTTCACGCGGTCTGCGCCGATCAGGACGCGGTTCTCGGGGGGGACCTCCTGCAAGCCGAGGAGGTCCGCCCGCGCGGTGTTGACGGCGATGGCGTCGACGACGAAGTCGACGGCGCTGTTTCGTTCGTATCGAAGGATCGCGTCGGCGATCTTGCCACCGGCCTGTCCGACGGCGACGACTGCGACGTTCATACGCGGGCGTCGTACCGGGCTGTGATAAATCGGGGTCCCGGCTCGGGTCCCGACTGCTCAGACGCCGGGCACGTCCTTCCGGTACTCGCTGATGCACTCGACGGCGGCGTCGGCGTGCCCCTGTACCGCGTCGTCCGCGTCGCTCGCGGCGTCGCGGATGGTGTGGATGCGCTTGGCCATCCAGCCGTGGTCGGGGCCGCTGTCGGCGTCAGCGGCGGTTCGCAGTTCGTCGGCCACACGGTCGAATCGCTCTGCCGAGTCGGTGTCGGCGGCGTCGGCCGCACGGCGGAGGTGCTCGCTCGCGTCAACGAGAAGTTGTCGGGTCATCGGGAGGTGGTTCTCCGTTCGAGGTGGTAGGCGTTGCGGCGGGGGTGGTCGTTCGCTCCGTCCGTTCCAATCCACGCACTATGGGCGGCTCGGGCTGTGCGGCCTCACTCCGTTCGGCCGCACCACCTCGTCGCCGTTCTTCGCGGTCTCGTTCGTTCGCTTCGATCACTCACTCGACCGCGCTCGTTCCGTGGGCGGAGCGGCACAGGACCGCTCCGCCGTTCGTCCGCGGTTTCGCCGACCAGAGGTCGGCTCAACCGCGCTCGTTTTCGTTGGCGGCGCGCCCGCAAGCGCGCCGCCGGTTGTCCGCGGTCTCGCTCGCTCACTGCGTTCGCTCGTTCGACCGCGCTCGTCAAGTGCTTCCCACCCCACACACCGTCAATGAGCGAATCCGAGGGCCCCCTCTCTCCGGACCGACCGGAGGCGGAGAAGCCGTTCCGCGTCGACGCCCCGTTCGACCCGGCGGGCGACCAACCCGAGGCCATCCGCCAACTCGTCGACGGCTACGAGTCTGGGATGCGCGAGCAGACCCTCCTCGGCGTCACCGGGTCGGGCAAGACGAACACCGTCTCGTGGGTTGCCGAGGAACTGAACCAGCCGACACTCGTCATCGCCCACAACAAGACGCTCGCTGCGCAGTTGTACGAGGAGTTCCGCAACCTCTTCCCCGACAACGCCGTCGAGTACTTCGTCTCCTACTACAACTACTACCAGCCAGAGGCGTACGTCGAGCAGACGGACACGTACATCGACAAGGAGATGTCGATCAACGACGAGATCGACCGACTCAGGCACTCTGCCACCCGGTCGCTCCTGACGCGAGACGATGTCATCGTCGTCGCCTCGGTGTCTGCCATCTACGGTCTCGGTGACCCCGCGAACTACCGCGGGATGGCGCTGGAACTCGAAGTCGGCCAAGAGATCGGTCGCGACGAACTGCTCGCGAAGTTAGTCGACCTGAACTACGAGCGCAACGACGTGGACTTCCAGCAGGGGACCTTCCGCGTGCGCGGCGACACCGTCGAGGTGTTCCCGATGTACGGCCGCCACGCCGTCCGCATCGAGTTGTGGGGCGACGAGATCGACCGCATGCGCAAGGTGAACGTCGTCGACGGCGAGGTCGTCAGCGACGAACCCGCCGCCCTGATCCACCCCGCGGAACACTACTCCATCCCAGAGGACCAACTCGATCAGGCCGTCTCGGAGATCGAGGACCTGATGGAGAAACGCGTCTCGTACTTCGAGCGCCAGGGCGACCTCGTCGCCGCCCAACGCATCGAAGAGCGCACCACCTTCGACATCGAGATGCTCCAAGAGACGGGGTACTGCTCGGGCATCGAGAACTACTCCGTCCACCTCTCGGATCGGGAGTCCGGCGACGCGCCGTACACGCTCCTCGACTACTTCCCCGACGACTTCCTCACCGTCATCGACGAGTCACACCAGACGCTCCCGCAGATCAAAGGGCAGTTCGAGGGCGACAAGTCGCGCAAGGACTCGCTGGTGGGCAACGGCTTCCGCCTGCCGACGGCGTACGACAACCGGCCGCTCACCTTCGAGGAGTTCGAGGAGAAGACCGACCGGAGGCTATACGTCTCCGCGACGCCCGCGGACTACGAACGCGAGCGCTCTGAACAGATCGTCGAACAGATCGTTCGCCCCACTCACCTCGTCGACCCCGAGGTCCGCGTCGAACCCGCGACCGGGCAGGTGGACGACCTGATGGACCGCATCGCCGACCGCATCGACCGTGGGGAGCGCACCCTCGTCACGACGCTCACGAAGCGGATGGCCGAGGACCTCACCGAGTATCTGGAGGAGGCGGGCGTCGAGGTGGCGTACATGCACGACGAGACGGACACGCTCGAACGTCACGAGATCATCCGCTCGCTCCGCCTCGGCGAGATAGACGTCCTCGTCGGGATCAACCTCCTCCGGGAGGGCCTGGACATCCCCGAGGTGAGCCTCGTCGCCATCCTCGATGCCGACCAAGAGGGGTTCCTCCGCTCGGAGACCACACTCGTCCAGACGATGGGCCGTGCGGCCCGCAACGTCAACGGCGAGGTCATCCTCTACGCCGACGAGACGACGAACGCGATGGAGGCGGCCATCGAGGAGACCCAGCGCCGCCGCGAGATTCAGCGTCAGTTCAATGAAGACCACGGCTACGAACCGCAGACCATCGAAAAGGAGGTGGGCGAGACGAACCTCCCCGGATCCAAGACCGACACCTCCGACGTTAGCGGCACGGATGTCGCCGACGAGGAGGAGGCGCAGGCGCGGATTCAGGCGCTCGAAGAGCGGATGGAGGAGGCTGCGAGCAACCTGGAGTTCGAACTCGCGGCGGACATCCGCGACCGGATTCAGACCCTCCGTCGGGAGTTCGACGTCGACCCCGAAGAGGTCGGGATCGAACCGCCCGCAGAGGACGCTGAGGGGATCGACCCCGGCGACGAGGCGTTCTGACCGACAGCGACGCCCCCTGCTCCCGCCACCCCCGCCGCTCTCGCCGCTTCAGTCCGCGGCCGCCTCGCCACTCGACCCCGCGCCCTCTGCGGCGCGTTCGTGGAGTCCTTCACCCGTCGAGTAGTGGAAGTAGCCGACGAGACCGACGGCGGCGACGACGTTCGAGATGGTCACCGCCCAGAACGGCCCGAGTGCCCCCCACCCGAGGACGAACGCGCCGACGGCGGCGACGGGCACTCGTACGGCCCAGTACTGCAGCATCGTCGAGTACATCGACACGTCCGTCCGCCCGGCGCCGTTGAAGCCCGCCTCGACCGTGTATATGGCGCCGAGTGCCCAGTAGCCGAACGCGAGAATCTGGAGGTACGCGACCGACAGCGCCAGCGCCTCGCCGTCGATGCCGGGGACGAACGTCGTTGCGACCAGTTCCGGGAAGACGTACTGGACGACGCCGACCAGACCGAGGCCGACCGCGCCGACGCCGACGCCGAGCCACGTCGCCCGCGTCGCTCGCGCGGGGTGATCTGCGCCGAGGTTTTGCCCGACGAGCGTCGTCCCCGCAGACCCGATAGCCGCGGCGGGGACGAACACGACCGTCGCGATACGCGCACCGATGGTGTAGGCGGTGAGCGCGGCCGCCCCGCCCGTGAACGAGACGATGGCGACGACGACGAGTCGCGCCACCTGCCGGGCGGCTCCCTGCCCAACCTTCGGCGCGCCGATGGACGCGAGTTCGCGAAACTCGCCGCGGTCGAGCGCCATCTCGCTGAGGTAGAAGGTGAAGCCGCCCCGTGCCGACAGCGCCGCACCGATCATCACGACCGCGCCAACGGCGAAGCCGACGGCAGTCGCGTACGCCGCACCCGCGATACCGAACGCCGGGATCGGTCCCCACCCGAAGATGAGGACCGGGTCGAGGCCGACGCTGATGGCGATAGACAGGAGATTGACGAACAGCGGCGTTCGAGAATCGCCAGCGCCGACGAAGCCGTACTCGAAGGTGTCGCTGACGATGGCGACGGTGTAGGCGACGGCCATCGTCCCGAGGTAGATGGCGGCGAGACGGGCCACCTCCGCGCCGGGGTCGAACAAGGCCGTGAGTTCGCGCCCGAACAGGTTCGTCACGAGCACCATCACGAGCATCACGCCGACGCCGGCGACGAGGGCGTGTACCACCGCCCGACTCGCCCCGCGTTCGTCGCCGTCGCCGATCCGTTGGGAGACGAGGACGTGTTCGCCGGTGAACACGCCGCTGGTCACCGCGAGCATCAGGCCGACAAGCGGCGCGGTCAACCCCACGGCGGCGACCGCCTCCCCGCTAAGTCGCCCCAGCCAGAACACGTCGATGATGCTCTGAGCGACGAGGGCGAGTTGTTGTGCGATGATCGGGACCGAGAGGAACGCCAGCGCCCGGCCGAGTCGCCCCTCAGTTATCTCCTCACTCGACACGTCGAACATCGCTGAATCTATTCACGGGTATTGTTACCATAATAAATTCCTATCGATTCATTCACGTATCAGATCTGATGCTGAATTAAACTCGCAAGGACCGACGTCGCGCCGGCGTTCGCGCCCCTCGCCTCCGGGACTCGTTGACTGCGGTGCGACTCCCGTACAGGGTGGACGCGACCACACCCGGACATACCGCACGTTTTTGCCTCGGGCGACGAAGGACCGAGTATGAGCAGTCGGCGGCGGAAACCGGACTGGCTGAAGATGCGGCCGCCGTCGGGCCGTCGCTTCGCCGAGATCAAGTCTACGCTCCGCGACCACGACCTCCACACGGTGTGTGAAGAGGCGAACTGCCCGAATCTCGGGGAGTGTTGGTCCGGACGCGACGGGCCGGGCACGGCGACGTTCATGCTGATGGGTGACCGCTGTTCCCGCGGATGCAACTTCTGTGACGTCGAGACCGGCGGGATGGAGCCGTTGGACCCCGACGAACCCACGAACGTCGCCGAGGCTGTCGCAGAAATCGGTCTCGACTACGTCGTTCTCACCTCCGTCGACCGCGACGACCTCGCGGACGGCGGGTCGCGCCACTTCGCAGAGACCATCCGCGAGATCAAACGCCGGGATTCGAGCATCCTCGTCGAGGTGCTCATCCCCGACTTCGGCGGCGACCCGGACGCCGTCGACCGAATCGTTGACGCCGGCCCCGACGTCATCGCACACAACATCGAGACGGTCGACCGCCTCCAGTGGCCCGTCCGCGACCGCCGGGCGAACTACGACCAGACGCTCGACGTTCTCGAACGGGTGAACCGCGAGTCCGACATTCACACGAAGACGAGCGTGATGCTCGGCCTCGGCGAGTACGACCACGAGGTGTACCGCACCCTCCGTGACCTGCGAAACGTCGGCGTCGACATCGTCACCCTCGGGCAGTACCTCCAGCCGTCGCGCTCCCATCTCGACGTGTTCGAGTACGTCCACCCGGACGTCTTCGACACCTGGAAGCGCGTCGCTGAGGAAGAACTGGACTTCCTCTACTGTGCGTCGGGGCCGATGGTCCGGTCGTCGTACAAGGCGGGCGAGTTCTTCGTCGAGGCCCTCGTCCGCGAGGGCGCGTCCGTCGAGGAAGCGCGCGAGGCCGCCCGCGCGGCCGACTGACCGCCGAAGCGTTCTGCACACCGTCGCCGTCCCCGCGTCGGACTAGCCTGCATCAACGATTGTCAAGAATTAACGGCGCTTTCCGTTCGTTCACCGATCCGACGGGGGCGATCCCGGCGTAAGATACACAATCATTTGCTTCGGGCGCGTTCGACTTGACGCCCTGCCAGTTCTTGGCAGTATTTCTGCCCACAGTAAACTATTTACGAAAACACTATCACGCGGGGCCGTCACCCATTCTATATGCGCAGGTGGGTACCGTGAGCACGCTCGAACGCGACCCCCGCGAGGGGATGGTTCAAGTCCTCGACGACGAGGGCGGTGTCGTCGGTGACGTTCCGGACCTCTCCGAAGAGGAGTTTGTCGCGATGTACCGGCATATGAAACTCGCCCGCCACTTCGACGAGCGGGCCGTCTCCCTCCAGCGACAGGGGCGGATGGGCACGTACCCGCCGCTCTCGGGACAGGAGGGGGCACAGATCGGTTCGGCGTTCGCACTCGCCGAGGACGACTGGATGGTCCCTTCCTACCGCGAACACGGCGCGGCGCTGGTTCGCGGACTTCCGCTCAAGGAGACGCTGCTGTACTGGATGGGCGACGAACGCGGGAGCCTCATCCCTGAGGACGCGAACGTCTTCACACCCTCCGTCCCTATCGCCAGTCAGGTGCCGCACGCCACGGGAATGGCGTGGGCGCACAAACTGAAGAACGGCGGCGAGACGGACAAGGCGTTCATCTGCTACTTCGGCGACGGCGCGACCAGCGAGGGCGACTTCCACGAGGGACTCAACTTCGCGGGCGTGTTCGACACGCCGAACGTCTTCTTCTGTAACAACAACCAGTGGGCCATCTCTGTCCCACGTGAGCGACAGACCGCCAGCGAGACGCTGGCGCAGAAGGCCGTCGCCTACGGCTTCGAGGGCGTCCAGATCGACGGGATGGATCCGCTGGCCGTCTACAAGGCGACGACCGAGGCGCTCGAGAAGGCGAAGAACCCCGCAGAGGGCGAACGCCGTCCGACGCTCATCGAGGCGGTCCAGTACCGCTTCGGCGCGCACACGACCGCCGACGACCCGACCGTCTACCGCGAGGACGCGGAGGTCGAGAAGTGGAAGAAGAAAGACCCCATCCCGCGACTGGAGAAGTTCCTCCGCAACCAGGGCATCCTCGACGACGACCGCGTCGCCGAGGTCGAAGAGTCGGTCCGCAAGGAGGTCGCCGAAGCCATCGACGCCGCAGAGTCGACGGTGCGCCCCGATCCCTCCACGATGTTCGACCACGTGTTCGCGGAGAAGACCCCCGAGATCGCACGACAGGCTGAGGAGTTCGCGCGGATGCGAGAGAAGTACGGCGACGAGGCATTCTTGGAATAATGAGTACGCAAGACCACGACACAGAAGCCACGCAGAATCTGACGCTGGTACAGTCGGTGCGCGACGCCCTCGCCACCGAGATGGGACTCGACGACGACGTCATCGTGATGGGCGAGGACGTCGGGAAGAACGGCGGCGTCTTCCGCGCCACCGAGGGACTGTACAACGAGTTCGGCGAGGACCGCGTCATCGACACGCCCCTCGCGGAGTCGGGTATCATCGGGGCCGCCGTAGGAATGGCCGCGATGGGCCTGAAGCCGATTCCGGAGATTCAGTTCTCCGGGTTTATGTACCCCGGGTTCGACCAGATCGTGAGCCATATGTCTCGCCTGCGCACCCGGTCGCGCAGTCGCTACACCCTCCCGATGGTGCTTCGCGCACCGTACGGCGGCGGCATCCGCGCGCCCGAACACCACTCCGAGTCGAAGGAGGCGTTCTACGCCCACGAGGCGGGGCTGAAAGTCGTCATCCCGTCCACTCCGTACGACACCAAGGGTCTGCTCATCTCCGCGATTCGCGACCCGGACCCGGTCATCTTCCTCGAACCCAAACTCATCTACCGCGCCTTCCGCGGTGAGGTCCCCGAGGACGACTACGAGGTGCCGATCGGTGAGGCGACGACCCGGCGTGAAGGGTCGGACGTCTCGGTGTTCACCTACGGCGCGATGACTCGCCCCTCGCTGGAGGCGGCAGAGGAACTCGCCGAAGAGGGAATCGACGCGGAAGTCGTCGACCTCCGCACCGTCTCGCCGCTGGACCGCGAGTCCATCGTTGAGTCGTTCAAGAAGACTGGCCGCGCGTGCGTCGTCCACGAGGCGCCCAAGACGGGCGGCCTCGCGGGCGAGATTACCGCGACGTTGCAGGAGGAAGCGCTCCTGTACCAGGAGGCGCCGATTCAGCGCGTCACCGGCTACGACGTGCCGTACCCGCTGTACGCACTGGAGGACTACTACATGCCGAACGCGGCGCGTGTCGCGGACGGTATCAAACAGGCGGTCGAGTTCTGAGTATGGCTGCCAAGGAGTTCAAACTGCCCGACGTGGGAGAGGGCGTCGCCGAGGGCGAACTGGTCAACTGGCTCGTCGCCCCCGGCGACACGGTCACCGAAGACCAAGCGGTCGCCGAGGTCGAGACGGACAAGGCGCTCGTCGAGGTGCCCTCGCCGTACAACGGCACGGTGAAGGAACTGCACGCCGAGGAGGGGCAGATGGTCCCCGTCGGCGACGTCATCATCACCTACGAGGTGCCCGGTGCGGACGACGACGGCGGTGCAGCCGACGCCGGCACGGAGACTGCCGCCGAACCCGAGGAACCGGCGGAACCGGCGGAGTCGGCCGCAGAGGCCGACGCGACCGCCGACACCGACGAGGCTCCCGCCCCGTCCTCCGGTCGCGTGTTCGCGCCGCCGTCCGCGCGACGACTCGCCCGCGAACTCGGCGTCGATATCGGCGCCGTCGACGGGAGCGGCCCCGGCGGCCGCGTCACCGAGGGCGACGTGCGCGCACACGCAGAGTCCGGCGACGAGAGTGACACCGACGAGGGCGAGGAGTCGTCCGGCCCGAAACAGGTCGACGTCGGCAGCAAGAAGTCCGCCGTCTCGAAGAAAGGCGAATCCGCTGATACTGCGAGCGCAGCGTCGCCTGCGCCGTCGTCCGTCGAAGCCGCCGGCCGCGACCGTACCCTCGCGGTGCCTGCGACCCGGAAAGCCGCCGAGGAGGCAGGCGTCAACCTGAACGACGTGCCGACCGACGAGACGCGCGAGGGCGAGGCGTACGTGACGACCGACCAGGTCCAGCAGTACGCGCAGGCGGTGAAAGACGCGAAGGCCGCCGAGGCCGACGAGACGGGCGCACCATCCCCCGCCGCCGCAGCAGGCAACGGTGCGGCCGCCTCCCGTGAACCCGAGTCGGTGCCGTACCGCGGCGTCCGGCGGACCATCGGCAAGCAGATGGAGCAGTCGAAGTACACTGCGCCCCACGTCAGCCACCACGACACCGCCGTCGTCGACGAGTTGGTCGAGACGCGCGCGAAGTTGAAGCAACGGGCCGCCGAGCGCGACGTGAAACTCAGCTATATGCCGTTCGTGATGAAGGCGCTCGTGGCCGGCCTCAAGGAGTTCCCCTACCTCAACTCCGAACTCCGCGAGGACGACGAGGAGATTCTCCTCAAGAAGGAGTACAACCTCGGCATCGCCGTCGCCACGGACGCGGGGCTGATGGTCCCCGTGGTGAAGAACGTCGACGAGAAGTCCATCCTCGAACTCGCTGACGAGGTGAACGACCTCGCCACGCGCGCCCGCGAACGCAAGGTCACCCGCGAGGAGATGCAGGGCGGCACGTTCACTATCACCAACTTCGGCGCCATCGGCGGCGAGTACGCCACGCCCATTATCAACTACCCCGAGACGGCGATTATGGGTCTCGGCGCCATCGACGAGCGTCCCGTCGCGGAGGACGGCGAGGTGCGCGCCGCGAAGACGCTCCCGCTGTCGCTGTCTATCGACCACCGGGTCATCGACGGCGCGGAGGCGGGCCAGTTCACCAACTTCGTGATGGAGCGACTGGAGAACCCCTCGCTGCTGCTGTTGGAGTAACGCGGCGCCACGCGACGCCGACAGATTTCGATCCGCGCAATTTTTGCACCCCTCCCGAGACGCCCACAGCAACGTATGAACACCTCCGTCACCGTCACCGACATCCGACGGGCCCGCGAGCGGTTCGACCCGGACATCGTCCGCGAGACGCCGGTCGAACGGTCGCGGTCACTCTCGGAGATGAGCGGTGCCGACGTCCGCCTGAAGATGGAACACCTCCAACGCACCGGGTCGTTCAAGACGCGTGGGGCGTCCAACCGCATCGCCGAAATCGCCGCCGAAGACGCCGCCGACCGTGTCGTCGCCGCCAGCGCCGGGAACCACGCACAGGGCGTCGCCCTCGCGGCCACGAACGCGGGTATCCCAGCGACGGTCGTGATGCCGACCGACGCGCCGCAGGCGAAAGTCGACGCCACGCGGGGGTACGGCGCAGAGGTCGTCCTCCACGGGCAGGAGTTTCAGACTGCGGTCGCCCGCGCCCGCGAGTTGGCCGACGAGGACGGAACGGTGTTCGTCCACGCGTACGACGACCGGGCTATCGTCGCCGGGCAGGGGACACTCGGCCTCGAACTCGCCGAACAGGTCCCCGACCTGGACACGGTCATCGTCCCCATCGGCGGCGGCGGCCTCATCGCGGGCATCTCCACCGCCCTCGCGTCGGTCGCGCCGTCGGTTCGCGTCGTCGGCGTGCAAGCCGAGGAGGCCGCCACCGTCCCCGAGAGTCTCCAGAAGGGCGAACCCGTCGACCGCGAGCACACCCGAACTATCGCCGATGGCATCGCCACGGGCGGCGTCGCTGACCTCACCTACGACCTCATCGAACGCCACGTCGACGAAGTGATCACCGTCAGCGACGACGAGATCGCACACGCCATCCTCACGCTCCTCCGCCGCGCGAAGCAACTGGTCGAGGGTGCAGGCGCGGCCTCCGTCGCCGGCCTCCTGTCTGGTCGCCTCGACGTGAACGACGAGACGGTCGTGCCCCTCCTGTGTGGCGGGAACATCGATATGTCGATGCTGGATACGGTGCTCGAACACGCGATGACCGACCGCGACCAACTCCTCCGTCTGCGGGTCCGCATCGAAGACGAACCCGGAGAACTCTCGACGCTGTCGTCGACGCTCGCGGACCACGGCGCGAACGTCCGCCACGTCCGCCACGACCGCGCGGTCGAAGACCTGCGCGTCGGCGAGGCGTACCTCGTGTTCGAGGTCAGCGCCGCCGGTCGCGAGCACACGACCCGCCTCATCGACGCCATCGCCGACCGCGGCTACGAAGTCGCTCGGGTCAACTGACACGCAGCGGTCGGCCGAACAACGTTCCGACGCTCGTACTGTGGTAGCGATTCACGTTCCAGTCGAAACGAAGGGGTTGTCGGGGCGTCGCACCCGGATTCTGACTAGTCAAGAAACTAGCTACTAATTGGCTGTTGTCTGACGAACGACGGTCTGCAGACGGACGAACGAGCGCCGTACGCAAGACACCTGTCAGGTGTTCGTGAGTGAGGGGCGGGGCTTTCCTCAGCTGACGACAGTTTCCACTCCGGGGGTGATCTGTCGCTCGTGTTGCTCACTCTGCTCCGCTGCTCACAGCTCACTTCGCCGCCGTGGCTCCGAGGCCTCGCTCACTACGTCCGCTCGGCCTCGCCCGTTCACGGGTCGCGATGCTCCCCGTTCACTACGGGGCGTCACTCGCGCCGCTCATTCCGCCCCGCTTGCCCGATGTTCGGAGATAATCTCGTCCACCATCGCCTCCGTCTGCTGGCGCTCCCGCTGTTCGGCACGGTCCTCCCAGTCGTCGATGACCGCCTCGACGTCGCCCTCCCGGGCGACCGCGAGTTCGTCCACCTCCTGCATCGCCACGTCCTCGGCGGGGCCGACCGGAATGTCGTGCTCGAACAACACCTCGTCGGCGACGTCCGAGAGGCCGCCCGAACGGAGGATCACTTTCGGCTCGACGTCCGCGAGTAACTCGGCGGTCGACTGCCCCGCGCCGGAGGCGTCGCGGAGGTACACCACGTCGCCCGCGGCGAGGCCGTATTGCTCGTCCGCGTGACGAATTGCCCGCTTGGTGAACTGCTCGATCACTTTTACCGGGACAAGGTCGCGCCCCTCCGAGACGTCCGCGAAGTTGTCGTGGTCGAGTTTCCACAGCGTCTTCAGCCGCGCGAGTTTCTCCTCCAGTTCTTCGACCGTCTCTTGGGCCTCGTCGCGTTCGCGTTCCAGGCGCTTGTTCTCGCGGCGGATGCGCGTCACCTCGCGGTCGCGTCTGGCCTCTAGTCGCTCCTCGCGGCGGGCGTCGGACAACTCCGCCTCCAGGTCTTCGATTTCGTCGTCCTTCTCGTCGAGGTCGGCTTTCAGGTCGTCGACGTGGTCGCGGAGGCGGTCGACCTGCGACTCCAGGTCGCGGATGCGCTTCTCGTCGTCGGTGAGTTCGCGGGGTTCGGGCCCGGACTCCTCTTCCTCCTCGCCTGTGTTGTCGGTCAGCGCCGAGAGCGCCCCTTCGACGGACTGTTCGTCCGCGACGACGCGCGCGATGACCTCCGCGCGGTCGATGCCGGCGGGCGTCTTCGCACCGATACGCTCGAACTGGTCGGCGTGGTCGTCCACGGCGAACAGCGCGGCCGCGAGGGCGTCGCGTTCGTGGTCGTTGTCGTACGCCTCCTCGCGCGTGCGGTGGAGTTTCTCATCGACCGGGAGGTCGGAGGTCGGCGTCCACCCGGCGGCGTCGAAACTGCGGCGGAACTTCTCGACCGTCTCCGGCATCGGTGTCACGTCGGCGGCGACGATGACCGGACGACCGCGTTCGATGAGCCACTCGGTCAACTCCGCGCTGTCGGCGGTGCGCGTCGAGTGGACGTCGAACACGCTCCCGTCGAGGCCGACGACGGCCGCCGCGGTCGTCGTTCCCGGATCGATGCCGACGATGACGCGGTCGCGCCGCTTGACGAGCGGTTCGAACTCGATGCCGTCGCGGCGCTCGCGCTCGATTTCGACGCGGGTGTCGCCCGAGCGGTGGGCAGTGACGGGGATGTCCTGCGGCCGCGCCGCGACGGAGAAGACGGCGTTCTGGTAGCCGCCGTACTTCTCGGTGATGTCGACCTCGAAGTCGAGGCCGGCGTCCTCCAGTTCAGACTCTACCTCGCGTGTGCGGCGCTTCACGTTGCCGTGGATGCGCCGGGTGTAGCGGTCCTGACTCCACCCACCTTTCCCGGTCGAGCGGCCACGCGACACCTTCACGGTCGTCGTGTCTGTGAACGCCGACACCTCGTAGCCGACGTTCGCGGCCGCGAGGCGGGCGCTCGCCTCCGCTTCCTTCATCGGTTTCTTGCCGTACGGGACGCCGTGCCGGGAGGCGACCCGCGAGAGGGGTTCCGGGCGCTCGTCGCCGGTCACCTGCACCAGCGACGTGCCGTGCGGGAGCGACCGCAGGAACCGCACGAGGTCGTCTTTGTCGGCGGCGAGTTCGTAGGCGTTGTCGGTCGCGACGATGGCGGGTTCGTCAGACTCGATCCGCCGCCGGAGTTTTCGGTGCGAGACGACGTCCCGTTCGACCGACTCGCCGTCGAAGACGACGAGGGCGTAGGAGGGGGCGTCACCCCGGATGTCACCGCTCTGGATGTCGACTCCGAACACGGGGGAGTCGAGCGCGCTCGTCCGGGCGTTCACGAAGGCGTCTAGGCGGCTGATAGTGAAAAACTCCCCGCCGGGATCGCGTTGACACGCTGTCACACGGACCGCGCGAGCGGCCCGGTTCAGCCCGTCGTCACGGGTCGTCTGTCCGGGTGACGCTGCGGATCGTCGCCGCGAGTCGGCGGAACAAGTTCGGCGTCCCCTTCTCGACGTACGCGTCCGCGACCGTCCGTGTCGCGTCGGGCAGGGCCCACGACGGCACGCCCGTCACGACGACCACCGGTGCGCGGAGTCCGAGCCACGCCACACGACGGACCTCGGCCTCGCCCCCGACGCCAGGGTCGACGAGGACGCAGTCCGGGGTCACTTCGGTCGCACTCGTCGCGTCGGCGACCGCTTCGACCACGATGCCCTCCCGAGCGAGGAGGCCCGCCGCTGCCGACCGGAACCCCCGGTCGGGGTCGACCAACATCGCCCGAGGCCGCCGCCCGAGGTCGTGACGGTCCTCCGCGTCAGCCGTGTCGACCGCGTCAGGTACGTCGCGAAGGGTGCTCGCGGACATCGTCGGAGTGACTCGCCCGACCCGGCTTAACGGGTGCTATGACCCCGGTAGTGGAGTCGGGACGACTATATAGCACACCTAGCGTGCCGGTCACGGCCGCCGACGAGCCGCTGGATCACGGGGCGCTCACTCGTCGTCCGGGTACGGCACCTCGACCTCGTCGCCGTCGTCGGGGAGGAACACGTCGCCGTCGAACGCATCACTCGCCTCGCGTTCGAAACTCCGCGCCTGTCCGGCGTACCGCGAGGAGAGGTGCGTGAGGGCGAGTCGCTTCGCGCCGGCCCGCTGTGCGGTCTGTGCGGCCTCGTGGGCCGTCGAGTGCGCCGTCTTGTGCGCGCGGTCGCGCGCTTCGTCGAGGAACGTCGCGTCGTGGATCAGCAGGTCCGCGCCCTCGGCGGCGTCGACGGTCTCGTCGACGGGGCGGGTGTCGCCGGTGTAGACGACCCGTCGACCGGGGCGTGGCGGACCGACGACCTGTTCGGGGCGGATGACGCGTCCGTCGTCGAGTTCGACCGACTGCCCCTCGTGGAGTTTCCCGTACGCCGGGCCCGGCGGAACGTTCAGTTCCTCCTCGGCCTTCTCGCGGTCGAATCGCCCCTTCCGGTCGTCTTCGACGAGAGCGTAGCCGACGGAACTCGTGCGGTGGTCCGTCCGGAACGTCCGCACTTCGTACTCCTCGCGTTCGAGTGCGACCGCCCCCGGCCGAAGTTCGCGGACCCGGACCGGGAAGCCGGGGTCGTGGCCGGCGGCGTGGACGAGGTCGGTGAGGTGGCGCTTCGATCCCGGTGGGCCGTGGATGGTGAGTGCGGCCTCGCGGTCGTTGAAATCGAGACTCTGGACGAGACCGGGGATGCCGAGGACGTGGTCGCCGTGGAGGTGTGTGACGAACAGATGTGAGAGGCCGAACCCGGTGTTGAACCGCATCATCTGCCGCTGAGTCCCCTCCCCGCAGTCGAACAGGAACTCGTCGCCCTCGCGGTTCAGGTACACCGCGCTGGGCGCGCGTTCCACCGTCGGCACCGCACCGCTCGTCCCGAGGAAGGTGACCCGGATCATACACGGCCCTCGCGGGGCTGCCGGTGAAACGCTGTCGAAGCGTCTGCCCGCCCCGGACGCCCGGATTCCCAGTCGTTAGCACCCGCCGCTGTACCCGGATTAATCCGACTGAATCCGGGTTCGGCAGGTGTCGTTTATATGCAGGTGCCGCCGCTACGACCGGGTGGATGTCAGAGCACACGACGACGTTCGCCGCGGTCGCCGCGGCGTTGATGCTCGTCCTCGCTGGCTGTGCGGGCGGCGTTCCCTCCACCGACGGGAGCGGCGCGGGCACGACAGAGGGGGGCGATGGGGGTACAGTGAACTTCTACGTGAGTGACCAGCAGAACGCGATCGGTGACTTCGAACACCTGAACGTCACCGTCGAGAAGGTCGTCCTCGTTCGCGCCGACGGCGACGAGAACGAGACGGAGGCTGAGGCGGAGGACGACTCCGACGATACGAACGAGACGGAGGCGGACAACGCGACCGAGACCGACGACGCTGACACTGATGACCGCGTCGTCTACGACGTCGAGAACGTCACCGTCGACCTCACCGAACTCCAAGGGGCGAACGCGACCCAACTCGGGTCCATCCCCGCGCCCAACGGCACGTATACGAAGGTGTTCGTCCACGTGAGCGACGTGAACGGCACGCTGGCCGACGGTTCCTCGGCGGACGTGAAACTGCCGTCGAACAAACTCCGACTGAACAAGCAGTTCACAGTCGGCAACGGCCAGGAGGTCGACTTCGTGTTCGACGTGACTGTGTTCGAACGCGGTCCCAACGGCTACATCCTCAAGCCGGTCGCCGGAGAGTCCGGCACCGGTGACGAGGTCGAGATTCGCGACGTCGACGACGACACAGACGACGAGGAGTCCGACGACGCCGCGGAGAGCGACGACGCGGACGACGCGGACGACGTGAACGAGACAGAGAGCGACGACGCAGCGGACGCAGACGACGACGGTGACGACGCCTCTGAGTCGGGCGACTCCGGCCAGGCGTCGATGGCGTTCTACCTCAGCGACGAACAGAACGCGATGGGCGACTTCGAGCACCTCAACGTCACCGTCACGAAGATCGGCCTGCACCGCGCCGACGGCGGGTGGGTCGAGCGAGACGTCGACGACCGCACGGTCGACCTGACGACGCTGCCGGGCGCGAACGCGACGCGACTCGGCACCTTCGGCGTGGAGAACGGCACCTACGACAAGGTGTTCGTCTACGTCGACGGCATCGACGCCACGCTGGAGAACGGCGAGTCGACGCGCGTGAAACTGCCATCGAGCAAACTCCAACTGAACACGGAGTTCACCGTCGGCAACGGCGAAGAAGTCGACTTCGTCTACGACATGTCCGTGTTCGAGGCGGGCAACTCGGGCAAGTACATCCTCAAGCCGGTCGTGAGCGAATCCGGCACGAGTGACGAGGTGCCCATCGAGGACGTCGACGAGAACGAGACGGACGACGAGGACGACCGCGAATCGCTGAACGCCTCGTTCGTCGGGAACGTCTCGACGGACGCGAACGCCACCGTCGAGGTGACGCGAAACGGCTCTACCGTCGAGAACGCGACCGTCACCGTCGCACAGGAAGTCGACGGCGAGACGACGACCACGACGTACACGACCGGCGACAACGGCACTGTCGCCTTCTTCGTCGTGGAGAACACCACCGAACTGACCGTCGAAGCGACCGACAACGATCAAGAAGCCGAACTCGAACGCGCGTTCGAGACCGAAGACGACGAGAGCGACGAGACGGAGACAGCCGACCTGAACGCGACGTTCGTCGGAACCGTCTCCGCGGGCGCGAACGCGACCGTCGAGGTGACACAGAACGAGTCGGCCGTCGAGAACGCTACCGTCACCGTCTCGCAGACGGTCGACGGCGAACTCTCGGCACAGACGTACGCGACCGACGCGAACGGCACGGTCACGTTCGGCATCGACGCGAACGCGACGGACCTGACCGTGGTCGTGGTCGACGACGACGAGGCGGTCGAACTCGAACGTGAGTTCGAGAGCGACGAGGACGACGACGCTGACACCACTGGCAACGGGAACAGTGGCGGAAACAACGGCAACGGAAACGGTAACGCGGCCCTCCAGTTCGCAGCCTGAGCCTACTTCCTCGTTTTCGGCCGTCTCCTCCCCACTTTCGCCGACTTTCAGTCACTGGGAACTGCTTCGCACTTATACGGGGGTTCCCCCACTACACTCACCTGCGAGGTGGAAACCATGGCCTACTCGGAAACAAACCCGCTGGCCGACACGTTCGGCTTCGACATCGGGGGACCGCTCGCCGCGTACTGGATCGCCCTGCTCCGTGTGATCACGGGGTGGTGGTTCTTCCACGCCGGTGTAACGAAGATCATCGAGAACGGCCTGAACTTCGGGTACGGGCCGGCGTATATGCAGGGGATGACCGGCACCGCGCTGGGGCCCATCCCGGTGTGGATGGGGAACAACCTCGCGTGGCTCATCAAGCCGGGCGTCCCACTGTTCGAGACGCTCATCGGCCTCGCGCTCATCGCTGGCGTGGCCGTGCGACTCGCCGCCTTCGGCGGGACCATCTTCATGACCCTGTTCTGGGTCGGGAACGCCGGCTTCGGGCACGGCCTCGTCAACAGCGACCTGATGGGCCTGCTCCTGTTCGGGACGATGATCGTCTTCGGCGCGGGCCGCTACTACGGCCTCGACGGTATCATCGAGACGACCGGCATCGTGGAGAAGTACCCGAAACTGCGGTACCTGCTCGGGTGACAGACGGAGGTGACAAGCTATGACACAACTCGACATCGTCGAACGAATCGGAACGGCGTTCGGTGCGGTCGCGATCCTCGGAGGCATCGTCGGCCTCGGGATCGTCGAGATACTCGCAGGCCAGCCGTACGGCGCGGCGCCGGTGACCAACGAAGCGGGCGAGGTCGTGGCGACGCCCGCCATCGATCCGGTCGTCCGGACGGGACTGGTCATCCTCGGACTGGTCGTCCTGTTCGGGGTCGGCCTCTACCGGATGATCGAAGCGGAGACCGAGGAGACCGACACCCGGCGGGAAGTCACCGCGGACTGACCACCACCGACGGCTCACCCACCCTCGTCGAGTCCCTGGCCCGTGCGAACGGCAGGGTTCAAGCCCGACGGGACGGTAGGCCACCTCAATGGACGGCCCGCTGTGGACAGACACGCACGCCCCCGGTCTCGCCGACCTCCCGCAGGCCGACGTACGCGAGCGACTCTCGCGGGCGGTCGACGAACCGATGAACCTCGTGGTACAGGGTCCGCCTGGGTCCGGAAAGACTGCTGCCGTCCGCGCACTCGCGGCGGCCGCGCACGACGACCCTGACAACGACCTCATCGAGATTAACGTCGCAGACTTCTTCGGTCGCACAAAAAAGGAGATCCGTGAGGATCCGCGCTTCGCGTCGTTCCTGCAGGGACGCTCGCGGATGGCGAAACGCGATATGATCAACCGCGTGCTCAAAGAGTCGGCCGCGAACGCGCCGATGTCGGGCACGTACAAGACGGTCTTGCTCGACAACGCCGAGGCGATTCGCGAGGACTTCCAGCAGGCACTTCGCCGCGTGATGGAGCAGTACCACCGTACGACGCAGTTCGTCATCGCGACGCGCCAACCGGCGAAACTGATCCCGCCGATCCGCTCGCGGTGTTTCCCGGTGCCCGTGCGTGCGCCAACCACCGACGAGACCATCGCCGTCCTCCGCGACATCTGTGACACGGAGGAGGTCGCGTACGACGACGACGGTCTGGAGTTCGTCGCCAGTGCCGCCGCTGGCGACCTCCGGAAGGCGGTGTTGTCCGCGCAGACCACCGCCATCGAACACGACGAGGTGACGATGAGCACCGCCTACGAGACACTCGGGGAAGTCGGCACCGAGGACGCGGTGTTGGAGGCGTTGAACGCCGCACAGGCGGGCGACCTCAAGACCGCTCGTTCGGCACTCGACGACCTCCTGCACGACGACGGCTACGAGGGCGGCGACCTCCTGCGCGAACTGCTTCGGGTCGCGCGCTCGAAGTCCGACGCCTCGTCGGCGTCGGTCGCGCGCCTGCACGCCCTCGCCGGTGAGGTCGACCTTGACCTCGTCGAGGGGAGCGACGACCGCATCCACCTCACGCACCTGCTCGCAGCGTGGGGCGCGGGGCGGACGACGACCGAATCTGGGGTTCGCGACCCCGCAAACGCGTGATATCGGTCCCCGTCCCCGACATCGCACCCGGCGCGGAGTGGCGGGTGCTCCTCCCGCTCTCTCTTGCAGTGCCGTTGCTGTTCCTGTTCCCGCCGCTCGGAGTGGCACTCCTCGCACTCGGAGCGTTCTCGGCGTACTTCTACCGCGACCCCGACCGTGAACCAGCAGGCGAGGGAATCCTCACGCCCGCAGACGGCCACGTCTCTGTGATCCGCGAAGACGGCGACCGCGTCCGCGTCGGCGTGTTCATGAGTCCCTTCGACGTCCACGTCGTCCGCGCACCCGCCGACGGCGAGGTCACCCGACTCGACCACCGCGGCGCGGCCCACAAGCCGGCGTTCGCGAAGGAGTCCGAGCGAAACGAGCGACTGGAGTACACACTGGTCGCAGACGCTGGTGACAGCGCCGATGGAGACGAACCGGCGGCCGAGCAGGCGGGCGTACGAACCGACGGCGCGCTCATCGCGGGCTGGTTCGCCCGCCGCATCAGCCCCTACGTTTCGCGTGGAGACCGTCTCGACCGGGGACAGCGACTCGGCTACATCGCGTTCGGGTCGCGGGCGGACGTGGTTCTGCCGCCAGAGTACGACGCCGGCGACGTGCGCGTCGCGGTCGGCGAGGCGGTTCGCGCTGGCGAGTCGGTGATCGCACGACGAGAGTGACTCCGCCAGTCCACTTCCGCTCCGCATCCGCCCGCGACCGTGGGGATTATGCCCGGGAGCGGTTCACTCTCGGGTATGCCGGGTAACCCGAAGGGCGACCGCCGGGAGCGCGAACTCGTCAACAGGCTCCACGACGCCGGCTTCGCCGTGATGCGCGCGCCCGCCAGTGGGTCGTCGACCGACCGCGAACTGCCGGACGTTCTCGCGGGCGACGGGCGCGTGTTCTACGCTGTCGAGGCGAAGTCGTCCTCGGGTGACCCCATCTACCTCCGCGGCGAGGAGGTGGAGGCGCTCATCTACTTCTCGCGCAACTTCGGTGCGACGCCGAAGATTGGCGTTCGATTCGACCGCGAGGACTGGTACTTCTTCCACCCGGGCGACCTGTACGTCACCGACGGCGGGAACTACCGTGTGAAGAAAGAGACCGCCATCGAAGACGGCGAGACCATCGACGACCTCCTCGCGGCCAGCGAAGACACCGAATCCGACCGCAGCGTCGCGGAGGTGCTCAACGCTGTGGAACAGGGCGTCCTCTCGGCCGAAGAAGCCGAGGAGATGCTGTAACTACTCTGTGCAACTGCCCCAGCAAGCTATACCCCGATCACGGGGATACGCGGCCGCTCCTCTGGCGCGACTCGACGGAGCCGAGACGCGGGGAAGCCGTACCGTCGGAGGCCCGAGACGTCGAGTACGTCGGCGTCCAGTCGGCCGTCGACGTACACCGCATCGACGACGGGTTCGTGGTCGCCGTACGCCTCGTTCGTCTCGTAGTCGCTGATGCGTCGCCCTTCGGGCGTCTCGTACTCGTCGGCGCGGGCGGTCGTGACCCCGGTGACGACGAGCCGTTTGCCCGTCTCGCGGTCGCGGACGAACGACCCGAGACGGGGTCGGTGACTGCCGCACAGGAACGCGCCTGTCTCGCAGGTGGGGACGAACACGCCCCCGCCACAGACCGCACAAGCGGCGACGCGTTCGCCAGGCGCAGGGACGCGCCCGATACCGACTTCTAGGTCGACGCGGCGGAGGTGCTTGCACCGCTGGTGCCGGAGTTCGTGATCCGGGCAGGTACAGCGGTCGCTCGCGAGGTCGACGACGTAGGAACCGCCCTCGGTGTCGACGAGGTACGAGTCGTCGTCGCGGAGCGGATACACCGCCATCGGCTCGGTTCGGGCGCGAATCGCTCGCCCGTCGTCGCGTGCATCGACCGTCCCGACGTGGCCGCGTTGTGGCCCGTCCGGTCCGTCGGGTTCGTCCGGCCCGCCGGGCAGGTCGACCGTGTCTACACCCTCGGGGAACCGCGTTCGTGCGCGGTCGAACTGTTCGGGGTCGAGGGCGGCCGTTCGGGGGTCGTGTCGCTCGTCGGAGGTGGATGTCGCTGGCATTTGAACACAGAAGATACGCGTCGAACGAACCTAAGCCCTCGGCTGAGACCGACTATGACACCCCCAGCGTCGCGTTTCGGCGTGTCGCGGGCGCTTCGAAGCCCTTTTGCCGAGTCCACGGATACGGCGGTGTATGACTCTCGACGCCGAGATGCGCCGCAAGATCGCCGTCTCCGTCGGCGCTGTCGTCGTCTTCATCGCTCTCCTCATCGCAATCGGGACCCGGTACACGACCGGTCACAACCTCTCGAACGTCGGCGGCTACTACTTCGTCGGCGTTATGGCGCTGTTCATCGTGCTGATGGGCGCGGCGGGCATCTTCCTCGACACGCGAAACTGAGCCGCTGGGTCGTCAGGCGGTCGCTCCGTCCGGTTCTTCGTGGTCGCGGTCGCGCCAGTCGACGACCTCGCCTGCCTCTCGTAACTGTCGGCTGTAGTACTCCAGCGGGTGTGGTGCAACCGAGCGGTGGTTCTCCTCGTTGTCGCACAGGCCGTACTCGCCCAGCGTCCGGCACGACGGCGGCGGGTACTGCGCGCCCGACTCGTCGCGGAGATACGCGAACCGCTCGCTCACTACCTCGGGGTCCATCCCGGTGAGCGCGACGGCCTCCTCGCTGTCGAGGTTGAGGCCCGCGAGGAACGCCAGCAGCGAGAAGCGGCCGTGCGGCCCCACGTCGTCGCCAGCGCGAGCGCGGTCGAGGAGGCGGGCGATACACGGGGGGAAGTGTTCGGGCGCGACCACGTCGAGGTCGGCGCGGACGCTCCGGTCGGCCAGCAGGTCGCGCAGGTCGGTGATTTCAGTCTCGAGTTCCGTCGCGAGGTCATCGCTGACGCCCTCGAACGGGAGACCGTCGGCGACGCGGTCGCGGACTGCCTCACGGAGCAGGCGGTACAGTTCCTCGCGTTCGATCCGGACCTCGCCGGCGACGAGTTCGCGGTTGACGAGTCGCCAGTCGTCGCCCCAGTCGGGGTCGACGTACGAGAGGTACCGCCCGACGCCCAGCCAGAGCCACTTGCCGTCGGGTTGGCCCGGTTTCGGCTCCTCTGCGCGGGTCGCGCTCGCCAGGTCAAACTCCCGGAGGAGCGCGTCTTGGTCGATGCGCGCGGGGTCGGGGCGGGCGTCGCCGCGGGCGCGGTCGATGTCCTCCGTGAAGCGGCGGTATGCGGTGCGCGCCTCGGCGGTGGCGTACTTCTCCACGGCGGCGTGGGAGTCGAGCAACGAGACGAGGATGCGCGCGATGGGGTACGAGAGGAGTTCGTCGCGTGCGTCCCACTCGACGGGGTCGGTGGCCTCGACGGTCCCCTCGGTGAGCGCGCGTTCGACCCGCTCGCGCCCCCGGTCGACGGCCGCGTCGCCGTCGGCGACGAGCGCCGCCAGGTCGACGCCCGACTCGCGGACGGCGTCGCGGGCCGCCCCGAAGAACGGGTAGCGGGCGTGGCGCGGGTCCATAGTCGGTTGTCGGTGATGGTGGCCGGGGGTTAAGCCCGACGGTCTGCGTCGTATTCGGTCCGCAAGCCGGCACTGTGGCAGTGCGGGTCGGTGTCTGGGTCCAGTTGAATCGCGGTCTTCCGCCAGTGATCTGCCTTGTTCGGTTGCGACAGCGTGACTACGTCTGAACCGACTTCTGGTACAGCGCCAACTCGAACGTAACCGCGCCACTCTCGATGGAGACCTCTTGCTGCAGTTGGAACCCCAACTGCTCGTAGAATCCACGCGCGACATCGTTCTCGACGCCAGTGTTCAGGACGAACTGTTCGTACCCGTCTTGTCTCGCACGCCGGGCAAGTTCGCGGTAGATGGCGCTTCCAATCCCCTGCCCGTGGCACTCGGGGTCGACACGCATTCGTGCGAGTTCGGCGGTCTGGTCGTCGATCGGGACGAACTCTCCGAGCCACTCGCTCGGTAGTGCGTAAGCACCCATCCCGACGATTGTCCCGTCATCTCCGACACCGACGAGAAACTCCCCCTCGCCGTCGAGGTACGTTGCTTTCACCTCCCGGAGGTCTTCGTCAGGGAGGTCTGGATCGTACTCGGGAGTCGTGGCCATCGCCTCCTCGTTCAACGCACGAACACGCTCGCCGTCATCGGATCGAAACCGACGAACCTCGACGGGGACAGGATAACCATCCGACACGTGTTCGGAGTGAGATCGAATTCACTTAACACGATTGGTAGGTTCGGGAAGCGCGACACCGAACCGGGTATCGGTTCGGTTGCGACGCGACTGGTCTACTCCGCTTCGAAGCCGTCCTCCCAGCGGAACGTCCCGTTCCGTTGGACGACTTCGCCGTCGACGAACATCCGTGAGTCCTCGGACATGTCCGTGATCATATCGACGTGCACCGCAGAATCGTTGCCCGCTTCCCCTTCGGGGAGACAGGCGTCGTACGCGCGGCCGACCGCGAGGTGGACGGTGTCGCCCATCTTCTCGTCGAACAGGATGGAGTCGGTGAAGCGGTCGATGCCGCGGTTCATCCCGATGCCGAGTTCGCCGAGGCGACGCGCCCCCTCGTCGGTGTCGAGGACGTCCGCGATGGCGTCCTCGCCCTGGGCGGCCGAGAAGTCGACCACCTCGCCGCCCTCGAACGTGAGCGAGACGTCTTGCACGCGCTGGGCGTCGATGGTCATCGGCACGTCGAAGAACACCTCGCCCTCGGTGGCGTGGGGCGCGGTGAACACCTCGCCCGAGGGGAGGTTGTGGGAGTCGTAGGCGACGCTGGCGGCGGAGTTGACGGCCGTGCGGCCCTCGATGGACATCGTGAGGTCGGTACGCTCCTTCTCGATGCGGACCTCCGAGCCCTCGTCGAGGATGTCCTTCATATTCGCCATCTCCTCGGCCAGCGACTCCCAGTCGCGGAGCACCGCGTCGTACACGAAGTCCTGGTACTCCTCGTAGGCCATTCCCGCCTGCTGTGCCAGCGCCCGCGTCGGGTGGACGGTCGACACCCAGTCGGTCGCCATTCGCGCTTCTCGTGCTTCGGTTCCGGCCTTGCGGGCGGCCATCCGGCGGTCGCCGTCGACGTCGGCGTGGGCGGTGGTGTTGCGGCCGCCGCCGATGCGGAGGTACACGTCGGCGGCCTCCAGCATCGCCAGTTCGGGGTCGCTCCCGGCGAACTCGCGGTCCTCGCCCGCACGGAGGAACGCGCGGGACACTTCGCTCGACCCGTAGGTGGTCAGCAGGGTGGCGTCGCGCTTGCCCAGTTCGGCGGCGACGGCGACCGCGAGGTCGTGTGCGCCCTCCGCGACGTCCATCACGACCTGGTCGCCCGCCTCGACGCGGGCGCTCCAGTCGACGAGTACCTCGGCGTGTGATCGCACTCTGTCGTCCATACCGGACGTGGGCGAGGGAGGCGCGTAAGTGCGGCGCTTCCGGGTGTCGCGGCCGGATCTCTCGTTCACCGCTCCGCCCGCAACGGCGGTCGACGCCTCGTGTTCTCCCTCGCCACACCGCAACGCATACGCCCCGCCTCACCGACCCGCCGGTATGAGCATACAACTCGGCGTGATCGGACTCGGGCGGATGGGGCAGATCGTCGTCGACCGGGTCCTCGATGCCGGTCACGACGTGGTCGCGTTCGACCTCGACGCGGAGGCGACCGCCACGGCCGCCGAGGCCGGAGCAGAGCCAGCGGACTCCGTCGCGGACCTGTACGAGCGACTGAGCGAGGGCGGCGACGGTAACGGCGTCCGCATCTGGCTGATGGTCCCCGCGGGCGACGCGGTCGACGCGACGCTGGAGGAACTGGAACCGCACCTCTCGGGCGACGACGTCGTCGTCGACGGCGGCAACTCCTACTTTGAGGACTCCGTGCGCCGGGCGGAGGCGACCGACGCCGCGTACCTCGACTGTGGAACCTCTGGCGGCCCCGCGGGCGCGGAACTCGGCTTCTCGCTGATGGTCGGCGGGCCCGAGTGGGCCTACGAGGAGTTGACGCCCGTGTTCGACGCCGTCGCTACCGGGCCCGTGGGCCACGATCGGATGGGTGAGGCCGGATCGGGCCACTACGTGAAGATGGTCCACAACGGCGTCGAGTACGCGCTGATGCAGGCGTACGGCGAGGGCTTCGAGTTGCTCCACCGCGGCCGCTACGACCTCGACCTGGAGGCCGTGGCGCGGACGTGGAACAACGGCGCGGTCATCCGCTCGTGGCTACTGGAACTGTGTGAGGAGGCGTTCCGTGAGGAGGGCAACGACCTAGGCGACGTGGCCGACCGCATCGAGGGCGGGTCGACGGGCACGTGGACGGTGCAGGAGGCACTCGAACAGGAGGTGCCCGTGCCGCTCATCTACCAGGCGCTCTCGGAGCGGTTCGACTCTCGCGAGGAGCGGTTCGGTCGCCGCCTCGCGAGTCGCCTCCGGTACGGCTTTGGGCGACACGAAGTGCCCCGGAAAGACGAGTAGTCGCCGGGCGGGCGAACCGTGTCCGGCAGCCCTTTTTGCTCGGCCTCGCAGCGCTGCGTATGGTCCCTCAATCGACACGGCGACTGGTCGTCGTCGCCGTCGTCGCCCTCGCGGTCGGTGCCGTCCTCGTCCCGGCGGTGAACGCCCTTCCCGGCTTCTCGGATCACACCGGACCGATCGACATCGACGTTACCGAGTTCGAGCGGCTCGAATCCGGTTGTGCCTCGGCGGTCGCGACGTACTCGCGTGGCTCGGTCAGCGGCGACACGTTCACCAAGGTCACGTTCATCGAGACGGCCAGCGCGGACGCGAACCTCTCGGTCTGGACCGAGCGAACTTCGCCCGAGGGGGCCGACCTGAGTACGTTCCGCGTCCACGTCGAGTCACACGACGCCGGTCCCGCGAACGAGACGTGTGAGACGGGCGTACTCTATCGGATCTCCGTCGAGACGAGCGGTGGCGCGCCCGCGGGGGTCCTCGCCGACGATCACGGCACCCGGATTCAGTGGATGGAGAACGGCGAGTTCACCGTCTGTTCTGTGAGCACGACCGGCGGCCTCGACACCCGGTGTCCCGGCGACCGTGACCACCCGCGAGTGTGGGCGAACACGACCGCGACGTAACCGCTCGACGGCGGGAGCGCCCTGTCGAACACGTTCGCAGTCTCGCGATTTGGCGGTTTCGGCGATCGCTGGATAATCACAACCCTTGTTACCCCCCGCTTCATACGCGGATCTATGGTAGACCCCGTGGCAATCGGGTTCGGCGCGGGCCTCGTGTTGGTCTTCGTCGCCCTGCACTTCGCCCGCGGCACGGGCTGGGAGGCCACCGCGGACATCTCTGAGGAGGTCATCGAGCGGCGTGCCTCCACCGTCGAAGAGACGGAGTTCCCCGAACCGGGGAGCCGTGCTATCGGGGGCGGAAGCGTCCCCGCGGGTGCGGTCACCGCCGGTGAAGACGGCGAACTGGAGGAGGGCGCGGCCAGCGAAGAGTCGACGAGTCCCGCCGACATCCCCGAAGACGAGATCGAGTACTTCGAGGTCGAGTACACCAAAGAAGGCGACACCATCGAAGTCGCCAACAACGAGACCGTCCTCGAAGCCGGCGAAGAGGAGGGCTGGGACCTGCCGTACGCGTGTCGACAGGGTCAGTGTGTCTCGTGTGCCGGCCAGATCACCTCCGGCGGCAACTCCGAGGAGTACGTCGAACACGACAACCAGCAGATGCTCGACGACGCCGAACTCGACGACGGGTACACGCTCACCTGCGTCGCGTACCCCCGCGCCGACTTCACGATCGAGACGGGCAAAGCGCCGTAACACGGTCTTTCTCGCTCGCCTCGCCGTTCTCTCACTACTTCGTTCGACTCGTCCCCACTAGCGACTTCCGGCGATCTGTGCCGGGCTTCGAAGCCGTAAACACCCCCCGCGGTAACGGACGAACACCGGAGCCGTCTCGTGTCTGCATCTGATGAACGCGCCGGTGGCTCTCTCACCGAGGGGTCGCTGGCGCGACCGATGTTCGCGCTCGCGTGGCCCATCGTGGCGACCCAGTTGCTGCAGGTGGCGTACAACCTCACCGACACCCTGTGGCTGGGGCGATTCTCCACGGACGCGGTCGCGGCCATCAGCCTCGCGTTTCCGCTCGTCTTCCTGTTCATCTCCATCGGCGGCGGCCTCAACGTCGCTGGCTCGACCCTCGTCGCGCAGTACACCGGCCGCGCCAGCGACGCCGCCGTGGACGACGAGGCGGACGTGGGAGACGACCGCACGACCGACGCGGACGTCGACTCGGATCTTGACCGCGACCTTGCGGACGCGATCAGTCACTCTCGAACCGCCGGGACGGTCGCCGGACAGACGCTGACGACCGTGACGACCGTCGCGGTCGTCTTCGGCGGCCTCGGCTTCCTCCTCACCGACCGCCTCCTCGGGGTGCTTCCCTCCTCACCTGCGACGGCTGGACAGGTGATCCCGCTCGCCGCCGACTACATGGAAGTGTTCTTCCTCGGCCTCCCGTTCCTGTTCGGCTTCTTCGTGTTCTCTTCACTGATGCGGGGGTACGGCAACACCCGTGCGCCGATGGTCGTGATGGCCGTCTCCGTGCTGATCAACGTCGTCATCGATCCGCTGCTCATCTTCGGCTACGGACCGTTCCCCCGCCTCGGCGTGCAGGGGGCGGCGCTGGCGACGGTGCTCTCGCGGACGGTCGCGACCGCAATCGGCCTGTACGTCCTCCTCGGCACGAGCGCCGGCCCCCGCGTGCGCCTCCCCGACTTCCGCCCGCAACTGCGCTTCGTGAAACAGATCGTTCGTGTCGGCGTCCCGTCGGCGGTCGAGCAGTCGGCCTCGGCGCTGGGGTTCATCACGCTCACCGCGATGGTCGTCACCTTCCGGCCGGAGGTCGTCGCCGCGTTCGGTCTCGGAAACCGCCTCACGTCGCTGGTGTTCCTGCCAGCCCTGGGGCTGGGCCGTGCGACCAACACGATCGTCGGACAGAACCTCGGCGCTGGCAAGCCCGAGCGAGCAGAGCGGGCGACGTGGCTCGCCGCGAAGGTGGCAAGCGGCGTGATGCTCGTCGTCGCCGTGATAACCGTCGTCTTCGCCGACGAGGTGGTCGCCGTGTTCATCTCGACGGGGACGGCGGCGGCCGCCGAGACGATCCGACTCGGTGGGGAGTACCTCACCGTCCGCGCCGTCGAGTTCGGCTTCATCGGCGTCCTTCAGGTCGTTCTCGGCGCCTACCGCGGCGCAGGCAACACCAAGACCGCGCTGGCGTTCTCGTTGCTGGCGCTGTGGCTCGGTCGCGTGCCCATCGTGTACTGGCTCGCGATCGCCGGTGACTACGGCCCATTCGGTATCTGGGTCGGGATGGCCGTCGGGCAGATACTCGGCGCGGTCGCCGCCGCTGCGTGGTTCACCCGCGGGACGTGGAAGGAGGCCGTCATCGACGACGACGGCGAGGCGGACACGGCCTGAACCGGATCGGTTCCGAAGGCTTATTCGACACGCTGTGGTACGGATGCGTGAGGGCGGCTAGTTCAGCGGACAGAACGCTTGGTTCCGGACCAAGAGGTCGGGGGTTCAAATCCCTCGCCGCTCGCTTCCTACCGGATTCACCGCGACGAGAGAAGCACCCCGTGAACTTCTGTCCCGTCTCGTGAACACTGTGAACGACCGAGGCCGTTCGGTTTCTCGCACGTCACACCGGCCACGCGCCGGTCAGGCGACCGCGTAACTCCCCAGGAACAACACCGCGTTGTAGACGCCGTGTGCGAGAACGGGCGCCGCGAGGTTACCGGTCCGCTCGTACAGCGCGCCGAACACCGATCCGATCACGGCGATGAGGAGCGCGCCAACGACGACGCCGGCGAGCGCGCCGGTGTAGTTCGTGAGATGGAGCGACCCGAACAGCAGCGCCGCACCCGCAACGGCGGCAACCGGGCCGAACGTACCGCGAAGCCGACCCTGAATCACGCCACGGAAGAGGAACTCTTCGATTGGCGCGACCACCAACACGGAGGCGACCGCGAGCGCCACGAGGAGTCTCGGATCTGCGGTCACCGCCCCTTCGATCACGGACCCGGGCGCCAGACCGAGCGCCGACACCACCGTGATCAGTCCGACTGCCGTTACGAGTGCAAGGACGGTCGCGAGAAGGATGTCACGCGCTTGGCGGGCGTCGGGGACGGCGACTGGAACGCGCAGACCTGTGCGCCACACGTACACCGCGCCGACAGCGAACAAGCCGAGTTGCCCGGCCAGCAGCAGACCGATGAACACGAGCGGCGACTGGACGTCGAGGCCGGCCAGAAACACCGGGATGGCAAACACGATGCCGGTGGCCAGCGAGGTGACGAACGCCGCGACCGTCAGGCCGAGAGCCACGGCGACAGCGCGACCCCGTCCGGCCGTCCGAGTCGATACCCGCTGTGCGTCTTCCCGGTCTAGGGTGTCGGAATCGGTGATACTGCTCATACCAGTATCGACGCTCGCTCACGATATAACTCAGCAGTGGCCCAGGCTATCACTCGTCGGAGAGCCGGATACGGATCGAGCAGTCGCGAGCGAACCCACCGTGGTTCAGATCCCTCGTCGCTCGGTTCTCGTCGACGGCCCCTCGATATCGCCGTCGAGTGGTCGGTATCTGTCAGCCGACATCGCTATCGTATCTTCACTGCCCGCTATCGGGCTGAGAAATAATGGCAAAGAGACATATTTACTGAACGACTATTCATATGCCCATATTATAAACGATCAATTGTGATGATTGACGGCCTCCGTACCGGTGACAACTCCGGCCACGATATGTGGTGTCGGCGACACTACCTCGTCGCGACCGTCGGAATCGCGGCGTTGAGTGGGTGCGGCGGGACCAGCGGGGGTGGGGAGACGACGAGCGAGACGGAGTCCCCGTCACCGGCGGGTGTCGAGCCCACGGAATCTGACGACGAAGACGGGGAAGAGGAGGAAGAACTCCCCGAGGGAGTCTCGGAGGAGGAGTTCGAATTCGGTCCCGTTCCCGACGTGTACCTGTCGGCGGTGTCGCTCGGCAACGAGACGCGCAACCCGGACGAGTTGTTCGCGAAGGCCGACGTGGGATTCGCAGAGTACGACGACGCGGTGGAGAACGAGGCTCACCAACCGGGTACGTGCTGCGCCAACTGTGCCGACTACATTCCAGACAAGAACGGGGACGCATTCGGTGCCTGCGCGGAAGTCGAGGGGTACATCGGCGGCGAGGACTGGTGTACGGTCTACGAGTCGCTGCCCGAGCCCTCGGTTCCCGACGGGATGGCCGAATCCGACCTCGCGACGGCGGCCGTCCCGGAGGCGTACCGCACGGCCGACTCACAAGGCGGCGAGGAGCGGTCACCCGACGACCTCCTCTCGCAGGCGGACGTGAACCTGATGGAGTCCGTCGAAGCCATCGCGGACGGTGTCGCCCGGCCGGGCCAGTCTTGCGGTAACTGCGCGGAGTTCATCCCGGACGAGAACGGCGACGGTTGGGGCGCCTGCGCGAGAGTCGAGGGGTACATCGCTGCCGAAGACTGGTGTGTCATCTGGGAGCACATCACGGAAGAACTCTGAGGGCCCTGCAGTGCGTGCGCACTCGCGGCGCGGCCGTCGCGGCTCAGACAGGCACTCTACTCTCGGCGACTGCCGGCCACGCTCGCTACCGGTTGCCACCCGAGCACCTGCTCCGGCACGACGGCGACTGTCACGAGCAACGCCGGCCCGACGAGGAACCCGCCCCACGTCGCGAACGCCGCGAGACCGGCGACGACCAGGCCAACCCGCGTTCGAGCACCGATCGGACCTGGCCGCGTCGCGACGCGGAGCGCCCACGCCCCGCACACCGCCGGGACGACGACGTACGCCGCGGTGACGAGAGCGCCGGCGGTCGGCCCGGTCGCAGACAGCGCGATGCCCGTCTGGACGAGCGTGTTCACCCCGCTAGCGAGGACCAGTAATCCGCCCGCGACCAGCGCGTACTCCGCGAGCGTTCCCTCGAACACGTCGCGGCGGCGCGTCAGCAACGCCCCCGCACCGGCGACGACCGTCAGCGCGAACGGGCCGACGGCGACGACGAGCGGTTGCCCCTCCCACAGGTGCGTCTCCACCAGCGCGAACGGTACCGTCCCGTACTCGGCCAGCGAGAACGACTCTTGGTAGCCGATGGCGACGCCCGCCGGGCCGCTGCGGTTCGCCGGTTCGTACAGGGCGACGAGGTACGTGGTCTGCGTCGAACTGTCGTGCTCGAAGGCGGCCGTCTCGTAGTTCGCGGAGGGGGCGAACGGCTCGTACCCAGGCGTCGCGGGACGTTCACCCTCGACGACGACCGCACCCATCCCGTCGGGGACGGCGACGCCGGGTGGGGCCTCCCCTCCGTTGAGGCCGGGTGCCATCACGACGAGCGACGGCGTGAACGCGCCGTCGACGGGGGTGAACGCGCTCACCTGCAGGCGTTCGTCGGCTGCGACAGTCACCTCGTAGTACTGCGCCTCGCCGTCGTCGAGTTCGTCGTAGTACGACCACGACTTCGCGGCGTCACTCACCTGGACGGCCTGTTCGGGACTGTCGTTGTCGCCGGGGTCGCTCGGGACGTGTGCCGCGACGGGCGTGACGACGAGCGCGAACACGAGGACGAGCAGACCGAGGCGGTGGCGCTTCATCAGCCAGTTCCTCGGGTCGTGGGTGTATGACTGTACGTACACCGGAAGCGCCACCCGACCCGTTCGGCCGCCCGCGGCCGTCGGAGTCGCGGGGAAGGTTGATGTGCCGGTACTCACTTGCCCGTGTATGGACCGTGAGACGCTTGCGCAGGCGTTGCACTACGCCGATCTGACGGAGTATCAGGCGGAAGCGTATCTCACTCTGCTCGATATGGGCGTCTCACCGGCGGTTGAGGTCGGCCGCGAGAGCGCCGTCCCCGTCTCGCAGGTGTACGACGTCCTCCGGAGTCTGGAGTCGAAGGGGTACGTCGAGACCATCGACCGCGAGAAACTGTACGTTCGCCCGTGCGACCCCGGCGTCTCGATGAGCGAACTGGAGTCGCGGGGGGAACTGCTCCACGACGCCGCCGAGGAGATACGCGAGCGGTACCGCCAACCGAACCGGATGGACGCCCGTGTCGGCGTGACGAAACGCGGCGAGACGGCCGTCGAGAACGCTCGCGACCTCATCGACGAGGCCGACACCGTCGTCGAACTCGCGGGCACGTACGAGCAACTCCTCCGCCTGTCACCCGTTCTCCGGGAGGCACGCGACCGGGGCGTCGTCGTTCGCGCGTCCGTCTACGTCGACGAGGGGCAGACGCCGCCCGAGGAGTTCGACCCCTCGGACACCATCTCGGAACTTCGCGGCTGTAGCATCCCCGGGCCGTTTCTCGTCATCGTCGACCGCCACCGAACCTGCTTCGCGCCCAACAGCCGCTCCGACGAGGACTACGGCGTCACCATCTACGACCGCATCCTGCCGTTCGTGTTCCACTGGTACTACCTCACCTGTCTGTGGAACCTCTACCCGACCCTGTACGCCGATGAGACCGACCGCGTGACGTACGTCACGATGGAGGAGTTCGTCTGCGACTGCCACTCGCTGTGGAACGACGGGTACGAACTCGAAGTGGTCGTCGACGGCGTCGACATCGCCACCGACCAACGGCGCACCCTCCGTGGCGTCGTCGCCGACCTCTCACACCACCGCGACGACTTCGACCTCTCACGGCTTGCGCTCTCAGATATGGGTGCCCACAAGAGCATCGTCCTCGCGACAGACGAGGGAACCGTCGATGTCGGCGGGTGGGGCGCGGTGTTCGAAGACGTGGAGATGCGCACCATCTCGCTGGTCGGCCTCACGCCGGAGACGCTTCCGCTTCCCGGTCGCGACCCCGTGTGAGTCGCAGTTTCTGACCGATTACCGCTCCGCGACCGACTCCAGCGACGCCTCCAGCGACTCGCTTCGCAGAGTGATTGGACCGGCCTCGAACCGACTGGAGCCGTCCGGACGGACCACGTCGAAGGCGTCCGAGGGAACCTCCAGCGAGACGGTCGTCTCCTCACCCGGTTCCAGCGAGACGCGTTCGAACCCGACCAGTTCCTCGACGGGCGTCACGACCGAGGCGTGGTCGCGCCCGCCGAACACCTGGACGACTTCCTCGCCCGCGCAGTCGCCCGTGTTCGCGAGCGTCACCGACGCCGTCACGGACTCGCCGTCGGCGATGGTGTCGCTCGACACTGACAGGTCGCGGTACTCGAAGGTGGTGTACGAGAGGCCGTGGCCGAACCCAAACAGCGGGTCGTACGACGAGAGGTGTTCGTCCTCGCCGATGGGCGTCGGGTTCGCGAGGTAGTTGTGGCGAACGGGGAGGTGCCCGGCCGACCGCGGCACCGAGATGGGGAGTTTCCCGCTCGGGTTGTTCGCGCCGAACAGCGTCTCGGCGACGGCCTGCCCGCCCTGTGCGCCGGGGAAGTATGCGTGGACGATGGCGTCGACGTGTTCTGCGGCCCACGGAATCGACAGCGGACGCCCCGCAACGACGACCAGCACCGTCGGCGTGTCCGTCTCGACGACGGCTTCGAGCAACGCCTGCTGTGACTCGGGCAGGGTTATCTCCGCGCGGTTCGGGAACTCCTCGGTCGGGCCGGTGACGTCCTGTGGCCCGAACTCGTGGATGTACCAGTTCTCACCGAGGACGACGACGGCCGCGTCGGCGTCTGCCGCGGCGTCGGCGGCCGCCTCCACGTCGCCCGATTCATCGATACCGGCTCCCTGCTCGTAGCGGACGGTCGTTTCGTCCGAGGTGAACGACTCGATGCCCTCACGAATCGTCGTCCCGTCGAGTTCGTGTTCCTCCTTCAAGCTCCACCCGCCGACCTGATTGACTAGTGAGTCGGCGTTCGGCCCGGTCACGAGGACGTCCTCGGCGTCGGGGTCGAACGGGAGGCAGTCGTCGTCGTTTTGCAACAGCGTCATCGACTTGCGGGCGGCCTCCAGCGACACCGCTTGGTGGTCGGGACGGTCGAGCGTCTCGGCGGACTCGTCGGCGTCGACGAACGGGTCCTCGAACAGGCCCAGATCGGCCTTGAGTTGGAGGACACGGCGGACGGACTGCTCGATGGCGGCCTCGGAGAGTTCGCCCGAATCGACGAGGTCGACGACGGCCTCGACGTGGCCCTCGCCGCCGAGAGAGTGGACGTCGACGCCGGCGTCGACCGCCTGCCGGATGGCGTCGCGGGCGTCGGGCGCGACGTGGTGGTTCTCGTGGAGCATGTTGATGCCGTTCCAGTCGGAGGCGACGTAGCCGTCGAAGCCCAACTCCTCGCGGAGTACGTCGGTCAGCCAGTTGCGTGACCCGTGCGATGGCTCGCCGTTGATGGAGTTGTAACTCGGCATAATCCCCTCGACACCGGCTTCGAGGACACGCTCAAACGGCGGGAGGAAGTCGCGATACAGCGACGACAGCGAGCGGTCGACGGGGGCGGTGTCCTCGCCGCGCTCGGGTTCGCCGTACGCCGGGAAGTGCTTCGCCATCGTCGCCACGTCGACGGGCGCGTCGTCGACGCCGCGGGCCTTCGCGGCCGCGAGTTCGCCGATGAGGTACGGCGACTCGCCGAACGTCTCGAACGTGCGGCCCCAGCGGGGGTCGCGTGCCACGTCGCACGTCGGGCCGTAGGTGAGACTCGATCCGGTTGCGGCGACTTCGGTCGCGGTGACGGTTCCGATCTGTTCGGCGAGGTCGCGGTCGCGGGCCGCCGCGACGCCGATGTTGTGCGGGAACACCGTCGTGTCTTCGACGTAGGCGTTGCCGTGAATCGCGTCGACGGGGATGAGGATCGGGATGCCCAGTCGCGACTCCTCCATCGCGACGCGCTGGAGTCTATTCGCGATCTCGACCACCTCTTGGGAGTCGCGGTGTGGCGACGCGCCGTAGCCGAACGGCGTGACGAAGCCGATACCGAAGTCGCGGATGGCGTCGGCGGCGTCGTCGACCGTCTTCGTCTCGCCCATCGTGCCGACGAACGTGCCGGCGAGTTGGGCGGCCTTCTCGCGGAGCGTCATCTCGTCGAGCAGGCGTTCGATGCCCGCGTCGTCGTCGATCAACTGCTGCTGACTGTGTCGTGTCTCGTGAGTCGTCATATCGTGTCTGTAGTGGTGTCGTCGTTCACCCGGTCGGGCACGCTGTCCGTGTCCGAGTGGGGGGTCGTTCGGGTCCGTACGGCGGCCGCGTCGTCGGGGGCGGGCGCGGTGGTGTGCCCGAGGTCGTTCGGCGCGACTGCCAGCGTGGTGCCGTCAGAGAAGGTGACGGTCGTCTCGCTGTCGTCGGCGTTGTACGCGAGGTAGGTCCGCGTGTCGCCGTCGCTGAAGACGGCCGAAAGCGGGGTGTCTGCGGTCACGCTCGCGTCGACCGTCCCGAACGCCGCCATCGCCGTCAGCCAGTGGTAGGTGTGAGCGCGTGACTCGGCGAATTCGACGGAGTAGAACTCCGGATTCTCCTCGAACAGTCGCAGGGCGTCGTCGGGGTCGCTGAACGAGCGGTACTGCCAGAGGATGTCCGGCCAGTAGTCGAAGTCGTCACCGTCGTTCTCGGCGACGAGTTCGTCGTACACCGTCTCGGCGGCCGTGGCGTCGCGGCCGAGCGACAGCGAGTGGCCGCCCACCGGGAGGACGTTGATACCGTGGATCGCCTCGGCGTCGTCCGTCCACCAGGTGTCGTGTTTGTAGCCGCCGCCCCACACCATCGCGGCGTACTCGTAGGGCCAATCGTCGGGATGGTTCTCGTCGTCGACGTCGTACCAGTACGCGTCGACGGCGGTCGTTTCGTGCGTCAGCAGGTACGCGCCGAGGTCGCGGAGCGTCTCGTCGCCGGTGTACTCGCCGTACTGCAAGATTGCGGCGTAGGCGTTGACCGCCTCCGACGACGACTCCTGGTTGTTGCCGATGTCGAACGCGGGGTTGCCGGCGGCCCACGAGTGGCCCGCGTACGGCGAGAAGTTCCGCAGGAACGGGAACATCTCGTCGTCGTGGGAAGGGGAGGCGTAGTCGCGGATCAGCAACTCGACCATCCCACCCCACGCGTCGGCGTCGGCCCACGCGGGGTCGGTCCGCGCGAGGTCGGCGGCCGCCTTCACGTAGTAGCCGTAGTGGAAGTGGTGGTCGTTCAGTTCCGGCCCCGACCCGAACGAGTCGTTGTAGCCGACGAGCGTGCCCCACGTCTCGTCGTAGTAGAACACGTCGTCGGAGGAACTGTCGCCGGACACCTCCGGATCGAGCCACGTCTCGACGTCCGCGCGAAGCGCCGTGGTGAACGACTCGACGGCGTCGGTGTCGCCGACCTGGTCGGCGATGGGCCGCAGTTGGACGAGTCGCTCGTAGTTCTTCCCCGTCCAGTAGGTGCCGTCGCCGGGTTGTTCGGGGCCGCGGCGAACGAGCGGCGACTCCGACTCTACGTCGTTGACGTACTCTGCGAGCCGATCCGTGTCGACGTCGTCGACCGCCGGGAAGTGGGGAACGACCGGCGGCAGGTCCATCGTCGTCTCGAACGACGTGCCCGCGACCGTCTCCATCGCCCCGCGCGGGCAGACGAACGTGTCGCCCGTCGGCGTCGCGTCGGTGTGCTCGTGCTGGTGGGGGTACAGTGCGGCGACAGTCCCGGTCGCATCCGACTCGGGACGCGTGTCCGTCTCGAACGCGTACGTCGTCTGCACCGTCCGACTCGCATCGTCGTAGGTCCACGAGACGGTTGTGCCGGTGATCCGGTTGTACGCGTACGACTCGTACCGTGAGAGCGCGTCCGTCGTCGCCGCCGGCAATACGGCGACCGCGAGGTACTCTTCGCCCGCGAGAGCGCTCGTGAGCGTCGCCGTGCCGACGCCGTCCCACGACGCTCCTTTGGGCGCGAACACGCCGTAGTGGTGGCCGTCGACGGTGACGCCGAGGACGTTCCCGCGGTCAGCCCACACCTCTGGCGTCCCGGCGAACGAGAGTTCGGCGTCGGCACCGGCGACCGTGGCGAACACGAACGGCGACCCTTGCGTGAGCGTCGCGTCGAGCGTCGGCGTGGACGCGTCGCCCGCGCCCCAGCGAACGTCGACGTGCCAGTCGCCGTAGCCGGCGCAGACGGCGTCGACGAACGACCCGCCCGTCGTCGACAGCGTGAGGTCGGTAGTCGCGTCCATCTCGGCGACGTTGTCGGGGTGCGCGTGACCGGGTGGATTCGAGAACGTCCACTCGGTCGGGTACGAGAGGTCGAGACCCGCGTCCCTCGGCGTCCCCACGAGCGGGTGGGCCCACATCGGCGCGCCGTACTGGGCACGCAGGAGGTTGCTCCACCACTCGTTGGTCGGGAACGGCGCGGTGACGTCCTCGGCCGCGTACACCTGGTCGGGCGGCGCGTCTTCTCCGGACGGCAGAACCGTCGTGTAGCCGCCTTCACCGACCGAGACGATAGGATCGCCCGTCGGCGTCCTGGTCGGCGTCGCGTCTTCGGTCGTCCGCTGGCCCGGCGTGGGCGAGGCGGTCGCCGTCGACTCCGACCCGGAGTCGGAACATCCAGCGAGACCGGCGGCACCGAGCGTGCCGATGCCGGCGAGGTAGCCTCGCCGGGAGAGGCCGTCGACCGCGATCCCGTTCTCGTCGTCCCCGCTCATGAGACGTCTGCTCCGTCGAGCGGATCGCTGTCCCAGTAGGGGCCGTCGTCGCGAACGCGGTAGCAGGCGACGCGGTGGTCGCCGTTGTCGTCGCCGTCGACGTTGGTGACGTCCGGCGCGGCCGCGCGGCACTGTTCGGTCGCCTTCGGACACCGCGTGTGGAACCGACAGCCAGACGGCGGGTTCACCGGATCGGGGATGTCGATCTCACGAACTGGTGGCCCGCCGGCGTCCTCGTCGACACCGAGTTCCGGCGTCGCCCACTTCAGGACCTTCGTGTAGGGGTGTTGCGGGTTCTGGAGCACCTCCTCGACGGGACCAATCTCGACCAGTTCGCCGAGGTACATCACGCCGAGGCGACCCCCGGCGTGTTCGGCGATGTAGCGGGCGTTCGAGAGGTCGTGACTGATGAACAGGAACGACGTGTCGAACTCTGACTGCAGGTCGAGCATCAGGTCCATCATCTCGACGCGAAGGCTCACGTCGAGGGCGCTGACCGCCTCGTCCGCGAGGATGAGGTCGGGATTCATCAACAGCGCCCGGATGAGCGCCACCCGCTGTTTCTCCCCGCCCGACAGTTGGTGCGGGTAGCGGTGAGCGTAGTCCTCCGGCGGCGACATCCCCACGCGTTCGAGGAAGTGGAAGACGCGCGCCTCGCGGTCGTCAGAGTCGAGGTCGGACTGCCACCGCTTCAGCGGTGCCGACAGCGACGAGATGACCGTCCGGTTCGGGTTCAGTGCCGCACCGGGGTCTTGATGGATGATCTGCAGCGACCGGCGAATCTCCTCGAAGGGGACCGACGGATTCGACCGCCACTTCTTCGCCTCCCAGATGTCTTGCCCGCGGAAGCTGATGCTCCCGCCGGTGGGTTTCTGGAGGCCGACGGCCGCCTTCCCGAGCGTCGTCTTTCCACTGCCGGACTCGCCGACGATGGCGACGACGTCGTTCTCGCCGATGTCGAGGTCGACGCCGTCGACGGCGCGAACTGTCGGCGTGTCGGCGAAGGGGTTCAGTCCCGACCCCTCCTTCTGGAAGTGTACGTCGATGTCGGACAGTGAGACGACCGGATTGTCGGCGCTCATTGCTCCACCTCCGTCGCGAGGGGAACCTCCTCGTCGACGTCGTCCCAATGGTGACACGCGACTTCGTGCGTCGACGAGACGGGTTCCATCGGCGGCTTCTCCATCTCACACTCGTCGGTCGCGATGGGGCACCGCTCGTGGTACGGACACCCCGGCGGCACGGCGACCGGGTCGGGTGCCGACCCTTCGATGGGCCGCATCTCCCCCAGCGGTGCGTCGAGGTTCGGCGTCGCGTTGAGCAACGCACGTGTGTACGGGTGACGTGGATCGTGGACGATGGCCTCGGTGTCGCCGACCTCTGCGAACTCGAAGGCGTACAGCACGCCGATCCGGTCGGCCAGTTTCGTGACCAGCGGGAGGTCGTGCGTGATGAACACCATCGTGAGGTCGTACTTGTCGCGCAACTCAGACAGCAGGCTGATGATCGACCGCTGCATCAGCAGGTCGAGCGCGGCCGTCGGTTCGTCCATCACGAGCACTTCCGGCTCCAGCACGAGCGCCAGCGCGATGAGCGCCCGCTGTTTCATCCCGCCCGACAGTTCGTGCGGATACGAACTCAGGATGCGCTCGGGGTCGAGATACAGGTCTGCGAGGAGTTGCTCCGCGCGTTCGAGGCCCTCGGCGACGTCGTAGTCGTGGGCTTCGAGCGTCTCCACGAAGTGCTCGCGGAAGTCCATCGTGGGGTTGAACGAACTCATCGCCCCCTGGAACACCATCGAGATGTCCTCCCAGCGGAGTTGCCGGAGCGGGCCCTTCTGGAGGTTCAAGACATCGACGGGGTCGCCGTCGCGCGGGTGGTAGGTGACGCTCCCTTCGGTCTGTCCAGGGTCGACGACCGCGTTCAACAGCGCCGAGGCGAACATCGACTTTCCGCTGCCGGACTCGCCGACGATGCCGATGATCTCGCCGCGTTCGATGTCGATGTCGACACCGTTGAGGACGCGACTCGTGCCGCGGTCCATCTCGAAGGAGACGGTCAGGTCGCGACACTCGAGGACGACGTCGCGGTCGGTTCGGGGCTGTTCGGTAGTGGCTGCTGTGGGAGTACTCATAGTTCACCTCCGACTGTGGTCGGTCGCGTGGACGGGCCGGCGGGTTCGGCGTCGTCGTCGTCGCCGGTAGTTCGTGAGTGACGGGCGCGGACGCGGGGGTTGAACACCCGGTCCATCCCCTGTGCGAAGAGGATCAGTCCCATCGACAGCAGGATGATCGACACCATCGGGACGATGAGCCAGTGAGCGGCGTCGATGGTCAGCATCCCACCGTTGGAGTACGCCAGTTGGAGCATCACGCCCCAGTTGACGACCTCCGAGAACGGCAACAGGCCGAGGAAGTAGAGGCCGACGGAGGCGAAGATGACGCCTCGCATCGCGTTGACCATATTGATCATCACGAACGGCATAATGTTGGGAACGATCTCTTTGACGACGATCGCTGGCGTCGACAGGCCCATCGCCCGCGACGCCTCCACGTAGGAGGTCGACCGGATCGTGAGTACCTGCGAGCGGATGGCCCGCGCCATCCCCGCCCACCCCTGCAAGGAGAGGACGATACCGAGCACGATGGGACTCTCAGGCTGCAGCAACGCGACGAGAATGAGCAGCACGGGCAGTCCCGGCAGGGTCATCACAATGTCGATGAGCGTCGACAGCAGACTGTCGATGCGACCGCCGGTGTAGCCCGCCAGCGCGCCGATAGTCGTCCCGAGGACGGTGACGAACAGGCCGGCGCTGGTGATCATCAACAGCATCCGCGGGGTCGCGTGGACGACCTGTTCGAGGATGCCGCGACCGACGTTGTCGGTGCCGAGCGGCCAGTACATCGCGACCCACGGCACCGAGACACCGGCTACCGTCGTGCTGGTCAGTTCGTACCAACTGCCGCCGATGATCCCGCCCTGGAACGGGCCGATCAACAGCGGCGCTTGCCCGACGCGCGGTTGGGCGACGAGCGACGGGCCGAGGAGGCCAATAAAGACGAATCCGAACACGAGGACCGCACCGATCCGAGCGCGCACGTCGTTCCAGACGACGCGCGCGGGTGCGACCACCCACAGGTCGAGCGTCTTTCGGAGTCGGTCTGCCCGCCCCATCGACGACTCCGAGACGGTCCCGAAGCCGCCGCGGTCTTGGAACCCGCTCGTGGAGTTCTCGCGACTCATTAGGAGTCACCTCCCGTGGAGACGCGCGGGTCGACGAGGCCGTACGTCAGGTCGGCGACGAACGCGCCGACGACGACGGCGAGCGTGATGAGGACGAACCCGCCCATCATCAGCGGGTAGTCGCGCGCCTCGACGGCGGCAACGATGTAGTAGCCGAGTCCAGGGTAGGTGAACACCTGTTCGAGGATAGCCGACCCGCCGATGACGGCACCGAACGCGAGCAGCAGGCCGGTGTACATCGGCAGGATAGCGTTGCGAGCGACGTAGCGCAGGGCGATCCGGGTGTCAGAGAGGCCGCGAAGCCGTGCGACGCGGAGATAGTCCTCGCCGAGCACCTGGATACTGTTCCCGCGCATCGCGAGTGCGACGCCGCCGAAGCCAGTGATGACGACTGCGGCGATGAGCAGACTCGCGTGGTAGATGGCGTCGGCGACGAACTGGAACGTCGCGACCGGCCGAAGCGGGTTCACCACGGGAACGACCGCCGAGGAGATGTGCCCGCTGGTCGGGAACCACCCGAAGGTGTAGCCGAAGATGTACAAGAACAACAGCGCCGTCACGTAGTTCGGCGTCGAGTTAAGGACGATACCGATGCCGGTCGTCCCCATATCGAAGCGACTCCCCTCCTGGTACGCCATAATCGCGCCCAGCGCGATGCCGGCGGCGAACATCAGCAGGATAGCTATCGAGAACGCGAACACCGTCCACGGGAGCGCCTGTCCGAGAATCTCCGAGACGGGGGCGTTCTGGCTGATCGACTGACCGAGGTCGCCACGGACGATGCCACCGACGTAGTCGAGATACTGCTCGTGCAGCGGCGCGGTGAGGTCGATGTTGATGTAGCTCTCGACGCGCCGATTGATCTCCTGTTGGGACATGTCCGGATTGTTCCGGATGAGTTGGCCCCGTAGCTGGTCGGCGGGGTTGCCCGGCATCAGCCGGACGAGCCCGAACGACAGCGAGACCACGACGAACGCCGTGAATAGCGCTTGTCCGGTACGCTTTACGAAGTACTCGTACATCGGCGGTTACTCGGGCTTGGCCGTGAGCTTCCCCTCGCGGGGCAGGTAGTACTGCGGCCAGTCGACGATGGCGTCCTCGTCGTCCTGCGTCACCGTGTTCCAGTCGTCGGTGGTCACCCACGACTGGTCGACCTTCTCCATCAGCGGGGCCATCGGGAGGTGGCGGTTGACGACCCACGCCAGTTCCTGCGTCTTCTGCTTGGCCTCCTCGCCGGTCAACCCCGCGAGTTCCTCCAGTTCGGACTCGAAGTTCACCGTGCGCTTCTCGCCGTTCGGCTCACCCAGCGGTGCGACTTCGACCTCTCGCGGGAACTTCAGGATGGTCCGCGAGCGGAAGCCGTTGAGGAGTTTGTTCAGCGAGAAGTACGGGTACAGTTTCCCGTCCGGCCAGCCGAGGCCGGCGACGATGTAGTCTTGGTTGCCGTAGATGTCACCCCAGTACGACTGGCTCGGGTTCAGCGACGCCTCGATGCCGAAGTCGTTGAGGTCTTGTACGATGGACTGCCCGCCCGCGGTCCAGTCGTTCCACCCCGCAGGGATCTTGTACGGGAACGAGAGCGTCTCGCCGTCGGCGTCGACCCACGTGCCGTCCTGCTTCGAGAAGCCGGCGTCGCGGAGCAGTTGCGCCGCCTTCTGCGTGTCGGGGTCGTAGGCGTCGAACTCCGACAGCGAGTCACCCAGCCACTCTTTGTAACTACCGTCGAAGTTTCCTGGAAGCCCCGAGGGGACTTCCACGGGGACGTGCATCTTGCCGCCAGCCGTCTGTGCGAGTTTCTCGCGGTCGATGACGTACTGGATCGCCTGCTTGACATTCTGCTGGCTGTAGTGTTTGTGCTCGTGGTTGAACATGATGCCCATTCCCCAGTTGGCGGGCATCTGAATCTCGCGGACGTGGTCGCCGTACGACTCCGCGATGTTCGAGGGCGTGAACACGTTGTCGATGCCGTCGATGTTGTCGGTACGCAGCGCCTGCCACTGCTTCTGGTTCGACTGCAGGTAGTTCCACTTGAACGCCGCAAAGTTGATCTGGTCGGCGTCGGGGTGGTCCTCGAAGCGCGTGGCGACGAGTTCCTGGTTGCGCGCGTGGTCGAACTTGAACGGGCCGGTCCCGTTCGGTTCCTCGAGCGTCATCTCCGCCATCCCGGGTGCTTCGCCGTCGGACTCGAACGCGTCGAGGAACTTGCCGAACTGGTCGCGCGGCGTGTCGAGGGCGATGGGCTTCAGTGAGTAGAGGAACACCTCGTCGGAGACCGCTCGATCCAAGCCGAGTTCGACCGTCGACTCGTCGGCGACGGTTATGTTCTCCGGCGCGACGATGTTACCGATGGCTGCGCCGTCGTACGCCTCCAGTTTCAGTTTGAACGCGACGTCTTCGGCAGTGACCGCGTCGCCGCTGTGCCAGTTGAAGCCGTCGCGGACGGACAGTGTCACCGTCTCCGACCCGATGTCCCACGACTCGAGGACGCCTGGCATGAACGTGCTCGTCGCCTCGTTCACGTACAGGAGGTTCTCGAATATCGCCAGCGCCGCACGATCAGGATACTGCTGGCCGTAGGGGTTGAACTGCATGTCTTTCGGCACGCTCGTCGTCGCGGTGACGAACGTCCGGTCGGTCATCTCCAGCGAGTCGGACTCACTGGTCTGGGTCCCGTCACTTCCGCCGTCGCCACCACCGCCGTCGCTGTCAGTGGCCGTCGGCGTTCCCGTGTTCGACCCGGCACAGCCCGCAATTGCTGCGGCCCCGGTCACACCCGCCGCCTGCAGGAACCGCCGCCGTGTCTTTCGTAGATTCCGTTCTGCCTCGCCCGTGTGTCCATCGGACATACCTCGCCAATTCGACTGGTAGTATGTATGTATTTTTCACGATATATTTGATGTAGTGGTTCAATAAATAGATTTTCTGACAGTTTGTGTGGTGGCGGACCCGGCACGCTTCGACGACGAAGCGGCTCGGCCCGTGGTGAGTTACGGAAGGTGAAGCTGGACGCCGCGACGGATTGCGACCGCGAGTCCGATCAGCGTCATCAGGATAATTGCGGCCGAAACCTGTGAAATCGCGTGCGCTGCCGTTCCCGGCGTCGTGAACTGGAACGCGATCGCGAGGAACACGAGCAGGATCACGTCGAGCGCGAACAGGACCCAGAGGACGTTCCGGCGCATACTGCCACCCGCCGCAAGCGACGGGCAAAAGGGTGTCGTCGGGACGTCGGTTTAGTGGCGTTCGAATGCAACCCTGTCCCCACTTGATACTCTACTCCTGTCGTAGACCCGTCGACACAGGTTCGTCTCCCGGCTCCAGTGTGCGTGTCAGCCGCTCACCACCGTTACCACACTGACACTACCCGAACACAATATTGACGCAGTAATATTGTCTAATTGATACGATTGGTTCGCTACGAACAGATGCTCGACCTGACGAGACGGGGCGTGTTGGGGGGAATCGCTGCCAGCGGCGTGCTTCTGGCGGTCGGCACGGAGCCAGTGGCAGCGACAGAGCACACCCGGTCGACCCAGCGTGCTCGGCTCCGCGTGATCCACGCGTCGCCAGACGCCCCCGACGTCGACGTTCGAGTGCGGCGTGACGGTGACGACTCCGTCCGGACCGTCGCGTCGGATCTGTACTTCGGTGCGGTCGAAGAGTACCGCTCGCTCCCTGCCGGGTCGTACCGCGTGTCGGTCGCGCCAGCGGGTGAGCGCACCGCCGAGATACTGCCTACGCGTCGTCTCGTCCTCGACGAGGGTGCCGATTACACCGCCGTCGTCGTCGGCGAAGTCGACGGCGACACGACCCTCGACCTCGCGGTGTTCGAAGACGACAACAACCTCCTTGACGCCACCAAGAGTCGACTCCGTGTGATCCACGCGTCGCCGGACGCATCTCCGGTCGGCGTGACTGTCGCCCCGCGACGACGCTCGCCGTCCGACGACGGCATCGAGCGACTGCGCGCCGCCTCGCCCGACGACTCGCTGCGAACGCTGACCACTGCGCGTCGCACGCGTACGCTGTTCGACGGCGTCAGTTACGGACAGGCGAGCGACGCCGTCGAAGTCGCGTCGGGGAGATACGAGGTCGGCCTCCGACACGACACCGACGACGGTCCGGGGTCGGTGCTCCTCGAACGCAATCTCGGGTTCACCGGTGGCGTCGCCTTCACGCTGCTCGTGCTCGGGTATCACACTCCGGACGACGCAGCGGTTCCGGTTCCGCTCTCGCTGTCGGTGGCCGGCGACGCGACGCCCGGCCCAGCGACTGTTACCTTCGACGACCAGCGTCTCGAGTACGAGTCGGGTGCCGACACGGTCACGGTGACGATTCACGCCGTCGGACTCGCGGACGGGGGCTTCGTCGCTCTCCACGACCCGACACTGTTCGACAGCGACCCCACCGGGAGCGTCGTGGGCGTCTCCGAGTACCTCGGTCCGGGGTGGCACACGAACGTCGAGGTCGACCTCGGCGTCGACGACGTGTTAGACGGCGCGGAGGGACGGGTGCGTCTCGCCGCGATGGCGTACCGCGGCACCGACGCCGACCGGTTCTCGGTCGCCGCCGCGGGCGGCCCGTACGTCGACCCGAACGACGTGAACGGCGACGGCGTCGAGGCTGTCCTCGACGCGGCGACCGTCCGCATCGAACGAGCGTGGGACAGAGAGCGCTATCGTAACGACGACTCCGCCGACGAATCTCCACCTCGGGACGACCGGGAACGCGACCGTGAGGAGTCGCCCGACGCTTCCGACAAGACCGCCGACACCACCCCGGACGAGACGGACACCGACGCTTCCGACGAGACGCCAGCAGACGACCGAGACGAAGACGCACCAGCGGACGCGCGGGAAGACGAACGAGACGACGAGCGCGAACCGCGTGAAGAAGGCGAGGAGGAGAGTGACTGGCGGAAGAAACTGGAGGAGCGACGGAAAGAGCGGGAAAAGCGGCGCGAGGAGCGACGGAAAGAGCGAGAGAAACGGCGGGAGGAGCGACGTAAGGAACGGGAGAAGCGGCGAGAAGAACGGAGAAAGCGCAGGGACGACGATGACGACGATGACGACGAGGAGGATGATGAGGACGACGAAGAAGACGAGGACGACGACTGATCTGGTCTTCGTGTGGCCGTTCGACGACGCGGATCAGGAGTTCAGACGGTGACGCCGGTCGTCCCGCGGCGAACGGTGACGACGTGTCCACACTCGGGACAGACGACCGCCTCGCCCACTGGACTCGGGCGAATCACCCAGTCGCCAGTCGGGGTGGCGGCGTGCCAGCAGTCCGGGCAGTAGAGCGTTCGTTTCGACGGTGTCGGTGCAGTGATCACTTCGGGGGACATTACCACCTTCAGGCGAGGTCAGGGGATAAACACATCTCCGCTCGCCGGCGGCACGACGGGCCGTTCACAGCCGTCCGCTCGGGGAGAACACGCCTTCGGGGTCCCACTGTCGCTTCGCCTCGCGGAGCCACCCGTAGTTGTCGCCGAACACGTCGCGGGCGGTGTTCTCGTCGCGTTCGGTCCCCGAGAAGTTCGGGAGTTCGCCCGTCACCTCACCGACCTCGCGCACTCGCGCGACCGACTCCCGCGCCCACGAGTGGTGTGTATCGTCGGCGTCGGCGTCGCTCCAACACGCCTCGAAGTTGAGCACCACCTCCGCGCTGCGTTCGGGAATCGCCGTCTCGTCGGACGCGAGGTCCGCGATAGCGCCGCCCATCGGCCAGACGACGACCGTGTCGTCTGCGCCCGGGAGCGTCGCCATTCGCTCGGCGGTCACGTCGATCAGATCGTCGGTAAACTCTGTCACGGCGACGGACTTCCAGTAGTAGCGGTCGCCCTGTGGCGACCCGTTCGCGAGGTACGACTGAACCGCCGTGTACGGCAATCGCTCGGCGTACTCGAACAGTGGGTCTCGGTCTCCGAGCGTCCGGAACGGCGCGAGCGCACGTTCGCCAACCTTGGGGTCGCCCGCGTGAACGCCGAGGACACACAGCGCCAACTCTCCAACCCGGCTGTCGGGGAACTCCTCCTCGTCTGGCACACGGGCGACGTACGGCGAGACGTTCGTCTCGCGTGGCGCCTCGCGGAGACACTGGCGGTACTCGTGGAGGCGTTCGGCGACGTCGGCGGCGTCGTCGACCGGGAACCACACGTCACACATCGCCAGTTCGTCCGGGACCGCGACGAGGTCGAACTCCAGTTCGACGGCAACGCCGAACTCGCCACCTGCACCGCGGATCGCCCGGAACAGATCGGGATTGGTCGACTCGCTCGCCGTCACCTGCTCGCCCGCGGCGGTCACCAACTCGACGCGTGTCAGGCGGTCGCACGCGAGGCCGTGCGCCCGCGAGAGGTAGCCCGTGCCGCCGCCGAGTGTGAGGCCCGTCACGCCCACCTCGGGGGCGACGCCCTGCGGCGTCGCGAGGCCGTGTTCGGTCGTCGCCGCGTCGAGTTCGCCGATGGTGACCCCGGGTTCGACCGTCGCAGTGGCTGCTTCGAGGTCCACCTGAACCCCCTGCATCGTACCCACGTCGCAGACGAGGACGCCGTCGCCGGTCGAGGTGCCGGCCGACGAGTGGCCGCCAGATCGGGTGGCGATTCCGAGTCCCGTCTCGCGGGCGGTCTCGACGACGCGGGCGACGCCCTCAGTAGTCGTCGGGTACGCGACGGCCGCGGGAACCGCCGCACAGAGGCCGTTCCACACCCGGCGGGCGTCGTCGTAGCGGTCGTCCTCGGGCGTGACGACGCCGCCGGGGAACAGCGTCCGCCACTCGCCCGTCGCCGCTCGCGTCGTCGCCGTGCCGTCGCCGTCGAGCGCAGACGCGAGCGACGCCAGCGCGTCGGTGTGTGTCGCCGCCACCGCCGCCGCGTCGTCGCGGTCGAACTCGTCGGCTCCGTTCGTCGCCGCGGACGATTCTCGACTCATACCACCGAGTGTGGTCGCCACCGACGAAAACCCATCGCGGCGGGAATCGGGCGGCGTGGCGCGACCGCGGGCAACGCAACGGCTTTCGGTCCGCCGCCCACAGCGTCGAGTATGGACCGACGGCGGGCGCTGGCGTACGCGCGGGTGGGAGGCGTCTACCCCGTCGTCACCGTCGTTGCAGCGGCGGGGATCGCTCGTCTGGTCGGGTGGAACGTCGGTCTCGTCGTCTTGTTCCTCTCGATGTGTGCGGCCGCCGCCCTCGCCGCCGTCCTCGTCAGCGACACCGGCGGAATGCGCCCGAAGGAGGCCGACCGCGGCGTCGAGCAACACCAGGGTATCCTCGGGATGGATATGTCGATACTCGCCGGATCCTCTGGTGAGTCGGTCACGGGCGCCGCTCGGAGTCGGCAGGCACGCCTCCGGGTGTACGCTGCCGGCCTGTTCGTCTTGACGGTCGCACTCGTCCTCGTTCTCGGCGGCGCGCTTCCGATCTGAGCGCGGGTGTCCCGTTCGTACTCGTCCCCGTGAGCGACGGCGCTGTCGCTATCGGGTCGCGGCGTCGAAAGAATCGAAGGTCGGTCGGGAAGCGATGCGAGCGTCAGGTGGTGATGGGGTGTGTGGCGTTAACCGAACTTCACTCCTCGCGGGTCGCTCGCGCTCCCCGCTCGGTATAGAGGTTCCTTCGGAACCTCTCTTACATCGCGCCGCCCATGCCGCCCATACCGCCCATGCCGCCCATACCGCCGCCCATTCCGCCGGCGGGGTCGTCGTCGCCGTCGTCGGAGCCGCCGCCCTTGAGGTCGCCGGCCGCGATGACGTCGTCGATGCGGAGGATCATCGTCGCCGCTTCGGTCGCGGACTCGATGGCCTGCGTCTTGACGCGGAGCGGTTCGACGACGCCCTCGGCTTCCATGTCGATTACGTCGCCGGTGTAGGCGTCGAGGCCGGCACCGAACTCGCCGCCGTCGTGGCGGGCACGCAGGTCGACCAGCGAGTCGATCGGGTCGAGACCGGCGTTCTCGGCGAGGGTGCGCGGGATGACCTCCAGCGCGTCGGCGAACGCCTCGACGGCGAGCTGCTCGCGGCCACCGACGGAGTCGGCGAAGTCGCGAAGCTGGAGCGCCAGTTCCGTCTCGGGCGCACCGCCGCCGGGCAGCACCTGCCCGTCCTGCAGCGTCGTGCGGACGACGCCCAGCGAGTCGTCGATAGCGCGCTCGACTTCGTCGACGACGTGTTCGGTCCCACCGCGGAGGACGAGCGTGACGGACTTCGCGTCCTCGACGTCCTCGACGAAGATGCGCTCGTCGCCACCGATGTCCTTCTGGGCGACGGAGCCGGCGAAGCCGAGGTCCTCCTCGGAGAGGTCGTCGAGGTTCGCGACGACGCGGCCGCCCGTCGAGCGGGCCAGCCGCTTCAGGTCGGAGTCTTTCGCGCGGCGGACGGCGAGGATGCCCTCCTGCGCGAGGTAGTGCTGGGCCATGTCGTCGATGCCGTCGCCGACGAAGACGACGTCCGTGCCGACGGCCGACAGCTTGTCGACCATCTCCTTGAGCTGTTTCTCCTCCTGGTCGAGGAACTGCTGGAGCTGGTCGGGGTCGGTGACGTTGACCTCGGCGTCGATCTCGGTCTCCTTGACCTCGATTGCGCCGTCGAACAGCGCCACGTTTGCGTCCTCGACCGCGTAGGGCATGTTCTCGTCGACGCGCTCTTTGTCGACGATGACGCCCTCGATGAGTTCGGAGTTACCGATGGAGCCACCGACGACCGTCTCGACGGAGACGTTGTCGGTGTCGATGGTGCCGTCGTCGTCGCGGACGGCGAGGACGGCATCGACGACCAGTTCCGCGAGGGTGTCGCGGGCAGACTCCGCGCCCTTGCCGGTCATCGCGGTCGCCGCGATCTTCTCGAGGGTCTCGCGGTCGTCGGCGGTGACCTCGATGGCGCCCTCGGTCAGAACCTCCTTGGCCTTCTCTGCGGCCTGGCGGTACCCCTGCGCGATGGTCGTCGGGTGGACCTCCGAGTCGATGAGTTCCTCAGCCTGGTCGAGGAGTTCACCGGCGATGACGACGGCGGTCGTCGTGCCGTCGCCGACCTCGTCCTCCTGCGTCTCGGAGACCTCGACGATCATGTTGGCCGCCGGGTGGTCGATGTCCATCTCCTTCAGGATGGTCACGCCGTCGTTCGTGACGACGACGCCGCCCGAGGAGTCGACGAGCATCTTGTCCATCCCTTTCGGGCCGAGTGTCGTGCGGACCGACTCCGCGACGGCCTTGCCGGCCGTGATGTTCATCGACTGGGCGTCCTTGCCCGAGGTTCGCTGGCTATCCTCCGAAAGTACGATCATGGGCTGGTTGCCCATCCGCTGGCGCTGAGACATGAGTCACCCGTTGATTGTTTCTGATTCTATAAAAGCATTTGGGAGGCATCCCGTCAACGCACCGCACGGACCTGTTTGGGGCGTATGTGGGTGATTAACACAGTTGGTTTATATACTTTCTCTGGATGCTCACGCTGCCGTCAGCGGAACCCGGTCTGCGCCGTCGAACGGGTCCGCGTACGCGACCCGCGCCCGTCCGAACACGCCGCTCGGGATGCCGATGTCCGCGAGGGTCAGGTCGCCGTCGAGTCCTGCGAGACCCGTCTTCGGTAACGCGAGCGTCAGCGTCGCGTCCGGGTCGACGACGGGACCAGATTCCACGCCTGTCGTGGCGTCGCGGCCCGACGGCACGTCTAGTGAGAGCACCCGATCGAACGCCCGCGTCGTCGCCGCGAGTTCGCCCACATCACCCGATAGCGCCCCGGTCAGGCCGTACCCGACCAACGCGTCGACGGCGAGGCCGTCGCTCGCTCCCGGTTCCGTCGTCACCGCGGCGTCAGTCGCACCGAGGACGCCCAGTTGTCGGCTGGGGACGCCTTCGAACTCGTCACGGGCGCGGTCGAGGACCACCCGAACGCGCCGCCCCGCGTTCGCGAGGTGTCGGGCGGCCACGAGACCACCCCCGCCGTTACCGCCGCCGCCGACGAACACGGTGATCGGGTCGTTCGACGACCGCTCGCGTGCCTCTTGGGCGAGTGCGCGTCCGGCGTTCTCCATCATCGACAACAGGTGTAACCCGACCTCGTCGGTGGCGACGCGGTCGACCTCCGCCATCCGTCGGGCGGATATCGCCCGGACTGTGCGGCCGTCGGCGTCGAACTCGACAGGTGGGTCAGAAGCAGACACGGTCGTACGTCACTCGCGACGCGGAAAAGCCCGTGGCTGGGTGAGAAGCTGTCACGTACGAGTGCGCATTCGGCGACAGAAGCGGCGACGAAATCCGATCAGAGAGCCGTTATCGCGGCTCCTCGGCGTTGCCCGTCGGCGGCGACAGGTCGGGTGCGCCGTGGAGTTCGTTGTGCTTGCGTTCGAGGAACGAGTACACCGCGCCGTGGGGCGCGCCGTCGAGGATCATTCCTGTCGCGCGGCGGACGGCGCGGACCTCCTCCGGTTGGCCGATGACGCCGAGCGTGGTGCCTTTGATGACGACTTCGGCGCCGGTGAGGTCCTCCATCAGTTCGCGCGTGCGGCCGTTCTCGCCGATGAGGCGGCCCTTCTGTCGCTGGAGGTCGTTCTTGTTGCGGGTCTCTGCGGCCAGGTCGACCAACTCGAACCGGCGGAGGTCGTGGTCCAACAGCGAGAGTGCCGACTCCGGGGTGAATCCTCGGCCAATCGCACGGACGACGTCTGGCGCCACCATTCCGGAGACGGGGTCGCCGACGGCGTCGATGGCCACCGATCCCGACTCCGAGTCGATGTCGAGGCGCACCTCTGCCCGGTTCTCGATCTCCCGCATCGTCTCACCGCCCTCGCCGATGAGCACGCCGATGCGGTCCTGCGGTACCTTCACGTGCTGCATACCCGGAATTTCCGCCGCACGCGGTTAAGCGTTCCCTCGCGACCGCTCCACGAGATGCACCCGCACGGTCGATTCTCACGGAACACCCGGCTGCTCACGCGTCCAGCATCGTCGTCTCCGACACCGGAGGCAATCGCCGAAGCGACGGTACCGCGAGGACGTACACCGCCACCGACAGCAGGCCGACGCCGCCCAGCGCCATCGTCGTCAGCGGCCCGACGACCTCGCCGAGGCTCCCGCCCAGCAGCGACCCGACCGGCATCACCGCGACCGACGCGGAGCCGAGGATGGCGCTCACGCGCCCGAGGAAGTCGTCGGGAACCATCCGCTGGATCATCGTCGCCGCGAGGACGTTCGTGACGCCGACCGGAACGAGTGCGACGGCGAATGCGACCGCCGTCAGCCACAGCGACGGCGACGCCAGCGCCGCGAACCACGCGACGCCCGACGCGAGGAAGCCGCCGACCCACAGTCGCGCGAAGCCCACGCCCGCGAGTTTGCTCCCCGCGAGTGCGCCGACCAACAGCCCTGCGGCCGTCGCCGCGCGAATCGTTCCGTACGCACTCGCGCCGCCGAGGCCGTCGGCGTACGCGGGCAACACCGCCATCGTCGCGCCCAGCAGGCCGTTCGCGAGGACACCGCCGCCGAGCATCCACACGATGGGCGTGCCGCGCACGAACGCGAATCCCTCCGAAAGCCGGGTCCGGTACGACGCCGACTCACCGCCGTCGGTGGCTGCTGCTGGCGAACCTCCCGCCTCCGCCGTCGATTCGTCGCGTCCCGCGTCCTTGCTGTCGCTCGCCCGCCGCGCGGGGACGACGACGCCCGCGAACAGCACCGCCGCCGCGAGGAACGTCAGCGAGTCGATGGCGTACAGCGCCACCGCGCCCACTATCGCGATGAGTGCCCCGGCGATGCCGTTGAAGACGAGGTCTGCGCCCTGATACGCGAACGAGAACGCGGCGTTTGCGGCGGGGAGGTCCTCCGAGTCGACGATCCGTGGCAACGCGGCGTTCTGTGCCGGGTAGACGGCCTGGTTTAGGAGCGAGAGCGCGGGGACAACGACGAGGACGAGTTCGACCGAGCGCACGCCCGCGTACCACGCGACCGGCACCGCGAGGACGACGACTGCCTGAATCAGTTGCGTCGTCACGAGCAGTCTGCGGACAGGCCAGCGGTCAACCAGGGGGCCGACGAACGCCTGCAACAACTGCGGCCCCATCGTCAACGCGCCCGCGAGGCCGGTGTAGAACGTCGACCCCGTGAGGTCGTACACGAGCCACATTGCCGCGACCGCATAGAGGCTGTCGCCGGCGTTCGTCACCAGTCGCCCGGCGAACAGCCGCCGGAACGACCGATTGGCGTAGAGTGATCCCATACTCCTGGGAACGCCGGTTCACCCGATATACGCTCGCAGAATGACAGTTCTGTCGTCGGCTGTGCAGAACGGTGATTCTGTCGAGATGCAGTCAGTTCTCGGGGTGACCGGTCGTCACGTCGACGACCTCGCCGTCTGCGTCGACGGTTACGGTGAGGGTATCGCCCGCGGTGGCGAATGTGACGCTCGCGCGGTACGGGTCGGCTTGGGTTTCGACCTCAGGGTCGAGGTCGTCGAGGGCAACCCACAGCAGTTCCGCCTCGGGGTCGACCCCCCGGTCGTGGAGGAACGCGACGACGGCCGGGCGGTCGAACACGAGCGTCGGCAGGCCCGCGCGGATGCGTTCGCCACAGCGCTCACACCGGAGCGTGACGACCGGAGCATCGTCCGCCTCCGCGTCTTCGGCGTCGTCGTCACGGCGGTTCGGGGCCGTCTCCGCCGAAGCGACGGTGGCGGTCGTCGGCCCCGAACAGGTGGGGCAGATGCCACGTCGCGCCCGCGCGAGCAACGTCCGAAGGTGGGCGTCGACGACGGCGGGAATCTTGGCCGGGTCACGGCCCGCGAGTACGCCCGGCGGACAGCCGAAGTCGATCGTGTCGACGCCGCACTCTTCGCAGGTGACGTGGACGCGTTCGTCGGCGTAGTGAAGCACGAGCGCCCCGTCACACCGCCAGCAGGTACCCTCAACGGGTTGTTCGAGTTCCTCGCCGGGCGCGTACGTCCCCTCGAGCAACGCGCCGACGACGCGGTTGCCCGCGAACCGGAGGCGATAGCCCGCCTCCGTTCGCTCGATGAAGCGGTCGGTCAGTTTGCCGAGGTGGTAGTTGAACCGGCCGGAGTCGCTCACCTCTGCCCGGTCGCGTAACGCCTCGAACGGCACGCCGCTCCCGCCGAGGTCGTCGCTCTCGCGCTGAGCCTCCCACAGTTCTCGCAGGATGCGCAGGCGCGTCTCGTCGCCGAGGAGGGCGAACGCCGCCGCGGGGTCGAACCCCTCGGCGGTGGGGTCGAGCGTGCCCGAACTCGCGTCGGCGTCGCTGTCGCCGCGGTTCATATCGGGCGAGTGAACGGCAAAGCGCTTGGCCGTGTCGGTCTCGCTTACTCTTCGCTCGTCGGGTTCGGGTCGGTGTCGGGGTCGGGGTCTGCCGCTGGCTTCGCCTCGACGGCGGTGACGTACTCGTGGAGGTCGTCGCCGCTCACCTCCAGACCCTGTCGCGAGAAGAAGGCGGCCACGTTTCGGCAGTCGCGTTCGAGGAACTCCGCGGCGCTCGGGTGGTGGACCGTCACCGCCTGGCCCAGATCGATGATCACGAGTTCGCCCTCGTGGATGATCATATTGTACTCCGAGAGGTCGCCGTGGACCAACCCCGCCGCGTAGAGGCGACGCATGTACTCGCGGACCACCTCGTAGGCGGTCTGCGGGTTCTCGACGTCGACCTCCGCGAGGCGACGGGCGCGGTCGTCGGCGTGGCCGACCAACTCCATCACGAGGACGTTCCGCTGGACGGCGATTGGCTGCGGGACGCGGACGCCCGCCTTCCGGGCGCGTGTGAGGTTGGCGAACTCCTTGCGCACCCACGCGAGGACGACCTTCTTCTTGTCCGACCCGATGCCCTCGAAGCGCGGGTCCCCCTGGAGGTACTCGCGCATATGCCGGAAGTTCGAAGTGTTGATGCGGTACACCTTCGCGGCCACCTCGCTGTCGTCGGCGCCGAGGGCCTCGTAGACGTTCGCCTCCTTGCCGGTGGAGATTGGGCCGCCGAAGGCGACGATGTGGCCGTCGCGGGTCAGTTTGTACAGCGCCGCGAGGGTGGCGTCGTCGAACACCGACGCCTCCACTTTGAACTGCTCGGTGTTTTTGATCCGCTTGCGGAACTCGTCGAACTCGTCGTCCTGCCTGCGGGCGATGCGGTCGGCCTCGGTCTGTGCGATCTCGTCGATATCGAGGTCTTCCCACTCGTCTCCCGGCGCGTCCGCCTCGTCGGGTTCGAGGAACCCGAACTCTCCATTCATCTACGTTGACGTACGCACTCGGTCGTGAAAAGCACAGTCACCCGCGGGTCGGCGGCGTCGTCGCCGGTTGCTCCGGGTCGACGCCGCGGCGACCCATCACTGGAGGTGGCCTTCCTCGCGGAGTTGGTCGGCCTCGCCGCTCTCGTAGCGGTGTTCGATGTCGGCCTTCTCGTCTTGCCAGTCCCACGGGTCGACGATGACGATGTCGCCCTCGCGGATCCAGGTGCGCTTCTGCATCCGGCCGGGGATGCGTGCGGTCCGTTCGGTCCCGTCCATACACCGGACCTTCACGCGGTTCGCGCCGAGCATATCCGTCACCTCGGCGAACACCTGACCGTCGTCGGGCATTCTGAGGTCGCGTCGCCCCTCTGCGTCGCCGTCGCTCATACTCCTGTGTTTTCGCGTGGGACAGTTAAAATCGGCGGGTGCGCGGCCGAGCCTTGCGAGGCTGCGAAACGCGAACGGGGAGCGGAGCGACCCGTCGGTCTTTTCACCCCGCACTCGCCACGGGAGGGTATGATCGACAAACTCGGAACTGCCGGCATCGTGGGGCTGCTCTTGTTGCTCGGGGGTCTCTCGCTGGTCGCGTGGCAAGCACCCATCGTCGCCGTCGGCATCGCCCTCGTCCTCACGGGCACCGGCCTCGTGGTGAAGGGCCTCACGACGACGCTAATGCGGCAGTTCGGCTTCGCCTGAAGCGACGACGCCGACCGGGCGGTTCTTTCCTCGATTACTCCGCGTCCAGTTCCCGCAGCACTTCACGACCCGGCGCCATCAACTCGTTGAGGTAGTCCGCGAGTGCGCCCTTCGCGTCTGCGGGGTGGAGTTCGCCCGACTCCAGGTCCGCCGCCAGCGACTCGTAGTCGTCGTACTGGAGGTTCCCACCGTACTGCTCGGGTCGCTCGACGACGACCGTCTCGAAGCGCGGGAACACCGAGTACTCGAATATCTCCAGCACCGGGTTCTCGCGTTCGTTCCCATCGTCGTCCGGTTCGGGGTCGCGCGTCGGCGGGCAGAACGCGCCGTTGATCTTGTCTTCGACGTCGTCGGCGGAGTCCTCCATCGAGATGGTCGTCCCGCCCGAGGAGGACATCTTGCCCACGCCGGTGTCCAGGTCCGCGAGGATCGGGGTGTGGACGCACGGCCGCGCCTCGTAGACGTGGTCGCTCTCGCCGTCCATCGCGGGCACCTGCTCGCGGTGGAGCATGTGGACCTTCCGCTGGTCGAGGCCGCCGACGGCGAGGTCGAGGTCGAGGTAGACGATGTCGAGCGCCTGCATCAGCGGGTAGACGACGTGGCTCACCTTCGCAGCGTCGCCGCCTTGTAGTTCCGCCATCGCGCGCTGGGCGCGGTTGAGCGTCGTCGACACCTCCAGTTCGTGCGTGTCGAGGACGTACTCCTCGTCGAGTTGGAACGACGACCCGTAGACGAACTCCGTCGCGTCGGCGTCAAGACCGTACGCGAGGAACTGGTCGCGCATCCGCTTGGCCGTCTCACGAATCTCCGCGAACGTCCCCTTGTCGTTGAGGTACGCGTGGACGTCCGCGAGGAGGACGACGACCTCGAAGCCCGCCTCCTGCAGGTCGATCAGTTTGTTCGCCGTCAGCATGTGACCGATGTGGAGGACGCCCGATGGCTCGTATCCGACGTACACCCGCTTGCCATCGGGGTCGTCGGCTAGCGCGCGTACCTCCTCGTCGGTGACCACCTCGGTCGTGTTCCGGGTGATCAACTCGTAGGCGTCCATACGGGAGGGTTTCGCGTGCGCTGATTACGTCTTTCGGATGTGTGTCACCGCGTCCGACGTGCGCGGAGGCTCCGGTAAGTCGGCCCGTGGCGTTCGGTAGCACACAACTAGTTCCCGCTCGTCTCGCGGTTACCCGGCGGGTAGTTATACGCGTTTGAACTGTACGCAGAAGCGTCCCTCTCATGCCTGCCTCGAACACGGACCCCAGAGCGCCCGCTGGTCGGCGACCCGACGCCGACGACCGCGAGGGCTCGCGCTGGTACGTCCACCGGGGGGCAGTGACCGGCCGAGCAGTCGCCTTCTGGTCGGCTATCGCCCTCCCGTTTGCGTCACTCGTCGTCCTGCTTGCCGGAACGGTCACCTCGACCGACCTCGTCGTCCTCGCGGCGCTCGCGACGGCGAACGTCTTCGCGTTGTACTTCGGTCACGGCTACGCGACGGAGACCGTCGAAGCGGTCCGCGACGGTGCGGCAGACGCCGCCAGCGACGATGCGACCCTTGTCGACGACCGCACTCCAGACGTGTCCGACGACGCCCGGGCAGAGCGCGCTGAACCGACCGCGACCGGCGGGGACGACTGACTCCGCCCGGCGGATGCGGTCGACTCTGCGAACCCTCGTCGACGGGTGCGGTTCGGATCGCCCTATCAGCTGACCTGTCGCCTCCCGCTCGATCTTATCGCTCGATCCGTTCTAACACCGCCTCGGGATCGTACGCCAGCGAAATCGACCGCGAGCGGCCGCGACCCTCCACCTCGGCGTACTCCGTCTCGACGAGGCCGAGTTGTTCGAGTTTGTTGACGATCTCCGAGTAGCGCGTGTAGCCCAGATCCGTCCGCTCGTGGAACGCCTCGTACACCGACCCCGCCTGTTCGCCGTCGTGTTCGGCCAACACCTCGACCAGGGACGTCTCGGAGTCCGAGAGTCCGCGGAGGCTTCGCGAGAGGTGGACGAACTTCGACTTCTCGTACGCCTCCTCGACGTCGTCGATGCTGATGGTTCGGGAGGCGCGCATCTCGGCGTTGAGGCCCGCGCGACGTAACAGATCGATGCCGACGCGGAGGTCGCCCGACTCGGCGGTCAACTCTGCGACCCGGTCGAGTTCAGTCGCGCCGAGGACGCCGTCGTGGAAGCCGCGCTTCGCTCGCTCCCGGAGGATGTCGACGATCTCGTCGACGTCGTAGGTGGGAAAGTACACTTCCTCGGGGCGAAACACCGACTGCACCCGCGAGTCGAGTTCCTCGATCACCGACAGCGACAGGTCCGAAGAGACGCAGATGACGCCCACCTTCGCGCCAGCGTGGGCCTCGTGTGCCCGCAGCAACGAGTACAGCGCGTCGGAGGCCTCGTTCTCGTAGAACAGGTAGTTCACGTCGTCAAGGGCGACGACGAGCACCTCGTCTTCCTCGACGAGGCGGTCCGCGATCTGGCCGAACAGTTTCTTGAACGAGATGCCCGAACTCGGCGGCTCGTAGTCGAAGATGCCCTCGAACACCCGCGAAAACACCGCATAGCGGGTCGAGTCTACCTGGCAGTTCACCCGTACCGTCCGCACGTCCGTCTGCGCGCGGAGTTCGGCGAACAGTTTCTGGACGGAGGTGGTCTTGCCCGTGCCCGGCGGCCCGCGGACGACGGTGTTGAGCGGGCGCGACCCGCGCGCGGCCGGTCGGAGTGCGTACTTCAGCGACTCCAACTGGCTCTCGCGGTGGCGGAACGTCTCGGGGACGTAGTCGATTTCGAAGACGTGTTCGTCCCGAAAGACGGACTCGTCCCACGACAGCATCCCGTCTTCGGGGTCCCCGGTCATGATATCGGATTCTCGCGTGTCCGACCACTTAATCGTTCCCCGGAGGCGCGGTGGAACTGAAGCCTCCCTCGATACCGGGATTTCCGACGCTATGCGTCCGATACGGTTTCAGTATCGCCGTGCTCGCGTGCCACCAGTTCGGTGGGAGTAGTCCGCCGCCGAGAGCGAGGACGGTTCTGCCACGAACACCGAATCCGTTCGGAACCCCGGGACTGAATTCGGGTTAATCCGAGGCGAACGTCTACTAAATTAAGGGGGGTGGGGGTCGACGCACGGATCGATGACCGAGGGCACCGACGACGACGGGGGGACGAACGAACCGACCGCGGGTGGGCCGTCCCACGTACTGGTAGTGGAAGACGACCCGGACACGCGCGATCTGTACGCCGACTGTCTCGTGGACGCGTACGACGTGACGGCAGTCGCGACCGGTGAGGCGGCGGTCGCAGCGCTCGACGACTCGGTGGACGTCGTGTTGCTGGACCGTCGGATGCCCGACCTGCACGGCGACGACGTCCTCGAGTTGATCCGCGAGTCGGGGGTCGACGTCCGCGTCGCCGTCGTCACCGGCGTCGATGCCGACCTCGACTTGGTCGGCCTTTCAGTCGACGCGTACGTCGAGAAACCAGTCGGGTCGGGCGAACTCCGCGAGACGGTCGACCGTCTCGTCCGGGTGGGTCGCTACGACGACCGCGTCCGACGTTACTGTGCGGCCACGCAGAAACTTGCCGCCCTCGACGACGCGCCCAGCGTCTCCGACCACGACGCGGCGTACCGCGAACTCGTCCGGCGACGCGAGACGCTCGAACGCGGCATCGACGACCTCCGTGGGGCGCTCGACGCGGCCGACTACGAACTCCTCTTCCGCGGCATCGGCGGCGACGGAGCGTCGGATGCGGCACCCCCGGCGTCGGACGACCTCCCCGTCTAAGGCTAGAACTTCTCCAGTAGGCCCTCGTAGAACTCGGGGTCAGCCGCCTCGCCTGCCAATTTCTCCACGATGAGTTCCGGCGTCGACCGCGCGAGGTGGTCTTTTCGCGGCGAACGGTTCACGACGAGTTCGCCGTCGTCCAGTCCCACCGCCTCGATGCCGTCGACCGCCACGTCGACGGCGGCGGCCTCGCGTATCTGTCGCGCGAGGTGGGAGACGAACACCGCCGTCGCCCCCTGATCGTCGAGGGCTTCGAGGATACCCGCGATGATCTTCGCCGACGCCCCCGGCTCGGTGATCGACTCCAGTTCGTCGACGAGGACGAGACGGCCCGCCGCGCCCGACACGAGGTCGCCGAAGTCACGCAGGGTCGACTCGAACGCGCCCGCGTCGAGCGTCCCCTGCGACTTCGCATAGTAGTGCAACTCCGAGACGCGGCCCACTCGCGCGGACGCTGCGGGGACGGGGAGGCCCATATGTGCGAGGGTGACGACGAGCGCCACCAAGTCCAATGTCGACGTCTTCCCGCCGGAGTTGACGCCCGACAGGAGGGTGACGCCGGAGACGGCGTAGTCGACGGGTTCGACTTCTTCGACCGACACGTCCAGCAGCGGTGAACGCCCGCCCTCGACGTCGAAGCCGCTCCCCTCGGCGTCGAGGTCGGCGACGACGCAGTCGAAGTCGCGGGCGAACCGCGCGACGGCCAGTTCCACGTCGAGTTCCAGCGCGTCGGCCACCAGGTCTTGGGCGGGGTCGCGGAGGACAGCCAAGTCCTCCGCGAGCGACGACTTGAGCGCCGCGGCGCGCCGGTCGCGGGCGGCCTTGAGTTCGGTTCGGAGGCGGTTCAGCGGTTCTTCGTTGTGCTCGGTCGGGAACGTGGGATCGCCCGCGAACACCCGCTCGGTGAACTCCGCCTCCGCGTCAGTCAGGCCCAGCGAGTCCGCAAAGTGCTCACGTGCCCGGCGGATGGCGGCGTCGTACTCGTCGGCCAACTCCCGCGAGAGGAGGCTGTCGACGCGCGCGCCCTGTTCGACCAGCGAGAGGAAGTCGGTCCCCTCGATGGTGACGTCCTGTTCGCGGATGGCGTCGCGGAGGTGGTCGTTGGCGACCGACTCCGCCGTCGACACGGCCGCGTCGAGGTCGTCGACGGCGTCGGTGAGGCGCTGTAACTCCTCGTCGCCGCGGATCGTTCCGTCGTCGTCGAGTCGCGAGAGGGCGTCCCGGAGCGCCTTGGGGTCGAGGGCCGGGTCGATGCCGGCGGCCTCGTGGACCGACAGCGCCGCAAGCAGTACCTCGCGGTTCTCGGCGAAGAAGGCGAGCAGACGCTCGGGGACGACCTCTTCGGGGTGGTCCTCGGGGTCGGTGATGACGCGCACGTCGCCGTCGACGTCGACGCCTGCAAACTCCTCGTCTAGCGCGACGACCGTAGTGTACGACCGCGCGAGTTCCGACAGCCCGCGGGCATCTTCGACCACCTCGACGGAGAGTTCGGGGAACGCATCCTTCGCCTCGGCGTAGCGCTCGGCGTCGGCGGTTGCGAGCGCCCGTTCGCGAACGCGCAGGCCCCGTGGATCAGACACCTGTTCCACGTCCGCGAGGGCGTCGAGCACCGCCTCGTCGGGATCACGCTCGACGGCGTCGGCGGCCCACTCGCGCACCTCTTCGATGCGGGACTCGGTCGCGGAGGGGTACAGCGTCCGAAGGCGTTTGGCCGCGTAATCGGTGACGGCGCGGTCTTGGATCAGTCCAAGCGCATCTTCGTACACCTCGCGTGCGCGGTCGGTCGCCAGCCAGCCACCTGGGTCGTCGTGCCGTTTTCGGATCGCGCCGCGGGCGATGGCCGCCGCCCGGCCTTCCGTGAGGCCGGGGGCGCGCGCCAGCGTCGCCACGTCGCCGCGGCGCAACGCCTCCTCGGCCCCGTCGAGGTCAGCGAGCGTCTCGGCGGTCTTCTCGCCGACGCCCGGTACCGACGTGAACTCCATTCGGGACGGGATACCACAGCGGGGGTCAAAACCGTGCCGGGGGCCAGGACGAGCGAAGCGAGTCCTCGGAAACGCGAACGGCGAGTGGAACGAGCCGTGAGCGGGGCTGCGTGGGGGAAGGAGCGAACGAAGTGAGCGACCGAGACCACGAACAAGCGAGCGGGGAGTGAAACGACCCGCGAGAAGCGCGTGGCCGAACGAAGTGCGGCCACGAGTATTCGAACGGCGAGTGAAACGAGCCGTGAGCAGAGGGAGAGACAGCGAAGCGAGTCACCAGCGAGCGACCCGCGACCGACTGGCTGTCGCGATCAGTCCTCGTCGCCGCCGAGCATATCCCACCCGATTCGCTCCTCGATGTCCTCGACCAGCGCCTCGACGTCGTCGACGACGCCGTAATCGGCGGCGACGCCGCCGTGTCGGTCGCCCTCCACGACGCGCCGCTGGTCGTCGTCGTAGTAGAACGGCGCACCGTCTCGACTGATACCGAACAGGTACGCGCCGTCGACGTCTGCAGGCACGTCCGAGTAATCGCTCGCGCGCACGTCGTCCGGGTGGACCGCGTCGGGGCCGGCGTCGGTCATGCCAACGAGTATCACGCCGGGGGCACCAATACGTTGCGGCTGTCACACACCATCCACCGACGCGCTCGCGGCGCTCCCGTCTCGGGATTCGGCCCCGTGCCGCCTGCTGGACTGGGCACACACCCGGCTTCGGGGGGCTTTTGGCTCGCGGCACCTTCGACGATGGTATGGACGACGACGTGGCGGCGAAGGCGGCGGCCGCGCGTGAGGCGTTGGCCGAGCGAGACGGCGTCCTCGTCGCCTTCTCCGGCGGCGTCGACTCGAGCGTGGTCGCGGCGCTCGCTCGTGACGCCCTCGGCGACGACGCGGTCGCGTGTACCGCCAAAAGCGAGACGCTCCCAGCCGAGGAACTCGACGACGCCCGGCGCGTCGCCGACGACATCGGCATCGACCACGTGACCGTGGAGTTCTCCGAACTCGACGACCCGAACTTCGTCGCCAACGGCGACGACCGCTGTTATCACTGCCGGACGATGCGACTCTCGCGGATGTACGACGCCGCCCGTGAGCGGGACATCGCCACCGTCTGCGACGGGACGAACGCCTCCGACCCCGGCGAGGGCCACCGCCCCGGCCTCCAGGCGGTCGAAGAACTCGACATCGTCTCCCCGCTGTTGCAGGCCGGCATCACGAAAGAGGGGGTGCGTCAGATCGCCGCCCACTACGACCTGGACGTGGCAGACAAGCCCTCGATGGCGTGTCTCTCCTCGCGCATCCCGACCGGCCTCGAAGTCACCGAGGAGCGCCTCACCCGCATCGAGAAGGCCGAGCGCCTCCTGCGGACGTGGGGCTTCTCGCAGTTCCGCGTGCGCGACCACGACGGCCTCGCGCGCATCGAAGTCGGCGCGGACGAACTGGAGGCGGCGCTGAATCCCGACTTCGTCGCCGCCGCTCGCGAGCATCTGCTGGAGTTGGGCTTCGACCACGTCACCCTCGACCTCCAGGGGTACGAGACGGGAAGCGTCAGCCCCGGAGGGGAGGTCGACGGAGACAGCGAGGCCGCCGCCGGCGACGACACCGTCGCCGACAAATCGGTGAACTACGACGGCGAACCCGTCGTCGAGGACGTGTTCGCCCGCGACTACCCCTCCTCGTAAGCCTCAGTAGTTCTCCTGACTCGTCGACTCCGGCAGGAACGAGGTGACGTTCTCGCGGACCAACTCGGCACCCGGATTCCCACCAGTCACGCGAACCTCGTTGACCGCGCAGTTGCCCTGTTCTTGATCCAGTACCGCGGCGACCACGTCGAGGCCCTTCAGTATCCCCGTCACGGCGTACAGCGGGCCGCCGTGCGCGACGACGGCGACCGTCTCGTCGTCACCGACAGCGTCACGGAGGTCGTCGAACGCCGCTGTCACGCGCTCCCACATGTCCAGCAGCGACTCGCCGCTCTCGGGCGTCGTCTCGGCGGCCGCGTAGCCAATCTCCGAGAGTGTGTACTCTGGATACGCACCGAACAGTTCGTCGTAGGTGAGGCCCTGCATCCGCCCGAAGTCGCGTTCGCGCCACCGGGCGTCGAACGTCGTCTCTGCGCCGGTCGCCTGCGCGACGGCGCGGGCGGTCTCCGCGGCCCGCTCTAGATCCGACGCGACGGTTCGGTCGACTGCGTACTCGTCGGCGAGGAAGTCGGCGAGGGCGGCGGCCTGTTTGCGGCCGCGGTCGGTGAGGTCGGTCGGGGCCCACCCTTGCACGCGGCGGTCGCGGTTCCACGGCGTCTCGCCGTGGCGACACAGGAGGATCGTTCCCATCGGCGGAGGTGGGCGCGGACGGGACAAAAGGGCGCCGCCGAACGCCGATCAATCCTGCCGTCAGTTTCCGGTCCAGCGCAACAGCGCCAGCGTCCCCTCGAACAACACGATCATCGTCGCGCCGACGATGATGGGTGCCATCCCGGTGGGGTCCGGCGAGACGATGAACGCGAGGCCGACGAACGCCGACCAGAACAGCAGGCGGCGGTCTTCCATCCACTGGCGGGTGACCAGTCCCATCATAATCGCCAACTGGATGAACAGCGGAATCTGGAAGACGATGGCCATGTACCCCATCAGCAGGAGGATGAGGTTGAACGTCTCCCGCAGGCTAAACGCGAGGACGGCGCTCTCCTCGGTGTAACTGATGAAGTAGTTGAAGATGGTCGGCAGGACGATGAAGTGTGCGAACGCGACGCCGATGAGACCGAGGATCAGACTCGTAGGCACCGCCGCGAGGTAGTAGCGGCGTTCGTTCGGGTACAGACCGGGGCGCATGAAGCGGTACGTCTCGTAGACGAACACCGGGAGGCCGACAAGCAGCCCCGCCAGCGACGCGACCTTCAACTTCGTCAGTAGGAACTCCAGCGGGCCGTACACTCGCGGACGATTCTGTTCGAAGCCGACGTGGGCGTCCCACAAGAACTCGATAATCTCCTCGGCGCTGGGGACGACCGGCGAGACGGTGCCGATGAGGAGGACTGCCACGACCACGACGCCCGCGACGCCGAAGACGACGCCGAGACGGCGCATCATCTCCTCGATGTGCGCCGTCAGCGGCATCTCTTGGTCGGAGTCGGGGCCGTCTCCGCCGAGTGCGCCCATCCCCTCGTTGACGGCGTTCATCCCTTTCTGGGCGGCCGTCATCGCGTCGCCTTGCCCGTTCGATTCGGGGTCCACCTTGCGGTCTGTCTGTTCGCCCGCGACGCCGTCGGGAACCGGCTGTGGGTCCGCTGGAACGGTCACCTGTTCGCCGTCGATTCCCGTCGGCTGCGGCACGTCCGGGTCGGGTGGCTCCGGCGGTTCGTCGTCGATCTCGTCGTCAGCGGCATCGACGTCCGTTCCGTCGTCGGTTCCGTCCTTGCCGAGTTCGTCGTCGGGGTGGTACCCCTCGTAGGGACTCCGGCGGTCGATGTCCTCGTCGCTCGGGGTCGACACTTCAGCGTCGCCCTCCTCGCCGTCGATATCGGCGTCGTCGTTCGTGTCGCCGGCCGGATCGCTGTCGGAGTCCTCGGGGTCAAGATCCCACTCGTCGGTGTCGTCCGTCCGCTCCTCCGTGTCGCCGGTCGGCGTGGTGGACTCAGACCCGTCGGTGTCGTCGTCACCGCCCGCGGGCGGCTCCTCCGGTGGGTCCGAATCCGTCGTCATCGTGAGGGATTCACCCCCGGGCAGTTATAGGCCTTTTCGGATAGGCTCGTTGTTGCCGGCCTTCCCGGGGCGCGACGAGCCTCACACTGGGTCGTCGCTTGAAAAGGTTGATAACCGGGAAGCGGTTCATCTCGCGTATGTCAAGCGCGCTCGATGAGGACACCCAACGGGCGCTGGCGGAGGGGCGTGAGACCGCCGGTGCGATGCTCAGGTCCGCACAGAAGGACCTCCAGAAGGTGTTCATCGTCTTCCTCGTCGGGTTCCTCGGGACGTTCTACGCCCTTCGGCTGTACGTCTGGGACTTCCTGAAGGCGGTCACCCGCGCACAACTCAGTGACGCCGCCGGGCAGGAGGTCGAGATTATCGCGCAGACGCCGTTCGACGTGATCCTCCTCCAGGCGAAGATCGGCCTCGTCGTCGGTATCATCTTCGGGATTCCGCCACTGCTGTACTTCTCGCGCGACGCTCTCCGCGAGCGTGAGTTGTGGCCACAGACGCCGGTCGCCCGCTGGAAACTCGTGCTCATCGCCGTCCTCGCCCTCGGTTTGTTCGGCGTCGGCGTCGCCTACGGCTACCTCGTCTTCTTCCCGTTTATGTTCGCGTTCCTCGCGAACAACGCCCTCTCCGCGGGCATCCAGCCCACCTACTCCATCGTGAAGTGGGCGCAGTTCATCGCCCTGCTCACCTTCTCGTTCGGCTTCGCCGCGCAGATGCCGTTGGCGATCACGGCGCTGTCGTACGCCGAAATCGTCCCCTACGAGACGTTCCGCGAGAAGTGGCGCCACGCCGTCGTCGGCATCTTCGTCTTCGGCGCGGTGTTCTCGCCGCCGGACCCGTTCACGCAGGTGATGTGGGCCGCTCCCCTCCTCCTGTTGTACGGCGCGTCGCTGTACCTCGCGAAGGTCGTCGTGACGGCCAAACGCGGCAGCGAGCGCATCGACCTGGCGGCGACCGCCCAGACCCGGTGGAACGCCCTCGCGGGCGTCGGCGTCGCCGCCGCCGCCCTCGTGTACCTGTTCTTCGCCCGCGGCGGCGCGGCCGCCGTCAACGGCGCGGTCGGCGGGGTCACCTCCTACCGCCTCCCGACCGACCTCGCGGTTCCCGTCCTCGCGTCGGTCGCCGCGGTCGTCGGCGTCGCCGCCGCCGTCGTCGCGTTGGCGTACTTCGTGTACGTCGAACTCGACGCGATGGTCGAGACCGACCGCGACTTCGGCGACCCCGACGCGATCGACCTGCGGACGCTGGACGAGACGGGCGTGTGGGCCGCCCCACCGGAGGTGTTCGAGTCGATGACCGAAGCAGAGGCGCTCGAAGCCGCCTCCGCCGCGATGGACGACGACGACCCCGGCAAAGGCCGTGCCATCCTCGACCGCTTCGACGAGGCCGCCGCCGTCGACGCCGCGGGCGACGGCGAGGCGAGTGACGCACCCGCCGACACCGGTCCGGCGCGTGACCTGTTCGCCGGCGACCTCGGCGTCGTCGGTGCGACCCGGCGCGGCGCCGGGTTCGTCGACTGGCGCAGTCGCTTCCGCTCGCTGTGGAACGTCCTCCTCGGCATCGCGGGCATCGTCGGCGCGGTCGGCTACGTCCTCGTCGAACGCTCGACACTCGCTGACTCGATCCTCACGGAGTACGGCACGAGCGCCGACGCCATCCTCGCGGCCGTCGGCGTGAGCGGCACGACCGCACTCGTCACGTTCCTCGCCGCGGGACTCGGTCTCGCGGCCGCGCTCGCACTCGTCCTCGGCGTCTACTTCGCGTACGTCGCCGGCACCGACCCGACCGCCGTCGACGTCGAGGTGCTCACCGCCGACGAGGTGCGCCGTGCGCCCGACGCGGTGTTCGCCGGTGTCTCCGAGCGTCGTGCGAACTTCCTCGCGGACCACGCGGCCTCTGCGGGCGACTCAGAGAAAGCGCGGGCTATCCTCGACCGCTTCGACGAGGCGCAACGCGCCCGCGAGGCGGCCGCGCAGGGCGGCTCCGGCGAGGGAGCAGCCGTCCCCGGTGCGTCCGACGACGTGGGCGACCGCGCCTCGCGGGCGACCGGGACGCTGCTGGAAGGCCTGACCGACGGCGAACGCGACGAGGACGACATCGGCGGCTACTACGACGACCTCGCCTTCATCGCCTCCTCGCTCCGGTCGCGGGCGTTCTTCCTGACGGGCGTGTTCGGCATCACGCTCGCGAGCGTGTTCGCGTTCCTCTACCTCGGCGGCATCGGTGACGTGAAGGACAACTTCGTGAACCGCATTCCCGAGGAGGTCGTCGGAGTGGGCGCGGAGAACTTCGGCGTCATCGTCCTCCACCCGGTGGAGGCGCTCATCTTCGAGGTGAAGATCTCGACCATCGCTGGCGCGGTCGCCATTCTCCCGTTCGTGGCGTATTTCGCGTGGCCTGCGCTCCGCGACCGCGGCTTCGTCCGTGGGCGGAGGCAGGTCGTGTTCGGATGGGTTGCGGCTCTGCTGGTGGGCCTCATCGGTGGCCTCGCGCTCGGGTACACGACCATCGCACCGGCAGTCATCTCGTGGCTCGTGGGCGACGCACTCCGAGCGGGGATGGTAATCAGTTACCGGATCAGCGACTTCGCGTGGCTCGTGTTCTTCACGACCGTCGGCATCGGATTCCTCGCGGACGTGCCCGTGTTGATGGTCCTGCTCAACACCGCCGGCGTGTCGTACCAAGCGATGCGCTCGCGGTGGCGCGAGGTGACGGTCGGCATTATGCTCGTGGCGGCGCTGTTCACCCCGGCGGACGTGTTCACGATGTTCCTCGTGACGATTCCGCTGATGGCCGCCTACGGCGTCGGTCTGCTCATCCTGTGGGTGTTGACGCTGGGCGGACGGCGCAACCTCGCGGAACCGACGGTCGACCTGGTTCGCGACTCGAAGCCGGGCGCGTAATCTCGGCCAGGCGGTCGTCCCGCACCGCTTCTCCGCCGTCGCCGCCGCTCGGTGAGAAGACTCAACTATTTTTCAACGAATCTCCAGATATGCCCAAGATAAGCGTCGAGATACCCGGCGAACTGCTCGCCGACCTCGACGACCACGTCGGCGACGACGGCAAGTTCGTCAACCGAAGCGACGCGATCCGCGCGTCGATCCGCAAGACGCTCGATATGCTCGACGAGATAGACGCCCGACACGGTCGCCTCGACGACGAGGCGGGCGAGGCAGATGAGGCGGACGACGCGGAGGACGACGAATGAGCGGCGACGTCGCCACCGCGGAACCGCGGCGTCTGAACGTCCCGCTGGCGGCGGTGCTCCTCACGTCGCTGTTCGTCGCAGCCCTCGTGACGGCGCAGGTCATCTCCGCGAAACTGCTCGCCGTCACACTTCCTGTCCTCGGGACGGTGACTGCGCCGGGCGGGACGCTGGCGTACGCCATCACGTTCTTCGCGTCCGACTGTCTCTCGGAGTTGTATGGAAAGGAGTACGCCCGGCGCGTCGTCAACGTCGCGTTCGGGATGAACTTCGTTCTCTTGGCGCTCGTGTTCGCGACCATCTCCGTGCCCGCAGCGCAGGGGTCGGTCGACCCTGACGCGTTCGCGACCGTCCTCGGCCTGTCGGGGAACGTCGTCCTCGGGTCGCTGGTCGCGTACGTCCTCAGTCAAAACTGGGACGTGATCGCCTTTCATCGCATCCGCGAGTTCACCGACGGCGACGCCCTGTGGCTCCGCAACGTCGGGTCGACGGCGACGAGCCAACTCATCGACACCGTCGTGTTCACCCTCGTCGCGTTCGCCGTCGCGCCCGCACTGTTCGGCATCGGCCCGGCGCTCCCGACCGCGGTGCTGTTGTCGCTCATCGTCGGGCAGTACGTGCTGAAACTGCTCATCGCCCTCGTCGATACACCGCTCGTGTACGCCGCGGTGGCGCTGGTCCGCCGCGACGCCGACGTGGATGCCGACCGCGTGAGCGTCTGAAAAGCCTGGTCTCGTCCCTGCTCAGTCGACGCGCTCTGCGAAGCCGAACCGCGGCTTCACGTCGTCGACGACGACCTCGACCGTCTCACCGACCTCGGCACCCGGCACGAACAGCGTGAACCCGTCGACGCTGGCGATGCCGTCGCCTTCCTCGCCCACGTCGGTCACGTCGACGGCGAGGCGGTCGCCCTCGGCCACCGGCGCATCGGTGCGCCCGCGAGCGATGAGATACCGCTCTGAGGAGCGCTTCCGACTTGCCTCCGGCGTGTACGCTCGGACGTACTGGAACTCCGCGTCGACGTCGTCACGGAAGTCCGCGAGGTCCGGGCCGTCGAACACCTTCACGACGAAGTCGCCGCCCGGCTTCAGCAGTTCTAGCGCCGTGTCCAGCGCCTGTCGGCAGAGGTGGATCGAGCGGGCGTGATCGAGTTGGTACTCGCCGGTCATATTCGGTGCCATGTCCGAGATGACCACGTCGACGGGGCGGACTGGCGGGGCGTCGTCGTCCGGATCTGGGTCGGGGTCCACACCGAGCGCCTTCCGTAGGTAGTAGCGGGTGCGCTCCTCGGTCATATCACCGCGGACCGTCTCGACGTGCGGGTGGTCGAGATCGTCGATCCGCTGGAGGTCGACGCCGACGACGGTTCCGGCTTCGGTCACCTCCTCTGCGGCGATCTGCAGCCACCCACCGGGGGCGGCACCGAGGTCGACGACGGTGTCGCCGTGGTCGAACAGGTCGAACTCCTCGTCGATCTGTCGGAGTTTGTACGCCGACCGGGCGCGATAGCCCTCCTGTTTGGCGCGGTTGTAGAAATCGTCCTTGCGAGCCATAGTCAGTTGTCGGACGTACCCGGCTGAAACGGATAAAACGCGCGTTCGCCGCCACTTGCGCCATCGTGTTGGACAGCCGCCGTCGCTACGCTACTGCGTCGGCCCGCCGGCCTCCGCGTCGTCGCTCTCTTCGTCGTCGCCGGCGACGTCGATCCGTTCGTCGACCGGTCTCTCGCGCTCCTTCAGGTGCCGGGGGTCGCGGCCGTTCGACACTGCGAGCACCTCGGCGGCGATGCTGTGTGCGATCTAGTACGGCGACCCGCCGCCGAAATCGAGTCCGACCGGCGTGTACAGTGGTTCCAACTCCGACTCGTCGAGAACACGTCGCGGACAGTTCGCTCGCGTCCGGCGACGAGATTCGCCTCCTCCACGACCGACGCTTCGTCGACGTTCCACCGCAACAGCGCGAGTCGGATGGCAGCCACCCACGCCGATTCACGCCGCATCCCTCGACACACATCCGTAGGGGAGTCAGCGCGCACAATCTATTCTTCACCGAGAACAGACTACTCGTCGCTCGTTCGGCACTCTCGCGCTCGCGCGTGAGGACGGATCGCGGGTATTTTTATGGGCACACCCGTAGCCCGCGATATATGTTCAAGGCCATCGTGAGCGCGTCAACCCTCCGGGACGCGCTCGACTCGGTGAGCGTGTTGGTCGACGAGTGTAAGATCCGGCTCAACGAGGACGAGTTGGCCATCCGCGCCGTCGACCCGGCGAACGTCGGGATGGTCGACCTCGCACTCGAGGCGGCCGCTTTCGAGTCGTACGAGGCCGACGGAGGGGTCATCGGCGTCAACCTCAATCGCTTGGAGGACATCGCCGGGATGGCCAACTCCGGCGACCTGATCCAACTCGAACTCGACGAGGAGACGCGCAAACTCCACATCCAGATCGATGGCCTGAGCTACACACTCGCGCTCATCGATCCCGACTCCATCCGCCAGGAGCCGGACATTCCGGACTTGGACCTGCCCGCCGAAATCGTCGTCGAGGGCGCCCAGCTCGACCGCGGGATCAAGGCCGCCGACATGGTCTCCGACCACATCCGCCTGCGCGTCGACGAGGCCGAGGAGTCGTTCTTCATCGAGGCCGAGGGTGACACCGACGACGTGGACCTCCGTCTCGACCGCGAGGACCTCATCGACCTGCAGGCCGGCCCCGCCGACTCACTGTTCAGCCTCGACTACCTCAAGGATATGAACAAGGCCATCCCGAGCGACGCCGAGGTACGCGTCGAACTCGGCGAGGAGTTCCCCGTCAAACTCCACTACGAGTTCGGCGAGGGGATGGGCCAGGTGACGTACATGCTCGCGCCGCGCATCCAGAGCGACTGAGGCGCTCGTTCGGCCGCACTCTCACGTTTTTCACGACCGCCAGCGGCGCCACGTCCGTTCCCTGTGACGACCTCTCACGCCGCCGATACCTTCTCGGAGCGACGACCGCGACCACGACTGTGTCCACCGCCATCTGGTTCGACCTCGACGGAACGCTCCTCCGGTTCCCCGACTACGACGACGTCATCGCCCGCACCTGCGACGCCGTCGGCATCGACGCTGCCGCCGCCTTCGGCGACGCCTACAACGACGCCTTCTTCGAACGATTGGAGGCGCTCGACTCGGCGCCGTACCGCCGCGCAGCGGAGACAGCGCTGGCGGCCGTCGACGCCGACGCCGACCCGGAGGCGTTCGTCACGGCGCTCCGCGAGACGGAGTACGACGCGATGCCCGCGCCCGCTCCGGTCTGCGAGACACTCGCGGCCCTCGCGGGGGCTGACGGCTATCGGGTCGGCGTCTGCACCAACGGTGTCGGCGACTGGCAACGCGAAAAGCTCGCACACGCGGGCCTGTCCACGCACGTCGACGCGACCGTCGTCAGCTACGACGTCGGGGCGCACAAGCCCGATCCTGCGCCGTTCGAACGAGCGGAAGCGGCGCTCGCGGCGGACAGACGAGTGATGATCGGCGACAACGAGGAGGCGGACGTGGCAGGTGCCCGCGACCGTGGCTGGGAGGCGGTCCACGCCGAAGGACCCGAGAGCGTGCCCGACGCGGTCGCGTCGGTGCGATAGCCGAGTCGATCGAGATACTCGACGGTCGCGCTCACCCGCGACGCCCGCTGCGAACGGGTGTCACCGTTCGGCAGTTGACTGCGTCGCCACCGCCGCTCGAACGAGTCCCAGTGCGTCGACTCCGCCGCGAACGAGGAGCCACGCGCCAGACGCACACGCGAGGAGTCCCCCGACGGTCACGGCGACGGCGGGCCAGTTCGTCGTCGCCAGCACACAGGTGGCCGTCTCGCTGGCGCACGATCCGAACAGATCGCGCTCGAACGCGGCGATGTCGACCAGCCACGCACCGACGCCGACGGCGACGGCACCGGCCGCTGCGTACAGGGCGGTCCGCCGAGGCGTCGGCGGCGTCGACGCCTCGGCGACCAGTGGCCCCGCCCACGTCGACAGCGTCGCCGCCGCGAGAAGACACAGCGCGGCTGGGACGAACAGGAAGCCGACTGTCATGAGTCCGACCGCTGAGAACGCCGCCACCGACAGCGCTGCGATCCACACCACCGCTCGCCGACCGGCCCACGCTGCGGCGCCCCCGACGACTGCGACGGCCGCCACACCACCGACCAGCCCCGTCACGAAGACGTCGGCGAGTGGCGCGGGACCGAGGACGGCGACGGCGGCGGCAGTCCCGGCTACCGCGCCGAGTACACCGAGTAGTCTGCTCGGCAGGCGTCGACGCCGAGCGGATTGGTCGGATCTCACACCGATCCGTTCGCGGGTCGGCGGTGAATAGTTTCTGTTCAACTGACATCCTCGATCCGTCGGCCGTCTTGACTCCGAGTGAGCCTGGACGGCGACGCCTCAGTCGTCGACTGTCGCCGCCCGCCCGCCGAGCGTCCGCCCGCGTGCGAGGACGTACACGACGGGCACGAGCAACACCGCGCCGGCGACGAACGGCGACCAGTACGCCAGCACGTACGCCGACGCCGCGACCGGCGGGCCGACCGTCCGGCCGAGGCTTCCTGCGCCCTGCGTGACGCCGAAGGCCGCGCCCTGCGTCTCGTCGCTGGCGCGGTCGGAGACGAGCGTCGACAGCGAGACGTTCAACGCCCCGTTGCCGAACGACAGCAGTGCGCCGACGCCGAACAGCGCGACCGTCGGTCCCGTCAGGATCGGCCCGGTCAACAAGCCCTCACCGGTCCCCGGCGGGAGCGGGAGGATCGCACCGATCTGGGGCGTGAACGGGAGCAGCGCCAGCGAGGTCGCGAGTCCTGCCCCACCGATCACCGCGAGTTTGATCGCGCCGAGCGCTTGCTCCAGTCGACCGACGAGGACGCCCTGATTGATCGTGCCGAGGACGCCGATGTAGGTGAGGAAGACGGCGGCGGCGGTCGCGTCGTAGCCGTAGAAGTCGGCAGCGAACGGGATGAACATCACCTGAATCCCGGCGAACGCGACGCTGGTGACGAAGTAGGAAGCCACCAGCGGCCGGAGGTCGTCGTCCGCGAGCGCCGTTCGGAACTGGTCGATCAGCGAACTGCGACCGCCGGTCGAACGGGTTCGATCCGGTTCCTTCAACACGAGGAGTGCGGCGGCGGCCGCGAGGAAGGAGAGGCCAGCGGCGAGGAAACTCGGGAGCGTGAACCGCGTCGTCGGGACGAACGCCGGGAGGACGCTCCGCGCGGTCGAGACCACCTGCTCGCTGGCGGCGATCCCGCCCAGTGCGGGCCCGAACACGAACCCGAGTGAGAACGCCGCACCGACGAGGCCGAGCGCACCCGCTCGTTTCTCGCGTGGCGTCACGTCGGCGATGTACGCCTGCGCGGCGGAGATGTTGCCACCCGCGGCCCCGGCGAGCGTCCGCGAGAGGAGGAGGGTCGCGACCGCGGCGGCCGTGCCCGCGAGTGCGCCGACCTCGGTGGCGAACGCGAACCCGATCCACGCGACGCCGGCCATCGCCACCGAGAAGGCGATGACTGGGCGGCGACCGCGCTCGTCGGAGATACGGCCGAGCGTCGGCGCGGCGAGGAACTGCGCCAGCGAGTAGGAAGCCGCCGTCAGACCGATGAACACGTCCGAGACGCCGAACGAGCGCACGTAGAACGGGAGGATGGGGATGACGACGCCGAACCCGAGAAGGTCGAGAAAGACGACGCCGATGACGACCGCGACCGCGCGGCGCGACCCGGTCGGCGCGGCGGCAGCACCGTCACCGTCGGCACCGCCGTCGCCGATCGAAGGTCGAGAGTCATCCGGGGAACTGCTCACGGCGGAGTGTCGGGAGACTCCGCCTTATCGGTCGCGGTCGCGGCCGATGGGAGAGAGGGCCAGCGTGGGTCACTCCCCGCTCAGCCGTGGCGCTCGATAACGCGCTTGGCGGCCTGCGCCTTCTCCTTCCAGCCGTAGCCGGCCTCGTACACGTGGCGCTTGCTGTCGACGAGTTGCTCGGGGCTGGACTCCTCGAAGCCGCCGCGCTCCCACGTCCCCGAGCGGTGGAGCCACTCGACGACGTTCTGGCGGGTCTCGGCCCACGAGAGGCCGACCATCTCGTACCACGCGACGAGCGCGAACACCGCGTTGTCGTGACAGCCGGGGTAACTCCCTTTCCGGTAGATGGTCGCCATCGGCTCACGGGTCGGTTCGGACACCTCCTCGCGGTAGCGTTCGGCGGTCAGCAGTTCGAGCGTGTCGCCGTTCTCCTCGACGCGGCCCTCCCGTTGCAACAGGTCTAGCGCCGCGCGGTGGAGGCCCGACCACTCGTCGTGGACGGCGTGTTGGAGCGCAGACTCCGTGACGGGGCCGTCGACGAGGACGGTGAGCACGTCGGTGTACGCCTGTTCGATGTGGTGCCACTCGGTCCCCTCGAAGTCGCAGCCTGCGTCGTGCAGGCTGTTCGTGGTGCGACAGCCGGGACAGGGGTACGCGAACCGTGGCACGGGTATCGTGTGGTGTGTGGGTCGACGGCTTAGGTGTCGTGGTTCCGACCGCCCGTCGACACTGGCGAGCCCTGTCGCGACTCAGGTAGCGTTCGTCTCTACGCCCGTCACCTCGAAGCGTGCGCCGCCGTCGTCGCTCTCGGCCACGTCGACGGTCCACCCGTGGCGGTCGGCGACACGCTCGACGATGCGGAGGCCGAATCCGGTGCCGCCGTCGCTCGTCGAGTACCCCGGTTCGAACACGGACTCTCGCCGGTCGGGGTCGATGCCGACGCCGTCGTCTTCGACGTAGAAGCCGTCTGGGAGGTCGCCGACCGTGACGGTGACGGCGTCGCCGCCGTGAACGACGGCGTTGCGGAAGAGGTTCTCCACCAGTCGGTCGAGTTGGCGCGGGTCCGCATGGACCACTCCCCGGGTGTCGATGTCGAGCGTCGCACCGTTCGTCTCGACGCTCTGCCAGCAGTCTCGGGCGGTCGCAGCGAGGTCGACCGACTCAACCTCGGCCTCGTCGCGGTCCTCGCGGGCGAGTGCGAGTAAGTCCTCGATGAGCGCCTCCATCCGCTCGTGTGCGCGCTGTACCGCTTGGTAATGGTCGTTGTCGGGGTCGACGTCGAGCAAGCTGAGGTGCCCCTTCGCGACGCTGAGCGGGTTGCGGAGGTCGTGGGAGACGACGTTGGCGAACTCCTCGAGGCGCTCGTTGCGGTCGCGGAGTTCGTCGCGTCGCTCGCGTTGGTCGAGTGCGGTCTCGGCGGCAGTCGAGAGGATGCGCGCGAGGAACTCGTCGCTGGCGTCGAACGCGTTCGGCGTGGTCTCTCCGACCGCGAGCGTTCCGTGGTGGCCCATCGGGAGGATCATCAGACTTCGCAGTCCGGTGCCGGCATCGACCGACCCGTCGACGCGCTCGATGTCGTCGTACACGCGGACCTCTCCGGCTTCGAAGGCATCCCAGTTGAGGCTCTCCGTCTCCGGAGCGAACGTCGTTCGGTCTGGGAGCACCTCTGTGACGGCGTCGGACTCCGCCACTGGGACGAGTCCCTCGTCCTCGTCGTAGAATCTGACGGTGGTGACAGAGAAGCCCAGAATGTCGGCGGCGGCCGCGACGACGTGGTCGGCGATCTCGTCGGCCGACTCGGCGTGGATCAGATCGCGCGTCGCGTCGTGGAGCAGTTCGAGACTCCGCTCGCGCTCTCGACTGGACTCCTCGCGCGCGACGCGGTCGAGTGCGGCTTCGAGCGTGTCAGCGAGGATCTCTACGAGGAGGCGGTCGGTCGCGGAGAACGCGTCGCGCTCGTGTGAAGAGGCGATGAACAGTCCGTGATCACCCACCGAGTGCAACACTACGCTCTCGGCAGGCGAGTCCTCGGAGAGTCGGTCCGACGCCGAGACAGAACTGATGTACGTCGGCGCCGACGTCTGAAACACGTCCCACGCGAGGTGCGCACGCGTCCCGAGTGGTGCCGAGCGGTCGTACGCCAGTTGCTCGCCAAGCGCCTCCCAGGCTGTGTTGGTCATCACGATCGGACGCATCCGTTCTCCGGTGTCGTCGACGAGGTGGACGCCGCTCAGGTCGGCTCCGATGATCTCGTCGGCGGCCTCGGTGGCGAGTCGTGCGGTCTCTTCGGTCGTCTGTGTGTAGGTGAGTTCCCGTGCACGCTCGCGGAGGCGTTTGAGTTTCCGGTCGCGGCGTTTCCGCTCGGAGATGTCGCGACTACTCACGAGGAACCGTTCTTCGCCGTCGAGGTCGAGGCGTCTGATGTTGACCTCGACCGGGAACGTCGAGCCGTCACGCCGCTCGTAGACGCCCTCCCGCTCGTGTCTGTCTCCCGGCTTCATCTCGTCCCAGAGCGCCCTCGCCTCCGGGGCGTCGATTTCCTGATCGATGTCCCACACCTGCATCTCGGTGAGTTCCGCTTTGGTGTAGCCCGTCTCCGCACACAGTCGGGGGTTCGCGTCGACGAAGTACCCCTCGTCGTCGTGGACGTTGATCATATCGGGCGACTCCTCGAACAACGCTTCGAGCCGTGCGGTCGTCCGTTCGAGCCGGCGTTCCCGCTGCTTGCGCTCGGTGACGTCGGTGATGAACCCCTCTATCACCGCCACTGACCCGTCGTCGTCGTCGTCCACGCTTCGGCCCCGCTCCCACATCCACCGCGTCTCTCCGTCGGGCGTTTGGATCCGGTAGGTGAGTTCGAAGGTGTCGTCGTCGCTGTCGAGGGCCTCTTGGACGGCGTTCCAGGTGTGGTCCCGGTCGTCTGGGTGGATGACCTCCTCGCCCCACACCACTTCGTTTCGCTCCAGGATCTCGGCGTCGTAGCCGGTGGTCTCTCGGACTTCGCCGTCGACCGTCTCCATCGGCCACGGCGGTTCGTTCCGACAGCGGTAGATCATCCCGGGGAGGTTGTCGATCAACGTCTCCAGCCGTCGCGTCCGTTCGATCAGCATCCGCTGGGACCGGGTCGCGTCCACCGCGTTCACGATCCGGTTCGCGAGCAGTTCGTACTGGTCGCGACCGCCACCCTTCTGCAGGTAATCCGTCACGCCCGCGGAGATGGCCTCGCTCGCGACTTCTTCCGACCCTTTTCCGGTGAACAGGATGAACGGGAGATCTGGGTACTCCGTGCGAACCGACCGAAGGAACTCGATCCCATTTTCGTCGGACATGTCGTGGTCCGAGACGACGCAGTCGACGGCGGGACTGTCCTCGCCCAACGTCGATCTCGCCTCGGCGGCGTTGCACGCGCTGTCGACGGTGATCTGGTCACGCTCTCGCTCCAAGAACGTCGCGACTAACTCCGCGAAATCGGGGTCGTCGTCGACGTGGAGCACACGTATCGCGTCGTCGCTCGCGGGCATCTGTACTCTCTCGTACCTCTCCTCGTGCGGCAAGACGTAAATGTAGGTGGCCGGGAGGTTTGGCGATTCGGGTGGGTCGCGAGCGCCGACAGTTAAGAGCCCTCCGCCGGAACACCCGCGTAATGCCCGAGATCGACACCATCGTCGTCGCCACCGACGGCTCCGACAGCGTCCGTCGCGCCGTCGACGCTGCCCTCGATCTGGCCGAACGGTTCGACGCGGCTGTCCACGCCCTGTACGTCGTCGACAGCGGCGAGGTCGACTCCTCGCCCGAGGCGGTTCGCGATCAGATGCGCAACGCCCTCCAGGCACGCGGCGGCGAGGCCATCGTCGACGTGCAGAAACGCGCCGGCCGCGACGTGACTGCCGTCGTCCGTGAGGGTCGCCCGGCCAACGAGATCGCCGACTACGCCCGCGAGATCGACGCCGACCTCGTCGCCACCGGCACCCGCGGCCGCCACGGCGAGAACCGATTCCTCATCGGGTCGGTCGCCGAACGGGTCGTCCGCACCTGTCCGGTTCCGGTGCTCACCGTCCGCCAGTTGGAGGGCGACGGCGACGGCGACGGTGTGAAGCCGCCCGTCTGAGGTCGCGTTACTCTCCCGTGGCGTCGACAGCCCGATCTGGCTGGACCACGATCAGGTACACGACGACCGCGAGCAACACGACGGCGCCGCCAGCGAGTAGCCCGCGGAGGCCGGCGTCGACGCTCCCCCGGCCGAGGTCGACGGCCGCCTCGACGACGACTGCGAACACGATCAGGTACTTGAGGTCGACGAGGTGTCGTTCGACGTCGGCGTCGGTCATCGGTTTCTCGCGACAGGACCTGTCGACAAATCGGTGGTGGCCGCAGTGTCGTTGAGTTTCTTCCTTCGCCGTTCGCGTCTCCGTGGCCTCACTCGTTCACGGGTCGCTTCGCTCCCCGTTCACACCGAGGTCTCACTCCGTTCGACCTCGCTTTGCTCGGCCACGCACACCACCGTCGTTTTCACGCCGCGCCGCAAGCCGACGGTATGGACGACGAACTCATCGACATGGATGCCCTCCCGTTGGACCGCAAGTCGCGGCTCCCCGGCACGGGCTTCTTCTACCCGGATTCGCTCGACGAGGACCGCGCCGAAGAACGCGCGATGGAGGCGATGGAGGGCGCGGAGGCGGTCGTCGTCACCGACTCCGACGCCGACGGCCTCGGCTGTGTCGCGCTCATCCGCGAGGCGTACGACGCCGCACTCGACGTGGCTCCCTTCGAGGCGCGCCGCCGCGCGAAACTCGACGGCACGTACGAAGAGGAGTTCGGCGAGGACGACGAGGAGACCGACCGCGAGGAGTCGCCCGTCGCCCTGCTCCCCTCCGGCCCCCACTCGTTCGAGGAGGACCTCGAATACGTCGCCGAGTACCTCGAACCCGGGACGGACGTGTTCGTCTGCGACATCTGCCCGGACGCCTTCGAGTACATCGAAGCCGACCTGACGACGGTCGTCGACCGCGCGGACAGCGTTCGCTGGTTCGACCACCACCAGTGGGACGACGACCTCGCCGCCGCGGTCCGAGACCTCGGCATCGACCTCGTCGTCGGCGAGAGCGACGAGGAGTGTTCGACCGACGTGACCCTCCGCTCGCTCGACTACGACTTCGACGACCGCTTCCAGGAACTCGCGACGGTCACGCGCGACCACGACCTCTGGTTGAAAGAAGACGAGCGCTCCGACGACCTCGCGGACTTCGCCTACTGGACCGGCGCGGAGGAGTACGTCGCCGTCGTCGGCGCGTACGGCGTCGACCTCCCCGACGTCGCACTCGAGTACGTCGAGACGCGACGCGTCGAGAAGCGCCAACTCGTCGAGAAGGCGGTCGACCGCGCGGCCGAACACGAGATCGGCGAGTGGTCCGTCGGCGTCACCTACGGCCGCTGTTCACAGAACGAGGTCGCAGACGCCCTTCGCGAGCAAGGGATGGACGCCGCGGTGATGGTGAAGCCCGCTGGCTCCGCCTCGATCCGCGGCTCCGAAGACTTCCAGCGGTGTCACGAGGTCGCGGGCCTCGTCAACGGCGGCGGCCACCCGAAGGCTGCCGGCTGTAAGCCCGACATCTACGACGATATGCTCGACTACGCCCACCACTGGTCGACCGAGGGCGCGACGACGAAGCGCGTCATCATCCGAGCGTTCGAGCAGATCGCCGAGGAGGCGGCCGCAGAGGACGCCGCCGACGCCGCCGAGTAACGCAGTTGCCGCGGGCGTCTACGTGACGCCCGTCAGGATCGCGACGGCCGCGTTTCTCCCACCTGCCAATCGGCCCGCAGGTGTTTGTGCCTCGCCCCCGACCGTCCGAGTGCCTATGAGATCCACAGCCTGCGGTGAGTCACGATGAAGGCGGCACGAGTGCCGGAACCGGGTGCGGAGTTCGAGGTCGTCGACGTCGACACGCCCGAACCGGCGGCCGGCGAGGTGCGGATCGCGGTCGACGCCTGCGGCATCTGTCACAGCGACGCGTTCGTTAAGGAGGGTGCGTACCCCGGGATCGACTACCCGCGGATTCCCGGTCACGAGGTCGCGGGTCGGGTCGACGCCGTCGGCGACGACGTGACGGCGTGGAGCGAGGGCGACCGCGTCGGCGTCGGCTGGCACGGCGGCCACTGCTTCGAGTGTGACGCCTGCCGCCGCGGCGACTTCCAACAGTGCGAGAACGCCCAGATCACGGGGATCGCCTACGATGGCGGGTACGCCGAGTATCTGACCGCGCCAGTCGAGGCGCTGGCGGCGATCCCAGACGACCTTGACGCAGTCGACGCCGCCCCGTTGCTGTGTGCTGGCGTCACGACGTTCAACGCCCTGCGCAACACCGACGCGCGACCAGGCGACCTCGTCGCCGTCCAAGGCGTCGGCGGCCTCGGTCACCTCGGAATCCAGTACGCCCGCGCGGCAGGCTTCGAGACGGTCGCGCTGTCGCGTTCTCCCGACAAAGAGGATCTGGCGTACGAACTGGGTGCCGACCACTTCGTGAACACCGCCGAAGCCGACGCTGCGGAGGCGCTCCAAGGCCTCGGCGGCGCGGACGTGGTGCTCGCGACGGCGCCCGCTGCACCCGCCATCGAGTCGGTGATCGACGGACTCGGAACCGACGGCCGCGTCGTCGTCGTCGGTGTCCCCGGCGAGGACGTGGGCGTGAACGCCCAGTCGCTCGTCGGCGTTCGCGGCGGCGTCGAGGGATGGGCCTCGGGCAACGCCCGCGACTCACAGGACACCCTGGAGTTCAGCGACCTCCGTGAGATCACTCCCGAAGTCGAGACGTTCGCACTCGACGAGGTGGACGCGGCGTACGATCGGATGATCGAGAACGAAGCGCGGTTCCGAGTGGTGTTAGAGCCGTAGGCTCGGTACCTGCTCGGTGAAGCAGTCGAGTGGGCACACCAAACTGACCGCGGAACCGCCCGATTGCCCTCCGCTCACTCGTTTCGGACCCGACACGTCGACGGGTGTACCGGAGGGTCTTTACGTGGCTGGCTGGGACATCTGGTGACGGCACGGTCAGGCGACACCTTTCGCCGAGTCGGCCTCGCCGATTCGGTACGTCGACTGACCTACCCCGTTACTCTACACTCGTGAGCCACGGCCATCGCGCCGGCGACCAGCGAGACGTCCCTCGTTACTCTTCGCCTGCCGAGTCCTCGCTGTACTCGCCCATCACCCACTTGTGCGAGTAGTCGGTGCCACACGAGCAGTGGGCGTACGCGTGCATCACGTCGCCCTCGGCGTACAGGCCGCCGACGCCCTCGTTCTGTTCTTCACCGAACGCGAACACGAACTCTGCGTCGTGGTCCTCGGTCGGTTCTGCTGCGGCGTCGGGACACTCACCGCCGCCCAGGTCCGGGTAGATGACGCCGTCGCGGTCCATCGCCCCCTTGGCGAACTGCATCGGGTCCATTCCGGTGCCCGCGGCGAACGCCTTGCGGCCGTCGTCACCGGGGACGACGAGGACGACGCCGTCCTCGACGGCCTCGCCCATATTTGCGATCTTTCCTTGCTCGTCGAGGAACTCGTGCGTCAGGAAGATGGCGACGTCGTCGAGTCGGTCGCCAGCGAGGAACTCCTCGAGTTTGCCGTCGTCGGTCATACCACCGAGTCGGCAGGCGAGTCGTAAAAGGTCGTCCGTCGCCGCCGACCGCGTCGAACGGATCGCCATCGAATCTTGTTCCCGTGGTGAAGAGTTACTCGTATATGCTCGGACTCGCGTACGACGTGTAATGCGCGGCGACGACGACGCAATACGGGTGCTCTACGTCGACGACGACGCCGATCTGCGGGACCTGTTCGCAGTCGGGTTGGAACGACAGAGCGACCGCTTCGAGGTGTCGACGGCGTCGTCGGTCGCCGAGGGACTCGACTCCGTCCGGTCGCACGACGTCGACTGCATCGTCAGCGACTACTCGATGCCCGGCGAGACTGGGGTGGCGTTCCTCCGACAGATTCGCGAGACGGACCCGAACCTGCCGTTCATCATCTTCGCGGAGACGGGCGACGAACGGGTGGCGAGTGAGGCCATCTCCGCGGGCGTCACCGACTACGTCGTCCGCGACGCCATCGAGAATCAACACGAACTGATCGCTCGGAAGATCGAGACGTACGTCGCTCGTAGGCGTGCCGAACGCCACGCCGAGGAGACGAACGCGCGACTTCGCGAACTCGCGTCCGTCGCCGACGACGTGTTGTGGACGTTCTCGCCGGACTGGTCGGAGGTGCTGTTCATCAACGACGAGGCGCACGAACGACTGTTCGGGCAGTCGGCGGAGCACCTCCGCGAGGACCCGACCGCGTTCCTCGACCGCGTCCACCCGGACGACCGTGACCGGGTCCGACTGGCGATGGAGCGTGCCAGCGAGGGCACGCCGCAGAGCGTCGAGTATCGCATCCGGCAGTCCGACGCGGTCGAGGTATGGGCGGAGTCTCACTGTGAACCGGTCGTCGAAGACGGCGAGGTGGTGCGAGTGACTGGTTTCACCCACGAAATCACCAACCGGAAACTCCGCGAGCGAGAACTGGCGAACGCGAACGAACGCCTCGAGCGGTTCGCTACGACGGTCGCGCACGACCTTCGCAATCCGGTCAACGTCGCCAGCGGCCATCTGGAGTTGGCTCGCGAGACCGGCGATACGGATTATCTCGACGCCGTCGAGCGCGGAATCGACCGAATCGAGGAACTGCTCTCGGACCTCCTGACGCTCGCACGTTCGGGCGAGGACATCGGCGACACCACGTTCGTCGACCTCGAGGAGGTCGTACAGTCGGCGAAGGGGACCGTCGGGATGGCCGACGCGTCGCTCCGGATCGAATCCAACGGCAGCGTCGAGTGCGACCCCGGGCGACTCCGAGAGGTCATCGAGAACCTCCTCCGCAACGCCATCGAACACAACGACGACGCGGTGACGATCGCGATCGGACTCCTCGACGACCGAACGGGCTTTTACGTCGAGGACGACGGCGTCGGCATCCCCGAGTCGGAACGAGAGGCTATCTTCGACGACGGCTACACGACCGTCGCGAAGGGGACTGGCTACGGCCTCTCTATCGTCGACCGCATCGCCGCCGCTCACGGGTGGGACATCACGGTCACCGAGGGAAGCGACGGCGGTGCACGCTTCGAGTTCACGGGCGTCGCCGTCGACGACTGACGGACTCACTCACGGGGATCGGCTACCGTCAGCATTGGTCGGCCGCCGCCCGCGCCGACTCACTCGTCGTACAGCGAGTCGGCGATGTCCTGCAGGCCCTTGTCCACGCGCTTCGTGACGGTGTACACCGCCCGTTCGCCGGGGACGCGCACGCCGTAGAGGTAGCCGGGGTCGACTTCGTCCACCTCGACGGCGTCGCCGGGGTCGCGGTCGTGGGTCCGTGCCCACTCGACGAGGCGATTCTCGCCCTCGCCGCTGGCGGATTCGCGCAGCAGTCGGCGGTCGTCGTACGCCCCTCGAACGAGCAGTCCCTTGGCGTCCGCGGCCACCTCGGCGTGTCGCTGGTCGCCGTCGAGGACGAGTCGAATCTCGTCGCCAGCGGACACCGCCGCCTCGTCGGGGAGGCGCAGACAGGGGAGTCTGGTGCCGCCCGAGCGAGCGAGGTGTGCACGGAGGGAGGTCACGCTTGGGGCGTCGCTGGCGAGTCTGTCGCTCATAGATGTGAAAACGGGGTGAGGCGAGGTTACTCTTCGTCGTCTTCGTCGTCTGCGTCGGCCTCGGCCTCCTCTTCCTCCTCGTCCTCGCCGAGTGCGGCCGCGATGGAGCCCTCGACGCGGGCGTTGATCTGGACGGTCTCCTCGGAGACCTGGCGACCGCGGACGGTGACGCGCTTGCGCTCGCCGTCGCGGGACGGCTTGTAGCCGACGCCACCTTCCAGGAGGAGTTCCTTCAGGTCACCGCCGGGGACGTCCTCGCGCATCGGACGACCGGCCTTGTCGGAGCCACCGGTGATGGTGAGGTCGACGCCGTCGAGACCGACGGCGGTGCCGTCGACCTCCTCACCGATCTCTCGGTTGAGGAATCGGTTGGCGTCCTGCCCTTCGACGTCGAACTGCCGCGTGTCGCCGGCGTCGTCGCCCACGACGATCTTGAATTCAGCCATTACGGTGCAATGCTCGGTGGTGAGAGAAAAGACCGTCGAAAGCGTGGCCAAGCGAGCGTAGCGAGCGAGGCCACGGAGTATGGGCACCGGCGGCGAGGTGTACGCGACCGAACGAAGCGACCGTCTTCGCGACGAACGCCGCGACAGTCAGCCAGTGAACCGATAGTGGAGTTCGACGACACCACCGCCGAGCGACCGATTCGCGACGAGGTCGACCCGTTCGGCTTCGACCGCCGGATCGGACTCGAACAGCGGGATGCCGCTCCCGAGGACGACCGGCACGACGGTCACCCGGAGCGTATCGATCAGCCCGTGACGCAGGAACGACTGCGCGACTGCGGCCCCGCCGACCAGCCAGACGTGGTCGTGGAGTCGCGTGAGTCGGTCGACGACGGCCACTTCGTCGCCGGAGACGAACTCGACCGTGTCGCTGGCACGTTCGCGCTCTCGATGCGCGAGGACGTACGTCGGCGTGTCCGCGTACGGCCAGTCACCGAACGAGCGCACCTGCTCGTAGGTGGTCGCGCCCATCACGAGGGCGTCGACACTCGCGAAGAACTCCTCGTAGGCCGCCGTCGCACCACCACCATCCGTGTCGGTGTCCCCGCTGTCGTCGAACTGTTCGAGCCACTCGACGCCGCCATCGGCGTCGGCGACGAAGCCGTCGACGCTCGTCGCGATGTAGAGTGTCACCCCCGCAGCAGACATACCGAGGTGACGCGCCGAGCGAACAAAAGCGTGCGTCGAGGTCGGGGTTATCCCGCCGGCTAGATGTCCATCTCGTCGGTCACCGTCCCGCACTCGGTACATCGGATCGTCACGGTGCGGTCGGCCTCCGACACCTCCGGAGCCTGTACGGTTCGCTCCCCACAGACGTCGCAGTCGATCAGGTACTCGACCTCTTCGGTGTCGCGCGGAGCGCCGAGTGCGAACACCCGCGCCCGCCCGTCGCCGGTGTTGTGCCCGAGTTGGAACTCGCCGGGGGCAAATCGGATAATCTCGCCCGCCTCGACCGAGATGTCGTCGCCGTCCGTCTCGAAGGTCACGCGGCCGTCGACGACGTAGAACACCTCCTCTTGGTCGAGGTGGCGGTGGAGTCCGTAGCCGATGGTGTCGCCGGGGGTCAGATCGAAGACGTTGACCGCCATCGACTCGGTTTCGAGCGGTTCCGTGAGGACGCGGACGGTGTCGGCCGGACTCGTCGAGACGACGGGATCGACCGCGTCGATGACGATGTGGTTCACGGGGGACGTGTTCGCGGCGAGGCGAGAAAAACTGCGACGCTCGCCGTTCGCGGGCTATCCCAACCGAACGGGGTCGTCGCTGGCGACGAGGTCCACCTCGACCGTGTCGCCGACGGCGAACTGCGGGTCGCCCGCTTCGGGGCGAGTGACGAGTTTCACGCCACCGCGCTCTCGGGAGGCGAACAGCGACAGGCCCGTGATTCGCTCGCCGTTCGCGAGGACGTCCACGTCCGCCCAGTCGACGTGGCGGCCGACACGGGTGCCGACGGTGGTTCCGAGGAACTGGACATCGTCGCCCGTGGTCGAGTTGTTCACCTTGCTCGCCTCAATCGCGCCCGGCACGCCGCCACCCGTGTAGTGACACAGGCCCCCGTCGAGCGGGATACCGTCGTCGTCAGCGACGGCGGTGAAGTCCGAGTCACCGAGCGACGCGGGTCGTCCGGGGGCGTCGAGTATCGCGTACGAACTCCCAGTCTCGACGACGGTGCCGGTGCCGTCCCACGACAGCGGCGTCACGTCGACGGCGGCCGCGAGTGGCTCCGACCCCGATGCGCGATAGGGGTTCTTCTCGCGGTCGCGCAGTTCGAGGTGAACGTGGTTGTCGACCCAGCGCCCGAAGAAGCCCGAGCGGACCATCTCACCCAGCGAGTCGCCGACCGCGACCACGTCGCCCGCTTCGACCGCGGGGTTGACGTGGAGGATTCGCGCGAGGGAGTCGCCGGTGTCGACGACGATGAGGTGGTCGTGGTCGACGGCGTACGAGCGGTCGGGACACCGCACCGTCCGGGTGTCGACCACCGCTCCGGCGACGGGCGAGACGCCGGTGTTCGACTCGGGGTACAGGTCGACCGCACACGAGCGGTCGTGAGCCGGATACGGCGAGTTGTACAGCGAGAACATCCGATAGCGTGCGAGTAGGGAGGCGGGGAGCAGAATCGTCGCCTCCTCGTCGGCCGCGCCCGCGTCCGTACTCGCTGGCTCCTCCATACACGCCGCAGGCGACGCAACCGCTTAGGCGACCCGGCTCTCATCGGCGGGCGTGACGACCGACCGACTCGCAGCCGACGCCGACCGCGTGCGCGTCTACTGCGGCCGCCACGACGACCGGGAGCGCGACCGCGCGGCCACCGCCGCGATGCTCACCGAGACCGCAGAGACGGGCGTCCCCGCGCTTCGCGTGTGGGCACCCGGGCGGTCGCTAGCGTTCGGTCGCCGTGACGCCCGCGCCGACGGCTACGAGCGGGCGTGTGCGGTCGCCCGCGAACACGGCTTCCCACCTGTCGAGCGCTCGGTCGGCGGCCGTGCGGTCGCGTACGCCGAGTCGACGCTCGCGTTCGCCCACACCCTTCCGCTCGCGGACGCCCGAACCGGCCTCACCGAACGGTACGAAGCCGCCGTCGAGGTGCTCGTGGCGGCGCTCCGCGACGCCGAGGCGGACGTCGAACCCGGAGAGCCGTCGGCCTCCTACTGCCCTGGCGACCACTCCGTTCGCGTCGCTGGCGGTGGCAAAGTCGCGGGCGTCGCACAGCGCGTGCGACAGGACGCGGCGCTCGTCTCGGGGTGCGTGACGGTCGCCGAACGCGGACCGATCCGCGCGGTCCTCGCGCCGGTCTACAACGCACTCGACGTCCCGTTCGACCCCGACTCGGTGGGATCAGTTGCGCAGGCGGGCGGCCCCGCAGAGGCTGACGCCGTGCGGACAGCGTTGGAGGCGGGATTCGTTGCGAATCGGACGGCGGAGAAACGCGACGTGCGCGACCTGCCGACCGACGACGAGTAAGCCGACTCCTTCCGGCGGCTGGCGATCCTCACTCCTCGGGCGTCGGCGACGCCGTCGGCTCCGGGATGTCGAGCGACACCGATCCGGGCCCTTCGACGACGACGCGAAACGGGTCGTCCTCTCCCGGTATCTCGCGGAGGACGTACTGCTCGTCGGCGACGACGCTCCCGTCGAGAACCACCTGCACTGTGAAGGTGTGGGCGTAGTCGAGCACCGGAACCATATCCTCTAGCGTCTCCGTCTCGTCCGGCGTCAGCGTCGTCGCCTCGGCGATCGGACCGAAATCGCCCGACGTGATGGCGGTAACGACGTGACGCTCGTCGCTCTCGCTGACGGCATCGACGTCGATACCGTCGCTGTTGCCGAAGGAGACGCAGCCGGCGAGCGACCCGATTCCGGCGACGCCGGCGAGGCGGAGGACGGAACGGCGAGCGGGGTCGGTCACGGTCAGGTGTCCACCCATCTCGTTGGTAAGTCTTCTGTCCCCCTGGTCGCCGCGAACCCGCCGAACTTACGCCCGCCGGCGACACACCTCCGGCAATGTCCACGCTGTTCAGCGCCGCCACGCTCGCGGACGGCCGGGTGCGCGACGTTCTCGTCGAGGGCGAACGGATCGCGCAGGTCGCAGACGCCGGAAGCCTCGACGCTTCCGACGCCGACGAGGTCGTCGACTGCGAGGAGTATCACCTGCTTCCGGGCGCCATCGACGCACACGTCCACTTCCGCCAGCCGGGATTCGGACACAAGGAAGACTGGCACACCGGGTCGCGGTCGGCCGCCGCCGGCGGCGTCACGACCGTCGTCGACCAACCGAACACCGACCCACCAACGGTGACGGGCGAGGCGTTCGACGGGAAGGCCGAGTACGCCGCCGAGTCGCTCGTCGACTTCGGCATCAACGGCGGCGTCACCGCTGACTGGGACCCCGACTCGCTGTTCGACCGGCCGCTGTTCGCACTCGGCGAGGTGTTCCTCGCCGACTCCACCGGCGATATGGGCATCGAGGCGGACCTGTTCGCCGATGCCGTCGCCCGCGCGGCCAGCGAGGACACCGTCGTGACGGTCCACGCGGAGGACGCCGACCTGTTCGATGAGGCGGCGAAGGACCGGGACGACGCTGACGCGTGGAGCGCGTACCGCACCGCCGAGGCCGAGGCGGCGGCCGTCGAGCGAGCCTTGGAGGTCGGCGCGGACTCGGACGCCGCCATCCACATCGCACACACCTCGACGCCGGAGGGCGTCGACGCCGCCAGCGACGCGGGTGCGACCTGCGAGGTGACGCCCCACCACCTGTTTCTCTCGCGTGACGACCTCGCGGAGTTGGGCACGTTCGGGCGGATGAACCCGCCACTGCGGAGTGAAGAGCGCAGGCAAGCCGTGTTCGACCGCGTCGCCGACGGCACGGTCGACATCGTCGCTACCGACCACGCGCCCCACACCCGCGCGGAGAAGGACGCGAGCATCTGGGAGGCACCCTCGGGCGTGCCGGGCGTCGAGACGATGCTCCCGCTCTTGCTCAACGAGGTGCGCGAGGGGACGCTCTCGTTGGAGCGTGTGCGCGACCTCGTCGCCGCGAACCCCGCCGAAATCTTCGATGTCGACGGGAAAGGCCAGGTCGCCGAGGGCAACGACGCCGACCTCGTGCTGGTCGACCTCGACGCGGTCACCGAAATCCGCGGCGACGCCCTCCACTCCAAGTGCGGGTGGACGCCGTTCGAGGGGCGCAAGGCGGTGTTCCCCGAGGTGACGCTCGTGCGCGGCCACGTTGCCTACGACGCCCGCGGCGACGCGGAGCAGTTCGGCGACGCCGTCGGCGAGAACGTCCGGGCGTAACTGCGGCCGCGACGACCGCTGACGAATCCACACGACAACCGTTTTCACGCTCCCCCGCCCCCCGTGAGGTATGGCTGGGAGCCACCCGCTGGCTGGGTACACCGAGTTCTGGGACGACGTGATGGCCGATATGGAGGCCACCGCCGAGGAGTATCGAGAGGCGGGGTGGGACGTCCTCGAACTCCATCCGGGGGACGTGACGCCGTTGCCCAACTCCAGCGTCGTCGGGACGGACATCGAGGTGGACAGACTCGGCTTCGACGTGCTTCTGCCGGGCGACGAGTTCAGCGCGGTCCAAGAACTCGTCGAGGAGTCGGCCGCGGAGTTCGACGAGTACGACGCTTTCCGCGCCCAACAGAGCGACGTGGTGTTCCTCGTCGTCGTGATGAAGGCGGAAGCCGCCGAGAAGGCGGTCGCGTTCCCGCTGTACTACGGCGAACAGCAGGCAGATCCGATGCTCCAACGCGCCGAGACGGCGGGCGAACTCCGCACCTACCTCCGGCCACTCGACGACTCCGAGCGCGTCGTCTTCGCGCACCACGGCCCGGCGAACCTGTTCCCCGCCGGGTGGGGCGAGGACGACGCTGAGGGTGCAGATGCGGTCGACGGGGCCGACGCGGGCGACGCGACTGACGAAGAGTAACCGTTCTCGCGCCGCGTTCGATCACTCGAACGCCACGTCCGCGAGCGTCGCCGTCTCGCCGAACAGCCAGTCTGCGTGGTCGACGGCGTACTCGCGATGGTCTTCGGTGATGTAGCCGAGGGCGTCTTCGACGACGACCGGCCGGTAGTCCCGAAGTCCCGCAGAGCCGGCGGTGTGGAGGACGCAGACGTTCGCGAGCGTCCCGCAGATGAGCAGGTCGTCGATACCGTGGGCGTCGAGCCATCCCTCTAATTCCGTCTGGTGGAAGGCGTCGTAGGTGTGTTTCTCGACGACGTGGTCGGCGTCGTCGGTCGGGAGGTCGTCGACCAGTTGTGCGTCCCAACTCCCCTTGACGACGTGTTCGCCCCAGCGGTCGAACTCGTCGTAGTAGTGGGCATCGTCGAACTGCTCCGGCGGGTGAACGTCGCGCGTGTAGACGACGCTCGCGCCCGCCTCGCCCGCGCGGTCGACGAGCGTCTGGACGGGGTCGATTGCGGCCGCACTCGGGTCGGCGTACAGGCTACCGTCGGGGTGACAGAAGCCGTTCTGCATATCCACGACGACTACGGCGGTTCGGTCGGGATCGAACGTCATCGGCGATGACGACATACGCACGCTTCGGGGTCAGGCTCCGAAAATCCACGGCCGGACCACGTCGGCGTCTCCAGTCGCGAGTGACTGTCATCGTCGGGGTGTGGCAATTTCGGACAAGGTACTTTTACCCCCAGCACTACCTCTCCGTATGCGACGACCGGCCCCGCCAACGCTCGCGCGACTCGCCTCGTTCGTGATGGCGGTCGTACTCGTCTGTTCTGCCGTCGCCCCGGCGCTCGCGGCCGCCCCGGTCGCGGCCGGGTCGACGACCGCCGACACCGGGTCGGCGGCGACCTCCGCACAACAGACCGCGCCCTCCGACCCCGACAGCGACGTCATCGGCTGGGAAGATGGGTACTGGCACAACGAGAGCATCGACGTCGACCAGTCCGACGGCTTGACCGACGCGGAACTCGACGCCTTCGTCGCCCGTGCGATGGCTCGCGTCGAGTACGTCCGACAGGCCGAGTTCGACAAGACCGTCCCCGTCTCCGTCATCTCCCGCGAGGAGTACCGCAACCGCTCCAACGGCGGCGGCGACGCCAACCGGACGGAGTTCAACCGCTGGAACGACCAAGTCTGGGAGGGCCTGTTCATCGTCGGTGAGTCGACCGGGTCCGGCGAAGCGCTGAGCCAGACCACTGGCTCCTCTGTGCTCGGCTTCTACTCGCCCACTCGCGACGAGATCACCATCGTCACCGATTCGCCCGACTCGCCGACCATCAGCAACGCGACGCTGGTCCACGAACTCGTCCACGCTCTCCAGGACCAGCAGTACGACCTGACGAACGCGACCTACCGCGGGACGACGCAGGACGGTGACCTCGCTATCTCGGGCGTCGTTGAGGGCGAGGCGAACTACATCGAGGCACGCTACGCCGAACGGTGTGGCGCAGAGTGGGACTGCGTCGAGACGCCCAGTTCCGGCAGTAGCGGGAGCAGCGGTCCCGGCCCGAACCTCGGCGTCCTGCTGACGCTGTTGAATCCCTACTCCGACGGTCCCGTTTACGTGGCCGACATCGTCGAAGAGGGCGGCTGGGAGGCGTTCGACGAGGCGTTCCGCAACCCGCCGACCTCCTCCGAGCAGGTGATTCACCTCACCGACGACGAGCCGACACCCATCGAGTTCACAGACACCGGAACGAACGGCTGGAGCACGTTCCCCCGCGACAACCCGCAACTCGGACAAAACGGCTCCGACACGGTCGGTGAGGCGTCCATCTACGCGATGTTCTGGTACCAGGCTCGCGAGTACGGCGCGGACACCATCAACCCCAACAGCCTGTTCCAGACCGACGCCGAGTACGACACGTACAACTACGACGCCGAACCGTCCGAGGGCTGGGGTAACGACCGCCTGTTCCCGTACCGCAACGGTGAGGGTGACGACGCCGAGTACGGCTACGTCTGGATCACCGAGTGGGACACCCGCGAAGACGCACGCGAGTTCCACGACACGTACCTCCGAATGTTGGAGGCGCACGACGTCGAGCGTACCGACGACGGCTACCTCGTCGTCCCCGACGGTCCCTTCGAGGACGCGTTCCTCGTCCAACTGAACGACACGCGCGTCACCATCGTCAACGGGCCGACCGTCGACGACGTACAGGACATCCGCCCGGGGCTGGCCCCACAGTCGGCGACGACGACGCCGGCCTCGACCGTGACCGCCGCCAGCGCCGACACGACTGAATCGTCGAGCGACACCAACGCCGACGCGACCACCGCCGCGGACGACGACACCGACACGCCAACCGAGACGACCACACCCGGATTCGGGGTCGCTATCGCCGTCGCGGCTGTCGCGGCACTCGGCGTACTCGCACGCCGTCGCCGGTAACCGAGCGGTCGACACCTGACCGAACCCTTTTCGCTCGTTCGTCACCTGTGTGTCACCAACAGTGCGAACAGCCGTCGCCGCCGTCCTCTTCGCCGCGATGCTCGTCCTCGCCGGATGTAGCGCCCCGGCCGCCGGGCCGACGACCGCCGAGTGGGCGTACCCCGACGACCCGCCGACCGACCGCCTCGGCTGGGAGGCCGGCTACTGGTACAACGAGAGCATCGCGGTCAACCAGAGCGACGGCCTCGACGCGGCCGAACGCGAGGCGCTCGTCGCGCGGACGATGGCTCGCGTCGAACGCATCAGGGGACTGGAGTTCCGCGAGTCCGTCTCCGTCGAAGTGATCAGTCGGGCCGAGTACCGCAACCGCTCGGTGTTCGGGCACGAGCGTTCTGCCGAGTACGAGGCGTGGCACGAACAGGTGTGGGAGGCACCGTTGCTCGTCGGCGAGGACCGCGCCGTGAGCGAGGAGTTCGACGCACTGTACGGCGGGGCGGTCGCGGGCTACTACTCGCCGTCCAGCGATCAAATCGTGATCGTCTCCGACGCCGACGAACCGCAGATACACCGCGCGACGCTCGCACACGAACTCGTCCACGCACTCCAAGACCAGCACTTCGGCTTCGCCGGGAGTCGCTACCGTGACCTCGGCTTGGCCCACCGTGGACTCACCGAGGGTGACGCCCGCTACGTCGAGATACTCTACGAGCGACGGTGTGCGGCCGGAGCCAACGAGACCACCGAGGACGGCGATCCCGGCTGGAACTGCGTTCCCCGCCCCGACCGCTCGGGCGGTAGCAGCGGCGGTGAACCGGTGAACAGTGGACTGTTCGCATACATCTATCAGCCGTACGCCGACGGCCCGGCGTTCGTCCACAACCTCCGCCAGCGCGGCGGGTGGGAGGCCGTGAACGCCGCATACGACCACCGCCCCCACTCGACCGAGCAGACCATACACCCCGACCGCTACCCCGACGAACAGGTGGCGTTCGTCGAGGTTCCCGACCGGACGAGCGACGGGTGGGAACGCTTCGAGGTGAACACGCCCACCGAGCGCCTCGGCGAGACGGGGCTGTTCGTGATGTTCTGGTACAACGACTACGCCGGCGACGGCTACCGGACGAGCGACGACCCCTTTTCGGCGTACAACTACACCGCTGCGCCCGCCGACGGCTGGGCGGGCGACCGCCTCGTTCCGTACCACAAGGGGACGGGCGAGGACGCCGAGTACGGCTACGTGTGGGCGATCAGATTCGACAGCGCCAGCGAGGCCGACGAGTTCGCCCGCGCGTACCGCACGATGCTCCAACTCAGACTCGGCGCACGCACCGTCGACGCACGGGCGGGCATCTACCGCATCCCCGACGGGCCGTTCGCAGACGCCTTCCGCGTCGACAGAGACGGCGACCGCGTCGTCATCACGAACGCGCCGACGGTCGACCAGTTGACCGACGTGCACGCACCGCCCGAGTGAGGCCGACGCGCTCTCCGTGCGACGACGGTTCTCCGAGTGCGTGACTTTTTGCGTCGCCCGGCCGAACGCCGTCTAATGACTTCCTCGCCTCGCAGCTTCGACATCGTCGGGGCCGACGCCATCCGTGACGGGTCGGCGACCGACGCCTACTTCGAGCGAACCGTCGAGACCCTCCGCCACGCCGACCGCAATCCCGAGGTCGTCGCAGAGGTGACTGCAGACCAGTTTCCAGACGGCTCGTTCGAACTCCTCGCGGGCGTGAAAGACGCCGCCGCACTCCTGTCGAGTCGCGACGTGACCGTCGACGCCCTGCCGGAGGGGACGTTGTTCGACGGCGGCCCGGTGATGCGAATCGAGGGGCGCTACCTCGACTTCGCGGAACTGGAGACGTCGCTGCTCGGCTTCCTCTCGCACGCGTCCGGCGTCGCGACGGCGGCGCTGGAGTGTCGTCGCGCCGCCCCCGACGCGAACCTCCTGTCGTTTGGGGCACGCCACGTCCACCCCTCCATCGCCGCGATGGTCGAACGCGGGGCGCTCGTCGCCGGTCTCGACGGCTTCTCGCACGTCGCCGCCGGCGAGGTGCTCGGCCGCGAGCCTTCGGGGACGATGCCGCACGCCCTCCTCCTCTGTTTCGGGCGCGGCAACCAAGAGGAAGCGTGGCGAGCGTTCGACGAGGCGGTGCCCGAGTCCGTCCCCCGAATCGCACTGTGTGACACCTTCTCCGACGAGAAAGACGAGGTGCTACGCGCCGTCGAGACGTTGGGCGACCGCCTCGACGGCGTGCGACTCGACACGACCGGGTCACGGCGCGGTGATTTCCGACATATCATCAAAGAGGTACAGTGGGAACTCGACGCCCGCGGCCACGGTGACGTGGACGTGTTCCTCTCGGGCGGCCTCGGTCCGACCGAACTGCGCCACCTCCGCGACGTCGCCGACGGCTTCGGCGTCGGCGGCTACATCTCCAACGCCGACCCCGTCGACTTCGCCCTCGACATCGTCGAGGTGGACGGCGAGGCGGTCGCCAAGCGCGGGAAACTCTCCGGCGTAAAAGAGGTGTACCGCACGCCCGACGGCGGCCACCACGTCGGCCTGCGCGGGCGCGACGGTCCCGAGGGCGGTCGGTCGCTGCTGCAGCCGTTGGTCCGCGACGGCGAGGTGGTTCGGGAGTTCGACCTCGACGACGCAACCGGACGTGCGCTGGCGGACGCGGCGGCGACGGAGTTCGGGGAGTAACTCGACCACGGGTCCGACGACCGGAACGAACCGGAACAACGCGCATCGAAGTCGGTCGCTGTCCACGAGCGAAGTGCGTCGCTGGCGGCGGAAGTTCGGAAGAAGCCGAGTCGGTCGGTGTCGTTACAGTTGTTCGATGGAGCCGCCGTCTTCGCGCTCTCGGAACACCTGCCCTTCGATGAGCGTCACCATCGTCTCCTCTTCTTGCCACGCCAGCGGCGAGAGGCCGGCCTTCCGGCAAACCCGCGAAAGGAACCGCTCTTTGCTCCAGTTGTTCTCGACGGGGATGGTCGGGTACAGCCAGCCGTGTTTGCCGTCGCGGTCGATGGCGACGCCGTGGCGGCCCAGTTCCAAGTCTTCGACTGGGTCGTTGGTGAGCGTGACGTTCGAGACGACGCAGGTTGAGATGAGAACGGAGTCGAGTTCTTTCGGTTCGAGTTCGGAGCCGCCGGAGTCTTTCGAGGCGGCCTTGATGGCCGCGTCGACGATGGCGTGGCCGAGTTGGTCTTTCCCCTTATACGACCCCGCACAGCCACGCATTCGCCCGCGCCCACGTGTCGACTGCAGACGGACGAACGCGCCCGTTCGTGCATAAAACGCATCGCGCATACTACCCGGCTGTTCTCGCTGGCCCTGGAGTACGAACGCCTCCACCGACTCCCGGGCGAGTTCGACCGCGCGTGCACCATCCTCGTATGAGATCCGCACGGTCTCCGCTTGGGACATACTCGTACTGAGGACTGTCCCGACTTGAAGCCTTCCCTCTTCGTGCGGTATATTCACACACTAACGCGGCACGAGCCTCGTGCCCCCCGTTCAGCGACCGCTCGCTCACGGGGGCACTCGTCCCCGAACTGTTTATCAGCGAGAGCCGTCTACCTCGAACCGGCAGAGGGAGCCCGACCCCCGTGTGCCCGAGGCGACGACGGCGCATGAGGAAAGTCCCCCCACTCCTGGACGGGCGACCGGGCGCAAGCCCGGAGTCGGAGACGACTGGCTCTGGAACAGCAACGAGACCCCCCGCCCCGACCGATGAGGTGCGGCAGACGACCGCTTCGGCGGTCGTCGCCGGCGTCCGTGGTGACACGGACGCGCGAACCGACCCGAGAGGGAAGGCAGCTAACCCACCGAGGGCCCCGCGGCACACGCCGCCGACGGGCGGGAACGGATGGAACGGCGAATCCTCGCCGGTGCAAGCCCGCGTCGACGGGCGGCCGCCGTGGCCGCCCCGATGGTAGTCCGGGTCCCCGCACGGTTCGCCGTGCGACGACGGGAGACTCCCGAAACGACGCGGACGCTCAGCCGAATGTCGGGCCGAACAGAAGGGGGCTTACTCCCCTCAGCCGCTACCCTCGCTAGCGGCCGCACTGGGTCGTGTCGCCCGAACACATCGCTGTGGATTCGAGCCGCGTAGATTCACGTTTCTCCAGAGTAGGACGGTGCAACTGTGTCTGACGCCGGTCGTGCGAACGTCTGACACACAGCCGGCTAACTAAAAGGGATGGAGGTCCTACTGGGGGTGTGGACAGCAGAGAACTCACGGCGGCCCTCGAGCGCGAGTTCGGGGGTACCGAGGCGGCACGCCGCACCGTCGCTCGGCAGGCACGGGACCTCGCTGATTCCGGGAAGATCGACGCCGACCGCGGCCACGAACTCACGATCGCGGACGTCATCGAGAACCTGGACGACGCGCCCGACGACCGCACCCTCGTCGAGCGATGGAACTGGTGGCTCGGCTCACTCGAGACCGCCTACGGCGGCTACGAACGGTTCACGGTCCGGTTCGTCGACGACGGCCCGGACGTAAACGCGTAGCCGCGCGTCTCGGCCGCGTCCCCGCTTCACGCCCCCCTCCGCGCACCGGTTCCCAGCGCTCCGATCGCCCACCACGGCACCACACGGTCGATAGCCGACGGCTCGGTCGCCGAGCATCGAGACCAGAGAGGGCCGACTCCCGAATCCTTTTCGTCCGCGCTGACGCGGGACTGTGTATGGACATCGAACCCGGCGAGTACGCGCCAGTTCCCGGCTGTACGGATCTTTACTGCGTCGACACCGGGATGTACGGCACCGTGAACTACGGGGCGGTGTACCTCCTCGACGCCGAGCGTCCGGCGGTCATCGACACCGGCATCGGTAACAATCGCGAGTACGTCTTCGACGCTCTCGACGACCTTGGGATGCGTCCAGCGTTCATCCTCCCCACGCACGTCCACCTCGACCACGCTGGCGGCGCGGGCTTTCTCGCCGAACGGTACCCCGACGCGACGGTGATGATCCACGAGTCGGGCCGGGAACACCTCGTCGACCCGACGCGCCTCGTCGAGGGGACGAGAGCCGCCGTCGGCAACCAGTGGCGCTTCTACGTCGACCCGAAGCCGATCCCTGAAGAACGAATCGAGGCGTTGTCGGGCGGCGAGACGATCGATCTGGGCGACCGCGACCTCGACGTGCATCACGCGCCGGGCCACGCCCCCCATCAGGTCATCTTCCACGACCGCGGCGACGACGTGGTGTTCACCGCAGACGCGGCGGGCATCTACATCCCCCAACTCGACGAAATTGCACAAACGTCGCCGCCGTCGCGGTTCGACCTCCACGGCTGTCAGGCCGACGCCGACACCATCCGCGACCTGGACCCGCGATACCTCTGTTTCGGTCATTTCGGCCCCCGCGAGTTCGACGACGAGATGCTCGCGGAGTACAAGCGAACGCTCTCGGAGTGGGTTGAGGCTGTCCGGCAAAAACGCGAGGAACTCGGCGACGACGAGGCCGTCCTCGACCACTTCGCCGAACACGCGCCCGAAGACCACGTCGAGGTGTGGGGCGAGGAGAAGGCCCGTGAGGAAGAACGCCTGAACGCGCGCGGCGTCCTCGGCTACCTCGACTATATGGAGAAACAGGGGAAGACGATCTGAACAACCAGGGCGACGCCCCGAGAAACCCGAGACAACGGGGGTCGAGTGGGGACCGACTTATTAGGGGTGGCCCGACAGGAAGGGCTATGGACTGGCGGCAGGCCGAACGCGAGTACGACCCGGGTGTGACCCGGGACTCGCTGGCGGCGACCTTCGACGCGAGTGCCCGTGAGCACGCCGACCGAGTCGCACAGCGATACAAAGGCGGGGTGTACGACCGCTCGCTGGTGTCGGCGGGCGTCATCGACGCCGCACCGACCGGCGACTACGCGGACCTGACGTACGCCGAGATGCGCGACATCGTCCGTCGCCTCTCGGCTGGCTTCCGCGAACTGGGCGTCGCGCCCGGCGACCGCGTCGGCATCTTCGCGGACACGCGGATGGAGTGGGCTCACAGCGACTTCGCCATCCTCGGCGCGGGAGCGGTCGTCACGACCGTCTACACCTCCTCGTCGACCGGGCAGGTGCGGCACCTCCTCGACGACCCCGGTGCGTCCGGCGTCGTCGTCGAGAACCGTGACCTCCTCGACCGCGTCCTCGCCGTCGAAGACGACCTCGAGTTGGAGTTCATCGTCCTCATGGACGGCGGTGAACACGACCGCGACGACGTGTACACGCTCGGGGAACTCCACGACATCGGGGCCGAGGTCGACCCCGGCGATGGCTGGGTCATCGACCGCGACCTCGACGACCTCGCGAGTCTCATCTACACCTCCGGCACGACCGGCCAACCGAAGGGTGCAGAACTCACCCACCGCAACTTCCTCGCGAACGTCGACCAGTGCGTGCGACGGTTCGGTGACCGGCCCGACAAACCCGACGACGTACCGGTCGTCGACGAGACGACGACGACGCTGTCGTTCCTCCCACTGGCGCACGTGTTCGAGCGACTCGGCGGCCACTTCATGATGTTTGCCGTCGGTGCGGCCGTCTCGTACGCCGAATCGCCCGACACGCTCCGCGACGACTTCGGTCTCGTCCGTCCGTCGACGGCGACGAGCGTCCCCCGCGTCTACGAGAAACTGTACGCCGCGATCCGCGAGCAAGCGTCGGAGTCGCCCGTCAAACAGCGTATCTTCAACTGGGCCACCGACGTCGGCCGCGAACACCACCGCGCCGACGACCCCGGGTTCTCGTTGCGGACCCGCTACGCGCTGGCGGACAAACTCGTCTTCTCGACGGTGAAAGAGGCGCTCGGCGGCAACATCGACTTCTTCATCTCCGGCGGCGGGTCGCTGTCGGCGGATCTGTGTGAACTGTACCACGGGATGGGACTGCCCATCCTCGAGGGGTACGGCCTCACGGAGACGTCGCCGGTCGTCACCGTGAATCCGCCCGAGAACCCGCAGGTTGGCACTATCGGCCTCCCGGTGTACGACGTGAACGTGCGCGTCGACGACGCCGTCGGCGGTATCGAGGGCGGTGAGGTGGGCGAACTCCTCGTGCGTGGGCCGCAGGTGTTCCGTGGCTACCGCAACCTCCCGGAGGAGACCGAAGCCGCGTTCACCGAGATAGACGGCGAGAAGTGGTTCCGAACCGGCGACGTGGTCGAGATTCGCGACGACGACTACATCCAGTTCCGCGAACGCGCCAAGCAACTGATGAAACTCTCGACGGGCAAGTACGTCCCGCCGGGTGCCATCGAGGACGCGTTCGTCTCCTCGGAGTACGTCGAACAGGCGATGGTCGTCGGCGACGCCAAGAAGTTCGTCTCTGCGCTCATCGTCCCGCACTTCCCGACCGTTCGCGAGTGGGCCGCTTCGGAGGGGTACGACCTGCCCGACGACCCCGCGGCCGTCTGCCGCGACGACCGCGTTCGGGAACTGATCGACGAGGAGGTCGACCGCGTGAACGACCGCTTCGAGTCCCACGAGACGATCAAGCGGTTCAGACTGGTTCCCGAGGAGTTCTCGGAGGACAACGACCTGCTCACGCCGACGATGAAGAAGAAGCGGCGCAACATCCTCGACCGCTACGCCGACGAAATCGGCGACATGTACGCCGAGGCGTGAACGGCGGCCGCCGCTTGTCGCGCCGGGGTAAGCGTTGACCACCGCGGCGTCTCCGTCTGCAGTAGTCGCCTTTTTCCGGGTCCACCCACAGCGAGTGGTATGGAGGTGAGGTGATGGCGGCTGGTGCCGCCCAACTGATCGCGCTCGTCGCCGTCATCATCGCAGTCGGTGTCACGGCACAGGTGCTCTCGGATCGGTTCCAACTCCCGAGTATCATCTTCCTCATCAGCGCCGGCATCCTGCTGGGACCGGAGGGACTGGGCTTCATCACGCAGGAGACGTTCGGACTGACCGGTCTGTCGGCCATCGTCGGCCTGTCGGTCGCGATCATCGTCTTCGAGGGAGCGTTCCATCTCCGGGTGGACAAACTCCGCGAGGCGCCGGCGGCCACGCTGCGACTCGTCACGCTCGGGGCAGCCATCGCGTTCGTCGCGACGACCGCGGTCGTTCGGTTCGCGCTCGGCGTCGAGTGGCTCGTCGCCGGACTCATCGGCGCGTTGCTCGTCGCGACGGGGCCGACCGTCATCGCACCCATCCTCGAGGTGGTGCCGGTGCGCGACCGCGTCGCGACCGCCCTCGACACCGAAGGGATCGTCAACGACGTGACGGCGGCCATCCTCGCGGTCGTCCTCTTCGAGGCCATCGTCACGGAGACGACCGCCCCCGGGGAACTGGTCGCGCTGTTCGCCACACGCCTCGGCGTCGGCGTCGTCGTCGGCGCACTCGTCGCTGGCATCGTCTACTACGCCCTCCGGTACATCGACCTCTCGCCGGGGAACGCGCCGCAGAACGCACGCCTGTTGGTGCTGGCGGGGGCGCTGATCGCGTACGGCGGGGCGAACTACGTCCGCACCGAAGCCGGCGTCGCCGCCGTCGCGGTGGCTGGCATCCTCCTGGGGAACGCGGACGTCCCCTACGAGGAAGAGATAACGGACTTCAAAGGCGACGTCACGCTGGTCGTCCTGTCGTTCGTGTTCATCGCGCTGGCGGCGCTGTTGCGGTTCGACAACTTGGTCCAACTGGGACTGGGCGGCCTCGTCGTCGTCGCGGCGGTGATGTTCGTCATCCGCCCCGCGCTGGTGTTGCTGTCGACCGTCGGCGACCGCTTCGAGTGGAACGAACGCGTGTTTATGTCGTTCGTCGGCCCGCGCGGGATCATCCCGGCGTCGGTCGCGACGCTGTTCGCCGTCGAACTCGCGAACGAGGGGATGACCGCGGCGGCGAACACACTCGTCGGCACCGTCTTCCTCGTCATCTTGGCGACCGTGGTGCTGGAGGGTGGCTTCGCCAGGCAGATCGCCGAGAAACTGGACGTGATACCTATGAGAGTACTCATCATTGGAGGCGGGAAGGTGGGCCGAGCGCTCGCCGAACGCCTCGAGGACCGCGGCGAGAACGTGGTCCTCATCGAGAACGACGACGAGGTGGTAGAGATCGCACGCAACGCTGGCCACACGGTCCACATCGGCGACGGAACCGACACGGACGTGCTTCGGTCGGCCGGTGCCGAGAACGCCCGAATCGTCGTGGCCGCCACCGGCGACGACGACGCGAACCTGCTGGTGGCACAGTTGGCCGAATCGAAGTTCTCCCCCGAGACCATCCTCGCACGGGCGAACAACCCGGACAACGTCGACGCCTTCGAGGAACTCGGCGTCCGAACCGTCTCCTCGGTGCTGGCGACGGCACAGGCCATCGACAACTACATCGAACGGCCGGCGCTGGCCAACTGGATGGGTGAGATCGGTCGCTCCGGCGACGTGCAAGAGATCGAGGTCACGTCCGAGGAGATGGCCGGCGTCACCGTCCGTGAGATCGGCCCGGAACTGCCCGGTGGCAGCCTCATCGCCGTCGTCGCCCGCGATGGCGAGACGCAGGTGCCCGACGCCGACTTCACCCTGCAGGTGGGCGACCGCGTCACGATCATCGGTAACCGCGACGACGTGCGGACGGCGATGCGACAGTTCAACCCGAACTGACGCGACCGCCGCTGTCACCGTCGTCGTTCGCTCGCGTCCGTCGCCGCGTTCTCGATTTCCCTGCCGTTCGGTCCCGGATTCCGTCGAGTCGCCGCTTAGAGGTTCGACTGGCCGAGGCCGCCCTCCACGGGGATGGCCGTGCCGTTGATGTACCCCGACGCCGGCGACGAGAGGAACGCGACGGTGTTGCCCAACTCCATCGGGTCGCCGATCCGGCCCAGCGGATTCGACGCCCCGCGGGCGGCCAGTCCCGCCTCGTAAGAGTCGTACTCGCCGCGTTCGACCCCGGCCTCGATGAGGTTCTCGATGCGACTCGTCTCGTGGGGGCCGGGGAGGACGGCGTTCGTCCGCACCTCCGGCGCGAGTTCTCGCGAGAGCGTCTTCGTCAGGCCGATGACGGCCATCCGCACGGAGTTCGATAGCACCAGCGAGTCGATTGCCTCCTTCACGCTCCGGGAGGTGACGGCGACGTACGTGCCGCCGCCGTCGGCCCGAAGGGGGTCGGCGGCCGCTCGGACCGTCCGCACGACGCTCATCACCAGCAAGTCGTAGGCGTCGTACCACTCTTGGTCGGTCGTCTCCAAGAACGGACCACTCGGCGGCCCGCCGGCACTGGTGACGAGGTGGTCGAGTCCGCCGAACTCGTCGACGGTTCGCTCGACCAGCGCCGTCACGTCGTCGGGGTCGGTGAGGTCGCCCGCCTGTCCGACCACTTCCCCGTCGCCGGCGGCGTCGACCCGTTCGACGGCTTCGGCGAGGCGGTCCTCGTCGCGTCCGTTGATCACGACGTTCACGCCTTCTTTCACGAGCGCCGTCGCCGACGCCTCGCCGAGGCCGCTACTCGACGCCGTTACGAGCGCCGTGTTTCCCGCGATCTGGTAGTCCATGCGGGCCGGGACGCGATGGCCGCGCAAAAGTCTGTGTACGGTTTTCACGTCGCTGTGGCTGGACGTGACTGACAACTACTCGTGGGTAGTCTGGACGACGTTCGGTAGTCGATAGACTCCTTACCGACTCAAAGTGGACCTGGTAATGTCCATTATACTACCCGACGCCGCCGGCCTCTTGGTGTATGGCACCGAAGCGCACGGTAGATCGGAGAACCCTCCTGAAACTCGCTGGTGTCGGAGCAGCGACGACACTCGCTGGCTGTGCCGGCGGCGGAAACGGCAACGGTGGCGGCACGACAGGTGGTGGTGGTGGCGGCGGCGGTGGCGGCGGAAACGGCGGCGAGATGTCGTTCGTCGAGGCGTCGGAGGCGCTTGGTCTCGCCGACAACTGGGAGGCACGCCGCATCGGCGCGGCCGACAACTGGCCGATCGAGCAACGACGACAGGTTCCGGACCGGCAAAGCGACACGACCTGGACGAACAGCGGGGCGTTCCAGAGCGCCGTCGAGAACGACGTGTGGGCCCCGCCGGACGGCTGGGACGACACCGCCGCCGGCGACGTCGACACGCTCCAGATCCTCAACCACGGCGCGGCGAACATGGAGTTCGACCCCGCGACGCTGGCGGCCCACGAGATGTTCACGGAAAAAACGGGCATCGAACTGGACGTCATCGAAATCGGGGTCGACCAGGCGAACACGCGCGAACAGCAGTTCCTCTCCTCGGAGGAACCGATGCCTCACGCGTTCAACGTGGACGGCATCCTCGTACCGGTGTTCGTCGAACAGGGCTACCTCGAAGTGACGGATGCGCTGTATCCCGAGGGTGGCTACGAACCGTACATCCCGGCACTCCAGAGTCTCGTCGAGTGGGACATCGGCCCCGTGATGCAGGGCACGCACACGTACGGCTACCCGAACATCGGCGAGGCGAGTATGGGGCACCTCCGCCCGGACCTCGTCGAAGAACAGGGGATCGACCCAGAGCGATTCCAAGGCGAGTGGACGTGGGACCTGCTGGAGGAACTGGGCGAGGCGTTCGCGGGCACCGACGTGAACGCGTTCGCGTACTACGCGGGCACCTCGACGTACCTCGCGTACTCGTTCCGCGAACTGCTGTTCCAGCAGGGCGGGCGGATGGTGCAAGACGACGGAACGGTCGTAATGAACTCGCCGGAAGCAGTGCGTGTCATCCAGAAGATGAAAGAGTGGCGCGACAAGGGGTACGTCCCCAGCGACGTCATCGCCTACGGTGAGGGTGACATCGTCGACCTGTACGCCTCCGGCCAACTCGCGTACACGACGGCGTTCTCCGACTTCATCCCGCGACTGCTGCAAGAGTTCGAGGCCGGCACGCAGTACCAGGTCGTCGTCCCGCCGGCGGCGAACGAGGGTCCCGCGCCGACGCAGGCGGGTCTCGTCGCGCCGAACACGACGAGTATCAACCGGTTCTCCGACACCGGCCACAAACTCGCCGCGATGCTGTACGGCGACCTCAAACTCAGCTACTACACGCAGTGGCTGGAGTTCACCTACGAGGGGAACATCTCGTACATGGACCAGGTGTACACCGACTCCGCGGAGAACGACTTCGTCACCTTCGGCGACGTGATCGGCGAGGCCATCAACAACGGCGTCCTCGAATTGTTCCCGCAGATGGCATCGGTGTTCCAGCAGATGCTCTCCCCGGTCCAGCGGGCGATTCAGGGCTCGATCACCCCGCAGGCGGCGATGGACCAAGTGCAAGACTTCGTCGACTCCGAGATCAACAACTGATGATCTCTCGCTCGACACGGGTCCACCATGGCGTTTGAGGGGTACGACGGCGAGGCCGGTCCCCACGGCGGCGGCGTCACCGGCTTCATCTCCGACTGGGTGAACGACCACATCCGAACGGTGCTGCTGGGTCCGTCACTGGTGGCGCTGTTCGTCGTGTTCATCTACCCGGCGGTGATGCTGCTGTGGCTGTCGCTGCTGAACACCCGCGGGTTCGGCGAGACGTTCGAACCGGCGTACAACTACGAGCGCATCTTCACCGACCCGACGTTCTGGAACGCCGTCGAGAACACGCTCGTGTACTCGTTCGGGTCGCTGTTCGTCTCGGTGGGCGCGGGACTCGTCATCGCGCTAGCGCTCAACAAACTCGTTGCCAACCGCCTCAGGAACACCTACACCACACTCATCCTGCTGTCGTGGGCGGTCCCGCTGTCCATCGTCGGCGTCACCTGGCGGTGGATGTTCAACGGTCAACTCGGCGTGGTGAACCGCGTCCTCATCGACCTGGGGCTCCTGTCGAGTGGCTTCTCGTGGCTCACCTCCGCCTCGACGGCGATGGGAGTAATCATCCTCGCGGACTCGTGGTCGCGCATCCCGTTCGCGGCTATCGTCCTGCTGGCGGGGTTGCAGTCGATCCCACAGGAGATGTACGACGCCGCAAAGGTCGACGGCGCGACGTCGCTGCAGACGTTCCGCAACGTCACGCTGCCGTACCTCAGGCCGTCGTTCTTCGTCGCAGGGCTGATCACGTGGATGTTCGCGTTCCGCGCGTTCGCCATCCCGTTTTCGACGACGGGCGGCGGCCCCGGCGGGGCGACCGAGACGCTCGCCATCTACATCCACCGGTTCGGGATCCAGTTGCTCGACTACGGCTTCGCGTCCGCGGTGTCCGTCTTCCTCGTCTCCGTGACGCTGGTAGTGGCCGCCGGATACGTGTACTTCATCCTCGAACGCATCGAGGAGATCGAGGTCTGACATGGCGGGCGCAGACTTCACTGACGAGCGATATCGGCGACGCCAACGCGTCTGGGACGTGTTCGAGAGCCCCGCCGTCGTCCACCTCGTGTTGTTCGTCGCGGTGTTGTTCATCATCCTGCCGCTGGTGTGGATGCTCCTCACCTCGCTGAAGACGCGACAGGGCGTCCTCACCCCAGCGTACCTCCCACTTGAACCGACGCTGGACGCGTACTCGCGGGCGCTGATCGACCGCGGCTTCTGGCGGGCGGTCGTCAACAGCGTCCTCGTCGCGTCGGCGTCGACGATCATCGTGATGGTGCTGGGAACGCCCGCCGGCTACGTCTTCAGCCGGTTCCGCTTCCCGTTCGACAACGCCGTCTTCGTGTTCGTGCTGTTCACTCGCCTGTTCCCACCGATCGGGTTGGTGACGCCGTACTACCGGATCGTCTCGACGTTCGGCCTACTCAACACGAAGACGGGCATCGTCATCGCGAACGTCTACCTCTGGTTACCGCTGGTCATCTACATTATGCGCAACTTCTTCATCACCATCCCGACGGCGCTCGACGAGGCGGCCCGCGTCGACGGCTGTACGAAGGTACAGGCGTTCCGCCACGTCGTCTTCCCGGTCGTGTTGCCTGGGTTCGCAGCAGGGACGATCCTCACGTTCCTCTACTCGTGGCGTGAGTTCCTGTTCGCGTTCACCGTCAGCACCGACCTCCAGTCGATGACCATCCCCGTCGCGACGTTCCTGTTCGTCGGCGACGCAGGCATCGACTGGGGGGCGATGGCCGCCGCGGCCGTCGTCTCCGTCATCCCGTCGGCGCTGGTGGTGATCTTCTTCAATCGCTACATCGTCGTCGGCCTGACCGGGGGGATGAAGGGATGACTAGCGTCGTCCCCCCGACCGCGGCCGCGCCGACCGCCGACGCAGACCACACTACCCACGAGACTCCACCATGAGTGACACGAGCAGCGACCAGACGACCGAACAGCGCCCCGCCGACGCGGCCGACCCGAGCGCCGACGAGCGCCGGGTGAGTCTCCGCCTCGACGGTGTAACGAAAGAGTTCACCGAGGACGACGGCGGCACGGTCGTCGCCGTCGACGACGTGAGTCTCGACGTGTACGACGGCGAGTTCATCGTTCTCGTCGGTCCCTCCGGGTGCGGCAAGACGACCACCCTGCGGACGGTCGCGGGACTCGAACAGCCGACCCGCGGCCGGATAATCATCGGCGGTGAGGACGTCTCCGGACAGGAACCGCGCGAACGCGACGTGGCGATGGTGTTCCAGAACTACGCGCTGTACCCACACAAGACCGTCCGCGACAACATCGCGTTCCCACTGCAGATTCGGAAGTTCCCGAAAGACGAGATCAAGTCACGGGTGCAAGACACCGCGACGATGCTCGGCATCGGCGACCTCCTCGACCGACACCCCTCCGATCTGTCTGGTGGGCAACAACAACGCGTCGCACTGGGCCGCGCTATCGTCCGCGACCCGGAACTGTTCTTGTTCGACGAACCGCTGTCGAACCTCGACGCGAAACTCCGGATCCAGATGCGGACGGAACTGAATCGCCTGCACGCCCGCGTCGGCAAGACGTCGCTGTACGTCACCCACGACCAGGCGGAGGCGATGACGCTGTCGGACCGCGTCGTCGTGATGAACGACGGCGAGATACAGCAGGTCGCCCCGCCCGAGGAGGTGTACGCGAGGCCGGCGAACCGCTTCGTCGCGGGATTCATCGGCGAACCGCCGATGAACTTCTTCGACGTCGCCCTCGAACGGCGCGACGGCGAAACCGTCGCCGTCAGCGACGGCTTCGAACTCTCGCTCCCCGACTCTGTCTCGGTGCCGCCGGACGCCGGCACCGAGTTCGAACTCGGGGTCCGCCCGGAAGACTTCGAGGACGCCTCGCTGGTCACCGACCCCGACCCCGAGCGGGTGATGGAGGTCCACGTCGGCGTCGTCGAACCGATGGGACCGCACAAGGATCTGGCGGTCCGGCCTGTCGGCCGCGAGGACGACCCCGAGTCGGAGTTCACCGCCCGCGTCTCCAACGCCACGACCGCGACCGAGGGCGAGCGTATCCGCCTCGTCGTCGACACCAGCAACGCCCACCTCTTCGACCGCGCCACCGGCGAGAACCGCTCGCTGTGACCCGACCTATGACTCCACGACTTTCGACCCGACGGCGACGAACCGAGCGACGAACGACTGCGTGGCCACCGGCCGCGCGACGACCACCTGACTGTCGACCGCCCGCGCCACTCGGAGGTGATGTCCCGTGGAGATAACGGAGGTCGAGAGCGTCCCTATCTCCATCCCGCTGTCAGAGCCTGTGTCGTTCGCCACCCGGACGGTCGAACACCGCGACCACGCGGTCACGTTCGTTCGCACGGAAGACGGCTACGAGGGGGTCGGCTACACGCTCGGCTACGACGGCGCGGGCCTCATCGCCGACGCCGTCGAGGAGTTGCTCGCACCGATGTTGGTCGGGCAGAACCCCCACCACACGACCGATCTGTGGCAGCGGATGTTCGAGGGAACCTATCAGATCGGTCGCAAGGGCCTGCTCTTGCGGGCCATCGCGACCATCGATATCGCGCTGTGGGACATCCGCGCGAAGGCCGCCGGCCTGCCGCTCCACGAGTTCATCGGCGCGGCCCGCGAGTCGGTGCCGGCGTACGCCAGCGGCGGCTACTACCGCGGTGAGGGCGTCGACGGTCTCCGCGAGGAGATGGAGACGTACCTCGACCGCGGCCACGTCGCGGTGAAGATGAAGGTCGGCCGCCGGTCGCTGGAGACGGAGGAGAAACGGGTCGCCGCCGCTCGCGAGGTGCTCGGCCCTGAACGGACGCTGATGCTCGACGCCAACGGCGCGTGGACCGACACTGGCGAGGCGTTGCGTGCCTGTCGCCGCTTCGCGCCGTACGACCCGTACTTCATCGAGGAACCGGTGAAAGCCGACAGCGTCGAACTGATGGCTCGCGTGCGTGAGGGGCTGGACTACCCGCTCGCGGCGGGCGAGTTGGAGTTCTCGCGGTACGGCTTCGCGGAGTTGCTCCGGGCGGGCGCGGTCGACGTGGTCCAACCCGACGCGACCGTTTGCGGCGGCATCACCGAGTGGCTACGCGTCGCCCACACCGCCGCCTCGCACGACATCCCCGTCGTCCCGCACTACAACCCCCACCTCCACGCGCACCTCGTCGCCAGCGTCGAGAACGGCGGGATGGTGGAGTACTTCTACCGCGACCGGGACATCAAGGTGTTCGACGACCTGATAGTGAATCCGCCGACGCCCGAAGACGGCAAACTCACTCCACGCGGACCGGGCCACGGCGTCCGTATCGATCGCTCGGCGCTCGCTGAGTTCCGCACGGACGGGGGTGACTGATGCGCGACTACTCGCTGCCAGACACCCACCGTGCGCCCGAACGCGACGTGACCATCACCGGCGTCGACACCGCAGTGATCCGGGGCAACTTCGACTGGAACCTCGTACGCGTCCACACCGACGCGGGCGTCTCGGGACTCGGTGAGGCGTACCGCGGCGGCGCCATCGCGGACATCGTCGCGTACGTCGAGGAGACGCTCGTCGGCGAGAACCCCCTCGACGTGGAGCGGTTGTTCCGCCTCATCGTGCAGGAGACGTCGGGCCACGGCGGAACGACGGGGAAGGTCGTCACCGCCGCCTCCGGCATCGAAATCGCGCTGTGGGACCTCGCGGGCAAACTGCTCGGCTTGCCCACCTACCAACTGCTCGGCGGGAAGTACCGCGACGAGGTGCGCCTGTACGTCGACCTGCACGCCGGAGAGTCGTACGCCGTCGCCCACGGCGCGACCGACTACGCCGACGACGCGGCGTATCAGGCGGACGCCTACGCCGAGCGAGCAACCGAGGCGCTGGAGTTGGGTTACGACGCGATGAAGTTCGACCTCGACGCGCCCGCCGACAACGACCCGGAACCGACGAACGGCCGCCTCTCCCCCACGCACATCGAGGCGAAACGCGAGGTCGTCGCCGGCGTGATGGACGCCGTCGACGGCCGCGCGGAGGTGGCGTTCGACTGCCACTGGGACTACGAGTTGGGGTCGGGCAAGCGTCTCGCGCGAGCGCTGGAGCCGTATCCGATCATGTGGCTCGAAGACGTGTTGCCGCCCGAGAGTATGGACGCCCAACGCGAACTCGCGCGGTCGACGTCGACGCCGCTGGCGACCGGTGAGAATCGCTTCCGCGTCCACGAGTTCACCCAACTGCTCGCGGACTGCTCCGTCGACGTGGTGACGCCCGACCCGGCGACGGTCGGCGGCCTCGCGGAGGCGAAAGCCATCGCTAACCGCGCGGAGGAACGCTACCTCACGTTCGCCCCGCACAACGTCTGCTCGCCCGTCGGGACGGCCGCGATGGTCCACCTGTGTGCGGCGGTGCCCAACGCGAGTTACCTGGAGTACCACGCACTCGACGTCGACTGGTGGGAGGACCTCCTCGACCGCGACGACCCCTTCATCGAGGACGGTCGCATCGCCGTCTCCGAGGCGCCGGGGCACGGCGTCGAACTGGACGAATCGGTCGCCCGCGACCACGCCGTCTCACACACGGACGGCTTCTTCACGGAGGGCGACTCGTGAGCCACGCACCCGACTCGGCGACCGCCCGAATCGCGGTCGTCGGGACTGGTCGCATCGGTCGCTACCTCATCGACCGCGCGGCCGCGGCCGAGGATATCGACCTCGTCGGCGTCCTCGTCCGCGAGAAGAAGTCGTTCGTCGACGACGACGTCCAACTGACCGACCCCGCGGACCTCGTCGCTCTCGACCCGGACTTGGTCGTCGAGGCGGGGACGCCGGGCGTCCTCGTCGACTACGCCGAGGCGATGCTCGCAGCGGGCGACGTGATGGCGCTGTCGGGGTCGGCGTTCGCTGACCGCGAGGACGAAGCCCACATCGTCGCCGCCTCAGAAGCCAGCGGGAACGCCGTCTACCTGCCGCACGCGGCGCTGTTCGGCGTCGACGGCCTCGTCGATGCACGCGGCGAACTGGAGTCGGTCCACATCGAGGCCAGAAAAGACCCCGCGCACCTCGACTTCGAGTACGCCGACGATGCCCCGGAGTTCGACCCGGACGCCGGCGAGGAAGTGCTGTACGAGGGGCCGACGCGGGGGCTGTGTCGGCGCTTCCCGCGCAACTTCAACTCCCACGCGACGGTCGCGCTGTCGGGACTGGGTCTCGACGACACTACCTCGACGCTCATCGCGGACCCGAGCGCCGAGACGGCATACCACGAGATAACGGCGACCGGCGACGGATTCGAGTTGGTCGCCGTCCGCGACAGCGCCATCGAGGGCGTCACCGGCGACTACACGCTCGTGTCGACGTGGGGATCGATCCGACGGGTGTTGGCGACCGGCGGTGGACTGCGGTTCATCTAACGGCGTTCGAGTCGCCCGCTTCCCTTACTCCCCTTCTGCCCACCACACCCACGCGACCCAGTAGCCGACCGCAAGCGGCGGCAACAGCCACCAGACGGGCGCGTTGAGGGAGAACGCGGGAACCAGTCCGCGGTCGACCGCGAGCATCACCGCCGGCATCGCGACCGAGAACAGGGCGACGGCGACGAGGCGACGGTCGAGTGGCACACCGATGTCGACGCCGGGCAGTGGTATGGGCGTTGCGGCAGGTGTCGCGGCCGTCAGAGCCGTCGGAGCGACCGGCCACACCGTCGACCGGGGTCCGTCTCCAGTCGCAATTCCTGCCAGTTTATCATCCGGGGTTCGCAACACTCGCCCAATGGTTGTCGGAGACATCTCGACGGGAACGGACGTGGCGGTCATCGGCGCGGGCCCCGGTGGCTACGTCGCCGCCATCCGCGCGGCACAACAGGGACTCGACACGACGCTCATCGAGAAAGACGCCTACGGGGGCGCCTGCCTGAATCACGGCTGTATCCCCTCGAAGGCGTTCATCCACGGCGCGGACGTCGCCCACGAGGCGGCCAACGCGGAGGAACTGGGCATCTACGCCGACCCCGCCGTCGATATGGAGCGGATGCAGCGGTGGAAAAGCGGCGTCGTCGACCGCCTCACGGGCGGCGTCGAGAAACTCTGTAAGGCCAACGGCGTCAACCTCGTCGAGGGGACGGCGACGTTCGACGACGAGAACAAGATCCGCGTCGCCCACGGCGGCGACGGACAGGGTAGCGAGTCCATCGAGTTCGACCACGCCATCGTCGCAACCGGGTCGCGACCGATCCAGATCCCCGGCTTCGAGTTCGACGGCGACCACGTCCTCTCCTCGCGGGACCTCCTCGGAATGGAGTCTATCCCCGAGAGCCTCGTCGTCGTCGGCGCGGGCTACATCGGGATGGAACTGTCCACGATGTTGGCGAAACTCGGGACCGACGTGACCGTGGTCGAGATGCTCGACGACGTCCTCCCCGGCTACGAAGAGGACATCCAGCGTATCGTCCGCAAACGCGCCGAGGAACTGGGCGTCGAGTTCCACTTCGGCGAGGGTGCGAGTGAGTGGGAGGAGACCGCCGACGGCCGCGTCGCGGTCGCCACCGAGACGGAGGACGGCGACGGCTCCGAGTACGTCGCCGACAAGGTGATGGTCGCCGTCGGCCGCACGCCCGTCACCGACACGCTCGAACTGGAGAACGCGGGCGTCGAGACCACCGAGAACGGCTTCGTCGAGACGGACCACCAGGCGCGCACGAACGTCGACTCTATCTTCGCCGTCGGCGACGTCGCCGGCGAACCGATGCTCGCACACAAGGCGAGCAAAGAGGGCATCGTGGCCGCCGAGGTCGCCGCGGGCGAACCCGCCGCCCTCGACTATCAGGCCGTCCCGGCCGCCGTGTTCACCGAACCGGAGATCGGCACAGTCGGCCTCACCGAGACCGAGGCGGAGGAACAGGGCTTCACCCCGCTCGTCGGACAGATGCCGTTCAACGCCTCCGGGCGGGCGCTCACCACCGGCCACACTGAGGGCTTCGTCCGCATCGTCGCCGACGAGGAGACCGGCTTCGTGCTTGGCGGGCAGATCGTCGGCCCCGAGGCCTCGGAACTGATCGCGGAACTCGCGCTGGCCGTCGAGATGGGCGCGACGCTGGAAGACGTCGCTGCGACCATCCACACCCACCCGACGCTCGCGGAGGCGACGATGGAGGCCGCCGAGAACGCGATGGGGCAGGCGATCCACACGCTGAATCGGTAAGCCGGGCGGTCGGCATCGCCGCCGCGATTCCGACGTCTCCGACGAACTCACGTCACGTTTTTCACACGACCGCGCGACGGCCGAGGTATGGGACTGTTCGACCGCGACACCGATATGAGCGACGGCGACGACGACGGCCCGCAGTTCGAACCGGTACCGGGCACGGAGGGGGACGGTACCGGCGACGGCGCTGACGACGTCGACCGCGACGACGTCCTCTCGAAACTGGTCGGCGCGAACCTTCGCGACGACGACTTCAGCGGGACGCTCAAGCGCGCCGTCGACGTGGAGGCGGGCGTCGTGTTGTACGCGTACGCCAACGGCAACGCCGGTGGTCTCGCGGCGGTTCCGATCGACGATACGCGACTCCTCGACGAGTAACCCCCTCGCACCGTCGACGCTCCTCGCGCCCGTTCCGGAGTCCGTGCGCATTTGTGTCGCGGGCGTGTTTCGATTCGTAATGAGCGACGACGCCGACGACCACGGCGACTTTTCGACGATCCGTGAGTCCGTCGACGGCAACCCGATGAGCGGGTTGCTCCGGTACTGCCTGCCGTACTGGCCACGGCTGTCGGTCGGACTCGCGGCCGCCATCACGACTCGCCTCGCACGCCTGCTTCCTTCGCTGCTCGTCGCGGCGGCCATCGACCGCGTCATCCTCGGGAGCGGCGAGGCGGGCCTGCTCTCGCAGGCGGGCCTGCTCCCCGCCGCGACCATCGCCGGCGAGGCGGCGCGACTCGCGTTCCTCCAGCGGCTCGTCGTCATCGCGGCGTTGGCGTACCTCATTCGGTCGGTGACGCGATTCGCCTCGCGGTACCTGTTCCAATCGACGGCCCAGAAGGTGCAACGCGACCTCCGCAACGACACCTACGACCATATGCAACACCTCTCGCTGGGCTTCTTCGCCGACCACCAGACCGGCGCGATGATGTCCGTGCTGAACCAGGACGTCAACCGCTTGGAGCAGTTCCTCAACACCGAAATTCGGCAGGGAATTCGCGTCATCGCGACCGTCGGCGGCATCGCGGCGATTATGGCGTACTACTCGCCGAAACTCGCGCTCGTCGCCCTCGCGCCCGTCCCGATCATCGGCCTCGCGTCGGGTCGCTTCCTCACCTGGATCGAACCGAAGTACCGCGGTATCCGCGAGACGGTCTCTCGACTCAACTCTCGGCTGGAGAACAACATCGGCGGCGCACGGGTCATCAAGGCGTTCAACCGCCACGACTTCGAGTTCGACCGCGTCGCCGCCCAGTCCGAACGCTACCACGACGAGAAGGTGGAGGCGATCAAGGCCCGACGGGCGTTCTTCTCGGGCCTGCGTCTGCTCACTGGCGTCGTCTTCGTCGCTATCCTCTGGATCGCCGGCAGCGACATCATCCGCTACGGCCTCGGAAACACCGACCCCGCGACGCTCACCGCCGGGTCGGTCGCGCTCTTCTTCCTCCTGCTTCGCCGCCTCTACTCGCCGATGCGCCGCGTCGGCAAGACCGCAAACAAGTACCAACTCGCCAAATCCAGCGCCGAACGCGTGTTCGGCCTCCTCGGCTACGATCCCGCGGTTACCTCGCCCGCGAACCCGTACGTCCCCGAGTCGGTCGACGGTCGGGTGACGTTCGACGAGGTCCGCTTCGGCTACACCGACGAGGAGACGGTCATCGACGGCGTCGACCTCGACGTCGACCCGGGCGAGACGGTCGGCCTCGCGGGGACGACTGGTGCGGGCAAGTCCACCCTGCTGAAACTCATCCCGCGCTTCTACGATGTGGACGAGGGTGCCGTCGAAGTGGACGGCGTCGACGTGCGCGAGTACGACCTCCGCGCCCTCCGCGAGCACATCGGCATCGTCGAGCAGAACCCGTACATGTTCTCGGGGACGGCCGCCGAGAACATCGGCTACGGCGACCTCTCGGCGCTCGATGACGGCGATGCCGAAGACGACGCGGGCGGTGACGCTACCACCGACGACGGCCCCAGCGACCGCATCGTCCGGGCGGCGAAGGCGGCGGAGGCCCACCAGTTCATCACCGACCTGCCGAACGGCTACGACACCCAGATCGGCGAACGCGGCGTGAAACTGTCGGGCGGCCAGCGCCAGCGTATCGCTATCGCCCGCGCCCTCCTCAACGATCCGGAGATAATCGTCCTTGACGAGGCGACCTCCGACGTGGACACCGAGACGGAAGAACTCATCCAGCAGAGCCTCCGCCGTCTCACTGCCGACCGCACGGCGTTCGTCATCGCCCACCGCCTGTCGACCATCCAAGACGCCGACCGGGTGGTGGTGATGGGCGAGGGACAGATCCGCGAGCAGGGGAGCCACGCAGACCTCGTCGCTCAGGACGGCGACTACGCCGACCTGTGGGCGAAGCAGGCGGGAGGCGAGGAGGAGGAGTCGCTGGCGGCCGCCGACGACTGACACCGTCGAGCGTCGCGTCGCACTGGCGTCGCACTCGCGCCCGCGCACGCGCCCGAGGGTATTTCCGCCTCGCGGCCCTGTGATTCCCTATGAGTACGCGACCACCGGGTCCACGCGGCGAACCGCTGTTCGGCAACGGCCGGCGGTACTCCCGTGACCCCTTCTCGTTCATGACCGACGTGGCCGACGCCTACGGCGACGTGATTCGGTTGGACCTGGGCCCCCGCGAGACGTACATGCTGACGAACCCCCGCGACATCGAACGGGTGCTCGTCTCGGAGTGGTCGGCGTTCGGCAAGCCCAACCTTGACGATGCCATCGACGACCTGCTCGGCGACGGCCTCCTGATGAGCGAGGGCGACCGCTGGCAACAGCAGCGCGACCTGGCGAACCCTGCGTTCCACGCCCGGCGGATCACGGGCCTCGACGACGCCATCGTCGGCCACACGACCGAGGCGATGGCAGAGTGGAGCGACGGCGATCAGATCGACGTGCAACTGGAACTCGCACGTCTCACCGTCCGCATCATCGTCACCGCGATGTTCGGCACGGATATCGACCAGGAGACGGTGAAGACGGTGCAAGAGCACCTCGAACCGCTCGGCCAGCGGTTCGAACCCAATCCGATGCGGGCGATCATTCCCAACTGGGCCCCGACGCGAGAGAACCGCGAGTTCCACGACGCCGTCGCGACGCTGGAGGACGTCATCGACGACCTCGTCGCACGCCGAAAGGGGACCGAGGAGACCGCACCCGACCCCGCAGGCGACGCCGTCGACTCGCCGATGCCGATGGACCTGCTCTCCATCCTCCTGCGGGCGAAGAATGCGGGCCAACAGACCGACCAGGACCTCCGCGACGAACTGATGACGATGCTGCTGGCGGGCCACGACACGACGGCGCTCGCGCTCACGTACACGTTCTACCTGCTCTCCCAGCACCCCGAGGCGAAAGCGCGGTTCCAGCAGGAAGTGGACGCCCTCGACGGCGATCCGACCGCCGCCGACGTGCGCGAGTTGACCTACACCGACCACGTGCTCTCGGAGGCGATGCGACTGTACCCACCTGTCTACACGCTGTTCCGCGAGTCGAAAGTCGACACTCGAATCGCGGGCTACCGCGTTCCCGAAGGGTCGCTGCTTATGCTCCCGCAGTGGGTCGTCCACCGCTCGGACCGCTGGTACGACGCCCCCGAGACGTTCGACCCGGACCGCTGGAACCCCGAACGTGCCCGCGAGCGCCCCCGGTTCGCATACTTCCCGTTCGGCGCGGGGCCGCGACACTGCATCGGCAAGCAGTTCTCGCTGTTGGAGGCGAAACTCATCCTCGCGACCGTCGGCCGCGCGTTCGACTTCGAGTACGAGGGGCCCGACCTGGATCTGCGCGGGTCACTGACGATGCACCCGAACCACCCGGTGCCGCTCCGCCTCTCCGAGCGATAACGCGGTCGAGTCAGATCTGTCGTGGACCGCTCGCCGCTCGCTCTCAGCCGCGAAGCGGAACGCGTGCGGCGATCTCTTTGTACTCGCGGGTCCACACGCCGAGTTCGTCGACCGTCCAGCGCACCTCCTCGACGCCGCGGTCGCGCAGTCGTTCGACGGCGGCTAGTGCGTCGCCGTGGCCCTCGTAGCCGCGAGCGAGTGTGACGTGTGGCACGTACTCGGCCCCCTCCAAGCCGTCGACGCGCCCGAACTCGCGGACGAGCGAGTCGTGGACCGCCCGAAGCGGGTCGCGCCCGCGGACGCCGCCCGCGTCGGCCGTCTCCCCCGCGTTGCCGTCGGCGTCGACCGCCTCGACCGCGAGATAGACGACCGGCCCCTCACCGAGCGGCGGATTCTCGAAGGCGTCGACGCCGGTCACCCGGAGGTCGAACGGCGCGACCCCGCGGAGGGCGGGGCGGAGTCGCTCGCGGATGCGGTGGAGGTCGTTCAGGTCGCGGCCGTCGAGGCGCTTCACGACGAGCGTGTGGCGGTCGCGGACCGACGCGAAGTCGGCGAGGTCCGGTTCCAGCGACGCCGCCAGTCGTTCGACGGCCCACGGGACGGGCACGTTGACGCTGTACACGAGTTCAGATACGGTCGGTCAGCCACAAGACGATCAGGATCACGACGAGTACGCCGATGAGTCCGTCGAGTGCACCGAGGATGCCCAGCGCGAACCCGACGACCTCGAACACGATCTCGAGGACGATCCAGATCACGACCAACACGAGCACCAGTTTGAGCAGGTCTTCGACCTCCATTCGTACCAACGGCCTCGGCCGCCGCCGACGAAAACCGTTTTGGGCGACCCGCGGGTGGAGGTGGGTATGCGACACCCCGCCGCCGCGGCCACGCTCGCGCTGGTGCTGGCGCTCGCTGGCGCCGCTCCAGCGCTCGCTGGCGCGGTCGCCGCCCCGTCGCCGGCGGACGCGCCGGTGACGGCGGCGACGACGTCGAACGCGGTGACGGACGCTCCTCGCGACATCGGTGACGCCTTCGCACAGACCGGCGACATCGAGGCTGACCGGGTGGTCCTCCGAGCGACGCTCCAACCCGACGGCGACGCGCAGTGGCGCATCGCCTATCGGATCGAGTTGACCGACCAGAACACGACCGACGCGTTCGAGAGCCTGCAGTCGGACATCCGCGCAAACTCCTCGGCGTACGTCTCGCGGTTCGAGTCGCGGATGACCACCACCGTCGGCGCCGCCGAGAACGCGACCGGCCGCGAGATGCAAGCGAGCAACTTCTCGGTGACCGCCCAGCGCAACCCCTTCCCGACGAGCAACGACTACGGCGTCGTCGCCTACACGTTCACGTGGGAGGGATTCGCCGCCACACAGGGGAACCGCCTCGTCGCTGGCGACGCCCTCGCGGGCCTGTTCCTCGACTCCGGCACCGTCCTCACGGTCGCGTGGCCCGACGACTACGAGGTACGCTCGGTCACGCCCGAGGCAGACGAGCCCTCCGAGACCGCCGTGACGTGGCGCGGCGAACGCAACTTCGGCCCCGACCAGCCTCGCGTGACGGTCGCACCCGCGTCCGCGCTCCCGTTCCGCCCCGCATACATCGCCGCCGCGGCCGTCCTCTTGCTCGGCATCGGTGCGGCGACCGTCCTCCGGCGGCGCGGCGACCTCCCGATCGGTGACGACGACGCGACGACGCTCGCTGAGGAACCACCCGGAGGCGCCGCTGGCACCGCGGCCGACGGAGCGACCGCCGACAACGCGGACGGCGACAGCGCCGCCGACGTGGATGGTGGTGCGGCCGCCGGCGACGCGAGCGAGGACGGGACCGCTGACGCTGACGACGGCGCGGTCGCCGCCGGTACCGGGAGTGACGGGGAAGATACCGACGAGGCCGACGCCGCTGGCGGCGCCGAGGAAGACGACACGACCCCGCCGGAGGAACTGCTCAGCCCGCACGAACGTGTCGTCCGTCTCGTCGAGGACAACGGTGGGCGGATGAAGCAGGCGGACGTGACGGAAGCGCTCGACTGGAGCGCCGCCCGCACCAGCCAGGTCGTCGGCGACCTCCGTGACGACGGCACCATCGAGAGTTTCCGACTGGGTCGCGAGAACGTCTTGCGCCTCCCCGAAGCCGACGACGACCCCCATCCGGGCGACCCGCACGCCGAGGACACTGAGAGTGGTGACGCCGCTGACGACGACGCCGACGCAGGCGGGCGCTAACTCACCTCCGAGCGCATCGTCGAACGAATCGACAGCAGGCGCGGAGTTAACCTCGCTTAACCGGACTGAATCCGACGAGAGCGAGTGGACGCTATTAGTGGGTAGCGGGCGATGGCCGTGATATGAGTCGGACGACCGTGTTGTTGGCCGCGGTGATGCTGGTCGTCGCGGGGGTTCCCGCGACCGCCGCGTTCGCCCAGGAGTCACCGGGAGACCAGCCGGGGGCGACGCTCGCCGGCGTGGTGGGGGTACAGGGGGCCGAGGTCGAGGGAGAAGTCGCGAGTCGGGCGCTCGACCGCCAACTCGCGACGGCCGAGTCGAACGAGTCGAGGGCGGCGGTCGTCGCGAACGAGACGGCGGCGCTGCGCGAGCAGTTGGCCGACCTCCGCGAGCGCCGCGAGACGCTCCGCGAGCGATTCCAAGCGGGCAACGTCAGTCGAGGTGAGTACCGAGCAAAACTCGCACGGATCGCAGCGCAGACGCGGACGCTCGAACGCCGCCTCAACACCACCGCCACAGCGGCCGAGGGCATCCCCGAGGAGACGCTTCGCGACCGGGGGGTGAACGTCTCGGCCATCCGCGACCTACGGGCGAACGCCTCGAATATGACCGACGGTGAGGCCGCCGAGGCCGCCCGTCAGATCGCCGGCAACGATGCCGGGAAGGGATTAGCCGGCGAGCGCGGGCCGCCGGAGGACCGCGGGCCACCCGAGGAGCGCGGACCGCCCGACGACCGCGACAACGGAACCGAAACAGCGACCGAAGACGACGACCGCGGACCGCCAGAAGACCGGCGCAACGAGACCGGCGCTGAGGCCGGGTCCGGGAACGGTGATGGTGGGCCACCCGAGGACCGGGGAAACGCGAGCGACGCCGGTGACGACCGCGGAAACGGCACTGACGGCGCGAACGGGTCGGGTCCGCCCGAGGACGCGGGCGGTGAGGACACCGCAACCGAGAGCGACGGCGACGACGCGGGCAGTGAGAACGGTTCTGACGACCGCGGCGCCGCCAACGAGACTGCCTCGGACGGCAACAACGGTTCGAACGGCGACACCGGGAACGGGTCTGGAGGTAGTGGTACCGGTGCCGACGAGAGGTCTGACGACGACGACTCCGACGACGAGTCAGACACCGACGCGCTCGAAACGCGCCGGGTCGCGGCGTCGCTCGACCGCTGACACGACAGGATGGGTCGACGGCTCGTCGCCGCCGACGGGTGCGGGGCTTTTCGGCGAAACGGCTCCGTTGGTACTCTTGGATGGAGACAGTAGTACCGTGCTAAATAGCGCGGATGAGTCCAGCACGGCGCTTCCAATTGGTTCACGTTACGTTGAACGAACCACCTGATCGGTGACTCGTCGAAGTGAGTGATTTAGGGGGGACAGGAGTCAGGACTCGCGCCACTTGTGGCCGCACTCGACGCAGGTGAACAGCCGAACCTCGTAGGAACCGCCCGGTTTCGGCATCATCTGGTAGTAGGCCCGGTCGCTGTCGCAGTCGTCCGCGGGACAGGGCTCCTCCATCGTCTCGGTGGGGTCCTGCGTCGCGTCGGCCACGGCGGGTGCCCCGTCGTCCTGCTGTCCATCCCGGAGTGCCATCGCCGCTTCTGCTTGCGAGTCTCGTCGCTCCTCGTTCTCGCAGGTGCGACACACCCATGTGTCGCCCTCTGTGTGCATCATCGACCCACACTCGTCACAGAACTGCATACTGCGTACGGATACACGACCGTCGAGTATATCTGTTAACTTCCGCTCCGTCGTGGGTTTCAGGCACCTGCTCATACTGACTGCGTCGGCCGACGCCCTTCGCATACTGCGTGAGAAGATGTGTATGCAAGACTCCCGTCCTGTATTCAGCGGGCTCCCACTACCCCCTCTCCGAGAGCAGAACTCGACAGCACCCCGCGAAACCTATAGGTGGCGTGTTGCCCAACCGATACTATGGACAGCACCGGCAGGGAGTTCTTTCGACGCCTCGGTCGCCTGAGCGCGGGCGAGGGCGGTCGTACGGGGGTGCTTCCCGACAACGGAGTCGCGGAAGCCGCCCTCGCGTTCGCACTCGCGGTGTTCGTGTTCGTCGTCCTGCCGCCGTCGCTAGCGCTCGCGGGCTTTTTGATCGTGTTGGCGCTGGCGACGCTCGTCTCCAGCGTCGAAATCGTGCAGGCGTACGAGAAGCGTGCGCTCACCGTGTTCGGCGCGAATTGGGGCCTCCTCGACCCGGGGCTGCACTTCGTCCCGCCGTTCGTCTCGCGCACGTACCAGTTCGACACGCGCGTCGAGACCATCGACGTGCCCACGCAGGAAGCCATCACGCGCGACAATTCGCCCGTGCGGGCCGACGCCGTGGTGTACATCCGCGTCGTCGACGCCGAACGCGCATTCCTCCAAGTCGAGGACTACCGCCGCGCGACGGCGTTGCTCGCGCAGACGACGCTGCGGGCGGTGCTGGGCGATATGGAACTCGACGAGACGTTGAGCCGACGTGAGGAGATCAACCGCCGGATTCGCGAGGGACTGCAGGGACCAACCGACCAGTGGGGCGTCGACGTGGAGATGGTCGAGGTCCGAGAGGTGCTCCCGACGCCGGTCGTCCTCAACGCGATGGAACAGCAGTCGTCCGCCGAGCGTCGCCGCCGGGCGATGATCCTCGAAGCGCAGGGTCGCCGTCGCTCTGCGGTCGAGGCCGCCGAGGGTGACCGCGCGGCGAACGTCCTCGCGGCGGAGGGAGAGAAGGTCGCGTCCGTGTTGGAGGCGCAGGGCGACGCCATCTCGACGGTGCTGCGCGCACGGGCGGCGGAGTCGATGGGCGAACGCGCCATCATCGACAAGGGGATGGAGACGCTCGCGGCTATCGGCCAAGGCGAGTCCACGACGTACATCATCCCACAGGAACTCACCAGTCTGCTCGGCCGCTACGGCGAGACGCTCACCGGGTCCGACGTGGGCACGGGCGAGGGACTCGCACCGTTGGCGTTCGACGCTTCCGACCGCGAACTGCTCGGACTCGACTCCGTCGACGAGATTCTCGACGGCGAAGCGACGACGGAGGGCGACGGCGCGGCGACCGACAGCGCGTTGGTCGACCCGGACACCGAGGCCGAGTTCTCCGACTGAGCGACGGCCGCGGCGACGACCGGCCTACAACTGTGGTTCGAGTGCGCCGATGTCGTAGTAGTACAGCCAGAGATTCGCGCGGAGGTCTCCCGTCAGGTACTCGGTAATCGTCGCTCGGAGCAACGCGGCACGCGAGGAATCGCCAGACTGGACGGCGTCGAGGTAGGCAGGGCCGAGTTCGTCTCCGAACCGCGCGTTGTCGAGCGGTTCGCCGCGCCACGTCGTCTGCTTCGGGTGGTCGCCGTAGGCGGCCAGCGACTCCTCGAGACTGGGCCACTTCTCGCCGCGTTCGTCTGCGAGGTCCTTCCGGTCGTCGTGGAATAAGTCGAGGTGCGTCTCGGCGGTGTCGATGGCGGGCGAGCGTCGCTGCGCGCCGAGGGCGTCGAGGCGACCAGCCAAGAAGTCGAAGTCGAAGCCGCGGCCGTTGAACGTGACGAGGTAGTCTGCCTCGTACTCTTCCAGTCGCGCGAGTGCGTCGCCGATGAGCGTGGCCTCGTCGTCTGCCCCCCGCCGGTGAAACAGGTCGAGCGTCGCCGCCGAGAGCGGATTCGCTCGCTCGTGGACGCCGACACCGATAGACACCGTCTCGCCCTGCGTGGGCTTGTAGTGGGTCGTCTCGATGTCGAGCGTCGCGATCCGCCGGTGTCCGGCGTCGTCCCTGTCGTAGCGCATACCGGGGCCGATGGGGAGTGGGCGGATGAGCGTGGCGGTGAGGCGGTGGGAGCACACCGCTGAACCGCGTCGAGAGCCAGTCGCGGCGCTTAACCCGCTCTGTCGACTACTCGGAGGCGAATGAGTGAGACACGCGACCGGCGGGAGTTCTGCCCGCGCTGTGGCGACCCGGTTCCAGAGCGGGAGGAACCGCTCCCTGGCGAGCCACGTGAACGCGACCGCGTGCTCTGTGACGCCTGTTACTTCGAGGACTTCGAGTTGGTCGACGCGCCCGACCGCGTCGAGGTGACCGTCTGTTCACATTGTGGCGCGGTCCACCGCGGCAACCGCTGGGTCGACGTCGGCGCGCGCGACTACACCGACGTCGCCGTCGACGAGGTGTCGGAGGAACTCGCGGTCCACCTCAAGGCCGAACAGGTCCAGTGGGGCGTCGACCCCGAACAGGTCGACCAGAACACGATCCGAATGCACTGCACGTTCGCGGGCGTCGTCCGCGGCATCCACGTCGAAGAGGAGGTTGTCGTGCCCGTCAAGATCAGTCGCGGGACCTGCGACCGCTGTGGCCGCATCTCCGGCGGGAGTTACGCTGCAGAGGTCCAGATCCGCGGCGTCGACCGCGTTCCCGACTCCACAGAGCAGTCGAAGGCCGTCGAAATCGCCGAGTCGCTCGTGGCCGAACGCGAGGCCGACGGCGACCGCGAGTCGTTCGTCACCGAGGTCATCGACCAACCCGAGGGCAAGGACGTGAAACTCTCGACGAACAAACTCGGGAAGGCAGTCGCCACACAGATCACCGAAGAACTCGGCGGTTCCTACTCCGAGGCACCGACGCTCGTCACCGAGGACGGCGACGGCAACGAGGTGTACCGCGTCACGTTCGCGGTGCGTCTGCCGAAGTTCCGGCCAGGCGACATCATCGACCCTGCGGACGACGAGGGGCCGGTGCTGGTGCGGTCGGTTCGCGGGAACCTGAAAGGTGTCCGGATGGCGACGGGTGAACCGTACGAAGCCCGCTTCGAGGAGGGTGAGACACCCGACGCCGAGAAGGTGGGCGAGGCCGACGACGCCGTCGAGACGACCGTCGTCACCGTCGAGGACGACAACGCCGTGCAGGTGCTCGACCCTGAGACGTACGAGGCGGTGACCATCCCGCGGCCGCCAGGCGTCGCCGAGGACGCCGCCACCGTCGACGTGGTGAAGACGGACGTGGGTCTGTACGTGGTGCCGTCGGAGATGGACGACGAAACAGAAGAGTAAGGCTCTGTTGAAAGCCTCGATCAGTGATAGATTCCAGCGAGCCTGCTGAATACACAGTGCGAGTCGCCTACTGTTGAGCCACCATTGTCGGTAGCGGCCAGTGGTAGATACAGAGGCTGTATGCAGCAGTTCGGTTAGGAGAACAAGACCGACAAGACCCAGTAGATCCGAAGAAACCTCTCCGGTTACTGGCTGACGAATTCGGGCACGAAGAAGACGGCCACGATCAGACACAGCAGTACGAAGATTCCTGTGAGACGCAGGACACCAGCGGCCTGCCGTCTGTTTTTCGGAAGGGATTCAGCGATTCCAGACAAGGCGCTTCCTGCTATCATAAACAGGAGCCAGCTGCCAAGTGTGGCATTCTCGACGAACATAGCGTATCCGTATATCCCCGAGAAGATCAAGGCCGCACAGAGTTGGATTGCTCCAATCGGCTGACCAGATGGCTCACTGAACACTGTCTTGTCAATGATGGAGGGCATCGAACGCCTTGCCTCGCCCGGGAGAGAAAAAGATGCTGAACGCACTATCACCGAGCGGGCAGTACATTGCACAATAAGCAAACAGCAGTGATGCGTCTACGATATTCGTAGCACGTATTTTCCGGCGCTTTCCAGACTTGTACCTCTGTAAAACTGCGACCAGCGGAGAACCCGTGTTAGATACAGTGAGACGACACACCTTCGATGGATATATTTTTCTCGGAGAAATTGGATTTTTATGGAGCGGAGCAGAGCGCTCACGGTTTATGTCATTGTTCCGTGTTTTCTATACACTGCCGCCTTCGCAATCGCGTTAATTCGGTTTTCCGATGTTGTTGATACCAGCACTCTGAGACTGTCACACACGATATTCGCAGCGGTTATGGCGGTAGTTCTCCTCGTCAAAAGGGACGAACTGTCCGCCGATAATTAAGCAGCACATGTCGATCGACTAATTAAGTCATTCATCGATGAAATCAAAAACAGTGATTCGCTTGCTACACCCGCTGTATCTGATACGGTGTTCTTATCAGACTTTGAGGATTTCAACAGAGCCAAGAACAAGCATTCAGCCGTCGCTTTTCCGACCTACCAGTACGCCAGTGGGTGCTCTCTGCCCGACTGAGTAGGTAGCGACGGCTCAGTTGGGTCGAGTTCGGGAGAACGACGGACGTACTTAGTCCGCGTTGACGTGGGAGGGACCGCTCGGGTCAAGCGGCGAGTGCGTCGTGGTGATGCCGCGCTTCTCACAGAGTTCGTCGAACCGGTCGAGGTCGACGCCGGCCTTCTTGGCCGCCTGTGTTCGGGTGAGCGTTCCGGCAGCGAACAGCGTCAGGGCCGTGTCGACGCCGTGGGTTGTCATACTCTCCTTATCTGCAAGGGGATACATAATCCTTCGTGAGATTATATGTCACTAAGGTCGGCGCGATTCGAGGCCGTCGGCTCACGGCATATAAGGACGTATGCTGAATCTGCTTGCCGTACGTGTGTCTACTCGCCCCACACGTCCGACAGCGGATGGTCGGCCATCGGGTCATCATCGTCGTCGTCGCGTCCGGCGGCGGACGCGCCGCCGCCCGTCGAGCGGTTCGACCCGCTCGACCCACCAGATCGGCTGGATCCGCTCCCGCCGCTGGCTCTGCCGCTCGCTCCGCCTGCCCCACTGGACCCACCCGCTCCGCTCGACCGCCCGCGTCCGATGCCGTGACCGGCACCCGACGACGGGCCCGGGTCGGCGTCCATCCCCGCCATCGCGGCGGTGGGGTCGAACTCGGGGAGGTCGGGGGTTGTCATCCGGTCGATCTGTTCGCGGAACCACGACGGCGTGTCGGCCTCGGCGCGGTCGAACAAGTCGAGGAGACTGGAGTCCGCGAGGTACGTCGCGCCGTGGTCGTCGGGCGCGCGGACGACGCGACCGCACGCTTGGATGACGGTCCGGAGGGCCGCGCGATGGTACCACGCCCACTGGCCGTCCTCCAGGCGCGCGGCGACGCGGGAGTCGCCGGTGTTGAGGTACGGCGCCTTACACAGCACCTGCCAGCGACACAGATCTCCTTTCAGGTCCAGCGCCTCCTCCATCTTCACCGAGACGAACAGTTCGGGGTCGTCGCTGGCCTTCCACGCCTCCAGTTGGGCGTCACGGTCGTCGCTGTCGTGGCTCCGCACCCGCGCGCCGACGCCGAACTCCCCGAACTTCTCGGTCAACTGCCGGGCGATAGCGTAACTGTGGGCGTGGACCAGACCCTTCTCGTCGGGATGCTGGGCCATCAAGCGGAGGCAGAGGCGAGCGACCTTCGGGATTGTCTCGTCGCGGTGTTCGTACGTCATCTTCCCCTGCGTCACGTCGTACAGCGGGCGGTTCTCGACCGGGAACGTGTGCTCGACGTCGACAAGAGCGACCTCCGAGGGGTCGAGACCGACGCCGCGGCAGAACGACTCCTTCGAGAGGATGGTCGCCGACAGCAGTGCGAAGCGGTTTCCACGGTCCCAGACGGTGTGTTTCAGGTACTTCTCGGGGTCGAGCGGTTTGATCGTGAGCGTGCCGCCCTCGCCGTCGGGTTGGTCGACGACCCACGTCGTCGCGGAGTCGGTGTCGCGGTAGTCCTCCAAGAACCACTTCAACTCGGAGATGAGTTCCTGGAGGCGGTCGCGACGGGCCGCCTCCTCGGGCGTGAGGTCGCCGACCGCAAGCAGGTCGTCTTTCGCGGTCGAACAGACGCCGAGGAGGGCGTCCGCGAACCGGGCGGTGCGTTCGACGGGCCCAACTTCGTGGTTGTGCACGTCCGGGACGCCGATATCCTCCCACACGGGTACCGTCTGCGGCGACAGTTCGATGGTCGCGTACATCTCCGCCCACTCCGCGAGGCCGTGCGCCTCGTCGACGACGACGACGTCCCGTTTCCGGAACACGTCGGAGCCAGCCGTCTGCATGAAGTACGCCAGCGTCATCGCCGCGATAGGGCGGTTCGACGCGATAGCCCGGTCGGAGTAGTACGGACAGCGGTGTTTCACCGAGCAGTCGTAGCCGCGCTGGCGGGCGCAGGGCGCGCGGTTGACGGGCGTGTCCTCCTCGCCGGGGAGGATGCAGGTGTAGTTGGACTTCCCCCGGATGACGTTCAGGTCGTCGAGTAAGTCGTCCTCGGCGACGTCGTCGAGTTGCGACACCTGCGGGGTGGTGTAGTACGCGCCGGTCGCCTGCGAGGGACTCGCCTCCTCGACGGTTCGGGCCGCGCCCGCGATGGACCGCGCGAGCAGCGACTTGCCACTCCCGGTCGGTGCGCGCACGAGGACGACACGATTGCCGGCGGCGAACGCGTCGGTGATGTCCTGCAGCGCCTGCTCTTGCGTGCCGCGATAGGAGGGCGCGGGAAACTCGGAGACGATCCGGGAAGGGTCCACAGTAGTTGTCGAATGGAACTGGCGACTCGGCGTAAGCGTGTCGGATGGGTACACGATGGCGACCGAGTGGGTCACCGCCGGCGCTCACGCCGCTACTCGTCGTGGTCGGGAAGCGACTCGACGTGTTCGCGGCGCACCTCCTCGTCGTCCGGGAGGGCGTCGATGCAGTCGTAACAGAGGAAGAACTCCGAGCCGTCGGCCAACTCCAGCGTCAGGCCGTCGGTACTCCCCGTCTCGAACGACCAGAGGTCGCTGATACCGCCGCCGAGACGAACGCGACGAGTGCAGCCGTCACACCGCTGTTTGCCCATATCCGGGGTCGGACCGCGGTGGGGATAAGTCCGAGCCTCCGTCTACGCATTCGCGTGTGCGTCTATCGTGCGTCGGATCGCTCTACTCGGGGACACCTTCTTGCGCCCACACCGTGTCTCTCCGTGACACATGGAGGTGAACTGCGAGGGCTGTGCTGGCTGCTGTCTCGACTGGCGACCGCTCGGCGCGCCCGACGACCGCGAGCGTGAGGGCCGCTACCGCGCGCTCGACGACACGTACCACCTCGTCCCCCTCTCACGCGACGAGATTCGCGCGTTCGTCGACGACGGCCTCGGCGACGCCCTCGTGCCGCGCCTGTTCGCGGCCGACGGCGAGCGCACCACGCGAATCGACGGCCACGACGTGGCCGCCATCGGCGACCGCCCCGCGTTCCTCGTTGGCCTCCGCAAGTCGACCAAACCCGTCGCGCCGTTCGGCGGCGACCGCGTCTGGTTGGACGCCTGCGGGTTCCTCGACCCCGACACGCTCCGGTGTCGCATTCACGACACCGACCGCTACCCCGAGCGCTGTCGGACGTATCCGGGGCACAACCTCGAACTCGACGCCGACACCGAGTGCGAACGCGTCGAACGCGTCCACGGCGAATCCGGCGAACGACTCCGCGACGACACGGTGCCCGCAGACCTCCCACCGCCACCGCTCGGACAGGGGGCGCTCGGGTCGACGGTGTTCCTCCATCCCGACCCAGACGGCCTCGGTGGCGCGGTCGCTCGCCTCGTCGCTGGCGAGTCGACGCCCGAAGACCGCGCGGCGTTCGTCGCCGCCGCCGCCGCCAGCGCGCCGGGGACGGGTGCGGTGAACGACGACCGCTACGAGCGCGAACGCGAACGCGTCCTCGCGGCGGACTCGTGGGTGAGCGCCGCCGACACCGAGTGGCGGGCGGCCGCGGGCGGCCCCGGCGAGTCGGTGACGGACGCGCCCGACGCCACGAGCGTCGAGGAGACGCGTGGCGCACCGCCGACAGACGAGTGGGACGACTGACTCGTGTCCGGGCGTGACAGCCGGGCAGTGACTGACGGCGCTGGCCGTTCCGGGACCAACGTTATCGGCTCACGGGTGGAAGCGGTCTGTATGCGTGTCCTCGTGACCGGCGCGACCGGCTTCGTCGGTCGTCGCCTCGTGCCCGCCCTGCGTGCGGCGGGTCACGAAGTGGTCGCACTCGTCCGCGACGCCGACCGCTACGACGCCCCCGACGACGTGCGCGTCCTCGAAGGCGACCTGCTCGACCCCGAGCGCGTTCGCCTCACGACCGGTCCCGGCGAGACGACGGCACAGCCGTTGGGCCGGTGGCTCGCCGCTCTGGACGTCGACGCTGCGTACTACCTCATCCACTCGATGGGCGAGGGCGACGACTTCGCGGAGATGGATCGCCGCGTGGCGACGGCGTTCCGCGACGCGGCCGACGAGGGCGGCCTCGACCGCGTGGTGTATCTCGGTGGCCTCGGCGACGAGGACGAGGTCGAACTCTCAGAACACCTCCGATCGCGCCGCGAGGTGGGACAGATCCTCGGGGAGGGCGCGTACGAACTCACGACGTTGCGTGCGGCGATCATCGTCGGCGACGGCTCCGTGAGTTTCGAGATTGTTCGCCAACTCGCCGCTCGCCTCCCCGTGATGGTCACGCCGCGGTGGGTCCGCACGGAGTCACAGCCAATCTACGTCGACGACGTCATCGCGTACCTCGTCGGCGTCCTCGACGCTCCGGAGACTGCAGGGGAAACCTACGATATCGGCGGCCCGGACGTCCTCACCTACGAGGAGATGTTGCGACGAACCCGCGAGGCGATGGGCGGTCGCCTGTACGTGATTCCCGTGCCCGTGCTCACGCCGCGACTCTCCTCGCGGTGGGTTCGACTCGTCACCGACGTGCCCGCGGGCGTCGTCGACCCCCTCGTCGACGGCCTGCGGACGCCGGTCGTCGTTCGCGACGACGCCATCCGCGACCACGTCCCTGTCGAGTTGACGCCGTTCGACGAGGCGTTGGCGGCGGCGCTCGACGCGTGGCGAAGTCGGACCGGCCCACCGGAACACCCTGAGGGCGACAATCACAAACCCACGGACGACGGCGAGGCCGAGTCCGGGGTGTCCACGTGACCGGCCCGGAGGGCAACGGGGCTGGCTCACCCTCCGCGACTGCTGAGGCCGCCGAGTCGTCCGAACCAACGGACGCAGACGCCCCTCCGGCGACGCGCCCGGCGGTGTTCGGTGAGGCGTGGGTGTACGAGAGCATCGTCGGCGCGTTGCCAGGGGTGCGTCTCTCGGAGACGGCCGCTATCGCGCTCCAGTTACTCATCTTCGAGACGGGTCTCCTGCTGTTGGCGTGGGCGTACGACCTCTGGAACGCGGTCCCCGCGGGCACTGCCGCCGTCGGCGTCGCCGCCGTCGGAAGTTACCTAATGTTGAAACTGGGCGAGTCGAACCGCACGCTCGACGTCTCGGAGACGTACTATCGGCTCCTGTTCGGGTCGAGCATCGAGGTGGTGCTCGCCGTCCTCGCGTTCATCGCCGTCGTCACCCACCTGTTCGTCACCGACCCCGCGACGGTCGGCGGGCCCGCGCCGGCGGCGCAACTGCTCCCGTTCCCGGTCGCGGTCGCCGAGGAACCACTCGTGACAGACCTCTTTGGTGCGTCGCCGCCGACGCCGGTGGTGTTCTTCGCGCTGTTGGTGCTTTGGGACCTCTGTTACCGAATCGGCACCTCGTGGTGGACCGCGGTCGTCTCGCTGTACCGCGAACTCCGCCTGACGGTGGGGCCGGGGACGGCGCTCCGGTTCCGCCGACTCGACGCACTCAACGTCGTGTTCGCGTTCGCACAACTCGCGCTGGTGCCGTTCATCACGGACCGGCCGGTGTTGCTGGTGGCGATGCTGGGACACGTCGTCGCCGTCACCGTCGTCTCGGGGGCAGCGATTGCACTGTCGCTCGCGGCGGAGCGGTGAGTCGTCGACACGCCAGCGACGTGGTGACGGATCGCCGCGAGGACGGCGCAGACGCGCCGCTCGCGACGGTGTGGCTGTGACGGCTGAAGAGGCGGGCGGGTGGCTACTCGCCTTTGATTGACTTGAACTGATCGAGGAGTGCTTCTGTGGAGTCACCGGAGTCGTACGTTACGCGGCCGCGATACTCGTTCCGTTCCTCTGCGAAGTCGCTCTCGATCCGAGTTTTCTTCTCACGCCGTTCGTGTTCGTCGTCATCGTAGCTACCCAATCCCATGGTACGTCATAACGTAACAAATTATGTGTAATATACGTATCGGTCAGTCACAGTTACGTTCGCGTGAAAGAAACTCGGCCCCGAGCGGTGGGTTGAAACCGGACGCCGGCAGATATCGGGTGTGGCACGTCCCCTTCGCTTCCGGTACGCCCCCGGATCGTGGTCGCCCTCACGCGTCCACGACGACCTCTACCGACCGCTCGACTCCAACCTCGGGGCGACCGAACGCGACTCGTGGTTCGCGCCGCCCGACGGCTACGAAGCCCGGCGGTTCGACATGGACGACGGGAGTCTCGCGCTGTTCTGCTGGACCGAGAACGGACAGGGCCCCACTGGCGTCGGCGGCGGCCCCGGCGCGTACTGGATCGGTAACACCGAGACGCCCTCCGCGCTGTGGCGGACGGAGAAGTATGCCCTCGCGGACGTGCCGTTTCCGGTCACGCGTTGGGCGGAGCAAGAACTGACCGCGGTGTTGTACGAGGACGAACCGTGGCTGGAGGACTTTCCGCACCTCGCGTGGTTCTTCCTGCCCGTCCTCTGCTCGAAAGACGGCGCGGAGACGACGCGAGAGTTCTTCCGCGAGCACAGCGCGGGCTTCCCTGACGCCGAGCGCTTCGACGCGCTAGGGTTCTACGAGCAGTTCCTCGCGACGGGTATCCTCGACGACGACCGCGAGGAGATGGCGAGCAAACTCGGCACCTCCGAGTACCTCGACCTGACGCGGATGACCGCGACGATGGGCGAATTCGACGTGGCCCGCCTCCTCGTGAACGCCGGCTACGACATCGAACCCGAAATCGAGGTGTCGACCGACCACGTCATCGACTTCCGCGCGACGCGCGCCGACGGCACCTCGACGCTCGTGGAGGTGACGCGCCCGGTCACGCCGAACAAACGCTCGGCAGGGACGCCGTCGGCGGCCGTGCGCGACACCGTCCAGACGAAGACGAGCGGACAACTAGAGGCGCACGGCGGCGGCGTCACGCTGTTCGTCGACTGCTCGTCGTTCCCCGACGACGACTGGTTCGCCGTCCGCGGTGAACGCCCCGAGGTGGGCCACCGCCCGGCCGTGGTGTTCCGGTCGCGCCCCGACGGCCGCACCGAGGCGTACAGCAAAGGCCGCGTTCCGCTGGATTTGGACGCGGCGCTGGAGTGGGTGTAAAAGCGGATTTTGACTCTCCAGAGACGGTGACTGAGCCGGGATTCCGGAGAGAGTGACTGGCGATGGCGAGTCGCCGGTCGTCGTCAGAACGAGACGGGGTCTGGGCCGTCTTCCCCGACGCTCGGCGCGTCACGGTCGCTGTAGAAGCGGCGGCCGACTGCTTCGTGGCCGACCCCGCCCCACAGCGTCATCCACACGTCGTCGACGGAGTGGAACGTCTCGGAACCGAGGCGACCGAGTACGGATCCGAGCGTCTCGCTGCCGTCCTGCAGTTCGATACGGGTGTCGCCGTACGCGTCGATGAGTTCGCCGCTCGTCGCGGGGTACTCGTGGGCCGCTAGCTTGTCTTCCGTGCCGTTCAGGCGCATCAACAGAGAGGATGACTTCGATGTATGTAATGATTTTCTATGTACTACCTTCGTGAGAACCGTAGTCTTTAACGTATTATTATGCCCTTTCATCGCTCGATTTCGACCCGTCGCTCTCGCCCACGTTCGGCCTCGGTCGCCCACGGTCGTCACGCACCGACCGGAATCCCCTTTGAGACGGGCCGCCCGGTCACGAGTATGATCACCGCGGACCTCCACGCGCACACGACGGTCTCGGACGGCACCCTGACGCTCGAGGGCCTCGTCGCCGCCGCGCGCCGGGCCGACCTCGACGCCGTCGCCGTCACCGACCACGACCGGATCCACCCCGACCTTGACGCGCCGGTCGTCGACCGCGACGGCCTGACGGTCGTTCGCGGCATCGAACTCCGTGTCGACACCGGTTCCGACGGCGAACGGGTCGACCTCCTCGGCTACGGCGTCGGCGACGACGACGCACTCCGCGCGGAGTGCGACCGACTCCAGCAGAACCGCATCGACCGCGGGCGGCGAATCATCGAGAACGTCGAGGCGGAGGTGGGCGTCGACCTCGCCCTCGAACCCCGCGAGGGACTGGGCCGCCCGCACATCGCCCGCGCCATCCACGAGAGCGACGCCGACTACGACTACCAAGACGCGTTCGACCACCTCATCGGCAACGACGGCCCCTGCTACGTGCGTCGCGACGTGACGCCGGTCGACCGCGGGGTCGACCTCCTGCACGACGCCTGCGCCGTCGTCGGCCTCGCCCACCCGTACCGGTACGACGACCCCGAGGCGGCCCTCTCGCTGTGCGTCGAGTACGATCTGGACGCCGTCGAACGGTTCTACCCGTACGCCGACGCGATCACACCCGACGACGAGCGTATCGAGTCGCTGGCGGCCGACCACGACCTCCTCCTCACGGGCGGCACCGACGCCCACGGCGAGCAACTGGGCGTCGACGGCCTCGACGCCGACCGTTGGGCGACGGTCAGCGACCGCTTGCCGGAGGCGCGGAGTTAACTACGATCGGGCCCCTGTGCGGGTGTATGCAGTGTCACTACTGCGACCGCGAGGCGGCCTACGCCGCCGAACGCCGCGGCGTCTCTGTGGGTCTGTGTGAGTCGCACTTCCGCGAACGGATCGAGGAACTCGCCGAAAGCGAGAGTCTCGAAGCCATTCGAGAGAAGGTGGACGTGACGCAGACCGACCCCGACGCCTGAGTCCTCCGACTACCTCTCGCCCTCCACCGTTCCCGACCGCGCTACCACAACAGGTCGACGCCGAACACGTACAGCGCCGCCAGCGCCGACTCGAACACGAGCGTCCCCAGTGCAGACAGCACGACGAACCGCTTGGTATCCATCTCCGCGAGGCCCGCGGGCACCGTCAACATCCCCCGCGTGAACAGCAGCGAGTTGGAGACGGGGACGACGACTGGCCCCCAGCGGTCGAACCAGCCGTCGAAGCGGTCGAGGCTGTCCTCGCTCACGCGGAACCACCGCTTCTGGAGTAACCACTCGCGGCCGCCACGCTGAGCGACGGTGAACAGCGCCACCTGCCCGACGGTCGCACCGAGGACGGCGACGCCGATGACCGCGACGACGGTGTCTGGCGAGTGGCCGACGAGGATGAGCGACCCCGGGACGATGAGTTCGCTCGGCATGAAGTACATCAGCATTGCCCCTTCGAGCACGAACACGGCGAACAGCACGAGGAGGGCGTACTCCGAGTCGAGGAGCGACTTCAACCACTCGGGCATCGCCGCGGTGACCTGCAGGGGCGAGAGCGTCACTGGCGAGGCGTAGCCAGTCGCCCGATATATGGCTTGTGTCATCCGGTGTCGAGTGACGCGGAGCGTCGTGCGCCGCGGACGGCCGGAGCGTCGGGTTTACCTCTCACGCGGGCTGACCGTCTCGGTATGTACCCCACCGACCGCCCGCGTCGCCTCCGCACCGACGGGGTTCGGCCGCTCGTCTCCGAGACGACGCTGTCGGCGTCGGACCTCATCGCGCCGGTATTCGTCGACGCGACGGCCGACGACCGCGTCCCCATCGAGTCGATGCCCGGTCACGACCGCGTCCCCGTCGACGAGGCCGTCGACCGCGTCGAGGAAGTTCTCGCCACGGGCGTCGAGGCGGTGATGGTGTTCGGCATCCCCGAAGAGAAAGACGCCGTCGGTTCTCGCGCCTACGCCGAAGACGGCGTCGTCCAGCGGGCGGTGCGCGACATCACCGCGGAGACGGACGCGTACGTCATCACCGACGTCTGCTTGTGTGAGTACACCGACCACGGCCACTGCGGCATCGTCGAGGACGCTGCCGCCGAGGATCCGACGCTGACCGTGAAGAACGACGAGACGCTCGACCTCCTCTCGCAGACGGCCGTCTCCCACGCCGAGGCGGGCGCGGATATGGTCGCGCCCTCCTCGATGACCGATGGGATGGTCGGGGCCATCCGCGAAGGACTGGACGACGCCGGCTTCGACGAGGTGCCGATTATGAGCTACGCGGTCAAGTACGAGTCGTCGTTCTATGGCCCGTTCCGCGACGCCGCCGACGGTGCGCCCGCGTTCGGCGACCGCCGCCACTACCAGATGGACCCCGCCAACCGCCGGGAGGCGATGCGGGAAGCCCGCCTTGACGCCGACGAGGGCGCGGACGTGTTGATGGTGAAGCCCGGCTTGCCGTACCTCGACATCGTCCGCGACGTGCGCGAGGGGTTCGACCTGCCGGTGGCCGCCTACAACGTCAGCGGCGAGTACGCGATGTTGCACGCTGCCGCCGACCGCGGATGGCTAGACTTGGAGGCGACCGCGAAAGAGTCGCTGCTGTCGATGAAGCGTGCGGGCGCGGATCTGATCCTCACGTACTTCGCCGAGGACGTCGCGGAATCGCTGTAGCCGGCGGGCATCGACCTGGAGAACACGAACCGTTTTACCCGCGTCCGAACACCCTGGCTGTATGCATCGGCCGGCGGTCCCGGACGCGTACGTCGAGGAGGTCGCACAGCGCACCGACTTCTCGGTCGACGACGTTCGCATCGGCCTGCGCGTCCTTCACGACGCCATCCAAGGTCGGATCGCCGACCAGTACCGCCGCGCCCGCAACGACGACACCCCGAACCACCTGCTCACCGACGACGCGTCCTCGGCGTGGTTCGCGTTCGCCTTCGCCGACCTCCGGGCGGAACTGGAGGCCGCCGGCTACGAGATGGACGCGGACCTCCTCGCGGCGGTCGCCGCGGTCAACATGACGGTGTTTCAGGAGGTCCACGACCGCACCGTCTCGTTCCCGCGGTCGCTCGCGGACGCCAGCGACACGCCGTTCTTCTACCCCGTCCACGTCGAGAAGCCGTCGTGGTGGCGGGAGGCAGAGACGCGGACGCTGCGCTCGCTGGTCGGCCTCTTGGAGTCGGGGGCGTCGCCCGCGGCGGCGATGGACGCGTGGGCCGTCAACCTCGCCGGTCTCGACCCCGCTGACTGGGCGTCGATCCGCGGCGTCGAACCCGACCGCGTCCGCGCGAACGCCGCCGACGCGCCCGACCCTGCCCCGGAAGCGGCCGACGGCCTCCGCGCGGAGGCACGCGAGGGCGTCCCCGACGGACCGTACGATCCCGAGACTGATCGGCTGTTCGTCCCGACGACCGACCAACTCGCGGCCGCACGCGACGCGGCCGACGAGGAGGACGCGACTGCTGTAGCATCGGACGAGAGCGCCGACGCCGACGACGGCGCAGACTCCGATGAAGACGCCACCGCTGTGGAAGACGCCGACCCGGACGGCCTCGCGGGCATCGACCCCGACGATGTCCTCGCTGGCGACGTCGACGCCGCCGACCTCCCGGAGTACGCGGTGCAGGGTGACGATGGGCCCGCAGATGCCGGGAGCGACGATGGCGACAGTGACGACGACCACGACGGCCGCTTCATCGACGGGGCGGCCGCGTTCGACTCCGACGACAGGTAAATACCGGCGGCTGTCGTTCTCTCGGGTATGACAAACTGGCGTGCGGTCGCGTGGGGAGCGGTCGTCTTCCTCGTCATCGCGACGTTCGGAACCGCCATCCCCATCATTGGACAGATCGGTGCGGGGATCATCGGCGGCGCAGTCGCGGGCTACATCGCCGGCGGGGGCCTCGGCAACGGCGCGTACCACGGCCTGCTCGCGGGGTCGGTGACGGGCGTCGCGTTCAGCGTGTTGCTGGCGCTGTTCGGCAGCGTCATCGGCCTCGCGGGTGGCGGCCCGTTGGGCGGCTTGCTCGGCGGCGCGGGCGTCCTCGTCCTCGGCGTCGTGCTGACCGTACTGTTCGCGCTCGAATCCGCCGTCGCTGGCGCGGTGGGTGCGATCCTCGCGGAGTAGGCGTTAACTGCGAGACTGCGACCCCTCGCTCAGCGGTCGAGGTACTCTTGCTGGATGGCGACAACCTCCGAGGAGTCGGCACACTCGCTGTAGCGACGCAACGGCTCCTCGTTGAGTTCGAGGAACGTCTCGCCCCACGTGAACTTCGCGAGGATGCGCTCTGCGTGATCCGGTTCGCCGAGGATGTGGAGGGCGGCGGCGAACGCCTCGACGGTCGTCAACTGCATCGGGCGACCGAAGTTCACAGGGTTGGCGGCGACGAGATACGGGAGCGCGCGGTGTTCGCCCGGCAGTGAGAAGCGCGCCTCCCCCGCCGACTCCCACGAGCAGTCGAGGGCGACGAGCGTGTTCGTGTCGACGTCGGCGGGCGAGAGCGCACGCTCGGCGTGAGGGTTGAGCACGACCCCGTACGGTGTCGCCGCGTCCGAGCGGTGCAACTCGGCCAACTCGAAGCGTTCGAGTTTCTTCGCCGTACACTTGGCGGGGTCGTCGTCGCCCTCGTACCGGACGTGCAGGTCCACACCGAGCGATGTCGACGCGGGCGAATAAGCGCCTCGGAGTGGCCGACCGCCCCCGCCGACCGATTGATGCTCGTCGCCGACGCGGATCGATCCGTGACACACGAGTCGGTCGTCCGGGCGTACTACCGGCACATCGACGCCGCCGCGTACGACGACCTCGCGGCGCTCCTTGCGCCCGAGTTCGTCCACGAGCGACCCGACCAGACGCTCTCGGGCCGGGAGACGTTCGTCCGGTTTATGCGCGAGGAACGACCCCGAACCGACACCGAACACGCCGTCGACGCGGTGTACGTCCCCGCGGACGGTGAGGACGATACCGGCCACGACGAGGGTGATCTGACTGAGATTGTCGCTCGCGGACGACTGCTCGCAGAGACGGGCGAGGAACTGTTCGGCTTCGTCGACGTGTTTCGGGTCGACGCCGACGATGCGCTCACGGCTCTGCAGACGTACACGGACTGAGGGCCCGGTCGCCGACTCGCCTACTCCTTCTCGCCGGCGCCGACGGCGCTCTCGCCGACCTTCTCGCTGCCCTCGATCACTTCGCGGCCGCCCATATACGGCTGGAGCGGTTCGGGCACGTCGACGGTGCCGTCGTCGTTCTGGTAGTACTCGAGGATGGCGACGACGACGCGCGGGACGGCGACGCCCGACCCGTTGAGCGTGTGGAGGTACTCCGCCGACTCGTGACGCTCGGGGCGGAAGCGCAGGCCCGCGCGCCGCGCTTGGAAGTCGCGGAAGTTCGACACCGACGACACCTCAAGCCAGCGACCGCCCTGTTCGGGGCCGTCTTCCATGTCGTCGCCGGGCGCCCACACCTCGATGTCGTACTTTTTCGCCTGCGTGAAGCCCAGGTCGCCGGTACACATCTCGAGGATGCGGTACGGAAGATTCAGCCGCTTCAGCACCTCCTCGGCCTCCTCGACGAGGGCCTCGAATCGCTCGTCGCTGTGCTCGGGGCGCACGAAGTTGACCAGTTCCACCTTGTTGAACTGGTGGACGCGGACGATGCCGCGAGTCTCGGTGCCGTGTTCGCCCGCCTCGCGGCGGAAGTTCGGCGAGTACGCTTGGTGTTTGATCGGGAGGTCGTCGTCGAGGAGGATTTCGTCGCGGTACATGTTCGTGACCGGCACCTCGGCGGTCGGCAACAGCCACAGGTCGTCGTCGTCGATGTCGTCGGCGTTCTCGTCGCCGACGCGGTAGGCGTCCTCGACGAACTTCGGGAACTGCCCGGTCCCCTCCATCGACTTCGAGTTGACGGGGATCGGTGGGAACACGTCGGTGTACCCCTGCTCGCGGTGGACTTCGAGGAAAAACTGGATCAGCGCGTGCTCCAGCATCGCGCCCTCGCCTTTCGCGAAGTAGAAGCCGCCACCCGACACCTTCGCGCCGCGGTCGAAGTCGAGGATGTCCAGGTCCTCGCCCAGATCGTAGTGGGGAGTCACGTCGTCGGGCACCGCGCGCAGGTCGTCGAACCCCTCGCGACGCCGTTCGACGTTCTCCGACTCATCCTCGCCGACGGGCACGTCGTCGTCGGGGACCTGCGGGAGGTGCAACATCGCATCGTGGAGTTCGTCCTCCAGTTCGTCGGCGCGCGCCTCGATCTGCTGGAGTTCGGCTTTCAGATCCTGGCTCTTGTCGATGGCCTCCTGCGCCTCTTCCTCCTTGCCTTCCTGTTTCAGGCGACCGATCTTCGACGACACCTCGTTTCGCTCGTGTCGGAGCGTGTCGCCACGGCCTTTCAGGTCGCGCCACTCCTCGTCCAGTTCGAGGATCCGGTCGAGGTCCACGTCGACACCCTTGTGCTCGATGCCCTCGCGGACCTCCTCCGGATGCTCGCGGAGGTACTGCCTCGAAATCATTTGATGGGGATTCCGGGGGTTCGGCCTAAACCGTGTCGGGTCTGTGTGGCTGTGTGGCTCGGATCGATCGCCGGGTGGCTCCGAAAAAAGCGGCGTGCCGGGCGTCGTTACCGACTGAACTCGATCGCCGCGCCTTGGCCGAAGCCGACACACAGCGACGCGAGGCCGCGGTCGACGTCGCGTTTGATCATCTCGTGGATGAGCGTCACCGGGAGACGCGCGCCGGAGGCCCCAAGCGGGTGGCCAAGCGCGATTGCGCCGCCGTTGACGTTGTAGATGTCCTCGTCGATGCCGAGTTCGCGGCGGGTGTACTCACACTGGGAGGCGAACGCCTCGTTCACCTCGACCAGACCGTAGTCGTCGATGTCCGTGCCCGCACGCTCCAACAGGCCGCGGGTGGCCGGGACCGGCCCGATGCCCATCACGGTCGGGTCGACGCCCGCGACGTTGTTCGTGCCGACCTCCGCGAGGACGTCGAGGCCGTGTTCGTCCGCGAACTCCTTCGAGCAGACGAGCGTCGCCGCCGCGCCGTCGGTGATCTGCGAGGAGTTGCCGGCCGTCACGCTCCCGTCGCCGGTGAACGCCGGTGACAGACCCGCCAGCGTTTCTACGTCGGTGTCGTGGCGGATGCCCTCGTCCTCGGTGACGACGCCCTCCTCCGTCTCGATGGGGACGATTTCGTCGTCGAAGCGGCCGGATTCGGTCGCCGCAGACGCACGCTGGTGCGAGCGAACGGCGAACTCGTCTTGAGCCTCGCGGGACACCTCGTGCTCCTCGGCGACCTTCTCGGCGGTCATCCCCATCTGCAACTGGAAGATGTTGTACTGCTCGGAGAGTTCGGGGTGGAGGTGCTGGTAGGAGTCGCCGTCCATCGGGACGCGCGACATCGACTCGACGCCGCCCGCGATGATGCAGTCGCGATTGCCCGCGGCGACCGCGTCGCTCGCTGAGATGATCGACTGCATCGAGGAGGCACACCAGCGGTTGATCGTCGTCGCGGGTGTCCCTTCGCCCAACTCCGAGAGCAGGGCGATGACGCGGGCGACGTTGTTGTCCTGTTCGCCACGCTGTTGGGCGACTCCCCACATCAGGTCGTCGACGGCGTCGGGGTCGACGTCGTGTTCGTCGAGGATGTGGTCGATGAGAGCCGTCGACAGATCCTCGCTGCGGACGTCCGCGAAGACGCCGCCTTGCCTGCCGAACGGGGTTCGATACGCGGCCGCAATGACGGGCGTTGCCATACACCTCCCTCGCGGGTCTGTGGTGATAAATCCGGGAGAACCGGACACCCGTTTCACGGCGTTGCCGCGTCGGCGCGAGGAGCGCACGCGTCGGCTCGGACGCTTCGACGGGCTTAACAGCCTCCGAGGGCAACGTCGCGGGGATGAGTGACCCGGCAGAGGACGTGGTCGAGCTTCTCGTGACCGCCCACCGCTACAACGAGGACCGCGACCTCGACGCCGACGATTTACCGCCCCGATACCGTCGCGTCTTCTGGAGCGAGTCGCCCGAAGACGAGGCGGGCCCCGGCGGCGTGGAGCGCCCGCTCCACGTGACCGAATCGACCGCGAAGACAGCCACGGGCGTCGAACGACCGTGGGAGGCCATCTCGGACCTCCTGTTCACCCAGCGAAAGGACTTCTCCGGTGAGGTGTCGCTGTCGCAACCGGAGATGGGGACCGAGTGGCTCCTCGACCGCGTCGACGACGAGGACCTTCGCGAGAATCCCGTCCTGGCGAAGATCGCAGAGGAAGCCGACGACGCCGACTTCTCGGTGACCCACGCCGAGGCGCGCGAGGAGAACCGTCCCGTCCGCGCCGACCGCGTGTGGATCGACGCACTCCTCGGCGAGTACTTCGACGAGGAGGAAGACGCCGAGATGCTCGATCTCGTCACAGTGAAAGCGCCCGAGGAGATCGAGATGACGCTGCAGGATCTGGTGCTCACCACGGACCAAGAGGGCGAGATCCGGAAACTGATGAAGGCCATCGAGCACCGCGAGTACCTCGCCAACATCGGCCTCCGAGAGATCGGGAAACTCCTGTTCGTCGGCCCGCCGGGCACGGGGAAGACGACTGCTGCCCGCGCACTCGCGCACGAACTCGGCCTCCCGTTCGTCGAGGTGAAACTGTCGATGGTGACGAGTCAGTACCTCGGGGAGACGGCGAAGAACGTCGAGAAGACGTTCGAAGTGGCCAAACGCCTCGCGCCGTGTATCCTGTTCATCGACGAGTTCGACTCCGTCGCCAAGACCCGGAAATCCGACGAACACGCCGCGCTCAAGCGCGCGGTCAACACCCTGCTGAAGTCCATCGACGAGGTGTCGCTCGTTCGCGACGAGGTGTTGCTCATCTCGGCGACGAACCACCCCGACCAACTCGACGCCGCGGCGTGGCGGCGCTTCGACGAGATCGTCAACTTCCCCAAGCCCGACCGGCAGATGCGCTCGGACATCCTCCGCGTCATCACCCGGCAGATGGAGATCGCGGACTTCGACCCCGACGAGGTCGCCGATCGAACCGAAGGCCTCACCGGGAGCGACCTCCGTCTCGTCCTCCGGGAAGCCGTGTTAGAGGCGCTCACCGAAGAGCGGATGTCCATCACACAGGAGGACATCATGGACGCCGTGCAGGACTTCGAGGAGCGTGACAACCTCAAGAATATGGACATGATCGACGGCGAGGGTGCGGAAGTCGTCGGCGACGGTGCGGGTCACGATCACGACCACGATCACGACCACGATCACGACCACGATCACGACCACGATCACGACCACTGAGATCGTATCGTACCGACCTGCACACCAGTGGATCAGGCGTCCGCGACGATCTGTTGGTCGAGTAGTTCGAAGGTCTCAGACAGCGTGACCCGCAGGTGGTCGCCGTCGAACGCGAGGTGGCCGTGGATTCGGATCGGGTCTCGCTCTACGTCGTCAACGACCCAGTCGATGACGTCGGTCCAGATCGGTTCCGACCAGATGTCGACGCCTCGCTCTGCGTAGAACGCCCGAACGGGTTCCATCGTGCGTAAGACGGCGGCGGCGTTCGCGATGACGAACCACGAACACCGCGTACACGCGGCCTGAATCAGGAGTTCTTGTGGGTTCATGTTCGCCGCCTCCCAGTAGTCGGACTCGGTTTTGAGCGTCGTCTCCGTCGCACCACCGCAGTACGGACAACTGCCGTGAAACATCGCGTTGTGGTCTCGACGGATCCGGGTGTCGAGTGCGTCTGTCACGCTCTCGGGGTTCTCGGGGTCGACTAGGGCCGCCTCGACCGGATACTGAACGTCGATAGTCCCACACGCCCGGCAGCCGATGTGCCCCCGGCCGTCCGTGTACCACGCGAAGAGGCCTGCTCCACACTCCTCACAAGAGCGGTCGACCTCGACCGGGTCGACCTCGACTGTCGGACCGCCTTGGAGCGCGAGTATCGCCTGATACGCCCGAATCCCGGCGAGCGTGAGTTTGTATCCCCCGTCCGTCTCTTCGACGAACTTGTCGCACAACTTCCCGAGGTGGTAGGTGAGTTGCCCGCTGTCGTCGATGTCGGCGGCCCGCTGAATCTCCGAGAACGCGAGCGTCGCGTACCCATCCAGTCCGCTCGCATCGCCCAACGCCGTGATTATCCGGAGTCTGACCTCGTTGGACAGTACCTCGAACGTCCGCGTGGATGGGTGCTCGTCGTCCACTCCGAACCGGATGCCGCCGGCAACGACATATCTTTCGGATGACACACTCAGTCGACCACTCCCGACACCGCTTAGTCCCCGCTCTGCGTCTGTCCGTCGAATGCGCGTCACGCTCCTCGGCACCGGCGACACCACCGGCACGCCGACCGTCGGCTGTGACTGCGACACCTGCGAGGCGGCCCGCGAACGCGGCATCGAGCGGTCGCGCTTCTCGGTTCACGTCGAGAACGAGCGTACCGGCGAGTCGCTCCTCATCGACGTCTCGCCCGACTTCCGCCAGCAGTTCCTCGACCACGACGTGCCCCTCCCCGACGCCGCGGTGGTCTCGCACATCCACTTCGACCACCTCGACGGCCTCGGCAACGCCTACCGCCTGTTCGACGACCTCCCGGTGTACGCCGCCGACGAGGTCGACCCCGTGACCGGCGAGTCCGTCGCCGACACCATCCGCTCGAAGTACGACTACCTCGACCGCGTCACCGTCAACGACGTGACCCCGTTCGAGTCGGTGCGGATGTGCGGCCTCGACGTGACGCTCGTCCCCGTCGACCACCCGCCGCTGGTCTGTTACGGCCTGTGCGTGGTCGACCCCGAGACGGGCGCGAAACTGTCGCTGTCGGGCGACACCAGTTACGACGTGCCCGCAGACTCGCGGACCGTCCTCGCGGACCCGGACTTGCTGCTCGCGGACGGTATCGTCCCCGCGCGCTTCTGTGAGTACCATCCGCTGGGCGGGAAAGACGAGGGACCCGACGGCACGCCGTACACCTTCGGCACAAAGCATATGACTCGCGAGGGGGCGCTGGCGTTCGCGGACGACCTGAACGCCGAGACGACCCGACTGGTCCACCTCGCGCACTACTACCCGCCCGAGGAGGCGTTCGAAGCGCCGTTGGCGGTCGACGGCGAGACGTACGACCTGTAGTCGTCCGGCGAACGCCCGCCGGCGCTCCGATTCTTACACCCCGGCGAAGGTATTTGCGGCTCCGACTCCTAAGTATGCTATCTTGAACGTTCGTTCGGCCCGTGGAGGAACGACAGTCCTCGTCGCCCTCCTCCTCGTCACCTCGGTCCTCGTCCCGTTCGTTGGCGTCGCAGGCGCGGTCCCCGACGCCCGCGTCGCCGTCACTGACGCGACTGTCACGCCCGCGACGCCGACCGCCGGCGCACCCATCACCGTCGAGGCGACCGTCCGGTTGTCCGGCGGCAGCGCCTCCGCGGCCGATCTCGACCGCGTCCGCGTCGTCGACGCTGACGGCACCGTCCTCGGCGAGGCGACGGGACTCGGTACGCTCTCGCAGGGCGAGACGCTGACCGTCCCCGTCACGCTCACCATCGCTGATCCCGGCGCGTACGACCTTCGCGTCGTCGCCACTGTCTCCGACAGCGACGACGAGACGGCGTCTGCGAGCAGACCGCTCTCGCTCGTCGTCGAACAGGGCGCACCGCTCGTGGAGGTCGTCGCGCCCAGCGCCGTCGCTGGCGCGGATTCGCGCGTCGAAGTGACCGTCTCGAACCCGACGAACGCAGCGCTTCGCGACCTCACCGTCTCGGCGGCCGACCCAGCAGACGGCGAGCGGACTCGCCGCACCATCGCCACGCTCGACGCGGGGGCGAGTCAGACGGTGAACCTCTCTGTTCGCCCGAGTGAGGTGGGTGAGGCGACGCTTGCAGTCCGCGTCGACTACACGACCGCCGCCGGGACGCGCGCCAGCGTGACCGCCGAGCAGTCCGTCTCCGTCGAGGAACTCGCCGCCGACGTGGGCGTTCGCGTCGCTCGCTCGACCGGCGACGGCGGCGTGGCGGGCGCTGGCGGCGGCGCCGCAGGACTCGCAGGTATTCTCGGCGGCGGTGGGGGCGGCGCACTCCAGCCGTCGACCGGCGAGGGCGGCGAAGACTCCAGCGACGGCGCTCGCGTCGACGTGACCGTGACCAACTTCGGCAACGCCGCTATCGAGCGAGTCGTTCTCGTCCCGCGGGACGCCAACGGCACCGTCGTCGAGGCTATCGGCCGGGTCGCCGTCGCCGACTCGCTGTCGCCTGGCGAGGCCGCGACCGTCACCGTCGACCTCGCGAACGTCGAGGCCGCCGGCGACGTCCGCTTCGTCGCCGAGTACGACCTGGCGGACGAGCGACGCGAGGCCGCGACCGTCTACGACGTGCGGCCTGCCCGCGGTGCGGTCGACCTCACGGGACTGAACGTCACCGTCCGCGACGACGGCACGGTCGCCATCGCGGGCAACCTCGGCAACGTCGGCGGCGGCGAGGTGTCGGGCGTCGTCGTCCGCGTCGCCACCGACGAGTTCGTCGCGCCCGCGTACCCACAGCGCAGTTACTTCGTGGGGACCGTCGGCGCGAGCGAGTTCGCCCCCTTCCGGGTGACCGCCGCCGTCGACACCGCGAACGCGACGACCGTCCCCGTCGAGGTGACGTACACGACCGGCGACGACCGTCTCACCACCGTCGTCGAGGTGCCGCTCCCGCCCGAGCAGTCTGCGCGGGGCCGCCCGCTGGGCGCGTTCGGTGGCTTCGGCACGCTCGGTGCGGTCCTCCTCGCACTCGGCCTCTCCATCCCCGTCGCGGTCGGGCTACTGGCCCGACGGTACCGATGAGTCGCGACTCGGCCGACGCGAACGCGCCGTTCGCGTCCGTCGGAGAGGAAGCCGCGGAGCAGGCGGACTCCACTGACCCTGCGACCAACGGTGCCGCCGACTCCGCCCACGACGCTCGCGTCGGCGCGGCCGAACTCGCCTCTCGACGACCCGCGGGCGTCCCGCCGTTGCGACTCGTGAACGTCACCAAACGGTATGAGGGCGGTGGCGGCACCGTCACCGCGCTCTCGAACGTCGACTTCGCGGTCGAGGCCGGTGAGGTCATCGCCGTCATCGGCCCCTCGGGGTCGGGCAAGTCGACGATGCTGAATCTCCTCGGACTGCTCGACGATCCGACCGAGGGCCGCGTCGAACTCCACGGCTCACCCGTTGCCGGACGCTCCGAGCGCGAACGGACCGACGTGCGCCGGGAGACCATCGGCTTCGTCTTCCAGGACTTCCACCTCATTCCCACTCTCTCGGCCGTCGAGAACGTCCGCCTGCCGACGGCGTTCCTCCCCGACGACTACACCGACCGCGCAATCGACCTCCTCGAACGGGTCGGCCTCGGCGACCGTCTGTACCACACGCCCGACGAACTCTCCGGCGGGCAGAAACAGCGCGTCGCCATCGCACGCGCCCTCGTGAACGACCCCGACGTGTTGCTCGCGGACGAACCCACGGGCAACCTCGACCGCGACACCGGCGTCGCCGTCCTCGAAGAGATCAGAGGGATCGCAGGAGAGGGCGTCGGCGTCGTCGCCGTCACGCACGACGACCTCGTGACCGAGTACGCCGACCGCACCGTCGAACTCGTCGACGGGGTACTCACCGATGCGTGAACGCCTCTCGCGGGCACTTCGCCGCCGGGCCGACGCTATCGGCCGCCGGTTCCCGGCCGTCTCGCTGGCCGGGCGGAACCTCTCGCGCCAGCGCCTCCGGGCGGGACTGGCGGCGCTCGGCATCGTCATCGGCGTGTTCGCGGTCGTCTCGCTGGGGATGCTCGGGACCGCCCTCCAGACCGCCGCCACCGAGGAACTCGGCGGCCTCGGCAACCAAGTGATCATCAGTCCCGCGCCCGAGACGGACGCGGACACACTCAACGGGCGCGACCTCGCGGCTATCGAGCGAGCGGCGGCGGGCCGCGGCGAGGTGATCCGACTGAAGTCGGCCGGTGCGACCGTCTCGGGGTCCGGCGGGCAGACCGTCGCGCAGATATACGGCACGACGAACCCACGGGCGCTGTTCGGTGACGCGCCGGGCGTCCCCGACTACCACCGGCAGGGAGCGCTCGTCGGCGCGGACGTGGCCGGAGCGCTCGACCTCCGCGAGGGGTCGACCGTCACCATCGAGGGCAACACCTACCGCGTCGTCGCGGTCCTCCCCGAGCAGTCGAGTATCACGCCGCTCCGGGCGGATTCGGCGGTCGTCCTCCCGCCGGGCGAGTTCGCCCAGCAGGGCTTCTCGCAGGTGGTCGTGCAGGCCAACTCCGGGGGCGACGCCGACGCGGTCGCGAGTGAGGTGCGCGAGCAGTTGAACGGCCGCGAGCGCCGCGTGTCGGTGTTCTCGCTGACGAGTGTCCTCGATCAGATCACGGAGTTCTTCGCCCTGCTCAACGGCTTCCTCCTCGCCGTCGCGGGCGTCTCGCTCATCGTCGCGGGCGTGTCCATCTTCAACGTGATGCTGATGACCGTCTCCGAACGACGCGGTGAGATCGGGGTCCTCCGCGCGGTCGGCATCCACCGCGACCAGGTGTTGCGAACGCTGCTCGTCGAGGCGACCTTGCTGGGGGTCGGCGGCGGCGCACTCGGCGTGCTTCTCGGCACCGTCGGTGTGATCGCGGTCGCGCTCAACACCGACCTCCCCCTCGACGCGGTGCTCGTCCCGACGAACGCCCTCGTGGGCCTCGGCGCCTTCGCATTCGGCGTGACGGTGGCGCTCGTCGGGGGCCTGTACCCCGCGTACCGGGCGGCGTGGGAGCCACCCGTGGAGTCGCTCCGGGGGTAGGTCGGCTTCACGCGGTGGTCCCGCGACGAACAGAACCCGAAGACACTTGCGGGCGGTGTCGTCAGGTGTGTCTATGTCGAGATACTGGTCCCGCAGGCGGGCGCTCGCCGCCGTCGGGACGACGCTGTTCGCCGGGTGTAGCGGCTTTCCCCGGGCCGACGCCGGCGGCGCGACCGCGATCACTGGGGGCTCCGAGTCGACGCCCGCAGGCACGCCGACGCCGGAGCTAACGCCCGTTCCTGAACCGGACGCCTCGTTCACGCCCAGCCAGTGGACTGCACCGACAGACGCGCCGACGAGCGACGTGGAGCGAACCGTCCTCGTCGAGAACCTCGAAGTGCCGTGGGACATCTCCGTCGCGAGCAACGGCGACCTGTTCGTTACCGAGCGAGTCGGCCGCGTCAATCGCTTCTCCGACGGCGACGTGGACACCGTCTTCGCACCCGAGGATGCCATCGACGCTGGCTCCATCCCCGCGACGCCGAAGCAACAGCAGTGGTGGGTGAAGGGCGGCGAAGGTGGCACCCTCGGCGTCGCGGTCCACCCCGACTACCCCGATGTAGAGGTGCTGTACGTCTACTACACCGCCAGCGTCGACGACGGGAAGGTGAACCGCGTCTCGCGGTTCGACCTCTCGGCGGACGACCCCGCAGCCACCGAACGCCCCGTCGTCGCCGACATCCCCGCCAACCGCTTCCACAACGGCGGGCGCCTCACCTTCGGCCCTGAGGGCTCCCTCTGGGTCACGACCGGCGACGCCGGAAGCGGTGAACTCGCGGCCGACCCCGGCGCACTGCCTGGGTCCGTCCTCCGAGTCACCGTCAACGGTGAGCCAGCGCCCGACAACCCGGACATCGACGGCGGTGACCCGCGCGTGTTCACGTACGGCCACCGCAACCCGCAGGGTCTCGTCTTCCTCCCCGACGGCACGCCCGTTCTCAGCGAACACGGGCCCGGCGGCCGCGACGAGGTGAACCGCCTCGTCGCCGGCGGCTTCTACGGGTGGCCAGAGACGCGGACCGCAGACGACTACTCCGCACTCGGCGCCGACAGCGACGTTCGCCCGCCGCTGGCGAACACGCTCGGGTCGACTTGGGCACCGACTGGGTCGCTGTTCTACACCGGCGACGCCGTCCCGTCGTGGCACAATCGGATGCTGATCGGTGGCCTCGGCAGTCAGCAGTTGGTCGTCCTGACGCTGTCGCCGCCTGATGCCGAGGTGCCGCCGCTGGGCGAGACGGGTCGCCGCTTCGACGCCGACTGGCTAGACGACACGTACACCGCCACGGCCCACCCCGTCTTGCGGAACGAACTCGGGCGCATCCGGCACGTCGAACAGGGGACCGACGGCGAACTGTACCTCGTCACCTCCAACCGCGACGGGCGCTCGACCGAGCAGTTCCCGAAGGAGAACCACGACGTCCTCGTGCGACTGGAGGCGAGCGAATGAGTCGGCGCGGGTCGTCGTTGCCGACCGGACCCGGGTCGCTGGCGGCGCTCGCGGCGCTGTTGCTCGTCGTCGCTGCGGTCGCACCCGCGGTCGTCGCCGCGGGCGGTGCGGGGAGCGTGGCGGTCAGCCCCGGTACCTCCGCCGTCGGTTCTGCAGGGTCACCGTTCGCACAGACGGACGCACCGAACCCCTGCGTCGGCACCGTCGAACGCGAGCCGTCGTCGACGACGCTCGTGACGATTCAGGGCGCCCGCGCCGGCGAGAAGACGGCGTCGCTGCTGCTCGGCGTCGCGCCCGACGGATCCATCCGCGGCGTCCACAACGACTCCGCCGCCGGGCGCTGGTGGCAGTACGACGTGGACCCCCTGCCGAATGGCGACCTCCTCCTCGCCACCACCGAACCCGGCATCACCGTCGTCGAACGGGTCGACCCCGTCACCGGCGAGCACACCGACGTCCGCCGGCTCCAGAACGTCGAGGACGCCCACGACGTCGACTACCTCGGCGACGGCGAGTTCGTCACCGTCGACAAGGGCGACGAGCGCAACCGCGTGGTGGTATACAACGAGTCGGGCATCGTCTGGGAGTGGCGCTTCGACAACCACACCGACCAGTTCCCGCGCGACGGCGGCGGCCCCTACGCGAAAGACTGGACCCACGTGAACGACGTCGACCCCATCGGGAACGGCACGTTCCTCGTCTCCGTCCGCAACTTCGACCAGGTCATCGCTATCGACCGCGCGACGAAGGAAGTGAAGTGGACGCTCGGGAGCGACGACGACTACGACATCCTCGACGAACAGCACAACCCGGACTTCATCGAGGGTGAGGACGGCACGGCGACCGTCCTCGTCGCCGACTCCGAGAACGACCGCGTCGCGGAGTACGCCCGCACCGACGACGGCGGGTGGGAGCGGACGTGGGTGCTCCGAGGCGGCGGCCTCCACGAACCCCGTGACGCCGACCGCCTCCCGAACGGCAACACGCTCGTCACCGACCGACGCGGCCACCGTGTCCTCGAAGTGACGCCCCGCGGGAAGGTCGTCTGGGAGGTGTACACGCCGTGGCAGCCGTACGACGCCGAACGCATCGGCACGGACCGAGGCTCCGACGGCCCGACTACGCGACAGGTGGGCGCGACCGGAACCCACGAGATGACGGGGAGTGCGGACTTCGAGACCAGCGACATCGAGGCGTGTTACGAGTACCTCACCGGCATCGATCGAACCCGACTCATCGCCGACGACGAGCAGTGGGGTACGGGCGGGAGCCTGACCGATACGGAGACGGGAACCGCTGGCGACACGAGCGGTGACGCCGGCGGCGCGGGCGACGGCGCCGACACGACGAGTCGAGCGTGGACGACGGTGCCCGACGACTCCAGCATCGACGTCCCCGGCTTCGGAATCGGCGTCGCGCTGGCGGCGCTGGTGCTGGTGGCGGTGTTGGCGGTGCGGCGACGGGACTGAAGATCAGCCGAAGCGGTCGAGTCCGGCCTGTCGACTGCCGACGCCGGGCGGATCACGCACCCACGGCGTCCGCTCGGCGCGGAGACTGGCGGCCTCGCCCTCGTCGGCCGCCGGGTCCGCCGCCTCGAACCCCGCACACGACTCCGCGCAGGCGCTCGCGGGGTCGACGACGCGGCCGAAGTGTTCGCAGTACGGCCGCCCGTCCGCGTCGGCGACGCAGTTACCACAGCCGGGGAACTCGTACGTTCTCCACCCCTTCCCGTACGCACGCTCGGCGATTCGGCGGCGCTTGTGAACCTTCGCTGCGGGACTCACGACGGCGATATCCGTCCGACCGGGGTACTCGTCCAGCGGCTCTACGCCCCAGTCGTCGGCGTCGAGCGTCCCCGCTTCCCGGACCACCTCGCGGTCGCCCGTCTCGGGGTCGAACCGCCAGACGCCGACCGCCTCGGGGATGCGGTTCAGGTGCGCGCCGGTGACGTGGCTCTCGGTCGCGAGGACGACCTGGTCGAACAGGGCGAGACTGGCGTCGACCCGGAGTTGCCGCCGGAGGTCGCCCGGCCGCCCGAGGTCGGGTTTGTTCTCGATGGCGACGAGTTCGCCGACCCAGTCGTCCGGGTAGCGCGTCGCCCGGCGCACGCATCGGGTGCCGCCGCGACGCTCTTCGACCAGGAAGCCGCAGTCGACGCCCGCGTCGGCGAGGCCGCGGGCGCGGTCGGGGCGGGTGTCGAACGCGCGAGTGACGGGCACCGACTCACCGACGCCGATGTCGGCCTCGACGACGGCGGGTGGGATGGTCCGGTCGGTGATCCGTGTGCGGCCGTCGAAGTTGGGGCCGGGGACGACGCCGACCACGTCGACGACGCGGCTTCCGGGGGCGGCGACAGCGCCGCCCAACTGCCGCGCGAGCACCCAGTCGGTCGCCCGTTCGAGGTGGGCACACAGCGCCAACTCGAACGCGAACTCCATAGCGGAGGAGAGGACCGAACGGGCAAAAGCCCTCCCACGCCGGCGGCGCTCGCGTGCGAGCCAGCTGACGAATCCGTAGCTATCCGGCCTGATACCTACGGCGACGGGCTTTTGACCCACACACGCAGTGCGTCGGGTATGGATCGACGACGATTCCTCGCCGGCGTGGCCGCCGCCGGCGTCGCGGGACTGGCTGGGTGCGGGACCGCCTCAGGGACGGTTCGCCCGCCGGAACTCCCGCAGCAACGACTCGAAGAGGGGGGATGGGAACGCACCGCCGCGAACACCGAGGAGGTGTTCTCGCGGACGGTCGCGGGGACGGACGTGTCAGCGACGGCCGTCTCACGCGTGTTCGACGACGCCGCACTCCGCGCCGACGTGAGCGACAAGACGCTCGACGCGGTCGACGGGGCGCTCTCGAACTTCTTCGCCGCCCGCATCGCCTTCACGCCGAACCTCGCGGACGTACCGGTGGAGTCCGCACGCGAGGAACTGGCCGCCCGCGCCGCGGGTCTCGCGAGCGAGCAGTTCACCGCGCAGTTGGAGTCGGCGGGGCTGACGGACGTCTCCGCGAGTGAGGCGGGAACGATCAGCGTCGAGACGGGCGAGGAGGCGTCGCTCACCGAGTACAGCGCCGCCTTCGAGTTCGAGTCGTTCTCCTTCGACGTGCGCGGCGACACGCTTCAGATCGAAGGCGGCAGCATCGACGTCGGCGGGAAACTTGCAACGTGGGTCCACGACGGCGGCCTGTTCCTCTCGGGCGGCGCGTACCCCGCCGAGAACTTCGCGCGCAGCGTCGAGAAGGAACTCTCGGAGGCCATCACCGTCTCCGTCGACATCGACCTGGGCCTTGAACCCGAAGTCTACGAGGAGGAGGTTACCGGCCTCCTCAAGCGCGTGGAGTGATCGATAGCGGGCACACGACCAGCACCCAGACCGCCGGATACACAAGCGGTTAGTCGGCCCCGTCCGACGCGGCGGGTATGCGAACGACCGAGGCTTTCGACGCGTTGCGCTGTATCGACTGCGGCGCTCACCACGACCCCGCCGAGGTGACCCACGCTTGTCCTGACTGCGGCGGGATCACTGACCCCGAGTACGATCTGGACGCTGTCGACGTCTCCCGCGAGACGTTCGAGTCGCGCCCGTTCGACTCGCTGTGGCGCTACGAGGAACTGCTCCCGTTCCCCCGCGAGGTCGCCGTCTCGATGGGCGAAGGTGCGACGCCGCTGGTCGAGTGTCCCACGCTTGCTGACCGGATGGGCGTCGGCGCGGTGTACATCAAAGACGAGGGTCGCAACCCGACGGGAACGTTCAAAGACCGCGGGCAGACGGGCGCGGTGACGGCGGCGGTCGAACACGGAGCCGAGGCTATCGCGCTCAACAGCGCCGGCAACGCCGGACAGGCCGCCGCCGCCTACGCCGCCCGCGCGGGCCTCGACTCGCACGTGTTCCTCCCCGACCGCGCCGGCTTCACGCAGAAGGCGATGACGGAGGTTCACGGCGGCGACCTTCAGATTGCGAAGGGAGAGATTACCGACGCCGGCGCGGAGTACGCCGACGCGATGGCCGACGGCAACGAGGGCGCGACCGAGGGCTGGTACTCGACCAAGACGTTCGTGACGCCGTACCGCCACGACGTGAAGAAGACGATGGCGTTCGAGACCATCGAGCAACTCGACTGGAACGTGCCCGACGCGGTCGTGTACCCGACGGGTGGCGGCGTCGGCCTCATCGGGATGCACAAGGCCGCCACGGAGTTCGAGGCACTCGGCCTCACCGACGGTCTGCCAGGTATGTACGCCGCGCAGGCGGAGGGGTGTGCGCCCGTCGTCCGCGCGTACGAGGAGGGGGCCGAACGACACGAGGCGTGGGAAGACATCACCACCGCCTGCAACGGTATCGCTGTCCCCGACCCGGGTGCGTCACCGTGGATCCTCGACGCCATCGAAGAGTCGGGTGGCGGCGCGGTCGCCACCAGCGACGAGGCCATCCTCGACGCCGCCATCGAAGTCGCACGAACCGAGGGGATCGAAGTCGGCGCGACGTGTGCCTCCGCGGTGTCAGGTGCGTTCGAACTCGCGGCGCGCGGGGAACTCGGCGCCGACGACACGGTCGTTCTCCTCAACACCGGCGCGGGGAACAAAGACGTCGACACGCTTCGCAGTCACCTTGGCGCACGCGAGGACGAGGCGGCGGAGTAGTCGACGCGACATCCCAGCAGCGGTGGTCCGTGCGAACCTTCTTGTATCGAACCGGGACCAGTCGCTCCGATGTAAGCGGGCCAGTTCGTCCCCACTGTGTCAGCCCAACTGCTCGCGTCGCTCGCGGGGTCTCAGGAATCGGGCGGCTCGGGTGAATCCCTCGTCACACGGGGCTCGGTGGGGGTAACCCTCGTCACGGCCGCCCGGTCGAGTGTATCCGGTCGGCGCGTATCACTCCTTCCCATCGTCGTCGTCCCACGCAGCAAGCCGACGGTGGCGCTCGGCTACCTCACGGCACGCCTCGGCGTCGAGTGGGCCGTCTTCGGTGACGACCGTCACCCCGTCCGCGTGCGTGCGGTCGAACAGCGGCGCGTACGTCTCTACTCCCGCCGGCGCGTCGAACGCCGCCTGCTCGGGGTGGAACTCCTCGGTCGGCGCGACCTTGTCGCGGGCGGTGACGACGTAGACAGGAACGTCCGCGTCTGCTGCGACCAAGGCCAGCGTTCGCGTCCCGACCTTGTTCGCGACGCTCCCGTCGGCCAGCACCGCGTCCGCGCCGACGAGCGCCGCGTCGACCCGGCCCTCGGCTAGCAGCGACGCGACCGCGGAATCGGGAAGCAGCGTCACCTCACGTTCCGCTTCCGCCGCCAGCGACGCAGCCACGTTGCGCCCCTCGCCGCCCGGCGCTGATTCCGCGACGAAGATGGGGCCGTCGAGTGTTGCGAGCGCCGTCGCGACCGTCTCCGACCGCGACAGGGTGAGCACCGCGGTCGGGCCGTCGTCCCCCGCGAGTTCGCGCACGGCCGCTCGTGCGGCCCGGTCGTCGGCGGTGGCCGCGTCCACGACTGCACGGATCGCTCGGTCACGGACCGCTACGGCCGTCCGGTCGGCCTCCGCGAGGACCCGATTCACGCGCGTTGCCAGCGCGGTCATCCCAGGTCGTGCGCCCCGAAGCGTGCGAGCGACCTCTGCTAGTCGGTCCCAGTCGTCGTCGACGTCGCTCTCAGCGGCCGACCGCGACGCGGACAGCGACGCCGCCTCGTCGCGAAGCACCTCCAACGCCCGGATCGAGACGTACGACGAGCCGTGCGTCCGGTCGCTCGTGACCGTCTCGACGGTCGGCCCGACCGCGCGGTACGTCTCCCACAGCCGCGGCACCGTCTCGCGATCCAGCATCGCCGTCGGCTGGACCCACTCCGTCTCGACGAGTTCCTCGTTCGGCGTCACCGTCCGCGTCGTGCAGTCGAACAGGAACGGGTGGACAGTGAACGCACCCTCAGCGTCGTCGACAGCGATCGGGTCGCCACGTCGAACGAGCGTGAGAGACGCCGGGTCGATACCCGTCTCCTCGCGGACCTCTCGTCGCGCATCGTCGAGGGGGTCGCCGGTGTCACCCTCGACGTACCCCGAGATGCCGCCCCAGCGACCCGCGTACGTACCGACGGCGTCACTGCGGCGCACGAGGAGGACATCCGTGCCGTTGCGGCAGAAGGCGGTGACGACGTGTGCCATACGCCTCGGTCGCTCGCGGGCGACTTCGGCGTGTCGGCGGTCGTATTCGCGCTCGCGACGACCCGAGACACCGGATACGAGTACCACCATCGGCGCGTTTTTGCGCGTGACGGCCGCAGGCTCGGTATGGACCTATTCGCCGTCCCTGACCTCCCCGAGATTCGGGAGGGGGACGACCTCGCGGCGCTCATCCGCGACCGGGTCGACCTCCGACCCGACGACGTAGTGTGTGTCGCCTCGACGGTCGTCTCGAAAGCCGAGGGTCGCGCGTTCGACCTCGCGGAGTTTCCGGCGAGCCCTCGTGCGCGGGAGATCGCCGCCCACCTCTCGGACATCTCTGGTGACGAGAAGGACCCGCGATTCGCGCAAGCGGTGCTGGAGGAGTCGACGGAACTGCTGATGGACGCTCCGTTCCTGTTGACCGAGACGCGATTCGGGCACATCGGCGTCAACGCCGGTATCGACCGCTCGAACGTTCCCGACGACGACCTGCTCTTGCTCCCGAAGCGGCCCTCGGAGTCCGCCGAGCGCATCCGCGCCGAACTCCCCGCGGACCGAGTCATCGTCACCGACACCTGCGGGCGCCCGTTCCGCCACGGGCAACGTGGCGTCGCTATCGGCTGGGCGGGGATGTCGCCCGCCCGCGACTGGCGCGGCGAGGCCGACCGCGACGGCCGCGAACTCGGCGTCACCGTCGAGAACGTCGTCGACGAACTCGCCGCGGCCGCGAACCTCGTCGCCGGCGAAGGCGACGGCGGGAACCCCGTGGTCGTCGTCCGTGACTTCGAGTGGGGCGACCACGCCGAGAGCGACGCGCACTTCCGCGACGTCGAGGGCGACTTTGTCCGGCAGGCGCTCCGGGGGTGGTCGTTCGATGCGTGACGACGGCGACCAACCGGACCCGATGATCGGCATCGAACTCGCGCCCGAGCACCCGGTCGATCGAATGGTGGAGTTGGGCACGACTGCGGCGGATGCGGGCTTCGACTCGCTGTTCGTCTCCCACCACTACAACAACCGCGACGCCTTCTCGGTGCTCTCGCAGTTGGCCGCCGCGACCGACGAGGTGCGTCTCGGTCCCGGCGTCGTCAACCCGCTGGAGTTCCACCCGGTGACGCTCGCCTCGAAGGTGGCGACGCTCGACGAGGCCAGCGGCGGCCGCGCCGTCTTCGGCGTCGGCCCCGGCGACCCCTCGACGCTGCGCAACCTCGGCCTCGGCGACGACCGCGGCCTCCGCCCGGTGCTTGAGGCGTTCAAGACCGCACAGAAACTGTGGGCAGGCAAGCGTGTCGACGGCGGGTCGACGTTCGACGCCGCCGACGCGGGCCTCAACTACGAACCGCCGCAGGGCGCGGACATCCCGGTGTACGTCGGCGGCGAGGGGCCGCATATGTGCCGGATGGCGGGCAAACACGCCGACGGCCTCCTGTTCAACGGTTCTCACCCCGACGACCTCGCGTGGGCACGCGAACAGGTCGAACAGGGGAAATCGGACCGCCCAGACTCGCGCGGCGCGTTCGACCTCGCGGCGTACGCTGCCGTCAGCGTCGCCGCCGACGCCGAGGCGGCGCGGGAGGCCGCCCGGCCGCCGGTGGCGTTCATCACCGCTGGCGCCGCCCCGCCCGTGCTCCAACGCCACGGCATCGACGCCGACCGCGCGGCGACCATCGGCGACCACATCTCCGCGGGCGAGTTCTCCGAGGCGTTCGAGACGGTGACGCCCGCGATGGTCGACGCCTTCTGTATGGCCGGCGACGCCGACACCGTCGCCGACCGAATGGCAGCGGTGCTGGAACACGCGGATTCGCTGGTCGTGGGGTCGCCGCTCGGCCCGGACCTGGACGCGGCGATCGAACTCGCGGCCGAGGCGGCGACGCGGGCGACGCAGGCGACGGAGTAGCCGTCGCTCGAATCACGAGAACGGAAGAACGCGGTTCTCGACTGTTCTCGGCGCGCTACTGCTGCTCCGGCGGCCCCTCGAACCGCGCCTTGCGTGCGGGGTCGCCGATGCCGAACTCGTAGCCAAGTGCGCCCAGCGCGAGGTAGCCGAGGACGGCCGACGCACCGCCGACGAACAGCGCGCCGAACAGGAACGAGACGAACGCCAGCGGGTCCCGAAGCGCGACCTCGGTGACGAAGATGACGATGAGGTCGATGGCGCTGGTGACCAACTCGGTGATGAAGTCGATGACGGTTACCATACGCGTCGCTCGGCCCCGCGGGGACTTGAGCGTTGATGTGTCGGCGCGTTCGCCGGCGCTCGGGGGGTGCGCTCGTTGGAGTTAACCCCGCCGCGGCCCTCGCCGCGGACGTGCCCGAAGACCGCTCGCTGGACGACGCCGACTCGGACACCGACGCTGATACGGCCGCGGACGCCACCGCTCCCGCCGATGGCGACGATACCGTCGACGGCCCGCAGGTGTCGCCCGCCGACGTCGACCCCGTCGAGGCGACGCTCGACCACACGCCCGAAGGCGCGCCCTGCGCCGTCTGCGGCGAGACGGTGACGCGACGCTGGCGCGACGACGCGGGCTACGTCTGTCCCGGCTGTAAGGAGTGGTGAGTAACGAACGGCAGAACCGACCGGATCAGCGTCCGTCGCGCTCGAATCCCGCCGCCAGCGTCTCCGCCGCCAGCGACAGCACCGTCGGCCGCCCGTGTGGGCAAGCGTACGGCTGGTCGCACTCGCCGAGTCGTTCGACGAGTCTGGTCGCCGTCTCGCGGTCGAGGTCGTCGCCCGCCTTCAGCGACGGATGGCACGCCAAATCGGCGAGCAGGTCGTCGCGAAGCGTGCCCGCGCCGCCGCGCCCGCCCGACTCGCGAAGCGCGGTCGCCACCTCTCGGAGCGCCGCGGCGTCTGCAACTCGGCCTAACGGTGCGGGAACCGCGGTGACGCGATATATGCTCCCACCAAACGAGTCGACAGCGAACCCCAGTTCCGCCAGTTCCTCGCGATACGCCTCGACAGCGGCGGCCGTCGGCGGGTCGAGCGTCACCGTCTCTGCGGGGTCGAGGTCCGCGCTGGGAACGCCTTCCTCAGCCAGCGACGCCCGCAGACGCTCGAAGCTCACGCGCTCGTGGGCCGCGTGCTGGTCGACGACGAGGAGGTCGTCGCCCGCCTCGCAGACGATGTACAGGTCGCGAAAGACGCCGAGGACGGATACCTCCGCGAAGTCCGACTCTGTGCCCTCGACTGGCGCGAGCGACGAGTCCAGATCCATCGCCACCTCGCCCGACCGCCGGAGGTCCGCCGTCGTCAGCGCTTCCCGGACGCCCGTCTCGACCGCCTCGGCGACCGCATCGCCGCCGCGGACGACGACGCGCGCCTTCGCCGGGTGGACGTTCGCGTCGACGGCCCACGGCGGGAGGTCGAGACGGACGGCCGCGACGGGTTCTCGGTCACCGGGCAGGAGACTACCGTACGCTCGCGACACCGCCTTGCGGAGGTCGTCGTTGTCGACCGGGCGACCGTTGACGGCGACGTGGACGTGGTCACGACTCGCGCGCGTCGTCGAAGGATAACAGAGGCGGCCCTCGACCGCGAGGTCTGCGGAACGACCCGCGAGGTCGACGCCGACGCGGTGACTGAACGCCGTCGACTCGCCGCCCGTCTCGCGGCCGTACAGCGCCACCAGCACGTCCTGCGTTCCCGTTCCGGGCGTCGACAGCGTCTCGCGGCCGTCGTGGGTCAGCGAGAACGCGACCGCAGGCGCGGCCAGCGCGTACGCCGTCAGGAGTTCGGAGACGCGCCCGAACTCCCGCGCGGGCGACGCCAGCGACTCCTTGCGGGCCGGGCGGTCGCCGAACAGGTCGGTGACGGTGACGGTCGTGCCTCGGGCGCGGCCTGCGTCCGAGACGGTCTTCTCGCCGTCCCCGACAGTCACGCGGGTCCCCACGTCGCCGCCGTCGTTCGTCATCAGTTCGAGCGTGCCCGCGTCGGCGACGGCCGAGAGCGCCTCTCCGCGGAAGCCGAGCGTCGTCGCCGCCGTCAGGTCGTCGGCCGCACGTATCTTGCTGGTCGTGTGCGGGTCGACCGCGCGGACGGCGTCTGCGCGAGCCATTCCGTGGCCGTCGTCGGAGACGCGGATGCGTTCGGTGCCGTCGCCCGCAACCGCCACCTCGACGCGGTCGGCGTCGGCGTCGAGGGCGTTCTCGACCAACTCCGCGACGACGCGGGCCGGACGGGTGACGACCTCGCCGGCGGCGATGCGTTCGACGGTCGCCTGCGAGAGTTCGCGGACCTCGCGGGTCACGGTCGCTCACCCGCGTCGCCGGCGGTGTCGGTCCCACTCCCTGCTTCCTCCGCACGCTGTTGGAGGTCGTGAAGCACGTTCAACGCCTCTAGGGGCGTCGTCTCCGCCAGCGACAGGTTGCGCAGATCCGCGAGGAGGGCGGTGACTGCGTCGTCGACTTCGCGAGTGTCGGCGTTCGCGACGGCGCGGTCGTCGGGGTCGGTGTGCCCGTTCGTTGCCACCTCGTCGAGCGTCCGCTGGGGCGTCGAGTCGGCGTTCCCGCCGTCGTCGCCGTCCGTCACCGCCACGGCGTCGCGGTCCGCGTCCACGAGGTCGTGTGCCCGCGCGACGACCGACTCGGGGATGCCGGCCAACTGCGCCACCTCGACGCCGTACGACGAGGAGGCAGGCCCCCCGCGGATTCGGTGGAGGAACGTCACCTCGCCGTCGCGTTCGGTCGCCGCGAAGTGGCGGTTCACCACGCGGTCGTACTCGTCGGCCAGGTCCGTGAGACCGTGATAGTGGGTCGCGAACAGCGTGGTCGCGCCCGCCTCGTCGTGGAGGAACTCGACGGCGGCGCGGGCGATGGCTCGGCCGTCCGTGGTCGCCGTCCCGCGGCCCACCTCGTCGAGGAGCACCAGCGAGTCGGGCGTGGCGTCGTGGAGGACGTCGGTGAGTTCGCGCATCTCGCGCATGAACGTCGATTCGCCGCCCGCGATGTCGTCGCTCGCGCCGACGCGGGTGAACACCCGGTCGACGACCGGCAGGCGGGCAGAGTCGGCGGGGACGAACGACCCCGCCTGCGCGAGAACGACTGCGAGTGCGACCTGCCGCATGTACGTCGACTTCCCGCTCATATTCGGCCCCGTGACGACCGCGACAGTGCCCCGTGGGAGGGCGGCGTCGTTGGGCACGAACTCGGCGGCCGTCTCCTCGACGACCGGGTGCCGCGATCGGGTCAGGTGGAGGCCGTCAGCGCCCATCTCCGGGCGGACGTAGTCGCGGTCGACGGCGACGGTCGCCAGCGCCGCCAGCGCGTCCACGCGGGCGATGGCGTCCGCCAGCGCTGCGATGCGGTCGGAGTCGGCGGCGACCGTCTCGCGCAGGTCGACGAACAACTCGTACTCCATCGCGTCCGCTCGCTCCTCCGCGCCGAGGATCTCGTCCTCGCGGCGCTTCAGTTCGGGCGTGTAGAACCGCTCGGAGTTCTTTAGCGTCTGCCGGCGGGTGTAGTCGTCGGGCACCTTGTCCAACTGCCCGTTCGTCACCTCGATGTAGTAGCCGTGGACCTGATTGTAGCCGACCTCCAGATTGTCGATTCCGGTGCGCTCACGCTCGCCTGCCTCCAGATTGGCGACCCACTCGCGGCCCTCGCGCGCCGTCTCGCGCACGTCGTCGAGGTCCGCGTCGTAGCCCGCGCGGATCACCCCGCCCTCGGTTATCTCCTGGGGCGGGTCCTCGACGACGGCGGCGTCGATAGTCTCTCGGAGGTCAGCGAGGGGGTCCAGATCGTCGCGAAGACCCGCCAGCGCGTCGACTCCGTCGAGTGCCTCCCGAATCTCAGGTACGGCCGCGAGAGTGTCGTGGAGTGAGCGGAGGTCGCGGGCGTTTGCCCGCCCGCGCGACACGCGACCGGCGAGGCGTTCGAGGTCGTAGGCGGCCGACAGCGCCGCACGCACGTCCTCGCGGACCAACGTTCGCTCGGTGAACGCCGCGACCGCGTCGTGTCGGGCCTCGATCCGCTCCTGTTCCACGAGCGGTCGCCGGAGCCACGCCCGCAGGCGTCGTCGCCCGAGCGCCGACCGCGTCTCGTCTATCGTCTCGAACAGCGTGCGCCCGGAGCCGACGTGATTCTCGAACAGTTCCAGCCCTCGCAACGCAGTCGCGTCGAGGCGAAGCGAGCGCCGGGGGTCGTACCGGCGGACGCGCTGGACGTAGCCCAGGGGACCGTCGTCGCCCTGCGTGTACTCGGCGTACGCGAGCAGCGCCCCCGCCGCGACTCGCTCGCTCGGGTCGAAGCGGTTGGGGTCGGCGTAGGCGGCGAGGCGGTCGCGGGCGGCGTCGGGCGCGAAGCTGTCCGGATCGCGGGCGGTCGTCATACAGTCGACGCCGTCGACGACTTCGGAGGATACGTCGGGGCCGGTCAGGAGTTCCGCGGGTGCGACCCGTGCGAGTTCCTCGTCGACGGCGGCGGCGTCACCGGCGGTGACGGCGCACTCGCCGGTGGAGACGTCGACGTACGCGAGGCCGTAGGTGGAGTCGTCGCCAGTACCGTCGCTCGCGCCGTCGTCGGACTCGTCACCCTCCCCGCGAGCGACGCACGCGACGTAGGTGTTCGATCCCTCGGTCAGCAGTTCCTCCTCGACGACGGTACCGGGAGTAAGTACCTGCGTCACCGCGCGGTCGACGAGGCCGGACGCCTCCTCAGGGTCCTCCACCTGGTCGGCGACGGCGACGCGGTAGTCGGCGTCGAGGAGACGGCTGAGGTACTTCGGCGCGTTGTCGACGGGGACGCCGCAGGCGGTGTAGGTGCCGGTGGAGTCCTCACGCTCGATGCGGGTGAGTTCACAGATGCGGGCCACTTCGTCGGCGGCCTCGCAGAAGGCCTTGTAGAAGTCGCCGACGCGAAACAGGACGACGCAGTCGTCGTACGCCTCGGCCACGTCGACGTACTGGGCGAGCATCGGCGTCAACTCCTCGCGGCGCTGTCGCATCGTCGCCGGCGCTCCCGTCACCATTGCTTGTTCGACGGGGGGCCGGCGAGCGGCGAAAGGGTTTCGCCCGCGTTCGGTCGGACCGAACTATGGGCGCTTCGCTCGAATCAGAACGCGAAGTCTGCGTCGTCGCCGTCGGCGTCCCAGTCCCAGTGATCCGGAGTCAGCCGCGTCGACGACCGCCGGACGCTCTCGGCGTCGAGACGCTCGGCGTACGCGAAGCCGTACGTCGGTGGATCGTACTCGCCGGGGTCGACCAGCGACTCGTTCTTGCGGAAGCGTCGGGCGACGAGAAGGACGGGCGTGCCGCCGGCGGCGACGCCATCCACCTCGCGCAGTTCCTCCAGTCGGTACCACTGCGGCAGGCGCTCGCGCAGGCGGGTCCCGAAGCGGGTGTCGCGGAACCGGCCCGCCACGCGGAGCGCGAGCGTGCCGTTCTCCGCCAGCCACTCGCTCGCCCGCTCAACGTACAGCGCGGAGGTGTCGTAGGTGTAGTGGGCCGTCTCGTAGTCGGCGTACGACTCGCTCAGCGGCCCCTCGGCTACGTCGCGCCGGAGCGTCGTCGGCGGTGCGCCGACCACGAAGCCGTAGTCATCGCGGGCGAGTGGCTCCGGGTCGTGGCTCCGAACGAGCGGGTCGGTACAGTACACGGGCAGCGACGCCAGCGTGTAGTCGCCGTCCTCCCACCGCGCGTCGCGGTAGTCGCCGAGCAGTCGGAGGAGCAGGCGCGTCTCCGTCACGCGACACGCCAGCGGGTCGGGACTCGCGCCGGTCAGTCGCTCGTGAACGGCCCGAAGCCGCTCGCTCGGGTCTGCGTCGGCCAGTCGCTCGCGCAGACGGTCGGTGGCCGCGAGTAGGTATCGCCCGTCTCCGACGGCAGGGTCCAACAGGTCTGCGTCGGCGGCGTCGATGTCGGCGTCGGCTGTGTAGCCCGCGCTGTCGAGGAGTGCCGTGGGGAGGGGGTCGTCGTCACTGCCGTCGGCGTCGCTCGCGCCCGCTACGTCGAGGCCGGGCGGGTCGACGACCGCGAGCAGTCGGTCGTAGGCGGCGGCCGCTCGCTCGGGGTCGGCGTCGAACGAGAAGTGGTCCAGATACCACACCGTCCGCGAGAGCGCCTCGGCCACGCCCTCGTCGTCGAGTGCCCACTCGGCGAGGTCCGGGGCACGGCGGTCGTACACCGCCGTAACTCGCTCGCGGGCCAACGTCAGCAAGTCACCCGCGTCGCGGTCGACGCCCAGTTGCTCGGCGGCCGACTCGAACCGCTCGACGGCGTCGCCGGTGAGCGTCTCGTCGAGTAGGTCTGCACCCGACAGCGCCCGGACGACGAGCACCTCCTCTACCAACTGGAACGCGACGACGCGGGCGAACGCACGGCGGTTCTCCGACGGCGTGAAGCCGGTGCGCCCGGCCCCGCGGACCCACGTCCCGTACGCGGCTCTGAGGGTTCGTGCGTCGACGTGTACACGCTCGTGGGCTAGCAGTCGCCGTCGCGCGGGACCGGTGTCCGTCTCGTCGCCGTCGCCACGACGGGCGGCCGCGACCTCGTCGCGCAGTTCCTCGGCGCGGTCGTCGAACCCCGAAATCTCCTCGGCGAGACGTTCCTGTGTGTCGGCGACGGCGGGTGTGAGCAGGTCGGTGACACAGTCTCGGAGCGTCCCCACCAGTGTCTCCAACCCGTCGTCGTCGGCGACGGTCCGACGCTCGGGCGTGTCGAACGTCTCGTAGCGGTCGGCCGCCGACAGGTCCACCGCGCGCAACGCCGTGAGTTTCGCGACGGCGATCTGTTGACCGGGCCGGAGCGTCTGCGAGAGCGGTCCCTCCCGCCCGGCGGCGATGACCTCGGCCATCGGTATCTCCGTGTGTAGCGTCGCGTCGACGCCGGCGACAGACCGAACGTCTTCGGCCTCCGCGGCCTCTGCGGCGGCCTCTGCGCCCAGTCGCTCGAACACGAGCAGGCGGTCGACGCCGCCCGCGACGACGTACTGGACGTACGGCGCATCGGCGGCGGCCTCGAACGCCGCGACGACCGCTGCGCCAACGTCTGTCTCGCCGCGCCCGGCCGCCGCGAACGTGACCACGACCGCGCCGTCGTCGCCGCGAAAACGGACCACTCGCTCGTCGACTTCGTAGGCGTCGGCGTCGTAGCCGAGGACGTCACCGAACAGCGTCTCCGACAGCGCGGCCGCTACCGCGGGTACATCTGCGTCGCCGTCGAGCGCCGCCTCTCCTCGGTCGACGGCCTCGACGGCACGTTCGACGAACCCCTCTCCGTACGCTCCGCGTGATCGTCTCGACATTGCTCGTCTCGAATCGGGTATCTGTCCCGATGGGAGGTACGTAACCCTTTCTCCGTCGTGCGGTCTACCAGTTGTGCGGCTGACACGCTCGGCCGCCGCCGCGCCGCCAACGGCCGCACGTTCCACCCGAAACCAACGGGTTCGCTCCGGAGGCGTCTATATCGGCGACGAGCGTCCGGTAGCGATCTGGAGACGGTGTTCGTCGCGCCACGTTCGCGCGCGGTTCGGTGTGTGAAGTGACCACGGGCGGCAGAGTTAGGTCCGTCGGGTTCGTGACGTGGGTTGTGAACGACACCCAGACAGCCCGCTGCCGGGTGTATTCTCTCGCCTGCGGGGTGTGGCACGCGTGAGCGACGCCGAAACCGAGGCCGAATCCGACGTCGACGCGGAGGCGGAGGCCGTCTCCGAGGACCGCACGCCGTTGCCCGTCGGCGAGGCCTCCGACCTCGTCGACCGCGTCGCCGACAACGTCGCGACGGTCATCGTCGGCAACGACGCCGCCGTCGAGCACATCCTCGTGACGGTACTCGCCCGCGGCCACCTCCTGCTGGAAGACGTCCCCGGCGTCGGCAAGACGATGCTGGCGCGGTCGCTCGCGAAGTCCGTCGACTGCGAGTTCAAGCGCGTCCAGTTCACGCCCGACCTCCTGCCGTCGGACGTGACCGGCATCAACGTGTACAACCAGAAGTCCGGCGAGTTCGAGTTCAGACCCGGTCCCGTCTTCGCGAACATCGTCCTCGGCGACGAGATCAACCGTGCGCCGCCGAAGACCCAGTCGGCCCTGTTGGAGGCGATGGAGGAGCAACAGGTAACCGTCGACGGCGTCACCAGAGAACTTCCGAACCCCTTCACCGTCATCGCGACCCAGAACGACGTGGAACCGGGGCGGACGTACGAACTCCCTCTCGCAGAGATCGACCGCTTCATGAAGAAACTCCGCTTGGGCTACCCCGACCACGCCGACGAGTCGGAGATGCTCGCCCGCACCGCCGGTGAACACCCCATCGAGTCGTTGGAGGCGGTGGCGACCACCGAGGAACTGCGGCGCGCCCGCGAGACTGTCGGCGAGGTGGCCGTCTCCGAACCCGTCCGCGACTACGTCACCGACCTCGCCACCTACACCCGCGAACACGCCCAACTCGGCGTCAGCCCCCGCGGCAGCATCGCCCTCGTGCGCGCCTCACAGGCCCGCGCCGTCCTCGAAGGTCGCGACTACGTCGTCCCCGACGACGTGCAGACGGAGGTCGCCTCCGTGTTCGCCCACCGTGTGCGCCCCCGCACCGGGAGCGAGTCCGGCCTCGACGTGGTCGAAGACGCCCTCTCGTCGGTGACAGTCGAGTAGTTATGCGGCTCACGCGACGCGGAAAAGCCGTCGTCGGCGTCGTCGTCGTTGCGATGCTATCGGGTATCGCCTACGGCCCCCGCTCGCTCAACGCCGCGGTCGTCCCCGCACTCGTCGCCCTCACGGCAGCGTACCTCCAACTCCGCTGGGCGGACCCACCGGTCGCCCGCCGGGAGGTTCCCCCGGACGACCACGTCGGCCGCACGTACACGACGCGGCTGCTCTTCGGCGACCGCGACGGTCCTCGACCGGACCCCGACGAGGGGATGGAGCGGCCCTTCCGCGGCCGCGTCCGCGAACAGGTCGAGGACGGCGTCACCGCCGACCGCCTCGTCTTCGAGACGGTCGTCGGCGCGGCCCCTATTGAGTACGACCTCACCTATGAGGCGCGCGGTCGCCACCGCCTCGGCCCCGCCGAGGTGACCGCCCGCGACGTCCTCGGCCTCGCAGAGACGGACCTGTCTACCTCGGAGACCGCGGAGGTGCTCGTCTACCCCGAAGTGCACGCTATCGCGGGGTGGGCCCGCAGAGACCTTCGATCCCTGCACGAGACGGGCATCCACGAGGAGCGCCGCGAGTTCGACCGCCTCCGTGAGTACGCCCCCGGCGATTCACTGCGCGACGTCCACTGGAAGTCGACGGCCAAGCGCGACGACCTCATCGTGAAGGAGTTCTCCGCGGAGGCGCAGACGGAAGCCGTCTCCATCGCCGCCGGTGCCGCCGCCGCACCCGGCGCGGCCGACGGGATGGCCGAGACGACCGCGAGTCTCGCGCTCGCACTCGTCGAAGACGGCGTGCCCGTGGACGTTCGCCTGCCGGACGGGACGCTCGCGGTCGGCCCCGAACGCGGGAGTCAGGTGCGGATGCTCGAACGCCTCGCGGTGATCGGTCCCGGCCGTGTCGCCTCCGACGACGCCGACATCACGGTGTACGGCGAGGCCGACGGCGTCGCCGTCACGGTCGGCGAACGCGAGATGCGCTTCGAGGAGTTCCGCGACGACCGCCCGGCGACGTACGGGGTCTCCCGACCCGACCCCCGCGCCGAGCGTGAAGATGAGACGCGGGAGGTGACCGTATGAGCACGCCCATCGGCGACCGCTTCGGCGGTCTCGGCGGTGGCGGCGACACTGACCGCTCCCGCGACGGCCGAAAGCCCGACCGGAAGACGTCTCGCTTCTCACTGGTGGGAGCCGTCCGCCGCCCGCCCGCCGTCGGCGTCGTCCTCGCGATGGCGTCGTTCCTCGCAGTGTTCTACCACGTCGTCGACGTGGTCGGCGGCGCGACGTTCCTACTGATGGAGGTGACGGCCGTGGTCATCGTCGCGGTGTGGCTGGGTGGCTTCCTCCAGGAGCGAACTGCGCTCCTCCTCACCGGCGTCGGGTTCGCGCTGGCGCTCGGTGGCTACTTCCTGTCGGTGCCGCCGTCGGCGCGTGCGCTGTTCACCGTCGGGCGCGTCGTCGCCGACGTATTCGCCCTGCTGTCGGGGCTGTCGGTGCTGCGACTGCTCAACGCGGGCGCGTGGGCGCTGTTTCTCGTCCCCATCCCGACGTTCTTGGCGACGTACCTGCTGGTGCGCCGCCGGTACGTCGGCGCGGCGACGGTGGCGGCGGCGACGACGGGTTTCTTCTTGCTGACGGGCGACGCCGACCCGTGGGTGGGACTGGCCGCGGCGGTCGGCCTCACTGTCGCCGTGGGCTTCGCCGGCCTCGACGCCTCCGGGATGCGCGGGATGCTCGCCCAGTGGGACACGCTGGCGGTGGTCATTGCCGTGATGGTCGTCACCACTACCGTCGTCACCGCGGTCCCCGGTGCTGGGTCCAACCCCGCGCTCCCCGGCGGCGCCTCCCCGAGCGTCGAGTCGAGTCTCGTCACCAACGCCGACTCGGTCGGCGTTCTTGGCTCCATCCGCCTCTCGCCGGAGGTTCGATTCACCGTCCAAGCGGAGTCGGGCGAGTACTGGCGCGTCGGCTCCTACGACCGCTACACCGGCAGTGGCTGGGTCCGCACCGGCGACGCCAGTCCGTACACCGACTCGTCGCTCGGCGGGCCACCGGGCGAGAGCGAGCGCCTCGTCCAGCAGGTGACCGTCAAGAGCCAACTCGACGCGGTGCCGGCGGCGTGGAAGCCGGTCCAACTCCGCGGGCGCGTCGCCGACACCGCGCAGGTGACTGACCACGACGGCCTCCGCGCGGGGACGACCCTGCTCGCGAACGACACCTACACGGTCGTCAGCGAACGCCCGCGGGCGACGACCCGCGACCTCCGGCGCGCGGGGACGGACTACCCCACGGCGGTCAGTTCACGGTACACGCAACTGCCGTCGAGTACACCCGACCGCGTCGGCGAGCGCACGACCGAGGTGTTACAGCAGGCAGACGCCAGCAACCCCTACGACGCGGCCGTCGCCATCGAGCGCTACCTCGAACGCACCAAAGAGTACTCGCTGGACGTGCCGAACCCGCAGGGGAACGTCGCCGACCGCTTCCTCTTCGAGATGGACGCGGGCTACTGCGTCTACTACGCGACGACGATGGTGACGATGCTGCGCACGCAGGGCGTGCCCGCGCGGTTCGTCGTCGGCTACACGTCCGGCCAACAGGTCGCAGAAGACGAGTGGGTCGTGCGCGGCCTCGACTCTCACGCGTGGGTCGAGGTGTACTTCCCCGACCACGGCTGGGTTCGGTTCGACCCGACGCCCGCCGGCCCGCGTCAGGCGGCCGAGCAGTCCGCCGTCGACACCGCCCGCGCGGAGGGAGCAGAGAACGTCGACGTCAACGGCTCCGAGGACAGCACCTACGAGACGGCGACGCCGACGGAGGCTGCCGGGACGACGCCCACGGGGCAGACGCCCGACATCGGTGCGATCAACCCCGGCCAAGACGAGTTCGGGAACGTCACCGGCATCGCCACCGCGGGCGACGGCCTCACCGCGAACGTGACGCAGGCGGGCGCGGGCGGCGGCGACGGCTCCGGCGAGGATACGGTCTGGACGCCCACGCGCGACGACGTCGCCGTCGGCGCGGCCGCACTCGTCGGACTGATCGCTGGCGCGCGCCGCTTCGGCGTGACCGGACGCGCCAAGCGGACGTGGTGGCTCCTCCGGCAGTCGCGCGTCGACCCCGCAACCGACGCCGAACGCGCGTTCCGCCGCCTGGAGTACCTCGCAGCGGTCGTCTACCGGCCGCGTCGACCCGGCGAGACGCCGCGACAGTTCGTCGAGGCGCTCTCGCGAGAGCGGTTCGGAGAGCGTGCGCAGACGGTCGCAAACGCGTACGAACACGCCCGCTACGGCCGCGGCGTCGACGCTGACGAGGCACGCGACGCAATCGACGCCGTCGACGACCTCGTCCGCCAACACGCGCCCGTCCTCCGGCGACTCGGCGGGGCGGGCAAGCCCTCGTAGCGTCGCTGCCGGCCGGTCGACGCCTCACGTTCGGGTGGGACGACCCGAATCCGGCGACGAAGTGCAGTTCGCGTGCGAACACCCGACAGGATTTAATATGGCGCTCTTGTACGTTCGACCGGAAATGTCCGAGGTATGCTCGACGTGCGGACTCCCTGAGGAACTCTGCGTCTGCGAGGACGTCGCGAAGGAGTCTCAGGAGATTTCGATCCGCATCGACGAGCGCAGGTACGGAAAGGAGGTAACGGTGATCGAAGGGTTCGACCCAAAGGACGTGGATATGGACTCGCTGTCGAGCGACCTGAAGTCCAAATTCGCCTGCGGGGGCACCGTCGAAGACGGTGCGATCGAACTGCAGGGGAACCACAGCGGCCGTGTCGAGGGGTTCCTCCGCGACAAGGGGTTCAACGTCGCGTGACCTCCGGACCGACCTAACACCGCCGTCGAGTCGACTGCAGTCTTTTTGTTTTCTCACTCGTCCAGCGGCGCGCCCGCCAATGCCCTGCGAGCGGCGCACATCACAACCACGTGATACTCACCGACAATGGCTATACGTGGGCGTGCGAAGCCCACACAATGCGTCAGCGAGCCCTCCTGGTCGCCGTGCTCGTCTGTCTGGTCGTCGCCCCCGTCGCGCACGCCACCCCGCTCGCTCCCGTCGGCGGGCACGAGACGACGGTCGCCGCCGCCTCGCCCGCAGGCGCCCCCTTCTCGTCGGACACCGGCGCGATTTCCGACGACGACATCCGACTCACGACGACGCTCGCGTTGACGCCCGCACAACCGGGCGCGGTGGCGGTCACGCTCCGCTTCGAGGTTCCCGACTCCGTCGTCGACCTCGAGACGACGCTCACGACGCGTGCCGAAGCCGTCTCGACGGAGGGCTTCACCGCGACGGGCGACGGCACCTACGAGTGGGACGGCGACACGGCTACCGCGACGATTAGCTACACGCTCCCGGCGAACCGAACGACGACCACCGGCCGACTCCACCCTACCCTCGAAGACGCACCCCCCTCGCGGGCGGCCGCCGAGGCGGGCGAGGGTTACCTGTTCGTCGACACGGGGCCGTGGGCGCTCGTAGCGACGCCGAGTCCGAGCGTCGCGTGGCGCTATCGCGGCGACCGCGTCGACCTCCAGCGAACGGCCACGACAGACGGGCCGGGCGCGGTCGGGGGTCGCGTCGCGTTCCTCGGCGAACACACGGTCAGCGAGCGAACCGACCACGGACAGACGCTTCGACTCGTCGTCCCGGCCGCGGCAAAAGAGCAACTGACCGTCTCGCAGTCGGCTATCCTCTCTTCGCTCGCGTCCGCGTCGGCGTCGCTTCGCGTCGGCGACCGCGACGAGACGGTGTTCCTCGTCGCCGCGCCGACGGGCGTCGACTGGGCGGTTCGCGGCCTCCAGACGGCCGACGCCGACGCGTGGGTTCGCGCCGACGAACCCCTCGACGACGCCCAGAGTCCGTGGCTCCACGAGTACGTCCACACCCGACAGGCGTTCACGCCGACCGCCGAAACGGAGTGGATCATCGAGGGAGCGGCCGACTACTACGCCGCGCTGTTGGCGCTCCAACAGGAGCGCATCGACTTCGCGGCGTTCGCGCGCCACCTCGAACAGGGTGCGCGCGCCCCGTACGACGACGACGTGCTCGCAGACCAGTCGACGTGGACGGTGGGCACGCCGTACCGCAAGGGGTCGCTCGTCGCGGGCGACCTCGACCGCCGCATCCGACTCGCGGGCGACGGTGCGACGTTCGCAACCGTGGTGCGTCGACTGAACGCCGAAGACGGGCCGGTGTCGGGCGAGCGGTTCCTCTCGCTCGTCTCGGCCGCCGGCGGCGACGCGACCGGCGACGCCGCCCGCCGGTTCACACGCACGGAGGCCGCCCCCCAGATGTGGTCGGCCGACGCCCACGAAGCGGCGTTCGACGCGGCCGTCGCTCGCGTGTCGGTCACGGCTCCCTCGCGCGTCACGACGGCAGGCCCGTACCGCAACACGACGCTCGCGACGCCGGCGACGCTGGCAGTCGGCGAGACGCTGACCGTCCCGGTCGACGTCGCGAACACCGGCGCCGCCACCGGCGACTACCGCGTGGCGCTCGCGGTCGACGGGCGAACGGTCTCGACCGCCAACGGGTCGATCCCACCGGGTGCGAACACGACCGAACGGCTGTCGTGGGTGCCCGAAACCGCCGGAACGCACACGATGACGATCCGTGATCGAACGTACGAGATACGAGTGCGCGACCCGGTCGAACCGACCATCTCCTCGTTGACGGTGAATCGAACGCGCGTCACCGCTGGCGAGCGCGTGTTACTCACGGCGTCGGTGGCCGCACCGGGCGACGTGCCCGCCGAAGGAGTCGTCGCTGTCGCCGTCGACGGCCAACGCACGAGTAGTCAGCGCGTCCGGGTCGCGCCCGGCGAGTCGGTGACGCTCCGGGTGCCCATCGACCTCGACGGGCCGGGCGAGCGTACCCTCTCAGTCGGTGACGCGCGGGTGTCACTGACGGTCGAGCGACCGGCGGCCGCCGACGTGGTCGCCGACTCGGCCGCGCAGTTGACCGAGGTTCCGGTCGGCGGATTCGGCGTCGTCGTCGCGGCGGCGGCGCTACTGGCGGCGGCGGCGCTCGCGGTCGGACGTGGCCGTCGCGGGCGCTCTCGCTAAACGTCGCTAGAAGGGCGACTGCGGTCCTTCGTCGGCGTCATTCGACTCACTCGTCTCGCTCGCGCCGGATTCGAGGTCGCCGCCCCACGCTTCGAGGCCGCCGGCCATACTCTCGACGCGCGCGTCGGTCGTCCCCTCGAACGACTTGATGAGGTTCGCGGCCTGCACGCTCGCTTTCCCGTGCGGGCAGACGGTGACGATGCGGTCGCTCCCCGAGAGCGTCGCCACGCGACTCGGCAACTGCTGGAACGGGACGTTCTCCGAACCGGGAATGTGACCGCGGGCGTACGCCCCCGGCGAACGAATGTCGACGACGCGGACATCTGCGTCCGCCGCGAGCAGTTGTTCGACCTCTTCCGGGGTGATCTCTCCGTCCATGGTCGTGGGGTGCCGGTGGCGGACCAAAAGCCCTCCGTAGCCGGAGACCACCGCACACGACCGAGTCGGCGTCGTGCGGGCCGCCTGCCCGCCGGCTACAACAGGCCTTCTTCGCGGGCCAACAGCACGCCTTCCAGCGTCGCGTCGTTCGTCGGCGGCGACCGGATCACGTCCAGCGCCTCCTCGATGGGAACGCTTCGGGGAATCAGGTACTCGTTGTCGTCGAGTTCCTGGCCGACTGGCTCTAATCCCTCTGCGAAGACGAATCCGCGGGTGTGGCGGAGCAGCCCCGTCGTACACTGCACTTCTCCGAGCAGCGAGACGCCCGCGGCCTCGAAGCCGGTCTCCTCGCGGAGTTCTCGGCGCCCCGCCTCGGTGTACGACTCACCCTCGTCGACGATGCCGGCTGGCAGTTCCAGTTGCGTGTTTCGGACGGTCGGGCGGTACTGCTCGACCATCAACAGGCTGTCCTCCGCCCGAGCGACGACGACCACCGCTGTCGCCAACTCCGACCAGTAGTACTTCTTGGTCGACCCGTCGGGGTGTTCGACCAGGTCGTAGCCGGCGGTCTGCCAGCCAGTCTCGTACTCGACGACAGATTCGAGTACGGGCCACTCGGGGTCGCCCGGCCAGTCGTGTCGTCGTCCGTCGTCGAAGTCGGGTTCGTCTGAATCCCAGGAACTCACGGTTGCTCGACCGTAACGCGGTAGCGCGTATCGTTGTACCGGACGAAGACGGCGTCGCCGTCGACGGCTCCCTCGGGCGCGAACTCACGGAACGTGGCGAACTCGTCGAACGGCGAGTGCGTGAACTCCTCTTTGATGCCGAATCGTCCACGCTGATACGGATCCGAGCGGCCGTCGCTCGACCCGACGGCGGCGAAGAAGTACTGGAAGCGCCGTTCGGCGATGCCGCCCTCGCTCGCGTTCAGGGTGTAGGCTGGACCGTCGGCCGCGGCCGGCGAGACGGTGAGGTAGTAGGGGTCGCCCGCCCCGAGATACGACGGGAGGGCACCGAGTGCGAGGAGGGCGACGACGACCAAGAGGAGGCCGACGAGGAACTTCCGCGTGACCGAGCGCATACCCACAGTAGGGTCCGGTCGCGCAAACCCGTTATGCCTCGTCGGTGTCGCGTGTGTCGTCGGGACCGTCGTCTGCGTCTGCTCCGTCACCCTCGCCGTCGAGGTGCTGGCGATACACCAGTCCGAACGCTCGCCGTCGGAGGGTGCCAAGCGCCGCTTCGCGTTCGGCCTGCCACGTCGCCGCGACGACGACGCCTGCGAACGGCACGGCGTGCCAGACGACGTTGTCGACGTTTTCGCTCCCGGCCATATCAGATTCGTACTCCGGGTTGTCGTCGAGCCACGACTCGTACTCGTCGCTCGTGCCGACGTGAACCCGCAGTAGCGACGCGAACAGTGCGTCGCGAACCGTCTCGATGACCTCGCCGGTCACGCGGTCGCTGTACTCCTCGCGGTCGAACTCCATCGCCTTCGCCGCCTCACGGACGGCCACCTTCGCCGCGGGCACGAGCGTCTCGTACTCCTCGCGGGCGGCCGCCGGTGTCTCCGGCGCGAGCGTTCCTTCGGTGTCCATACTCACGAATCGTGCGTCGCTTCAAAGAGTCGTTCCCTTCTGGAACGGGCCGCAGTCGGTCACTCTTCGCCGTCGTCGTCCGCTGTCGCGTCCGTGCGCTCGCCGTCTTCGTCGTCTCCCTCGCCGGTACCAGAGCCGTCGGCCTCGGACTCGTCTGTCTCCTCGCGGAGGCCGTACATCTCTTCGGTCAGTTCCTGCGCGTCCTCCAGCACGGACTGAACCGCCTCGTCGGTCACGGCCTCCGCGACGCCGCCGATGCCGCCTTGCTGTCCAACGTCTGGACGGCCCGGGTCGGCGTGTGCGTCTTCGCCGTGTGCGTGGTCGTGTGCGTGTCCCCCAGTCGTGTCCTCGAACACCTCGTCGTACTCGGCTTCCTCGGCGTAGTCGGTCACGACCGCTGCGAGGTCTGCGGGCGTCCGGTCGTCCCAGTCGTCGACGTGGTCGTCGAGCCACGACTCGTGGTCGTCGCTGCGGAGCATCGCCGTGAACGCGAGGTGATTCGCCAGATGCTCGCCGTCTCGTTGCGGCGTCGCACACACTGGACACGCGTATCCCATACCCAGTCGTCGGCGACCGAGACGCAAAAACCTCCCTCGTCGGCGCGGACTACTCGGGGTCGACGTTTTGCCCGCGTACCCACTCGCCCAAGTCCAGGCGCATCACGAACGCCGCCTCTCCGTCGCCGTAGTAGCCCGGAACCCGTTGCACCGGCTGAAACCCCTCGTCGCTGTACAGTCGTTGAGCACGCTCGTTCGTCTCGCGAACCTCCAGTTTCACGACGCTCGCGCCCGACGCGGCGAGTTCTTGCAGGCCCGTCCGAAGCAGTCGCCGACCGAGGCCCCGCCCCTGCGTGTCCGGCCGCACGGCGAGGTCTTTGATGTGGCCGATGTCCTGTCCGTGGTTGGGCGTCACGTCGCCGACGACGTAGCCGAGGACGTCACCGGCGTCGATAGCTGTCTCCGACGACGGGGGGTCGTCGCCCTCGGCGACGAGGAACGCGGGCGCATCGAGGAGGCGTTCGAACGCCGCGAACGGCCACGGCTGGGTGAACACGGCCTTCTCGATGCGAAAGACGGCGAGCAGATCCGCCCGCCCCGCGGGGCGGATGCGTGGCTCACCGTTCTCGTCATCGCCCGCGGCAGCGCCGCGCGAGGTGGTCACGGCTAGCCATTGGAGTTGGCGGTGATAAGTCGACTGGCGGATCCGTGTCGAAAAAACGGCAAAAGCCGGGTATCGAGGCCTCGTTGTGGTTGGTCTCGCGAGCGCACAAATCGCAACGCGATTCGTGAACGCCGTTCGTCCGAGTCGACGAGGCCGACTCGCTTTGTGGGCGGCGCGCCCGTAAGCGCGCCGCCGTGAATCCGTCGTCTCGCTTCGCTCGACGACGCTTCAGTCGTCAGCGGGCGCCGCGCCGCTGCCGGACTCGTGCTGCTGTTTCGTCCACGAGAGCTTGCCACCCGCCGCGAGGATCTTGCGCTCGCGCTCGGATGCGTCGAGGTGCGCGGTGGCCTCCCAGTCGTCGTTCACGCGGATGGTGAACTCGGTGTCGCCGTTGCGAACGCCCTCGCCCACGTCGTCGACGATTTCGACGTCGTCGCCCTGGTCGATGTTCTCGTACGTCTCCTCGTCGATGGTGAGGGGCACGAGACCGAAGTTGAACAGGTTCGCCTTGTGGATGCGGGCGAAGCTCTGTGCCAGCACACCTTCGATGCCGAGGAACATCGGGCACAGGGCCGCGTGTTCACGCGAGGAGCCCTGGCCGTAGTTCTCGCCTGCGACGAGGAAGCCGCCGTCGGCGTCCAGCGCGCGCTGTGCGAACGTGTCGTCGACGCGGCTCAGGGTGAACTCCGAGAGCTTCTCGATGTTCGAGCGGAACTTGAGGATGTCCGCCGTCGCCGGGATGATGTGGTCGGTCGTGATGTTGTCCTCCATCTTCAGGAGCGCCTCGCCGGCGATGTCCGACGAGAGCTCGTCTTTCAGGGGGACGTCGCCGATGTTCGGGCCCTTGATGAGGTCGTCGTCGACGGCCTCGTCGGGGCTGATGATGTCTGGGTCGGACTCGCCCATCCCGGGGCCGTACTTCGTGCCCATCTCGAGGCCAGGCGCCTCGAGGTCGCCGAGTTCGTCGGCGAGGTCACGCGGGTCGATGATCTTGCCGGTGATGGCCGCGGCAGTCGCGACCTCGGGCGAGCAGAGGAACACCGAGTCGTCTTCAATGCCCGAGCGACCCTCGAAGTTGCGGTTGAACGTCCGCAGGGAGACGGAGTCGGAGGCGGGCACGTGGCCGATGCCGATACACGCACCACACGTCGCCTCGGAGAAGTTGACGCCGGCCGCCATCATCTCCGCGGTCCAGCCCTCGCGGGCGAGCATCTCGGAGGCCTGCTTGGAGCCGGGCGCGACGATCATCTCGGTCTTCTTGGCGACCTCGCGGCCCTTCAGCATCTTCGCGCCGGGGAGGATGTCCTCGTAGGCGCCGTTCGTACAGGAGCCGATGATGACCTGCTCGACGTCCTCGCCCGCGACCTCACGGACGGGCACGACGTTGTCGGGCATCGACGGCTTCGCGATGAGCGGCTCCAGGTCCGAGAGGTCGACCTCGATGGTGTCGGCGTACTCGGCGTCCTCGTCGGGCGAGAGTTCGACGAACTCCTCCTCGCGGTCCTGGCGCGCGAGCCAGTCTTTCGTCTTCTCGTCGGTTCCGAAGATGGAGGAGGTGGCACCGAGTTCGGTGCCGAGGTTGGTGATGGTCGTCCGCTCGGGGATGGTCAGGTTCTCGACGCCAGGGCCGGTGTACTCCAGCACCTTGCCGACGCCACCCTTGACGGTCAACTCGCCCAGCAGATGGAGCGCAACGTCCTTCGCGGTCGCCCACTCGGGCAGTTCGCCCGTCAGTTCGACGTTCACGACCTCGGGCATCTCGACGTAGTAGGGGCCGCCACCCATGGCGACGGCGATGTCGAGACCGCCCGCACCGATGGCGAACTGGCCGAGTCCACCGGGGGTCGGCGTGTGCGAGTCAGAGCCGAGCAGCGTCTTGCCGGGTGCCGCGAAGTTCTCCTTGTGGACCTGGTGGCAGATGCCGTTGCCGGGGCGAGAGAAGTACGCGCCGAACGTCCCTGCGGCCGAGCGGAGGAAGCGGTGGTCGTCGGTGTTCTTGAAGTCGAACTGGTACGTCTGGTGGTCACAGTACTGCGCCGCCAGTTCGGTCTGGACTTCGTCCAGTTCCAGCGCCTCGAACTGGAGCCAGACCATCGTTCCCGTGGTGTCCTGCGTGAGGACCTGGTCGATCTCGATCCCGATCTCCTCGCCGGGTGTCAGCTCGCCCTCGACGAGGTGGTCGCCGAGAATCTGCTCCGTAATCGTTTGTCCCATATCGTTCGCGTATCTTCTCCCGGCGGATATAAATCCGGCGAGTCTTATTCCGACGTTCGTGATAGACTCCCATTCCGTCCGGCAATTATTACGAAAAACGGCCACTCGTTTGCCGGTAAATCGTTCGTTCGTCCGGCAACTATTTCCTCGACTGGACGATCGCGCTCGGCAGTTCTCCGACGCTTGGCGACCGGCGGGCTTTTCGGTCGGCCTGTACCCTCCACGGATATGTTCGAATCCGGTGCGAACGTCGCCAAGAACCTCTCGCCACTTCGCGAGGACCAGGTCCAACCGAACGGTGTCGACCTCACCATCGAGAGCGTGTACGAACAAGCCGACGCCGGTCGCATCACCCGCGAGGGGAAGACTGTCGGTGACAGAATCGAAGTTGACCCCGAGGACGGCTTGTACCGCCTCGACCCGGGCGCGTACGTGGTGAAGTACGGCGAGCGACTCCGCGTGCCCGAAGACCACGTCGGCTTCGTCTACCCGCGGTCGTCGCTGCTGCGTAACTCCTGTATGCTGAACACCGCCGTCTGGGACGCCGGCTACGAGGGTCGCGGCGAGGGACTCCTCCAAGTCGGGCACGCCATCGAGATCGAACCCGGCGCTCGCATCGCGCAGTTCGTCCTCGCCGACGCAGACCACGAGGGGCAGTACGACGGGACGTATCAGGGGGAGGGATAGCCGACTCGCTCGCCGCCATAACACTGGGAGAAGCGGGCTGGGAGGAATTCGAACCGCGGTCGTTTCGCTCGCGTTCGCTCGCTTCACTCCCTGATTCGAATCCTTCGGATACCGTTCGTGCGCCGCGGCTCCTCACTTCGTTCGTCGCTGTGCGGCGCACAGAAGCGGGCTGGGAGGGATTCGAACCACCTGCACTTCGTTCGCCCCGCTCACTCGTGCCGTAGTTTGAACCCTCCAGCGAACGCTGTTCACACTCGCTTTACTCGCGTAAAACAGCGGGCTGGGAGGGATTCGAACCCCCTCTCTTCCATCGCAGAGGAATGCCTTGCGCGTCGGTGCTGCGTGGACCCTCTGGCGTGTCGTCGCCAAACACACCATGGACCACGACGTTACACCACGCGAAGCAGTCGAGCTGTACCTCCAAGACAGGAAGACCGGCACCGCAGCAGAAGCCACCGTCTACAGCCACCAATCTCGCCTCTCCTTCTTCATCGAGTGGTGCGAGGAGGCAGATATCGAGTCGATGAGCGAACTCTCCGGGCTGCATATCCACCAGTACCGATCCTGGCGTGCAGACGGCATCGAACCGTTAACGCTGAAAGCCTCGTTGGATACGCTGAAGGTGTTCCTGCGGTTCTGCGGGCGCATCGAACTTGTTGATGAAGGCCTCCACACGAAGATCGAGGCGATACGTGTCCCTAAAGGTGAGCGCAGCAAGGAGGATATGCTCGATGCAGACCTCGCACAGGACATCCTCGCTCACCTGGAGTGCTGGGAGTACTGCAGTCGCGCGCACATCCAGTTTATGCTCGCGTGGCGCTGCGGGCTGCGTCTCGGGTCGCTTCGTGCGCTCGATGTCGGGGATGTACACCCTGACAAACGACATCTCTCCCTTCGTCACCGACCTGAGACCGACACGCCGTTGAAGAACAAGTCGGGTGGGGAGCGCGAGGTGGCGATTCGTGCTGAGACCGCGCAGGTGCTCCAAGATTGGATCGATGAGGCACGCCCAGATGTGACGGACAAGTACGGTCGAGAGCCGTTGTTGGCGACGACACAGGGGCGTGTGGCACGCCAGTCGGTACGGAGGTGTAGTTACGCGTGGACACGCCCGTGTATGGTTGGGCGAGACTGCCCGCACGGGCGCGACCCTGATGACTGCGGGGCAACTGAGTACGAAAACGCATTCGACTGCCCGTCATCACTGTCTCCTCACCCCATCCGCAGAGGGTCTATCACGCACTGGCTCTCCGAAGGGGTCGATGAAACCACCGTCTCCGGTCGTATGGACGTGTCCCCTGATGTGATCGAAGAACACTACGACAAGCGCAGTGAGCGCCAAAAAATGGAGTCGCGTAGACAGTTCCTCGACATCGTAGACCAGTAACCGTATGATGCCTGACGTGTGAGGGGCAAAGTGTGCCGACTTCTGGAATATGGTTAGTTGAAGAAATAACCGAGAACAATGATGCACGCGGTAGGGTAGATATGTTCAATAGCCGAAAAGAATCGATACGGCACGCCCGCCACCGCGCTCGCGAGGAATGCCCAAATAAGCACGTGTACGAAGGCGAGACGCAAGCCCCGTACCCGCTGCGTGATCTGGTCGATAAAGAAGGCACACGAAAATGTGAGTACGTTATCGCTGGTGAATATGCTTGGTACATCCATAACTCTCAACGGTGGTAACCGATCGTGAGCCCGTGACGCCAGCACAAGAGTCAGTGACAGCCGCAATGCTGTCTTCTGTAATCCTTTGCGCAGCAACGGGGTACATTATTCTGAGACTATTTACCAGCATTCACCCGCTCGACATCGCCGTGGTAGCCGTTGCGTCGTTTGTTGTCACTGGGTTCCTCGTCCCCCGTTTGGTAGCACAGTGGCTCGGGGTCCCGCTCGATGAGATCATACAACCGTAGACCCACCCGACAGGCGATAGTCGGGCAAAGCTACGTACACAATGCGGTTAGATAGCACAGCCCGGTTCTAAATTTAGCCTAACTGACAAATTTCGTTTGATGGCAATCACTTTCACTCCGGTCAAGGTATCTTCTTAACCACGGGCTACTGCAAACCTAGTAACATGACCATCGAGACTGAGGAGATTGGGGCGAACACGCCTGCCCTGATCAAGCACATCGCAGACAACTACGACGCCAGGCGACCGCCCGAACTGGTGGAACCAATCCAGAACTCCCAGGACGAATTCGCCCGGTACCTCGCTGAGGAGAAACTGGACGAAAGCAGACAGCTCCGAATCCAGTTTCGAGTCAACGTAGACGAGGGATACGCGGAAATCACCGACAATGCAGGTGGCATCCCCCGAGACGTGATGGACGAAGTAGTCCCAGAGATCGACACCACGTCTGAGGCCAAGGCTCGCGGAACCGGTGTTGGCTCAAAAGGCCGTGGACTCTTCGCGGTTGCAGCGAAGACCGAGAAGATGTACATCGAGACGCTCAATCTTGACGGAGAGCGCCTCTCGAAGATCGTGTACCCAAGCCGCGGACGAGTCTCAAAGACACTCAACCCATCGGACGTTGCCGACGATGAAGACGAGGATGTCATCAACAGCGCACCGCTGCTGAGCGGCCCTGAGGGTACGGTGCTGCGTCTCCACGGGCTCAACGCTGAAGCACTCCACAACCTCTCCGACTGGGAAACCGTCGAGGAAACGCTCACTGAACTCTTCACCCCCCTGTTCAGCCGACCAGATGTTACTCTGGAGTATATCATCGAAGAGGACGGCAAGGTAACAACGCATACTCTCGACGTCACGCCCCTCGAGGACCTGATCGAAGAGCGTGTGGAAACCATCGACTCCCACGAATTCGAGATCTACGACGAAACCTACGAAATCACCGACGTCGTGTTCGGGCGGGCTGCACAGTCTTACCCATGGGAAGGCATTGCTCTGTTCAAGGGTAACGAACACTTCGACGGCCCGGTTATGATGGTGGATAGCTACTCCCCGAAGATTCGGTCGCTGAAAGGGAGTAACCCCGAAATGATTGCTTGGTGTCGCATCGACAACTGCGCTGAGCTTGAGGACTCCTCTCACCAGAAATTGAAGATCCGGAACCGCCAAACTGGACTTCGTACTCCAGCCCAGGAGGTACACATCGAGCACTTCGCCGAAGGCAGTGCTAGTGAAGAGCAGGAAATCAACAGGCTGCTCCGAGACACGGTAAACCAAGCGGTCGATGGGCTTGACAACCACCAGTTCGAGGAGTTCTTCAACCTCCAGCAGCAGGGAGAGCTGTCAACTGAAGACACACAGGGGAGCGAAGATGAACTTCGCTCGGAGAATGGGTCGCTACTGACTCTCAACCCGACGGAGTACCCCGCAGAAGTTGGAGAAGTCACCACAGAAGTCCGCGTGTATCCGCCGAAGACGCCTGAGTGCGATGAGTATGTAATCTACGACATCGATATCCGCGGTGACGTGGCGGGGATTCCTGAAATCGATGCGACTGGTGTGGTAGAGGCCACTCCGGATGAAGTGCAAACAGCCCAGTTCTCTTGGGAGGCACCGGAACCGGGGTGGTACCAGCTTGAAGCATCGATCGCTGCTGTTCCGGCTGACGAGGACCCTGAGACTTGGACCCCAACACACGATGACGAGATCGATAGCAGTTTCCTGAACCAGCCGGTCGGTGTGGATCCACGCGGTGAAGGGACTCCGAAAGCCAATGGTGAGGGAGGAAGTGGTCCTGGCGACGGAGACAACGACGGAGACGGTGATGGTGACGGAGACGGTGATACCAACACGGTTGAGGAAAGCGCCTCCATCTTCAACAAGATCAACGAGCTCGGGCACGATGGGAGCAAGATCTTCGCTGATGCGTACCTCGATGATGGTGGCGGATTCACGGTCAACATCAACAAGGCACATCCGAAGTGGCGGGAGATCTACGAGCAGGCGAGCAGCGACGAGGAGCGCAAAACTCGACACCAGGAGTTCGGAGCGAAGAAGATCGCCCGTGCGATGATTGAAGAACTGAAATTCGTACGGCTCGAGCAAGCCGCAGACGGAACAGCTGACATCGATGCCCTCCTAGATGAGGCGTACGACATTCGCGAGGACCACGAAGAGATCTACGCCGAGCTCGAACAGAACGTCGAAGGCATCGTCAGTTAAACTGACCAGCTATGACCAACAAAAGCAATAGCGAACTGATCGATTTCGTCTACGAGAAAGTCGTTGAAGAAGACGTCTGGAGCGTTGAGATCGTTGAACAGGGCCGCCGCCGTACTCAAAAGCAGGTCGCTCTAAATCGTAGCAAAGCCTTCTACGACGAATCCGAGGAAGAAAACGACGCTCGGATTGCGTTCACCAGCGTTTTCGGCGACTTTCTCACGTCTGTAGACGACCTCAGTGAGGAGTACGGTAAAGGGACCGTTGAGTGGTACTGGGAGTTGGGACGCCTCGTTGAAACACGAGAGGCAGCTAGCGGACTCGATGAGTACTCGTACAAACAGCTAGGTGAGCTCATTCCCGATGAAAACGTCAACAACAACATCGTAAGTGACGCCAAGCGTGTGTATGAATTGTTCCCTGACCGCGACGTCCCCGACACGGACCGCGTAACAACCGTTCGAAAAATCGGGTACTACGCCGACTCCGACGCCGAAGCCAGAGCGATCCTCAACACCGCCGAAGATGCCGGGTTCTTCCCAATGAACCGCGAGATCCGGGTCTGGAAAGACGTGAAGCCAGACCCGGATTTACAGACCGTGGCAGAGGAAATCAATCGGCGCTTCCAGACGTATGATTCTGCCCGCTCCAAGGTCAAGTTCGTACGACACGTGTACCTTCTGTGCCGTGTTGCTGAGGAGGACATCCCCAGTAACGAGCGCATCAAGACAGCTCTACAGGAGTTCGAATCAGAATAGCAGTACGGCGACGCTGGTCGGTATGTTAAAGGGCATCCCTGCCCCCGGTTCACTTAATGGCTGACGAGGATTATTCACTACCCTCGAATTTTCAAGACTTCTACCTGTATGACCCGTCAGTTGCCGACTTCGCCACAACCCTTGCCGAGTGCATCGACGAGTTCGTTCTGAACCAAAATCTGCTGGTCCAGACCACCGATGCAGATATTGACTCGTTCAGTGAGGATGCCAGCGTGAGTAGTGACGGTGGTTCGGTCACGACTCCCTCGCCATCGACAACGAGTGTCGAAACGTATCTTCTTGACAACGCTGCGTTTGCACATGCTCTATATGACGACCTCACCAGGCACTATGAATTGCGAGAGGAGGGCTACTGGTCGGCTGACGGTGTTGCCGAAACTCTCGGGAAGCACCTCGACACAGAGTCTGTCAAATACCCTTACGAACAGAGCTATCGGGAGTTCCTGACAGCAGCAATCCGTCCAAAACAACACGAAGACGAAGATGCGGAACCACTCCGGATTGAACTCGCGAATAGACTCCGAGCAGATAACGAACAACTAGAGAGCATCGATGAGTCACTTCAGGAGTTCTTCGGCGAACACGAAATCGGCACTCCTCCGGTAGATACTGTCCGAGAAATACAGGGCAGTGACCAGTGGGACCCTGATGAGCGAGAGGCAACTGTGTTTGAGGCTGATGCGCGGTACATCACACCTGAGGACACAGAGACTGATCACGACCGAGCCGATGATATCCCTCTCGAGGAAGATAGTATCGACCTCATTCTCACGTCTCCTCCCTACTGGAAGAAGAGGAAGTACTTCGACGACGGTGAAGAAATCGAGCTTGGGCAGGAAACCAAGGTACAGGACTATGTTACGCATCTTGTTGATGCCCTTGAGCGCTGGAAGGCATTCCTCCGGCCTACTGGCTCAGTTTTCTTGAATATCGGCGACACGTTCAAAAACAAATCGCTACAGGGAGTTCCAGGTCTGTTCGCACAGGAGGCACAGGATCGTGGATGGACGATCCGAAACGAAATCACATGGAAGAAGCCCAACGGCGTACCCTCTCCCGTCAGCGATAGGCTAGTCAATCGTCACGAGCAGATTTTCCACCTCGTGCTGAATGACGACTACTTCTATGACCGTGAAGGGTATATCGACATCTACGACACTGGATCGAACCCTGACGATATCTGGGAAATTGCTCACGATCGCAATACTGGAAACCACCTCGCTCCGTTCCCTCGTGAGTTGGTCTCTCGAGCAATTGCACTCGGCTGTCCCCCAGCTGTTTGTGATGAGTGCGGGGAGCCGCATCGCCGAGTTACGAACAAAGATATGCGCGGTCTGGTGAGCGATGCATCCAGTGAGGAGTTGGTCCGGCATCTGATCAAATACGAGTATTACAAGCTGAATCCCCGACGTGACCAGGCTCGTCGAGCCATCAAGAAGTTCATTGAGTCCGATGAACTCGGGTCCGAGCACCTACGAGCCGTTCAGGCCGTTGGTATTTCTGATGCTGGAAAAGCACTCGAATACCAGACGGGTGCTGGACATAACGAGAAGTCTGTGCAGGAACTCGCTGACGATGCAAAGGATGTGCTCGGTGGGTACTTCAGAGAGTTCACCTTCCCACAACGCCAGACGGTGTCGTGGGAGTCGTGCGAATGCGATGCTGACCCTGTCCCTGGTCGAGTGCTTGACCCGTTCGCTGGTTCCGGTACTACCCTAGGTGTGGCGAGCGAGCTGGGATACGATGCCTACGGAGCAGATTTGGACACAACACACTGGGATGACGACGCTGACGACGCTGACGACGCTGACGACTGAGCGGGATATCGCCGATCTAGACGGACTGTAGCTTCTCCTCGAAACCCGCGTAGCGGCTAGTTCAGCCCCTGTTAACGGTGCATTCGCCGAACGCTTTTACTCATCTGCTGATATTATTACATATGGGATCGAAGAAGAAAATACCCTCCAACGCGATCGACGAACACCGATTCTGTGAAGCACCAGGAGATGATGCATCGACGCCCTGTGGCGATCACGCCCTCGGACTGTACGAAGTAAACACCGTTGACGGGAGCTACACCTACCGTTGGCTGTGTCGCCGACACGCCAACCACACCGACCACGTCCCGCATAGAGTAGACCACGAGATGATTACTGGCCTACTCCGTGGACTACTCGACTACGACATCAACTCTGACCTTGTGGACGGGATTACAAGCGGTCTAAACGGGGGTGCAGACCGATGATCCAGCGGTTCGCCCACGTCTTCAACGCTCTCACAACGATTGCTGTGTACGTCGGTTTCGGTGTGTGGTACATCTATGACCAAGCGACGTGCGTGCCTGAGGGCATCTTAGGCTGTATCGGACAATACTGGATCCCACTCGCGGTCTTCGCATTCCTTGCTCTGGCCGCGACGTTGTCGTTGGTAGTAATCGGTGTTGACACACTCCTCAAACGCCATTATCGCTACGGGGTGAGTCGATGAATCGTGGTGGGGGAGGTACCACCGGCCCCGCACCAACTCGCGGAGTGGGGCGATGATAGATCAATGACTGCGACAGACCCAGTATTCGGCATTGCGCTCCTCCTCGTGTTCGCATGTATAGCCGTCTACGACAAACTCCAGAAGTGGCGCGACCCCGACCTGACACCGACAGAACGTGCAGAACACCGGTACGCCACCGGCGAGATCGATATCAACGAACTCGAACGGCGACTGGATGTACTCGAGGACCCCGAAGCAGTACACATCCGCTCTGCTGTAGAGCGCGTGTCCGGGATCGGAGAAGACATTTCCTGGGATATCGCTGCACGTTTCAACACGCTTGATGACGTGCGCGAAGCGAGCGTCGAGGAGTTAACTTCTGTTCCTGGTGTTGGCGAGAAGCGTGCTGTGTCGTTGCGAGAGTCGTTGTGAGCAGTGTCGAAGGATAGTTAGAATATTTAACAGTCTGTGTTCTACCACCTGTCAATGGCTTATTTTGGGATTTCGACCGATCGATATGGTGGGTGGGGCCCTGCTGAGAAGGCTGAAGAGCTGAGACATACAGAACTACCGCCGGACCGGGAACCACGCAGTGAGGACGACGATGGCTGACATCGACTGGGAAGACACCGATCTCTGGCGCGGAATCCAAGATGCGAAGGACGACAAGTTTGTTCCATCGGATCAAGAGCTCGGGTTCTCTCGTGTCGGAGAATAGGTAGAAAGCCGACACAGTCCCGAGGAACACACCCCATTTCGTGAGCAAACACACTATTTTCCAGCTATTCGATAGCTGGTCCAAACCCTTAATGTCGTGTCTGTGCTATATTCTCGTAAGCACGACATGACTTAGAACGGTCCCCTGTCGCGTCCTCCAACATGAATCAAAATCCAATCACAGTGCACAACTACGATGACGTTGCCACACCCAATGCGATCAACGCCCAAACAGCCGAGAACATCATCTTTGAGCTTGCTGACCCACGCACGGAAATCAACTCACCACAACTGTGTCTGACGCAATTTGAGGTGAATGGCCAATGACCACGCACAACTGTGGATACCAAATCGGAGACAAGGTCATCGTCGATATCGGTGGCTGGGACATCCCCGGTGTGATCGTATCGATGTCCCCGTACGCCCTTCGGATCAATCTAGGCGGCGACAAGCACTCCATCTCTCCTGAACAGGTGAGACATGCAGTTTGAACCACACGACGGTCGAGACGGCTACAAGGTCTGGCTCAACACCCACGAGAGCGATCTCCTTCGGAATCATTACTCGGGCAAAAAGAAGCTCGCCGTCCTGTTGATGCTGGATAGCGGGATGCGGAGCGAAGAGACCACCCGCATCTGCCTCGACGATATCCGCCGGCTCGAGAGCGACGAAGAAGCGTATATGGTACGCTTCTCGGGCAAAGACACCACAGGCACGTTGGCGGATGGTAAGTGGCGTGAAGCCCCAATCTCGAAGGAAGCAGTCGAAATCATCGACACACTTGCCTCCGTCAAAGGCCGCACACGCAACGACCCGGCGATCGATGTCGGCAAGCGCACGGTCCAGCGCTGGGTCGAAGACGCACGAGAAGATCTTGCTGAACAAACGGGAGATGATGACTGGCTGGAGCTCTCGGCCCACGATCTCAGGCGGTCGTGGGCCACTCGAACGTACTACTCTCTGAATGCATCGGAGAGTGAGAAGTCGATCATTATGCGCTGGGGCGGCTGGACGAAACAGTCCACGTTCGAGGAGAACTATCTTGGAAGACCTCCAGATGAACTTGCAGCGGACATGATGGAGGCTGCGGGGCTGCGATGAGTACTGGCGACACCGCGTGGACCATCCGATATCACACACCAACACACACAATCCCGGGAGACACCGTCTACCGAGACCGATGGGATGCGGTCGCCGCAGCATGGGAATGGGCGCTCGACGAAGTCGATGGCGATGCGACCAAGCTATCGCTGTATCACAACGCACTCAATTCGACCGAACTCCGATGGCACATCTCGGGCGAGCAGTACGGCATCAACGTACGCACCGTCACCCTCCGCTAAACCCTCCTTTCACCGGTGGTCGGCTAGCCGGCCCGAGCTGAGGATGGCGTATACTGCAGATAGAGCGCCCAGATGCACGGAACGAAGCCGGGCTCAGGTAGACGTTGTTTTAACACCCCACACTGGCCATTAACTGTCAATGGCGGTGAAATGGGGCGCAGTAGGCGCCATCGCAACAGTCATCGGCTTGTTCGCATGGCTGTATAAGCACAAGCACGGGCAACTCGACAGCCGTAGAGACCGAGAAGCGTACATGCTGAAGAAACTCGCCGAGCGAGGATGGCAAGAATCACCCGTCGTGTTCGAAATCGACGACATCACCATTGAGGAACGAACCGGGGCGTGGTACCAACTGAAACGATGGGTGTTACGGCCACTCGAAGGGTCGGTACTCATATCTCTGAAGTCCCAGTACGTGTTCGCCGATCACATTCTCGAATCCCGACTCATCGACGTTGTCGAGGAAGAAACGAACACCTCCGTCGAGCACGTCGAGACAATCACGAGTGGGGGCGTCCCGATGCACGTATTCCGTCTGTACACAGTCGAATGGGACGAAATTATGCCGGTTGTACAGACGCTCGCTAACATCCTCGCTGCATGGATGGAAGTCGATGACGTTCAGTACTCCTACGTAGAGCGCTGACCGGTAGTAACCCAAATACTTCGCCCACCCTCATCCATCGACACACGCCAACTAGCCGACCAGTACCGCTACAGCGCCGCTACCACCCGCAGAAGCCTCTCCACCTGCTCGAACCGAATACCACGCTTCACAACACCCCGCTCTTGATAGTATTCGACCACACGTGCCTCCTGCAGGGTAGGCAGGTGCGATTGATACAGGGCGACATACACGCGCTCACGCTCTCGCTCAGAATATTCAGCCGAATACTCCAACTCCGCCACCTGTTCCACCAGCGTTGAGACTTCCACCGACTCTGAATCGAACTCGGCCAATACCGAGATCGCGTACACGCGACGCGTCACGCTCAGGATCTCAAACAACTCAGCCACTTCCTCGGCAGTCTGGACTGGAAGCGACGGGGTGTCTTCATCGCTGCAGCCGTCGTCGCTGTCCAGTATCGCATCGTCATCAGGGACTCTCATCACCTGCTCGACTCCGAGAGTCCCGACTCCGTGGTATGATCACTGAATCCTGTTGACCGACATAGAATTATGCCATTAGATAGAATCCATTATCTATGTACCTTGTTGTGCCCAATTTCACTCCCACAGAGAGGATTATCCTGCTGTATTCAAGCAATGAGTATGTTGACGAACCGGTAGAGTTCGAGCGAAAACGCGATGCCGAGCAGTTTGCTTTTGACACAGCTCTCGCCTCCTGTGAATATGAAGAGGAGAAGCTTACGCAACTCTCCCCTGATGAACTCGACGCACTCACCGACAACGTTGTGTACCGCGTTCAAATCGGTGAGGAAGGTCACATCGACGTACTCCAGCCCTGACTCTGCACTGTAAATGATACAGAAAAGGGTCCCGAGAGCCACTCGGAGCGTCGCGTCCGGGACACTTTGTCCCTAGTACAACCTTACACACGCACGTATAAAAACCTAGTGAGGTGTACAAGTCTGTACACTACCGAATTGAATAGGTATGTCGGGGGAGCCACCCCCGATGTGCGGGTGCTTCCCGCGTCGCGTCCAAAGCAGACACCCCTCAATGTGGTGTCTACCGACAGATTCGCTGGCTCAGATATAAAACACACGATAAATTGTCAGAACGTAGATAAAACTCCGGCAGCGGCAGGTGTCGAACCCACCCTCCGACAGCAAAACCGCAATACAGAAGCGAGATGACCAAGGGGTGTCGGAGGTGTCGGAGGGTAAAACCGATATTGTCAAAACTGAGAGACTAACCACACACCACATTTCCACCGAGAACACATCGACTTACCCTCCGACACCTCCGACACCCCCACCCATTCCTCGCTACTCGAACAGCTCGAAACCGCCCGAGGTGCGAATATCTGTGCTTCTCACCGGGGTGTACTGCCGATACGTCTACTTTCATCGCGTCTATCTGTTCATTGCCCAAACCCTTTTACTTACCACCGGGTTAGAGATGGGTAAGCGACGCACCCCCGACAAGCCATCGGGGACCCTCCGAAACCGCGCGTCGCGTCCAAACAGACATGACAGCAAACACCCCCCGAGACGATAGTCCGTCTCACGACGACGCACAACACACAAACAACGACACCTCCGACCCAGCGCTTGTTACTGACGGCGGTGTCATCGAAGGTTCATTCCAAGATGACGTTGAGTTCGGCGGAGAAAATGAAGAAGCCGAAGAAACGGGAGAAGAACCGTCTACATCTGCTGACTTCACCGAGCAGTTCGACGCCGGTGACGACGAAGCCAAAGAGATCAGCGCGAACATCGCGATTGTCGAACAAGCAGAAGAGATCATCGAGCGAGAAGGCCCAAAACAGCATGAAGACCTCTCGTCGCGCCTCGCGTACGATTACGATGAAACGAAAGAGCACGTGTATGACGTGCTCGAGGGTGAGTTCGCGAGTAACGATGACGGAGAGTTCACACACCGGAAGTCGGGGCTCGAGAAGGTAACCGAAGGGCAGGAAGACGTCGGTGTTATCCCGTGGGGCGAGATTCGGGAGGTGATCAATAATTGCCCCCCGCGTTCTGCACGGCAGCTCATCGCTGACAGAGTCGAGCACGACCACGAGTTCATCTTCGTAAGGAACGAGGAACGGGAGATGGAGGACTTCCGCGCGTACGACCCCGAAGAAGGGGTGTACACGTGGGATGGAGCGTTCTTCGTCGAACAAGTGGTGGACGAGGGGACAGACGGACTGGCGTCCTCGGCAGACATTGACGAGGTTGTCGCAAAGCTGAAACGACGGAATGCGGTGCCGCTTGAAGCTGTGAACAACCCTGAGGAGGGTGTGAAAATCGCTGTGGAAAACGGCGTGTTCGACGTCGATAGTCGCACGCTCGAAGAGCACAGCCCGGAGTACCTGTTCACGCGCAAACTGAATGCGCGCTGGGACCCCGACGTTGATACCGACGCCGTCCGTGATTTCACGCGCGACATCACCGACTCAGAGGTTGACGCCCGGGTTCTGGAAGAGATGTTCGGTGACACACTCAGCCCGCACTACAAGCGCGAATGGTTCGGGATCATCTACGGTGACGGTGCGAACGGCAAGTCTGTCGCGATGAACTGCCTGCGTAAAGTGCTGGGTGAGGTCAATGTGGCTTCTGAATCGCTGCAAGACATCGCAGAAACACGTTGGAGTACGGCACAGTTGACTGGTGGATATGGGGCACTCGCCAACATCGACCCTGACATCAGCGCGAAGAAAATCACTGAGGACAAACTCATCAAGAATCTGAGCGGAGGCGACGCTGTCTCGGGCGAATACAAAGGACTCGATAAGTTCAGTTCTGAGAACATCGCAAAGATGTTGTTCGGTGCGAACAGCCCCCCAATCTTTGCCGGTGATGGTGAAAACCTCCAGCGGCGGTTGAAGCCACTGCATTTGCCGTACACGTACCGGCCAGAGGATGAGATCTCGGGGGAGGATGAGTCGAATCCGTACATCAAGGTGCGTGACAACGACCTCGAAGCCCGGTTGACGACTGAAGAGAATCGTGCGGCGTGGCTGTCGGTGATGGTTGATGCATGGCACCGCCTCGAGGATGATGGCTGGAGCTACGAGCAGACGAACACAGAGCTGTGGAACGAGTACCAGGCCGAGGCCGATACCATCTGGTCGTTCCTCAACAACTGTATCGCTGAGAGTCACGGCCTGCGCTGGGACAGTGGCGGTGAGGTGCACTTGACTGTCGAGGAACTGCATCAGATGTGTGCTGCGTACCATCGAGACAGAGGCGAACAGTTGGAGATGGACCAGCAGACGTTCGCGCGGCAGATCAACAAGATGGGTGTATACGAGATGATCACGAGCGAGCACAACAAGACGGGTGGGAAGCGCTCGCGGAAGTGGCTGCACCCGACTGGAAAGGGGTGGCAGTACGCGACGCGCGACGTGATCAAGCGCTTCGAAACTGACTGTGATGAGATTGATGTGCCCGCACCGGAAGACATCGACGACACCAGCGGTAGTGCTGAGTTGTCGTCAGAAGGTCAAAACGATGGTGTGAGTGTATCCAATGATGTGTTACGGGCAATCTCTCAGCTCGAGATGGCGGACTCGCACACACCCACTCTCGCTTCCATCGTTGCATCCTCTAGTGTGGGCGAGTACGAGGTTGCGGACATCGAGTCCGCACTCAAGGACCTGCTCTTCGACGGGCAGGTCCAGAAGGACGGAAACGAGTTCCATACGGCTGCTGCGACTGATGGGGGTGGAGAGCGGTGAGTGCGCCGGCTGCCGCTAGCCGGTCAGCGCTTGAAGGGAGTGATGCGGAGGCGTTGCTCGACAAGCTCGAGGATGTGACTGGGTACTCGCTTGACGAGTGGCTGGATGAGATGAACGCTGGTGATGGCGCGCAAGTATGGCATGTCCCGGCTTGGCTGGCGTCGTCGAATCACGCGCCGGTGCAGGACTCAGAGCTGGGGTCGATCATCATCGGTGTCCCGCACCGGGAGACGGAGAAAGCGGTGAAGTTCGACAATTGGGTCACAGTGCTTGTGCTCCATCGGAAGCGGCGTGTTGAGCACGTCTCTGGAGGTAGGAAAATGACTAATTACCAAGAGTGGGATGTCGAAGAGATTGATAAGTGGGAGTCGGCTGTCCAAGAGTGTGTTGGTGAGGATGACGAGTGGCAGTCGTTCTGTCCCAAACGTGTACGGTCATCGGACTTCTGGCCATACAGTGAGATGACGCGCATCGACTGACTGCTCTTCCTGACAGATTTTTTATTGTTCTTTGAAGATCTCCATTGAATAGTTATTGCGTCTTGCATCATCGGGGGTACCTTGGTCCGTTTTTGCCGATAATGCAGCGAAATCGAAGCCCGATATGGGTGGATTCACCGAGCGAATCGCTCATTTAGAGTATTTATTGGTGATATACAGATTTTTCATACGGAATACGCGGTCAATCGAAGCATGATATGGGTGGATTCATCGAGTGAATCGCTCAGTTTCGGGTTCTTCCGCGGAAATTGATGTGTGGAAAAACAACAGATCATACGGAATTGTTCTTTGAGGGGTGTCTGTTTTGGAATCGAAGGGTGAAACTGAGCGATTCGCCGGGTGAATCCACTCATCAAATCGGTAAATTCTGTCTGCAGCGTGTTGACCGGCTAGTAGAGAAGCATCAAAAGCTTGTCATTTGGGTATGTTGAGTATAGTTGGCGGATTGGCGTTATTAACTTCGCCAAACAGTTTAATAATTCTGGATCGGAGTGTAAAGTGAGACAGCAACAACGCGAAACAAACTGTCCAAACCAAAACCATGCTAACATCCAAAGAAGAACTCCGAATCAGCTTGTGGAACGCGCTGTTCGCGGTCGCCTTTACCGGCGGTCTGGCAGCGGGCGCAGGCGTCGCAGCACCGCTCCTTGAATTCATGCAGTCCCAAGCGTTCTCGCTTGGTGACCTCGGGACAGTATCCTGGGGTCTCATCGGCACAATCGGCTCAATAATTGGCGCAGCTGTCACAAACGAATTCAACTACAGCGAATACGCAAACTGGCAGCGAGTTGGTCTTGGCGCCGCAGGCGCCGGGCTTCTGTCCGTATTCCTGAGCGATACAGTCAACGAATTCGTAACTTCGAACGTCTGGATCGGTGTAGGGGTTGTCCTCGCCGGTGCAGTCGTCTACTTTGTGATTAGTGTCGCCGACGCAGAAGGGTCGGTCATCAACTAACACAAACCTCTGATGTCTACCATTTTGCGCGAGAAGAAACTGCTGAGCTTGCTGCTGGCGATAGTACTGACAGTCACCACGGCTGCCGTGCCGCTCGCAGCAAGCACTGCACCTGCTGACTACCCGAACAACACTCCGGAGACAGTCGATCCTGACACTCGCAACCCTAATGCCGTCACCGTCGCTGAAGGCGGCGGGTCAGTAACCTTCGAAGTCGTCGATACTACCCCGATCAGCGGGTCAAGCCCGATCACGAACCCAAACGGGACAACCCCGCACGAAATGGAGCTTCGTGTCGCTCCGAACGGAAGTACAGTGCGTCTTCTCGACGTGACCTGGGATGCTGCCGACGGAACCGGCGCTTGGGAGGCGTCGAACGCCACAGATGGTGCGTACATCTGCGATAGCACTGACGGCATCTCGAGCACCTACGACTGGTGCGATGTCGAGGACGGGACTACGCATACGTATTCGCTGTCAGATGTACCATACGGAGTTGCAATTGATGAAGATAGCTACCCAACTGTCGGTGACTACGGATACGAAATCAGGCATCTGAGTGGCTGGGGCGACTGGCAGGGCGAGATCACCGTTGAGTATCTGTACAACGGCGAGCGCGAATCTGTGACGCTTGACGTGGATGGTGACTGGGACGATGATGGGTACGGTAATTGGGCAGACGACTACCCATTCACTCGCCCGCGAATCGTCGATACCGTCCCTATCTCCCCCAACGACAACGTTTCGAGTGTCACACTGCGCACGCAGACAGTGGCGAATGTGTCTGCAGTGTACGGCGACCAAGGTGGCCGGGAACTGAACGATTCGACGTACGCACGCCACCTTGACCCGTCAGACGAGTACGGTGTCGTTTTGCTTGATGAGATGCCGTCATCAACTAGCTGGCTGCAAGCTGCGTGGTACGACGGGGCGTTGGTCGGTAGTCAAGGACTGTTCGGCGGGGCGAATTACAACATGCTGTACAACGAGTCGTTGGCGATGCCGCGTAGCGACTGGGTCATCGACAACGACGCCGTCATCAACACCGATTCGATGCGGTATGTGGTGGTGTACGGTCATGGTGACGGGATCTACGACAGCGTAGATATCGACTACAGCACCGGCGGTACTCGCGAAGAATACGTGCTGCCGGTCAATCGCTCTCGAGGCACACCAGAGACAGTAGATGTAGCTCTCGCTACTGGGGAGTCAGAAGTGGAAGTGCAGGTTCGTAACGCGTCGTCGGGTGCGTGGACGATCCTCGACACGCAGATGTACGCCAACGAGTCTGCACACACAGCCTCGTACAACATCTCCGAGGAGTACCGTGAGGTACCGCACGATACGTTCCGAGTGATTGTGCGTGGTGATGGTGCACAGGATGCATCGCTGACGTACATGCGTGCAGGTGGTGGGGCTGGCGCTGGACCGGGCCTTGGTGTGCCGCTGTGGCTCCTGCTGTTGGTCGCGGTGGTTATCGTAGCCGGCACAGCCTACCACTTCTCGACAGATGATGATGAGTTGGATGGCTCCCCACGTTGTTAAATCCAAGCAAGTTTTTAATAATAAATAGAAGACAGATGGGATTACACACACGAACCACGCTCAAAGCACTCCTTGCTGCTTTACTCGTTGTGACGGCCTCGCTCGGTGCTGTACCCGCAGCAGTATCAGCAACACACGACTGCAGTGGCCTGGATATGTCCATTGCGACGTTCGCCGCCGGTATCGACGCGATCATTATCGGTGACCCGATTGACTCGGTGAATTACGACAAGTGCGGGCGCACGCACAGTAGCAGCTCTGTCCAAGTGATGAAAGAACTGGACGCGGAGCAAGAGTGGGGTGACTACTACCAATCGTACGCCACCTCGCACGAAGAACAGCGACAAGAGCACGCTAAGACGGTGAATAGCCTGCAGGATTCGGACACCGTCGTCTGGACTCGCATGCAGTTCGATGCGAACCAGGACTACAAGGACGGCAACTTGACGCTCGCGCAGTACCAACAAGCCGGATATTCCGCTGCCCGTGACTACTACGCTGCCCAGCAAGTACTGGCGCTGGAATCAGCGGAGACACATATGGGCGACATTTCCTATCAAATCAACCGCGCAGAAATGGAAGACGGGATCGGCGCAAACGAGACGCTGAACGTTGGACTCGTCACACAGGACGGCACCATCGTCGAGGGAGACGCCATCGAGAACGAGTCGTACACGTCCGGATCAGAGAACGTCACATACCGCCTCGCGAACGGCGAACAACACACGATCCAGGTTCTTACCGTGACCGACACGGACACCGGTGACACCACAATCCTGTCTCCTGTAGACCCCAAGTTCGTTGTTGAGCCGAGCAGTTACAACGGGTCGTTTTCGGTGCAGTACCGCGACTCGTGGACGCCTGCAGACGGCAATACCGCTGGCAGCTGGGGCGAGAACACTAACGGAACGGCGCTAGTTGCGGTTGCGCCACCAGACTCCAACTCATCGGATACTGTGGCGTACGACCCGTCACTGTACAATAACGAATTCTACCGGATGGACACGTCCCGTGAACAGCTCGAAGACAACTTCGCAGGGTTCGCTGAAGGTCTCTACCCTGCGTTAGAAAACGGAACTGTAACACCCGATGAAGCGACGCCCGCAGCAGGATGGATTGACGCTACAGACCCCTCCAAGCTCGAAAATCACTACATCTACAAGGTCGCTACGCTGTCGTCAGCCGGCTGGGAAACCCCCGACCTGAACCAGACGGGGACGATGACGCTGCAATACCAGGGCAACAACTACACCGGGCTGCTCGTCACGGAGACTAGCCCTGCGGGTGGGTGGGTTGTCGGCACTGAGTACAACACCAGCGACGTAGATGGTCGCGAGTCGTTCATCCGCACTGACGGAGGGACGGTTGACCTCGAAAACGACACGACATTCACTATCACGTCGGCGACTGGGCCGAATGGTGAAGCGCTAGATACGGTCTCGACGACCCGTCCGACGCGTATCACGTACAACAACAGCGAGTACATCGCAATGCTCGACAACATCGAAACGTACGCCGAGGAGATCGAAGAGCGCGAACCCGACGGTGGAGGGGCTGGCGATGGTCCTGGTGTCGCGTGGTGGCAGGCCGGATTGATCGCTGCCGCCGCCTTCGGTGCTCTATACGCTATGAGTATGCGACGGGACGATGATGAGCGCCTGTACGGGGGGCAGCGCTGATGTGGTGGATCGCACTGAAGCTTCTCGGACCGTTCGCTCGAGGCGCGCTCGGCTCGTTGATTAAGCTCGTGTTGCTGGTTGTGCTGATTGTTGCAGTAGGATATGCAGCAGGCGTGGATGTCGCGTCTGTCCTGATCGACTTGGTCAACCAGTTGATTCAGGACGCGATTGATGCAGTCATCAGCAAAGCATCTCCGTTCTAACCCACGGTTTTCTCGAAACGTTACTAGGCGTTCTCCGGCGCTCTACCCCCTGCGGTCGGCTAGTTCAGATATTTTGGATAGTGCGCCTCCCGAAGTGTTATTAACTCAAGCCTCTGATTTATTAACAGAGCAGTAAGGATAGAATCAACTGCCAATACTCGAAAATGAAACACTACACAACATCGCTCGCCACACTCCTCGCCGTTCTCGCACTCGTAACTGCGGGGTTCGGCGGAGTCGCGACAGCACACACAACCAGTAGCATCGACGCCGGCACAACCACCGATGGAAACGTCTCAATCACCGTCACAGACGCCACGATCGATACCAGCGATGGATCGCTCGCGGTCAATATCGACGTGCACAACAACCGCACCAGCGAGACGGTGAACGTCACACAAATCGAATGGATCGACAGTGACGCCACCAACACGACCTATACCCTCAGCTCTGCTGAGAGTATTAGTGCTGGGACCTACAGCGTGCTTTCGACTGCATCGAGCGGCGCGAGCGCTGACCGGTACCTCGGGGAACCTGCCATCGGTAGTCTCGATGGAGACCTGGTCGTGCACTACACCGTTAACGGCACCTCGTACAGCGCAACCACGTCGGTGAACCTGGACGCTGACGCTGACCAAATCCCAGACAGCGTAGACACCTACCCGACAATCGGGGAGGAAATCACGACGCACATCGTGAACACGAGTGAGGGGTCGCCCGAGAATGCTGAAGTCGCATTCAACGGCTCCACGGGATCTGCTGATGTCACGATCTACAAATTCAACACGACCAACAGCGTGTACGAACAGGTCTACAGCGAGTCTGTAGACACCGCGAACGGCTCCGTAACTGTGTCGTACAACATTTCCAGCGCCGTTGATGGGGATGAGTATATGATCTCGACGCACGGTCCAGCAACAGTCGATACGCGCGGACTCACCTACGCAACCGATAGCACGACTACCACTGAGGACTCGACGACCACGACCGACGACGGTGCGAGTGGCGGTGGTGCTGGTACAGGCCCCGACTTCACTGACACAGAAATCGTTCTCGGAGGGCTCGCCGTGCTCGCTGCTGCTGGCCTACTCCTCGCTGGGCGCAGCGACAACTAACCCTCTCTTGAGGTGTTTTTGTTTATGAGTAAGACCCGTGTTCTGAGCGTTTTCGTAATCATCTCTGTAGTGTCGATGGTCGGTGCGCTGCTGATTGTCGGAATTGCGTCTGCACAGGAGACACAGACCCCGACACCAGCACCGACATCGACTCCCGCAGAGAATACTAACGCGAACAATTCAGACACAGATAGCGGACCGACTGTACTGCACACAATCGATCACGTCACGATTCACAACATAGACTGGCGAGAAGACAGCGTCGCGATATCCCTCTCAGCCCAGAAACCCGATACAATCACCGTCACCGACTACGCTGGAGACCGGTACTACTGGCAGGACTACGAGATCGAACAGGGCCGGCAAACCATCGTGCATGAGTATCGTGGAGACGCTGGACACGTGTCCTTCGGCGTGAAATCAGCGCGAGAGGGTATCGAATTGAGTGAAAACACTCGGTTCGTGATGCCTGGGGCGAACGAAATCGCGACCCTGCTGATGGGAGTGACCGTGTCGTTCGTCCTTGTGGCTGCGTTCAAGCTGCGTCGCGACAGGAAGCGCGAGAAAGGAGCCAAGAGGGTGTTCTAACTATGAGTGAAGGCAATTCCTCAACGAATGACGGGGGATCGCGTGTTGGGGCAATTACGGGCGCTCTGAAGCGTGCAGTGATTTGGGTGGCGTTGTGGCTCAAAGCACACCTCTTGATCATCGCAGTCATCGCTACCGGCATCGTCGGCATGCTCGAATACGCAGGCGTACAGACCGGTATCCCACCAGCACTCGCACCATACACGATCTACCTGACGCTCGGTGTCATCATCGGATACTACCCCGCACAAGCGTTCCTTGACTGGGTCGAGAAACGTTTCGGGGTACCACTGCACGACGTTGACCCCGGGTCCGGCGACGCAGGCGGGTACATCCTTTCGCCAGAACGTTGGAACAACATCACGGTCGAGGCACCGCACAGCATCGACAGCGACGGAGAACTCGTGTACGAAGAAGTCGGGAAGGACGCACTGCACAAAATCAACACTAAACTCGGGGTCGGGTACGAGTGCACGCGCTACGATAATTCGACAAATACGGCGCGCACCAGCTGGATGGCCGGTGCCTCACCCACCGAGGTTCGCGCATTCAAAATGACCCTGAAACGCGTGGAGACCACACTCTCAATCCTCGCAGACCTGGGCATCGAAGAATCAATCAACCGCACCCCAATCGTGCGTGCCATCACAGAGAAACTCGCGCGCTATATGGTGCGTACACACCAGCAGGGCACGATCCCGAACGGAGACGAAATCGATGGTGTGGTTTCCGATGTGATGAGCGAGCAAGTCGGTGCAGACTGGCAAACGCTCGAAGACAAGGTCGAAGACCGTCTTCCTGAGAAGTTCCGTGGGGATTCGAACGGTGGGATGTACGGGCTCGACAACCGGAGCGGGGGTGAAGAGCAGTGAGTGATGATGGGAAGAGTCGTCCTGTGGAGGCAGAGTTCCGCGAGTACGCGCTCGGTCGGTTGCCCGACCAGGAGCACCGAGATGTACACCCTGTTGTTGGGATGATCCCGGACAAAGACGTGCGTCACTACGTGATGTTCTGCGCGGAGGCGTACGACCCTGGAGCCCCCGAGTACGACGGGGTTGATATGCCGCGAGACTTCTGGGACACCGATTTCGCCCAGGAGATCATCCGAAAGTACGGCACAGACGTAGGAACGACTGCGCTTGAGATGGGCAATATCGGTCAGCTACAATATTTCAGCGGGCTGGTCGGGTATAAGAGCGACGTGTCGGGAATGCAGACGCTGATGAAGCTCCAGCAACTCATCGAGAAGTTCCCCGTTTTTATCCTGTACATCTACGCTGCAATGGGCTTCGGTAAAACTGACTTCGCGCTGCTGATGATCGAAGTATTCCATTCGGTCTACGGCGAGGAGAACGTCCTCACGGCTTCGAACATCGGTTCGTGGGACGAGGGAGGCGAGTACATCGATTCCTACGAGGACTACATTGCGTGGCTGAAGGAGGGCCGTGACGACGACAACCACCGCATCTTCATCCTCGACGAAGGCTCACAGAACCTCACAGGAAGCGGCTCTGATCAGAAGAACCAGCAGACCCTCGCGAAGATGCTGAAGCTCGCCCGAAAGTACGGAGGACACCTGATCATCATCGGACACGACGGCAAAGACGTCGGCCCGGGAATCAGAGCACTCGCGAGCGCTGTTGTGCAGAAAGACTCGAAGAAAGAAGCGACGTTCTATCACGACGTGAAGGATCGTCAAGGGATTGGGGAGATCTTGTCGCTCTCGAAAATCCCGCAGACCTCGATGACCTACGACACAGAGGATATCTCTACGTGGTCTATGGGTGAGGAAGACGACGATGGAGAGGAGGTTACGCAGGCTGACCTTGACGAGCTTGAGGAAGCTCATGAGCGGCGTATTATGGCGTTGTTGTCGGTGACGACAGATATGAGTCAGGCAGAGGTTGGGTCGCTGTATGGTGTTAGTGACCGGACTGTACGTCGGGCGAAGCAGAAGTATGGGGATGAGCTCGCTGATCTCGGCTTGGTCTAAATCGTTCTGTGGAAACAACTTTGATCCATTGTTTCGCGGTTGCGCTGAATACAGAGTGCACCACCAGCACTCGCTGATGCCTGAAATTAGTGGATATTGTTATTTGTGTGGTGTTTTATGTGCCGGTGTGGCTGGAGATGAAACTGAAAGCGGTGGGGAAGACGTTTGGACTGATGTTGATAGTGATGTGTATGAGGAGATTGTAGGCGGTATTGAGGAGTCTGAGGGAGTGGAACGGGTAGAGAACAAGTATGATTTGTCATTAAATCACGGTGGTTCAAAAGAAGTGGACGTGGCGGTGTGGACAAACGCGAACCACCATCATATATTCATCATAATTGAATGCAAGTTTTGGCAGAACCGTGTTCCTCAATCTGTAATTGCTGAAACAATTAGCAATGTGGCGAACTCAACCGCCGACAAAGGTGTGGTGGTTGCGAAAAGTGGGTTCCAGAGCGGGGCGATCGAACAAGCAGAAGGTGCTGGCGTCGATCTCTACACGCTAAGAGAGATAGAAGATGGTGACTTGGAAGGGCGTATCCAGACAGTCAATACTCGAGTTGAGTTCAAGTCGCCTGAATTTGAGATAGAGGATACTGGTGTGTCGCCAGTAGATTCAGACTTATCTGATGATGAAATCCGTGAGGATGTCGAACAGTCGGGCCACCTCACTCTTGATGAGCTCGACGTGTATGACCGTGATAGGACTCCCACTGGCGAGACTGTGCAGGACCTCGCACGAAAGCTCTCCACAGGTAAACAATCTGGCAAATACACGGACAATTTCGATGATAAGCTGATTGTTCTCAATCATACGTTCTACAGTCTTGACTACCTCGAGTATATCGTCCGGTCTGACAGCGAACGCACATCTTCGTTCAACGGGTCACGAGATGTGAACGATTTGTATGACTTAGTACGAATCAACACGATTCGGGAGCAAGAACTCGCCCTTGGCGATATTGCGGAAGATGGTACTCATGATCCAATAGAATTTGTTTCAATTGATGACGCACTCGCCGCCTTCACAGGTCAGACTGACGAAGAGGAAGACGAACATTGAGTTTACAAGCACTATTCAACCCTCTCACCAAACCGGTATGATCTGCTTGCTGCCTCGCGCACGTGGGTGCGGGGGCGCGCGCATTTGGTAGGGAGACCGCCGCCTGTCTGCCGTTTTCCCCGACTACGTCTATCGATTTTACCCTTCGAACCGGACATTGGTATTGGCTAATGTCTGCAATCCGGACATTGAATAGCCGATCATCGGTATTCCACGGGAAGAGTGCTTGTACGCCAAGCACTCAGGTTGAGAAGAAACCGCTGTGTATGATGGGCTGCAGTCCAGTGGACACTCCTGTGTTTGAATAGTCTATCACTCGAGTGTTAACTATGGCCGAAACGAACGAACTTGACCCAGCGCACATCGGCACTGTGGGTGAAGCACTGTTTTGTGCTGCCTATGCACCACCTTCACCGATCCCACACATCCTCCTCGACCACATTGAGGAGATCTCGCCTGAATGGGTGACACCAGAAGAAGGCTCTCTCAGAGTCTTCAACTCTCAAGACAACCACTATTTCTCAATCGAGGATGCTAATGGTGAGACAACACGCTGGGAGAAAGACGCGGAGATCTCATATTCTTACTTCGCGAGAGATGGTGACACAGTCCCTGAGGACCACCAGCTTGGAGGACAGTGGATGTTAGAGTTCCCCGTTGAAATCAAAACCGGGCCCAGGGCCAAAGTCGAAGCGAACCAGCGGACTGTGATGGAGTATCTCGCTGCGAATACAGACTACCAGCCGATCATAGTTCGACTGGGCTTGGATGGTATGCCAGACGAATTTGTTGTTGAGGAAGTGGAATTAGTTCAGTCCGACTGAGTTCCCCGATCGCTTGCTCCACTAGCTGACTGACGCTGTTCGGCGTATGAGTGTCTGCGTAGCTTCGTGGGTTGAGAAGAAGTTGCTGTGTGAAACTCTCGGTGTTAGTCAGTACGCCGTCGTAGTCCCTCGCACAGGTCTTCTAGTGCTTCAACGACTGTGTCGCCGCGTCCGTGCACGCCATTGTGTTTAGCTACGATCTGATCTTTGTCGAAGTGCCAAAAGCACGACACGCCCATCTTTCTTGCTCCGAACAGTCGTTCCGACTCTTCTTTTGACTCCACGCGTGTGTTTCCGGTAGTTGTGTCTGTCGCGCCGGACTTGCCGTCTGCCCACGGACTGGTTTTCGCGTCCATACACCTCAACTGTCGGGGGCTCACTTGATTCTTTCTGTGAAATTGACACGAACACAAGTGTCTGTGTGCGGTGTTTGTGTGTGGTGATTGTGTGCGAAACGTGTGTCGCACGCCGCCCAAGAATTCGCCTATCTGATACGAACTATTAAGATCACTCACGGAAACCACGATACAGCGACGACACCCGCACCCCCGACGTGCGAACTACCACACGTCAATGCCTCCACGCAGCATCGACATCGCTACCCTCTCTCGGTTTTGCGATGCTCCGCGTCACACCCTGAAAAAGCGGGCTGGGAGGGATTCGAACCCCCGACCGTCCGGTTAAAAGCCGGACGCTCTCCCTAACTGAGCTACCAGCCCTCACTCGGTCTTGCGGTCGGGTGCGCATAAGCGTTTACGAACGACAGCGACGACGGTGCCTTCCCGCACCCACACGACCTTACCACTCCGCGTCGACGACCACGTATGACCGTCCCCGATCTTCGGGACCTCACCAGCCGCCTCTGTTCGTTCGATACGACTGGCGGCGCGGAGGCACCCGCCGCCGAGTGGCTTCGTGGCCGCCTCGCCGATGCCGGCTTCGAGACGTACACGTGGGAGGCCGACGCCGCGCGACTGGCCGAACACCCGTCGTTCCCAGACGACCCCGAAGATATCGACACCGCAGACCGCCCCAGCGTTGCGGGCGTCCTGGAGTTCGGCGACCCCGACGCCGGCCCGACCTTGGTACTCAACGGCCACCTCGACGTGGTCCCCGCAGACGACGATCTCTGGACGAGCGACCCGTTCGACCCGGTGTGGGACGAGACCGACGACGGCACGGAGACGCTCACCTGCCGTGGGGCCGCCGACATGAAGGCCGCCGTCGCCGCCTGCGTCCACGCTGCCCTCGACGTACGCGAGTCCGTCAAAGCCGGCGAGTTGGACCTCGACGGCCGCGTCGTCGTCGAGGCAGTCGCGGGCGAGGAGGAGGGCGGCATCGGCGCGGCGGCGGCCGCACTCGACTCGCCGTACTCGTTCGACCGCGACGCCGCCGTCGTCGCCGAACCGACGGAACTCCGCGCCGTCACTGCGACGGAGGGCACCGTGATGAAGCGCCTCCGCATCTCGGGGCGGAGCGCCCACGCGGCGACCCGCTGGAACGGCGTCGACACGCTCCCCCTGTTCGAAGAAATTCGACGGGCGTTCACGGATCTGGAACGCGAGCGATGCGAGCGCGTCACCCACCCGCTGTACGAGGAGTTCGAGGTTCCGTGGCCCATCGTCTGCGGGCGCGTCGAGGCGGGGTCGTGGGCGTCGACGGTGCCGGGGACGCTCACCGCCGAGTGGCGCATTGGCGTCGCACCCGGCGAGACGGTCGACGAGGTGGAAGCCGAGTTCGAGGAGCGACTCGCCGCGGTCGTCGCCGAAGACGAGTGGCTTCGGGAGCATCCGCCCGCGTTCGACCGCTTCTCAATTATGTTCGAACCCGCAGAGATCGACGCGGACGAACCCGTCGTCACGTCCCTGCAGACGGCGATGGAGGCGGAAGGCCTGTCGGACACCGCACCGACCGGTGCGACCTACGGCGCGGACAATCGCCACTACGTCGCTGTGGGCGTCCCGACCGTCGTGTTCGGCCCCGGTACCATCGACCAGGCGCACTTCCCCGACGAGACCATCCGCTGGCCGGAGGTGGAGACGGCGCGAGATGTGTTCGCGGAGACAGTCGTGCGGTTCCTCGGTGACGGAGAACGGCCGACGTAACTCGGGGACTCGACCTTACAGGTACTCGTCGAGGGCGTCCGCGACCACCTCGCCCGGGTCGCGGTTCTCGATAGATGCGCGGTCGCGAAGCAGTCGATAGGTGTCCAGCGGCAGGTCCAAACGGAGCGTCCCCGGACTGACGTCTTCCTCCCGGAGCGCCGCCTCGGGGTCGACGTCGTCGTTGACCGCCGAGGCGACACGGCGGACCTCCCGGACGGTCAAGTCGGCGTCGAGGACGGCCCACGCCAGCGTGAAGCGGGCGTCGCCGGCGACGCGAGCGATGTGTTTGGCGGCAGTCGGCGCGATGTGGCCGCGAGCGACGTGGCGACGAATCGACTCGGGGAGGTCGTGGACCCGTGCCCACTTGCGGATGAACGACACCTCGACGCCGTCGCCGGCGGCCTCGGCGGCGGCCTTGTACGATCCGTGCCCGCGCACGAGCGCCGCACACGCCGCGGCCCCGCGGAGCATCACGACGTTGTCGTCGCCGCCGACCGCCTCGGTCGCGAATCGGTGGACGGTGTCGGCGGCGGCGGCGAGGCTCTCCTCGTCGTCGGGGTCGAAGCGGGCGGCCTCTCGAGCCCGCTCGCCGGTGACCGCAGGGTCGCCGCGGACGACTGGCTCACCGACCTCCGCCTCGCGGTCGACGGGTCGCGGGGCCGACCCACGTGGTCGCTCGCTATCGCCTCGCTCGCGACGGCCGTCGTCGTCCCGGCCGTCGCCGGGCCGCTCGTAACTCATTACCGTCCCGTCGAAGCCGTCGGGGCAAAAGGCTCTCGGGGGTGGCCAACTTCGCCACACGTCCGTTGCCGGTGCGACCGATGTCTCGCTCTCGCCCGTCGACTTGGCGTCTCCCCACACCGCGTATCGACGCGGCTTTGCCGAGGCCGGCCCGAGCGGCCGATATGCTTCGGTACGTCACGACGAACGCGGGGAAGGTCCGAGAGGCACGCGAGTACCTCGGCGATGCGGTGACGCAACTGAACTTCGACTACACCGAGGTCCAGGCCGCCGATCTCGCACCCATCGCCGCCTACGGTGCCCGGGAGGCGTACCGCCACGCCGACGAACCCGTCCTCGTCGACGACGCCGGCCTGTTCGTCTACGGCTTCGACGGCTTCCCCGGTCCGTACTCCGCGTTCGTCGAGGACACCCTCGGCGTCGAGGCGGTCCGTCGCCTCGTCACGAGCGAACTCGACGACACCAGCGCCGAGTTCCGCTGCGTGCTGGCGTACTGCGACGGCGAGGCGTTCGACGCCTCCCCAGACCCCGTCGACCGCGACGACCGCGTCGCCGCTGCGGCCGCCGGTCCCGACGCCGGCGAGGAGGGGGCAGAGGCGGATGCACTCCCCGTGAAACTGTTCGAGGGCGTCGTCCGCGGCGACATCGTCGAGGCGCGCGGCGACGGCGGCTTCGGCTACGACCCAATCTTCGAGTACGACGGGTCGACGTTCGCGGAGATGGGGCCCGACGAGAAGAACGCCATCTCCCACCGCGGGCGGGCGTTAGAGAAGTTTGGGGAGTGGTTTCAGGAACGGTAGTTCCTGAACGCAGACGAGGCCAGAGCGTAGCGAGGGTCTCGGCGTGGTTCGCCGACCGGTAGGGAGGCGAACTACAGAAGTCGAGCGAACGCCGCGGTTTTACGCCGTTCGCCCGTTCCACCGCGTATGCCCCGCGCGGTCGCCATCAACGTCGCCGCCAACACGAACCTCCCGGGTCGCCGCGGCCCCGTTCGCTCCGATGGGTCGTTCGTCTACGTCCCGATTCCAGAGCGTGAGCCGACGGGCGAGGCGGTTCCGACGTACGCCGACCTCGACCTCGCGCCGTACGTCCCCGACGACGCGGCCGACCTGCCGGTCCACCTCGACCCCGAATTCGCGGGTGCGCTCGGCTGCGACGCCTACACCTACGGCGACCCACACGGCGTGAAAGCCGGGCCGCTCTCGCGCCTCGACCCCGGAGACTCGCTGTACTTCTACGCGACGCTGACCGTGACCGACGACGACGCCGACCGCGCCGATTGGCTTCCCCCGGACTGGGGGAGTTTCCTCGTCGGCGAGTTCCGCGTCGCGGAGGTGCTCACCGGCGACGACTACCGCGCGGCCGACGACGCGACCCGCGAGCGATTCGCGTCGAACGCCCACGTCAAGCGGGAGTCGTTCGACGCGGCGGTCCTCGTCCGCGGCGACCCCGACGCCTCTCGACTGTTCGACCGGGCGGTGCCGCTCTCGTCGCCGACGGGCGGCACCGACGCGAATCACCTCGTCACCGACCTCTCTGCCGACTCGGGGAAAGGTCCGTGGTGGCGACGCGTCCTTCGGTACGACGCCGACGCGACGGCGACGCTCCGGGAGCGAGTCGAGACGGATCCCACTGTGTGGGTCGAATAGCGGCCGGACTGGCGACCGGTACGTGCGCCGGCCACACGTCGGACGTGCGTCGGACGCCGCCGCGGGCTTTATCGCGTCTCCTCGGCGTGTACGCGTATGCGATCGAACGCGACACGACGCGCCCTCCTCGCCGGCGTCGCCGGCGCGGCGACGGTCGGCCTCGCGGGGTGTGCAGGGGCCGCGGGTGGCGACGCCGGGAACGCCGCCGACGCCGGCGGCAGCCTCGGCGACGGGAACGCCCGCCTCGCGTACGTCCGTCTCGTCAACCGCCACGCGACGGCCCACACCGTCCACCTCCTCGTCCAACGCGCGGGCGAACCAGTCCACTGGTCGAGCCACGACCTCGCCGAGAGCGACGCCGCGAGCGGAGAGGCTGCTCGGACGGTCGACCGAACGTGGGGCAGCGACCCAGGCGCGTACTCCGTGTACGTCCGCCTCGACGACGCCGACGAGTGGACGGAGGTGTCGGTCGGCGACGGGTCGGCCGACTGCTACGGAATCGAGACACGCATCACAGCCGAGGGCGGCGTCGAGTCGCTGTTCGCACGAAACCCCGAGGGCTGTGGCGGGTCGACCGCGAGCGACGACGCCTGAAGCGATCTATCGTCTGCTCGCCCCGCTTACGGCCTGATGTACGCGTAGCCCTGATTCTGTAGTCTGGTGAGTTCGCCAACTCCGGACGAGGCCCGCTCGACGCCAGCGGGAAGGTCGTCAAGGGTCGCTGTCGCGCCGCGAAGGGCGTTCGAGCAGACCCGGAACGCGGTGGCCGCATCGTCGCTGTCGTCACCGGCGGCGAGGACCGTCTCGACTCGGTCGCGGCCGTCGCTGTCGACTGCGGCGTCGATGACGACGGGGTTGTCGACGACGACGGCGACGCTCGTCACGTTGAGGGTGTCGTCGGCGAGGAGGTTCTGCACCTTCGCGTCGACGTACGAGAGTTGATTGGTCGTGGAGACGTGAAAGACAGTTCGCATACGTACCCGCTGGAGACACCGAAGGGTCGGCGTTTCGGTTGCGTCCGCTGTAAACCACAGGATGCGCCGACCGGGAATTGAACCCGGACTTTAGCCTTGGGAAGGCTATGTCCTACCATTGGACCATCGGCGCTCAGTTCGCTCGCGCGGCGTCGACGCGCTTGCGTCCACCGCTTTCTACCCCACCGTAACACTTCAACTAATCGGTCGTCGCTGTCGCTGGAAAAGTGAACGCGCGTCCACCGGCGAAGCCGCGTACGTGGGTATTAGTCGCCTGACTCCCTATCCTTCACCGATGAGCGAATCCGTCCTCCTCGACGAGGAATCGACCCCGTTGGACTTGCGCCTCTCCGAGGCGGAACTCGACCGCGTCCACGACCACCTCACGGACTTCATCGCCGACCAGGTAGCCGCCGCGGGCGCCGAGGGGGCCGTGCTGGGACTCTCGGGCGGCATCGACTCCACCACCGTCGCGTATCTCGCGGTCGACGCCCTCGGGAAGGAGAACCTCCGCGGCCTGGTGATGCCGGGGTCTGTCAACACCGAGGAGAACATGAGCGACGCCGAACGCGTCGCTGAGGACCTGGGCATCGAGTACGACGTCGTCGAGATCGAACCCATCGCGCAGACGTTCTACGACGTGCTCCCCGACGCGGCTGACGACAAGATGGCCGAGAGCAACGTCCGCGTCCGCATCCGGGCCGTCCTCAACTACTTCGCCGCCAACGCGGACAACCGCCTCGTCCTCGGGACGGGCAACCGAAGCGAGGCGCTCACGGGCTACTTCACGAAGTACGGCGACCAGGCGGTCGACTGCAACCCCATCGGCACCCTCTACAAACAGCAGGTGCGGCAACTCGCCGCCCACGTCGGCGTCCCCCACGACCTCGTGATGAAGACGCCCTCGGCGGAGATGTGGACCGGCCAGACCGACGAGGAGGAGATGGGACTCGACTACGACACGCTCGATGCGGTGCTGGCGCTCCACATCGACGGGCCGCTCTCGACGGCCGCGACGGTCCGTGCCCTCGACGTGACCGAAGCACAGGTCGCCCGCGTCGAGGAACTGTACGAGTCCTCGAAACACAAACGGGCGATGCCGCCCGCGCCCGCCGAGTTGACGCTGTAGGTCGGTCGAGTCGCTAGTGTCTACGGCTGGGACTCCTGTGCCGACACAAGACGTTTACCAGCGGCTTGTGGACCTGCGAATATGTCCCTCCGCGCTCGCCCGTCCGCGGTGGTCGTCGTCGCGGCCGCGGTCGTCGCCCTCCTCCTCGCAGCGGTCGCCCCCGTCGTCGCGAGCCCCGCCCCCGTACAGGCGTGCTCACCCTGCGATCGCGGCTTCACCTCCGCCGCACAGCAACACGACCTCGTCACCGACGTTGCCTCCAGCGAGGCGACCGTCCGGATGCACCGCAACGACTCTGCGACGTGGACCGTCCGCGTCGTCCCGACCAACGAGACGGTGCTGAACGCCCTCGCAGAGAACGAGACGCTCGCCCGCAGCGTCGCGGGCGACAGCTTCGGCGTCCGCTACGGCGGCGACATCGAGCACGAACTGCTCGCGGCCGACGTGCGTGACGGCGCGTTCGTGGTTCGCTACCGGACGCTGAACGTGGTCGAAGCGGGGCCGTTCGACACGCACGTCCTCACGTACTTCCGCGACTCGCCGGGCCAGTACATCTACACCGACCTCGGCGCGGACGAACTCACCGTCGTCGCGCCCGAGGACACCACCGTCGCCCGTGGCTTCGGCGACGTCGACGGCCGCCGGATGACCGCGACGGCGCTTCCCGACACGCCCGACGGTCCATTCGTCGTCGCCGCGCCGTCGGGGACGCCGTTGTCGGGCGTCGTTGGCTGGCTGACGGTGGTGTCGATACTCTCGTCGGTCATCGTCCGCAACCTCGTCGCGTTCGTCGCGATACCCGCGCTCGTGCTGTTGGGCGGCGTTGCGGCGCTCCGACGGAGTCGTCGGCTTCGAACCGCCGCCACTCCCGGTCGTCTCGGTGGCCTCGTCGCCGCCGGGGGCGCGGTGCTGGTCGGCGGGTCGCTCGTCGCCGAGGTGGACGCCCTTCCATTGGTCACCAGCAACCTCCTCGTCGGCAGCGTCGTCGGCGGCGCACTCTTGGTCATTGGCGTCGCGGTCGCCGCGCCCGCGGTTCGCGACCGCCTCACGGTCGCCAGACTCGTGGTCGCTGGCGTCGCGGTGGCGGCGCTGTTCGTCGGCGTCGGCGGGCGGGCGTTCGACGGCGGGTATCACGCACTGCTCGCGTCCGCTGCGGCGCTGTTCCCGTTCGTCGTCGCCCTCGGTCGGGCGGACGCCGCGAGCGCCAGCCTCGGCCGCCGAGCGTACGCGGCCTTGGCGGTGGTCTTCCTCGCGACCCTGGTCGTCGCCGCGCCGGTGACGAGTCTCGGCGGAACGCTGTTCTTCGTCGGCGCGATCCTCCTGACGCTCGCAGCCGTCGCCTTCCTCCCGGTCGCGGCGGCGCTGTACGCGCTGGGTGCCTCGACGGTCACGGAGGTCGGTGGAGCGTCGGCGGCCGACGCCGCCTGAGAACGAGTCGGTCTGTCGGGGTTAGCGAACGGGGTTCTCCGGGCCGCGCCCGATGAACTCGGCGGCGAACGCGCGGACGGTCTCGGAGTCGTACTCGTCCATCCGCAGGAGGTGTCGCCACGCGGTGAGCGTGTACGGTGCCTGCGGCTGGTCGTACGGGTTCGGGACGGCGACGAAACTCTGCCACGTGTCGGTGTAGTCGTCGGCCCACGTCTGGAGGTTCGAGCGCGCCTCGTCGGTCAGTTCGCCGGGAACGTAGTACGCGACGATCGCGCCGTGTTCGAGCGTGTGAATGATGTCGCCCATCGGCTGTGGCTCCTCGTAGAACCCCGCCTCGACGACGCCCGAGTAGTGCGGCCCGGAGGTCGGCGGCTGGGTGCTGTAGTCGACCTCGGTGCCGCGCTGGACGTGTTCGTTGCCCTGGTTGGGGAACGATTGGACGTCCGAGAGCAGGTCCGGGTCGCCGTTCTCCGGGAGCGACCCGGTGCCGCCGCCACCGCCGCCGAGACAGCCTGCAAGCGCCGCGACCGTGCCGCCGCCGAGGACGCCGAGCGCACGGCGTCGTGAGAGGGCGCCGTCCGATACGGAGTCGGATCCGTTCATTATGCTCTATTCACGGGACTCGGTGGATTCAATCCTTCCGGTCGCGGACGTCGCCAACTCACGACCGACAGCGGCGACCGTCGCTCACTCACCGACGCGCCCCGACTCACTCACCGAAGTGGATGCCGTGGAGGCGAGCGAACGCCTCGCGTTCGTCTGCTTCCGTCTCTGCACCGCGAGCGCCCGCCCGGACGAGGCGCTTCACGGCCGCCAGCGCGTCGGGGTCGTTCTCCGCGACCGCACGGGCGACGGCGCTGGGGTCGTCGACGACGCGCGAGACGAGGCCCAACTCGCGGGCCTCCTCGCTGTCGACGACGCGGGCCGACAGCGCGATGTCGAGCGCCGCCCCCTCGCCGACGATGCGTGGGAGGCGGGCGGTGCCGCCCCACGCGCCGAACAGGCCGAATGCGGCCCCGCTCTCGGCGAACGTCGCGTCAGGCGTCGCCACGCGAATGTCACACGCCAGCGCGAGTTCGACCCCGCCGCCGCGAGCGGCCCCGTCGACGCCGGCGACGACGACCGTCTCGGCCGTCTCGATAGCCTCCGCGACCCGCTGGCCGTGCCCCGCGAACGCCGCGGGGTCGTCGAGCGACTCGACCACGTCCAGGTCCGCGCCGGCACAGAAGGCGCTCCCGGCACCGCGGAGGAGGACGACTGGCTCGTCGGCGTCGACGACGGCGGCTTCGAGTGCGTCGAGGCCGTCGAGCGTGAGGGCGTTGCGTGCCTCGGGGCGGTCGAGGGTCACGATTCGATACGCCCCGTCGGCGGCGCGTTCGCTTCGGATCACGCCGCGGGGTAGCCCCCCGTTTCCAAAGGTCTTTGCGTGTGCCCGGCCTAGCTGATATCGATGGACGACGCCGCGCGGACTCGGGCCGCCGCGGAGCGGGCGGTCGGTGACGTCGATCCGCCGGCACTCCGGCGGGCGCTAACCGACCGCTTCGACGACGCGGAGATGACCCCGGGTGCGCTCACCCTTCTGTCCGCCCGTGCGCTCGACCCCGACGTCGACCTCGACGCCGTCGAGGACCACGCCGCTGGCGTGCAACTCATCTACGAGGGGCTTCGCCTCACCCGAAGCCTCTCGCAGACGGAGCCGTGGGCATCTGCCGACCTTGATGCCGACGGCGACATCGACGCCGACCTCGACGTACTCGCGGCCGATGTCTCCGTCTCGCGTGGGTTCTACCTGCTCGCCAGAACTGCCGCCGCCGAGAAGGCGGTCGAGACTGTCCGCGCGTTCGGGCGCGACCAGACGCTGCGCCGCGCGGCCGACACGGATGCCGAGAGCGCGGCGCTCGACCGCAATCTGGAGGCGGACGTGTTCGAACTCGCGGTCGTCGCCGGCACTGCCGCCGTCGGCACATCCGCGCCTGCAGAACTCGTCTCGTACGCGGCAGAGTTGGCGGGCGACGACGACCGGATGCCCTCGGTGGGGGCGCTCCCCGACTCCGCGAGCGACCGCATCGCCGCCCTCGCCGACGAGGACCGCGTCGCCTCTTCCGCCGACTCCTGAATCGGATCGCCGTCCCCCGCGTCGTATCGTGATACTGCGTGTCTCCCACGACGCGAATCGTAACGCCTAAAGACAACTCGCGGCTATCCGTAATCGCGCCTGGGTAGCTTAGCGGTAAAGCGCGTCCTTGGTAAGGACGAGAGCCCGGGTTCAAATCCCGGCCTAGGCTGTTCTCGTATCTCTCGTTCGAGTAGCCGTCCGCTCGGAGTTCTTCGGTTCGTTCCGCTCACCGCCCGAAGTGACGACGCCCGCCGTCTCAGTCGTCTGCAGTCGCGGATGCTGTGGCGACCTCGGCGTCGGCAGCGAGGTCGGGGACCGTCACGGTCACCTCGGTCCCGTCGCCGTCGGCCTCGACGATTGTCAGTTCGCCGTCTGCCATATCCGTTCCCCACGCGATCAGCCACAGTCCCAAGCCGCTGCCGTGGTCGAGCGCCGTCTCCGTCCCCCGTTCGAGCACTGCCTGTTCGTGGGCTTCGATCCCGGGACCGTTGTCACGAACTCGCACGCGAACGTGGCCGTCGGTAGCGACGGCCGAGACCGCGACGTGCGGGTCGGCGGCGGTGTTGTGTTCGGCGGCGTTCTCGATGACGTTCTCGTAGACCGCGGTGAGCACCGGCGAGACCCTCGCGCCGTCCACGTCGATGTCGATGTCGTACTCGACGTCCGGATACCGCGTTCGCACCGCGTCGACGGCCTCGGCGACCACCGCAGTCGCCTGGATCGGGGTCTTGGGGTTGCGCCCGTGTTCGAAGACGTCGATGGCGTCGCGGGCCTTGTCGCTGATCGATTCGATACGCAGCGCACCCTCTTTCACCGCGCTGATGCGCTCGGTGTCGCCGTTGTCCGCGAGGTCGGCGTGGCCGTAGATGAGGTTCGTCTCCGTGCGGATGTTGTGTCGGAGGACGCGATTGAGTACCTCCAGGCGTTGTTGGCGACGGAGGTGGTCGCTCACGTCGTGAAAGGAGATGACGCGGCCGAGCGAGCGGCCGTGAAAGTCCGTCACCGCGGTCACGTTGGCGTCGAACTGCCGTTTGTGGATCCCTTCTCCCTCCGCGAGATGTCGTGAGGCCCGTCCCTCCTCGGGGAGTCGATCGTAGTTGGGGATGACCTCCGCGGCGGGGCGACCGAGCGCTTCGCGACTCGACACCGACAGCACTGCGGTCGCCTCCTCGTTCATGTCGACGACGTAGTCGTGGCGGTCGATGACGACCGCACCCTCGCGCATCCGCTCGAAGACGAGGCGTCGTGCCCGGTGGTTGGCGGAGGGACTCGTCCCGAGCAGTCGAAACCGCGTGATAGCACCGAGGTACGCGACACCGGAGACGGTGAAAAACACCGGCGTCGGGTCGAGGCCGGGCACCGGCACTGCGCCGGCGAGAAACAGCGCGTTGCTCGCCCACGGGGCCATCGTCCCGACGAGTAAGCCGAGACTTTGCCCGCGAAACGGGAGCGCGTCGCTGCGGACCAGTCCCAGCAGCGGAATCGACCCGAACAGGCCGAGCAGGTAGGTGTAGCCCGCAATCACCCAGTACCAGGGGCCGCCGGTACGCTGGAGCACTTGGATGCTCCCTTCAGTCGTAATCGTCGAGTTGACGTACAACAGTTCGTGATAGTTGTCGGTCAGCGCCAAGACGACCGTGATGGCCGGAACGACGAGCAACAACGCGATGTACTTCGGTTGGACGTAGCGATTCCGGCCGGTGTACTCGAGTGCGAACAGAAACCACGCGACGGGGATGACGACGACGCCGACCCACTGGATATCCGAGTAGAACACCTTGGCGGCGAGCGAGTCCGCACGTAGTTCGAAGACGAAGAACACGGACCACCACACCTGTCCGGCGAGCATCGCTGCCAGCGGAACCGCCCCCGGTTCCGGACGCTCGCGCCACGCGAGGAGGGCAGCCGTCATCCCCACGACGATGGTGACGAACATCACCGCGGCGAGTGTGCCGGACGGGAACACGTACACCATCGTTCTCGGGAGCGGGGTAATAAATTACACCCTCAGAAACCCCGGTTTTTGTCGGCCTGCTCAAACGATCGCGACCGAACAGAGGATCGCGCCGACGACCACGACGTACTCACACTCCGACGCCAGCGATAGGAGGTCGTTGTCGACACGACCGAGGAGACCAGTCACGACCAGCGAGTAGCACAGTCCAAGGCCCAACGTCGCCGTCAACACGACCGAGAAGTGGCCGGTGTAGGCAGCCACGCCGACGACGGCGGCGGTGAGGAGGTCGACGCCGTACAGCGCACGACGCGTCGCCGGCACGCCGAATTTGACCGGGAGCGTCGCCACGTCGATGGCGCGGTCGGCCTCGATGTCGCCGACGTTGGGAATCTCCGTGTCGACGAACGACCGCAGGAAGAAGTACGCGAACACCGCGAGGGTCGCCGGCGTCACTGACGCGTCCGCGAACGCGACCGGCAGGGCGGTGAGCGTGATGGCCCACGCGAGGGCGACGACCGCCGAGTTGACCACGAGGACGTCTTTCAACCGGCGAATGCGCGACCCGATGTCGGGCATCCAGTCGGCGGCGTACGCGACCCAGAACGCCCCTGGAAGCAGCGTCACCGCAAACGCGGCGATACCGCCGAGGACGGAGATGGCGACGGCGAGTCCGTACGACACCGACGCCAACACGTACAACACGTTCCGATGCCGCCGGACGAACGCCGACCGTTCGGGGTCGGAGACGGCGTCCGTCTCCACGTCGGCGACGCGGTCGTTCGTGTACACCGCGAACGTCACTAACCCGACGACGACCGGTGCGAGACTCGGTTCCAGCGACAACAGCGTCATCGCGATCGCGACCTCGGCCATCGCGATGACCGCGAGATACGCGGAACTGTACACCAGAACGTTTCCGGCACGCTCCCCGTTTCGTGTGAACCACTCGACAGTGCGGTCCATCACCCCGTCCGACTCGACCCCTGACGCGTACTTCGATTCGTGTGGCATGTGTGTTCGGTGTATGTCACGATTACCTCGTCGACATACGATATTTCAGCGCTCACACGGCGAGTATAAAACTTCTTGTATATATAAAAATAACGCAGATATATAGATATATGTTGGGAAATTTAGCAATTCCTGTCAGAAGTATAAGCAAATTGGGCCGAACGAGACAACGTTCGTCGGTGTTACCTGACGAGGCGGTGCGTGTGCCGACCGTTATCGGTCACGACGCACGGCGACTCCCATCTCACTCGCTGAAGCCGGTTCCAGTGGCGGCGTCGGGCACTTCGTTTCGGACGACGTCGAGGCCGAGTTCCTCGATGGCGGCCTCCATATGCTCGTCGTCGACGTAGTTCGCGCCCGCGGCGACGCGTTTCGACTGTGCGAGTGCCATCACCTCGCCGCGCCGGTCGTCGGGGAGTTCGTACTTGTCGACGACGAGTTCGATGGTCAGACCGTTGTGGTCGCGGGTGTACAGCGAGTGGAACGCCCCGCGGTCGAACTCGCTGAAGCGGTGACCGTGATCCCGGAGCGACTCCTTGATGTCGGGCAACTCCGCGGCTTCGATGGAGAACGCGAGGTGGTGGACCGCACCGATTCCGGGGCGCTGTCCGGGGGCGTTCTCGCGGCCCTCCTCGACGAAGAACGTGATGATGCGACCGTCGCCGCTGTCGAAGAACAGGTGCGTCACCTCGGGCGCGTCGAGGTTCGGTTGGCGCATCACCAGCGGCATCCCCAACACGTCGCGGTAGAACTTCACCGTCTCCTCCTCGTTGCTTCCGATGAGCGTGATGTGGTCGGTGCCCGTCGTCGACAGGAGGCTGTCGGGGTCGTCCGCGGTCACGGGGATGTCCGAGCGGTCCGCCGGAACGTCGCTGTCTTCTGTCGCCATACCGGACGTACGTGCGCCGCCCACTTAGCCGCTCGCTGACACCAGTGTTACCGGCTCTGGTCGCCGTCACCGCCGGCGTCACTACCGTCTCGTGGGTTGTCACTGTCTGTGCCCGATCCGCGACTCACCCCGGTCGCCAGTTCGGTGACCGCGTTCGTGCGGTCGTCGCCGGTGTCACCGACGTCACCGGTGTTCTCGGTTCCCGACGGCTCGAACAGCGCCACCTTCGTCGGTTCGCGGGCGACTGGCCGATGCTCGACGCCCGCGGGGACGACGAGGAGTTCCCCAGGCGACAGCGTCGCCGTCGGTTCTTCCCGGAACTCGATGTCGAGTGGACCGCCGTCGACGACCCAGAACAGTTCGTCCGCGTCGGGGTGGCTGTGCCAGACGAACTCGCCGTCGAGGCGGGCGAGTTTCACCGTCTGTCCGTTCAGTTCTGCCGCCAGTCGCGGCGACCACGTCTCGGTGAACGACTCGAAGCCCTCCGCGAGATTCACGACCTCCATACGTCGCCGTCGGCCGTCGTCGGACAAAAACCTCCGTTCGTAGGTGGGTAGCGGCTACCGCAGGTCCTCGATGAGCGTCTCCGGCACCACCGCAAGCACCGACTCCGGCGTGGCCGCGACCACTCGCTCGCCGCCGTCGACGAGCGTCCGCCGTCCGACGGTGTACACTGCCGACACGCCAACGAGCGCGGCGATAGCCCACTGGCCCGGTCCGTCGAGCGTCGCGAGTGCGGGCAACGCGAGCGCGAGGCCGACCAGGAAGTCCTCGGGTGCGCCGTCGTATCTGATCCATCGGCGCGGCGCGTGCCACCGCCCACGGAGGTGCTCGTAGACGGCACGGTCGCTGGTCGCCTCCCACGGACGAAGTTCGAGGCCGCCGCCGAGGACGTCCGACAGCGCGTGCAGCGCCGCCGCGACGAGAAACACGGCTATCGCGAGCGTCACCGGCGACGGCACCGCGGCCGCGAGCGCGACCGCTGCGAGTGCGGCGATGCTCCCGTACGCGGGGAAGTGGAGGTCCTTCCGGTGGTCGCCCAATAAGTCGAGGTCGGGCGCGATACCGCCCAGCGCCCCGGCGAGGACGACGGGCCCCGCCTCGGGCACGAGTGCGAGCGTCCCCAACCCGACCAGCACGCCGACGAAGGCGTGCGTCGTCGCCATCATAGACTAACGTACGCGATTCGAGAACAAAAGGAAGACGTGGGTCGTGGTAGCGTGGCCGTCGTTCTGGGCGATACTGCTTTGTGGTATGCCGTAGCATAACAATCGTATGATGATCGTCATCGTTGGGTACGGCCGTGTCGGTGCCCGAACGGCGAGAGTCCTCGACGAGGAGGGCCACGAAGTGGTCGTTATCGACAACGACCACACCAAAGTCGAACGCGCCAGCGACGCCGGACTGACCGTGATCGAGGGGAACGGCTCGAATCCCGACCGACTGCGCGAGGCCGGCGTCGCTGACGCCGACGCGGTCGGCGCGATCACCGGCGATCCGAAACTGAACTTCGAGATCTGTATGGAGGCGAGGGAGATGTCCGACTGTCGGACGGTGATGCGCATCTCGGAGGACTTCCACCAGGAGATATACGACGAGTTCGAAGCGGCCGTCGACGAGATTATCTACCCCGAACGACTCGGCGCGGCGGGCGCGAAGACGGCGATGCTCGGCGGCAACTTCAACGCCATCGGCGAACTCACGGAGCGACTCCAGATATTCACCCTCACCGTCGACGACGACGCGCCCATCCTCGGCGACCGCGTCAACGACCTCTCCATCGAAGGCGGTCGCGTGTACGCACACGGTCGGGAACGCGAGTCGCTGACGATCCCACTCCCCGGAACGACCGTCGCTGCGGGCGACCGACTGGCCGTTCTCGCGGAGACAGACCGCGTGACAGACGTGCGGACGACGCTCTTGGGCGACGCCTGACGAGTTCTATCGCGGGTGGCGGACCCACTCGACGATCGACATTCGACGACCGCGCCGAGCGCCGTCGCTATGGTGGGATACTGTGTGGGGAAAGAACAGGGCCGGTGTGGCCCTGACAGGCGTGTGGGGGAACGCGTGCCTGTGACGCGGGTCGCGTGACGTGTGGTGTGCCGGGCGCGCGAAACGGAGCGCCACCGTCGCGGGCGTCCCCGTCGACGGCGACTGTACGTGGGTGTGCCCCTGCGCCCACTCGACGGCATCAACGGACGAAATATAAAGACTCGTCAGACGCTGGTCGTCCGTCTGACGCCCGTATGACCGCGTTTTCGTGTGATCCACTCTCGTGATTTCTGTCGATCAGATGATGGGAATGCTCTTGTCTCGCGGCGGTGACCTCCGGGTATGCACGGCACCGGACCGCCGCTCGTCACGCCGTTCGACGCGGACGGCGACCTCGACGAGACGGCGCTGCGCGGACTGGTTGCGTGGGTCGAAGACCGCGGCGTCGACTTCCTCGTCCCCTGTGGGTCGAACAGCGAGGCCGAACTGATGACCGCCGAGGAGCGCGCCCGAACGGTCGAAGTCGTCGCCGACGCCGCCTCCGTCCCGGTGCTCGCCGGAACCGGAAGCCCCGGCCTGCGGGAGACGTTGGAAGCCACCGACGCCGCGGCCGACGCGGGCGCCGACGCTGCGCTCGTCGTCACGCCGTTCTACTACGGGCACGACCAGGAGACGCTGGAAGCGTACTACACCGAGGTCGCAGATGCGGCCGAGATTCCGGTGTACCTCTACTCGGTGCCCGCCTACACCGACACGAAACTCGCGCCCGACACCATCGGTCGTCTCGCGCGACACCCGAACATCGGCGGGATGAAAGACTCCTCGGGTGACATCCAGTCGTTCCAACGCATCGAGGCCCGCACCGCAGACGCCGACTTCGACCTGATGGTCGGATCGGGCGGCGTCCTCGCGCAGGCACTCGCGGCGGGCGGCACCGGCGGCGTCCTCGCGCTGGCGAACATCGCGCCCGAGGCGACGACGGCCATCTACGAGGCGCACGAGGCGGGCGACGACGCCCGTGCCCGCGAGTTGACGGCCGCCTGCGTCGAACTCAACTACGCCGTCACCGGCGGCTACAGCGTCCCTGGCCTGAAGTACGCGATGCGCCAGCGAGACGCACCGGCCGGCCACGTTCGGTCGCCACACCGCCCCGCAGACGCCGAGGCGACCGCCGCACTCGACGACCTCCTCGCGGACCTCGAGGAGTTACTGGCCGGCCTCTGAGGAATCGTCCGCGTCGGCCGCGGTGCCGACCGCCCGCGTCGCAGTCGCTTTGAACGACGCGACGACCTCGCTCCCCTCGCGGAGGCCGAGTCGCTCTGCACTGTCGACCGTCACGAGCGCCGTCAGCGGGTCGTTCACGCCAACGTCGACGCGAACTTCGACGACGGCGTCGCCGCGGTCGACGCCCGTCGCCACGCCCGTACACCGATTTCTCGCGCTCGTCGCGTCCGGCGACGGCGTCTCCGCAGGGTCGTGGAGTGTCACCGCGTCCGCGCGGACGCTCACCTGCACACGCTCGCCCGAATTCGGACCGGGGTCGCCGACCGCCAGCGCTCGGAGCGTTCCAGCGTCGGTGTCGACGACAGCGAGTTCGCCGTCGCGGTCGACGACGCGCCCGGCCAGCACGGACTCCGTCGCGCCCGCGGTGCCCGCGAGCGCCGCGGTCAGTCGGTCGAACCGCGCGAGCAACGCCCGTGCGGTCGGCGTCAACTCGCTTCCGCCGCCGTCCGCGCCGCCGCGGCGACGTTCCACGAGGTCGCCGAACGCCGCCTCCAGCGTCTCCAACCGCGATAGCGCTCGTGCCCGCGACCGGCCCAACTCGCTGGCCGCACCGCTGACCGACCCCGTCGCGGCGACCGTCCGGAGCAATGCGGCGTCGCGGCCGTCGAACGTCACGCCGTCGGCGGTCAGACTCGCCTCGAACGTCGCGGTTCCCTCGTCTCCCTCGCTCGGCGTCGACGCCGTCCCGTGCTCCCGGTCCATCGTTTGAGCGTTCGACGACCGCCTCCAAAACGGTTATGTGCTGGCCGGCACTCCGATGTATCTATGACGAAACAACGATCGGATGGCACGCCTCGGGCAGTGAACCGGCGGTCGTTCCTGGCGGCGACGGGCGCGAGTGCGGCGGCGCTTGGGTTGGCTGGCTGTATGGGATCGGGCGGTGGCGGCTCTGAGACGGGGTCCGGTGGCGGTGGGTCGGGTGGATCGAGCGGGTCCGACGACACGTCCGGGTCCGGCGGGTCGTCGCTGGAGGACTCGATGACCATCTTCCACGCGGGCAGTCTCGCGCCGCCGTTCTCGGAGGCGGAACCCGGCTTCGAGGAGGAGTACGGCGTCGACGTGACCCGCGAGGCGCAGGGGTCGGTCGCCTCGACGCAGAAGATCACCCAGCAGGGTCGCTCGGCGGACGTCCTCGGCACCTCCGACTTCCGCCTCATCCGCAACCGTATCCTCCCCGACTTCGGCGACTGGTACGCCATCTTCACGACGAACTCGATGTCGATCCAGTACCGCGAGGACTCCCCCGGCGCCGACGACATCTCGGCGGACAACTGGTGGGAGGTGCTCACCCGCGACGACGTCACCATCGGTCACTCCGACCCGGCGGTCGACCCCGGCGGCTACCGTGCGGTGATGACCCAACAACTCGGCGCCGAGGAGTTCGACGGCGAGCGCCTCTACGACGACGCGACGTACCAGCAACTCCGCGAGAACTCGGTCGTCCCGACGGGCACCGAGACGAATTTAGAGGGCCAGTTGGAGTCGGGGGAACTCGACTACGTGTTCTACTACCAGTCCATCTCCGCGAGTTCGGGCCTCCCGTACGTTGACCTCCAACCGGAGGTCGACCTCTCGCAAGCGAGCAGCGAGTACGCTGAACACTACGCGAAGGCGGAAGTCGAGACGGACTCGGGGACGTTCACGGGCGCGCCTATCGCCTACGGCATCACGGTGCCGGGCGTCGCGGAGTCGCCCAACGCGGGCGCGAAGTGGGTGGAGTACTTCGCGACCGACGCCGGACGGCAGGTACTGACCGACCTCGGTCTCGTCCCGGTCGACCCCATCGTCGTCCCCGCCGCCAGCGAGGACGCCGTCCCGGACAACGTCCTCGACGTCGCGAGCGCACAGGACACGCTCGGACCGCTCGAACTGTAACCGGGGCGTCGACCGGAGCGTTCTCAATGCACGACACCGACACCCAGTACGATGGCGACCGGAACTGACAGCGGCGTCCGGTTCGGGCGACTCGGGCGAGCGCCGCTCGTGGTCGCGTTCGGGGCGATCCAACTGCTGGCGTTCGCAGTCGCGTACACCACGGGCGCGCCGACGCTGTACGCCTACTTCGTCGTCGGGAGCGTCGCCGTCGCCGCCTACGCCTTCGACGGTAGCAGGTTCACCGTCGCCGCGGCGACGCTCGCGAGCATCCTCGTCGTCGCGCTCGGCCTCCCGCTGGCGCTGTTCGTCGCTCGCCAACAGCCGGCGCTGATCGCCGAGAAGGCGCTGGACCCCGACGTGCACCGCGTCCTCTATCTCGGCGTGTACGGGCCACTCTTGGCGGCTATCGCCAGCCTCGCGTTCGGCGTTCCCCTCGCACGCCTCCTCGCCGACGGCTTCCGCGGCCAGCAAGTGGTCGAGAGCCTCGTCGACCTGCCCCTCGTCGTCCCCCACAGTGTCGCGGGCATCATCATCCTGTTCGGCTTCGGGCGCGGCGGCGCGTTCCCGAACGTCTCCGTGCTGGGGACGATGACCGGGATGGTGCTCGCGATGACGTTCGTCTCCGCACCGTACGCCGTCAACGCCAGCCGCGAGGCGTTCGAGTCCATCGACGACCGTCTGGAGTACGCTTCACGGATTCACGGCGCCTCGCGCTTCGAGACGTTCCGCCGCGTGACCGGGCCGCTCGCCGTTCGCGGGATGGTCACCGGGGGCGTCCTCGCGTGGGCACGCGCCGTCTCCGAGTTCGGTGCGGTCGCCGTCGTCGCCTACTCGGTGCAGTTCTTCTACCCGCCTGCGGGCGGCCGCGTCACTGCCCAGCACGCACCCGTCTTCGTCTACAACACGTACCTGCAGGGCGGCCTCGAAGAGAGCGGCGCGGTGGCGTTCCTCCTCCTCGCAGTTTCGGCGGTCATCTTCCTCATCGTCCGCTATCTCACCGCCGACTCGACGACGACCGGGGGTGTCGTCTGATGGGCCTCTCGGCCGACGTGCGGGCGACGTTCACCGCCGACGGCGCGGAGTCGTTCGTCGTCGACGCCGCAATCGAGGTCGACCGCGGCGAGAGCCTCGTCGTCCTCGGCCCCAGTGGGAGTGGCAAGTCGCTGTTGCTGGAGACGATCGCGGGCTTTCACGACCACGGGGGGTCGGTGACGCTCGACGGTACCGCGATTCACGACCGGAGCCCGGAGGACCGCGGCTTCGGCTTCGTCTTCCAAGATTACGCGCTGTTCCCCCACCTCACGGTCGCGGAGAACGCGGCCTACGGCACGCGCTACCGCGACGACGTCCGCGACCCCGAGGCGCTCCTCGCGGAACTGGGTGTGGCCGACCTCGCGGATCGGTACCCGCCGACGCTGTCGGGCGGCGAGAAACAGCGGGTGGCGCTCGCGCGGGCGCTGGCGGTCCGGCCCGAAGTGATGCTCCTCGACGAACCGCTGGCGGCGCTCGACGTGCCGACGCGACAGGCGCTTCGCGACGACCTCGCGGCAGTCCTCGACGACGTGACCACGGTGTACGTCACGCACAACCGCACGACGGCGCGAGCAGTCGGCGACCGCATCGCCGTGATGCGCGACGGAGAAATCGTCCAGAGCGGGACGCCCGAAGCCGTGTTCGATCGCCCCTCTTGCCCGATGGTCGCCGCCTTCACCGGGTCGAACGTCGTCGCCGCCGCCGCCCTTCGCGATGCCGTCGACCTCCCCGCTGACGCCGAGACCGCCGCCGTTCGACCCGAACACGTTCGCATCGACGGCGACGGCTCCCTCCACGGAACAGTTCGGCGCGTCGTCCGCGAGGACGCCGCCTACCGCGTCCTCGTCGACCTCGACGCGGCCGCGCCGACCGTCGAGATGCCCACGAACGCCCTTACCGACGGCGGCGACGCCCGTCTCTCGCTGTTTAGCGACGACCCGCCCGCGACGGACGACGCCGTCCGGCTGTCGATTTCTGCAGACCGCGTCTCGACGTACGGCGTCGCCGACAAGTAACTATATTCGGTTTCTCAACTCCAGATCGGATCACGGATCTGGTTTCTGAATATATTCAAGTAAACTCATCTGTTCGGTGCTTTCGTGTCGCTATCCGAACGATTCAGCTCTACCGACGGCCTTCGGCTCGACCTCGGTGAGCTGACCGGCGCGATAGGGGATTCGGTTACGGTCCTCCCGATCGTCGTCGGGCTGGCGGCGCTCACTCCCGTCTCGCTTCCGCACGCGCTGATCTGGTTCGGCGTCTTTCAGGTGGTGTGGGGCGTCGCCTACGGACTTCCGCTCTCGGTCGAGCCGATGAAGGCGCTCGCTGGACTGGCGCTGGCGGGGACGCTCGCGTACGGCGAGTTCCTCGCGGCGGGCCTGCTCGCGGGCGTCGTTCTCCTCGTGTTCGCGGCGACTGGGTCGCTCTCGCGGATCCAGCGACACGTCCGCGAGCCAGTGATCCGCGGCATCCAACTGGCGGTCGCGCTGTTGTTGGCGCGGGCCGGGTTCGATCTGGGTGTCGCCGACCCGACGCTCGCGCTCGGAGCCGCCGCCGTCGCGGGCGTCGTCGCCGTCGCGGGCTACCGCCGGGGCGCGGCGCTGGCTGTCCTCGGGGTCGGACTGGCGCTCGCCCTGCTCGAAACCGGCGTCCCGGCGGCGTCGCTTCCGGCGTTCGGCCTGTTCCCGACGGGCGTCCCGTCTCTCACGGCGGGGGCGCTATCGGCATCAACGGGCCAACTCGCGATGACCGTCGGGAACGCCGCGGTCGCGACGAGCCTCCTCTTGTCCGACCTGTTCGATGCCGACATCTCCGCCGACCGTCTCTCGGGGAGTATGGGTGTGATGAGTCTGACCGCGGTGCCGCTGGGCGGCCTCCCGATGTGTCACGGTTCGGGTGGTCTCGCGGGGAAACACGCCTTCGGCGCGCGTACCGGCGGCGCGAACCTCGTCCTCGGGGGCCTCTACCTCGCAGCCGTCCCGTTCGCAGGCGTCGTCGCCGCGTTCCCGATGCCTGTCCTCGGCGTCCTCCTCATCGTCGTCGCGGTCCACCTCGGTCGCCGCGCGGTCGCCGTCTCCGGCCGGCGGGCGCTCGCGGTCGTCGCCTTCGTCGGTGTGGTCGGCCTCGCGTGGAACGTCGGCGCGGCGTTCCTCCTCGGCGTCGTCGCCGACGCGGGGCTTCGACGGGTCGCGGGCGCGACGAACTGACCGGCTTTTCACGCTCGCGGTCGACCCTCGGGTATGGAGACGTGGGCCAGCCTGTTCGAGCGAGCGACCGCGGTCGCCGTCGACGCCGCCGACGTGACCGCGGCGTTGGCGGAACGACGGGACCGCGAGGTCGAGGCGTCGGATTCGGACGACTCTGCGGACGCGCCTGCCGCGAGCGAGCGACCCGAGCCGTCACCGGCGCGGGTCGTCGCCGACGCGGACGTCCTCGCGGCCGACCTCCTCGTCGGCGGGCCCGCACGCGAGGCACTCGACGGCCCGCGAGCGCACTCGTGGGTCACGCTCGTCGCCAGCGACGCCCTCCTCGACGACGCGGAGGCGGTCGTCGCGACGCTCGCGGACTCGACACTCGCGGCCGACTGGCGCGAACGGATCGAGGCGTGGCGCGAGTCAGTCGCACAACCGCGGGGAGACCACCCGGCGCTGGCGTCGGCGTACCGTGGTGGTGCGATGCACGTCCTCTCGCTGGACGACCGCCTGACGGCCGCCGGGACCGCCGCGGGACTCAACGACCGCTTCCCCGTCAGCGTCCGAGAGCCGCAGGCGTTCGCTGCGCTGTTCGACGCCGAGCGACTGTACCCGGAGGTCGGCGGTGGCGAGTATCCGGGCCCCGACCGCGATCCGCGAGAATAACCACGAACGAACGGCGGACTGCGCGGCAGGTCGCCCGCGTCCGTCTCAGTTGTCCGACCCGGGCGCGTCGACGCCATCTGGCGGCGTCAGGTCACGCTGGAACTCGTCGAACACGTCGATGTCGTCGGGGAGGTCGTACTCGATGCGTCGCTCCTCGGCGCGGTTGGTCAGTTTGTCCTCCTTCGGGTCCGCGACCGACTCCCACCCCGGTTTCACCCGGACCGTGCGTGCGGGCGACCCGACGGCGATGTGGTGGTCGGGCACGTCGCCCTGCACGATGGACTTCGCGCCGACGATGGCGTTCTTGCCGACGCGGCACCCCGCGCGAATCATCGAGTCGTAGGTGACGCGGGCGTCGTCGTCGACGATGGTGTGGTAGTTGTCGACGTGCGTCTGGTCGACCACGTCGTGGTCGTGGCTGTAGATGTGCGCGGAGTCGGAGATTGAGACGCGGTCGCCGATGGTGAGTTTCCCGCGGTCGTCGAGGTGGACGTCGTCGTGGACGACCGTGTTATCGCCGATTTCGATGTTGTGGCCGTAGGTGAACGTGATGCCCTTGAACAGGCGGAGGTTGTCGCCGGCGTCGGCGAACAGGTGGTTCGCGAGCATCTGCCGGAACTGAAGCGCGAACGCGATGTTGTCGGCCATCGGCGTGTCGTCGAACTGCCGCCACAGCCACTGGAGGTGTTTGGAGCGTTTGTACTGCTGTTCGTCTTTCTCGGCGTAGTACTCCGACTCCAGCGTCGCGTTGCACGGGTCGTACCCCTGCAGGCGCACGCGCTCTGCGGGCGTCACGTCGCCGCCGGCTTGCCACCGCTCGTAGGCGTCGCGGTCGCCGAACAGGTCCACGAGCGTGTCGCGGACGACGTCACACGTGTCCTCGGCCGACGAGAGTCGGTCGTCAACCCGTTCGATGAAGGCCGTAACTCCCTCCTCCGCCTCCGGTGGGAGAGACACGTGACGCTTAGTCATATCACGAGCATTCGCCGGGATACGGCATATGGGTTCGGATATGCGAACCCGGTGCGGAACCGCGTGGCGAAGCGACAGCGGTTAGGACCACCCGGTCGTTCGCTCGTCCATGTCACCGCCACACGACTCCGACGCCGCTGCCTTGGATTCCGAGGCGATTCGTCGGGATACGCCCGCGTGGACGCGGGAGCAGGCGAGCGGTCTCGCTCGCGTCGCCGACGCGGTCAAGCCGGTCATCTACCCGCCCGAAGACCCGGTCAGCGACGAAGTGTACCTCTGGGACACCTGGTTCCTGCGCGAACGCGACGGGTCGCTCGCAGAGGTCGGCGGCTACCGCGTCGCCTTCGCGCTGACCGCGCCGCGTGACCTCCTGCCGGGCAAGCGCCACGACGTGGCGACGATCCGCTGTTTCTACTCCGCCGACGGCCGCTCGTGGGAGTCGGCCGGCCCGGTCTTCGAGGGAAGCGAACCGCTCGGGTCGCGCCAGTGGGCAGGCTGTGCCTTGTGGGACCCCGACGGCACCGGCCCCTCGGATCTGTACTGCTACTACACCGCCGCCGGCGAGGCGGGCGAAGAGGATCTGAGTTACACTCAGCACCTCGCCGTCGGAACCGGCGGAACCCTCGTCGCCGACGACGACGGCCTCTCAGTCGAAGGGACGTTCACCCACGAGTCGCTCCTCCGGCCCGACGGCGTCCGCTACGAGACGGAGGACCAGTCGCGCGGGATGATCTACACCTTCCGCGACCCGTGGTTCTTCACCGACCCCGCGACCGGCGAGACGCACCTGCTGTTCGAGGCGAACATCCCCGTCCCCGAGGGGAGCGAGGCCTGCGAGGGCGACCCCGTCAACCAGGAGTTCAATGGCGCAATCGGTATCGCCGACTCGCCGACGGGCGACCCGACCGAGTGGGAACTGCGCGACCCCCTCCTCCACTCGACGTGCGTGAACCAGGAACTCGAACGCCCGCACCTCGTCGTGCGCGACGGGAACTACTACCTGTTCGTCTCCAGCCACGAGCACACGTTCACGCCCGACATTGAGGGGTTCGACGCGCTGTACGGCTTCGTCGCCGACTCCCTGCACGGCGACTACCGCCCGCTCAACGACACGGGCCTCGTCCTCACGAACCCCGCGAACGCCCCGTTCCAGACGTACTCGTGGCTCGCCTTCTCCCACGCCGAAGAACTGCTCGTCACCTCCTTCTTCAACTACTACGACCTCGAAGGGCGGAGTCTCGACGACGTCGCCGACCTCCCTCCCGAAGAGCAGTTCCGCCGGTTCGGCGGGACGCTCGCGCCGACGATCCGCATCGAACTCGACGGCGACCGGACGCGAGTGCTGGGGAAGTTGAAGCACGGCCACATCCCGCTGCCACACGAGGCGCTGCCTGACCTGCCGCCGCGGAGTCGAGGCGGGCGGCGCGGCGGGTATCGCTGAGACAGTTCAGATTCTACTTGAGTGGGCCTCCCTCGCACGTCGTCCCTGTCGGCCGTCACTCATCGAAGCGAAGGCGTTCGCACTGGATGAGTTGGCTTGGCTTCGCCGACTGAGTATTTCGGACCGCTGTGAACGGGCAATCTGAGAGAACTAACCTGCCTCGTGTTCGACGCAGGTCCGCCTCGTTCGGCATCGTGTTCTGAGGGTTAGACTGAGAGAGGGCACAGTTCGGTCGGCGAGTGAGCGCACGACTGATTAGTTTAAAATCCTGAACGATGGTTGAGAGAAGAACCAATATGATTTATAACATTACTGTATTGGTTGAGAAAATAAACATATGTAACCTAAATGGTAGTATTGTTATATATCTCATAATTGCCATTTGGTGGTCGTGAATCTCGGTGGTGTTCTGTATTCTCTATCGCACCCACGCGGGGAGTGCGTCTGGATGAGTTCAGTCTCGCCGAAACGAAACTCACGAGGCAGCTAATGTCAAAAATTATGATGGATCAGTCGGTCGCGTATCGTGCAGTTATCCTTGCAGTGCTGATGGTGACCTCGATCGCCGCAGTTGGCGTCGGAGCCGCGACAAGTCATCCAGTGAGCCTGGATGCCACTGACTGGCAGACCACGAATCCGACAGATAGTGTCACAAACAACGCCACCAACGGAGGGATAGATGTCGCCTTGAACAGTAACGGAGGAACCGCACTCAGCACGGTCCAGTCCACCGGACAGATGACGCTCTACTACGATGCGTCAGTCGCTGGAGCCATAGCAAGCCTATCTCTTTACTATGTTCAGCCTGGTAACTCTTTCCCGACTACAGTATCGTTAGCCAGCTCGCAGGACCCCCTAACGAGGGGGTCTCTCACGATTGACGTCGCTGCAGGCACCTCAATTAGCGTGTACGTCTCTGACCCGATTGGCACACCGGAGGGACGGGTGACTCTCTCGACAACCCCCTTAGACGGCCCAACCAACAGCCCGCCGGTCGCTGACCTCTCGGCCCCAGCATCGGCGGTCCAGGGCCAGCAGATCACGCTCGACGCCTCGGGTTCCTCCGATCCCGACGGTGACGCGCTCACGTACGCGTGGGACCTCGACGGCGACGGTGCCTTCGACGACGCCACGGGCGCGACCGTCCAGCACAGCTTCGCCACCCCCGGGATGCAGACGGTCGGCGTCGAAGTGAGCGACGGGACGGACACCAACAGTACGGCGGCGACCGTCGAGGTTGCCTACGCCGCGCCGCTTGACGTCAAGCCCGGCAGCGACGACAACCCGGTCAACGCGAAGGCGAAGGGCGTCCTCACGGTCGCCATCCTGAACACGGACGACTTCGACCCGAGCGCCGTGGTCGTCGAGTCGCTGGTGCTGTCGGCGACCACCGGCGGTGACGGTGCGTCCCCGGTGCGCGGCGCCCACTACGAGGACGTCGACGGTGACGGATACGACGACCTCGTCGTCAAGTTCGCCACCGCCGACATCGGGATTGAGTCGACCAGTTCGACCCTCTACCTGAGCGGTGAGATGGCCGACGGGATGTCCCTCGTCGGCTCCGATGACGTGACCGTCGTCGGGAACGACAAGTCGAACAACGGGAACAGTCGCGGTCGCTAACGCGGCCGATCACTGACTTCCCAGTCATTCCAGACAACAGCGTCCCTCGGTCCCTTTCTGAATCCGTTCTCGCTATCGAACACCACCAAGACGGCCACCGGCCACGCCGGGCCGTCCGGGTTTCACGCCGCTCTTACCGCCCGGTCGACGTCGGCCACGTGCCTTCCATCGCCCACACGTCGAGGTTCACCTCGGCGTCGCCACCCTCCGCGAACACGGAGACGCGGTCGGCGTCCGCTCGCGTCGGGTACACGCGCGTCGTGAGGCAGTGCCGCTCGTTCGCGAACACCTCCAGCGTCGACCCGTCGACGAACACGCGCAGCGTCACCGACTCGTCGGCGTCGACGGCGTCGCCGACGGGCATCCCTCGGGGGGCCCGGTTCACGCGGCCGTCGCCGCCGCTGTCGCCGCGGTCGACGGTCACGGTGTCACCGTCGAACCGAATGGCGGTTCGCTCGCTCGCGGCGGGCGACTCCAAGACGGTGAATCCGACCGTCTCGGCGTCGCCGAGGCGGAGCGTCACCTCCAGGTCGAGGGCGGTTCCGCGGGCATCGGTCAGTCGCTCCTCGCTGTCGAGACGCATCTGCTCGGACGCGAGGCGGTCCGTCCGTAACTCGGTCAGTTCCGCGGCGGGGCGCTGCCGGAGGCGACCCTCGTCGTCGGTGTCTATGACGCGCGGCACCGACATCGTGCCGGACCACCCGGCGTCCCACTGGGCGCTCGTGTCGCGCGTTTCCGGGAGCCACCCCCACGTCAGGTAGCGATCGTGCTCCTCGTCGTACAGCGACTGGGGCGCGTAGTAGTCGCCGTGGTCGAGCATCCCCCACTCGCGCACGTCGAACAGCGAGGCGTCGTCGCCGGACGCCGAGAGGTCGGCGTCGCCGAGGTAGTACGCCACGCGGTCGTCGTCGGAGACGTGCAGGAGACGGGCGTCGTCGAACGTGAGCAGTTCCGGGCACTCCCAGACGGGCGCGCCGCGCGGCCCGGTCCCGGCGTGGAACACGCCGACGTACTCCCACTCGGCGAGGTCGTCGCCGCGATACAGGAGGGCCGCGCCATCACCGGGTTCGGTCGCGCCGGCGGCGTGTTCTTCGTCCGCCGGGGTCTCCGCGACGCCCGACCCGATGAGGTGGTACCAGACGCCGTCCTCGCGCCACACGCAGTGGTCGCGGAACTCGGCGGCCCAGTCGGCCGTCTCGTACACGTCCACCTCGGCGGGTGCGGACTCGATGACCGGGTTGCCCGCGTGTTTCTCCCACGAGCGGAGGTTGGGGTCGTCGGTCGTCGCGAGACACGGGAGTTGGTCGCGGCCGCGCCCGCCGGTGTACAGGAGTGTCGGCGCCCCGTCGTCGTCGACGACGGTACACCCGGACCAACAGCCGTCGCGGTCGGGGCCGTCCGGATCCGGCGCGAGGGCGACGGGTTCGTCTTCCCAGTGCAGGAGGTCGTCGCTGACGGCGTGGCCCCAGTGGATGGCGTTGTGGAACGGCCCGCCGGGGTTGTACTGGTAGAAGACGTGGTACGTTCCGTCGTACTTGATCAGGCCGTTGGGGTCGTTCAGCCAGTTGGCTGGCGGCGAGAGGTGGTACGCCGGACGGTGGTGATCGTCGGCCAGTTGCTGGCGGAGGGCAGCGAAGCCTTCGGCGGTCGTCGGCCGCCCGGTGAACTCGGGAAGCGTCCCGCGGCCGAGCGTCGAGAGAGCGTTGCGCACGAGGCGGTCGCGAACCTCGGCGTGACCGTCGTCGGGGCCGTCGAATCGGAGCGTGCCGCCGAGGCCGATGACGGTTCCGTCGCCCACGCGCCACTCGACGACGGCCTTCTCCGGATGGATGTCGCCGACGCCGTGGGTGGCACACGCGAGGACGTCGCCCTCGGCGGGCAGCACGCCGTCGTAGCGAGCGAACGCCGCCTCGCCGCCCGGTCCCACGACCGAGACTCGCGGCGGTGAGTCGTCTGCGCCGCCCTCGAACCCCTCGAACAGTGGGTGGTCAGCGTGGAGCGAACGGGCACGATAGCCCGCCTCTGCGTCGGGGTGGGTCGCACCCGTGGCGTCGGGTCGCACCGAGTCGATGCCGAGGGGAACGACCGCCGGTAGTGCCCGTGCGCTGAGGAGGAGGCCGCCGCCATCGTCGAGGTACGCGCGGACGGCGGGCCCCGCGTCTGCGACAGGTGCCGCACAGTCGTCGAACGGTGCATCGCGGTGCCACCACAGCACGTCGTAGGCGTCGAGGTCGGCGTCGCCAGCGACGACTGCGGTCAGCGACACCATCTCGACGGACGCGGCGACGCGCTCTGCGACGGCGGCGGCGGTGCGCCGTTCGGCGCTCCGCTCGTCGGCGGTGAGGACGCCCACACGTACCGGGGCTGTCTGCATAGTCGGAGGAATTACTCGCCAGCGAAAAAACGTTCGCGTTGCGTCACGCCGTTCGGTGACGGCGGCGGGGCGCCGCCATCTCTCGGCGCTAGGGCCGCAGCCTGAGGATGCCGGCCGCGTCCGGGTCGCTGACGGCGAAGTTGCAGACGAAGGCTGGCCCGCCCGCTCCCTCACTACCACTGCCTCCTTCACGTCCCGCAGTCTCGCCGAAGACGACGTCCGAGGGGAACACCAGTCCATCGGCGTCGTCGGCGACGACAACCGGCGCGCCCGACGGCGGCACGCGAACGAGTTCGTTGCGCCAGTTCGCGGCGACCCACACCGACCCGTCTCGGACGGTGATGCCGTCTGCACCGAACACCGCCGCAGATTCGAGTAGCGTCTCCGGGTCGCCCGCGCTCCCGTCGTCTTCGACGGGAACCGAGACGAGGCGGCCAACGTCTGCCGCGCTTGCGCTCGTCGCTCGTGTCACCGCGACAATGACCTCCTCCTCACCGCGGAACGCGAGTCCGTTCGCACCGAACTCTGGTGTGTCGAGCAGGTCCGACGCCAGCCACTCCGTCGCGACGACGCCCTCCAGCGGTGCGCCTCCCGGCCCGACCGGCACTTCGTACACCACGCCGCCGAACGACTCCGTAACGAGGAGTCGGTCGCCGTCCGGGTCGAAGACGAGGTCGTTCACGAACACGCCGGGGGTGAACGGAACGTACTGGCTGGGGTCGTCGCCATCGACGGGAATCGTCCAGACGCCGGTGTCTTCGCCGGCGTTCACCGCGACGTAGAGAACGCCCTCGGGCGTCGACTCCACGCCTGCCGCCGCCGGGAGCGTCGCCACGAGGTCGGTGTCGTCGAGCGACAGGTCACTCGCCGTCAGCGCCGTCTCGCGGTCGACGCGCCGCACCTGCCCGGCGGTGATGCCAAAGAACAGGTCGCCGTCGGGCCCGAGCGCGAGGTTCTCGGGCGTCAACTCGCCGGGAATCGCGACGAGCGTCTCCGCGCGTCGACGGACGCGCGCGCCGCCACGCCGTCCCCCGTCACCCTGCGGGTCGTCGTCAGTTCTGCCGTCGCGCTCACCGTGTCGCGCGGCCGCGCCACCGGTCGCCACGGTCCCCGCCGCGGCGACGCTCCACACCAACCGATTGAACGTCCGTCTATCGACTCGCATCGCGAGTGACGTTGGTTCCGTGCGGGCCTCTACCACGCGGACGATTCCAGCGTCACTGTAATGCCCAGTGTGCCGCTCGGGCAACCGGGTCGGATAAGTGCGGGTAGGTCTAACGCGGGAGTATGCAGTACCGAGAACTCGGTGACTCCGGCGTCGAAGTGAGCGAGGTCGCGTTCGGCGCGTGGGTCGTCGGCACCGACTGGTGGGGCGACCGTTCGGACGAGGAAGCCGTCGATATGGTGCAACACGCCCTCGACCGCGGCGTGACGTTCTTCGACACCGGCGACGTGTACGGCCACGGCCGCTCGGAGGAACTCATCGGCGAGGCCCTCGGCGAGTTCCGCGACGAGGTGACCGTCGGCACGAAGGTCGGCTACGACTTCTACAACAACGCGCAGGCCGGCCACGGCGAGATTCCGAAGGACCTCTCGCCGGAGTACCTCCGCAACGCCGTCGAGCAGAGTCTCGACCGCCTCGATATGGAGTACCTCGACGTGCTGTTCCTCCACAACGCGAACGTCGACGAGGTGACCGACGAGGTGCTCGAAGAACTGTACGCGATGCGCGAGGAGGGCCTGTACGACGCCCTCGGCTGGGCGCTCGGCCCCTCTATCGGCTGGCTCGCGGAGGGCGACCGCGCGGTCGAACTCGACTTCGACGCGGTCCAGACCGTCTACAACCTCTTCGAGCAGACGCCCGGCCGCCACTTCCTCGACACCATCCGCGAGGAGGGTGCAGACACTAGCCTCATCGCCCGCGTCCCGCACTCTTCGGGCCTGTTGAACGAACAGGTGACGCCCGACACCGAACTCGGGAAGGGCGACCACCGCGCACACCGCCCGCAGGCGTGGTTCGAGACCGGATGGGAGAAACTCGACACCATCGAGTTCCTCAAACGCGATGGCGAGCGAACGATGGGCCAGGCGTCCATCCAGTACCTCCTCGACGACGAGGAGACGGTGAGCGTCGTCCCGACGTTCCGGTCGCTCGACGACATCGACGAGTGGGCGGCCGCGCCCGACACGCCGCGCCTCAGCGAGGAGGAGCGTCGCCGCGTCGACGAACTGTACGCCGAGAACTTTGGCATCGACCGCGACGACGGGATGAACCCCGAGGACTTCCGCTCGTCCGTCGGCGGCGACGACCTCCGGACGGCGGGCGTCCTCCCGCCGGAACCGGCGGACTGAATGACCGACGACCGCGCCGGCCGGTACGCCCGTCGTCTCCGTCGAATCGCTGGACTCACTGCTGTCGTCCACCTCGTGCTCGCGGCGCTCGTCTACCGCGACGCGGCCGGCCGTGACGTCTCCGGCGGCCGGTGGGCGGCGCTCACGCTGCTCGGCGGGTTGCTCGGCGTGGCCGGCTACCTTCGACGGCGCTGAAGCCGGTCGTTCGACCCCTGCAGTTCGAGTCGAAACCGTAGTACGAGACGTCGATGCTTCTCCAGAACTTCACTTTCACTCCGCGTTCAGATCACGGCACGTCGCCGTCGCGTTCACTGCTCACCGCTCGGCGACGACGACCTCGAAGCGAGCGCCCCCGTCGACGCTGTCGGTGACGCTGACGCTCCAACCGTGGACGCTCGCCACCTCTGCGACGATAGCGAGGCCGAAGCCGGTGCCGTCGTCGGCGGTGGTGTGCCCTCGCTCGAACACCTGTCCGCGGTCGGCCGGCGGGATGCCGGGGCCGTCGTCGGCGACGTAGAAGCCCTCGCGGTTCGGAGCCTTGATCCGACCGACGGTGACGATCACGCCATCTCCCGCGTGGTCGACGGCGTTGCGAAAGAGGTTCTCGAACAGTTGTCGAAGCCGCGAGTCGTCCGCGACGACGGTTCCGACGTCGTCGCCGACGGCGAGTGATCCGCCGCCGTCGATCGTCTGCCACACCGCCCGGACGGTCGGTGCCAGTCGGATCGGTTCGGTCTCACCGACCGACCGCCCGGAGCGAGCAAGCGCCAACAGGTCCTCGATGAGCACCTCCATCCGGTCGTGTGCCGTCTCGATGTGGGAGAGGTGCGGACTGTCGCAGTCGTCTCCGAGTAGTTCCGTCCGACCCTGTGCGACGTTGAGGGGGTTTCGAAGGTCGTGTGAGACGACGCTCGCGAACTCGTCGAGGCGTTCGTTCTGCCGTTCGAGTTCGTGTTCACGGTGGCGTGCCAGCGTCTCCCGTTGTGCACGGTCGAGCGCGGCTTCGACGGTATCTGCGAACAGGCGAGCGAGCGTCTCGTCGGTGTCGTCGAACCGACCGACGCGCTCGCTTCCCGCGAGGAAGATGCCGTGGTCGCCGAGTGGAACCACGAGTTCGCTCCGAATCGGCGTCGATTGGTCCGTGACGGCCGGTGACTGTCGAACGTCGTCGTGGCAGACCAACTCGCCGGACTCGTACGCCTCCCACGCGACGGTCCCAGCGTCGAGTTCGGGGACGGTCCCGAACAGCGCTCTCGCCTCGCTCGTGACACTCACGGGGACCAGCCGCGTTCCGTCGCTCGACCGGAGACACACCGCATTCAATCGGAGGTCGAGCACCTCGTGGGCGATGTTCGTCGCGGTGGCGGCGACGGCGGCGGTGTCGCGTGCGTCCATCAGTTCCTGTGTCGTCTCGTGGAGACCGTTCAGCCGCGCCTCTCGGTCAAGGCGCTCGAGTGCGAGCGCGGCAGTCTCCGCCAGCGACTCGACCAGGCCGACCGGAGCGCCCGTGGACGGCGCGTTCGCGGCCGCTCCAGCGACGAGAACGCCGTGGTCGGCGATGGGAACGACGACACGCTGAGCGGCGTCGCCGGACTGGGTGGACGGCGTCCGGAGGCGACGCGACTCACCGCGGTCGAACGCCTCGTACGCCCGGTCGCCAGGAGTGTACGTCGGTGGCTCCCCGTCGAATCGATCCGCGACGGCGTCGGGGTACGCTGTCGGTTCCAGTCGGTCGCGACCCACAGCGGGGCGGAGGTGCACGCGCGGCTGCGTGTAGCCGAGCACCCGTCGGCTCACGTCGACGACGACCTCACAGAGCGCGCTCCGCGTCGACGCAGTCAGCAGGTCCTGCGTCGCCGCGTACAACGACTGCAGGCGGTCGTCGGCCGGGGTGTCGTCGGCCCGGTCGCCCGTCATCGGTCGTTGCTTCGGGTCCCTGGGTATAAATCTCGGTTCGCAGTCATCAACTCGGATATTCGGACGACGGCGAGCGGAGTCCCGCGTCGTCGACCGTGCCAGCGGCGTCGCCGCTTACGCGAGGAAGACGTGGCGCGGGCGGTCCGCGAGGACGTCACGTCCCCACGAGACGGTGTCGCGGAAGGCGTCCGAGCGGAAGAAGCCCATCGCGTCGTCTTTCGAGGCCCACTGACTGGCGATGAACATGTCGTTCTCGTCTTCGCGGTTCACCATCAGGTCCGTCTCGAAGTGCCCGTCCATCTCGTCGAGCATCCCGCCGACGACGCCGAACTTGTCGACGAACTCCTCGCGATAGTCGGGTTTGACCGTGTAGAACATCCCCATCGTCCCGAACCCGGACTCCTCGCCTGCACGCTCGACGATACCGGGCAGTTCCGAGAGGAAGCCCGCGGCCGTCTCGGCGGCGCTGGCGGTCTGCCAGATGCTCACGACGGCCGCGCGGTCCGTCTCGTTCCCCTCGTAGACGGCAGTCTTGACGTGACTGCCGTAGTGCTCGAAGTTCCCGCGCAGGCCCTCGACCTCCTCGAACAGGTCGTCTGCGTCGGCCTCCGAGTAGAGCACCGTTGCGAACACGTCCTCGCCGTGGGGCTTACCCGCGTAGATGTCGAGGTCCTCCAGTTCCGCGCGGATGGTCTCCTCGTCTTCGCCGTCGTCCTCATCGGCGTCGTCGCCGTGACCGCTGCCGTGGTGGCCGCCGTCACTGTCGCCGCCGTGGTGGTGGCTCTCGCTCTCGCCGTGCGGGTGGCTGCCCGCACCGTGTGCGGACTCGTGTTCGCTCGTCGGCACGCGGTCGCCCGCGAGGTACGCGTCGAGATCCGTCGGCGGGAAGCGCCGCCCGACGTAGAAGGGGCCGAACTCGCCGTACTCGGCGGAGGCCTCGTCGAAGCGCATCTCGTAGACGATGTCTTTGATGTCTGCGGGGTCGCTGCCGAACAGCGTGACGCCCCACTCGTAGTCGTCGAAGCCGACGGAGGAGGCGATGACCTGTTTGATCTTCCCGGCGTACTCGCGGCCGATGTCGCCGTGGGCTGAGAGCAACTCCGAGCGCTCCTCGTACGACAGCGAGTACCAGTTCTGCTCGGCCTCGCGCTTGCGGTTCATCGGGTAGAAGGAGACGTACTCGGAGTCGGGAATCTCGGGCTTCAGTTTCCCCTCGATGTACCGGCGGATGCCCTCGTCGACCTCTTCCTCGTCGCCGTCGAAGTACGAGTCCGAGACGTAGTCGGACACTTCGGATACGGAGACGTAGGACGTCGGCTGGTCGGTGTAGTTCGCCAGCGCGGTCGACTCGAAGCGGCGTTCGGCCGCCGAGAGGTCGTCCAGCGTCGGGCGGAAGTGGACGATCATGAGGTCAGCCTTGTGCCCGAGCACGGAGAACACCGCAGAGGCACCCTCCTCGGAATCCGCGACCGCCTCGTGTTCTTCGAGGTACGCGACGCCCTCGCGAATTGCGCGTTCACGTTCGCGGTCGGGGGCCGCGCGCCACGCGTCCCAGTCCACCGTTCGGAAGTCGTGAAGGACGTACCAACCCTCCTCGGTTCGTGGGGGTTTCGCCATACATCGGCTTCGACCGCGGGGGGCTTGGGGCTTGCGTCACCGCGCGCCGACTCCGCCGTCGACCACCGCCCGGCACGGTCTGCTCTGCCGCAGTCTGCTCCGCCGCGGTCCGTTCCGGCGACGGCCGCCGCGACCGGAACGGGTTTGCTGGCGTCGCCCGCACGCATCGACGTGTCCGACCTCTGTATCCGCGACGCTACCACGGCGGAGGCGCCGACGCTCGCGGCGCTGTATCGCGCCGCCTACGGCGACCTCGTCGAGGCGGGGTTTCCGACTAGCGCCGCCGAGACGGCGGCGGCGGACGTGCGCGAGTGGCTGGCCGACCGCGAGTGCTGGGTCGGCGTCGACGGTGCGGGCGACGGCGGAGCAGGAGCAAGCGACGACGCTGACCGCGATAGCGACGAGTCGGTCGTCGCCGCGATCCAACTCCGTGAGCGCCCCGAGTGGCCCTGCCCAGAAGTGTGTCGCCTCGCGGTCGACCCGACGCGACGGCGGGAAGGAATCGGTGCGACCCTCCTCGAGTACGCAGAGGATGTCGTCGCAGACCGCGGGCACGACCGCGTCCGCCTCCGCTCGTTCACGGACCACCCATTTCTCCTCGACTGGTACGAGCAACGCGGCTACCGACAGGTTGACCTGCAGGTGATCGACAGTCGGCCGTTCGACGTGCCCGTCCTCGAACGACGGCTGTGAGGCGGAGGTCACCGAGGTCTCCACGGGGTCGTGGACCCGAACCCATTTGACCGCGGGCCGACTGTCTCCGATGATGAATACGCTCCTGTGGGTCCTCGTGGGAGCCCTCGCCTACTCCGTCGTGATGATGGGGCTGTACACGAGGGGCTACCTCCCGGACGCCGTTCGCGTCCAGGGTCCGTTGACAACGATCCACACCAAACGCGGTCGTGCGTTCCTCGAATGGCTGTCGGGTCCCCGCCGCTTCTGGCGTGCGTGGAGCAACGTCGGCGTCGGCATCGCCATCGTCGTGATGGTGGGGATGTTCACGTTCCTCATCTGGTCGGCGCTCGCGACCCTCCAGAGCCCCGTCCAGACGCAGGCGAACCAGCCATCGAACTTCCTGATCATCCCCGGCGTCAACGACTTCCTCCCGCTGGCGGTCGCACCTGAAATCGTCCTCGGTCTCCTCATCGCCCTCGTCGTCCACGAGGGCGGCCACGGCCTGTTGTGCCGCGTCGAAGACATCGACATCGAGTCGCTCGGTCTCGTTCTCCTCACGCTGATTCCGATCGGTGCGTTCGTCGAACCCGACGAGGAGAGCCAGGCCAACGCCGACCGCGGCGCACGCAGTCGGATGTTCGCCGCCGGCGTCACGAACAACTTCGCGGTCACCGCGGTCGCGTTCGCACTTCTGTTCGGTCCCGTCGTCGCCTCGATCACCCCCGCCGCCGGTCTCGCGGTCGGCGGCGCGTACGCCGGCGCACCCGCCGCCGAAGCGGGTATCGACGGCGGCGACCGGATCACCGCCGTCGAGGGCGAAACCGTCGCGGACCCGGCGGCGTTCGAGGCGGCCATCGCCGCGACGGAGGACCCGACCGTCGAGGTGACGCTCAACGACGAGGAGACGGTCACGGTGCAACGGCAGGTGACGGTCGTCGGCGCGGTACAGGGGAACCCCTTGGGGCTCTCGGTCGACCCGGAGGGTGACGCCGCGCGGATCACTGCGATCAACGGCACCGAAGTGAACACCGTCGCGCAGTTCCGTGAGGTCGCCCGCGAGCACGAACTCGCGCAGGTGTCCACCTCCGCGGGCGAGCGAACCGCACCGCTCGGTGCGTACGTGACGAACGTCTCCGCGGAGGGACCGCTCGGGGCACAGACCGGGCTCTCGGGTCCGCTGACGATCACACAGATCGACGGCCAGCGCATCCTCGACTTCTCGGACCTCGATCAGATGCTCTCGGGTGACGCCTACAGCCCCGGCGACACCGTCTCGATGCGCGTGTACGCCGACGGTGAGTTCAGCGAGGTGACGGTCGAACTCGGCGGGACGGCGGAGGACCCGCGCGTCGGCGTCGTCGTCGTCCGCGGCGTCTCCGGCGTCGTCGTCGACGACTTCGGCATCCAGCGCTACCCCGCAGAGGCGTACCTCGCGCTCCTCGGCGGCGACTCGGGCGACCTGCCGCCCGGCCTCGGCGGCATCGCGGAGACGCCGCTCGGCTTGGTGTACGCCGCGCTGTTGCTCCCGCTTGCGGGCGCTGTCACCGGCGCGCTCCCGTACAACTTCGCGGGCTTCTACGGCGAGTTCGCGGGCTTTTACGACGTGACCGGGCCGCTCGGCGGCCTCGGCGAGGGTCCGGTGTTCCTCCTCGCGAACGTCCTGTTCTGGACGGGGTGGATCAACGTCCAACTGGGCATCTTCAACTGCATCCCCGGCTATCCGCTCGACGGCGGCCGCCTCCTCCGGATGGGTGCCGAGGGCGTCGTCTCACGGCTCCCCGTCTCCGACCGCAGTCGCATGGTGTCGACGCTCACGACGTCGGTGGGACTGACGATGCTCGCGGCGCTGCTGGTCGTGGTGTTCGCGCCACAGTTCCTCTGAGAACTGGAGACCCTCCCCGCTTCGCGTCGATTTCTACCGTCTGTGAGTTTGGCCGTCAGACGTCGCTGCCACCGTCGGCGGCGGCCTCCTCGGCGTGCCCACCGTCGGTCTCTTCGTCGTCTCGGTCACCTTCCTCGCTGGGCGCGTCGCCGTCGCCCTGCCGCGCGTGGAACTCCTCGGGCGTGTCCGGAATCCGCTCGAACTCGCCGAAGTCACGTTCGTGGTGGCGGATCACCTGCTCTGCGATCCACCCGGAGTACTCGTCGTCGAACCGCCAGTCGTCGGCGTCGGGCGCGACCTCGAATCGGTCGTCCGTCGCGAACGCGACGTACATGTGGTAGAAGCCGAGGATGACGTCAGCGAAGTCTCGCGCTTTCCCGCCGACCTCGCGGCGTTTCTCTGCGAGGTGCTCGCGCCCCTCGTCGGTGAGTGCGAAGTACTTCCGGTCGGGTTCGTCCTCGCGTTCGATCCGTTCGGCGTACCCCTCCTCCTCGAACTTGTAGAGGATTGGGTAGACGGACCCGTAGGAGGGTTCCCAGTGGCCACCGCTGATGGCTGTGATCTCTTTGAGGATCTCGTAGCCGTAGCGTGGCTTCTCCTCTAAAAGCTCCAAGACGATGTACGAGATCAGGCCTCGCGGCGGGCCACTCTTCCGCATTGCCCGACGTTTCCGGTGTCGTCCACTAAGGGTTTCGGTCCCGAGAACCGTTCTGACTGACTGGTTAGTCCGTCTACTGCCCGATTTCGAAAACTCGGTTTCGAAAGCCGGTGGGCGTTCGCGGCCCGCGACGACGGCCGACTACGCCTCCCGGCGCAGGCGGGCGACGACGAACTCCCGTTCGAGTTCTCCGAGGAACTCCCCGAGGCGCGGTCCCTGCGTCTCGTCGAAGAACAGGCGATACCCCGCTTGGAAGAAGTCGCCAACCTCGACGTCGTGACGACGCGCGGCCTCGTATATCTCGCCCTGAATCTCCTCGCCGTCGTGGCCGGCCTCGACGAAGTCCGCGAGGTCGTCGAGCGCCGCCGCCACGTCGTCGTCGGAGGTCACGTCGGGCAGGGCCGACTGCAGGCGGTAGTTGTACTCGTTGTCACACCGCTCGGCCCACCGACGGGCGCGTTCGACGCGTTCGAGGGCGTCGTCGATGGCCCACTCGGGCGTCTCCTCGGTGAAGTGCCCCTCGTCGCGAGCGAGTTGGATGCGGAACTCGCGGTCGTCGACCATCCCCAGCACCGCCGCGAAGGTGTACGGCAGGCGGACGCGCCCCTCGCGTACCTCGTCGACGACGAACGGGTACGCGCGCTGTGCGAACGCGGTGAACCGCTCGTCCGGGTCGTCGTCGCCGAAGTACGCCCGCTCGAAGCGGTCGAACTCGTTGACGAGTTGGTCCAGTCGCTCGATGTCGAAGTCTTTCGCCTTCTTCGGGTTCCGCGCGAAGAAGTAGCGGAGCACCTCCGGTTCGATGAGGTCCAGCACTTCCTGCACCGTGACGATGTGGCCCTCCGACGACGAGAGCGACTCGCCGTTGAGCGTGAACCACTCGTACACCATCGGCACTGGTGGCTCGTTCCCGAGCACTTCGCGGGCGATGTCGACGCCGCTGGGCCACGACCCTTCGGCGTGGTCCTTCCCGAACGGTTCGAAGTCGACGCCGAGCACCTCCCACTGGGCGGGCCATTCGAAACGCCACGGGAGTTTCCCCTCGCGGAAGGAGGCGACACCCTCGTGGCCACAGCCTTCCATAAAGCGCTCTCCAGCCTCGATGCCCGAACAGCGGTACGCCACCTCGCGGGCGTCGACGTCGACGCCGGTCACGTCCTGCGTCAACATTCCGCACTCCGAACACTGCGGCATGAACGGGACGTACTCTGCGTCGACTTTGTCCTGGTACTGGCCGAGCGTCTCGCGGGCGGCGTCGGCGTTGCGGAGGACGCGTTCGACCACGTCGTCGAAGTCACCGTCGGCGTACAGGTCGGTGTTCGACACCATCTCGACGGGGATGTCCAGTGCCTCAGCGTCCGCCTCCAGCAACGCCGCGAAGTGGGCGGCGTACGAATCGTGGCCGTCCTCGAACGGGTCGGGAATGTCGGTGTACGGCTTCCCGAGGTTCTGTCCGAGTGCGCCGGCGTTCACGTCGCCCAGTTCGACGATGTTGCCGTCGGTGTCCGCGAGTTTCCGCGGGAGTTTCCGGAGGGCGTCTTTGTCGTCGCTGGTGAACACCTGTCGAACCTCGTGGCCTCGTTCGCGCAGCACTTCTGCGACGAAGAAGCCGCGGATAATCTCGTTGAAGTTGCCGATGTGGGCGATGCCCGAGGGGGAGACGCCCCCCTTGATGACGATCGGTTCGTCGGGGTCGCGCGCCTCCACCTCGTCGGCCACCTCGTCGGCCCAGAAGGCGTGGTACTCGTCGCCGTCGCCGTCGCCGTCGCCGTCACCGCGGCCGCCGACCGCGTGGGGGTCGATGGCGGTGTCGGAAGACTCGCTTCGCTCGTCCTCGCTACTCATCGCTGTGCCCAGTACGACGGCTCGCCCGTTCCCGCGGGAACGACGTCCGTCCCAGTGTGATCACCGCGCAACACGGCTCCCTCGACCGCCGTCGGGTCGTGGCCGTCGAGGACGACCGTCCGCAGACCCGCCCGTTGGATGAGTTTCGCCGCCAGTAGGTCGACCGGGGCCGAGGCACCGGCGTCGCGGCTCATCGGGACGATGACCTCGACGAGTTCCTGCGGCGTCATCTCGGCGAACTGCTCGGCGTCGTCGTCCACGTTCGGGTCGGCGGTGTAGATGCCGTCCGCGCCCGTCGCGTACACGAGGAGGTCGGCGTCGATGTACTCGCCCAGCGCCGCCGCGACGGCGTCAGTCGTCTGCCCCGGCGTGATGCCGCCCATCACCGACACGTCGCCGCGGCGGATGGCGGCGGCGGCCTCGTCGTAATCGTGGGCGACCGAGAGGTCTGCCGACGACCCCAGCGCCGTGATTAGCAGGCGGGCGTTCACTCGCGTCACGTCGATGCCGAGTTGGTCCAGTTGCACCTCGTTGGCGTCCAACTCCCGAGCGGTCGTGATGTAGTCGCGGGCGACGCCGCCGCCCCCGACAACGACCCCCAGTTCACATCCCTCGCCGACCAACCGCTCGATGGCGTCGGCGTACGCGGCGACACGCTCGGGGTCGAGTTCCGGCGCGAGCACGCTCCCGCCGAGCGATAGGACTACTCTCATTGCACTCGCCTACCCCCGTTTCGGTCTTAAGGCTCCCGGAGCGACCCCGCTGTAGCCCGTCTCCCCGGGCGAATCGCGCGAATCGCTACCTCGTCACGATGCCCCAAGACGACGAAAATACTATACATTATTGTATATGTGTGAACATCAATGGTTGTTTCAGATGGGTCTAATCCCGACCGCTACGAGTTCGACGGCTTCGCGTTTATTGGGCGAACGTTCGGGGAGTACGAGCAGATGCTCGGCCTCGCAGACGTGGACCTCGACGGGACTCGCGTGCTCGACTGCCCGGGCGGTGCGTGTGGATTCACGGCGGGGGCGACCGCACGGGGAGCGGACGCGTACGCGGTCGACCCGGCGTACGCGCTCGGGTTCGGCGACCTCGCCGCAAGAGGGCGGGCGGACGCGGCCCGCGCCGTCGACGGACTCGACGGGGTGGAACAGCTCTACCGCTGGGAGTTCTACGACGACCCTGCAGACCTCTCGACGTACCGGCGGGCGGCGTTGGCACGCTTTCTCGCCCACCGACGCGCCGCGCCTGGCCGCTACGTCGCCGGTGGACTCCCGGACCTGCCGTTCGCGGACGACGCCTTCGACCTCGTCTGCTCGGCGCATCTCCTGTTCTTGTACGCCGACCGCCTCGACCACGCCTTCCACGCCGCCGCACTGCGGGAACTGTGTCGAGTGGCCCGCGACGAGGTCCGGGTGTTCCCGCTCCACGACTTCGGCGCGGACCGTTACGACGGCCTCGACGACCTCCGTCTCGGCCTCGAACGTGACGGGTACGACCCGCACGTCGAGTCAGTCCCCTTCGAGTTCCAGCGCGGCGCCGACGCGTGCCTCCGGATCGAGGTCTGACTGACGGGGAGCCGAAGGTCTAAGCCGCTTGCTCGCGCTTTCTCGACTATGCACGTTCTCTCGCTGGTCGGTCCCGGAACCGCCGACCTGCTCGCGCCCCTCGCAGCACGTCTCGACGGTCGCGTCGCAACCGTCCGCCGGGACGACGCGGCCGACGCCGCGAACGCCGGCCAACTCGACTCGGACGCCGAGGCCACGTATCGCCTCTCAGACGACGGTACGTGGTCGGCCGCCGGCACCGACGAGACGTTCGAGGCTATCCTCGACCGTCTCGCGCCCGACTACGACTACGCGCTGGTCACCGGATTCTCCGCGCTCCGACTTCCGACAGTCGTCGTCGGTGACGCCGACGTGCCGGGTGACGTCGTCGCTCGCGTCGACGACGTGGACGACCTCACGGTCGACGACCTCGCCGAGTACGCCGCTGCGGGCGAACCACACGTCACGCTCGAAACCCTCGTCGACGAGGCGAAGGCCAGCGACGACGCCGACCGATCGGGCGCTATCGCGACGTTCACCGGCCGCGTCCGCGCGAAAGACGCTCCCGACGACGACCGGACCGAGGCGCTGGAGTTCGAGAAGTACGAGGGCGTCGCCGCCGACCGGATGCGACGGATCGAACGCGAACTCGAAGCGCGCGACGGCGTCTTCGACGTACGGATGCACCACCGCGTCGGCGTCGTCGCGGACGGCGAGGACATCGTCTTCGTCGTCGTCCTCGCGGGACACCGGGGAGAAGCGTTCACAACCGTCGAAGACGGAATCAACCGCCTCAAAGACGAGGTTCCCATCTTCAAGAAAGAGACCACAGAGTCCGAGGAGTTCTGGGTCCACGAGCGGTCGTCGTAACCCACTCCGCGTCGACTCGTTGTGCGGTTGACGAACGTGCGCGGGAGCCGATCCGAATTCATTCCGCACTACAAAACACGTAAATATTGTCATACGCCGGCGATATCATCCCAGTTTTCCGGTCCAGCAAGAGCGGCTCAAAAACAGCGATAAAACGTCTAACGGATTCTCGAAGTGTCGTGAACGGTCGTGAACGAACCGTTTTGCGCCGGAAATAGTCTGAATGAAACCGAATCACCGGCAACGGACTCGACTTTATATGCCCCCGGCAGTCCGTAGGGTAAATCGAGGTGACACAATGAGCGCAACTGCACACCCCTCCGACACCGAACCCGTTGCGGACGATAGCCCCTCCAAAGAAGAGCGCCTCGCGGCGTTCCTGCGCGAGAAGGCCGAGAACGGCGACCTGTACTTCAAGAGCAAGTTCATCGCCGACGAAGTCGGTCTCTCCCCGAAAGAGATCGGTGCGCTGATGGTGAAACTCAAAGACTCCGCCTGCGGCCTCACCATCGAGAAGTGGTCGTACACGTCCGCGACCACGTGGCGCATCGAACCGGCCAACTGACGATCCCACAGGTCCCCCTCCCCCAGCGGTCCCCGCTCGGATCGGTCCCCGAACCGCGTTCCAACCAGCACACCCGGGTCGCCGCCGACCCACCTCGATTCTCACGTTCTCGCGGTACAGCGAGGACTTATCCCCGTTCACACCGAACGCCAGACGATGAGTGAGGCGGTTCCCGACGACTATCCCCGTCCTCCCGAACTCGACGCCGTCTTCCACTACTCCGAGATTCGGAGGGACGACGATCGGATCCTCTACTACGGCGTCAGCGACGTCGGCGAACGTGAACTCGTGCGTCGCGTCTGGCCCGCGTTTCGGGAGGCGGGCTACGAGGTACAGATGGTCGAGACCGACACCGGCCTCGACGTGGTCGTCGCACGGCCACACTCCAACAGTATCGACGGTGTGCCGTGGGTCAACGTCGGCCTGTTCGTCGCGACTATCGTCTCGACGCTGCTCGTAGGCGCTGTCGCGTGGTACTACGTTCCAATCTCGACGATTACGTCGGATCCGCTGTCCGTCCTCGTCGCGTGGCCGTTCACCGCCGCCGTCCTCGGCGTCCTGATGACGCACGAACTCGGCCACTACGCACTCGGTCGGTACCACGGCGTCGACGTGTCGCTCCCGTACGTCATCCCCTTTATCCTCCCGTTCGGGACAATGGGTGCGATCATTCGGATGCGCGGGCAGATGCCCGACCGCGAGGCGCTGTTCGATATCGGCGTGGCCGGACCGCTCGCCGGACTGGCGGCGACGGTCGTCGTCACCGTCGTCGGCCTCTTGTTGGGACCGTTTACTGTTCCCGCATCGGTCGTCTCCGGCGGCGGGCAAGTCATCGTATTCAACAACCCGCCGTTGCTCGATCTGATCGCGGCAGCGTTGAACCAGCCGACGGGCTACGCCGACCCGACGAAGACCGCCCACCCGGTGATTATGGGTGCGTGGGTCGGGATGTTCTTCACCGTCCTCAACCTCCTCCCCGTCGGCCAACTCGACGGTGGACACATCGTCCGCGCGATGGTCGGCCAGCGACAGGAGACGGTCGCCGCAGTCGTCCCCCTCGCCCTGTTCGGTATCTCGGCGTACCTCTACTTCGTCCGGGGCCTGAACCTCAACGAGTCGGTCGGTCTGTGGGCGTTCTGGGGGCTGTTCTCCGCGTTCATCGCCTACCGCGGTCCGGCACACCCCATCGACGACACCGAACTCGACACGAAGCGGATGCTCGTCGGGATGTTCACCTTCGTCCTCGGCTTGCTGTGTTTCATGCTCGTCCCGATTCAGGTCATCACGGTCTGACCTGACGCGAGTACGGGCGACGGTTCGTCGACTCCGTCACCGGCCCGCCCGACCTCGACTCACCCGCCGTGTTCGTACCCACGGTCGGAAAGCGGGTCGCCGTCCATCCGAACGCCGTCCCACGTCACGTTCCCGACGACGCTGAACGGCGTCGGTGACGCCTCCTTCGCCGCCTCGACCGCATCGCTGGGGAGCGTGAACACCAACTCGAAGTCCTCACCGAAGAACAGCGCCGCCTCCCGTCGCGCCTCCGCGCCGTCGAACAGGTCCGTCACCGCGTCGTCGACGGGGATGTACGACTCGGTGATGTCCATCCCCAGGTCGCTCACGTCGCTCGCGTCGACGAGTTGGTGCAGCGACCTCGCGAGGCCGTCGCTGGAGTCCATCATCGCGGTCGCGTACGGCGCGAGGGCGACGCCGGCGGCGACGCGTGGCGTGAACCGAAACAGGTCGTTACCGCGGTCGGCGTCGCCCGCCTCGAACGCGCGCAGGGCGGCGGCGCTCCGGCCGAGCGTCCCCGTCACGCACACTGCGTCGCCGCGGTTGGCCCCGCCGCGGCGGATCGGATCGTCGGTCTTTCCGAGTGCGGTCGTCGCGACGGTGAACTCGTCGTGGTGGTCCAGGTCGCCGCCGACGTACTCCGCGTCGACCGCCTCGCACACCTCGCGTGCGCCGCGCACGAACTCGGCGACCTCGTCGGGGTCGAACGCGGGCGCACCGTAGGCGGCGACGGCGGCCTCGGCGTCGGCACCCATCGCGGCCACGTCCGACAGCGAGGCGGCGACCGAGCGCCAGCCCGCGGTGTAGCGGTCGACGCCCGCCGGGAAGTCCGTCGTCTCGTGGAGCATATCCGTCGTGAGTACGCGGTCGCCGACGACGGCACAGTCGTCACCGGCGGCCGGTACCGACTCGGCCAGTCGCGCCAGCGCCTCGCGTTCGTCCATCGCGAACGGATACCGGGCCCTGGGTCAACGGTGTTTCCCTTCGGCGCGCCGGGCGAGACGCATCGTGCTGCCCACGGAGCATCGTGTCGCTTCGGAGGGTTGAAGCGGTCGCCGGGCGACCGTCGGGACATGGACTCGGACCAGTTACGCGCCACCGTCGTCGGGTTTCTCGGCGCGTTCGCGGTCCTCGGGCTGTTGTTGTATCTCGTCGGCGTCGGCGACCTCGTCGACGTCCTCGGGCGGGCGTCGCCCGGCGTCGTCGCCCTCGTCGTCTTGGTCACGTTGGGGTGGCTGACCGCGTGGTCGGTCGCGCTCAGAACCGTCCTCGGAGTGCTCGGCATTCCGCTCTCGCTCGTGCGCTCGTTTCTCGTGTTCAGCGGTGCGATGTTCTCGAACAACGTGACGCCGTTCGGGCAGGCCGGCGGCGAACCCGTGACGGCGCTGCTCATCTCGAAGGCCGCCGACACCGAGTACGAACGCGGTCTCGCGGCCATCGCCAGCGTCGACACGCTCAACTTCGTCCCCTCCATCACGCTCGCGCTGGTCGGCGCGGCGTACTTCGCCACCGAGACCACCTTCGGCACCCGTCTGCGGTTCGCGACCGGAATCGTCGTCGTCCTCGCACTCGCTATCCCCGGTGCAGTCTACCTCGGGTGGCGACGCCGCTACCAACTCGAGGAGTGGGTCGTCGCCACGTTCGTCCCGCTCATCCGCCGGGTTGCGAGCATCCTTCCGGTGTTCTCTGCCCCAAGCGAGGAGTCGGTCGAATCGCGCATCGGCCACTTCTTCGGTGCTATCGAGCGCGTCGCCACCGACCGTACCGGCATCGCCATCGCACTCGCCGCCTCGACGCTCGGCTGGGTGTTCCAGATGATCGGCCTGTATCTCGCGTTTCAGGCCATCAGCCAGCCGGTTCCGTTCTCGGCGATGCTGTTCGTCGTGCCGATGGGCGCCATCGCGGGCGTGACGCCCCTCCCCGGCGGCGCCGGCGGCATCGAGGCAGTGTTGGTCGCCGTCCTCGCCGCGCTCCCGTCGGTGTCGGTGTCGGCGACGGCGGCGCTGGCGGCGGTCGTCATCTACCGCGGTGCGGTGTACTGGGTGCCCGTCGTCATCGGCGGCGTCGTGGTGAGCGTCCTCGGCGCCGACAGCGTCAGCTGAGCGGCGGTGGGGGCGGCCCGGGCGGCGTCGTGGTCGCTCGCTATCGACGACCGCGTGGACGCCTCACACGCGGACGGTGATACGACGGCTTTAAACGGAACGGCGGTGAAATCGCCCGTATGGTTACCCTCTACGACGTCCCGGCGGCGGACCTCATCGACGAGGTCGCCGCTCGACTGGAGGATCGCATCGAACAGCCGGAGTGGGTGCAGTTCACCAAGTCCGGTCAGGATCGAGAGCTCCCACCCCAGCAGGAAGACTTCTGGTTCCGCCGGGCGGCCTCGCTGCTGCGGAAGGTCGCCGACCGCGGCCCCGTCGGCGTCGAGCGCCTCGCCACCGAGTACGGCGGCGCCAAGCGCGGATCGAACCGCTACATCGTCCGCCCGCCCGAGCACGAGGGTGGCTCGCGAAAGATCATCCGCGTCGCGCTCCAGCAGCTCGAAGACGAGGGCTTCGTCGAGACGGCGCAGGGCGAAGGTCGCCGCATCACCGACGAGGGTCGCGCGTTCCTCGACGACGTCGCCGGTGACGTCCTCGACGACCTGGACCGTCCGGAACTCGAACGCTACGCGTAACTCGGCTCGATTCGTTCGTTTTTGCGCCGCCGATTCGTGAGCGACGCGGCCGCACACCCACAATCGTTTTGACCGCGCACCGGCAATTCACATCCGATATGAGTGAGAACCCCGACGACGAGCGACTGGAGGAACTGCGCGAGCAGAAGATGCAAGAACTCCAGGAACAGGCACAGGGGCAGGGCGATCAGGAGGCCCAACAGGCCGCCCAAGAGCAGGCCGAGCGCCAGCAGGAGGCGCTGCTCAAGCAGTACCTCACCGACGGCGCACGCCAGCGCCTCAACGCCGTCGAGATGAGCAAGCCCGACTTCGCCAAGCAGGTGAAACAGCAGGTGACGGCGCTCGCACGGAGTGGTCGCGTCAACGGCCGCATCGACGAAGACCAGATGAAGGAGTTGCTGCGCGAACTGCAGCCGGAGCAGAAGAGCTTCGACATCCGCCGTCGCTGACCCACGCGTGGACCTCGCGCTCTGTTACAGCGGCGGCAAAGACTCTTCGCTCGCCGCCCTCGTCCTCGACCGCTTCTACGACGTGACGCTCGTGACCGCGCGGTTCGGTTACACCGATGACCACGAACACGCCCGCCGCGCCGCCGAGGCACTGGGCTTCCCGTTTGACACCCACGACCTCGACCCGGCGGTCGCCGAGGAGGCGGTCGAGCGGATGCGAGCGGACGGCTTCCCCCGCAACGGCATCCAGCACGTCCACGAACACGCGCTGGAGTCACTCGCTACCCGCGACGTCGACGCTATCGCCGACGGCACGCGACGCGACGACCGCGTGCCTACCATCTCCCGAGCATTCGCCCAGAGTCTGGAGGACCGGCACGGCGTCGACTACCTCTCGCCGCTATCCGGGTTCGGTCGCGGTGCAGTCGACCGCCTCGTGGAGGAGTCGCTCGACGTCGAGTCGGGTCCCTCTGAGGAGGTGCCGAAAGCCGACTACGAGGGTGAACTCCGTGCGCTCCTCCGCGAGCAGGCCGGTGAAGACGCGGTCCGCGACGTGTTCCCCGAGCACGAACAGACGTACGTGCGCGGGCGGCGGTAGCAGTCGCCCGCGCCGGGAGAGCAGACTCTGTCCGCGACGACATCCGGGCCGTTTTCACCGTTCCCACGAGACGCTCGGTCGTGACCGCGCTCGTCTCCCCCGGCATCGCAGTCGCCGTCGCGGCCGCGGTGCTGTGGGGCGTCTACATCTTCTCGCTGAAGCGGTACGTCTCGGGCGTCCCCGCGACCGTCCTCACGGTCCTCGTCAACGTCTGTGCGCTGGCGTGGTACGCGCCTGTCGTCGCCGTTCGCCTCTCGCCGAGTGATCTCCCCGACCCCGCCTCCATCGGCGTGGGCGGGGTGCTCGCGCTCGTCGGCGTCGTCGGCGGCGTCGCCGCTGGCTTCGTCGTCTACGTGAACGCGCTCGCCATCGGCGAGGTGTCGTACGTCACGCCCATCAACAAGATCGTCCCCGTGTTCGTCCTCCCAATGGAGGTGGCGTTGCTCGGCGCGGATCTGCCGGCACTGGCGGTCGCGGGCGTCCTCGTCGTCACCGCCGCTGTCTACGTCGCCAACTACCGCGGCGGCAACCTGCTGGAACCGCTCCGCCGCGCCGCGAGCGCCCGTCCCGCGCAACTCGCATTGCTATCGGCGGTCGCGTACGCCGTCGGTGACGTGGGCAAGCGGGCCGTCCTCGACCGCGTCGGCCTCCCACCAGAGGCGCTGGTCGTGGTCGTCCTCGGGGGCGTCCTCCTCGTTCTCCTTCCGCTCGCGATCCGGGACTGGCCGAGCAAGCGCCCGCCGCTGTCGACGTTCGCAGCCCTGGGACTGCTCGTCGCGACGGCTGAACACCTCACCTCGGTCGCGTTTGCCGCTCTCCCGGCGAGTATCGCGTCGCCGGTCATCAACACGCAAGCGGTCGTCGCTGTCGTCCTCGGCGGTGTGATCCTCGGAGAACAGCGACTCGGGACCAGACTCGTCGCCGCGGCGCTTGTAGTGTGTGGCGTCGGGCTGCTGGCGGTGTGAGTGGTCATGCGGGCCGCCCGCGCTCGCCGACGAACTGGAACCACGGGGGTTAATTCCCCGGCCACGCGAGGATGCTGACAATGCCTACCTACGACCGCCTGAAGGGGTTCCGCGACTTCTACCCCCCCGAGATGGCCGTCCGCCGCGAGGTGACCGACACGCTGGAGTCGGTCGCCCGGCGCTACGGCTTCCGTGAGATCGACACCCCGCGACTCGAACCGGCCGAGATGTGGACGGACAAGTCCGGCGACGACATCGTCGACGAACTGTACGCCTTCGAGGACCACGGCGGCCGCCACGTCACGCTCTCGCCGGAACTGACGCCGACGGTCGCGCGGATGTACGCCGCGAAGGCGCAGGAACTGTCCAAGCCGGTCAAGTGGTTCTCCACGCGCCCGTTCTGGCGCTACGAGGCCGTCCAGCAGGGCCGCTTCCGGGAGTTCTATCAGACGAACATCGACATCTTCGGCTCCGCCGAACCCGAGGCCGACGCGGAAGTGCTCGCCACGGCCGCGGACGCCCTCACCGAACTGGGGCTGACCGCCGACGACTTCGAGTTCCGCGTCAGCCACCGTGACATCCTCGGCGCACTCCTCCGCTCGTTCGACGCCGACGTGCAGGTGACGCAGGCAATCCGCGCGGTCGACAAATCCGAGAAGGTCGACGAGAACGAGTACCTCGACCTCCTCCACGACGCCGGCCTCGGCTACGACGAGGCGCGGGAGTTCGACGCTCTCCTCGCGGTCGACGACCCCGCGAACCTCGACGAACTCACCGACTTCGCGCCCGACTCCGCGGAACTCGCGGACGCCGTCGACAACCTCCGCGCTGTCCTCGCGGCCGCCGACGACTTCGGCGTCGGTGAGATCTGCGACCTGTCGCTTCGCACCGCCCGCGGCCTCGACTACTACACTGGGGCCGTCTTCGAGTGCTTCGACGCGACCGGCGAGATTGGGCGCTCGGTGTTCGGCGGCGGCCGCTACGACGACCTCATCGAGGACTTCGGCGGCCAACCGACCCCCGCCGTCGGCGTCGCGCCCGGCCACGCGCCGCTTGGCCTTCTCTTGGAGCGCGCCGGTGTCGCACCCGACGCAGCCATCGAAACGGACTACTACGTGCTCCAGGTGGGCGACACGCGCCCAGTCGCCGCCCGAATCGCCCGCGACTTGCGCACCCAAGGTCACGTCGTCGAGTCGGACGTCTCCGGGCGGAGTTTCGGCGCGCAGTTGGGGTACGCCGACTCCATCAACGCCGAGACGGTCGTCATCGTCGGCGAACAGGACCTCGCGAACGACGAGGTGACGGTGAAGGACATGACCAGCGGCGACGAGACGACCGCGCCGGTCGACGCGTTCCCCGGCGACCACGACCGCCCGACGTACGACGATTTCGCGTAGGCCGTGCCCACTCGCCGCGCGTACCGCGTCGCCTACGACGGCCGCTCGTACTTCGGATTCCAGCGGCAACCCGATGTGCCGACCGTCGAAGGGACCCTCCTCGACGCCCTCCGAGCGCTCGGCGTCGTCGAACACGGAGCGGACACGCCGTCCGGATACGCCGCCGCTGGGCGCACCGACCGGGGCGTTTCCGCCGTCGCGCAGACTGTTGCGTTCGACGCGCCTGATTGGCTGACGCCGAGGGCGTTCTCCAGCGAACTCCCGGGCGGCGTTCGGGTGTGGGCCGACGCTGCGGTCGGCCCGGCGTTTCACGCCACCCACGACGCCGTCCGCCGGACCTACCGCTATCACCTTCACGCGCCCGCCGCCAACCCCGACCGCGCACGCGAGGCGGCCGCGGCGCTGTCGGGCGAACACGAGTTCCACAACCTCACCACGGACCCGCGTGGGCCGCGCACCCGGCGCGACCTCTCGGTGTCGGTCGACCCCGCGAACGACGACTGCCTCACGCTCACCGTCGCCGCCGGCGGCTTTCCTCGGGAGTTCGTCCGGCGACTCGCGACGGTCGTTCGCGGCGTCGCCGTCGGAGAGACGGACCTCGACAGAGTCGAGGAAGTCCTCGGCGAGGAGAAACTCTCGGGACCGCGCGGCGTCGCGCCCGCGCCACCGGACCCACTCGTCCTCGCAGACGTGACCTATCCCGGCGTCGAGTTCGAGGCAGATCCGGTGGCGGTCGAACCACTGCAGGAGGTGTTTCGCGAACGGCGCATCACGGCGCTGTCGCGGGCCCGCGTGTTCGGCGACGTCGTCGAGATGGCGACAGTCGACGACGACGCCTGACGCTTACTCCCAGTCGTCGGGCCACAGCCCCGCCGCCTTCATCCCCGGTTCGAAGTCGGCGTCGCGGAACGCTTCCTCCAAGTCGTAGACATCGAGCGGCGGTACTTCCGTCCCCTCGTCGGCGAGTTCGCGGACCAGTAGCGCGGTGAGCACGCCGTGTTCGCGGATACAGCGGTCGTCCACCTTGTCGCGGGTGTCGGCGTGGGTGTGGCCCCACCCGCGACCGCGTTCGCCGCTGTCGGAGTGAAGTTGCAGCGACGCCACGCCGCGCCGGACGAACGGCCATTGATCGGAGAACGGGTGCGGTTCCTCGTGGACGTCGATCGGTTGGCGGGTCGCGTCGCTCACGCGGTGGGCTACGTCGGCGGTCGCCGCCGAGGTGTGTGCCATCGCGACCAGGTCGCGGAACCGACCTGCGCCGTCGACGTTGACGACGCTTTTGATCGAGTCGATGTCGGTCGTCGCCGCGAGGTGTTCCGACCCGAGCAGGCCCGTCTCCTCACAGCCGACGGCAGCGAAGCGCACCCCGATGTCGAGGTCGGCGGCCGCGAGGACGCGCGCGGCGACGACGAGCGTCGCGATGCCACAGCCGTTGTCGAGTGCGCCCTCGCTGATGTCGTGGCCGTCGTAGTGGGCGACCACGAGGATCGACTGGTCGGTGTCGGGGCCGGTCCGCGCGAGGACGTTCTGTGACTCGCCGGGGACGGTCTCGGCGTCGACGGTCAGTTCCACCATTCCACCCTCTCCAGCGTACTCGGTGAGCCACGCACCCGTCTCCTTGCTCACACCGACTGCGGGGATTTCGGCCTCCTCGCCGAACGTGAGCGATCCGGTCGGCGGCAACTGGCCGGGGACGTGGTTGACGAAGATGAACGCCTCCGCACCTGCCTCCGCCGCCGCGCCGAACTTCTCCATCCGGTGGATGAACCGCGAGTCGCCCGGCGTCGTCGTCGAGGCGACGGCGACCTTCCCCTCGACGTCGACGGCGTCGATCTCGTCGGGCGTGCCGTAGCCCACGTCGACCAACTCGCCGGCGACCTCGCCCGCCGGACAGTACGGCAACGCGATGGCGTCGAATGCGCGTTCGGCGGGCGCGGTGAGACGAAGCGTCGTCTCGCCGCGGTGCCACGCGGGCGCCTCGAAGGTGTCCTGCCGGACGCGAGAGAGGCCGGCGTCGCGGAACGCACGCTCGACGATGTCGGCCGCGCGTTGCTCGCCCTCACTGGCGGCCATTCGGCTTCCCAGCGCGGTCAGGTCGGTGATGAACCCCCAGGGGTCGGTGTCGGTCCACGCCCGCCCGACCGCCGCGGCGATGTCGTCGTCCAGATCCATACGGTGACGACTCGAAGCGACGGCAAAAACCCGGCGGGGTGTCGGGCGAGCGGTCCAGTCTCCGATTTCGCCCCGTCGAGTCAGGTACGCCGTCGTCCGAGGTTCGGGGAGCGCACTGGCCGACTGATTCCCAGATTTCGTCCGATCGTCCACATTTGCTATTGCGGTATATGCTTTATTCAATTATCCAACACTTTTGGTCGCGCATCGCGTAGTATCGCTATGTACCTGCAGGGGGGCGATGACTGATGCCGGTCGTACCCGGCCTATTCGAGCGACTCGCGTTCCGGGCGAACCTCGCGCCGTCGGCCATTCTCGACGTCCACGGTGGGGCGTCGTTGCACGCGGCGGCGCTGGCGGATGAACTCGGCGTGTTCACGGCGCTCGACCGGCCGCGGACGCCGTCGACGCTAGCGGCGGCGCTCGACGTGGACGAGACGGCGCTTCGGACGCTGCTCGATTCGCTCGTCGCGGTGGGGTATCTCGCCCGCGACGGCGACGAGTACCGGCGGACCCGCGCGACCACGCGGTGGCTCACCCCAGACGGCGAGGCGAACCTCGCGCCGTTCCTCCGCTTCTGGGTCGACGTGGTCCTCCCGTACTGGCGCGACCACGCCACCCGCGCCGTCCGCGAGGGCGACCCCGGCGAGACGCTGTACGAGTGGCTCGGCGACGACGAGGAGGCGTGGGCGACGACGCAGGCCGGCTTCCGGTCGTCGGCGTCGCTGTTGCTCGACCCGGTCGCCGACGAACTCGGCGACGTCGAGGGGCTTCGAGTTCTCGACTTGGGCGGCGGCCACGGTGCGTACGCGGTCGAACTCGCACGGCGAGGCGCCGACGTGACGCTCGTCGACCACCCCGCCGCGCTGACGACGGCCCGCGAAGCCGCCGCCGAGGCGGGTGTCGACGTCGACATCGTTGGGGGTGACTACCTGACGGCCGACCTGTGGGCCCGACTCGACGCGCCCGTTGCCGACCCTCCAGAGCGGGTTCCTGCCGACGCGCCGGTCGACGCGCGAGGCGGCGCCACCGCTGGCGGGGATGGCCCAACTAGGGGAGCGCGTGAGGGTGACGCTGGTGACGCTGGTGACGCTGGCTACGACGTGGTCCTCCTGTTCAACGTCCTCCACGGCCACACGCCCGACGAGTCGGCGTTTCTGCTCGCCCGCGCGAGCGGAGTGCTCGCGCCCGGCGGCCGCGTGGTCGTCCTCGACCAGTTCGACGCTGACGGGCCGACGAACCTCGCGGACATCGGCGTCGCCCTCCTCGACCTCACCTACCTCGTCACGCTCGGCGGCGGAACCCCCGATGTCGACGCGGTCAATCGCCACCTCGGCGACGCTGGCCTCGTCGTCGCCGGGTCGCGGACGTTCCGCCGTGCGCCCGGCGTCCGTCTCGTCACCGCCGACCGGGCCTGAGCGGGCGCCATTCGGGCGCGCCACGACGGTCGCGACGACCGCGTCGGATCGCCACGCCGTCGGCGGGTCGTGTTGGCAAGACTTACCATCGCGCACTCGCTGGGTCGGGTAATGAGTTCGGTACCCGAGCGATCCGACATCGACGAGGAGTACAAGTGGAGCATCGACTCCATCTACGCCGACGACGAGGCGTGGGAAGCCGCCTACGAGGACTGCGAGGAGCGGCTCGACGACCTCCGCGCGTACGAGGGGCGTGCCGCCGAGAGCGCGGCCACCCTCCGGGAGTTGCTCGACACCTACGAGGCGGTGTTCCGCGAGGTGGCGAAGGTGACGTCGTACGCGCAACTGCGCTCGAACGAGGACACTCGCGACCAGGAGTACCAGGCGATGTCGTCGAAGGCACAGGCGCTGTCGGCGGAAGCATCCAGCGCGTCGAGTTACCTCGAACCGGAACTGCAGGAACTCGACTGGGCGGAGGTCGAGGCGATGATCGAGGAGGAACCGGCGCTCGCGGAGTACGAGCACTTCCTCGACGACATCCTGCGGATGAAACCCCACACGCGGTCGGCGGAGGTCGAGGAACTCCTCGCGGATCTGAGTGAGGTCACGGGCGCGGCGGGCGAGGCGTACTCGATGCTGTCGAACGCGGATATGACGTTCCCGACCGTTGAGGACCCTGACGGTGAGGACGTCGAAATCTCACAGGGCAACTTCACCACCCTGCTCCAGAAGCCGGATCGGGAGTTCCGCCAGCGCGTTCACGAGGAGTTCTACGGCGAGTGGAAGACCGTCCGGAATACGGTGGGAACGACGCTCGCGAAGAGCGTCAAGAAGGACGTGAAGATGGCGCAAGCGCGCAACTACGACACCGCCCGTGCGGCGGCACTCGACGGCCCGAACGTCCCCGTCGAGGTGTACGACACGCTCGTCGACACCGTCCGCGACAACCTCGACTCGCTGGGTCGCCACGCCGACCTGAAGCGAAAGGCGCTCGGCGTCGACACGCTGGAGATGTGGGACCTGTACATGTCGCTGACGGGCGACGAGGGCCCCGACATCTCCTACGAGGAGGCGAAAGAGCACGTCGTCGAGGCGGTCGCACCGCTGGGCGAGGCGTACCAAGAGCGGATGGCCGAGGGCCTGGAGTCGCGCTGGGTCGACGTGTACGAGAACCGCGGGAAGCGCTCGGGTGCCTACTCCGCGGGGACGTACGACACCCAGCCGTTCATCATGATGAACTACCAGGACGACGTGTCCTCGATGTACACGCTGGCGCACGAACTGGGCCACTCGATGCACTCGGAGTTGGCGAAGAACGCCCAGCCGTGGCAGTACGCCGACTACGAGATTTTCGTCGCCGAGGTCGCCTCGACGGTCAACGAGACGCTGCTGACGAAGCACCTGCTGGAGAACGCCGAGTCGGACGAACTGCGCGTCCACGCCCTCGACCAGTACCTCGAACGCTTCCGGTCGACGCTGTTCCGGCAGACGATGTTCGCGGCGTTCGAGCAGGCCATCCACGAGCACGACGAGGCGGGCAAGCCGCTCACGCCCGACGCGTTCGACGAGTTGTACGGCGACCTGAAGGCGGAGTTCTACGGCCACGCCGACGCGAACGTCGACGACCACATCCGCCGCGAGTGGATGCGGATTCCCCACTTCTACTACAATTTCTACGTCTACCAGTACTCGACGGGTATCTCGGCGGCCGCGGCCATCGTCGACCGCATCGAACAGGAGGGCGAAGTCGCCGCCGAGGAGTACCGCGCGGCGCTTCGCGCGGGCGGCGCGGAGTACCCAATCGACGTCCTCGACATCGCGGGCATCGATATGACGAGCAGCGACCCCATCGAGTCGGCCATCTCGGTGTACGACGACTACCTCGACGAGGCCGAGTCGCTACTGGAGCTGTAGCCCTCCGAACAGGTACTCTCCGCCCGTTCTCTCTCGCTGTTCGTCGTGGTTTTGGATCCACCTCGACGCCGTACCTGTGTTCGCTCGCTCTGCGTTCTTGACTGACCGTTCAGTATATATCGGATGAATTAAGCAAAGGTGCCGAAACCTACGGACGCAATGCCCTCTCAATCAGGCCCGTCGAGCAGGTCGATCCTCCTGGTCGTCGTGGTCGCAGCCCTCCTCACGAGTGCCGTGCTCGCGCCGATGGCGTATCGGTCGACGAGCGGCCCCGAGGGATCTGTCATGGTCGTCTCCATCGGCAGTTCCATCTCTGGGTCTTCGGTCGACGAGGCCGTCGCCCACCTGCGCGACGCGCGTACCGACGACTCGATCGAGGCGGTCGTACTGAAGATGGACAGCCCAGGCGGGTCGGCCGCCCAGAGTGAACGGCTCTATATGGCCGTCGAACGCACCGCGGCGGAGATGCCCGTCGTCTCGAGCGTGCAAGGGATGGCGGCCTCCGGCGGCTACTACGCCGTCGCGCCGACCGACCGAATCTTCACGCTTCCGGCCGCGGAGGTCGGTTCTATCGGCGTGATCGCCACCGCTCCGCAGGACGTCCCAGCTAGCTATATCCGGAGCGGTCCGGACAAGGCGTCCGGCCGTACCGACCAGACCCGCCGTGAGGTCGAGGAACTCCAGTCGGCGTTCGTCGAGAGCGTCCTGAAACACCGCGACCTGAACATCAGCCGCACCGAACTCGAACACGCGAAGACGTACATCGGAATGCGTGCGGTCGAGAACGGTCTCGCCGACGAGATCGGGACGACCGCCGACGCCGTCGACTACGCCGCCAGCGAGGCCGGACTCGACAGCTACGACGTGGTCCGCCGCGAGGCGACCCCTGCACAGGGTACACTCCTGCTGGAGGAGAGCCCGAACGGGACCGTCGTGCTCTCGGAGTCGACCGATCCCCCGTACCGCTACTACATGATCGTCGGCGAACCCGCCGACGAGGTGGTGATCTACAATGCAAGCTAATCCCCTCCGACTCGCCGGAACCTTCCTGCTCGTCGTCGTCGTCATCGTCGGCACGGCAGCGGCCGTTCCGCTCGTGACGAGCCAGCAGACCCCCGCACCGACGCAACTCGACAACCCGCAGTTCCAGCCCGGCAACGCCCTCATCGACGGAGCACCGGAAGACGGAGCCATCGAGATGGAGGCCGACGCCGAGCCGAAGACGGTGGTCATCGACGCCGGGCACGGCAGTCGCCCCGCGGCCGAGGACATCGATCCGCTCGTCTCGGCGCTCGTCTCGAACGGGCACACCGTCGAGTTCTACGACCCGCAGGCGGACCGACGCGCGACGCTGAACGCCTCGCTGCGTGAGGCCGACGCCTTCGTGACGATCGCCCCGACTCGTCGTTACACAGACGGCGAACTCGACGGCATCGCGGCGTTCACCGACGCGGGCGGCCGACTCGCCGTCCTCTCTGACCCCGCGAGCACGGGTGGCCTCGCCGGACTCCTCGGCGGCTTGCTCGGCATCTCGACCGGTTCTAGCGGGCCGTCCACGACTGGCCTCTCCTCGCAGTACGGGATGGAGTTCCAAGCCGGCTACCTGTACGAGACAGACTCCGACCGGAACTACGCGGCTGTCTCCGCGTCCGGCGCTGCGGGGTCGCTCGGCGACGGCGTCGAGAATGCCGTCCTCCGGGACGCTGCGCCCGTCGTCGCGGGCCCCGAGGCGAGCGTCGCACTCACCAGTAGCGACGGGACGACGCTGTCGACGAGTCGTCGCGACGGCAGTTATCCCGTCGCCGCCCAGCACGGAAACGCGACGATCATCGGCGACACGGACTTCCTCACGCCCGACGACGCCTACCGCGGCGACAACGAGGTGCTGATCGGTAACCTCGCGGACTTCCTCGTCTCCGGCGAGAAGTCGCCCGAGGACGCCCCATCGACGCCGACGGGGCCCGGATCTGGTCCGCCCCCGGGCGGCGCCTGAGAACCGACACCCTCCCACTTTCTTCGCGCTCTATCCGCCCAGCAGCGGCACGATGTGAGTGACACTGGAGTGGTGTCGTCGCCCGAGGCGAACGCTCCCGCCACCCAAAGCCCCTTTACTCGCGGTTCCTAAGCGAAGCCAAGAAATGTCTCGTAGCCCGTCCCTCCCCGACCGGCCTCGTCTCGATCTGGACCCAGATATGAGTGAGGCCGAACGGCTGGAGGCACTTCGCAAGCACTTCGAACGTATCGTCCAAGTGAACGAGGAACTGGACGAACGCCTCGACGAGGCTGAGGGTCGCCGCAGCGACCTTCGCGAGGAGGTCGACGAACTCAAACGCCGCAACGAGGCGCTGAAGACCTCTTCGCTGTATATCGCGACCGTCGAGGAACTCACCGACGACGGTGCGGTGATCAAACAGCACGGCAACAACCAGGAGGTGCTCACCGACCTCTCTCCGCGCCTCGACGACAAACTCGAACCGGGCGACCGCGTCGCCATCAACGACTCGTTCAGCGTCCAGACGGTCCTCGACGACGAGACCGACTCGCGGGCGCAGGCAATGGAGGTCGACGCCTCCCCGGAGGTCACCTACGCCGACATCGGCGGCATCGACGAACAGGTGCGCGAGGTGCGCGAGGCCGTCGAGGATCCGCTCATCAACGCCGAGCAGTTCCGCGAAGTGGGGATCCAGCCACCGAGTGGCGTCCTCCTGCACGGGCCGCCCGGCACGGGGAAGACGATGCTCGCGAAGGCCGTCGCCAACGAGACCGACGCGACGTTCATCAAGATGGCTGGCTCGGAGTTGGTCCAGAAGTTCATCGGCGAGGGTGCCCGCCTCGTGCGCGACTTGTTCGACCTGGCGGGCGAGCGTGAACCGGCAGTCATCTTCATTGACGAAATCGACGCCGTCGCCGCCAAGCGCACCGACTCGAAGACCTCCGGCGACGCCGAGGTCCAGCGGACGATGATGCAACTCCTCTCGGAGATGGACGGCTTCGACGACCGCGGCGAGGTGCGGATTATGGCCGCGACCAACCGCTTCGACATGCTCGACGACGCCATCCTCCGTCCCGGCCGCTTCGACCGCCTCATCGAGGTGCCCAAGCCTGGCCCCGAGGGACGCGTGCGCATCCTCGAGATCCACACCGCCGATATGTCCGTCGAAGACGACGTCGACTTCGCGGATCTGGCGGCGGACCTGGACGACTACTCCGGCGCAGATATCGCCGCCCTCGCTACGGAGGCGGGGATGTTCGCCATCCGCGACGACCGGACGACCGTCTGCCGCGCGGACTTCGATCAGGCCCGCGAGAAGATCGAGACCGACACCGAAGGGCCGGTGTTCAACGACGGCGAGTTCGGTCGCTACCAGTACTGAACCGGCGGCCACCGAGCGACTGACGCCGCTGGGACGCGATCCGACACCCACTTTCCTGCCGCCCGTCCTCATCCGATATGGACATTCACATCGCCGACGGCGTCGGTCACGGCCCGACCGAACTGGCCGCCTACGACGCCGCCCTCGCCGACGCCGGCGTCGGCGATTTTAACCTCGTCACCGTCTCCTCGGTCGTCCCCGCTGACGCCACGATTCGCGTCGTCGGGACCGCGCCGGACCTCGGCCCCGCCGGGAATCGCTTGACCGTCGTGCAGGCACACGCCGCCGCCTCGCCCGACGACGCCCACGAGACGGACGGCGTCACCGCCTGTCTCGGCTGGGCGACCGGCCCTGGCCCCGGCCTGTTCTACGAGGCCGACGGCACGGACGCCGACGCCGCCCGCCGAACCGTTCGAGAGGGACTCGACGCCGGGCGCGACCTGCGCGACTGGACGTTCGACGCCGAGGAGACGTGCTGTGCGACCGTCGAGACCGACGAATCGGCGTACGCCGCGGCGGTCGTCGTCGCCGCCTACGGTGAGAGCGAACCCATCGCGTGACGTGCGACGGGTGCGCGAGTCAAGCGACCGCCGGCATCGCGGCGCGTCGTCGTGGCGCGTCCCCGCGCCGAACAGTGGTTTCAGCCGACAGATCGCCGACGGTTTTATACACGGACCACCCATATCAAAGCCGTATCTGATGAACGGCAACAACCCCTATGCGGGGGCTCCAGGCGTCGTCGAGGCGGGTCGTCCCGAGGAAATCGACCTCACGTCCGACCAGAAGGACGCACTCCGCCAGGCGGTCGCCACCATCGTCACACGCACTGAATCGTATCTCCCCGACGGCTACGCTGTCGGCTCCGAACTCTCCTACGGGAGCAACGGCCCACAGGCGACTGTCGCCGTCCAACCGCCTATCGGGCACGCCGTCAGCGCCGGCTTCTCGCCGGACATCGAGGACATCGAGGCGGGCCTCGACGACGCCGACCGCGACGAGGTGGCGAAGGGCCTCGCCGCCAGCGCCGCCGTCCAGGTGATGTCCGCCGTCGGCGACGACGTCGAACCGACCGCGCGATAACCGCCGCCGACCGCTGTCGGTTTCTGCGTGCTTCGACTCGGAGCAGTCGCTGCTGACCGATCCGATCGAATCTCCGATTCTCACTCCCGTCTTGCGCTTTTACCTGCTATCGACAACCCGAGAAAACCACTACCAGTACCGGCGAATCGGAGACTGAGCGTCTACTTCCCCCAGAAGGGGTCGGTCTTTCGACGCTTCTCCAGATACGCCTTTAGCGCCTCGATTTCGTCGGCGCGGATCTCCGAGGCGAGTTCCTGTTCGAGGATCTTCGCGTGTTTCTCGGGCAGTTCGATCCACAGTTCGTCGCCCTCCTCGATCTGACGGCCGACGGTCGGGCCGTCGATGGCGATAGAGACGCGTTCGCCCGCCTGTGCGCTGTCTACGTCGTCGCCCTGATGCTGGATGCCCGAGAGCGTGCCGACGCGCTTGGGGTCGCTCCCTTCGAACTTCGCGACCGCGCGGTTGTTCTGGACCGTCCCGGAGACGACCTCCACGCCGACGACGGCGGGATCGTTCTGTCGGAAGGTGTGGTCCTGCAGGATGCGGAAGCGCGCGGGCTTGGTGATCTTGTCGAGGACGTTCTCCTGTTGTGCCCGTTCGAGTTCGTCGACGTACTCCTCGTACTCTTCGACGAGTTGGTAGATGACGTCGTCGTCGAACAGGCGCACGCCCGTCCGATCGAGCGCTTCTTCGGCGTCCGGGAGGACGTCGACGTTGAACCCGAGGATCACCTGGTGTTTCTCCTCGTTGGCGGTCTGCGCGACGGTCACGTCGCGCGGCGCGATGTCGCCGACCTCCGCACGGAGGATGGGCACCTCTGCCTCCTCCAAGGCGTTGGCCATCGCCTCTAGACTGCCGAGGGTGTCGGCCTTCACGACGACGCCGTCTTCGGCGGTGTCGACCTCGATCTTCGCGAGTTCCTTGCGGACCTCCGCTTTGACCGCGTCCACGTCGTCGCCGCGAACGACGCGAACGGGTGCGCCGGACATCGCCTCGTCGAGGTCGGGGGCGGCGATTTTGACACCTGCTGCGGCCCGAACCTCGTCCACTCGTTCGAACCGCTTCTCGGTCCGAATCTCGGCGTTGGGTCGCGGCTGGAGGAGCGCCCGGACCTCGGTGACGATGGGTTCGTCGCGGCCGCCGACGACGATGGTGTCGCCCTCGCGGACGACGCCGTCGTACAGCACCACGTCGAGCGTCGCGCCGAAGCCGCGTTCGTCTTTCACTTCGAGGACGGTACCGACGCCGGGACCGCTCACGTCGACGGACATCTCGGACTTCATATATCGCTGGGACAGGCCCATCAGAACGGTCAGCAGGTCCGGGATACCCTCCATCGTGAGCGCGGAGACGGGGACGACCCCGATGTTGGACTGGAAGTCTTGCACGCGCCAGTAGAAGTCGGCGGAGAACCCGGCCGACGAGAGGTCGCCGATGAGTTCGTACAGGTTCTCGTTGAGACGCGACTCCGCCCGGTCGGACTGCTTCTCCAGCGACTTCTGGATCGGCTCGCCCTCTTGCGGATTCCAGCCGGGAGTCGTGTCCACCTTGTTGGCGGCGACGACGAACGGCGTGCCGGTGCGTTTGAGGATGTTGATGGCCTCCTCGGTCTGTGGCTGGAAGCCGTCGTTCACGTCGACGACGAGCACTGCGATGTCCGCGAGTGCGCCGCCGCGCGAGCGCAGCGTCGAGAAGGAGTGGTGGCCCGGCGTGTCGATGAACAGGAGACCGGGCAGGTCGAAGTCGGTCGGGTCGACGAGTGCGCCCGCCATCTCGGAGATAGTCTCCAGCGGAACGGCCGTCGCGCCGATGTGCTGGGTGATGGCGCCCGCCTCGCCCTCCTGGACGGCGGAGCCGCGAATCCGGTCGAGCAGCGTCGTCTTGCCGTGGTCGACGTGGCCGAGGACCGCGACGATGGGGGTGCGGAGCGCACCCGATCCGGTGTCGGCGTCGGCCTCGGCGTCTGTGTTGGTGTCTGACATCGGAGAATCACCGAGAGAAGTCTCGTTGTCGGTGAAAACCGGCGGTCGAAGTTACCTGTTTCGACTCACCGAGAGCGGCGACGAGCGAGCAGCATCGTCGCGCCCGCGACGGCCGCCGTGAGGGCGACTAGAACACCGAAACCGGGGCCCTTCGTGCTCGTCGTGCCGACCGGCGTCTCGGTCCGACTCGCGCCGTCGGTCGTGGACTCACCCTCAGACGACGCCGTCACGGCGTTCGTCGCCGTCGTCGTCTGCGGGAGCGCCCGCGCCGTGTCCGTGCCGTTGGTTGCGGTCGCGTTCCCTGCCCCCAGCACAGTGACCGTCACGGTCGCGTTCGCACCTGTGTCGGGAGCGGTTAGCGTGAGGGTGTATGTGCCCGGATCGAGGGCGGTTTCGTCGACCGAGCGGGACGCTTCGCCACCGGACACGTTGAGGACGACGCGGCCGTCGCTCGCCCTCGCGGTCGGGAACGCCGCGAGAAGGTCCTCCCGTGAGAGCGCGTCGCTCTCGACGGCGAGACGGAACGACCGGCGGTTCGACGCCAGCCGAACGGTCGTGCCGTTCGCGACGGCGTCGAGGCGCTGTCGTGCGATCGCGACGCGGTAGACGGTCGGGCCGTTGCGGCGTTCCAGTCGATACACGCCGGGCGACAGCGTCGTCGTGTTCACGAACACCGCGTGGTCGGAGGAGGTGAACGCACCGAGGTTGTCGCCGTCGGGCGAGCGCAACACGTAGGGCGTGTCGCCGTCGACGCGGAACCGGAGTACCTGTCCGCGGTAGCGCACGTCGCGGCTCTCGACGTCGACCGCGTCCGCGCGCTCGGACCGAGCGACGACGAGGTTGTCGTCGGGGGACTTCGGTCCGGATTCCTCGTCGGTCGACGCGACCACCTCGAACGTGCCCAGCACCTCCTCACCGTCGTCAGTCCGAACCGCGTACCAGCCGAGTCGGAGTTCGCTCGTGTCGACTCTGACGGTCCCGTCGTCGACACCAGGGTACATCGCGTAGTTCCACTCGAAGACGGGCACGACCTCGTAGGACTCGCTGGAGTCGACGTCGACCGTCACCACCGTCCCGCGCTCGTAGCGGGCCCCCGCTTGGAGGGATACGCTCGGACCGTTGGCTCCGTCGTCGGCCCGGTCGTTCGCGGGTTCGGTGGTAGTTGTTGGGTTGACCTCGACGGTGAAGCGGTACACCACGTCGTCGCCGTCGGACGGCAGGAGAACGTACTCGCCGGGGTCGACTCCTTCGGTGTCGACGGTGACGGTTCCGTTCTCGGCGGCCAGTTGAGCCACGAGCGCCCGGTCGTCGGCGGTACGGAGTTCGTAGGTGTCGTTCGTCTCCACGTCGAACAGCACGGTCGCGGGCTTGTGGTACGTCCCGTCGTTCTCTCCGTCGACGAACTCGGTGTCGGCGTCGACGACTCGGTCCGGCTGCACGAGAGCGCCGACCGGGCCCGCCGCGCTCGCGACGACGAGTAGCGTGGTGACTGCCAGGAGGAGGGGAATCGAGCGGGGCATACGCCGACGTCGCGGGCGCACTGAAATAATCTTTTTCCTGACAGGTGTGCGACGCTGCAGAGTGGGCCGACCGACTCGCACGGATCGGTCGGCTCTCGGTGCTCCGATCGCGCCGCAGTCTTCCGGTTCTATCCGGTGACTCGTCCCGGGGCGAACGTGTTCGTCTGCCTCGCGTCCGACGCCAGCGTGGCGTTTATGCCTGTCCGGTCAGTCAGCGACGATATGGCAGACATCCTCGCCGAGAACCTCTCGGGCAAGGCCGTCATGGGGTCGGACGGCACCGAGTTGGGAATGCTGTACAACATCACGATGGACCTGAAGACGGGGTCGCTGTCGGATCTGCTCGTCACGCCGAACGAGGAACTCTCGCCGGCGCAGGTGCCGTTCGACCGCGACGAGTCCGGGCGCTTCCACGTCCCCGTCTCGAACGTGCAGGCCGTCAAAGACTACATCGTCGTCACTACGTAATGGAAGTCCTCGACTCCTCGGCGTTCATCCACGGCTACGACAGCGACGAGCAAGCCGCCTCCATCCCCGCCGTCCAGTCGGAACTCACCGGCGAGACGGCGCTTCGCTTCGACGCCGAACAGGGTGCCGGGATGCACATCCACGTCCCCGGCGAGGGTGCGGTCGGGCGCGTCCGCCGCGCCGCCGACGAGACGGGTGACCTCGAAACACTGTCCGACACGGACCTCCGCCTCCTCGCGGCGGCGTTCGAACTCGACGCGACGCTCGTCACCGACGACTACGCGATGCAGAACGTCGCCGAACGCCTCGACGTGCGGGTTCGCGTCATCGCCCGCGACGGCATCGACGAACAGCGAGACTGGCAGTTCCAGTGTGCTGGCTGTGGCCGGACGTTCGACGAGAACCACGACCGCTGTCCAATCTGTGGCAGCGACCTCTCGCGCAAGAACCCCGCCTGAGCGGGACGTGGTCGGATCGCGAACCGAATCCGATCCACACGAGTTCTCCAATTCTCTGTGCTGTCTATCGGTTTCTCTGTACGTTGATCAGAAGTTCAAACCGCAAGACGTCGCCGGAAATCGGAGAGTTAGAACCCGCTGGCCGAGAGGTACTGCATCACGTACTGGACCGCGTTGTACGCACCGTGGACGACGATTGGGACGACGAGGTTGTCTGTGTACTCGTAGGCGACGCCGAGGCCGATGCCGAGCAGTGCCGCGACGGCGACGTACACCAGTCGTTCGGCGGGCGTTCCGGTGCCCGCGAGGTAGTGCAGGAGGCCGAACAGCAGCGACGCACCGACGATAGCGCCGCCTGGACCGAGCGCACGGCCGAGTTCGCCTTGGACGACGCCCCTGAACAGGAGTTCCTCGCCGACGGCGACAGTGAGGAACGACAACGGCACCATCGCCAAGAAGTACAGCGGCGGGTTCGACAGCACCCGATTCGTGCTCGGTGTCAGACCGACCGCGGCGAAGGCTGCGAGGATGGCGTACCCAGCGCCCAACAGCGCGACCGATCCGACGACGATGACGGCGACGTCGTGCCGCGTCGGCCGCCGAACCCGCAACAGGTCCATATCGCCGGCGTACAGCAGGAAGAGGAGGCCGGCGACGGCGAACCCCGCGGCGTTGCCGATGGTCTCGAACACCGCCGTCGCCGCCGACTCCGCGGCGAATCCGAGCACCAGCGCCGCCTCACCGAGGAGCGGTGTGAGCGTCGACGCGGCGAGGACGCCCGCGACGACCGCGAGCAGCGCCTGTCCGCTCCGGAGGAGGAGCGCCCGCGCGTCGACGGACCCCCCCGGGGGCCCCAGGTCGACGTTCACCTCACCGCACCTCCAGCCGCCGTTTGTCGGTCACCGCGTCGGCCTCGTCGAACTCGCCGCCGCCGAGGAGGCCGCGTGCGGCCTTCTTCCCCCACTCGACGGCTGGCTGAGTGAACGTCTCCACGTCCGCGAGTTCGCCGTAGAGCACACAGGCCGCTTCCATCCCGTACAGCAACTCACCCAGGCCGTGTTCGTCGACCCGGTCGATTTCGATCCGGACGTTCTCGCGCCCGGCGGCCGCGAGACTCGCCTCTGTCGCGCGGAACTCGGCGTCGAGCAACTCTCCGAGCGACGACCCGCCGAGGTACGACAGCCCCTCTAGATCCGTCTCGGGGATGGCGCGGTCGTCGGCCTCGCGGGGGCGCACGAGCGTCACGAGTTTGTCGGCCGGCCCGGCGCGGTACAACTGCAACTGGCTGTGCTGGTCGGTCGCGCCGAGCGCTCGTGCGGGCGTCTGGCCGCCGCCATCCTTCCCGAGCGACTCGGCCCACAACTGCGCGAACCACTCGGCGAACCGCTCCAGCGACTCGGCGTACGGCATCACGGCGTTCGTGTTCGCGCCGCGTTCGGCGAGCGCGTACGTCGTCGCGCCGTACGCGTACGCTGGCGACTCGAACAGCGACCCCGTGAGACGGTCGGCCTCGGCGGCCGCACCCGAAAGGACCGCGTCGATGTCGACGCCCGCCAGTTCCGCCGCGAACAGGCCGACCGTCGACAGCGCCGAGAACCGCCCGGGAACGCCGTCGGGCACGTCGAGTGCGGGCAGGTCGTGTTGGTCGGCCATCGCACGGAGATTGCCCGCCTCGCCGGTCGTGACGACGGTTCGCTCGGTCCAGTCGACGCCCGCCGCCTCCATCGCCTCGCGGACGACGAGGAAGTTCGAGAGCGTCTCGGCGGTCGTCCCCGAGCGAGAGACGACGTTGACGACCGTCGCCGAGAGGTCGACATCTGCAAGGATACTCGACACCCACTCGGGGTCGACGTTGTCGAGGTAGCGGCAGTCGAGGCCGTCGCCGAGGGCGTCGGTCAGCGTCGCCGCGCCGAGTGCGCTCCCGCCGATGCCGACGGTGAGGAGGTGGTCGGGGTCGAAGCCGGCGGCCGCCGTCCGAATCGCGTCGGGGTCGCACGTCTCGGGGAGGTTCAACGCGGCGTAGCCGTGTTCGGCGTCGGCGCGGCCACGTTCGATCCGTTCGTGTGCGTCGGCGACGCGGTCGTCGAGGGCGTCGAGGGCGTCGCGGTCGAGGCCAAGGTCGCCGTCGAGCGCGTTCCCGATGTCGACGTTCATGCCCCAAAGGCCGTCCCCCTGCGGCAAAACCCTGCCGTCCAGGTGCGTCGCGACCGCGCGGGTGCTCGGCCGGTGACGCGCCGTTTAACCCCGCCGCGCCCCAACGCCCACCGATGACCGACGGCGAGGCCACGGCCGACGGATCGACCGCCACGGAGTCGGCCACCGCCGACCGCGCTGACGAGGGGTATCGCGGCGTCTTCGGGGCCTTCCCGTACGCCTTCCGCGCGACCGACTCGCTGCTGTGCAAGTCGTACGTCGCGCTCGGCGGCCTCGCAGCCCTGCTGTTGACGCTGCTGTTCGGCCTCGCGCTCGTCACGCTGTTCGGCGCGACCGCGCAGGCCCGCTTCTCTATCGTTCGGGCGTTCTACGTCCTCGTCGGCCTCGGCGCGGTCGGCCCCGCCATCACTCCCATCCTCCTCGTCGCACGGTCGCACCGCCGCGGAGAGACGCGCAAGCGGGGATACGACGCGGGTCTCGCGCTCGCGGGCTACGTCTTCCTCGCGTCACTGTACGCGAGCGCGGCCGTCGGGGCCGAGGCGACGCCGCTCCCGGCGGTCGCCGGCCTCGCGTTCCCGGCAGTCGGGGGGGTCCTCATCGCCGCCGCGCACTACCTCCGTCGCTGAGGCGGTCGCTCGCTGCTCGTCGATTCTTCGACTCGTCTCGTTCGTTCGGGGTGTTCACTCTCCTCCGGCGTGTTTGGAGCCCTCGTTTGCTTCGCTCACTCGGCCTCGCTGGTTCTGTGAGCGGAGCGGCACAGGACCGCTCCGCCGTGGCTCGAGGCCTCGTTCGCTTCGCTCACTCGGCCTCGCTCGTCACGAAACCCGGAAAAGGCCGGACCGCCTATCGGGGCGCAATGACCGACAACGACCCCGATCACTCGGAGATGGACGCCATCCGCGACGCACTCGCGGACGCGACCGGCGGCGACGCCGGGCCCGCCGACACCAGCGACGGTGAGAAGGAGGGCACGTTCCTCGTCACCCACGCGGACGACGGCTCCGCCGTTCTGCGCGACATCGCCTCCGGGCAGGTGCACACGCTCTCGTCGAACCCCGGCGTCGCGGAGGGCAACGCCGTCGAAGGCGTCGTCGCACCTGACCCACCGATGAACGTCTCGTGGCAACTCGTCGAGGTCCACGAACGCCGTGAGATCACTATCGAGCGCAGCGAAGAACCACCCACCCAGCAGTCGCTCGACATCGCCGCCGACCAGGCCGTCGGCGACCTCACCCGCCGCGACCGCGCGGGGACGGGCGAACTGCACGTCATCACGGTCCCCGAAGACCAGACCGACCAAGCCGTCGACGACGTCCTCGCCGACGAGGACACCAGCCGAACCCGTGCCGCACGCCTCGGCGTCCGGCGCGTCGAAGTTCGCTCCGCTCCTGGCGTCGTTGTCGTGCGCTATATGCCCTGAACGGCGACTAGAACCCGTTTTTCACTCGATTCAGACGGTTCGGCCACGACGGCAGACCGCTCTTCGGACTCACTCGTAAACTAGATAACGCGATATCGAATCGCTCCGACTCGTCGAACACCGTCCCTGGAAGAACTGGTTGTCTATCGGCGGTACCGGTCGCTTCGGGCGAATCGCGCCGCTCGTCGCTCGATACGGCGGACGCAGCCGTCGTCGCTTACGTGTCGTCTGACAGTTCGGACGAGAACGCGACGCCGAACGCGATTCCGACGCCGAGACCGATTGGAAGCCAAAGCGCGAGGTCACCGAAGGAGACGCCGATAGCCGTTCCGAACGCCATCCCCATTCCGAGCCCAAGCGCAAGGCCGCGTCCCGTCAACACCGTCTCCGCCGATTCGCTGGTCTCCTCGACCATACCTCACGCTCGGTTAGTGTCGAGATAACTCTCCCGCCGCGGCACAGCGGTAGACCGGACCTGTCGCAACCTTACTCGCTGGGTCCGGCGGCCGACTGCACGCGCCACCCGCCTTCGACCGCACCGGCACGTTCGACCAGTTCAATCAGGGTGTCGTCGCCGACGCGAGTACCGCCCTCGACGGCTTCGACTCGGAAGGTCAGATCCAGCGAGTCCCCACAACAGCCCACGTCGACGAACTCCTCGCGTTCGTCGCCGACACGCGGTTCCGTGAGCATCCGTCGGAGGTATCCCCGATACCGCTCCGTGTCGATCTGGGACCGACCCCAGTCGCTGAGGCCGTCAGGAAACGACAGCACCACTCGCGTCGCCGCTGGTCGTTCGTCGCTCATTAGCCGTGGGTACGCGTGCGCGACACATCGACCTATCGCCCGATTGTGCCGGCGGCGCGAAACCGCCGTTCTGTCGGATGTGGGCGGATTCAGGGCCGTCTCGATAGCCTATCGCTACGGAACGATTCCCGATTTCGTATCGCGTAGTTCGATTTATCGCCAGGGCGTCCACGTACTGGCACTCGCCGAGAGACGACCGGCGTGCGGCGAGGAGACGTGGCTCAGCGGTCGATACGGTGAGAGAACGGCTGAAACGCCGATAGTCTCGAAGAAGAAGGCTTATTCGACGCGCGTGGGGACCGGCACCTATGGCTCGATTCGAGGTACCGGAAGTCGATTACACCCGGTACGACAACCGGCAACTCGCCGCGGTTCCGCTGGCGGTGTTGGCCGTGGCCCTCCTCGTCATCGGCGGCGCGTACGTGACGACGGGGGCCCCGGTCGACCCGGGACTCGACTTCACCGGCGGGACGGAACTCCGTCTCGCCGTCGACGCGCCGAGCGACGAACAGGCACGCAACCAGATCGCGTCGGCGTTCACCGCGACGCCGGATAGCGTCCAACAGGTAGGCGGCGGCGACGTGTACGTCGTCACCTTCGAGGCGACAGAGGCGGAGACGGGCGAACTCGAAGCGCAGGCCGAACAGGCCGGCTTCGAGATTCGCTCTATCGACGCGGTGTCGGCCAGTTTCGGCTCCGACACGCAGCGACTCGCGCTCATCGGTATCGTCGTCGCGTTCGGCGGGATGGCGCTGCTGGTGTTCGCGATGTTCCGGACGTTCGTCCCCAGCATCGCCGTCGTCGTCTCGGCGTTCTCCGACATCGCCATCCCGGTGGCGCTGATGAACCTCTTCGGCATCGAACTCACGCTCGGGACGGTCGCCGCACTCCTGATGCTCATCGGTTACTCCGTCGACTCCGACATCCTGCTGAACAACCACGTGTTGCGTCGCTCGGGTGACTTCTACGAGTCGACGTACCGGGCGATGCGAACCGGTGTGACGATGACGCTCACCTCGCTGGCTGCGATGGCCGTGATGGCCGTCGTCGCCTCGGTGTTCGGCATCGGACTGCTCGCCAGCATCGGGATTATCCTCGTGTTCGGCCTCGCGGCTGACCTGATGAACACCTACCTGCTGAACGTCTCGCTGCTTCGCTGGTACAAGTACGAGGGGGTGGCACGATGAGCACCTGGGAGGACCTCAAGAGCAACTGGCGAGTCGTCTTGCTCGTCTTTATGCTCGTGTTGTCGACGGTGTTCCTGTTCGCGCCCGCCTTCGCCAGCACGGACGGCGCGGCGGCCGCCCAAGAGAACCCGACCAATCTGAAGTACGGTCTCCAACTCTCGGGCGGGACGCGCGTTCGCGCTCCGCTGCAGGGTGTAACCGCCGAGGGCGTCGACTTCGGCGGCGACGACGCCGCCCAGGTGGAACGAGCGGTCGCCGGGCAACTCGCGACCGCCGACAGTTCCGACGTCATCGCACGACAGACCACGCAGACCGGCGGGACCGTTGAGTTGGTGACGGAAAACGCCACGACACAGCAGTTATCGTCGGCGCTCGACGGCGCGGGCTACGAGTACGAGACGGTCCGTGACGGCGTCACCGAGACGACGCGCGAGCAGACGGTCGAGGTGTTACGCTCGAAAATTAACGCCGCCGGTCTCTCCGGTGGGACCGTGCGGACCGTCGAGACCATCTCTAACGAGCACTTCGTCCTCATCGAGGTGCCCAACCAGGACCGCAGCGAGGTCGTCGACCTCGTGAACTCCCGCGGGACGGTCCGCATCGCCGCGTACCACCCGGTGACGGAGAACAACACGACGCAGTACGTCAACACGACCGTCATCACGCAAGAGGACTTCCAAACGGTCGGGACCGCCCAGCAGGGCGAACGCGGCCCCGGCCCGCACGTCCCCGTCTCGGTGAAGACGAGTGAGGCAGAACGCGTCCAGCAACTGTACGTCGACACCGGCGTCGCGAGCGTAGGCGGCACCGACTGTACCTACAGCGATAGTCCGGAGTCGACGGAGCCGTGTATCCTCGTCATCCGCGACGGCAACGTCGTCTCCTCGTTCGGGATGGACGCCGGTCTCGCGCAGTCGATGCGCAACGGCGAGTGGGCGAACGACCCGCAGTTCATCCTCGTGACCGGCTCGTTCGAACGCGCGCAGGCGGTCAGCATCGACCTCCGCGCCGGTGCGCTCCCGGCCTCGCTGGCGCTCGACGAGGGGACCGCCTCCTCTATCAGCGCCACACAGGGTGACAACTTCAAGCGCGACTCGCTGATCATCGGGCTGCTCGCGGTGTTCACCGTCGCGGGCGTCGTGTTCCTCCGCTACGGGCGGCCACAGGTTGCCGCGCCGATGGTCGTCACGGCGCTGTCGGAGGTGGTCGTGCTCCTCGGGTTCGCGGCGTTCATCAACTACCCGCTGGACCTGTCGGTCATCGCCGGGTTCATCGCCGTCATCGGGACCGGGGTCGACGACCTCGTCATCATCGCCGACGAGGTGATGGCCGAGGGCGACGTCAACTCCCGGCGCGTGTTCGAATCGCGCTTCCGCAAGGCGTTCTGGGTCATCGGCGCCGCGGCGGCGACGACCATCATCGCGATGTCGCCGCTGGCCGTCCTCTCGCTGGGCGACCTGCAGGGCTTCGCCATCTTCACCATCCTCGGTGTCCTCGTCGGGGTCCTCATCACGCGCCCCGCGTACGGTGACATCCTGCGCGTCCTGCTGACCGACCGCTGACTGTCTGTCGCAGTTCGCGTCGTCGTCCCCGCCGAACGCTTTTCTCGCCGCGCCGCGTCGCCGCGAGCGTGCCCTCCACCGAATCGGACGACGGCGACCAGATCGACAGCGATCGACCCGACGACCTGGACCGAACCGACCTCACGGCCGAGGAGGTCGAACGCATCGCTCGCCGCGTCGCACGCGAGGAGTTCGACCGACGCTCGCGGCCGTCGCTGCTGACGCCGCTCGCGGGCGCACTCGTCGGGTTCACGGTCCTGTTGCCGCTGTTGGGACTGGTCACCGTGACGCTCCTCGACGCTGGCGTGCCGATCCAGGTCGTCGCCGTCGCGGCGCTGGTGGCAGCGGGAGCGCTCGTCGCCTACGGCTGGCGGTTGCCGCCGTTCCGCTGACTGTCGCTCCGATTCGTATCGCTATTTGGCGGTTCTCTCGATACTGTCGCAACGAGGTGAAGCGTCCGACGGCGACGGAGACACGAGCGCGAACTCGAACGTGACTGAGTCTCAGCCGTCGACCCGCAACGCGACGACTCGTCCATCGCCGTACTGGACGTACACCTCGTCGGCCCCGTCGCCGTCGGTGTCGGCGAGCGTCGCGTGGGTGAATATCGCGGCCTCACGCTCGTAGGTTCCGACCACCGACCCGTCTGCGGGGTCGACGACACTCACCAGTCCGTCGTTCGTCGGGGCGACGAGTTCGAGGTCGCCGTCGCCGTCGAGGTCACCCACCGACGGCGGCGGCGTCATCTGCACGGACTCACTCGTGAGCGTCGTCTCCCACTCGACCTCGCCGGTCGCGCCGTCGAGGGCGCGCAGGGTCGCGTCCCGCGCTGTCGCGTACACCTCGGGGTCGCCATCGCCGTCGCCGTCGCCGATGCCGCCAACCGCCGCGAACGGGCCGAGCGACCGCGTCCAGATGGTCTCGCCGGTCGCACCGTCGAAGGCGGCGACCGTCCCGGCGGTGGTGGCGACGACGAACTCCGCGCCGCCGTCGTCGTCGAGGTCGGCGCTGGCGGTCCACCCGACCGACTCGCCGAACGCCTCGCGTTCCCACACGCGTTCGCCGCCCGCGTCGAACACGGCGACCGTACTCGTCCCGAGGCCGACGCCGAACTCCGCGGTGCCGTCGCCGGTCAGGTCGTCGACGACCGGCGGCGCGTACGTCGTCCCGGTGAGATTCTGTCGCCACAACTGCGTGCCGTCGGGCGCATACGAGAACACCGTCCCGCGAACGTCGACGACGACGACCTCGCGTTGGCCGTCGCCAGCCAGGTCGACGACGGCGGGCCGGGTGTAGCCGTAGTCGGTCAGGGGGACCGACAGTTCGACTGCGCCCGTCGTCGGGTGGTACGCGCGCAACTCCTCGGTCGTGGACGACGCGAGAACCTCGCGAACGCCGTCGCCGTCGAAGTCGGCGACCGCGGGGTCGGCGACCGCGTGGATCGTACAGTTCGCCGACGGGATGGCTGCCTCCCACATCGTCGACCCGTTGCTCGCGTGGAGCGCCGCCAGCCGACACTCGCCGGTCCCGCTTCGCCCGCTGATCGGTGCGTACACGACGCCGCTGTCGCCCACGGATGCGGCGGCCACGGCGTGGTGGTTCCCGCCGATGCTCGTGCCGGTGTCGCTGACCCACGCCTCGGAGACGCCCGCCGAGCCACCAGTCAGCGTCACTGCGGCGACGCCGCTGCCCAACACGAGCAACACGGCCCCTAGCGCCGCGAGCGTCACCCTGCGCATACCGAGTGAGTGTGGGTCGTGCGCGAATAAGTCGTCGCACTCCCGGTCGGCGTTCGACGCCCGAACCAATCCCGTTTTGCGCCGGGCAGACGGAGTTGCGCCCGATGCACACGCGCCGGCGGCGTTCGATCCGGACTGCGGCCGCAGTCGTTACGACGGCGGTGCTTCTCGTCGTCGCTGCAGGTGTCGCCGCGGCCCACAACGTCGGCGCGACCCGCTACGACGCGCCGATTCCGCCGCTGTTGCTGTTCGGCGGGGCCGCCGCGACCGTCCTGCTCTCGGGGGTGGTGCTCGCACTCGGCGAAGAGGTCGACTGGCCACCCGTGGTGACGCGAGTGGTCGACGCCGTGGCCGCGGTGCGCGTTCGTCCGCTTCCGACACTTGCGCGGACGGCGCTCCGCGTCGGCTTTCTCGTCACGTTCACCGGAGCCATCGCCCACGGAATCGTCGGCCCGACCTCGGCGGCCGAGAACGCGGCGACGGTCGTCGTCTGGTCGCTGTGGCTGCGCGGACTCGCCCTCGTCGCCACGCTCGCAGGGAACGTCTGGCCGACGCTGTCGCCGTGGCGGACGGTGTACGACTGGCTGTGCCGACTCGAAGGCGAGGAGATTCGCGTGGTCGGTCCAATCTCCGACCGCGTCGCCGACGCGGTCGCGTTCGTCGGGTTCGTCGTCGGCGTCGGCGTCCTCGCAACGCTGACCACCGCCCCGCGCAGTCCCCGCGCGACCGCCGGTCTCGTCGCTGCCTACGCCGCCGTGATGCTCGTGGGCGGCGTCTGCTTCGGTCGGACGTGGTTCGACAGAGCAGACTTCGTCGGGGCGTTCTACCGCGTCCTCGCTCGCGTCGCGCCGCTGTCTGCGGTCGACGCGGACGCGGCGAAGTCGAAAGAGACCCCCGACGCTGCCGGCTACCGACTCCGCGCTCCGTGGGCGGGCGCGACACACCCGGTCGCGAACGGGTGGGGCGTCGCACTCGCCGTCGCGACGGTGTACGTCGTCAGTTTCGACGGCTTCACCAACACGCCGGAGTTTCAGACGCTGCTCGACGGTCTCCGAGCGGCGACGGGTATCGGCTCCGCGGTCAGTCTGCTCGTGTTCACCGTCGGGTTCGGCCTGTTCGTCGGGTCGTTCCTCGCGGTGGCGGGGCTGGCCGCACGACTCGGCACGACCGGCGAAAGCGGCCCCGTCCCCTCGACTGACGGCGGCGACAGTGCGGACCGCTCCACTGCCGGGACGGTGTCCGCGGCGCGAGCGTTCGCGCCGACGCTCGTTCCTATCGCCGCCGCGTACGAGGTCGCCCACAACTACCCATACGTCGCGGCGTCGCTGGGGCAACTCGCGTCGCTCGTGGCCGACCCCCTCGGCGTGTCGGTCGGTTCAGTCGATCCGCTCGCGTGGCTCCCGCTGTCAGCGTTCTGGGCGAGTCAGGTGATTCTCGTCGTCGTCGGCCACCTCGTTGCGGTCGTCGCTGCGCACGCGGTCGCCAGCCGACGCTACCCCGAGCGAACGCTCGTCGCACACGCGCCGGTGCTCGTCGCGATGGTCGCGTACACGGTCGTCTCGCTGTGGATCGTTTCGCGGCCGGTGGTGACGTTCGGCTGACCGGTGTGCGGTGACTCAGCGAGACGTCTCGATGGCTGCCTCGATGTTCGAGAACGTCGGTTGCTCGATGAACGTCCCGTTGACGAACACCGCGGGCGTCCCCCTGACGCCGCGTTTGGTCCCAGTTTCCCTGTCCGACTCGACGACCGGGCGGTAGCGATTGGATGTGGCCGCGGCGACCACATCGTCGGGGGTCGCGCCGACCTCCTCGGCGAGCGACGCCAGCAGGTCTTCGCTGTACTGCGCGCGACCGTTCGACCATCCCTCGGTGAACAGCAGGTGGACGAACTCGAAGAACGCCTCCGTTCCGACGGTGTCTTGGACCGCGCGGGCGGCGCTCGGAACCTGCCACGACCAGCGGTCGTCGACCGGGATGGGGAAGTCGTAGTGTTCGTGGCGAACCGTTCCCTTCTCGATGTAGTCGGCTTCGAGGTCTGGGAGGACCTGCGTCGCGAACGTCTGACAGTGTGGGCAGACGAAGTCCTCGAACGTCGTGATGGTGACCGCGGCGTCTGGGTCGCCCCGGACGGGACGCGGGAGCGACTGGACTCTATCACCACCGCCCTGCTCGCCGAGACACCCGGCGAGACCGGCGGCCGAGACGGCCGCGACCGCCGAGAGTGCGCGCCGTCGGGTGAACGAGTCGGGAGCGTGCATACCCAAACGTAGACGCGTCGACCCCAAACACGGTTGTGGTACGGTCGTCGAACGTGACGGCGAGTCAGAACTGGTCGAGTGCCGACTGTTCGGCGGCGGCGAGGAGGTCGTCGCAGGTACTCCACGAGCGGCGGGCACACGCGGGCAGGTCACCCTCGCGGTCGACGTACGCTGTGAGGAACGCCCGCGTGTTCGGATCGGAGGGGTAGCCGCTGCCGACGCCGTCGTAGCCCCGGTCGCGGTAGCGAGCGTCTAGGTCCGCCACGACGCGGTCGCGCTCCACTTTCGCGACGACGCTCGCGGCGGCGACGACGGGGTACGACTCGTCGGCGCCGTGTTCGGCCGTCACGTCGAGGCGACAGCCCGATTCGCCGTCTCGTGCGGTCTCTGCGGCGACGGCGTCAGCGACGCGGGTTCCGAATCTGGACTCGCTCACGTCGCCGGCGTCGACGACCGCACGGTCACCCTTGCGGGCCAGTTGTGCGAGTGCTTCCGCCTGTCCGGCGACGGTGAGCGTGTTCATGTCCGTCGCGGGGTCGTCGATGCGGTCGACGGTGACGTGCGCGACGGCGACCGCCACCCGGTCGTCGTCGCGGAGGGCGGCGTCGAGTTCCTCGCGGCGGGCCAGGGTGAGCCGTTTCGAGTCGTCGACGGCCTCCGGGATAGCGTCGGGGTCCGCACGGACTGCACCCGCCACCATCGGACCCAACACGGGACCTTTCCCCGCCTCGTCTGCGCCGAGCATAGTTCAGGGTCCACGAGCGACGGCAAAAGCGTGCGGTTCGCGGGCGGGTCGGCGAGTGAGGCGGCGGACTGACTACTCGTCGTCGCCGAGGAAGAACGCCTCGTCTTCGAACGCCTCCGCCTCCCCCTCCACGGCGAGGACGTCCAGCGCCGTCACCTCACTCTCGACGCCGAGCAGTCCCGCGAGACTCGGTTCGGTTCGGCCCTCGTCGCCGGAGATGAGTTCCTTGATGTAGAGGCCGCCGTCGCCGTGGACCTCGACGGTGGCGTGGCGGGCGTCCTCCAGTTCCGCCGTCACCTCGCGGGCCGTCCGAGTGCGCGTCAGCGACGCACGGCGATGGTCGACCCGGTTGGGCGTGTACTGCTCGATAGTCGCGCCGTCGAGGTCCGCGACGGCCGCTGCGAGTTGCTCAGCGGTCACGTCGTCTGCGAACTCGACGGCGGCGCGGTAGCGCTTCGTCGCCTCGAGTTCTTTCACACGCTCGACCATCTCGTGGGAACACAGGCGAAGCCCTTCGACCTCCACCTTCCCGTCGGCGAAGGCGTTGATGTCGGCTTCGAGGCGTTCGACGTCGATGTCGCGGCGGCGTGGCTCGTCGACTTCGATGACGAACGGGCGGCCCGTCCCGAGCATCAGGGCGTCCACGTCCTCTCGCCCCGCGCCGTGGAAGGTGGACTCGACGCCCTCCATCACGTCCTCGACGACGGGCGCGGTGAGTTGCTCGACGCTCTCGGGGTACAGATAGCCGGACCCGTCGCAGGTGTCACACTGCTCGCGGCCTTGTCGGCCGGAGCCACGGCAGTCAGAGCAGGGCCACTCGGTCTGCGGGATGTCGCGCTCCAGTTTTCGGTAGCGACCGTAGACGTGGGCGGAGTTGACCGTCGCTTCGACGCGGTCGGCGTCGACGTCGAGGAGGAACTGGACGTGCGGGCGGTCGAAGTCCACCTCGGTTTCGGTCACCTGTCCGACGCGCTTGCCCACCTCGCGGTTGAGTTCCTTCCGGAGCGGTTCGCCCGCGTCGGGCGAGAGGCCGGCGTCCTCGCGCAGGAGTCGGTCGTTCTCCTCGGCCAGCGGCGGGACGCGCGTGCCGACCTGGTACGTCGAGTAGTTGTAGTCGGCGACGGCGTCGGCGGCGCGTTCGGCGAACTCGTCGACGCGCTCGAATACGCCCTCACACACCCAGCAGTCCTCGCCTGCACCCGGCTCGAAGTCCGTGTCGTCCGCGAGGGCGACGGCGACGCGGAGGCCGTGGCCGCGGTCGTGGTTGCCGAGGCCGAACGAGCGCTCGGCGAACGGACGGCCGAGACAGTGGTCACACAGCGGTCCGGTCGCGAGCAACGCCCGCGCGGTGTCGAGGGCGTCGGCGAACGCCGCCTCGTCGGGGTCCGCGTCCGCGTCCGCGTCGGCGACGGTGTCGGCGTCGGAGTCGGTCATACCCGCCCTCGTCGCGGCGGGCGGTAGGCCCTTTCGGTCGCGGGCGAGCGCGGGGCTGGTGAAACGAAGCCGAGCGAAGAAGTGGGTGGTTTACAGCCCCTCGCCGACGGGTGTGGCGGTTCGGGCTTCGCTACTCGCCGACGGGCGTTGCGGCACGGTCGGCGCTATCGGGCGGGACAGACCGCACGGCGGCGACGCTGACGTCGTTGACGCCGAACTGCTCGGCGAGTGCGTCGGCGACGGCGTCGGGCGAATCGCCGACATCGGCGGCGAGTGCGACCGTGGCCTCGACTTCGACGGTGAGGTCGTTGAGGCCGGGCTGCAGGCCGCAGATGGCGAGCGACTCGACCGCGTCGACGGCGTCGGCGCGGCGGAGGTTCGTCTCAGCGCCCTCGGCGAGGTCGCCGGGGGCCGAACGGGACACTGCGATGGTCAAGCTGGCGTCGGCCAGTCGATGTCGGTGGACCGACATAGACTCCCTGCGCGACTCGAACGCGACTGCGGGCCTTCCCGGGGAGCGGGTCGGCCGCGTGCGGCGGGCTGACGGGTTCGAGGTGACCTGAACGGTAGGTGGAGAAGGGTGTCCGCCTCCGCTCGGGTCGACCCCGAACACGTCGCCGCGTTACGCGGCGATGGAGACGGACGGTACGTACGCAGAGGCGTTCCCCTTCCCTGCGCCGATAGTGGTCCGATTCGCGGTCGCCATCGGCGCGGCGAACGCGGCGGACCCATCGGCGGCGGCGACCGACCACCACGCATACCCGTCGGTGCCTGCTGGCACGCGGGCGATTGGAGTGGTGTGGTCGGTCATCGGGGTGCCTCCGGTGTCGTACCCTGCACGAGAATGGGTGAATTATTAATAGTTCCGCAGGGGTGTCTCACGCTAGCATACCGGGAATATTCCCCGGTTTTCGGTGGCGGTACTCTTATGAGAGATACTTGAGTTGAACGTATCGGGATGCCGGAATACGAATACCGTGGGCCCGAGACTGGTGACTCTCGCTCGCCCCCCTCAGACGGCTGGGGTACGACGACGTCTAGTACGAACACCGCAGCGGAGGTCGCGGTGGCTGAGCGAGTGATCCAGTGACGACCCGACGACGAGAGCGGGATCACACCGAGGAACACGACGCAGAACACGTCGACCCGGAGGACCTCGACGACGAGGAACTCGTCCGGACCGACGAGGGCGAACTGATCCACGAACCAACGGGCCTCATCATCGAGGAAGACAACGTCGACCGCGGGCCGGAGTGGCGCGCGTTCAACGCGACCGAACGCGACCGCAAGAGCCGCGTGGGGTCGCCGATGACCCAGACGATGCACGACAAAGGTCTCACCACCAGCATCGACTGGCGCAATCGCGACGCGGGCGGTCGGCAACTCTCGGCGGAGAAACGCTCTCGGATGGAGCGACTGCGGACGTGGCAAGAGCGTATCCGCACGCAAGACGCCGGTGAGCGCAACCTCCAAGTCGCGCTCTCAGAGATCGAACGAATGTCTTCGGCGCAAGGCGTGCCGAAGTCCGTCCGAGAGGTGGCGTCGGTGATGTACCGCCGCGCACTCTCGGAGGACCTCATTCGCGGACGTTCTATCGAGGCGATGGCGACGGCGTCGCTGTACGCCTCCTGTCGCCAAGAGGGGATCCCTCGGTCGCTCGACGACTTCGTCGGCGTCTCGCGGGTCGGTCGCCGCGAGATCGCACGAGCGTACCGCTACATCTCCGGCGAACTGAGTCTCGCGCTCAGGCCCGTCGATCCGGCCGAACACGTCCCGCGGTTCTGCTCGGAACTGGACCTCTCCGAGGAGGTGAAACAGCGGGCGACGCGGATCGTCAACGAGACGACCGAGATGGGACTCCACGCCGGGAAGTCGCCGACGGGATTCGCGGCCGCCGCGATCTACCTCGCGTCGATGCTGTCGAACGACAAGCGCACGCAGTCGGACATCGCGGACGTCGCCGACGTGACGGTCGTCACCGTCCGCAACCGATACAAAGAGCAGATGGACGCGATCGAGATCGGCACGCTCTGATCGGATTTCAGCGCTGATACTCTCGCGGTCGCTCTTTTATATGCACCCGCTGTGGCGAGTAGTGACTCGATGGTGTTGGACGCGCAGTTCGAGACGCTCGCGGCGGCACAGCCAGCCGACAGACACCTGACGGTGGTGCGCCGCGACGGCGGAACACCGCTCGACTCGATGCTTCGCAGACTGTTCGCTGACCAACCCGTGTCGGTGAGTGGCGACCCCGCCACGACCGGGGCGGCGACGGCGGACGACGACGTCGCGGTCCTCGTCGAGGACGGCGAGGTCTTGGCGACGTCGCCGTTGGCGGCGTTGGAACGGGCCATCTTGCTCGTCAACTCCGACCTGTACACGACTGGCACGCTACCGCTCGCGGATGCGGACCTGCCGACGGTGCTCACCGAGTTGGCGGACGTGCCGTTTCGCCTCCGGGGGTACCCGCTGGCGCACAAGGAGAAACTGCTGCTCATCGCGATGAGTCGCCAGATCGAACTCCGGGCACACCGCGCCGACGCCGGGGAACTGCACGCCTCCTTCCAGCAACTGTCACGGGTCAACGACGAGGTGGGGACGCGCCGAACGTACCGCTCGCTTGCTGAGGCCCCCGTCGACGTCCACGTGTACGGCGAACCCGACTGGAACCCCGAGTCCGCGCTCGACGTGACCGCACACACGGGCTACGGTACGGGCTACAGCGACTCGTGGTTCGTCGTCTTCGACCCGCCGGCGTCGGCGGTCGAACGAGACGTGACCCCAGTTGGCCTCTTGGCACTCGAAACGGAGCCACGTGTGTGGCGGGGAATCTGGACGTTCAGACCCGATGCCGTCTCCGACCTCGCCGAGACGATCCGACGACAGCTGTAAGCGACTGCTCGGCCACACGCACGGCTGCGACGCCTCTCGAACCGGAACGCTTTCGGATCGATTCATCCACCCGCACCTATGAGCGACTCCGATAGCGGGGCAGTCGTCGTCCGCGGCGGGACGGTCCACACACAGACGGAACGCGGAACGGTCGAGGGCGACGTCCTCCTCGTCGACGGCGAGGTGGCCGCCGTCGGCGACGTCGACGCGCCCGCCGACGCGACGGAGGTGGACGCGACCGGGATGCACGTCACGCCGGGCCTCATCGACGCCCACAGCCACGCGGGGATGGCCGAGTGGGGCGAACCCGAGGACGGCGACTTCAACGAGGGTACCAGCGCGACGACGCCGCACGTCAACGCCCTCGACGGCTTCCACCCTCGCGACGAGGAGTTGCAGGGCGCGTTCCAGAACGGCGTCACGACCGTCTCCGCGCGGATGGGGTCGGGCAACGTCATCGGCGGCATCATCTGCTCGATGAAGACGTACGGCACGGTTGCCGACCGGATGCTGATCAAAGAAGACGGGATGAAGGCCGCGATGGGCGAGAACCCCAAGCGCTTCCACGGCGAACGCGAGGGTCGCCAGCCGTCGACCCGGCCCGGCGTGGCCGCCACCCTCCGCGAGGAATTCATGGCGACCGAGGACTACATCCAGCGCCGCGACCACGCCCGCGAGAACGGCGAACCGTTCGAGCGCGAGTTGGGCCGCGAGAACCTCGCGCGGGTCATCGAAGGCGACCTGCCCCTCCGGGTTCACGCCCACCGCTCGGACGACATCATGACGGTGTTCCGCATCGCCGAGGAGTTCGGCATCGACCGCCTCTCCATCGAACACGCGACGGAGGGCCACGTCGTCGCCGGGGAGTTCGCCGAGCGCGACGTACCCGCTATCGTCGGCCCGTCGTTCTCGTCGGCCTCGAAGTACGAACTCCGCAACATCACCTTCGAGACGCCGGCCATCCTCCACGAGGCGGGCGTCACCGTCGCCATCCAGACGGACGCGCCGGTCATCCCGCAGCAACACCTCGACGTCTGCGTCGGCCTCGCGGTCCGGGAGGGATTCCCCGAGGAGGCCGCCCTCGACGCCGTGACGACGAACCCCGCCGAGATTCTCGGCATCCGTGACCGCGTCGGCGACCTCGCGGAGGGAACCGACGGCGACCTCGTCGTCTGGGACGGCCCGTTCCACGAGATGAACACCCGGAGCCAGTACGTCGTCGTCGACGGCGAGGTGGTGTTCGACCGCGAACGCGACGATGTGGACCCGCGAGAGGAGTACGCGTGGTGAGCGTGGCCGACCGAAGGGAGGCCACGATACGCGAGCGGGGAGCGCAGCGACCCGAGAGCGTGCGGCCACTGGACGGCTACTGACCACGTACTGATCGACTCCCGATCGACTGCCCCTCCGGTTCGACTCGAATCAACCCGACGTGACTGACACCACATCGACCGACGCTGGACCCGACGACGAGACGACCACGCCACGGTACTCGGAGTCGCAGGTGCGGACGGTCGTCCTCAGCCTCGTCGCCGGCGTGTTCTTCGGCGGCGTCGGTGGCGGCGTCGCGTTCCCGACGATTCCGACGCTCGGGTCGGTGCTCGGCATCGCGCCGTTCCTCGTCGGCATCATCCTCTCGATCAATCGCTTCACCCGCCTGCTGATGTCGACGCCGGCGGGCGACGTCCTCGACCGGATGGGGACGCGCCGCCCGATGATCGCGGGGTTCGTCGTGCAGGGCCTCGTCCCCTTCGGCTACCTCGTCGGGCTGAACCCGCCGTTCGGCCTCCCCTCCTCGATGGTGTTTCTCGTCTCGCGGGCGGCGTGGGGCATCGGGTCGGCGTTCGTCTTCGTCGGGGCGTTCTCGACGGTGACGCACGTGACGACCTCCGCGAACCGGGGGCGGTGGGTCGGGTACATGCGCGGCGGACAGAGCCTCGGCTTCCCGACGGGGCTGGTGCTGGGCGGTGTCGTCACCGACCTGTACGGCTACGGCGAGGCGTTCGCCGTCGCGGGTGTCGCGGGTCTGTTCGCGGCGGCGGTCGCGTATCGCGTCCTCCCCGACGTGACCCCCGAGACGGGCGGCGGCAGTCGCCTGCGCGACGTGCCGGCGCTCGTCCGATCGGACCCGCGCATCGGCGCGGTCGGCGCGGTCAACTTCACCATCCGCTTCCTGTACGCCGGCGTCCTCCTATCGACGGTCGTCCTCTACACCGAGTCGAACGACATCTCGCTTGGTGGTCTCGCCGGAACCGGGTCGAGCGGTATCGTGATGGCCGTCTCTGTCGTCGCGCTCTCCATCTCGAACCTCGCGGTGGGTCGCCTCTCGGACAGTATGGGGCGGACGACGACGGTGGTTCCTGGCCTCGCGGTGTTCGGGTCGGGGTTCGCACTCGCGGCGCTCGTACCGACGGCGACGGGCGTCCTCGCGGGCGTCGGCCTCGTCGGCGCGGGCGCGGGACTGGCCGGGCCGCCGTTACTGGCGTATCTGGGTGACATCGCACCCGGCGGCGACGTTGGGAAACTTGGCGGCGTCTACAACGTCTTCGGCGACCTTGGGTCGACGCTCGGGCCGCTGGTCGCGCTTCCACTGGCGGCGGAGGTCGGCCTCGCAACCGAATACCTGGCGTGTGCCGGATTAGTCGTCGTCGCCGCCGGCATCGCGGTGACGACGCTCCGCGACGACACCGAGACGGACGCGGCACCCACTCCCGCAGACGACTGATGCGGGTGCCGGAATCGGCCCCGAACGACACAGAACCCGACCATCGCCGCGGGGAACGCGAACGCTTACGCCGCACCGTCCGTCACGCCCGGTATGACACTCCTTTGCACTGGATACGAGCCGTTCGGCGACCACGACACCAACCCCTCGGGTGAGGTGGCAGCGTCGCTCGACGGCGCGACGGTCGCCGGTCACGAGGTGGTCGGGGAGACGCTACCCGTCGCGTTCGGCCCCGCCGAGGAGCGAATGCACGAGTTGCTCGACGAGCACGACCCGGCCGTCGTCGTCGCGACCGGCCTCGCCGCTGGACGTGCGGCGGTGTGCGTCGAGCGAGTCGGCATCAACGTCGCCGACACGGTCGGCGTCCCCGACAACGCTGGCAACGACCCGGTCGACGAGCAACTCGACTCCGACGGCCGAGACGCCCGACTCTCGACACTCCCCGTACGTGAGACGGTCGAGGCGTGTCTCGACGCCGGCGTTCCCGCTCGCGTCTCGAACACCGCGGGAACGCACCTCTGTAACGGGATTCTGTATCGGACGCTCACGATGCTCGCCGACTCGGACACACCCGCGGGCTTCCTCCACCTCCCTGCGACTCCAGAACAGGCGGCAGCGTCGGGTGCGGACGGTGAGGCCGCCCGCGGTGGGAGTGTCACGCCGAGTCTCCCCCGCGAACTGGACGAGCGAGCGGTCGAACTCGCGTTCGAGAGGGCACTCGGCGTCGACGCGGAGTCCTCGGTGGCTTCGGAATAAAGAGTAAAGATTGGATTGCCGGCGGCGATGGTGCCCGTCGTCGTCTCGTTACTCGGCGTCGACGGTAGAGGTACCGCCGTCGGCGACCGTCTCGTCTGTCGGGACACTCGTCGCCGGGACGGTCGCGTCCGGTGTCTCACCTGCAAGCGCGTCTCTGCCGGCGCTCGTAATTCGGTAGATACGCTCGCCGGTAGCGGCTTCGAGGAACCCACGCTCTTCCAGCGTCGCGATGCGACGCTCCACGAGCGGAATGTGGAGCCCGGTGTTGGCGGCGACGAGCGCCGGGTAGTCCGCTGTAGCGTCGGCTAAGTGGCGGAGTACGCGCTCGTCGGCATCGGAGAGAGACGCTGGTTCGGGCATCTTTTGCGTCATTCGTTAGCATACTACAAGAAGGTGTCGTACCGGTCGACCGATCCGGCAATCGGGCCCGGGTTTCTCTCGCAGTTTTGATCGGTCGTCTCGCTATCGCAGAACTCTCTCACGATCCGTGTATTTCGATCGACACGACGGCGTCGAGCGACCGCCGGGACCCGGAGACTCAAGAGGGTCGCGTCGAACCTCGCGCCTATGCGACTCTCGAACGCGGCGGTCGGCGACGCACGGACCAGCGGGTTCGGCTGGGACGTCCTCACCGACCTGGTCGACGTGGGCAGCAGAATGGCGGGGCAGACGGGCGAACGCGAGGGTGCCGAGGTCGTCCGCGACGCCTTCGAGGCGGCGGGCGCACGCGACGCACGCCTGGAGGAGTTCGACATCCCCGGGTGGTGGCGTGGGGAGTCGTCGCTGACGATTCACGACCCACACGAACGGACGCACGACGGCCAACAGGACGTCCTCGCGCTTCCTGGCTGTCCGGCGGGCGAGGCGACCGGGCGCGTCGTCGACGTGGGCGACGGCACCTACGAGGAGTTCGAGGAACACGCCGACGAACTAGAGGGGGCTATCGCGATGGTCTCCTCGGCGACGCCCGAGGGGGTCGACCGCTGGATCCACCGGATGGAGAAGTACGTCAACGCCGCCGACCACGGCGCGGTCGCGTTCGTCTTCCGTAACCACCTCGACGGGTCGCTCCCGCCCACGGGAGAGGTCGGCTACCACGAACGTCCGGGTCCGATTCCGGCGGTGGGCGTCTCCTGTGAGGTAGGCAAGCGTCTCGCCCGCTACGCCGAGGAGGGGTGTGAGGCGACCGTCTCGGTCGACTGCCGCAACGAACCGACCACCTCGGTCAACGTCGAGGCAGAGGTCGGCCCCGACACCGACGAACACGTCCTCTTGACCGCCCACGTCGACGCCCACGACATCGCCGACGGCGCGAACGACAACGGCGCTGGTTCTGCCCTCGTCGCCGAAGTCGGGCGCATCCTCGCGCGCGACGACGTGGAACTGGACACCCGCGTCCGCCTCGTCACCTTCGGCTCTGAGGAGATCGGGCTGTGGGGGGCGTACCACTGCGCGGAGACGACGGACCTCGAGGATCTCAAGTGCGTCGTCAACCTCGACGGCGCGTGCAGTTCCCGCAACATCCGGGTCGGCACGAACGGCTTCGAGGCGATGCAGTCGGTGTTCTGCGCTGTGACGAACGACCTCGACACCACGCTCTCCACCGACGACACCATCTCCCCGCACGGGGACCAGTGGGCGTTCGTCCAAGAGGGCGTCCCGTCGGTGATGACCTCGACCACCTCCGACCAGTCCGGGCGGGGGTGGGGACACACCCACGCCGACACGCTCGACAAACTCGACTCTCGGGACCTCCGCGACGTGGCGGTGCAGGTCGCCGAGGCCGTCGCTCGTTTCGCTTCCGAGGAGGTAGAGACGCCGGGCCGCACGCGCGAACAGATGCGCGACGCCATCGACGACGGCTACAAACAGGAACTGCGGATGGGCGGCCGCTGGCCGTACGGCGACCTCGAATAAGACGGCCGGTTCGCTACTCCGTCGGGTTCGCTACTCCGCCGTGTGGTCGTCGCCCGGGCCGAGGAGTTCGCCGAGGTCGGCCATCACTTTCCCCTCTGCTCGCGCGAGATGCTCCCACGCGGTCGTCGTCCCGATACCGAGTTGGTCGGCCACGTCCTCGACGCTCGCGTCTCGCTCGTGCCCGTAGTAGCCGGCGTGAATCGCCGCCGAGAGCGCCTCACGCTGACGCGGCGTGAGGTCGTGAACTGCGCCGGCGGTTTCCAGCCTCGACGTCGGCGTGACCTCGTGCATCTCCACCTGCCGGACGAGTTCGACGTCGTTGCCGCGCGCCTCGATGGCGTCGATGATCGCCGCGAGGTCGTCGTCTTCGTCGAGATACAGCGTCCACCGCTCGTGGCCGCCGGTGATCACCGTGCCAGTCCGGTAGTGCAGTCCCAGATCTGCGAGGAGTTCGGCGATGCTGTCCCACTCGGGGACTGCGACCGTCAGCGAGAGGAACACCGTCGACTCACCGAGCGGCGTGATCGGATCGGCGGCGACGACCGGATCACCCTCGCCAAACACCTCGATGAAGCCAGCCACATCGTCAGGGTCGCCCGTCACCTCGACGATGCGCTTGCGCTCGTCGCCCCGGCCGGTCATCGACGACACCGACCGCATCGTCACGTCGGGGTACCGTTCGGACGCCACGCACTCGGGTTGGCCGTTGTGCTTGATCTTCAGGACGACCTCGCGCATCGGCTCCCCAACCGGTGGCTCACGTCGCTCCGCTCCCATACCGGGAGGTCGGTGCCCCCGGGCATCAACTTTCTCACGGGTACGGATCGGGTCGGACACGCACTCGACCACACCCAATATGTTTGGGTTCACGCTTTCGCATCTCCGCCCGCCAGGGATTCGTATGGGCGATCCAGACATCGATCAGTTCGCGTCGAGGCGGTCGACAGTGTACGGCCAGCGAGGCGTCGTGGCGACGAGTCAGCCACTCGCATCGCAGGCTGGCATCTCAGTGTTGGAAGACGGCGGCAACGCCTTCGACGCGGCGGTTGCGACGGCCGCGGCGCTGAACGTCGTCGAACCAACGTCGACAGGCCTCGGCGGCGACGTGTTCGCGCTGTACCGCACCGCGGACGGCGAGGTAGGCGCGATGCGGTCGTGTGGCCCGTCGCCGCAGGAGGCGACCATCGAGAACGTGCGCGAGGCCGTCGCGAACGAGGACGATGTCGACCCCGAAGACGCCGAGATGCCCGGCACAGGCGCCCACGCGGTGACGGTGCCCGGCACCGCCCGTGGGTGGGAGGCGACCGCCGAGAAGTTCGGCCGCAAGTCGCTCGGTGAACTGCTCCAGCCAGCGATCCGATACGCGAAGGACGGCTACCCCGTCTCGGAAGTCGTCTCCGCGCAGTGGCAACACGCCGAGGACCTGTTCGAGACCGACCACGCCCGCGACGCCTTCCTGTTCGACGGGGAGGCGCCGGACGTCGGGCAACACGTCACGCTCCCGAAACTGGGTGCGTCGATGGAACTGATCGCCGAGGAAGGCGCGGACGTGGTGTACGAGGGCGAAATCGCGGAGGCCATCGCAAGCGAAGTGCAGGAGCAGGGTGGCTTCATGACCGTCGACGACCTGGCGGAGTTCGAACCGGAGTTCCCCGACCCCGTCTCGACCACATACAACGGGACGGAGGTGTACGAACTCCCGCCGAACAACCAGGGCCTCATCGCGCTTGAGGCGCTCAACATCGCGGAGGAACTCGACGCCGCGGAGTACGACTACGACTCTCCCGAGCGAGTTCACTACTTCTCGGAGGCGCTGAAACTCGCGTTCCACGACGGCCACCGCTACATCACCGACCCCGAGTTCGAGGAACATCCACCGCTGGGATCGAAGGAGTGGGCGGCCAACCGCGCCCAGGAAGTCGGCGAGGAGTGCAACGACGACGTGTCCTTCGGCGTGCCCGACGCGAACGCGGAGGACGCGGACACGGTGCTGCTGTGCGTCGCCGACGACGAGGGCAACGTCGTCTCGTACATCAACTCCCGGTTCGCCGGCTTCGGCTCCGGCCTCGTCGCGGGCGACACCGGCATCGCCCTGCAGAACCGCGGTGCGTCGTTCTCGCTCGACCCCGACCATCCGAACTCGCTGGAACCGGGCAAGCGCCCGTTCCACACACTGATCCCGGCGCTGGCGGACTTCGCGCCCGACGACGACGCGCCCGACGACTGGGCCGCCTTCGGCGTGATGGGCGGGTACATGCAGCCACAGGGGCACGTCCAGGTCATCTCGAATATCGTTGACTACGACCAGCCGTTGCAGGCGGCGCTTGACAGCCCTCGGTGGCGCTACCGGGAGGAGGGCAGCCTCGCGTTGGAACCGCAGTTCGACGGCAACACGGCGTCGAAACTCGTGCGGAAAGGGCACGACGTGAAGACGCTCCCGCCGGCGCTGTTCGGCGGCGCACAGATCGTTCGCAACGAGGACGGCGTCCTCTCGGGCGCGACCGAACCCCGGAAGGACGGCAACGCCCAGGGCTACTGAGGGGACTACTGGTCGTCCGCTCCGGAATCCTCCACGTCGCGTCCGACCGATCCGCGGCGTGAGGGTTTATCAACGGTGGTCGCCAAGCCGCCGGTATGCGAGAACCCCTCTCACGCCGTGACGCCCTCCGTGCGGTCGGTGCCGGCGGCCTCGCCGGGTTGACCGCCCTCGCGGGGTGCACGTCGTCGGCCGGGTCCGACGACACCGCCACCGCGACGCCGACGGTGACTTCGGCGCCGAGCGACGACTCGGCCATTCAGGAGACGAACTCCATCGGGATGAGTTGTTACACCGACGAGGACGACTACTTCTTCCGCCCCGACGTCGTCCGCGTGGAACCGGGGACGACCCTCCAGTTCGGCGTCGGAACCTCTTGTCGCCAGCAGACCCTCGCGTACCACCCGGACAACGATGCACCTCAGCGGATTCCGGACGGCGCGGAGTCGTGGTCCAGTCCCGTGATGCAGGGGTCGATGGGCGGGACGTTCGAGGTCACCCTCGAGGTGGAGGGCGTGTACGACTACTTCGGCCTCCACCAGGAGTTCGGACAGGTCGGCAGCATCGTCGTCGGTGCGCCCGACCCCGACGGACAACCGGGACTCGCGCCGCCACAGGAGTCGATCCCAGAACCGGCACGCGAACGACTGTCCGAACTCAATGATCTCGTTCGTTCCGCGCTCTCCGAGTAGGCTATTAAATAACTGAAACGCCGATTTCACTAACTTTCGGATCGGCTGTATCACCGTAATTCTACGGTGTTGTGGGCTCAAGCCCCGATAATGCGTGAACCGATACATATTTACGCGTGCGACAGGCCCATGTTGGTATGTCCCAGGATGACATCCGGGAACGGTTCGACGTTAACAGGCGGAACCTCGTCAAGTCGCTCGGCGTGGGCGGCATCGCGGGGCTAGCCGGCTGCGCCGGCGGCGGCGGCAGTGACACTCCCACGGAAGGCGAATCAGACACCCCGACGCCGGAGGACTCGACGCCGACGCCGGCCGACTCGAGCAACGTCCAGATGGGTGGCGAACTCATCGCGTCGTTCGGTGCCGACGTCGCGAACTTCGACCCGACGCGGGCGAACGACACCACCTCCTCGAAGGCGTTCGGGCTGGTGTACGAGCCGCTGATGGCGACCGACTTCTCCGGTGCGCCTCAGCCGGTGCTCGCCACGTCCGTCGAGCAGAAAGAGGGCGACCTCGAGTGGCGTGCGAACCTCCGCGAGGGCGTGATGTTCCACAACGGCAACGAACTCACCGCCGAGGACGTGAAAGCGACCTTCGAGCGGTACGAGGGCACGCCGCGTGAGGCCGACGTGTACGACTGGTACGACTCCTCGACGGTCGTCGACGACTACACGCTCGACTTCACGCTGCAGGCGAAGTACGCGCCCCTGAAGTTCGCGCTCGGCGGCGTCCCCATCGTGCCGAAGGAGGTCGCGGACGGCGACATCGCCCTGAAGGACGACCCCGTGGGCACCGGCCCGTACGTGTTCGACGAGCACCAGCCTGACACCCTCTTCCGCCTCCAGCGGAACGAGGACTACTGGTTCACCGGCAGCGACAGTATGCCGGAGAAGCCGCCCATCGAGACGATTACGTTCCGCATCATCGTCGAGCAGTCCGCACAGTTGGCGGCGCTGCAGTCGGGCGACATCGACCTGATGAACAACGTCCCCGCGGCGAGTTACCAGGACCTCAAAGACAACGACGAGTTCACCGTCACCGAGCGGACGCAGGGTGGGTTCGACCTCCTCGCGTTCCCGATGGCCGTCACGCCGTACGACAACGCGAAGGTCCGCCGCGGCGTCTCGCGACTCATCCCGCGTGATGCCATCGTCGAGTCTGTCTACCAGGGTATCGGGACGCCCGCGACCTCACCCATCTCCCCGCTGGCCGGCCAGTTCACCTCGCCGGAGTTCAACCAGCGGATGGGTGACGAGTACCTCGGCTACGACCCCGAGAAGGCGGCGACCCTGCTCGAAGAGGGTTTCAACGAGGCCGGCGTCGAAGCGCCGTTCCAGACGAAGATCATCACCAACGAGAACCCACAGCGCGTCAAGTGGGCGCAACTCATCCAGGAGTCGCTCAACTCCACCGACTACTTCGAGGTCGAACTCGAACAGTTCGAGTGGAACACCTACGTCGGCATCATCCTCGGCGAGGAGTCCGACCAGAACAACAACCTGATCGCAGTCGGCTGGTCTGCTGGCTGGGACGCGGACGCGTACGTCCACAACCTGTTCCACAGCGAGACCTTCACGCCGGCCTGCTGTAACATCCCGCACTACAAGAGCGAGGAGGTGGACAACCTCATCGACCAGGGTCTGCAGACGTACGACCTGGACGAGCGCAAAGAGATCTACCAACAGCTCATGGAGAAGGTGTGTCAGGACGCCCCCATCACCTACATTCGCTTCGGGAAGGCGATGGACGCGTTCCGTACGGACGCTGTGAAGGGCTTCCAGACGTACCCGATCGACTCCGGCGAGTACACCGGGATCTACTCGCCGTCGGCGAACGCGTTCACCTACGTCGACAAGTAACGCGGTAGCTCGACCCCTCTCCCACTTATGTCGCTACAACGATACCTCGTCAAGCGGTTGCTAGTGACGATCCCCGTCCTGTTCGGGGTGTCGCTGCTGACGTTCTCGCTCGTCGAGCTACTGCCGGGCAACGTCATCGACTTCATCCTCCAGTTCCAGGAAGCCACACCGGAGTTGCGGGCACAACTCGAGGCGCAGTACAACCTCGACGAACCGGTGTACGTGCGCTACTGGCTGTGGCTGCAGGACGCGATCTTCTTCGACTTCGGTGAGTCGGTCATCTCCGACCGCAGTGTGTCGGTCGCGCTGGCGCAGCGCCTCCCGAACACGCTGTTACTGGGACTGCTCGGCTTCTTCATCGCCATCGGCATCGGCATCCCGCTGGGTGTCGTCTCGGCCGTCAAAAACGGCGAACTGACCGACGAGGCCAGCCGCGTCGCCGCGCTGCTGGGCATCGCGACGCCCAACTTCTGGCTCGGCCTGATGCTCCTGCTCGTCTTCTCGGTCCAACTCGGTTGGTTCCGCGTCATTCCGCCGGACCAGCCGCTGTTGTCGACCGCGATGCTGAAGTTCACAATCCTCCCGGCGATCACGCTGGGGACGGCGTCGTCGGCGCTCATTATGCGCCTGACGCGCTCGTCGATGGTCGAACAGCTCAACAAAGACTACGTCCGCACTGCTCGCGCGAAAGGGCTGTCAGAGCGGACGGTCGTGTTGAAACACGTCCTGCGGAACTCGCTCATCTCGGTCGTCACGGTGGCGGCGCTGCAGATCGCCTTCCTCGTCGACGGCGCAGTCGTCGTCGAACAGGTGTTCTCGTGGCCCGGCGTCGGGCGACTGCTGATCAGCGCCATCACGCAGCGCGACTTCCCGATCATCCAAGCGGTCGTGCTGATGATCGCAACGACCATCGTCTTCGCCAACTTGCTGGCGGACATCGCCTACTCGTGGCTCGACCCACGGATCAGATACTAATATGTCACAGGAATCACGTTCACGAACCACTCAACGCGGCCGGATCCGGGTGACCGGGTTCAACGCCGAACAGCTCTCCGAGCGCGGAGAGTTGTTCGACTGGGAGCCAGAGGGGAGTGACCTCTCGCGCTCTCGGACCGCCCGTGCGTGGCGACGGTTCAAGCGGAACCGGACCGCGCTCTTCGGCGTCGCGATCATCGCGGTGATGGCGTTCGCCGCCATCTTCGCGCGGCCAATCGCCATCGAGGGGATCACCATCCAGCCGTTCTCGCTGGCCCCGTTCGACCCCGGCGCGTCGAACTTCAACGCACTCGAGCAGTCGCCGTCGGTGACGCACCCGTTCGGGACCGACTGGGCCGGGAAGGACATCTTCTCGCGAGTGATGTACGGCGGCCGATTCAGCCTCACTATCGGCTTCATCACGGTCGCCATCGCGCTCGCGGTGGGCGTCCCACTCGGCTCCATCGCCGGCTACTACGGCGGCTGGATCGACGAGATCATTATGCGGGTGGTGGACGTCCTCTACTCGTTCCCGTTCCTCGTGCTCGCCATCGCGCTCATCGCGGTGCTGGGACAGGGGTTCTGGAAGATGATCCTCGCGCTCGTGCTCGTCGTGTGGATCGGCTACGCCCGCCTCATCCGCGGTGAGATCCTCTCGATCAAAGAGAACGAGTACGTCACCGCCGCGAAGGCGCTGGGCGCACGCGACCGCTCGATCATCTTCCGGCACGTCGTTCCGAACGCGCTCGCGCCGGTCATCGTGCAGGCGACGCTCGGTATCGGGACCATCGTCCTGTCGGCGGCCGCGCTCGGCTTCCTCGGACTGGGGCTCCAGCCGGGGACCGCCGAGTGGGGGAGTATGCTCTCGTCGGGTCGGGAGACGCTCATCCAGGGGCAGTGGTGGATCACCGTCTTCCCCGGACTGGCTATCTTCCTGTTCGTGCTGTCGATCAACCTCGTCGGCGACGGCATCCGTGACGCACTCGACCCACAGGGCGAGTCCGACACGGGGAGGAACCGATAGATGGCGTCGCGTGACGCACCCTCGTCGACCGGTGCCTCCGGGTTCGACGACCTCGACTCGGCGGAACGTCCGCTGTTGGAGGTTCGTGACCTCGAGACGGCGTTCTACACCGAGGAGGGGAAAGTCAAGGCGGTCGACGGGGTCTCCTACACCATCGGCCGCGGCGAGCGGTTCGCCGTCGTCGGTGAGTCCGGCGCCGGCAAGTCCGTGACCAGCCTCTCGCTGATGCGACTCATCGAGTCGCCGGGGCGTATCGAAGGCGGGACGATCCGCTTCCACTCCGAAGTGGCCGTGGCGAAACTCGCTCGGGAGTTCCCCGACGGAGTCGCCACGAACGACCGCGACGGCTACATCCACATCGAGGATGTCTCGGGCGTCGACGTCGGGAACGACCCCGGCGCGACGGTCCGCGACCGCCCGAAGTCCATCAGTACCGAGTTCAAAGACGGCGACCTGGAGATCCAGCGTGGCTACGTCGACCTGCTTCGCGCGCCGACAGCGGCGATGCGAGAGATCCGTGGCGGCGAGATCGCGATGATCTTCCAGGACCCGCACACCGCACTCAACCCGGTGTACACGGTCGGCGAGCAGATCGCCGAGGCGGTCCGTGCGCACATGGACCTCGACGACGAGGGCGTGCGCGAACGCGTCGTCGAGATGCTCGACAAGGTCGGCATTCCCGACCCCGAAGAGCGCTACTCGGATTACCCCCACCAGTTCTCCGGCGGGATGCAACAGCGCGCGGTGATCGCCATCGCCCTGTCGTGTGATCCCGACCTGATCATCGCGGACGAACCGACGACCGCACTCGACGTGACCATCGAGGCGCAGATCCTCGAACTGCTGAAGGAACTGTCCGACGAGTTCGACGTGGCGATCCAACTCATCACCCACGACCTCGGCGTCGTCGCCGAACTGTGTGAGCGAGTGATGGTGATGTACGCCGGTCGCGCCGTCGAGAAGGCGGCCGTCGAAGAACTGTACTACGAGCCTAAACACCCGTACACGGTCGGGTTGATGGGGTCGATCCCACGGATCGGCGACCGACGTGAGCGACTGGACACGATTCCCGGCACGATGCCGGACCTCGTGCAACTGCCGCCGGGGTGCAGTTTCCACCCGCGGTGTCCGTACGCTGAGGAGGCGTGCACGAAACGCGATCCAGCGCTCGTGAACGCGGACACCGGCGAGTTGGCCGACGAGTCCGACCCGTCGGTCCACGCCGCCGCGTGTCTGGAGTACACCGGCGAACTGCAGGAGGGACTCGACTTCGAGATCGAGATCCAAGAAGAGGAGACAGAGTCGTACATGGAGGGTGACGAATGAGCACTGACAACACGACCGGCAACGGGAGTAGCGCGGCCCCCACCGCGAGTTCGGACGACGCACTCGTCCGCGTCGAGGGGCTGACCAAACACTACCCGACCGAGAAGGGCTTTCTCGACCGGGTGCTCGGCGAACAGCAGTGGGTGAAGGCGGTCGACGGCGTCGACATCGAGATCGGCGAGGGCGAGACGGTCGGCCTCGTCGGCGAATCCGGCTGTGGCAAGTCCTCGCTCGGGCGCACGATGCTCGGCTTGGAGGACGCCACCGACGGCTCCGTCTACTACGACGGCGTCGACCTCACCGAACTGTCGGAGTCGGAGATGCGGCCGTACCGCACCGACCTGCAGTTCATCTTCCAGAACCCGTTCGCGTCGCTGAATCCCCGGCTCACCATCTCCGACATCGTCGGCGAGGCGCTCGACATCCACGGCCTCGCGGAGGGCCGCGAGCGCGAAGAGCGCGTCGAAGAACTGCTGGAGATCGTCGGTCTGCAGGCGAGTCACGCGAGTCGCTACCCGCACGAGTTCTCCGGCGGCCAGCGCCAGCGCATCGGCATCGCCCGCGCACTGGCGGTCGACCCCGACTTCATCGTCTGTGACGAACCGGTGTCGGCGCTCGACGTGTCCGTGCAGGCGCAGATCCTGAACCTCCTCGAAGACTTACAAGAGGAGTTCGGCCTGTCGTACCTGTTCATCGCACACGACCTGAGCGTCGTCGAGCACATCGCCGACAAGATCGCGGTGATGTATCTCGGCGAAATCGTCGAGTTCGGGACGGCCGAGGAGATCTTCACGCCGCCGTACCACCCGTACACGCGGGCGCTGCTGTCGGCGATTCCAGAGCCAGACCCACTGTGGGACGGCGATCGCGTCATCCTCGAGGGGAACGTCCCGTCACCGATCGACCCGCCGTCCGGCTGTAAGTTCCACACGCGGTGTCCGATCGCTCGCGACGAGTGTTCGGAGTTCGACACGCATCCCGACCTCGAGACCGTCGACGGGACCCACGGCATCGGCTGCCCGTTCTACGAGGACGTGGAAACGCAGATGGGCTGAGTCGTCGGCGCCACACTCGGTCCGACTTCGACCCCGTTTTATTCGCCGCCCCCACAGACGAGGACACGTAGATGCGTCCTCGTACACACGTCCTCTCCGTCCTCGTCGTCCTCGCGCTCGCGATCGGCGCACAGGCCGCCTACACCGACGTCGGCCGCGAGATCGGCGGCGACTGGTCGGAGCCGACCGAACTCTCCACGCTCGACGGGTCGACCGCCGAGTATCCCGACGTGGCGGTGGCGGGTGACGGCGACCGCGCGGTCGTCGCCTGGGTTGAGGCCGACGCAGGCGAGTACCGCGTCCGCATCGCACGACTGGCGGGCGGGGGTGACCGCGTACGTGTCCAAGCGACACGAACGCTGTTCACGTCCGAGGAGGAACTCCGCGAGGTCGACGCCGCGGTGCGGGGCGACCGGGTCGCCGTCGCGGTCGAAGACGCCGGAACCGAGCGCATCGTCCTGCTTCGCGGCCGTCTCGACGGCGAGTTCTCTTCGACGACCGTCTCGACGGGCGAGGCGGCCCGTGTCGAGAGCGTCGACGTGGCGGCACTCGAGGGGGAGACGGTCGTAGGCTGGCGCGCGTTCGACGGCGATGGCTTCACCGGGAAACTCGCGGTCGTGACCGGCGGCGAGGCGGACACGAACGCCAGCGTCGACCGCCACGCCCTCCCTGGCGCGACGACGGGGCGCAACTCTCCGGCGCTGTCGGCCGCCGGTGATGGGCGAGTCGCGGTCGCGTGGGCCGACGAGGCCGACACGGGCGTTTACCTCGACGTAACCACGCCCGGACAGGGTATCGACGGTGCGCGTGTCGGCGACGCTCGCCGCGGTGCTTCCTCGTTCAGTTCGGCGAATCTGCCACCGCTGGTCGACGTGACAGCGGGCGACGGTGGGGCCGCATCAGTCCTCGCGTGGACCGACCTCTCGGTCGTTCACGTCGCCGCCGGCGGCGCAGACGTTCGGCAGTTCGGCTCCGGCAACCGCCTCCGCGTCGCGGGCGACGCCGACGACTGGACGGCCATCTGGACGGTGGCCGACCGGACCAGCGGCCGCGACGTGGTGTTCGCACGGGGCGGCGCCGACGTAGCGGGCAACGGGAGCGTCGCCACCGGTCACGTCTCGCGCCTCCCCTCGAACGCGCTCGCGGCCGCTCCCGGATACCTCGGTGGGGAGCCGACGGTCGCGTGGGTCGAACGCGGCGGCAACCTCCGCCTGCTCGTGTCGGGGTACACCGGTGACGGGCCGGTCGGGACGGTCGGTCGACTCACGGCGACGCCGTTCCGATTCGGCTTCGTTGCGGTCGTCGCCGTCGCACTCGCGGTCGTGACCGTGCCGTTGCTCCCGTGGGTCGCCGGGCCGTTGCTGGCGGGATTCCTGCTGACGACGCGGACGGTGCTGTCGGCGGTCGGCGCGGTCGTCGCACGGCTGGCAGGAGTGACCGGACGCTCGATGCGCTCGGGCGACGTACGCTCGTGGATCCAGTCTGCGCCGGGGTGGGTCGCGCTCGCGGCGTTCGTCCCGCTGAACCTCGCGGTGTTCGCGTACTTCGGTCGCGGTGGCGTCGTGCCCGGCGTGCCCGCGGTCGAACCGTTCGGCCTGTCGGCGCTGGCGCTGGCGGCGACGCTGGCGCTCGCGTGGCTCCGCGACATCCGCTCGTCGTGGCGACTCGTGTTCGCGTACGGCTACTGTCAGTCGGTCGCACTGTGGGCGGCGGCCGCGCCCGCGTTCCTGTAACGCCGCGTGGACGACGCTGGCAGTCCCGGGCGGGGGGTTTAATCGACCGCACCTCCTCCCGTCGCGTATGCGGCGTATCTACGAGTCGGAGGCGCTTCGACGGGACGACGACGACCCCTTCTCACCCAACGAGTCCGACGACGGCCGCGGCTCGCACGTCAACTGGACGAACGTGAGCCACGCGTTGTTCCCGTCGAGTCTACGCGCCCGTGCGATCGCCGTCGACGTCGAGACGAACAAGCAACGATACGCGCCCGACGAACCGGTGCAGTTCCGCGTGACGTTCCAGAACCGCCTGCCGATGCCCGTGTCGCTGGTGACGGAGACGCCGATGCGGTGGACGTGGTCGATAGACGGACTCTGTGAGGCGTCGGAGGTGTACGACGCGCCCGACCCCGAACGGACGCGCTTCGACTTCCATCGCAGCGAGCGCAAACGCTTCCACCGGAGTTGGCCCCAGCGCATCCGCGAGGGCGACCACGAGTGGCGGGCGGCCGCCCCCGGCGAGCACACCCTCTCGGTCGCAATCGGTGCGGTCGACGGGGCCGACCGTCTCACCGCCGAGACGACGTTCTCCATCGAACGATAGCGTCTCGACGCTCGCCTTCGAGCGGAAGTCGACGGGGCTAACTCTCCTGGCTGTCCGTCTCTGCTATGCGCCAGTTCGTCGTCTGCGGCCACGACGCGCCCACCACGCCCGAGTTCAGCCTCGACGACCTCGCGGGTGGTGCGGGCCGTCTCGACCTGTTGTGCCGGTGTGTGAACACGGGGCTGTTCCTCTCACACGGGATCCGCGAAGACAGCCGCGTCCACCTCGTCCTCGGCGACGAGTACACTGTCCGCTTCTCGGGGGCGACCGCTCGCGGCCTCCACCCCGACGAACGCACGACCGCCGCCCGCGTCCGCAACGCACTGGAGGCCCGCGAGGACGCAATCGGCCATATGCCCGCCGAGGTGTCGCCCGGCGTCGACCTCTACCGGATGGGACTCGCGGAGACGCTCGACTCGCTTGACGGGACGCTCGTCCAGTTGCACGAGGACGGCACACCCGTCGCCGACGTGGAGCCACCGTCGGACCCGGTGTTCGTCCTTTCGGACCACTCCGACTTCACCGACGAGGAGGCCGCGTTGCTCGCGGACCGGGCCGACCGCCGAGTTCGGCTCGGGCCCGAGGCGATCCACGCAGACCACGCGATCACGGTGGCGCACAACTACCTCGACACCGAGGGATACACGCGGTACTGACGCGGAATCGGGCGACGTGACCCCGACTCCCTTCCGGCGTTCGGAAGTCTTAACAGAACGGCTCGCCTTCTCGAAACTGCGGGCCGGTGGGGTAGCTTGGTATCCTTCGGCCTTCGGGTGGCCGTAACCGCGATTCAAATTCGCGCCGGCCCACTACCCCTATATAGTTTTTGGAGGGTTACCTGACAAGTTAGCGGCCGTTACGAGGTGGTCTGCGTGAGCGTCGACACCGACGATGAGCCGCTGATCTGCGACTACTGTGGCGGCTACATTCTCGCCTCCGATCAGCCGTGCCCGGCGCTTGACAACGGGAGGTGTTCGCCGTGAACTTCTGCCCTACCTGCGGTGTCCGCCTCGAAACGCGGACGCCCACGGGGAGCGGCATCCCTCGTCGAGTCTGCCCTGAGTGCCACGGGGGTGACTCACGATGAGTACACCGCGTACACCGCCGTCGACAGACGAGCAAGCACCGGGAACGCCACTCGACTTCGAGGCACTCGCCGGGAGCGACGCTACCAGTTGGGACCGTGCGGACCCGCAAGGGGCACTCATCGAGTCCGTGAGCCGCTACAGCTACCGCGTGACGCTTCCTGACGGTGAGGATGCCCACCTCGTCGCCATCGCGAACGACGACGGTCAGCACGTCGGTACGTGCGACTGCAAGGCGTTCGAGTACCACAACGGGCCGTGCGCCCACCTGTGTACCGTGAGACAGGCTGCCTTCATCGCAGAGCGTGACACCCGGGGCGAGCGAGTGCGTATCGCGCACCTCCATATGCAGGAGGGGGAGTACGACGAGGGCCGCGAGTACCTCCGGAAGGCGGTTCGCGTGCGACCGACGCCAGTTCGAGCAGTCGCGTACCTCTCCTCTGCAGTGAGCGGAGAGTTGTACTTGCAGTTGACTGATGCGTTCACGCGGGTTCGCGACGCCGTGAACTGCTTACGTGGGGAAGCGGAGCGCTGAGTCGCCGACAGTCACCATTCTGTCGCCGCGGTGCGTCGTTCAGACACAGTGTCGATCCGGCGGTGACGGTGCTACCGCTCGGCGGTCGAAAATACTGGAGAAGGGGAGCCGACTTACAGTTCGACGGCTTCCTTCTGTCCGAGCGATTCGGGGACTGTGAAGCGGATGCTCGTGGTCGCACCGGACATCGTGTTGATCTTGATGGTAACCTCGTCGCCCTCGCCCAGGTTACTGTCGGCGAAGATGTTGACGTCGAACACGAGGTTCAGGCGATCGTCGGGGTCGTCGAGGACGTTCTCGTTACCGGCGACGTTCTTGACCGACGCGTACGAGAACTTGTCGTCCCCGCTGGAGAGGCCCGAGTCAGAGAAGTTCGTCGTCGTAGACTGGAGTTGGTACGTCCCGCTCGGGCCGATCCAGGTCACCGTCGCATTCTGTACGTCGATGTCCCCAGCACCGGCCGCCTGCGTGACGGTCACGTTCACGATGTCGACGACGTCATCACCATCACCGTTCTCAATGACGTTCCCGACCGTGGCAACCTCTTGGAGACGGTTGCTAACCTGCTTACTGCTCTGTTGACCCGTTTCCTGCGACTTGCTCTGGAGGAAGCCAGCGGTGTTGATCAGCACGCCGGCGGCGATTGCTGCCACCAGCACCATCGCGATGAACACGATGAGCGTGCCGATACCGACCTGACCGCGCTCTTCCTCGTCCGTAATGAACTCGAACATTGTGTGGTTTTCCACTCCCGATTTCGGAGTATCAACTTGTATCCAAACCGGAGTATAATACGTATCGCCCCGTCTATCGAATCTGATTCCCTCCGGGGAATCGAACCGACGGACATTACCGCTGGCCCCACACAGTCGTGACCGACTTCGATGCCGGACGCACCCCAACTCGTCGTCGTCTGTGGACTCCCAGGTGCCGGAAAGACCACCGTCGCGGAAGCGGTGGCGGACCGACTCGACGCCGACCTCCTCCGGACGGACGTGGTCCGAAAGGAGCTGTTTCCCGACCCCGACTACACCACTGAAGAGTCTCGCCGCGCGTACGAGGCGTTGTTGGACCGCGCCGACGCGGTACTCTCGACCGGCAACGCTGTGGTGCTCGACGGGACGTTCCGCCGCGCCGAACGCCGTCGGTGGGCACGCGATCTCGGGGCTCGCCACGACGCCGACGCGCAGCTAGTCCACGTCACCTGCGAGGAGGCCGTCGCGAAGCGGCGGATCCGTGCCCGCGAGGGCGACGCCTCCGACGCCGACGTGGAGGTGTACGACCTTCTGCGCGAGGAGTTCGAACCACCGGAGAAGCCGGTCGTCGTCGACAACTCCGGCGATCTCGCGGCCACGCGAGCACGGGTCCGAGACCTGTTCTGAGTCTGCGCGTCCTGCGTCCGCACCCCGCTATCGCAACCGTCTCTCGTCGCCGCGTGCCCGTGATACCGAAGGCTTTTGCTCGGGCCATCATTCGATTCCGTCGATGAGAACACGCGCGGTCGAGTTGGTCCTCGCCGGCGTCCTCCTGTTCGGCCTCACCGTCGCGGGCAGCGCGCTGGTGGCTCCCGACCGGTCGCCCACCACTCCCGCCGACGGCGCGGAGCGGGCGACGCTCGTCGGGTCGCAGGGCGGCGGCCCCGGCTGGCACCAGTACGGGAGTGTCTATCTGGTGAACAACTCTGAGGTCGAGTGGCGCGAGGACTCCGCAGACAGCTACTTCGACGTCCAACGACTGCCAGACGGCAACGTGCTGGCGGGCTTCATGGACAGCGGCTACGAGGAGTGTGGCCCCTACGAGTCGCCGTGTGCCCACACCGGCTTCCGGATCATCGACCCTGACGCGGACGGCGGGCCGACGGTCGTCGAGGAGTACGGCTTCCCAGTGCGCACGGAGACGAACAGCGAGATTCACGACGCCGAACCCCTCCCGAACGGCGGCTTCGCGATGACCGATATGGATCACGAGCGCATCCTCGTCGTCGAGGACGGCGAGGTGGTCTGGACGTGGAACGCCTCGACCATCTACGACGCACCCGCGGACCCGACCCGAACTGACTGGCTCCACATCAACGACATCGACCGCATCGGCGAGGATCGCTTCCTCGTGTCGGTGCGCAACGCGAACCAACTGGTCATCGTCGAGCGGACCGACGACGGCGGCAGCGAGGTCGTCGAGATAATCAACGCCGACGAGGAGGGCTCGCCGGATGACTCCTGTACCGGCAACGGCCAACTGCGCGACACCGACGGCGACGGCGACGTGCGCTGTGGCGACCCGACGATCCTCGACCACCAGCACAACCCGCAGTGGCTGGGCGATGGCGCAGTGCTGGTCGCCGACTCCGACAACGACCGCGTGGTCGAACTTCACCGCACTGAGTCGGGCGAGTGGGACATCGCGTGGGTCGTCCGGAGCGCCGACGGCCAGTCGTTGCGGTGGCCTCGCGACGCCGACCGTCTGGAGAACGGCCACACGCTGATCACGGACACGCTCAACAAGCGCATCGTCGAACTCGATGAGAACGGCACGGTCGTCTGGTCGTACGCCACCGAGCGCATCCCGTACGAGGCCGACCGCGTCCCCCGCGAGTTCCAGGGCACCGAGGCTGACCTGCCGCGGGCGACGAGTGATGGTGTGGACCCCGGTTCCGTCGAGGCCGAATCCGGCGTGCCGGTCCTCTCGGCGCTCGTCGTCGGCGTCCGCGCGGTCGCGCCGTGGGCACCCGTCTGGTTCGCCGAGACACAGGTGGGCCTCACGCTCGTCTCGCTGGCACTCGTCCTCGCGGGCGGCGTCGTCGCAGTTCGCAACCGCCTCTCGATCTGACGGACACCTCGCTCGCGGCCGGCGAACCGCACACAGTTTTCTCCCGCCCCGCCGACCCGTCGGCTATGACTGACGACGCCGCGGGCGACCACGACGGCGACGACGCCGCACCCGACGACCTCGCGTGGGAGACGTTCGGCACCGACATCGACTACTCGTGTCCCGGCTTCGACGTGCGCCGTGACGACGTCCGCCTCCCTGACGGAACGGAAACGGACTTCCACTACGTCGACGAACCGCCGGCGGTCGTCGTCCTCCCGTTCACACCCGACGGCGACGTGGTCCTCGTCGAGGAGTGGCGGCAGGCGGTCGGTCGGGTGAATCGCGGTCTCCCCGCCGGAACCGTCGAAGACGGCGACACCGACCTCGCCACGGCGGCGCGACGCGAACTCGCAGAGGAGACTGGCCACGAGGCGGAGACGGTCGAGCAGTTCACCACGGTCGAACCCGCCAACGGCTTCGCCAACTCCGTCCACCACTACTTCCTCGCACACGGGTGCGAGCCGTCGGCCGAACAGACGCTCGACTTCAACGAGAGCATCCGCCCGGTGACCGTCGACTACGACGCCTTCCGCGACGCCGTCCTCGCGGGTGAGGTTCGCGACGGCCGGGCGACGCTCGGCGTGTCGCTGTACGAGGCGCGTCGGGAGTGAGGCGGAGACTGGGCAGTCGGACCGTCGGTCCGGTCGCCGTCGCTGGGTCAAGCCTTTGAACGTGGGCGACCGAGTACCCCTATGGTAAGCTTCGGACCGGCCCGCCGCATCTCGGCGTGGTTCGGCTCGCTCGATCCCCGGATACGGGCGCTCGTCGCGGCCCTGGTCGTCGGCTTCTCCGGCATCGTGGTCGCGTCGGTCGTCGTGGTAGTCGTCCTCCTCACGCTCGGACTGATCGGGTATCAGCCGTCACCGCTCGCGTTGATCGGCCTCTCGCTGGTACTCGTACAAGGTGTCTCGTTCGGCGGCGTCGCGTCGATCTACCTGATCCGACGCGGACGCTCGCCGCTGTCGCTGTTCAAGATCCCGTCGCTGCGCGACTTGCTCGTCACCGTCGGCGGCTTCTTCGGGTCGCTCACGCTGTTGATCGTCGCGTCGCTGGTCGTCCAGCAGACGGGTGCGCCGACCGCACAGAACGAGGTCGCGCAGTTCGGCGTGGAGAACCCCGAGGTGCTCCTCCTCCTCATCCCGGCGGCGTTCATCTTCATCGGTCCGGGCGAGGAGATTCTGTTCCGGGGCGTCGTCCAGAACCGGCTCCGAGAGGCGTTCTCGCCGTGGGTCGCCATCCCGGTTGCGAGCGTCATCTTCGGGGCGGTCCACTACGTGGCGCTGACGGGTGCCGCGCCCGGGCGGTTCGTCACCATCGGCATCCTTTCGCTGCTCACGCTCGTGTTTGGTGCCGCCTACGAGTACACCGACAACCTCGTCGTCCCGTCGCTCATCCACGGCGCGTACGACGCGGTGCTGTTCGCTGGTCTGTACGTCGTCGTCGTGTACGGTCCTGAGAACGCGACGCCGGGACAGGCCGCGAGTCTGGTCGTCGGCGACATACTGGCGCTCGTGCCGGTCGTCTGACCGGCGAGCGCACGCGTTCGTCGGTCTGCGGTCTGTTCTTTCGTCCACCATCCCTCCGAGCGTTTATCACCGATACCGGCACCAGCCCCCGCACCGTGGACTCCGCCGCCGCGGGGCGTGCCGCGACGTGACGACACGCCCGCCCCGCGCTCCGGTCGCGCGGCCGACCGTCCGACCGCTCGACCGTCCGCTGGTCGCCCCCTGCGTGTCGTTCGTTCGCCACCGATCGAGCGTCGCGTCCGCGTCGCCCGCGGAGCGACACCCTTACTCGCGTCCCCGGAAACCCCGAGACAATGCGCGAGCACTTCGAGATCCGGGATCACGACGCCGCCGGTCGCATCGGGGAGTTGACCGTCCCCCGTGCCGGCGTCACCGTCGAGACGCCCGCCCTCCTCCCGGTGATCAACCCTAACATCGAGACGATCGACCCGGGCCGCCTCCGCTCGGAGTTCGGCGCGGATATGCTGATCACCAACTCCTACATCATCCGCACGACCGACGGCCTGCGCGAGCGTGCGATGGAGGAGGGCCTCCACGAGTTGCTGGGGTACGACGGCGCGATTATGACCGACTCCGGGAGTTTCCAACTCGCGGAGTACGGCGAAATCGACACTACGACGACCGAGATTCTGGAGTTCCAGCGCGACATCGGCAGCGACATCGGCACGCCGGTCGACATCCCGACGCCGCCGGACGTGAGCCGTGAGCAGGCCGAATCCGACCTCGACGTGACCCGGCAAGCGCTCGCGGACGCCGAGGCGGTCGACACCGGCGGGATGCTGGTGAACGCGCCGGTGCAGGGGAGCACCTACCCCGACCTCCGTGAGCAGGCAGGTCACGAGGCTGCTGCGACGGATCTGGACGTGTTCCCGGTCGGCGCGGTCGTCCCGATGATGAACGCCTACCGCTACGACGACATGGTCGACGCCGTCGCCGCCGCTAAACGCGGTCTCGACGAGGACTGCCCAGTCCACCTGTTCGGCGCGGGCCACCCGATGATGTTCGCGCTGGCGGTCGCGCTCGGGTGTGACCTGTTCGACTCCGCCGCGTACGCGCTGATGGCCCGCGACGGCCGCTACCTCACCGTCTCGGGCACCGAGCAACTGGAGGAGTTGGAGTATCTCCCGTGTTCGTGCCCCATCTGTCACGAGTACACGCCGGACGACCTGCGCGCCGCCGGCAACGACGAACAGGAGTCGTTGCTCGCAGAGCACAACCTCCACGTCACCTTCGAGGAACTCCGGCGCGTGAAGCAGGCCATCCGCGACGGCGACTTGCTCGAACTCGTCGAGCGCCGCGCTCGCGGTCACCCGGCGATGACCGACGGCTACCGCGCCCTCCTCGACCACGCCGACCAACTGGAGCGCATCGACAGCGCCTCCAAAGGCTCGTTCTTCGCCGTCTCTCACGAGTCCGCCCGTCGCCCGGAGGTGCGCCGCCACCACGACCGCCTCGCGCGACTGGACGTGCCCGACCGTCTGCTGTGCTCGGAGTACGGCAAGCCCTCCGAGCACGATTACGACGCGGTGTGGCGCGTCCTTCCACCGTTCGGCCCGTTCCCACGGGCGCTCTCGGAGACGTACCCGCTCACGGCGGAGGTGCCCGACCGAACCGACGCCGCGACCGAACGCGCCGCCGCCGAGGGGATGCGTGCGCTCGTCGAGGCCAACCCCGACGTGGACGTGACGCTCGCGCACCGGGGGTGGAGTGAGGACGCACTGTCGGTCGTCCCCGACTCGGTGACGCTCGAAGACCTGCACGCGAGCCGTGACGGTGAGAATGCCGCCGACACCGCGACGACTGCCGACGCCACGGACGCCGCCAGCGCCGGCGAGGGCGGAAGCGAAAGCGAATAACGGCCGGCCCGCAGAGAACGCCGTATGACCGACTACTTCGAGGTTCACGACCGAGACGGGGCGGCCCGTCTCGGCGAACTCCGCCTCGACTCGCCGCTGACGACGCCGGCGCTCGCGGACGACGTCGTCCGTGACGCCGGGTCGCTGTGGAACGCCGACCGCGACGCCCCCGAAGGCGACGATTCCGTGCTTACGGTCCTCCCGCACCGCGCGTACCCTGCGGGCACGCGCGAGGAAGTCGTCGAGGCGTTCGCGGCGGATTACCCCGATATCGGCGGCCCGAGCGCCGCGGTGATCTCCAGCGACGACCCGGACGCGGGCGGCGCCGCCAGCGCCCCCGTCGACGCGTACGTGCTCTCGAACGCGCAGGGCGTCGTCGGCCACGCCTCGGCGTTCGTCGACGCCGTCGTCGCGGTGCGCGAGGCGGTTCCCGCCGACACCGCGCTGTATCTGTCTGGCGTCGCGACGCCGTTGAACGTCGCGACGCTCGTGTACGCCGGTGTCGACCTGGTCGACGCGAAGCGCGCACGGGTGAAGGGGAGTCAGGGAAAGTACCTCACCGACGAGGGCGAGCGATTCCTCGAAGACCTGGACGAACTGCCGTGTTCGTGTCCCGCCTGTCAGGTGCCGCGTGAGGAGTTCGACCGCGCCGCCTGCGAACAGCACAACGTCAACGCCCTCACCGCGGAACTCCGGCGGGTCCGTCGCCGCATCCGCGAGGGCCGCCTCCGCGACTACGTCGAAGGGCAGGCGCGTCACGACCAGTGGCTCACGGCGACGTTCCGTGAACTCGACCAGCAGTACGGCTACCTGGAGGAGCGCACGCCAGTCGTCCGCGACACGGAACTGAGTGCAGCCACCGGTGACACCATCCGTCGCCCGGAGATTCAGCGGTTCGCCCAGCGTGTCACCGACCGCTACCGCAACCGCTTCCGCAACCCGCTGGTGCTCGTGCCTTGCTCCGCGCGCAAGCCGTACTCTGAGAGCCAGAGCCACGGGCAGTTCCACGACGCCATCCAGTTCCGCGGCCACCTCGCGTCGATGACCTCTCCTATCGGCGTCGTCCCGCAGGAACTCGAACTCACCTACCCCGCCCAGCACTACGACACCGTCGTCACGGGCCGGTGGACGGAAGACGAGAAGCAGTTCGTCGCCGCCGTCCTGCGCAAGTACCTCGAACGCAACGAGTACCCGCGCGTCATCGCACACGTTCCCGAAGAGGGCTACCGCGACATCTGCGAACGGGTCGAAGAGCAGGTGGACGTGCCCTTCGAGTACACCGTCGAGGACCACCCGACGACGACCGAGTCCATCGGGAACCTGATGTCCACGCTCGACGGCGAGTTGAAGTACACGAAGCGGGAGCGCCAGCACAACACGGTGCGTGCGCTCGCGGACTACATGCTTGGCGACGGCGCGGGCGACGACCTGTTCGACGAACTGAACACGCGCTCTCGGTACCCGAAACTGCAGGTCCGCGACGACGACGAGGAACTGCTCGCGACGATGGTGCCCACCTACGGAGCGCTGGCGTTCACGCTCGCGGGCGCACACCGCTGGGTGGAGAGTGACGCGCCGACGAAGACGGTACAGATCGACTCGTTCGTTCCGCAGGGGAGCGTGCTCGCGCCGGGTGTCGTCGACGCGGACGACGACATCCGCGTCGGCGACGAGGTCGTCGTCGAGGGACCACGGGCGTTCGCCGTCGGCCGCGCGGAGATGCACGGCGCGGAGATGCGTTCTTCGACTCGTGGTATCGCGGTCGACGTGCGCCACTCCGAGGAGCGGTAATCTCGCCGGCACGTTCTTCTCGTCGGTCGTCGCAGTAGGCGTGTGAACGAACGGACGCGCAGACTGGTCGACGCCGCCCCCGGGATTGTCGCCGTCGCCACGCTCGGCGTCGTCGTCCTCCTTGCGATTGCAGGGTTCGGGAGCGCTGTCCCCGTCGCCGCGGTCGTCGGCTGGCTTCTGCTCACGCCGCTGTCGGCCATCCTCGGCGACGTCCTCCTCTCGGAGACGGACGACTCGGCCGACGCGGACGCGAACGGTGCCAGCGACGAGAGCGCCGCCGAGTCCGACCCCGTCGAACGCCTCCGCCGCCGCTACGCCGCCGGCGACATCGACGACGACGAGTTCGAGCGGCGACTCGACGTCCTCCTGGAGACCGAGGGCGTCGACGCGGCGACGGCACGCGAGCGGCTTCGAGAGCGTGCAGGTGGCGGCGACGGTGAGTGGCATCGTGAACGAGACCACGAACTCGATAAGGAAGTCGACCGCACTCGTTGACCAAGGGCACGACCGCGCAGCGAACGCGTCCGCGAAGCGAACGCATACAACCGTCCGCGCAGACCCCGAGGTATGACCGATGACGACTCGACGGCGCGCGTCGGCGTCGACGTGGGCGGCACGTTCACGGACCTCGTGACGGTCCGCGACGGCCGCATCCGCGTCGACAAGACGCCGTCGACGCCCGCTTCACCTGACGAAGGGGTCGTGACGGGCCTGCGCGATCTGGACGTACCGCTCTCGGCGGTGGACTTCCTCGGCCACGGGACGACCATCGCCACCAACGCCGTGTTGGAGGGCGAGTGGGCCGACACCGCCCTGCTCACCACCGAGGGCTTCCGCGACGCCGTCGAGATTGGCAGACAGACCCGCCCCGACATCTACGACTTCGACGCGACCAAGCCCGACCCGGTCGTCGCTCGGGACCGTCGCTTCGAGGTGCCCGAACGCGTCGACGAACGCGGCGCGGTCCTCCAGGATCTCGACGAGGACGCGGTGCGGGACCTCGCGAGCGACCTCTGCGCGTCGGGGATCGACAGCATCGCCGTCTCGCTGCTGTTCTCGTTCGAGCACCCCGACCACGAGCGGCGCGTGCGTGCGATTCTGCGCGAGGAAGGCGTCGACGCCTCCGTGTCGCTCTCCTCCGACGTCCTCCCCGAGATTCGTGAGTACGAGCGCACGCTCACCACCGCGATGAACGCCGCGCTCAAGCCCGTGATGGACGACTACCTCGGGTCGCTGGCGGACGCCGCGAGCGGCCTCGGTATCGACGCGCCCCTGCGCGTGATGGGGTCGAACGGCGGGCTGATGGCTGCGAACGCCGCCCGACAGCGCCCGGTGAACACCCTGCTTTCGGGTCCAGCAGCGGGCGTCCGTGGTGCGACCCACGTCGCCGGGCGGCGGGGGAGTCCGGACCTCATCACGATGGATATGGGTGGCACCTCCTGTGACGTGAGCCTCGTGCGCGACGGCGACCCACTCGTCACCACCGACACCGAGGTCGGGGAGTACCCCGTCTCGGTGCCGACCGTCGACATCCACACCGTCGGCGCGGGCGGCGGCTCTATCGGCTACGTCGACAAGGGCGGGGCGCTCCGCGTCGGCCCGCAGTCGGCGGGCGCACAGCCAGGCCCCGTCTGCTACAACCGCGGCGGCGACCGCCCGACCGTCACCGACGCCCACCTCGTCCTCGGTCGGATCGACCCCAGCGGCTTCCTGCCGGACGCACTCGGCCGCGACGACGAGGCAGTCCAGGCGGCGTTTGCCCCACTCGCCGAGGCAGTCGCGAACGACCCTGACGCGACGGAGGCGGCCGCGCGGGGACTCCTCGACGTGGCGAACGCGAATATGCGCCGCGCCCTGCGCGTCGTCAGCGTCGAACGCGGCTACGACCCTCGCGAGTTCGCCCTCGTCGCCTTCGGCGGCGCGGGACCGCTCCACGCGACGGCGCTGGCCGAGGCGCTGGACATCCCCGAAGTGATCGTTCCGCGTGCGGCCGGGGTACTCTCCGCGCTGGGACTGCTCATCAGCGACGTGGTGTACGACTACTCCACGTCGATGGTCCGGCGGTGGGACGTGGTCGACGCCGCGGCACTCCGCGACGCCTTCGCCGAGTTCGAGGCCGAGGGCCGCGCGGAACTGCGCGACGCCGGCCGCGTGGACGACGAGATGGCGTTTGAGCGAACGCTCGACCTGCGGTACGCGGGCCAGTCGTTCGACCTGTCGGTCCCGGTCGAGGGTGACCTCACGGACGACGAACTCGCGGCGGTGGAAGAACGGTTCCACGCGGCCCACGAGCGTCGCTACGGCCACGCATCGCCGGAGGAACCGGTGGAGTTAGTGACGGTTCGCCTGCGTGCGCGGGGACTGGTCGAGCCACCGGATCTTGCGGCGGAGTCGCGCGGTGGCGACCCCGCGGATGCTATGGCGGAGACGCGCCGCGTCGGCTTCGACGGCGGCGACCGCGAGACGCCGGTGTACGACCGCGCACGACTTCCGACCGAGGCGACCGTCGACGGGCCGGCGGTCGTCGAAGGGAGCGAGAGTACGGTCGTCGTCCACCCCGGCCAGCGAGCGCGGGTCGACGGCGACGCGAATCTGGTCGTGGAGACCGGAGGTGACGGCGAATGAGCGGGAGCGGTCACGGGCCCGCGGACGCGGGCGTCGACTCGGTGACGCTGGAAGTCATCCGCAACGGCTGTGAGGCGGTCGCCGAGGAGATGAACGCGACGCTCGTGCGGACGGGCTACTCGCCGAACATCAAGGAGCGACAGGACTGCTCGACGGCGCTGTTCGACGCCGACGGCGAGATGATCGCACAGGCGGAGACGATGCCGGTCCACCTCGGCGCGATGCCGTACTCGGTGGCGGCGGCGGTGGAGGCGTTCCCGCCGGAGACGCTGTCGCCGGGCGATTCGATCCTGTTGAACGACCCGTTCCGCGGCGGCGCACACCTGCCCGACCTGACGCTCGTGACGCCCATCTATGACGCAGACCATGAGGCGGTCATCGCGTTCGCCGCCAACCGCGCCCACCACGCGGACATCGGCGGGTCGACCGCTGGCTCTGTGGCCGCCGACTCGACCGAAATCTACCAAGAGGGCCTCCGCATCCCACCGGTGAAGTTCGAGGCCGGCACCGGCGCAGTCGCCGCCGACGGCACGCCCGTCGGCGAGGTTCGCGACGATGTGCTCTCGATGATCCTCGCGAACGTCCGCACGCCCGAGGAGCGTCGCGGCGACCTCCGCGCGCAGGTGGCCGCCAACGCCACCGGGCGGCGGCGCTTCCGCGAACTCGCGGCGGAACACGGTGACGACCTCCAATCCGCGCTCGAAGCGATCAAAGACTACTCCGAGCGCCGGATGCGCGCGGAACTGTCCGAGTTGCCCGACGGCACCTACGAGTTTACCGACGCTCTCGACGACGACGGCCGCGGAAACGAGGACCTCGCTATCGACGTGACGCTCACCGTCGACGGCGACGAGGTGACGGTCGACTTCACCGGCACCGCAGCACAGACCGACGGCCCAATCAACGCCGTCCTCGCGGTGACCGCGTCGGCCACCTACTACGCCGTCCGCTGTGTCACGGACCCCGATATCCCGCCGAATCACGGCTGCTACCGCCCCATCGACATCGTCGCTCCCGAGGGCACTATCGTCAACCCCGAGCCACCGGCAGCGGTCGTCGGCGGCAACCTGGAGACGAGTCAGCGCGTCACCGACACGGTGCTCGGCGCACTCGCGCAGGCGGACCCCGAGGCCGTGGTCGCGGCGTGTCAGGGGACGATGAACAACGTCACGCTCGGCGGGACGGACCCGAGAGACGACAGTCCGTACGCCTTCTACGAGACGCAGGGCGGTGGCTTCGGCGGTCGCGCCAGCGGCGACGGGATGGACGGCGTCCACGTCCATATGAGCAACACGCTGAACACGCCCGCCGAGGTTCTGGAGACGGCGTACCCGCTCCGGATCGAACGGTACGAACTCCGCCCCGACTCCGGCGGCGCGGGCGAACACCGCGGCGGTCTCGGCCTTCGCCGAGACATCCGCGTGCGCGACCACACCGCGCGACTCAGCCTCCTCGCGGAGCGTCACGAGTCGCACCCGTACGGTCTCGCGGGTGGTGGGGAGGGCGAGAACGGCGCAGCGTACCTCGTCGATGATGACGGCGACGACCTGGAGAAACTGCCCGCGAAACACACTCGCGACCTGCCCGCGGGGTCGGTCGTCAGCGTGCGAACGCCGGGCGCCGGTGGCTACGGCGACCCCGCCGGCCGCGATGCCGACGCCATCGAACGCGACCTGCGACTCGGGAAACTGACGCCCGAGGCCGCCCGCGAACAGTACGGGTACGACGTCGACGACGTGGCCGAGTCGGACGGCGGCGACTGACCCCCGGCAGTCGGCGTCTGTGTCAACCACGGGAGCGCCCACGAGTGGTCGACCCGTCGACGTGGACCGGCCTACCGATGAACGAACAGTTTAGCCGTTCGCCTCACACCACACGGATATGCTCGAGGAAGGCGACGACGCACCCGAGGTAACGGCACCGATGGCGACGCCCGACGCGGCCGCTAGCACTGACCGCGGTTCCTACACCGGCGACGACGTGGCGGAGTTCTCGCTGGAGGACGCTCTCGACGAGGGCCCGGTCGTGCTCGCGTTCTACCCCGGCGTGTTCTCGCGCACCTGCACCGAGGAACTGTGTGATCTGCGCGACTGGAAGGCCGACCTCGCCGACCTGGACGCGCAGTTGTACGGCGTCAGCGTCGACGCGCCGTGGCCGCTACTGGCGTTCATCGACGAGTACGACATCGGCTACCCACTCGTCTCCGGGTTCAACAACGACGTGATCCGCGACTTCGGCGTCCGCTGGCCCGACGGTCTCCTCGCCGGAATCGCCACCCGCGCGGTGTTCGTCGTCGACCCCGACGGCACGGTGTCGTACACGTGGGAGGCCAGCGAGGAGGAACGCTTCCCCGACACCGAAGCGATAGAGGCGGCCATCGCGGAGGCAGTCTCGGCGTAAGCGGCGGAAGCGACCGATTGTTGTGTCGGGCCTGTGACGCCCCGACGATGCCCTCCAACGACCCACCGACCGGCGGTCCCGCCCGACAACTCGCGTTCGCGTTCGTCGCCGCGTTGGTCGCGGCGGCCGGAGGCGGCGTGCAGGCCCTCGTGCCGCGGCTGGTCGGCCTGACGGCCGACACGGTCTGGATACTCACGGCCACCGGCGCGGCCGTCTCACTCGTCGCTGCGCTCCTCGGCGCTGCGGCAGGCTACCTCGCGGGACTGCGCGACGCGTCGACCGACTCGCTCGTGGTCGCGACGCTCGCGTTCGCGGTCGGCGCGTTCCTTGCGCACGGCGTGGTCGTGGTCGGGATAGCGCTGTTCGCGCTCGACATCTCTTCGGGTGGGCCGCTCGTCGCCGCCTCTGGTATGCTCACACGGAGTGTCCCGTTCGTCGCCGGCAGCATCGCGGGCGCGTCGCTGTCGCTCGCTCGCGACACAAACTACTCGGGGTCGGCTCCGAACTAAGCGCGTATGACGCTCGACCCCGAGGACGCTCTCCCGACCGAGGGCCTCGTCTGCGTCGTCGGCGCTGGCGGCAAGAAGACGACGCTGTACACGCTCGCGAATCGGCTCGACCGCGCGGTCGTCACCGCGACGGTCCGCATCCCCATCTTCGACGACCACGTCGCCCGGGTCGAAGTCACCCAAGACCCCGTCTCAGCGCTCCCGACCGCTGGAGCCGACGACTTCCCGCTCGGTCTCGTCCCCGAACAGGAACGCGACGACCGCTACCTTGGCTACGAAACTGCCACCGTCGACGCCGTCGCTGACGCCCACGACGGTCCCGTCCTCGTGAAGGCAGACGGCGCGCGGATGCGCGAGTTCAAAGCGCCCGCCGACCGCGAGCCACAGATCCCCGCGAGCGCAGATGCGGTCGTCCCCATCGCCTCCGCGCACGTCGTCGGCGATCCACTCACCGACGAGCGTGTCCACCGGCCCGAGCGTGTCGCCGCGCTCACCGACTGCTCGGTGGGCGAGGACGTCACCGCCGACGCAGTCGGGACGGTCCTGGCGTCGCCCGCGGGTGGGCTGAAAGACGTGCCTGCCGACGCCGAGGTGGTCGCGCTGGTGAACAAGGTGGACGACGAGGCAGATGAGGCAGTCGCGCGCGCCATCGCGGCCGCGGCGTTCGAGGCCGATGAAGAAGGCCGACTCGACCGCGTGGTGCTGGCGGCGCTCGGTGAGGGACGGATCGTGGACGTGATCGAACGGTGACGATGGCTCCGTTGTACCTTTCGGTCACTGACGAGTACCGGAGGTACCCCGAGTGTGACTGGATCGTTGCAGACCACGAGTATCCTCTCGGTACCGTGGGTTGAGGACACACCTGCCCGCCATTCAACAGGCCACAGACATCTCACCGACCGCTGCCAGAACGTGCGTGCTGAATATCGAGGCTGTCTGCAGCAACTGTCGACGCTCGGTTTCACCGACGTCGCCCAGAGTGGGCTACTGGGCGCAAACACTATGCGATCTTCTCGTCATCTTCGGATATGAAAAATAAAAAGATCGACCGGATCGTCGAAGCACACAGCGTCGGTCCGATACTTCTCTCCGTGGTCGGCCTCGTGGCGGTGATAGTCGGGGTGCAACAGGGAGTGCTCCACGTCGCACCCGGGTACCAAGGAACGATCAACGCCAGTGAGGAACTGTTCGGCCGCCGGAAGTGGTTGCTCACGGGAGCAGGAGCAGTCGGAGTCGTTGGGGCAATTTCATCCATCCGATGGAAGCGCCTCTCCGTCGTGCCAGTTGCGGTAGGTGGGATCGTCTTCGTCGAGGGACTCTGGACGGCGATTCTCGCAGCAACTGGGCTTGACTATCCGTTGTTCACGGAAACAACGTACCGGCGGTCCGGCGACCCGGTTATGTTCATTCTCGGCGCGGAGCCGTTCTTACTCGTTGCGGGTGGTGTGCTGCTCGCCGGTGCCGGAATCGCCGGGCGACGAGTACATCGGAACCGGCAAGACGAGGAAAAGTCGTCACCGCCGTCGACCTCACCATAGTATCGGCTCCTGTTTTCCGCGGGGAGGTTTGGCCCCGGCGAGGTACTCTGAACGAGCGCCCCGCGTTCGGCACGCGCTCCAGGAATCGCCACCGACTGGGCGTTCAATCTGGCGTGCCGCTCACTCGAACGACTCGGCGGCGGCCGCGAACTCCTCGCGCGTGTTGAGGTTCTCGAATGTCTGCGCGTCGCCGCCGGCGTCGGTCAGGTCGGCGGCGTCCACCTCCACGTAGTCGAGTTCGAACAGCGGCGCGATGATCTTCCCCTCGCCGCGGTCGAGGGCGTCGTCGCAGGCGTCGGCCATCGGCCCGGCGCGGTAGACGGCGTGGGTCGTCTGGAACCACTCGCCGTCGACGCGGGGGACGACCGCGTCGTGGTCGCGGAGGCGGTCGAAGAGGGCGTCCACGACCGCCGGATCGACGAACGGCATGTCGCAGGCGACGACGAACGCGGCGGCAGCGGGGCCGCCCCACGCCTCGACGCCGCGGAGGGCGGTGCGGATGCCAGCCATCGGCCCCTCGTCGGGCGCGGGGTCCTCTGCGTAGCGAACGGGGTTGGGGTAGTCGTCGAGTGCCGCCTCGATGGCCGCACGCTGGTCGGGCCGGCAGTTGACGACGAGGCGGTCGGTCGCGTCGGCGAGGCGGTCTGCGACCCGACGGATCATCGGGACGCTGGCGAGGTCGGCGACGGCCTTGTCGCGGTCACCGAAGCGGGTCGACCGCCCGCCGGCGACGATAGCGGCGTACCGTGTCACGTGCGGCGCTGCGTCGCGGTCACCGATAACTCCCCCGACGACGCGGAGATTTATCACCCGAGACGGGGACTCGTCACACGGACGCGCCGTGTGGTATCGGCGCACTTCGAGATGCTCCGACGCTCACACGACTGCGACCGCTGCGGCACGAGCATCCGCCCCGGCGACGAGTACGCCGCCGTCGACGGCATCACGCCGGCGGGCGACCTTCGGGTGCTGTTGTGTACAGACTGCGCGGCGGCGCTCGGCCGATTCCTCGACGGGGGCGACGGTGGCGACCGGGACGACGACGGTGCGGCGTAGCGGCGAGCGTGTCGCTCGACGGAAGCCTTTACCCGCGCCCGCCGAACCCGAAGCTATGGACGTCGACCTCGACTTAGGAATCCCGCGCGGCGTACTCGAATCGCTCCCCGACGACGAGGGTGCCGCCGAACAGGACATCCGGCGTGCGGTCGCCGGTTATCGGCAGGCGCTGGAAGAGGGCTTCGCCGCCGCCAGCGACGAGTCGGAGGCCGCGAGCGTCGCCGTCGACTTCCTCGAGTACGCCGAAGAGCGCGCGGAGACGTACGACGAGTTCGTCCCCGAACTGCGCGCGTGGGGACAGTCACCCATCTACGCCATCGCGTGGCGCGACCTCTACATCGAACTGGCCGGGCAGGTGTACGAGGTCGACTGGCTGGCAGAGCGCATCGACCGCGAGCGGAACTACCGACTGGTCGACGACGGGATCCGATTCGGGAAGGACTAACGGGACGGATCGCTGTCGCCGTTCTCGCCGACACTCACCGCGACAGCGACGGCGATAGCGACGCGGTGGTTCGTGCGCGGAACGGTCCTGTGCCGCTCCGTCGCTGTTCTGAGACCTCGCTCCGCTCGGTCTCGCTTCAGTCGTCAGCGGTCGCCGCGTCGCCCGCACGCTCTGCGCGTTCGCGGCCGCTGAGCAGCGGCGTCCCGTCGGCGTTCGGGCCGAGCGTCGGGCCGAACGGCGTGCCCTCGTCGGGGTCGATCCGACGGCGTTGTCGGTAGTCAGTCGAGCGTTCGACCGGAATCCGCCCGACTGACGTGATCAACTCCACGTAGTCGTCGAAACTGCGGAACTCGCCGAACGACCCGCCTGCACGCTTGGTTATCTCCTCCGAGAGGATGGTGCCCATAAAGTCGTTCGCGCCACACGACAGCGTCTTCAGCGCCTTCGCGTCGCCGTACTTCACCCACGAGGTCTGGATGTTCTCGACGTTGTCGAGGAACAGGCGCGAGACGGCGATCATCAGTTCGTCCTCGGCGTCGCTCGCGCCGCCGGAGACGACGCCGTGTTCGTACAGCGGCGTGCGTTCGTGGACGAAACTGAGCGGGACGAACTCTGTGATGCCGCCGGTGCGGTCTTGGAGGTCGCGCACCCGCTTCAGGTGCATCGCGCGGTGCATCTCGTTGTCGACGTGGCCGTACATGATCGTCGCCGTGGTGTCGAGGCCGGCGGCCATCGCGCCCTCCATCGCGTCGATCCACCCCTGCGTATCGATCTTGCCGGGGCAGATCACGTCGCGAACCTCGTCGACGAGTATCTCCGCGGCGGTGCCGGGCGCGGAGTCGAGACCCGCGTCCGCGAGTTCCGAGTAGATTCGCTCGTACGCCCAGTCGGTGCCGCGGCGGGCGTGGTACGCCTCCTCGGGCGTCATCGAGTGGAGGTGGACGCCGTCGACGCTCATCGCCTCCATCTGCTCGACGTACGTTCCGGGGTCGGTCGCGTACCGTTCGGGCGGCTTGTAGTTGACCGCGCGGGCGGCGTCGTCGACGCCGCGGAGTATCTCGTGGTGCTCCTCGTTTAGCGCGAACGCGGGGTGGAGTCCCGACACCGAACACACCTCGTAGACGCCGCGTTCGACGGCCGCACGGACGATCTCGCGCGACTCGGCGGGTGTCTTCGTGAACCCCGCGTGGTCGGCGTCGTGGTCAGCCTCGAACTGGTGGGCGGTGTCTTTGAAGTTGCAGAACAGACAGCCAGTGTTGCAGGCGGTCGTGACGTTGTTGTTGAGGTTGGCGACGAACGTCACCTCGTCACCGACCATCTCGGCGCGACGGCGGTCGGCCGCCTCAAGCACCTGCTCTTTGCGCTCGCGGTCGATGCCGGGCGTGTCGCTGCCGGTGGTGAACAGTTCGACCGCGTCGTCGACCGTCAGGCGGATGCCGTCGCGTGCCTTCGCGAGGGCGTTCTCGAACGACTGGTCAGTCTCGGGGACGTGCTCGAACCCGAGGTCGTCGGGGTCCAACTCCGCCGCGGACGGTCGACTCATCGGTGGAACGTGTCGGTGCGGGGTGAAAAGCGGGGCGATAGCGGCCACCGAGACGACCGGGATGTCGCTCCGTCCCGCCGCCACCGGAGCGTTGATTGTCGTCCCGACCTGCGAGTGAGCCAATGACTGACACGACTCCCGAGGTCGACGCCGACGCCGGTGGCGACGGCGGTGACGCCGACCCACCGCCGTACGACGTCGGCTTCCTCGCTGACCTCGCCCTCGACGGCGAGGTGAGCCTCGATCCCGGCGACCGCGCGGAACACGCGACCGACTGGGGAACCGACGAGGCCGACGCCGTCACGCCCGATGCGGTCGTCTACCCGGAGTCGACCGCCGACGTGTCGGCCGTCGTCGCCGCCGCGAACGACCGCGGGGTGCCCGTCACCGCCTACGCCGCCGCGACGGGGTTGGAGTCGAACGCCGCACCCCTCCACGCGGGGATCAGCCTCGATATGACCCGGATGGACGCGATCGGTGAGATCCGCCCTACCGACCTGCAGGTCGACGTCGGTCCCGGTGCCATCGGCGCGGACGTCGACGAGGCGGTCGCCCGTCACGGCCTGTTCTTCCCGCCGCTCCCCTCCTCGGGCGACATCTCGACCATCGGCGGGATGATCGCGACCGACGCCTCGGGGATGCGCACGGTGAAATACGGCGAGGTGGCCGACTGGGTGCGTGAACTGGAGGTCGTCCTCGCGGATGGGTCGGTGACGACGGTCGGGTCGAAGGCCGCCAAGACCTCCTCGGGGTACAACCTGAAGGAGTTGATCGTCGGCAGCGAGGGTACCCTCGCTATCGTCACGCGAGCGACGCTGGAACTCGCGGGCCGGCCCGAACAGATCAAGGGTGGGCGGGCGACGTTCCCCACACTCGACGACGCGACGGCGGCCATCTCCGACGCCGTGACCGCCGGCGTCGACGTGGCGAAGATCGAACTGTTCGACGCCGAGACGGCGATGCTGGCGAACGCCTACAGCGACGCCGCCTTGCCCGAACAGCCGATGGTGTTCGTGGAGTTCCACGCCAACCACGCTATCGACGAGGAGATTGCCTTCTGCCGGTCGGTGTTCGAGGCGCACGACGTCGAGTCGTTCGAGATGGCCAGCGGCGACCGGATGGACGAGTTGTGGCAGGCGCGCAAGGACATCACCTACGCGGCGGAGGCGTACCACCCCGACAAGGAGATGGGCCAACCGGGCGACGTGACCGTCCCAATCGGCTCGTACCCCGAGATGATCCGGGCGGTGAAAGACGTCGCCGCCGAGTACGACCTGTTCGTCCCCTGCTTCGGCCACGCTGGCGACGGCAACCTCCACTACTTCGTGCTCCGCGACCCCGACGACACCGACGAGGTGGCGCGCGCGGAGGCCGCCTACGGCGAACTGATCGACCGGGCGCTGGAGTTGGGCGGCACCGCCACCGGCGAACACGGCATCGGCGCGGGCAAGCGGAAGTACCTCGAACCAGAGCACGGCGAGGCCGCCGTCGGTGCGATGCGTGCGATCAAGCAAGCGCTGGACCCGAACGACATCCTGAATCCCGGGAAAGTGGTCCCCGAGGAGTAGCGCTCACGCGAGCGGCTGGAGCGACGACACAGTCACACAGATCGGAGCGCTTCTGCGGCGAGTCACTCGTCTCGGAGCACCGATCCGCCAGCGAGCAGTCGGTCGAACGCCGCGTGGTGGTCCGCGACCCGCGCTGCTCGCGCGGACGCGGACTCGCTGGCCATCTCGACATCGAGGTGGCGGGCCAGTCGGATCCGCCCGAGCAGCTCGTACAGCCGCAGTCGGGCCGGCGCGTCGGGGTAGCCACCGTAGCCCGAGCGAAACGCCGAGCGCAGCGCCGCACCCATCGCGGGGTCGGTGCGGTGCCCCGTCGTGAGCAGCGTCTCCGCCATCACGGCGTCCCACAGCGGGTCCGCCGCCGTCGGGAGTTCCCAGTCGAGGACCGCGGCGGTCACACGCTCGGCGTCGAGGTCGACGCGGAGGTTGTCGAGTCGGTAATCGCCGTGGACCAGCGCCGGGTCGACGCCGCCGATGTCGATGTCGTCGAGGAGTCGTTCGCCCGCCGTCGCGAGCGCGGACCGACGGTCGGCGAACGGCGTCTCGGACAACTCCCCCAGTTGGCGGTCGAGCGACCGCCCGAGTGACTCCTCGAACGATCGCGGGTCGACGACGGCGAGGCGACTCGGGCCGGCCGAGTCGGGCGTGTCGGTTACTTCGTCGGCGGAGGCGTCCGGTGCGACGCCGAGACGCCCGAACTGGGGGAACGTACTGTCGTGCAAGGCGGCGAGGTGTTCGCCTGCCTCTCGGCAGAGATCCGCTGCCGTCGCCTCGGGGAGTGCTCCGACCCAGTCGATGGCCGCACCGTCGACGTACTCGTAGACGGCGAAGGGATAGCCGAGCGGTTCGGTACCCGTCTTCCACACGCTCGGTACCGGGATTGGCGTCGCGCGGTCGACGAGCCTCACAGTCGCGGGTTCGGCGGCAGACGCCTCGGAAAACCGCGTCCCGACTTTCAGGAACGCGCGCTGTCCGTCGCCGAACGCCACGCGGTACGTGTGGTTGTTCCCCGGTTCGACCGGGGTGACGGTCACCACCGGTGCGTCGCGGACGTCGGCGACGGCATCGCGAATCGCCGTGTCAGTGAACACGTCTCCGCGACTCGACCGTGGGAGCAAAACCGTTCGGCCGGGCGTACTCGGTCGGTCTCCGGAGTGGGCGGCCCGCGAGTGGACAGTTCGCGCCGCCGAGCGGTATGCACATATGTGACTATTCGATGGGTCTACTGGTGAGATGTACGCACGAGAGTGGAAGGATTCTTCCCCTCCCCGCCCGCGCGTCCGACTATGACGAGCGTCAAGGAGTTCATCGTCGAACGCGACCCGACCGGCGACGACCTCGGCGCGGGCCGGTTCGCCTTCACCGATGACTACTCCGTGTTCGACTGGGGGAAGATGCCCGACCCGATTCCGGGGAAGGGCGCGTCGCTGTGCACGATGGGCGCGTTCAACTTCGAGTTGCTGGAGGAAGCGGGCGTCCCCACCCACTACCGCGGGGTCGGCCCGGACGCAGTTCCGCTCTCCGAGGCGGACGCGCCACCGCGCGAACTCGCCATCGAGTTGGCGACCGTGCCCGACCTCCCCTTCACCGACGGCGCGTACGACTACGACGCGTTCCACGCCGAGGCGGACGACGCCGCGGGCTACGTCGTCCCACTCGAAATCGTCTTCCGCAACACCGTCCCCGTCGGCTCCAGCCTTCGTTCGCGTGTCGACCCCCGCGAGGTAGGCGTCGACCGCGACGAGTGGCCCGCAGAAGTCGTCGAGTTGCCCGATCCGGTAGTCGAGTTCTCGACGAAGTACGAAGAGCAGGACCGCTACCTCGACGCCGACGAGGCCGAGACCATCGCTGGTGCCGCGCCGCTGTCGGAGTTGGAACAAGTGGCTCGCGAAGTGAACGACCTGATCACAGACCGCGCCACCGAGGCCGGGTTCGTCCACGAGGATGGGAAGATCGAGTGCGTGTACGCCGACGGCGAGGTGCGCGTCGCCGACGTGGTCGGGACGTTCGACGAGAACCGCTTCGCGTACGACGGGCAGGAGGTGTCGAAGGAGGTGGTGCGCCAGCACTACAAGCGGGTCGCCCCCGAGTGGGTCGAGGCCGTCGGCGAGGCGAAAAATCGCGCCGACCGAGAGGGTGTCGCCGACTGGCGGCCGTTGTGCGAGGTGGAGCCACCGGCACTCGACCCGGACGTGGTCGACCGCGTCGCGGACATGTACGCGGCGGGCGCGAACGCCTACACCGGCCGCGAATGGTTCGACGCTCCCGCTGTCGACGCCGCGGTCGACGCCGTCCGCGACCTGTAAGCGACCGATAGCCGCGACTGCGCCCGAGTCACCCCACTGGGATCGGATTCGGGAGCGACCGGAGGACGGCCTCAGTGTAGTAGAGGAGGACGCTCAAGAAGACGGCGGCGAGTAGCATCACGAGCGCAGCGACTCGGCCGTCGAGGCCAGGACTGCCGCCGCGTCCGCGGGTGTGCATCTCTGTCTAATATGTTCGGGAGCGACCGTGAAGAAGCTACTCGCCCGCCAGCGTCCGTGACCGTGGCTACTCGGCCGGTCGCGCGACGCCGCCGAGGTCGTAGGCGTCGGGGTCGACGCCCTCGCGGAAGTGCGTGCGCCCTCGTCGGACGATGATCGCGTCGTCGAGGTGCGCCTGGACGCCGGCGACGAGCGCCTCGGCTTCGAGCGGTTGCCCTCGGTCTTTCAGGTCCGCGGGGTCGTCGTCGGGGTCGACGCGGAACGCACGCTGTGCGATGATCGGCCCCTGGTCGAGGTCGGTCGTCACGTAGTGTGCGGTCGCACCGTGGACGCGCGCGCCGCCCTCGACGGCTTGGCGGTACGCCTCCGCGCCGGGGTACGCAGGCAGCAGCGACGGGTGGACGTTGATGATGCGCCCCTCGTACCGGAAGACGACCTCCGGCGAGAGGATGCGCATGAAGCGCGCGAGGACGAGACAGTCCACGTCGTACTCGTCGAGGATGCGCAGCAGTTCACGCTCGTCGTGTGAGCCCTTCTCGTCGCCCACGTCGACGAACGGCACGTCGTACTCTTCGGCCAGCGGTTCGAGCGTGTCGTGGTTCCCGATCATCACGGGGACGGTCGCGTCGAGCGTCCCGTCGCGACACGCTTCGAGGATCGCACGCGGGGCGTGCTCTTCTTTGGTGACGAGCAGCGCCGTGCGACGGGCGGCGGCCGCGTCGGCCAGGCGCACGCGGATATCGACGCCGAGTTCGTCGCCGAGGGCGGACAGATCCTCCTCGAGCGTCTCCGGCTTGCACACCATCCCGTCGGTGTCGGCGTGCAGACGCATCCGGAACACGCCGTCGCGCACGTCCTGGTCGAGGTCTTCGATGTTACAGCCACGTTCGAACAGCAGCGAGGTGACGCGGGCGACCAGTCCCGTCGCGTCGTCCCCGACGACGACGATCTCGGTGTCCCAACGTCTCGAATTCGGGCGGTCGGCCTGTGTCATAGCGACCGATTCTTCGTCCGCGAGTAAACCGGTGTCGCTCCCTCCGACCGTTGCCATCCACGAACGTGAATATCGAACGCGTCCCGAAACGGATTTTGGTCATGAACTCGCAGGGTCGAACGATGACCGGCTACACCGCTACGGTGACGGTTCGCCTGAAGCGCGGCGTCCTCGACCCCGAGGCCGAGACGACCGCGCAGGCGCTCGAACGACTCGGCTTCGAGTTGGAGGGCCTGCGTTCGGCCGACCGCTTCGAAATCGACTTGGACGCCGCCGACGCCGACGAGGCGCGCGACCGCGCCGACGAGATGGCCGAACGCCTCCTCGCGAATCCGACCATCCACGACTACGACGTGGAGGTCGAGGAACGGGAATGACCGTCTCGGTGATCCAGTTTGGTGGGTCTAACTGTGACCGCGACGCCGTCCAAGCGCTGGCACACCTCGGCGTCGACGCCGAACGCGTCTGGCACGAGGACGGCCTGCCCGCCGACACGGAGGGCGTCGTCGTCCCCGGTGGCTTCTCGTACGGCGACTACCTCCGAGCGGGCGCGATGGCCGCCCGTACCCCGATTATGGCCGACGTTCGGGAGGCGGCCGAGGCGGGTGTCCCAGTCCTCGGCGTCTGCAACGGCGCACAGATCGGCTGTGAGTCGGGGCTGACCGAGGGTGCGTTCACCACCAACCGCTCGGCACGCTTCCAGTGTGAACACGTCCACCTCCGCGTCGAACGCGCGGACACGCCGTGGACCGCCGCCTACGACGAGGGCGAGGTGATCGAGGTGCCCATCGCTCACGGCGAGGGCCGCTTCGAGATTCGCGAGGACCGACGGGAGACGCTCGAATCCGAGGATCGCGTGCTGTTTCGGTACTGTGACGCCGACGGGGCCGTCACCGACGCGGCGAACCCGAACGGGTCGACCGCGAACGTCGCGGGCATCCTCGGCGCGCGCGACTCCGTGGCCGTGATGATGCCCCATCCCGAGCGAGCGACGCTGCCCGACGTGGGCGGCACGGACGGACAGGGCGTGTTGCGAGCGTTCGCCTGAACGAGCGATCCGCAAAATGCCGTCCGTACGCGGCGTTTCAGCCACACCTAACGTGTCCTAGTATCCCCACTAACAATCGGTCCGCACGCCGGCACGTGGACCGTGAACCAGAATCGCAGGCGATACCTCCAGCAACTTGCGGCGCTCTCCGCCGGGGTCGGACTCGCGGGGTGCGGTGCGTTCTCGGAGGAGGACACGCCTTCTGACACGCCGTCTTCTCCGTCACCGACGTCGTCGTCGACGCCAACCGCCGAGGCGACCACTCAGCCGAGGCTCCAGCGCCTGGCGTCGGCGTGGGGGCTCGACGAGGCGGTTGACCTCGCGGCGGCGGGTGCAGACCCGAGTGGCGAGACACCGATCGACGACGTGTTCGAAGACCACGTCGGCGACGACACGCTGGTGTACCTGCCCTCCGGAACGTATCGCCTCGCGGAATCGATCTCTGTCAACGGTGAGCGGCGGATCGGCCTCGCCGGCGACGACGCGACGGTGGTCCCCCCCGAGGGCAACGACGACGTACTGTTCGGCTTCGGGTGGGATACGCCGGTCGACGCGGCGTTCTGTGCGGGCGTCACCTTCGACTTCTCCGCCGACGACACGGGCGGGCGACCCATTCTCGCTCGCGCGAATGACACGGTGTTCATCGAGGATGTCACCGTCGAGGGCGAAGCCGACGTCGACCAAGACCTCGTCCGCGTCGACGTGACTAGCGCGGCGGGGTCGGGGATGGTTCGTCGCCTCCACCTCCCGGACGGCGCGCCGGCGGGCACCGGCGTCACCGGGTGTGAGGTCGGCGACGCCAACCGGGGCGACGTCTCGTTCGTCGACTGTCGGATCGCGGGGTTCCCCGACAACGGCCTGTACGCGAATCCCCCGGAGGGAAGCGTCAGCGTCCTCGGCGGTCGCTACCTGAACAACGGCGTCGCGGGCGTGCGCGTCGAGGTGAACGACGACGCCGTCGTGCGCGGGGTCCACGTTCGGTGTGACGACGCCGAGGGGGCGGGCGAGAACATGCGCGGTATCCGCCTTCGCGCCGGAAACTCGGTGCTCGTCGAGGACTGTCTCGTCGAGATGCTGGAGGTCACCTCCAGCGACGGCGCGATCACGTTCGCCTCGGAACTGGGCGGCGGCACCGTCCGAAACTGCCTGCTCCGCGTCGACGCCGACGGGGTCAACGCGATTCGGATGAAGCAGGCCGCAGACGAGGCCACGCAGGAGGGGCCGTTCGTCTGCGATTCGATCGACATCACCGGAAACGCCAGCGGTGGTGCAGCCATCGAGGCCGCAGACCGCTCGGGCGTCGCCTTCCGCGAGATCTGCATCCACCAACCCGGACCGGACCGCGACGGCGTCGACGCCAGCTCGATCTCCGGCGAGTTCGTCGACTCCCGGATCAGCGTGACCGGCGACCCGTTCGTGCTCACGGACGCGGAACTCGACCGTCGCGACGTTACCGTCGCAGAGTCCGTGAGCGCCGACACCGACGCGCCCTGCGACGGCGTCGACCTGAGCGGGATCGGCTCCACAGACTCGTAACTAGGTGTGGAACACGCAACTCGACCACGACTACCGGCCCGTTCGCGATTTCCGAGTTATCGTGCGAGCGGTTGGTTGAACGCCGTCTCCTCCTTCAACACGAGTTCCCACGTACGCTCACACTCGCACGACACCTGCTCGAACACCGAGGGGTCCTGCCGGAGGTCGAAGTCTTTGATCGCGGTCTGCACGCGGTCGTCACACTCGCCGCAGTTGTGCGCGCCGCGGTCGCTGCCCGCGCCGACGGGGTCGGAGACGACGATGGCGTCGGCGTCGGCCGTGCGTTCCAGCACCGCCGCGACCGACCACAGCCACGGCGGACGGTAGCCCCCACGGAAGTGCAGTTCGTCGACCATCGTGTACCGCTGGACGTTACAGGGGTTCATCGAGACGGTGTGGCAGTTGTCGACCGACGCACAGCGCTCGACCGACGACACCATGTCGTCGAGGGCCTCCGACTCCGCGAGGAACGGCGGCTTCATCAGGAGGTACGCCTTCACACCCGCGTCGGCGGCGGCGGCCTCGGCGCAGGCGTCCTCGAAGTCGGCGAACTCGAAGTACTTGTTCACGCAGTCGTGGCGGACGCGGTCGGTCGCGGTTTCGAGGCCGATGGCGACGTCCGTCTCCAGTCCCTGTTCGGTGAACTCGCCGAGTTTCTTCGCCGAGACGAAGTCGGGGAGCGACTCGACGACGATGCGCTCGCGGTCGCCGAACGTCTCCGCGATGGCCTGTCGGCTCTCGGCGGGCACCTCACGCTCGTCGAGGAACGACCCGGAGGTGTAGATCTTGATCTGCTCGGCGGGCGCGTCGGCGTTCGCTTCCTCGTGGTCGAGACACACTTGGATCTGGTCCATCAGGGCGTCGTGGGAGACGCTGCCGCCCTCGACGGACTCGGCGACGTAGCCGCACATCGTACAGCCACCGGCACGGGCCCAGCGACAACCGCCGGTGTTGAGGATGATCGTGAGGCTCGTCTTGACGCCATCGGGCGTGTTGTCCTCGTCGAGCCACACCCGCGTCGGCTCGTGGGGGTCGTACGTCTCGTCGCGTTCCGCCCGGATGTCGCGCATCACCGCGTTGTGCGCGTCCATCCCGCGGTCCCGCTCGTAGGTCTCGGGACTCGGCTGACTCATTGTCGGGAGTGGGCGGCACCCGCGGAAAACCGCTTCGCTCGACCGATCCGCTCGGAACGGCCCGCCTTCTGACCGGTCTCGTGAGCACCAGGGAGAGAATCCCGTGTGTAAATTCCAGTATATAGATAGTTTTTCTAACCATCAAGTATACGAATTGAACGATGCCAGAGCAACGTGGCTTCGGCAGGCGCGACGTACTGCGAATGGGTGGCCTCGTGTTGGGGGGTGCGGTGGCGTCGGGGTCGGCGGCGGCAGCCGAGGGGTCGACATCTGGCGACACGACTCTGACGCTGTTGTCGTACAACGACATCCAGACCGCCGCCGCGGAAGACGAGAACTTCTCGCGACTCGTGACGCTGATCGAACAGCGTCGGGCGGCCGCCGATGGGCCGGTCGTGGTCGTGGGTGGCGGCGACCAGGTCGGTCCGCACGCGTTGGGTCCCATCTCCCAGTGGCGGTGCCCCGTCGACGTGCTCAATCGGGTCGCTCCCGACGCCGACGTGATCGGCAACCACGAGTTCGACTACGGCTTCGACGGGATTTCGGGTGTGACGGCCGACTCGGCGTTCCCGTGGCTGGCGACCAATCTCGTCGACGAGAACGGGGAGGCGTTCGACGGCACCGAGTCGAGTCGGATCGTCGACCGCGGCGGCGTCCGCATCGGCCTCATCGGTCTCATCGACGAGGGCGCGACGTTCGGCAAGACGAACATCGACTTCGAGGGACGGGGCGTCACCGTCGAGGACTACACCGAGACGGGGCCCGCCGAGGCGAAGCGCCTGCGCGAGGAGGAGGGCGTCGACGTGGTCGTCGCGCTGGCACACACCGGCGTCCCGGACGCCGAAGCGCTCGCAGAGGCCGACACCGACGACGACATCGACGTGGTCGTCGCGGGCGACGACGAGATCGTCTACCCACCCGCAGAGACCAGCGGAACGGTCGTCACCGAGGGGGAGGCGCGTGCGAACTACCTCGGCGAACTCGACCTCCACGTCGACACCGACGCCGGCGCTGTGACCGGCTTCGACGGGGAACTTCTGCCGGTGACGGAGGATATCCCGAAAGACAGCGAGGCGTCGCAGATCATCGAGGCGTACCGCGCGGAGGCGAAACTCGACACCGTGGTCGCCGAGACGGAGACGCCACTGGACGCTCGGTTCGCGACGAACTACCACCGCGAGAGCAACTACGGCAACCTCGTCACCGACGCGATGCGCGCGCGCACCGGTGCCGACGTGGCCATCACCAACGCGGGCGGCATCCGCTCGAACGCGGTGTACGGCCCCGGCCCGATCACCGGCGGCGACGTGTTCAACACGCTTCCGTTCGCGAACACGCTCGTCACGGTTGAACTGACGGGCGAGGAACTGGTGGAGACGCTCGCCAGTCAGGTGATCACCTTAGAGAGCGACACCGGGCAGGCGTTCGGCGAGGAGATATCCCAGCAGGTCAGCGGCGTGCGCTTCGAGTGGGTGCCACACGAGGGCGTCGACGAACAGATCCGCGACGTCCGCGTGGGCGGCGACCCACTCGACTCCGATGCCACCTACGAAGTCGCTGTCAACAGTTTCATCGCCGCGGGCGGGAGCGGCTACCCACTCGCGGACAAACCGCGGATCGAGGAGACGGACGAACTGCTGGCGACCGCAGTCATCGAGTACCTCGACGACCGCGGGACGGTCGCGCCGACCGTCGAAGGGCGGATGCAGCGTGTCGACCGGGACCTCCCCGACGCGAGCGTCACCGTCGACGGGAACGGGAAGGTGGTCGCCCAGTTCGACACGCCCGCGGACGTGCAGTCGGTCGGCGCAGACACCGTCGCCGTCCGGTCGCCGGATGGTGAACGCGTCGCGGCCGAGAAAACCGTCTTCGACGCCGACGAGCAGAACTTAATCGTCCGCGTCGACGACACGGCCCTCGCAGAGACGGTCGAGGACGCAGACGACGGCGCGGAACTACCGCTGGACCTGTACGCCGAGTACGAATCCAGCGAGTTCGACCACGTCTACTTCGAGCGGTCGCGGCTGAACGCGGACGTGACGGCGACCGTCCGTGAGCGCGGACGCGCGGAGGCCGGCGGTCCCGCCGGCCGCTGAGGCGGCGACCCGCTCACACGCCGCGGACTCACTCGTCTCGCTCGCGCACGCGCCACCAGACGACGCCGACGGTCGCACCGACCGCGTTGGCGACGGCGTCGAGCGTCGAGAGTGTCCGCCCGGGGACGAACGACTGCGCGAGTTCGACTGCGCCGCCGAGCGCGGCGGTCGCGACGACGACGCCGACGAGCGGAAGGGCAGAGTCGGTCCGACGGAACCGGGCCGGTAACGCCGCCGCCAGCGTGTACGCGACCGCGGCGTAACCGATAGCGTGAACGACCAGATCCGAACCCGGGGGGGCGACGTCACCGGTCGGGGCACCGCCGGGCCCGGTCGGTGCGGGCGCGAGCGACGAGGCGACAACTACGACGGTAACTGCGACGAAAAGTGCTAACCGTCGGTTGTCGTCGCCCATCGTCGGTATCACGGGACTGCGTCGGAATAACACCCCCGGTCAACTTCGGATCGGTGACGTGTGGCGAAACGACATTCGGTTACGTCCTTGTGGCAACGGCTAACAGACTCCAGTCCGATATAACTAGTGTAGATTAACCATGACAGACCTCGGCGGATTCAGGGACCACGTGGCACACGTGGACCTCTCGGCGGGCGACGTATCGTACGCGGGCATCGACGACGATGACGCGAAGAAGTACATCGGCGCTCGTGGCCTCGGCGTGAAGTACGTCTTCGACGCCGGTCCCGACGTGGAGCCGATGGAACCGGAGAACCGACTGTGCTTCATGAACGGCCCGCTCACGGGCACCCAGACCGTGATGAGCGGCCGGATCGCGGTCGTCACGAAGTCCCCGCTCACGGGCACCGTCACCGACAGCCACCACGGCGGGTGGTCCGGTGCGCGCCTCAAGTGGTCCGGCTTCGACGGCCTCGTCTTCGACGGTGCGAGCGAGACGCCGGTGTACGCCTACGTCGAGGACGGCGAGGTGGAACTGCGCGACGCGAGCCACCTGATGGGGAAAGGTGTCCACGACACCATCGAGACGCTCGGCGAGGAAGTCGACGGCAGCGTCGGCAAGAACCTCTCGGTGATGGCCATCGGCCCCGGTGGCGAGAACGGCGTCAAGTACGCCTGCATCGTCAACGAGGACGACCGTGCGTCCGGCCGCGGCGGCACGGGTGCGGTGATGGGGTCGAAGAACCTCAAGGCGGTCGTCGTGAAGTCGGGCACGAAGATGCCCAAGCCGAAGAACCCCGACGTGTTCAAGAAGGGCTACCAGCAGGCGATGCAGGTCATCCAGGAGTCCGACGTGACCGCGCCCAACGAGGGTGGCCTCTCGCTGTACGGGACGAACGTCCTGATGAACATCGGCGAGGAGATGGACGGCCTCCCGACGAAGAACGGGAAGTACACGTCGACGGCCGCCTACGCCGACGCCGAGGGCGTCGACATCGACGCCGAACGCGTGTCCGGCGAGAACGTCCGCGAGAACATTCTCGTCGACGAACCGACGTGCCACTCCTGCCCGGTCGCCTGTAAGAAGGAGGTCGAGGTGTCGGTGATGCACAAAGGCGAGGAATTGAACGTCCACACCGAGTCGTACGAGTACGAGACGGCGTACGCGCTGGGCCCGAACTCGGGTCACACCGAGCGTGACGAGATCGCCGTGATGCTCGACCGCTGTAACGACATGGGTGTCGACACCATCGAGATGGGCAACATGATGGCGATGGCGATGGAGATGTCCGAGGAGGGCAAACTCGACGACCTCGACGAGCAACTCGACTGGGGCGACACCGAGCGGATGATCGACCTCATCACGGAGACGGCCCACCGCGACGGCGAACTCGCGGACGCACTCGCAGAGGGTGCCAACGGCCTCATCGAGCGGTTCGACGCCGCCGACAACTCGCTGGCCGTCAAGGGCCAGACCATCCCGGCGTACGACCCGCGCTGTATGAAGGGGATGGGCATCGCGTACGCGACCTCGAACCGCGGCGCGTGCCACCTGCGCGCGTACACGCCGTCTGCGGAGATTCTCGGCTTCCCGCAGAAGGTCGATCCGTACGCGTGGGAGGGGAAAGGCGAACTGACCGCCACCTTCCAGGACATGCACGCCATCTCGGACTCGTTCGACATCTGCAAGTTCAACGCGTTCGCGGAGGGCATCGAAGAGTACGTCCTGCAGTACAACGGGATGACTGGCCGCGACGTGAGCGAAGAGGAACTGCTCGAAGCCGGTGAGCGCGTGTACACGCTCGAGCGGTACTACAACAACCTCAACGGCTTCGATGGCTCCGACGACTCGCTCCCTGAGCGCTTCCTCGAGGGCGGAATCCCCGGACAGGGCGCCTCCGAGGGCGAGTACTGTGAACTCCCCGAGATGAAAGCCGAGTACTACGAGGTGCGCGGCTGGGTCGACGGCGTCGTCCCCGACGAGAAACTCGACGAACTCGGCATCGACATCGGGCCGGGTACGGGCGTCTCCTCGGGCGACTCCGGCGTCGCGCCCGCAGACGACTGAAGCGAGCCGACGGACGGGCGGCTGAGCAGTCCGGTGCCGCTCCGCCCACGAACCCGCAGTCGAACGGTCTACGACCACACAGACTCACACCTTTTTCCACGACCCCGCTCGTGAACGAGACGTATGTCCGCAGAGTCCCCGCTGTCCCTCCGCGAGTCGCTCCGGACGAACACGGGCGTCGTCGCCGTCGTCCTGTTCGTGTTCGTCGCCCTCTACGCGGTGTTGGTCGTACAGCAACTGCTCGTGGTGGTGTACGTCGCGTTCCTCTCGCTGTTGCTGTGGCTCCTCTATCGGTTCGTGCGTGCCCACGAGCGCATCGCCGTCGCGCAGGAGCGTCGGGCGGCGTCGGTCGCGGACGACCGCAGTTCCGCCCGCTCGACGACCGAAGACGGCGTCGACCGGCCCGCCTCAGGCGTCGCCGAAGCGGGTGAGGAGGCCGACGGTGATGCCCACCGCGAGGAGTGAGACGGCGGCGACGCCGAGGAACGCCGCCTCCCGACCCGCCGTCTCGATGAGGTAGCCGAACGCTGGCGGCGCGACGGCGTTCCCGAGCATCACGCCGACGGTCGTGACGGCGAAACTCGTCCCCGTCGCGCCGCTGGGTGCGAGTGCGTCCGTCAGTTTCGAGCGCGCCGGCCCCGCGACCGACCGGACTCCACCGATGAGCAACACGAGGCCGACGGCGACTAGTGGGCCAACGACGCCGACTGCGAACACCGCAACCAGCGCCGACAGCGCCGCGAAACTGGCGAGCATCACGGGGCCGGCACTCACGCGGTCCGCGAGGTCACCGCCGACGAAGACCGCAACCGCACCGACGAGGTACGACCCAGTGAGCGCCAGGTTCGCCCGCGACAGCGACAGGCCGTAGCCGTCCTGCAGAAAGACGACGACGTAACTGGTGAACCCCCACCCTGCGGTCGAGGTGACGAGCGCCAACAGCGCCAACACGAGGACGCCACGCGAGGCGGTCAGGCCGCGGAGGTACGCCCGAACGCGAGCGACTACCGGTCGGTCGGCGCCCTCGCCCGCCCCCAGGTCGCGGTTCGGTCTGGTGACGCCGTCGTCGACGCCGACGGCGAACAGCAGGGTGACGAGGAGGCCGAACAGGAGGCCGACGACGCCGATTGCGCCGACGCCGAGTCGCCACGAGTAGCCCGCGGCGACGACGCTCGCGAGCAACACGGGCGGGGTGGCGAAGCCGAGCGACCCGCCGAAGCCGTAGACGCTGTACGCCCGGCCCATCAGGTCGTCGGGCGTCGCGTCGGAGATGAGCGGGTAGTGAGCGGGGTGGTGGCCGGCGACGCCGACGCCGATGACTGCCTGCGCGGCGAGGAGCCACTCGTAGGAGGGCGCGAGTGCGGCCAGCACGACGCCGACCGCGCCCAGCACCGACGAGAGGCCGAGCGCGAGCGTGCGGTCGTACCGATCCGCGAGGTAGCCAAAGGGGAGTTGAAACGCCGTGTTCGTCGCGCCCTGCACGCCGAGGGCGACGCCGAGTGCCGCGAGGCCGACCGCGAACTCGCCCGACAGAACCGCGAGAATCGGCGGGAACAAGACGAGATACGCGTGGTTGAGGTACTGCGAGGCGGCGACCGCACCGACCACGACCCACGTCTCGCGCGGGGCACGACGAGCGGCAGCCAACGGCGACTCAGTCATCGTCTCGGCGTTCGCCTGCGAGTACCTGTGGTCGTGGCCTCCGGCAAGCACCGCCGTCTCCAGCGGGGTGCGTCGGCGCCTCGACCGAGTCGTCCCCGACTCACAGCAGGAATCGCGCGAGGTGGAGGCCGACCATCCCCGCGGCGACCGTCCACAGCACGTCGCGCGTGTACCACGCGGCGACCACGGCCGCGAGACCGCCGACCACTTCGGGCGTCACGACGGCCGCGAGCGACGCCGACGCGGGTGCGAACGACGGTGCGACGAGTGCCGCGAACACCGCCGGCGGGACGTAGGTGAGTGGGCGCTTCAACCAGTCGGGTATCTCGTCGATGCTGCCGAACAGGTGGATGAACGACAGGCGGATAGCGAACGTGGCGACGCCGGCGGCGACGACGACGCCCCACACCGAAAGCGGGCCGTAGGTGGTCGTCACGAGCCGTCACCTCCGGAGTCCGCGGCCGCCGCGTCGCGGTCGGACACTGCTTCGGCGACGAGACCCGCGGTGACGCCGACAACTGCACCGACGAGGAGGCCCGCGTTGAACGGCAGGCCCGCGCCGGCGACCGCGACGGCGGCGGCGACGACGGCGGCAGCGAGACTCGGCGCGTCCGAGACGGCGGGGACGAGGAGCGCCAGGAAGACGAGGGGGACGGCGAAGCCGAGTCGCCAGCCGTCGGGGACGGCCGCGCCGAAGACGACGCCGACGACCGTGCCCGCCTGCCAGACGACCCACAGCGTGAGAGCGACGCCGAGGTAGTAGTACGGTCGGCGAGTCGCCGTGTCACGGTCGCTGTCGGTCGTGTACCGCGCCAGCGAGAGTGCGAACGCCTGGTCGGTCAGGAGGTACGCGCAGGCGGTTCGAACCCGCACGGAGAGTCGCCGGAAGTACGGTGCGATAGACGCCGAGTACATCAGCATTCGGAGGTTGATGACGATGGCGGTGAGGAAGACGACGCCGAGGGCGGCGTCGCGACTCAACAGGTCGATGATCGCCAACTGTGAGGCACCCGCGAACACGACGACGGAGAGACCGACCGTCTGCACCGGCGTCAGTCCGGCCTCGATGCCGGCGACGCCCGCCACGAGCGCGAACGGAATGATCCCGAGCAAGAGGGGGAGCGCGTCGCGAACGCCGTCACGGAGGTCCGGGGGGAGCAGACTGTCCATACGCCGAGGGGTGCGCCCGCGCAAAAGGCGGCGTCGGTTCCGGTCGATAGCGTGGGATACTGCCTGGTCGACTACCCGGAGACGACGACCGCGTCCCGGAGTTCCAGCGCCGACTCGAACTCACGTCTGCGCCGTCGCTGCGTGCCGACGCGGAGGAGGTGTTGCTCGTGGGCACGGCGAAGCGCGTCGCACTCGCGGCGATCCAGCGACAGATCTGCGCCAATTTCGTCCCAGTGGCCGTCCGGGACGAGGTACGTCGCCGTCCCCGTGTCCTCGTCGCGGTCGACGCACTCGTAGCGACGGTCGTACTCGTCGACGTGTGCGCGGAGGTACTCGTCGGTCTCGCGCAGCAACTCCGGCAGGCGACCCGGACCGACGCTCGCTTTCGCGGCCGCGATGAGGAGGGCGTTGCTGTCGATGGGGTGGCCGCGGGTTCGCATCTCGGGGTCGTACTCCGGGTCGACGGCGGCGTCGCTCGCGCCGTTCGACTCACCGGTTCGCCCGGACGGGTCGTCGCTCACCTGCTCACCCACCCGCTCGCATCGCTTTCTGCTCGAATCGGTCGAGGAGGTCGTCCAACACGGCGGGATCGCCGGTGAACGTGACCGTGACCTCGGTGAGCGTGATGCTGCCGATGGCGTTGACCTTCTCGGCGCGGAGGCTGGCGCGCCAGCCGTCGCCGGTCACGTCGGTCACGTCTTCGTCGGGGCCGTCGGCGTCGCCGCCGAGATTCCGGAGGTAGTGGGCCGCGAGGCGGCGGGAGATGCCGCGGTACGCCTCCACGCGCGTCTCGGTGTCGTCGCCGCCGTCGGTTCGGGGTTCACTGATCCCCGTCTCGCAGTCGACGCCGCCGCCCGCGACCGGCGGGAACACGGCGAGGGTGTCACCGTCGTCGATGGTGGTTTCGACCCCATTCATATGGAGGACTTCACGGCCGTTGAGTAGGACGTTGATCTGCGGTTTCAGGTCGCCGTCGACGAGCAGGTTCCCTGCGAGTCCCTCGTACTCGGACTCCAGCGCTACCAACACGTCGCCGACGGTGGTGGCGTCGGGAAACGACTGCTCGACGATCTTCGAGCCGACGGCCTCCCGAAAGGTGGCGAAGAATTTCAGGGTGAGATTCATACGTGAACGTCGGCGAGGGCGCGTAAAAAGATGCGCGGCGTGCGTGGCCGAACGAGCGGCGCGAGTGAGGCCACGAGGTGAACGGTGAGCGGAGCGAACCGTGAGCGGCGTGCGCGGCCGACCGGAAGGAGGCGGCGAAACGCGAGCGGGGAGGGACGACCCGCGAGCGGCGCGCGCGGCCGACCCAGGCACGCGAACCGGGAACGCACCCGCCCACGAGGAAATCGCCACGCGTATCCCGACGACACCCGGAGCGGCGGGTATGAGCGACACCATCGATCGCGACCTCTACGAACGGACGAAAGCGCTGCTGGAACCGGGCGATATCGAGCTGCTCGGAATGGTCGTCCACACCTCGCTGGGCGGGCAGGAAGACCTCGAGATGCAAGAACTCACCGTCGACCTCAACGAGGTCATCGCCGACCACTCGGGGAAAGGTGAGACGTACATCTACGCGGGCAACGACGACACCGACTTTGCGTCGAACCAGTTCCAAGGGCTGACGCTCGACGACGAGGAGTTCGTTTGGGAGTGTCAGCAACTGCTCCGGCAGGGGACGTTCGACCTGGTGTTCTACTACGAGGCGGGCGTCGACCAGGAGTCGCTCGGCGACGACGTCGCCGCGCTCGACGGCGTCGAGGCAGTGACGCTCGTGCCGTGACTGCTGACCGAAACGTATCGGCCAGATTATAGTAAGCGCCGCTTACATATTATGTCCCATCCCAAACAACCGATGGGACCGGCACCACCATCCCGGCATCCACACGGCATTCCACCACACGGTGGTAGTCGGGCCCCGACCACCGTGGCGGTGCCACACCGCCCGCGGGCACCAACCCCACGTGGACCTTTTCAGTGCGCTGTCGAAACGGCTATTACCGGGTGCTCCTGCGTACCGACGACGACGAGCTATGATGGACGGTGATTCCTCGGAGTGGGCCTACCGGTGGTCGCGTGCGAAATTCGACGCGTTACCCGAGACCGGCGATCCGCTCTCGAAGTCGCGTGTGTTCGAACTGCTCGCGAGCGTTCGCCGCCGGTACGTCATCGAGCATCTCGACGAGGTCGCCGACGGCGTCGGCGGCGTCGAGTTCCGCGCCGTGACCGACGCCGTCGCGGCCCGCGAGTTCGGGGCCGACCCGAGTTACGAGGAGCGCAAGCGCGTGTACGTCTCGCTCAGACAGACGCACCTGCCGCGTCTCACGGAGGCGAACGCCGTCGAGTACGACGCCGACCGCGGTCGGGTCGCCGTCGGCGACCACTTCGGTGCGCTCGCGTTCGCACTCGGTGCGGTGGGAGCGCGGCCGTTCGCCGCCGAGGTGGACGCCGACGCCCACGAGGCGGGACCGAAGGTCGACACCGGGCCCAGCGCCGCCGACGCGAGGTCGGAGGGGCCCGTCGACGCCGGGGCGTACGTGGACTCGAACGAAGATTGAGGCTCCACGGCGTTCACGTTCGAATCGGCTCACGTCCGCGTGTTCGGGGAACGCGACGCTTATCCTCACGGCGTCCCGATGGCTGATATGGACAACGTCGGCACGGACGTCGACCTCTCGACGCTCGAACGCGCCGTCATCAACGCCTTCCAAGGCGGGTTTCCGGTCGTCGAGCGACCGTGGGAACCGGCGGCGGCGGCGCTATCCGACCGCGGCGTCGACGTCGACGCCGCGACGCTTCTCGCGACGGTTCGTGACCTCGACGAACGAGGCGTGCTCTCGCGGTTCGGGGCGCTGGTGAACGCCGAAGCGATCGGCGGCACGGCGACGCTCGTGGCGATGCACGCGCCCGAGGAGCGCTACGACGAGGTCGCAGAGACGGTCAACGACTTCCGCGAGGTGGCACACAACTACGAGCGCGAGCATCCCCACCTGAATATGTGGTTCGTCGTCAGCGTGGCCGAGGCGGACGCCGTCGACCGTGTGCTGTCCGACATCGAGGATGCCACCGGCCAGGAGACGTACAACCTCCCGAAACAGGAGGAGTTCCACGTCGGCGCGAAGTTCCTCCTCGACGGCCCGGTGAGCGACGGCGACCTTGACCTGTCGCACCTTGGGCCGGAGGTGACGCCCTCGACGACGCGGGGGATCACCGCTCGCGAACGAGACCTCGTAGTCGAGATTCAGGGTGGACTCCCGATCACCGAGACGCCGTACGCGGACGTGGCCGACGCGGTCGGCCAGCCTGTCGAGTGGGTGATCGAGACGATCAAGCGGTTCAACCAAGAGGGGAAGGTACGTCGCGTCGGCGTCATCCCGAACCACTACGCGCTGGGGTACACCGAGAACGGGATGACCGTCTGGGACGTACCTGACGAGTTGCTCGGGGAGGTCGGCCCGGCGGTCGCCTCGCTGGGGTTCGTTACGCACTGTTATCACCGCCCGCGCCACGATGGAGTGTGGCCGTACAACTTCTTCGCGATGACGCACGGGCGTAGCGAGGCCGAGTCGGAGGCGCGCATCGAGGAGGTTCGTGAGACGATGAGCGAGTTCTGGACCGTCGACGACGACGACTGGGACACGCTGTTCTCCTCGCGCATCCTGAAGAAGACGGGCATCCGCCTCGACGAACGCGCCGACGCGCAGGTCCGCGAGGACGGCGAGCACACGACGACCGACGCTCCCGACGCCTGAGGTGTCGATGCGACAGCCATCTCGTGGTGACCCGACGCTCGCGCCCACTCCCCTTCGAGTGCCGAGCGACGCGGAGGCCACAGCGTGATCCCCCTGCTCCACGACTTCACCGACGAGACCGTTCTCGTCGTCGGCGGCGGCCCAGTCGGCGCGCGGAAGGCCCGGCGGTTCGCTCGCGAGGCGCGGACGGTCGTTGTCAGTCCGGAGTTTGCAGACACCGACTTCGGCGACGCGGAACTCGTCCGTGCCGCGCCCGACGCGGCGGCGGTCCACGAGTGGGTGGATCGCCTCGCGCCGGCGCTGGTCGTGGCAGCGACGAGCGACGACGCGGTCAACGAGGCGGTGGAGGCGGCCGCACGCGAGTCGGGCGCGTTGGTCAACCGCGCCGACCGATCCGGGGGTCGAGACGCTGGCAGCGTCGTCGTCCCGGCGACCGTTCGAGATGGGTCCGTGGTCGCGGCGGTGGCGACTGGCGGGGCTGCGCCGGCGCTCTCGAAGGTGCTCCGCCAACGGATCGAAGCCGAAATTGACGGGGCTGGGGCGATGGCCGACCTCCTCGCGGAGATTCGTGCCGATCTGAAAGCCGCCGAGGTGCCACCGACCGACAGACGGGAGGCGGTTCGCGCGGTCGTCTCCTCGTCGGCGGTTTGGAAGGCTTTACAAGAGGGAGTGCCCAATCCCCGGCAGGAAGCAGATAGAGTTATGGAGGAGATCAATGACTGATACCGGCGTTATCGCGGGAGTGAGCGTGACACATACGCTCGCCTCGGTCGACGAGATCGAGTCCGCGCAGGCGAGCGACGAGCAGACGCTGGTGTCGGGCCTCCTCGCCCGTGAGGGCATCGAGGAGGCGTTCGTCCTCCACACGTGCAACCGCGCCGAGGCGTACGTCGCGGGCGACGACGCCGCTACCTGTCGTGCGGCGCTGGAGTCGTTCGCGCCGGAGGTTCGCGAGGGAGCGATCGTCCACCTCGACCACGACGCGGCGCTGCGGCACCTGATGCGCGTCGCCGCCGGTCTGGAGTCGCTCGTCCTCGGCGAAGACCAGATCCTCGGTCAACTGAGCGACGCCGCCGAACTCGCCCGCGACGTAGGTGGCCTCTCTGGTGGCGTCCTCGACGACGCGCTCTCGAAGTCGCTGCAGGTGGGCAAGCGCGCCCGCGCCGAGACTGCGATCAACGAGGGCTCGGTGTCGCTCGGTTCTGCGGCGGTGGAGTTGGCTGCCCGCGACATCGACCTCGCGGACGTGACGGCGCTGGTCGTCGGGGCTGGCGAGATGGGGACGCTCGCGGCCCGTGCGCTCGACGCCTCGCCCGTCTCTCGAATCGTCGTCGCCAATCGAACGCTGTCGTCGGCCGAACACGTCGTCGCCGACCTCGGGAGCGAAGCGGTGGCGGTCTCCCTCGATGCGGTGTCGCGGGTCGTCACCGAGGCGGACCTGCTCATCGCGGCGACGGGCGCACAGCGGCCGATCGTGGACGACGAAACGCTCGCCGGCGCCGGCGAGACGCTGTGTATCGACCTCGGACAGCCGCGCGACGTGGACCCCGACGCCGGCGACGAGGCGGTCGTCGTCCACGACATCGACGACCTCGAAACCGTGACCGGCGAGACGCGCAAGCGCCGGGAGGCGGCTGCCGAGGCCGTCGAGTCCATCATCGACACGGAGTTCGAACGCCTCCTCCAGGAGTTCAAGCGCAAGCGTGCCGACGACGCCGTCTCCGCGATGTACGAGTCGGCCGAGCAGACGAAACAGCGGGAACTCCAGGAAGCACTCTCGAAACTTGAGTCGCAGGGCAGCCTCACCGACGACCAGCGCGAGACGGTCGAAGGACTGGCGGACGCCCTGGTCGGCCAACTGCTGGCCGCGCCGACGAAGAGTCTGCGTGAGGCCGCCGCCGAAGACGACTGGACGACCATCCACACGGCGATGGAACTGTTTGACCCCGAGTTCGACTCCGCTCCTGCCGTGCCCGAGGACGCGCCGATACCGGACGGCGTCACCGACGCCGACGAGGTTCCGCAGCACGTTCTCGACCAGGTCTCCGACGACTGACTGTCGGCTCTGTTCTCGCTGTGTCTCGGTTTGTTTCAGGTTGCTGTGGTAGGGGAAAGCATGATGTGCGATGCCAGCGCACGTCTGCATATGCAGGGGTCCGCACACGGTGTCGGTCGGCTCTCGACCGCACCGGTCGAACAGGGAGTGGAATCGATGTGTCAGTTCACCGGCTGTGGGAGGCCGGAACTGGCTGTGGGACTCGTCGTCTTGGGGTTGACAGCGGCGTTTCTCCTCGCGGTCGGTGCGGTCCTCGCTCGTCTCGACAGCGCACGGGAGGCGCTGGCACGCGAGTCGGTTCGGACACGTGCAGAACGCGACGCGTTCGAGCAGTTCCGGCGGCGGGTCGTGCAACTCGAAGCGACCGACATCGCGGGCGCGACGCCGACAGGTGGGGGGACGAACGTGTTGACGGCGACTGCGGGGGGTGCCGGGAGCGACGGCCTCACCGAAGCGAGGCGAGCGTACCGCGAGACGGTGATGGCGACCGCACACTACGGCGAGGAGTACGACGAGACGCTGGCGAAGAACGTCTCCGAGGAGTTCTCTGGTGCCGTCGCGGGCGCACTCGTCGAGGACGGCGGCGCGTTGACGCCGCCGCTCCAGGCGACGCTGGCGGGCGGTGCCGAACGGGCACGCGAGGAGCGGTCGGAACTGCTCTCGAAACTCGAAACCGAGGAGTCGGCGCTGTCGGAGGCGGAGTCGACGCTCGAACCAGCCATCGACGCGGGTGAAGCGGTGTTCGACCGTGACCTCTCGTACGCGAGTTACACCGACCTCGTGGGCGATTACGAGCGGCTGGAGTGGCACGAACATCGCGTGGAGACGCTGTTGACCGACCGGCAGGGGCGGATCCACGACGAGGAGGGAGACCGCCGACACTGGTTCGACTACCTGTACCAGTCGCTGTCGTCGACGTATCCGGTGCTGTCTGCGGGCGCGGAGACGCTATCGTTGCTCGACGACGCGAAATCGGCGCTGGCGTCGGCCGCCAGTCAGCGATAACCGCACCGTCGGACCGCGAGGTACGCTTTTGTGTGCGGACGGCGACATTCTCTTCGTGAGTGACGTACTCGATGCCGACGAGATAGACGCACAACTGCCCGACGGCTGGGACCACGACGCCGACGAGATCGTTCGCACCTTCGAATTCGACTCGTATCTGGAGGGAGTCGGCTTCGCCGCCGGTGCGGGCGGCCTCGCCGAGGAGGCGTTCCACCACCCGACGATGACCGTCGAGTGGCGCGAGGTCGAGGTCCGTCTCACCACCCACGACGCCGGCGGGGTCACCGAGAAGGACATCGACCTCGCGGGCCGACTGAACGAACTCGCGGGGTGACCCGTGGAGGCGGCGTACGTGTTCCGCGTGGCGTTCACCCTCTCGCCGCGTCGCGCGCGGATCGACCCCGAGCGATTCGAGACGACACTCCGCATTCCCGCGCCCGAACCCGGCACGGAGGGGTGGCGACTGTTTCGCGACGCACTCTGGCGGGGAGAAGCGAACGACACCGAACACGCGCGACGCCTGTGTGCGGATCGACTTCCCGACGGCGTCGAGGTGCTGTCGGCGACGTTTCGAGAGTTCGAGACGGACGAGGCGTACCTCGAAGCGCTTCGTGCGGCTATCGAGGCCGACCTCGACGCGTTCCGGTCGGACTCCGTCCGCGACACCCTGCACAAGTACTTCGGCTCCTCGATCCGGGTAGGCGATTCCCAACCCGACGGAGACTCCGCGAGCGACGACTGAGCGTCGGTTCCCACAGTTCACCCACTCGTGAGTGAATCCCCACGCCGTCGCGTGGTAGGTATCGGCAAACCGGCTAGTAGGGTGCGAACATATAACAACCAATAGGGCCTACTCAGCGGTCTCGGATGGTCCCCGAAACATACGACTTCTGGCTGTTCGATCTCGACGGCACGCTCGTCGACGCCGAGTGGTCGTACACTCGCGAAGTGTTCGACCGCGTCGGTTCCCGAATCGGCTACGAGTTCACCGACCGACAGGCGGAACTGCTGTGGCACGGCCTCACCGGCGCGCGCGACCCGCAACTGCGCGAGTGGGGGCTCGATCCCACAGCGTTCTGGCCGGCGTTTCACGCTGTGGAGGACCCGCAGGCGCGCGCCGAAGCGACCTACCTCCACGACGACGCCGCGAGACTGCTCGCGGACCTGCGTCGCCGCGACGTGCCGCTCGGGTTGGTGACCCACTGTGCGGAGTTCCTCGCCCGCCCGGTCACCGACCGCCTCGGCTTGACAGACCAGTTCGACACGTTCCTCTCGTGTTCCGACGAGACGGGGTGGAAACCGGACCCCGGTCCGCTCCGGGTCGCGATGAACGACCTCGGCGTCGACCCGGCCCGCCAGCGCGGCGTCTACCTCGGCGACGGCGACAGCGACGTGGGCGCGGCGTGGAACGCCGGTCTCGACGCCGTCCACGTCGAACGCCACGGTCACGAGTACCGCGGGCGCTGTGTCCGGGCCGACCACCGCGTGTGGAGTTTCGACGACCTCCCGCGCTCGGCGATGGACCGGGTCAACGCCGAGTGGGCGGCCTACACCGCGCGAACAGACGGGAGCGGCGACGAGGTGACCGGAAGCGACGACTGACACCGGGTAGTCCGGCGATCCGTCGACCACCCGTAATCGGCGGCGACCGGGGACGCCCGCTCAGTCGTCTGCGACGGAGTCGGCGGCGTCAGCCTCCTCCGCGCCGCCCGCGTCGTCTCCGCCGTGGACTCGCTCACCTCTGAGCAGTCGCGCCGCGATGGTGAACGTCTGCTCGCGCGAGCGTCGCGTCGGGTAGTGTGCGGCCATGTAGCGGGCGGCGGCGACCAGACAGGTTCGCTGTCGCTCGGGGTCCGAGCGCAGGTCGTGTTGCCTGCAGGCGGCCTCGTACGCCTGGAACGTGTGGAAGTTCGTGTCCTCGACGAGCAGTGCGGTCCCAAGGTCGGCCTTCAGTCGGTCGGCGTCGCCGTCGGCGGCGAGGAAGTCTGCGACGGCGGTGGCGGCCTGTTCGACGCTCCCCTGTTGCTCGAAGGCGGCGTGGAGTCGCTCGATAGCTTCGTCGGGGTCAGCGTCGGGGTCGCCGGTCGGTTCCGGGGCGGGCGGTGTGTTGAGGAAGCGGTCGAGGTAGACGTTGACGGCGGCGTCGACGACGCCGCGGTACAGCGCCGTCGCATCGGTGCGCTCGGCGGCGCGGTGGACGGCGTTGGCGAAGGTGAACGTGTGGTGGACGGTGTTCCAGTCGCTGAACTCGTTGCTCGTCGCGAACTGCGCCACCCGTTTCGCGGCGGCGAACGCGACCGCGTCGGCCAGTTCCTCGACGCTCGCACCCTCCCGAATCGCCTCCTCGATGGCGTCGAACACGAGTTCGGGGTCCGACGAGTGGAGACGCTCGGTGAAGTCGTCAGGTTCTGTCCACGACTCTCCCTCGCCCTCGGCGACGAGGTCGTCGAGGCGGTCGAACGTCTCCGAACACATCGACGCGAGGTCGATCGGTTGGCGCCACGACGACCGTTCCTCGGCGCGGTCGGCAGTCGCGAGGCCGCGCACGAGCGACGCGAGAACGTCCGCGGTCCGCTCTTCGTCGCCCCAGCCGACGATGTCGAGCGCCTCTGTCGCCTTGTTCACGAAGTCGAACGTGTGGCCGGTGTCGAGGTAGCGGTGGTCGGTCGCGGCGGTGACGAGTAGTTCCGTCAGGCGTTCGGGACCGTAGCCGGATGCGACGGCGGTTCGGAGGACGCGCTCTGCACCGTTCGGGTCGCGTACCTCGACGTTCTCGGTGAACCACGAGCGCAGGCGCTCGAAGGGCACGTCCGTCGCGGAAAACGCCTCCTGGTCGAACTTCGGCGGTTGGCCGTCGACGTCGCTGGCGACCTGTGAGAGCCCCTGATACAGCGCGCGCTTGCGGTCTTGGTCCTCCAGATCGGGGAGGCGGTTCGCGAGGGCGACGAGGATGGTCAGCCCCGATCCCCAGCCGTCGGCGCGGTTGTCGACGCCGAAGCGGACGCCACGTTCGAGGACGTCGGCGGCGTCGACGTCGGCGTCGATGAGGCCGACCGCCGACTTCGCGAGGACGAGTCGGAGGTTCTGTTCGAGGCCGTCATCGAGTCGCTCGCGCCAATGGACCGCTGGCGGGTCCGAGCGGCGCGGGGCAGGTGAGACGTAGACAGTCCCCTCGCGCACCTCGGTCGGATACGTATCTACGTCGTCGGCCCACGGGTCGAACGTGTCGCCGCAGGAGAGTTCGAAGCGGGCGTGGTGCCAGTGGCAGGTGAGGACGCCCTCGTCGACGCTCCCCTCCGTCAGCGGGAAGCCCATATGCGGACAGCGGTTGTCGACTGCACGGACCTCGCCCTCGTGGTGGAACAGGGCGATTGGCGTGCCATCGACGGACGTGAGCGCGCGTCCGTCATCGCGGAGCGTGTCGAGCGAGACGGCTTCGACGAACTCGTCGGGCGCGTCATTCGTTGCCATACTCGACGAGATGACACGATCCGTGAAGAAGGTACTCGCTGTCGAAGCGACGCGGTGAAAACGGTGGAGCGAACAGCCGACTCAGTCTGCGGTGACGGTGTGGCGCGACCCGTTTCCGACCAGCGACAGCACCTCGTCGAAGAAGCCCAGCGAGTCGTGCGGGCCGGGGTTCGCTTCGGGGTGATACTGCCGGGTGATGACCTCGAACTCGTCGCTCTTGAGGCCCTCGGCGGTGTCGTCGTTGACGTTCACCTGCGTCACTTCGAGGTCGCCGGGGTCGGCGACACTGTAACCGTGGTTCTGCGTCGTCATCACGACTTGGTCAGTCTCCAGGTCGCGGACGGGTTGGTTGACGCCGCGGTGGCCGAACGCCATCTTCTCCGTCTCGCCGTCGAACGCGCGGGCGACGATTTGTTGACCGAGACAGATGCCCGCCAGTGGTACCTCGCCAGTGAACTCCCGCACGAGGTCGGTCGCGGCCGCGAAGTTCGCGGGGTCGCCGGGGCCGTTCGAGATGAACAGCACGTCCGGGTCGAGGTCGGCGACCGTCTCGGCGTCGACGTCGTACGGGAGGACGTGGACGTCGGCGCCGCGTTCGGCGAGCGAGGAGGCGATAGAGCCCTTCATCCCGCAGTCGACGAGGGCGACGTCGTAGTCGCCACCGCCGTCGACCGTGTACGGTTCGTCTGTCGACACCTGCTTGCCGATGTCGAGGTGGTCGGACATCCCGACACACTCGTCCAGTTCCGCTTTCGCGGCTTCGGGCGTGGCGTCGGGGCCGGCGGCGATACCGCACGCCATCGCACCCTCTTCGCGCACGCTCGTCACCAACTCGCGGGTGTCCAGGTGGTCGACCGCGGGCACGCCCTCGCTCTCGAGCCACGCTGCGACGTCGTCGGTGAGTTCGCGGGCGACGGCAGCGTTGGGGTGGACACGATCCGACTCGAATCGCTCCGCTCGGACGCCGTAGTTCCCGATCAACGGGTACGAGAACGTCAGGACCTGTTCCTCGTACGAGGGGTCCGTCAACGACTCTTCGTACCCTGTGTACGCAGTCGTGAACACCAGTTCACCACGTGTCCGGCCCGGCGCGCGGGCGCGTGCCTCGAAGACACGGCCGTCGGCCAGGGCAACGTAGGCGTCCGCCATTACGAGAAGCACAATACGGGCCGCATCATAAGTGCGTCGTTCGAAGATACGTTACGAATTTCGTAATCTCTATGCCGCGCTTCGCACAACACCGTGTATGGACGACCTCGACCGGCGCATCCTCAACCTCCTTCGACGGGACGCACGGACGCCGTACACGGAGATCGCGGACGAGGTGGGGACCAGCGAGGGGACGGTGCGAAACCGCGTCGACCGGATGACCAACGAGGGCGTGATCGAACGCTTCACCGTCACGACGCGCACGGGGAACGTGAAGGCGATGGTGGAGATATCGGTCGACATGAACGTCAACACCAGCGCCGTCTCCGAGCGACTCGCCGACTGGGAGGAGGTGGACTTCGTCTGGCAGGTGTCCGGCCAAGAGGACATCGTCCTCATCGTCGACTGCGTCGACACTCGCGCGGTGAACGAACTCATCTCCCGCGCCCGCGAACTCGACGAGATAGAGGGGACGAAAACGCGCCTGATTCTCGACGAGCGACTCGGCTGATCCGGCGCTCCTCACTCGGCGTCGGTCGGTGTCGACGCCGTCCGTCTCGCTCCTCGCCACTCGTGGACCGCCGTGTACGCGCGGTCGATGGCTCGTTGGAGTCGGTCGTACCGCAACACCGGGTCGACGCGCCCGTCCCGCACCGCCGCCGCCACAGAACGCGGCGTCAGCGGGTCGTCCCCGAGGTCGACCGCGGTGTACGCGCGGCCGACCTCGACGGGGTAGTGCGCGTCGCTCCCACCCACCAACGGGAGGTCGAGACGGTCGGCGAGTCGTCGGGTGCGGTCGGCGTGTTCGGGGTTCTTCCCGTTGATCTCGACGGCGTCGAAGGCCGCACCGCTCTTGCGGGCGGTGCTGCCGCGGAACGGGTGCGCGAGGATCGCCGCGCAGTCGCGGTCGTGTGCCAGGTCGACCGTCTCCGCCGGCGTCAACTCGCCCGGCGTCGTTCGTCCGGGGGGATTCGAGCCGACGATCAAGACGTGCCCGCGCGTGGTCGACACCTCGATACCGGGAACCGTCGGGAACGTCGTCTCCGCGGAGTAGGCGTAGTCGTGGTTCGTCACCGCAAGCGCGTCGAGGCCGCGGCGACGGGCCGCGAGTGTCATTGTTCGCAGGCCGACCGGGTCGTACGCCATCGGGCGACCGGGGTTCGCGTGGAAGAAGCGACTGTGGCTGTGGAGGTCGACGGCGACGACGGTCACGCCGGGGAGACTCCCCGGCAGGGCTTTGGTCTTGCGGGCGGGCGGTGACGTATGCGCGTCCTCGTCCGTAACCCGAACAGTGGCGACCGAAAGCGGAGCGTCCGCGCCGCCGATATCGCCCGCGACCGCGGCTACGACGTCCGTGACTCGACACGACGCGGCGAGACGTACGACCTCGCGCGCGAGGCCGCCGCCGAGGGTGCGGCCCTCGTCGCGGCCTGTGGCGGCGACGGCACGCTCAACGAGGTGGTGCGCGGCGTCGACGACGCCGGTCGCCTCGACGAGACGGAGGTGGGCGTCGTCCCCGCGGGCACGGGCAACGACTTCGCGGACAACGTCGGTATCCGCGGCGTCGAACACGCCTTCGAGGTGTTGGATCACGGCGAGTCACGCCGCATCGACCTCGGGAGCGTCGACCTCCCCGCCGGGACGACGACCGACCACGACGACCCGACGCCGCCGCGCCCGTTCCTCAACTCCTGTGTCGGCGGTCTCACCGCCGAGTCGAGCGCCCGGACCAACCCCGAGTCGAAGCGTCGCCTCGGCGTCCTCGCGTACGTGGTGTCGACGCTCGCACACACCCGCGACTTCCAAGGACTGGAACTCGACGTGCGTGCCGGTCCCGAACGCGACCCGGTGTGGGAGGGGACCGCCGCGATGCTGTTGGTCGGCAACGGGCGGCGCTTCCCCGGCGAGGAGCGCCGACAGGCGGATATGGAAGACGGCAGACTGAACGTGGTCGTCGTCGAGGACGCCCCCACGTACGACTATCTCGCTCGCGGCGCACTCGACAAACTCCTTCGACGTGGAGCGTCGCACCTGACGCGCCTGAAGGTCCCGTCGCTGGTCGTCGACGCGAGCAGACCCCGGCAGTTCTCGCTCGACGGCGAACTCGTCGAGCGTCGCCACGTCGAGTTCGCGTGTCGCCCGGGCGCGATGCGGTTCCGCGTCGGCGACGACTACGACCCGCACCCGCCGGAGACCCCGCCGGACGTTCGCTGAGCGCCGCCACCGGGTCCCCGTCGAGTCGCCGTAGAGTTGCCGCTGGGTCGCCGCCGCCGAACGAGCGACGTGGCCGGATTCGACCGAAGCCGTCATAGTCCGCGCTTACGACCCACGCCGTATGAGCACGGACGACGCCGGCGCGAGCGACGCCGGAGCGAGCGAAGAGACGGAACACGAGAACGCGCTTCAAGACGTTATCGCCGTCGACAGCGACGACAACCCGCAGGGGACGGTCAATCGCTTGGAAGCCCACACCGGGCACGGTATCCGCCACCGGGCGTTCACCTGCCTCGTCTTCGACGGAGAGGGTCGCCTCCTCCTCGGCCAGCGCGCCCCCGGCAAGCGCCTGTGGGGGACGCACTGGGACGGCACCGTCGCCTCCCATCCGGTCGAGGGACAGTCACAAGAAGAGGCGACAGCCGTCCGTCTGGAGGAGGAACTCGGCGTCACGCCCGACCAGTACGACGACCTGCGCGTGACCGACCGCTTCGAGTACAAGCGCTACTTCGAGAACGCCGGCCTGGAGTGGGAGGTGTGTGCGGTGCTGAAGGTGACGCTCGACGACACCACCCTCGACCCCGATGAAGACGAGATTGCGGGGCTGCTGTGGGTCGACTACGAACACCTCCACGAGCACCCCGAGTGGTACCGTCAACTGCGCCTGTGCCCGTGGTTCGAGATTGCGATGCGCCGCGACTTCGAGTAGGGCGTGCCCGCCGACCGCCTCCTGCTTCCGTCCGCGGTCCGCGAGACCCTCCACGAGCGACGGGCCGCGGGCGCACCACAGGAGGTGTGTGGCGTCCTCCTCGGCGACCGAGCGACCGACAGCGACGACGAGACGACCCCCGACGTCGGCGACCCGCTAGCCGACCGCGTCGTCGAGGCCGTCGCCGTCGACAACGTCGCCGCCGACCCGGAACGATTCTACGAACTCGATCCGACCGAGACCGTCGCCGTCGTCGAGGACGCCGAAACGCGGGGGCTAGCGGTGGTCGGCTTCTACCACACCCACCCACGCGGCCCCGCGTCGCCGTCGTCGGTCGACCGCGATCGCGCGACGTGGGTTGGCTACGTCTACTGCATCGTCGCGCCCGACGACGTCGTCGCGTACCGGTGGACGGGCGAGCAGTTCCGCTCGCTCCGGGTCGAAACGCCGTAATCCCCCCCGGCCCGAAGGAGACGTATGACCGACCACGACGCGACTCGAGACGCCGACCTCGTCGCCGACGGCGGGACGCCCGATCCGGACCTGTACGACGACCTGACCGGCCAGGCGGCGCTCGTGACCGGCGCGAATCGCGGCATCGGTGCGGAGATCGCCGCGAACCTCGCGGACTTGGGCGCGACCGTCTACGCGGGCGTGCGCAGCGTCACGTACGACCTGCCCGACGAGTACGAACGCGTGACTCTCGACGTGAGCCAGGAGGGCGACATCCAGGACGCACTCAACCAGATCGGCGAGACCGAGGACGGTCTCGACATCCTCGTGAACAACGCCGGCGTCGGCCACTTCGGGAACCCACTTCACGAAGAGCAGACGCACCACATCGACCACTCCATCTCGGTGAACCTCCGCGGGCCGATGCTGCTGTGTAAGTACGCCGTACCGCCGATGTTGCGCACGGAGACGCCCCGCATCGTCAACGTCTCCTCCGGGATGGGTGCGCTCGGGGAAGACCAGTCGGGTGGATCGCCGTCCTACCGCGTGACGAAGACGGGGCTGAACGGCCTGACGAAGTATCTCCACGGCGAGTACGCCGACGAGGGGTTGATCGCCAACTCGGTGTGTCCCGGTTGGGTCCACACCGAGATGGGCGGCGAAGAGGCTCCTCGAACCCCCGCCGAGGGCGCGGAGACGCCGACGTGGCTCGCACGGTTCCGGTCGGGGCCGGGCGGGCGGTTCTGGCGGAAGAACGCGGTCATCGACTGGTAGTTCCACGCTACCGGAATCGTGCACGGTGACCGGCCCCGAAGAACGAATACGTCCGGTGGCCCGGCGAAGCGAACGATCCGTTCCGGAACCTCGTGATCGTTCGTCCACTAGTATATAAGACGCTGATATGACAAGCATCACCTACTGGTGGGGACGAATCTTCTTACTGGTGTGACACTGGAGACCCCACCCGACTGGTCGACCGTATTCGACGCACTCGCGAACGCCGAGCGGCGGCGTGTGCTCGTCCACCTGACCGACGCTCCAGCGGAGCCGGTTTCGCCTCACGACCTCGCGGTGGTGTTGACCGGGGACGGTCCACCCGACGCTGTCGAGGAGCACCTCGTCCGCCTGCGTCACGTGCACCTCCCGAAACTCGAAGCGAGCGGTCTCACGACGACCGAGGACGGGGGCGTGGTGGCGAGTCAGTTCGCGATGGCACTGCCGACGTGGTCCCTCGACCCGACGGCAGGCGCCGTGCCAGATCCGGTGGAGTTCGGGCTGGTCCAGAACGAACGGGGGGCCGCCGGGCGAAGCAGCGGCGACTGAGACCCACGCCGGTAGCCTCGCGTCGTCGTGGACCGTTCACCGAACAATCGAGTTGAATACCCGCTACGGCGTACTCATCGTATGGCAGTCATCGCGGAGTTCACCGTCGCGCCCGAGCAGTTCGTCCTCGGGCAGGTGCTGTCGCGGGCCTCCGACATCGAAGTCGAGATGGAACGCGTGGTGCCGAGTTCTCAGCGGGTGATGCCGTACATCTGGGTCCGCGGTGACGACCTCGCGAGTTTCGAGGAGGCTATCCAGTCCAGCGACTACGTCGAGGAAGTCGTCCCGCTCGACGTCGTCGGCAACCGGGGATTGTATCGCGTCGAGTGGAGCGAAGACGTCCGGAGCCTCATCTACGCGATGGCGGCGTTCGACGCAACCATCCTCGAGGCGAACAGCACCGGGCAGTGGTTCTTCCGCATCCGATTCGAGGACCAAAACCGCGTGGCGGAGTTCAACGAGTTCCTCAACGACCGCGGCATCGACATCACGATGACCCGCCTGTACCGACTTCACGAGGGCGAACGCGAACGTCCGTTCGGCTTGACCGAGACCCAACAGCGCGTCCTCTCGCTGGCTATCGAACGCGGGTACTTCGAGGTGCCGCGGCGGGCGACCCTGCGGGACATCGCCGCCGAACTCGACGTCTCCGAACAGTCCGTCTCCGAGACCATTCGCCGCGGCGCGAACAAGGTGCTCAAACAGACGCTCGTACAACTGGAAGCCGTCTCGGAGTGACTACGCGGCCGACGGTCGGCCGATTACTTAAAGAGCATTACATAACAAGCGACAGGGCTTCGTGAGGGCTAGAACAGATACTCTATTATGACTGGTCGGGGACCACAAAATTGGTCAAATATCTATGATGCGCTGTCTCACATCCATCGCCGGGAACTCCTCCGATATCTCACCCGCGAGACCGTTGGGCCAGTACAGACCGAGTCGTTGGCACGGCACCTGCAAAGTGAGGGCACCGATCGGGAGTCGTTAGACGACGCACTCGTCGAACTTCGACACGTCCACCTGCCGAAGTTGCTCGACGCAGATCTCATCACGTGGCGACGCGACGACGGTGTCGTCGTCCCGACGACGTTCGCGCGCGAAGCGCCGGCCCTGTTGTACGAACCCGCCAAGACGTTCGAGCGAACGGTCGACAGTCGACAAGAGGGTCAGCTATGATCGAGGACCCTGGGAGAAACGATCGCTTCACTGGGTTCGACTCGTCGGCGGTGACCGAGTACCCGTACGACGAGGACGGCGACACCGAACCGGTGAGCGTCCGCGTCGTCGAGAGTGTCGCCGCGGCGACGAACAGTCGCGCCGTCGACCTCTCCCCCCTTTTCGAGACGGTCGAACCCGACGCACTCGACTCGTTGTATCCGCCGCACGGCCCCGGTGGAATCGTCATCGCCTTCCGATACGAGGGGACCATCGTCGAACTCAGTGGCCCCGGAGATGTGGTCGTCGCACTCGAAGACGACTCAGCGGCCGGTGAGGCCGACGAGAGCGGCGGCCTGCCCAGCTAGGGGAGTAGCACCGACCGTTCGGCGTCCGAGTCGCAACCTCACGTAGCATCGCCGTCGTTTCACCCGTGAGCCGTCGCTGGACGCTATCAAACCGTTTATACGGCGGCGACGGAAATCGCGAGGTATGCCTCGAGAGCAGAAGCAGGTCCGCGAACTTCAGGAGGGGAGCTACGTGATGATGGAGGACTCCCCCTGCAAGATTAACGCCTACAGCACCGCGAAGCCGGGCAAACACGGCAGCGCGAAGGCCCGTATCGAGGGCAAGGGCGTCTTCGACGGCAAGAAGCGGTCGCTCTCTCAGCCGGTCGACGCGAAGGTGTGGGTGCCGATCATCCAGCGGAAACAGGGTCAGGTCGTCAGCGTCTCCGGCGACGACGCACAGGTGATGGACTTAGACACCTACGAGACGTTCACGATGCGCGTGCCCGAAGACGAGGACTTCCAGCCCGACCAGAACATCGAGTACCTCGAGTACGAGGGCCAGCGGAAGGTCGTCTGATCGGCTCGTGACCTTTCCCGGTGCTGTCGCCGACCGCGAGGAGGCGGCGTACGTCCTGACGGGTGCGCCACTCGACGCGACGACGACGTTTCAGCCGGGCACTCGCTTCGGCCCCGAGCGGATCCGCCGCTTCGCGGCCACCTACGACGACTACGACCACCACACCGACGCTTCGTTCTCCGACCTCGGTGTCCACGACGCCGGCGACGTCCCCGCGTGGGACGCCGTCGACGACTATCTCGACCACCTCAGCGCCGAGCTTCGCGCGGCGGTCATCGACGACGCCGTCCCGCTCCTCCTCGGCGGCGAACACACTGTCACGTGGGCGGGCGTGCGCGCCACCGACCCCGACGTGCTCGTCACGCTCGACGCGCACCTCGACCTCCGTGACGCCTACGACGGCAATCCGCTGAACCACGCCTGCGTCGTCCGCCGCTGCTTGGACGGCTACGCGGGCGGGGACGGAGCCGACGACTACCCCACCGTCGACGAGGTGGTCGTCCTCGGCGCTCGAACTGGCTCACCCGAGGAGTTCGAGCGTGCCGACCACGACGACGTGACTGTGGTCCCCCCCGAAGACGTGGCCGACTGGGAGCCAGCGTTCGGCGACCGCGACGTGTACCTCTCGGTCGACATCGACGGCGCGGACCCCGGCTTCGCGCCCGGTACGGGGACGATGGAGCCGTTCGGCCTCACGCCCCGAGAGATGCGCGACGCCGTCCGCGCGGTCGCCCCCCACTGCGTCGGTATCGACGCCGTCGAAGTGAACGACCGCGACGACGGGCAGGCGGCGGCGCTGGCGGGCAAACTCCTCCGTGCGGCGGTGTACGCCCACGCCGCGGCCGCCGCCGACGCGACGGGCACGGCGGACGCGCCGTAATCCACCGTCGTTGACAGCGTCGCGCCGACTACATATTCCCGGAGCGTGAACGCCGCCGTATGCAACGCTCCACGTTCGTCGACCGACTCGACGAGACACTCGACACCGACGCGTACAGCGACCTCGACGCCTCGCCGAACGGCCTCCAAGTCGGCACACGCGAGGGTGACGTGACGCGCGTCGCCTTCGCCGTCGACGCTGTCGAGGCGACGGCGCGGGAAACCATCGAGTGGGGGGCCGACCTCCTCGTCACTCACCACGGGATGATCTGGGGCGGCCTCGACCGCGTGACCGGCCGCGAGTACGACCGCATCGAACCGCTCGTCGCCAACGACGTCGCCCTGTACGTCTCGCATCTCCCCCTCGACGGCCACCAGGAACTGGGCAACGCCGCCGGCGTCGCCGACACCCTCGGCCTCGTCGACCGCGACCCGTTCGGCGAGATGGGCCCCGAACACGTCGGGCAAGCCGGTGTCGCACCCGACGGACTCACACGCGAGGCGGTCGCCGACACGCTGGCGGCGGACCTCGACCACGCGGGCGAAGGAGTACAGGTGCTTCCGTTCGGCCCCGACCGTATCGACACCGTCGGCATCGTCACCGGGAGCGGCAGCGACTGGCTTCGCGAGGCTGAATCCCGCGGCCTCGACGCCCTCGTCACGGGCGAGGGGAAGGGGAAGGCGTACCACGAGGCACGCGAGGCGGGCGTCAACGTGTTCCTCGCGGGCCACTACGCCACCGAGACGTTCGGCGTCCGGTCGCTGCAGGCGCTCGCAGACGAGTGGGGCCTGGAGACGCGCTACATCGACCACCCGACCGGACTGTAGCCGACACCCGCTACCGGCCACGACTGCGCCCGCCAGCGACGGCGAGTGTCCGACACACTCTGTGATTCAATTGTGATACTCGGGTACGTGCTTTCATACGCCCGACGACGGTGTCTCACGCGATGCAATTCACAGACGTCTGGGGGTCGTTGGTCCCAGACAGACTTCGCCGTCGATACGCGGCGAAGTTGACGGTCGCGTTGCTGGTGGTGGTCGTTCTCACGGTCGCCTTCGGTGCGGTGGTACAGGCGCAGACGGAGGCGCAACTGCGGCAAGACGTCGACGAGGAACTGTCGACCACGGCCGCGGTTCGGGCGGACACGCTCGATACGTGGCTCAGCGGCGTTCAGAAGCAGACCGTCCTCACGTCCCAACACCCGGCGATGGTCTCCGGCGACCTCGACCGGGTGAACGGTCACCTCGAACAGTTGCAGGTGAGCGGTGCGATTCCCGCCGGTGTCGCCGCGGTCCACTACTACGACACCGCGGACAAGCGCATCGTCGCGTCGACGAGCGACAAGATGGTCGGCGTCAGTCCGGCCGACCAGGGCGCGCCGTTCGCACAGACCCCGCCGACGTTCGACGGCGCCGACGATACGCACGTCACCGACCCGTTCGAGGTGCCCGTCGTTGACCACCCGGTCGTCGCGGTCGTCTCGCCGGTACCGGGCGCGGAGAACCGCGCGGTCATCTACATGTTGAACATCGAGACGCACGCGTCGGCGCTCGCGGGCACCTCCGGCACGGAGACGATGGTCGTGGACGCCGACGGCGAGTTCGTCGTCCACCCGGACGCGTCGCAGATTGGCGAGGCGTTCGCGGCCGCCGATGCACTGCTCGGTGCGTCCGACCTCGTCGAGCGAGACGGGCAGGTGATGACGTCGGCGAACGTCGTCTCGACCGACTGGACGGTCGTCACGCGAACGCCGGCGGCACAGGCGTACGCCCTCGGTGACCGCGTCACCTCGAATATTCTCGGCCTCATCCTGTTGACCGTCGTCGGCCTCTCGGTCGTCGGCGTCACCATCGGGTCGAACACGGTCGTCGCTCTCCGGCGACTCGCGGACACCGCCGACGCCATCGCCGGTGGCGACTACGAGGCAGGGATGGAGACGAACCGCGTCGACGAGGTGGGTCGGGTCGTCGACTCCGTCGAGACGATGCGCGACTCGCTTCGCTCGACGATCGCAGAGGCCGACGACGCACGTGCGGAGGCCGAACGCGCCCGTGCCAGCGCACAGGCCAGCGCCGACGCCGTCGAGGAGACCGCCGCCGAGTACGGCGCGGTGATGCGGTCGGTCGCCGACGGCGACCTCACCCGCCGGGTCGACGCCGACACCGACAGCGCCGCGATGCGTGCGGTCGGCGAGGCGTTCAACGAGATGGTCTCGGCGATCGAAGACACCATCGCGGACGTGAAGCGGTTCTCCGGCCGCGTCGTCGACGAGGCCGAGGTCGCCGAGACGAACGCCGCGGAGGTTCGCGAGGCCAGCGAGTCGGTCGCCGTCTCCGTCGACGAAATCGCAGACGGTGCGGACGAACAGACCGGTCACCTCCACGACGTCGAAGCCGAGATGTCGGACCTGTCGGCGTCGGCCGAGGAGGTCGCGTCGACGGTCGTCTCCGTCTCTGAACGCGCGAGCAGCGCAAGCGAGGCCGGCGAGTCCGGCCAACAGACTGCCGAGGAAGCGCTCGCCGAGATGGACGCTGTCCGCGAGCGAACGGCCGAGACGATGGCCGAACTCGAACAGTTGGACGACGAGGTGGCCGAGATCGGTGAGATCGCGGAGGTCATCGGCGACATCGCCGAGCAGACGAACCTGCTCGCACTCAATGCCTCCATCGAGGCCGCCCGCACCGGCGCGGGCGGCGACGGGTTCGCCGTCGTCGCAGACGAGGTGAAGTCGCTCGCGGAGGAGACGAAAGAGTCCGCGGAGGCGGTCGAGGCGCGCATCCACCGCGTGCAAGCCCGCACGGGCGACGCCGTGGAGGGGATGCGTGCGACCGACGACCGCGTGCGGGCGGGCGCGGAGACGGTCGAGGGAGCGATCGATTCGCTGTCGACCGTCGCCGGGCACGTCGACGGCATCGACGACGACCTCTCGGAGATCGAACGCGCGACAGAGCAACAGGCCGGGGCCGCCGAGTCCGTCGTCGGGATGGTCGAGGAAGTCGCCGCCATCGGCGACGAGACCACGGCCGAGGCCGCCGAGGCCGCGGCCGCGACCGACCAGCAGACGGCCGCCCTCGCCGACGTCGACACCGCCGCGACCGACCTCGCGACGCGGGCACGACGGCTCCGGGGCCTCCTCACGGAGTTCGACGTCGCCGCCGGCGCGACGTTGGAGACGACTGCCCGCGGCCACACGGAGGCTGACGACTGATGACGGCGTTCACGACGGACCTGTGGCTGTGGCTCGGCTTTGCCGGGATGGCCTTGGGGACGGTGCCGCCGCTGTGGCAACTGCTGGTCGACTCCGAGCGACGAACCCACTACCTCGCGCTCGCGGGCATCACGGGCATCGCGGCCCTCGCGTACGCGGGGATGGCGCTCGGTATCGGGACGGTCACCGTCGACGGCCGCCCGCTGTACGGCCTGCGGTACGCCGACTGGCTGGTGACGACGCTGCTGTTGGTCGGCTACCTGTGGCTGTTGGCCGACGCCGACCGCCGGACGCTCGGTCGCGTCCTCGCACTCGACGCAGCGGTCATCCTGCTGGGTATCGCGGCGGTTGTCCTGCCGACGCCGATTCGGTTCGCCGCCTTCGCCGCCGGTGGGGTGGCGTTTCTCGCACTCGCGCGCGACTTGATCCGAACGCTCCCGGCGCGGGCGGGCACGACCGACGCCCGGCGACTCGCGACGTTCGCGAAACTCCGCAACCTGACGGTCGTGTTGTGGACGCTGTACCCGGTCGTGTGGCTGCTCGGCCCCGCGGGACTGGGGCTGTTGTTCCCATCGGCGGAGGTACTCGTGTTCGTCTACCTCGACGTGGTGGCGAAGGCTGGGTTCGTCATCATCGCGGTGAACTGGGTCGCTGGCGTCGCCGGGTCGGCCGACACGGACGACACCCCCGCGGACGCAGGCGTCGTCTCTGCCGACTGAACGGGCGGCGACCGACGACGCTGCTTCTTCTTGGCTGACTGGTCTGGCTGTGAACCACGCGGTTCAAGCGCCCCGCCGCCACAAACCCGCGTATGAGCGACGAGGGTCACGACGGCGACGACCACGAACACGACGATACGGAGTACGAGACGCCCCACCGCGAGGCGTTCGACCACGACCCGCTGGGGCACACGCGCGTCTCCGGCGGGATGAGCGTCGGCCAGTTGGTCGAGCAGTACGGCCACGCCGGCATCGGCGCGGAGTCGGTCCACGGCGCGGCGGACGTGCTCTCGGAGATGTGGGCCGACGACGACTGCACGGTGTTCCTCTCGTTGGCGGGTGCGATGGTGCCGACGGGGATGCGTCGCGTCGTCGTCGACCTCATCCGCGACGGCTACGTCGACGCCCTCGTCACGACGGGCGCGAACCTCACCCACGACGCCATCGAGGCCATCGGCGGCAAACACCACCACGGCGAGGAGCGGCAGGAGGGCAAGACCCTGCGCGAACACGATGAGCAACTCCGCGACGAGGAGGTCGACCGCATCTACAACGTCTACCTCCCGCAGGAGCACTTCGCGGAGTTCGAGTCGCACCTCCGCGAGGAGGTGTTCCCGCCGCTTGCCGAGCGAGACGGTGCGGTCAGCATCGCCGAGTTGTGCGCGGAGTTGGGTCGGGCGAACGCCACGGTGAACGACCGCGAGAACGTCGAGGAAGGGGCCGGCGTCGCCGCCGCCGCGTACGAACACGACGTGCCGGTGTACTGTCCGGCAGTGCAAGACTCCGTCCTCGGGCTACAGGCGTGGATGTACGCACAGACTTCGGATCTGACGCTCGATGCGCTGGCGGATATGACGCCGCTGACGGACCAGGCGTTCGAGGCAGACACGGCTGGCTGTCTGCTCGTCGGCGGCGGTGTCCCGAAGAACTTCACCCTCCAGACGATGCTCGTCACGCCGCGAGCGTACGACTACGCGGTGCAGGTGACGATGGATCCGGAGGCGACCGGCGGCCTCTCGGGGGCGACGCTGGAGGAGGCGCGGTCGTGGGGGAAGTTGGAGAAAGACGCGCGGAACGCGTCGGTGTACGGCGACGCGACGGTGTTTCTGCCGTTGCTCGTCGCAGCGGCGCGCGAACGTGTCGAAGCCGAGTAGACGACTGGTAGCCGTCTAGTCGACGAGACCCTCGTCTCGTACGTGTCGTTCGAGTTCCTCTGGCGAGTCGAATCCTCTGCCACAGTCGTGACAGAAGACGCGGTCAGATCCGGTTAGGCTCATGTGTACCGATAGCATACTGCAGGAACAGTCTTGAACCCACCGGCCGCCGACAATGTTTACCGAGACGCGAGTACCCGCTGACAAGACGGATAGGACGGGCGCTCGGGGACGTGAGTGCCGTCACTCCCGACGCGTCACCGGATCAGGAGTGGTCTGGTCGGTTACGTGCGAACCGGCGAGGCCACGGGAGGCTTCGTGAGATGCCCTCCGGCAAGACGTTGCCGACGCCCACGAGGAACGGCCACGGGTCGTCCAGTTTGAGGTAGTCGAACCGGGGTTCTCTGAGGATCGAGGTGCCGATGGCCCACACGGTCCCTGGTATCGACGGGCGAGGGACGTGTGGGGAGTCTTCGGTGAGGACGCTCATCAGGTAGCCCAACTCGCCGTGGAGCATGTGCGTGCCGACGCCGATGTCGTAGTCGTGGTCAATCTCGTCGGCGCGGCCCGTCGCCGCCAGCCAGTAGTACCACGGATAGTCTGCGCCGGCCGCGACGGTCGACGGGAGTGACTGCCACATCCGGGGGTTGATCTCCGTGAGGACGTACTCACCGGTCGTGGCGTCGCGCATGTACTCGATGCACGCGAGGCCGTTCCACTCGAGGTGATCCAACAGCGCCCGGCCCACCCGCTCCAGTTCGGGGTCGTAGATGGAGCGTCGGTAGACGCCGCCGCCGCCGGTGTAGGAGTTACCGCGGATCTGTCGGTGCTGGAACGTCGCCAATGCCTCGCCGTCCTGGTACAGGCCGGTGAACATGTACTCGCCGTCGGTGTGGATGAACTCCTGGACGATGGGGTCGTGACGCATCGCCCGTCGGACCGCCTCGACGTCCGGCGTCTCGCCGTGGCCGGTGTGGTAGATGTGCTTGACGACGTCCATATCGTCGGGGCCCAACTCGTCGAGGTACGCGTCCGCGAGGACGTTGTACCGCGATTTGATCAGCAGGTCCGGGTCCCAGTCGTCGACCGCAGACAGCGCCCGCGTCTCGGGGACGGGGACGCCCGCGGCCTCCGCCTCTGCGGCCAGTTGCAGGCGGTCGTGGACGCGTTCCAGTTGCGCCATCGTCGGCACGACCAGCGAGACGTGGTCGCTGAACTCGGCTTCGTACCGCGAGAGGACGTACGAGTCCTCTGGACGGACGGGGATGATCGTCTTCACGTCGTCACGTTCGGCGAGTTCGAGGAGGGCGTCGCGGTACGTCAGCAGTCCTTCACGGGGGTTCGGCAGTGATACAGATTCGTCGCAGTAGCGTGAGGCCGCCGCGGGGACCGTCTCCTTCTCGGAGGCGATGACGGCGCCGACGCCCCGGCTCGCGAGCGACCGCAGACACGTGTAACTGGAGGCGTCGTGTCCCGTCGGGATCAGGGCACGGTCGACCGTCCGCTGCGTAGGCTCCATTCGTACTATTCGATTTCGTGAGCCGCGTGATAGATATGCGGCGGCAAACTGGCTACGGGCCCCGGGTAGCGTGTGGCTACCCAGTAGACTGCGGGGCACTCGACGGCACACTCGACGGCGGCCGTGCGGCGTCGATACGGATCGCCGGTCGGGCGTTCGCGGGCGGCGAATTGCTCTCGTTCGTCTCCTGGATCACGTATCGCTGGCCTACCATCGGATCGAGGAGGCTGTCAACCGGTGCCCGGTCGTCGCGCAGGCGGGGCACGTCGTCGGTGCGCGGCGGCGGAGCGAGCGTCCGTATCTCCTCGTCGAGGCCGATGCCGATGTCGCGGCGGGCGTTGCGATCCAACAGCGTCGCCTCGGAGAGTCGGGTGCCGTTTTTCGTGGCAACGACTTCGACGTTCTGGACCACGGGACCGCCGAGCGTCGGGAAGCCGTACACCTGCGGGAACACCGCGTTCATCGTGCGATACTCGGCGCGGTAGAACTGTGATGCGGGACCGCTCGCCGCCGAGACGACGTTCGCGAAGAGGATGCCGTCCTCGTCGAGGCGGTCGCGTGCCAGTCGCATGAACTCCACCGTCGTCAACTCGAACGGCACCTTGTCTTTCTGGTAGGCGTCGAGGACGATGAGGTCGTACGTGTGGTTCGTCTCGCGGAGGTACTGTCGCCCGCCCTCGGTGTGAATCTGCAGGCGCGGCGACTCCTCGACGCCGAAGTACGCTTTCGCCGTGTCGACGACCTCGGGGTCGATTTCCGCCACGTCGACGGTCACGTCGTAGTCTTCGACAAATCGCTTCGGGCCGGTGAAGCCACCGCCGCCGATGAACAGCACCCGGTCTATCTCGTCGGGGTCGTCGGCGAACAGCATCGGGAGGTGGAAGTAGCGGGTGTACGAGAACACGTGCCGGTTCGGGTCCTCCAGATCCATCGCGCTGTGTCGCTGCCCGTCGAGATACAGCGTGCGCGTGTCACCGAGGTCAACGACCTGGAGGTGTTGGTACGGCGTCTGCGTCTCGTAGACCACCTGCCCCTCGACGGTGTACCCCGCCGCGCCCGTCGCTGCCGACGTGATCAACAACAGGGCGACGAACCCAGTGACTGCAGCGCGGTCTCGGCTGATCGGGCGGCTGATCACGAGCGCCGTCACCACCGAGAGGACGCCGAAGACGAGCGCAATTTGGTTGATGCCGAGCGACGGGACGAGCAGGTACGTCGTCGCGAACGCGCCGACGATGCTGCCGACGGTCCCAAGCATGTAGACGTGACCGGACGCCTCGCCGATGCCCTCTTTCGCGGACAACTCTGCGGCGCACGGGCTGACGTACCCCAGCAGGTAGGTGGGCGGGCCAAACAGGAGGACGACCGCCGGCAGCGACGCGATTCGGCTGGGCAGGGGGAACCCGGAGGCCGAGCGCAGGAGGATGTCACCGACGAGGATGAGGCCGGCGACGTACGCCGCGGTGATCAGGAACACGCGGGCCATCCGGCCGTTCGTCGCCTGCTGTGCGGCCTGCTTGCCGCCGCGGTGGTAGCCGTAACTCAGCGCCGCGAGGAAGACGCCGATGATGGTGCCCCACGTGTAGATGCTGCTACCAAACTGCGGGGCGATCATCCGCCCGGCGAGTATCTCTAGTCCCATACTCGCGACGCCGGAGACGAACACGGCCGTCTCCGGCTTGCTCAAGCGGAGGCTGTCGAGCGACGGCGAACTACTCATTACTCGGGGCACGGCCCGCGTCGGGGTAACTGTTGGCCGCGACACAGAGGAGTAACGCACTTGCGGGGGCGGGCGGTAGGTGTGGGTGGCCGATGACGAGGCGACCGCTCAGAGCCTGGGTGGCACCGGTGCCGTGACGAGCCCTATGAGTGCCGAGGCCAGCGTTTTCGACCGTAGCCAGTTCCGAACGAACGGTGCGTACGTCGCTAACGGGCGACGGGTTCTACCCCATAATCACAGCGGTTCCGTCTCCTCCACCGCCGCCGCCAATCGGTCGAGACCGGCGGGGTCGTAGTCGTCGCCGACGTGGTCGACGTTCCACAGTCCCGACGCGCGGATCGCGGGACTGCGACTGTGGTGACCCAGCCAGTGGGCCGGTCGGCGGTCGATCTGTTCCCTGTCTGTGTTGCTGAGAAGCGCGATGAGCGTTCGCTCGACGAGCGCCCGGTCGCTGTCCGGGCCGGGTTCGTCGTCGACGGCGACCCACAGGAACGGCTGGTCGCGGATGTACGCACTCACGCGGCGTTCCAGCGGATACTCCTCCTCGCGGACGGTCGTGCGGTCGCGGTCCAGCGACGCGGTTCGGGTGCCCCAGTCGGGGTAGCGGTCGTGCAAGCCGTACCGTTCGATGAGCGCCTCGCCCACTCGAAGGCGGTACACCGATCCGCGGTGGTTGCCGCCGTGCGGGTGATCAGAACTCCCCGCGCCGGTCCCGTAGTGCTGTTTGAGCCGATTCCACAGCGTCGTTCCGCTCCCAGTAGAGACGGCGTGCGTGCCGACCCGCGTGACGCGACGGCGGCCGTCGCGTCGACGCGCTCCGGGTTCGAGAAACACGTACACGCCGCGTTCGGGCCAGTCCAGATACCCGTCACAGTCGCCCAAGCGACGGGGACCACCGACTGCGTCGCTGACGCGCTCCAAGATGTCGTACAGTCGCTCGACGTCGTCGCGTCGTCCCATCCGCCTACCCGTGCTGCGTCGGTGTCGCACAAAGCGGTTCGGGTGGGTGGTGGTGGCAACTCGACACGGGCGACACTCCGCGACCGAGGCCCTGGATTCGGACTCCAGCGACTCGGGTATCGTCGCGGGGTGCTATGCCGACTCCCCGCGTGTGTACCTCCGTGAGCAAGCAGCACACGGTACTGCTCGCAGCGACGGTAGCCGTCGCGCTGGTCGCGGTCGCGATGGTGTTCCCGCTCGTCGAGTACGTCCTCGCGGCGGCGCTGCTCGCGTACGTCCTCTACCCCATCCACCGTCGGCTGTCGCGACGGACCGACGAGCGACTGTCGGCCGCGCTGTTGCTCGCGGTGTCGGTCGTCGCAGTCGTCGTTCCAGTCGGCCTCGTGCTCGGGGTCGCCCTGCGCGAGGCGATGCGGGTTCGCGAGGCGCTGCTGGCGGGCGAGTTCGGGCTTCGAGAACTCGACGCGCTGGCGGCCGCCGGCGGCTTCGACCTCCGGGGTGAACTGCAGGAACTGACCCGGCAGGAACTGGGTGCCGGACTCGGAACACTGTTGGGGCTGTTCGGCGGCGTGACGGAGGTGCTCGTCGGGCTGACGGTGCTACTGTTCGTCGTGTACTACCTACTGAAAGACGGCGATCGACTGCTCGCGTGGGTCACGGCCGTCGTTCCGGTCGACCCGGCCGTGCAGGCGTCGCTCCGCCGTGATCTTGACCGCATCACGTGGGGCGTCGTCGTCGGCAACGTCGCCGTGGCGTTGGTACAGGGTGTGCTCACGGGGCTGGTGTTCCTCCTCGTCGGCGTCGACAACGTCGTGTTCTGGGTCGTCGTGACGACGCTGCTGTCGCTGCTCCCGATGATTGGTGCGTCGGTGGTGTGGCTGCCGATGAGCGTCTTCCTCGCGGTCACGGGCCGCCCGGTCGACGCCGTGGTCGTGTTCGTCCTCGGCGCGGCGGTGATCAGTCTCTCGGACAACTACCTCCGGCCCATCATCACGGGCCGCGAGGCGCACGTTAGTCCGGGACTGATGGTGCTCGGCATCTTCGGCGGCGTCCTCACTGTCGGCTTCGTCGGTCTGTTCGTCGGCCCCATCGCGCTGGCGTTCCTGAAGTCGCTCGTCGAGACACTCGCAGCGGAGCCACCGTCGCCGCCGGCGTGACGACGACACGCGAGAGACAGGACGGCTCTGGTCGCGTTCACTTCTGGTACTTCTTTACTGCCCGCGAACACACGTGCGGTATGGCCGGACGTGCCACCGAGCGCCCGCCCACGGCTCCCCGCGAACGGGTCCGATTCTACCTCTTGGACCACAAGACGCTGCTGGGTCGGGCCATCGACGTGGCACTGTTGCTGTTGAACCTCGTGTTCGTCGGCGTGTTCGTCGCGCAGACGTACGATATCTCGGCGGGCACGCGAGATGCACTCTGGTCGCTGGAAGTGGGTATCGCCGCGATATTCGTCGTCGAGTACGTCCTCCGCCTGTACGGTGCGGAGAATCGCGTGGCGGAGTTCTTCGACCCGTACACGGTCGTCGACCTGCTGTCGGTGTTACCAACAATCGTCGCCGCACTCACGGTCGGGCCGCTCGTCGGAGTGAACGTCGGGTTCCTGCGTGTCGTGCGTGCGATCCGCGTACTGCGATTCTATCGGTTCACACGCGACGAGGAGTTCTTCTTCGGGACCGTCTCCGCGGGTGCGCTGCGAGCGATGAAGTTCCTGCTCACCGTGTTGGTCATCTTCTTCGTCGCGAGTGGGCTGTTCTACAGCGCCGAGGCGGCGGCCAACCCCGGCGTCGACAACTTCGGCGACGCGTTCTACTACATGGTCGTCGCGCTCACGACGGTCGGCTTCGGCGACATCGTCCCGATGACCGTCGCGGGCCGGTGGGTGACGGTCGCCGGTATCCTCGCGGCGATCGTCCTCGTCCCGTGGCAGGCGGGCAAGATCGTCAAAGCGTGGACGAGCGAGGGTCGAGTCGACGTGACGTGCCCCAACTGCGGACTCACGGGTCACGACCCCGACGCCTCACACTGTAAGGCGTGCGGGAGCGTCATCTATCAGGAGTACGAGTCGTCGGAGTAACCCCGCAACCGGGGGTCGTCCCGGTCGGGTCGCGGGGTGGTCGGTCGGTGCGGTCGATCAGGTCGTCGGCAGGGTCGTCAGATCACTCTTCGCTCTCTTCCTCCTCCTCGCCTTCGTCGTTCTCGTCCTCTTCGTCTTCGTCCTCGTCGTCTTCGTCATCATCGTCGTCGTCACCGTCCGGTCCAGGGTCCTCTGGCGGTCCTGGGTCCACGGGTGGGCCGTTTGGCCCGTCGGGGAGTTCGACGGTTCGCGTCGCGTCTTCGGTGAGGAGCACGCCGAAGCTGCTGGCGTTCTCACTCGGCGGGTCGAGGTAGCCGACCGCGTAGGCGGTGTAGGCAGTCTCCTCGTCGAGTTCCACGTCGACAGTCGCGACGACGGTGCCGTTGTTGTCCTCACTCGCCGCGCGAATCTCGACGGTGTACTCGCCCTCGGGCACAGTCAAGTAGTCGGTCGCGTCGCCGAAGGAGACGTTGTCCGCGAGGACGACGTCCGTGCCTTCGACGGTCACGTCGACGGCGGGCGCGTCAGGCGAGAGGTGGATCACCGAGATGGCGGCCTCCTCTTCCTCGGGCGTGTACGCGTCGTCCGAGTAGGTCACCAGATCGAACGGCTCCGTCGCGTTCTCACCGACCTCACCGCTGGCGGCGATGGTCGTGATAGAACGCGGCGGCACCGTGAGCGATCCCTCGTACACGACCGTCTCGCCGTCGGCAGTCGTCACGGTGACGTTGTAGTCACCGGCCCCGACTTCGAGGTAGCCGGTTGAATTGCCGAACGCGAGATCGTCGGCGACGGTCTCGTTGTTCACGAGTACGTCGACGGCGGGCGCGTCAGGTGAGGCGTGGACGATCCGAAGATACGCCGTCTCCTGTGTGGTCGGTCCGTCTTCCTGTACCGCTACGTTCGCTGTCGGCTGTGGTGCCGACGCGGTAGGGCCCGCGAACGCCGCTCCCGTGAGAACGACGCTTCCCACGAGTACCGCCGCGAGTACCACCGCGAGTCTTGCTGTCAGTTGCTGTCGCATCGCACATTATTGATATGTCTGTTCGGGGATTGTTATGCGCTGGTCGGCGGTTTCGGGGCGTCTCTTACCGATTTACGCCTTGTTCGTAACGTCGGCGTACGTGCACAGCGGGGTCGCTGTTCGAGTATCGCCGACCGTCACCCCCGGTAGCAGTAAGTGCGTCGTGTAGCGAGAAATCGAGCATTTCGTTCGCACGGCCCGCCGACAGTCACGCCAACGGAGCCACCAACAGAGTCACCGGTGTATCTCCGTATCCGTCGAAGCAACCGGTGGTTGTGACGGATTGGGCACCGAATCGACGTGAAACCAAATGTGCTTGGTCAAATGTACACAGAAGTAGCTTCTCGCAGAATATTCGTTTAGCATAAATCGGGTCTGCAAAACAAATACCCAAGTCTTATCCCATTCAGGGCCATTCGTTTAGTTGCAATGGCAAACGGTAAGGTTGACTTCTTCAACGACACTGGCGGCTACGGTTTCATCTCGACTGACGACTCGGACGACGACGTGTTCTTCCACATGGAGGATGTCGGCGGCGAGGATCTGACCGAAGGTACTGAGATCGACTTCGACATCGAGCAGGCTCCCAAGGGCCCCCGCGCGACGAACGTCGTTCGCAACTAAGTTTCACACCGTCGCCACACGGCGACACACTGTGGACCGCTTTCTTCGAGACGCACTTCAGTCGTGAGCCGATGGCTTCGCGTCAGTCGGGACAAAAAGAACGCCGAGACGGTCGTCACGCAGTGACGCTGTCAGGCCGCTTCGGTTCCGGCCTCAGTTCCGCTTTCGGTTCCGCTCTCCGTCCCGGCCTCAGTTCCGCTTTCGGTTCCGGTCTCGGTTCCCTCAGCCGTCCCAGTTTCGTCTTCCGACGCCGTCGCGTCGACGGTCGTGAGGACCTCGAACGGGGCGTCGGCCGCTTCGCCATCGGGAGAGACGTACCCGGTCGCGAACGCCGACGCCACAGAGGCACCAGGCAGCGACACGTCGGCGGACGCGACGACGGTTCCGGGCGCGACCGTCTCGGCCGCCGTGCCGGTGTCGGTACCGCCGTCGGTCTCGTTTCCGGTCTCTGTGCCCGTCTCATCGCCGCCCGCCGTCTCGGTTCCGGCGTCGCCACCGCCGCCCGCGACGGCGATGTCGAGCGTGTAGTCACCAGCGGGGACCTCCACGTAGTCGCTGGCCTCGCCGAACGCCACTTCCTCGACGAGTGTGTCGCCACCTTGGACGGCGACGCTCACGGCTGGCGCGTCGGGCGAGGCGTGGACGACTCTGACGGCCGCAGTCTCTGCGTCGGGCGCTTCGACGCGGTCCTCGAACGCCTCGACGGCGAACGACTGTCGCTGCTCGGCCAGTTCACCGAGGGCGCCGACGGTGAACGCGCCGCTGGTGAACTCTACGTCCTGTTCGAAGACGGCGTCGTCCTCGCCGGTCGGCGCGACAGCGACCGCGTACGTACTCGGTTCGAGGACGTAGTAGTCGCTCACCGTGCCGTACGCGACGTCGGTGAGAATCTCTGCCCCGCCGACGGACACGTCCACATTGGGCGCGTCCGGCGAGAGGTGTGCGATCCGCACGACCGCGTTGCCCTCCTCGACGGCCGCCGCCGGGTCGTCAGTCGTCTCCGGCGGTTCGGGCGTCTCGGTGGGTGAGCCCTCCGTCTCTTCGTCTCCTTCGGTCATCTCCTCGACGGTTCCGACCGTTCCGTTCGTCGCGTTCGTGCTGTTGTTCCCCGTCGTGCCTCCACATCCTGCGAGGCCGACACCGACGGCTGTCCCGAGCACTGCTGCAAACTGTCGCCGCGACACTGTTCGTCGTGTCATACGGGTCCAACCGTCCCACGCGCACCGCTTTGTTATGGATGTGAGCGCGACCCGACACGTTCGGATTACGACCGGGAGCGACCCCGTCGTCTCTCGGGCGGCGGATGCGACACGTTCACACGATGACACGCGGTGCAGTCGGTCGGTAAGGTCGCCTCGTCCGACGTTGTCAGCACGTAAGGCGAGCGTACGGGCGCCAATCCGCGACGCGCCAGCGATTCGCGGCTACCCGGTGGTGATGACCTCGACCACGTCGCGGTGGTCGAGGACGGTGTCGGCACCGACCTGCCGACCGCTCCGACAGTCGATGCCGTGGAGGAAGCCCTCGCCGATGTCGGAGTGGAGCGTGTACGCGAAGTCCTCGGCCGTCGCGTGGCCGGGCAGGACGAAGCAGTCGCGGAACGGTCCCTTGCTCCAGTTGCCGTTCGCACTCCCGGGGAAGACTGCCTTCGCGTCGAGTTCCTCGAACAGCGCCGTCTCGATCACCTGCTGGACGCCCGTGCCGTCGTACTCGGTGACGAACTCGCGGATCACTTCCAGCCCCTGTTGTTGGTCGTCGCTCACGTCGCCGACGATGTCGAAGTCGTCGTCGCCCTGCGTGTACTCGACGACGCCCGCCTCGTCGGCCTTCTTCAGCGACCCTTCGGCGTGTGCGCTCGTGGGGACAACCGTGAGGTGTTCGTACTCGGGGTCGCTCGTGACCGCCTCGTAGTTGTCGCTGGCGGCGGGCGTGTCCATCTTGTTCGCGGCGACAACCATCGGCTTCGTCCGCTTGCGAATCTCGCGGGCGAGGTCGAAGCGGTCGTCGTCGTCCCACGTCTCGGGGTCCAGATCCAGATCCAGCGCAAGGATCGTCTGTTTGATCTCGTCTTTGTTCGTGCGGAAGGCGCTCATCTGCTCGGCGAGGACCTCCTCGACGCCCGTCTCGTCGCCGGGGTTCGGTCCCTGATACATCGACTCGAACTTCTCGATGCCCTTCTGTAAGATGTCGAGGTACCACTGGTCGAGTTCGTTCTCGAGGAAGTCGATGTCCTCGCGCGGGTCGTGGCCCTCGGTCGGTTCACCCTCGATGTCGGTCGTCCCCGAGAAGTCGACGACGTGGATGAGGACGTCCGCCTCGTTCAGGTCAGAGAGGAACTGGTTGCCGAGGCCGTTGCCCTCGTGTGCGCCGGGGATGAGGCCCGCCACGTCGACGAGTTTGACGGGAACGAACCGGGTGTCCTCGCGACAGAAGCCGTGGTTCGGTTCGCACGTCTCCTCGAACTCCGGGGCCGGACAGTCGACGCCGACGTACGCCTCGCCGACGCTGGGATCGATGGTCGTGAACGGGTACGCACCCTCGGGCACGTCGTTCATCGTCGCCGCGTTGAAGAAACTCGACTTCCCGACGGACGGCTTGCCGACGAGACCGATCTTGTAGCTCATTACCCGCGCTTGCCGCGCCGAGTGAAACGGCTTTCTACTGCACGGCTCCTGTGTCGTCCGTTCACACGGGCATCACACGGGATCGGTTCGAGTGGAACATCGAAGAAGGGCGGGACCGACGACAGTTTCGGCAACCCCGACGGAGTCTGTCGATCCGGCGCGATCCACGGTACTGTCTATCTCGGAAGCCCTATACGTCGAACTCCCTTCCCTCGTCTATGAACTACGCAGACGCACTCGACAGAGCCTACGGCGAGTTACCCGACACACCCGCGGACGCCGGCGACCGCTTGCAGGTACCCGACCCCGAGGGACAGACCGACGGGGCGTTCACGCGCCTGACGAACCTCTCGAACATCGCAGACGCTCTCTCGCGAGACGCCGAACACCTCCACAGCGCCATCCAGCGACAACTGGGGACGAACGGCCAGTACGAGGACGGCGTCGCCCGGTACAACGGGTCGTTCTCCATCGCGGACTTCACCGAGGCCATCGACGAGTACGTCGCCGAGTTCGTCACCTGCTCGGAGTGTGGCCTCCCCGACACCGTCCTCAAGACCGAAGACGGCGTCCGAATGTTGCGCTGTCAGGCGTGTGGTGCGTTCCGGCCCGTCCAGAAGCGTTCTTCGGCGGCGTCTCAGCACTCGCAGGGCCCCGACATCGAGGAGGGCAAGACGTACGAACTGGAGATCACCGGCACCGGCCGCAAGGGCGACGGCGTCGCGGAGAAGGGCAAGTTCACCATCTTCGTCTCCGGCGCACAGGAGGGACAAACCGTCCAGGCGTACGTCCACAACATCTCGGGCAACCTCGCGTTCGCCCGCCTGACGTAAGCACGCGACTTGCTGCCATCTCTGCGGACTTCTCTCGCGGCCGCGCGGAGTCTCACACCTGAATTTCGGGGCGGAACCTACTTTCCGTGCAGCGACCGCCACCGAGTATGACGCGGCTCGACATCTCCGACGGTTTCGACGTCCACGACTACCGGAGCAAGTTGAAACTCCTGCGGCAGGACGCCGGATCGATGTCGCTGGAGAACCGCGCAGAACTCGGCTGTCCGGCCTGTGGCACCCCGTTCGACCGCCTGTTCGTCAGCGACGACGAGACGGTGACGTTCGATTCTGCACCGAGCGGTCCCATCTGTCTCGCTCGAACCGACGAGCGACTGCTCGTGTTGACCCACTGAGCGGTGTGTAGCGGCGCGGTCGCCGCCCCCGCCGACTCCCGCCGCACCCATCTCACCCGCTCACAGCACGCGATTTCGCATCCCGTCGAGGTCGTCATCGGCCAGTCGGCGGTAGTTCTCCGCGATAATCGCTGTCCACCGTTCGGTCTTGTGTGGCGTGCTCCCCGCCATGTGCGGCGTGACGATGACGTTCGACAGATCCCACAGCCGCGAGTCCGCAGGCAGCGGTTCCTCCTCGAACACGTCGAGGGCGGCCCCGCGGATCAGGTGTGAGCGCAGTGCTCCGACGAGATGCGCTTGCTTGCACACCGCGCCGCGGGCGACGTTGACGAGGACGCCGTCCTCGCCGAGGAGGCGCAACTCGTCGCCGCCGATGAGGCCCTCCGTCTCGTCGGTCAGGGGACACGCGAGGACGAGGTAGTCGGCGGCGAGGCACACCTCGTGGAGATTGGCGGGCGTGCGCGCCTCGTCGACCGACTCCGGCATCGTGTCGAGGTCGCGTTTCACGCCCCACACGTCCATCCCCAGCGCCGAGGTCAGTTCCGCGACGCGCGTGCCGATAGCGCCGACGCCGACGATACCGACGGTTTTGCCGCGCAATTCGCCACCCTCGCGGCGCTCCCAGCGATTTTCTGCCTGCTGGCGGGCGAGCGTGTGGAGGTTGCGTTCGAAGGAGAGTATGTACGCGAGCACCTGTTCGCCGATGGGTTCGGCGTGGACGCCCGCGGCGTTCGTCACCGCGAGGCCGCGGGCTTCGAGGTCGGATTTCGGGAGGTAGTCGGTGCCCGAGGAGAGCGTCTGGATCCACCGCAGGGAGTCGGCGCGGTCGAGGAAATCGTCCGGCAGACGGCCGAGGACGACACCCTCGGCGTCGGCGATGTGTGCGTCCGTCTCGGCGGGCGTCGCCGCGGCGACGACGCGGTCGGCGGGAACGTCGGCGTCGACGAGGCGGTCGCGGAGGGCCGTGCCCCGGTCGGGGCCGACCGTGTGCGCGAACAGGAGGGTGGGAGCGTCGGTCATACGCCGGGGTCGGACGGTCGCGAGAAAAGCCCGCCGGTGGCTGTGCAGTGGGCGCGGACCGCGACCGCTGCCGCCCGCGCTGGCTTACTCGTCGGCCTCGAAGTCGATGGCGACGGAGTTGATGCAGAACCGTTCGCCGGTCGGTTCGGGGCCGTCTTGGAACACGTGGCCGAGGTGGCCGTCGCAGGTGCCACACCGAACCTCGACGCGCGTCATCCCGTGGCTGTGGTCGTCGAGGAGGCGCACCTTCGAGTCGTCGGCGGCGTAGAAACTCGGCCAGCCACATCCGGAGTCGTACTTGGTCTCCGACTCGAAGATGACGGTGCCACAGCCAGCGCACTTGTACACGCCGTCGTCTTTTCGGTCGACGTGCTCGCCGGAGAAGCGCGCCTCGGTCCCCTGCTCGCGGAGGATGCGGTACTCCTCGTCGGTCAGTCGCTCGCGCCACTCCTCGTCGCTCTCGGGGAGGTCCTCGGGCGTCGTCTCTGCGGAGTCGCTCATACCAGATACTGGTGCCGCAGACGCATCAACCCACGGGCGCTGCCGGTCGCTCACCCGTGAGACTACTCCGGGAACAACTCCTCCTCGCGGTCGATGCCGTCGATTCGCTCGTGGTCCTCGGGGTCGAGCGTCAGGTCGGCCGCCGCGAGGTTCGCACGCAGGTGACGTTCGCTCGACGCCTTCGGGACGGTGACGGCGCCGTCCTTGTCGGTGAGCCACGCGATGCTCACGGCCTCGGGCGTCGTGTCGTGTTTCTCTGCGACCGCGCACACTTCAGCCACCTCCCGCACTCGGCCGCCCGCCAGCGGCGAGTACGCGACCAGCGTGTAGCCGTGGTCGACGGCGTGCTCTCGGAGCGCGGGGCGCTGGAACAACGGGTGGTACTCCGTCTGGTGGGCCGAAAGCGGCGCGTCGAGGCGGGCTATCGCCTCGTCGAGTTCGTCGACCTCGAAGTTGGAGACGCCGACCCCGCGGACGAGGCCATCGTCGACGAGTTCGTCGAAGGCGGCGAGCGTGCCTTCCGGGTCGTAGCCACCCTTCGGTCGATGGACGTACAGGAGGTCGAGCGTGTCGAGGCCGAGGCGGTCGAGACTCGCCTCGGTCGAGGGCCGGACGTCGGCGGGCGCGAGGCGGTCGATCCACGTCTTCGAGGCGACGAGGAGGTCGTCGCGGTCGACGTCGCTGCGGGCGAGGCCGTCGCCGACGGTCGCCTCGTTCTCGTACACCTGCGCGGTGTCGAGGTGTCGGTAGCCAACGTCGAGCGCCGTTTCGACCGACCGTGCGCCGTCGTCGCCGTCGAGGCCCATCGTGCCGAGGCCGACGGGCGGGAACGCCAGATCCATACGACGGCTTCACCGCTCGTGAGGAAAGGATCGACGGTCTCGACGAGGTGACTGGCCGTGGCTCGCTGGGGTGGCGAGTTGGGATGGGCGGTCGCGACCGCCGGGGCCGGGCAGGTGGCGGTCGGCGACCGATCCAGTCCGTCGCGGCGTCGCTGGTGCCGACGCCGGACGGGGGGATGCCGGGCGACCAACAGCGCGCTTGGCAGCCGTCGGTCTGAGCAGTAGTTCGCTGGCACCGCCACAGAACGTTCTGGTTGACGTGACAACTCGTTTATCAGGGGGCGTCAGTTGTGTGCGATGCTCGCGCCCAACAGTGCGTCGAGTCCGAGTCCAATTCGTCGGGAAACGGCCTGTTCGGTGACGCCGAGTTCGGCACTCAGATCCGCGAGCGTCGCCTCCCGCGGGCGCTTGAAGTACCCCGCCTCGTAGGCCGCGACCAGCGTCTCGTGTTGGCGCTCGGTGAGGCCGTACTCGGCGCGTTCGTCGGCGTCGTCGAGGGTGACGACGCGGGTGATATCGACCGGAATCTCGTGTTCGTGACACCGTCGATGGAATGGCTTGGTCTCGGCAGCCTCGTCGAAGCGGAGGCGGAACGACCAGATGCCGTCGTTGAGTCGCGCCTCTAGCATCGTCGCGTCCGCCTCGATGACGGCCGCGAGGAGGTCGTCGTCGCCGGCCCACCGGGCGCGGTAGCGGTGCCGGCCGTCGGTCGATTCCACTCGATTGAGTCGGTCGACGGCGGGGTCGTCGGCGACGGCGTCCTCGAACGTGGCCCGGTCGCCCCGGGTGAGCCAAAACGAAGGGAGCGCGGTGTCGCCGACTGGCACGACGCGGTCGAAGTGGACCCGGAGGTCGCGGTCGCGGTTGACCGCGGCCGCGAACGCGAACGCGTCGGCCGGCAGGGTAAACGAGACGAGAACGGGCACTCACACCACCGACTCACCACCACGCGATAGGTCTGTGGGTGTCTCGGAGCACCTCGGTTTCCGACCGTCTCAGAGACAGATGGCCTGTAAGTCGGTCAGGTCGTCGATGTCGTAGGTGGGGGTGACCGAGAGGTTCCAGTCGGTCCGGTGGGGGCGGCGGATGAACGCCGAGTCGATGCCGGCGTTGTTCGCGGCCTCGATGTCGGACTCGTTGTCGCCGACGAACAGGGCCGTCTCGGCGTCTAAATCGTCGAGTGCGCGGTCGATGTAGTGGCTGTTGGGCTTCTTCAACCGGAGGCTCTCGACGGTCGGCTCTCGTCCGTAGGCGGTGTCGAAGAGGTCCGAGACGCCGAAGTGGTCGAGGAGGAACTCGACGGTCTCGTGTTGGTTCGAGGAGACGATACCAAGCGGGGCCGACAGGTCGCGGAGGACGTCGATGTCGTCGTACAGGCGCTTGTTTCCGGCGTGGACTTCGCGGCGCTGTGCCTCGAAGGCCGTCCGGTCGCGCATCGCCCAGAACTCCCGCGGCGTGAGGTCGTACGTCGAACAGACGTCTTCGACCTGTGCGGGGGAGACGCCGACGACCATCGACTCGACGTGCTCGGGGTCGGGGTCCGCCACCGAGAGGGCGTCGAAGGCGTCCCAGGCGGCCTCGTGGAGGACGTCGTATCTGGTCCGGCCGACGAGGACCCCGTCGTTGTCGAAGACGATAGCGTCGTACACCATTGCCGATAGTGACGGGGCTCTCTTCTTAAGGCTTTCACACGAGTCGGAAGCGTCTCCGGGATGCTCGGCCACCCGACGCGACCGCCCGCAAGCGATACGGCGTTCCCGCCCGTGGGTCCCACGATGGCAGACATCGGCATCATCGGCGCGGGCCTCGCGGGGTCGGGAGCGGCGTACGCGCTTCGCGACACGGACCACGACGTGACGCTGTTGGAGAAGTCCCGTGGCGTCGGCGGTCGGGCGGCGACCCGCCGCGGCAACGACTGTCGATACGACCACGGCGCGAACTACGTGAAAGACGCCGACGACCGGACGGTCGGCCTTCTGGAAGACCTCGGGACCGACGGTCTCGTCGACATCGACGGGCCCGTGTGGACGTTCGACGAGTCCGGCGACATCGCGGCGAGCGACCGGCAGGAGGAGCACAAGTACACGTGGGAGGCGGGCATCACCCAGTTCGCCAAGCGCCTCCTCGCGGCGACAGACGCGGCGGTACGCAAGACCACTCGCGCCGAGTCGCTGGCGCGAACCGACGGGACGTGGACGGTCACCGACACCGACGGCGACGACCACGGCCCGTTCGACGCCCTCCTGCTCACGCCCCCTGCCCCACAGACCGCGGACCTGCTGGCTGCGACCGAGTGGGCAGACGGCGAGGACACGCTGACCGCGCTTCACGACGCGGTCGACGCCGTCGAGTTCCGCACGATTCGGACGCTCGTGTTGCACTACGACTTCCCGCTGGACGTGCCGTGGTACGCGGTCGTCAACGCGGACAAAGCCCACGAGGTCGGGTGGATCGCACGTGAGGAGTGCAAGCGCGGGCACGTCCCCGAGGGTGAGTCGCTGCTCATCGCACAGATGAGTCCCGCGTGGTCGACCGCTCACTACGACGACCCCCTAGAGGAGGCTGCCGACGCCGCGGCCGCGCAGATCGCCGACGTGGTGGGCGACGACCGCCTCACAGACCCCGACTGGGTCGACGACCAGGGCTGGCGGTACGCGCTCCCGGACGACGCACTCTCGCCGGAGGCGGACGCCGTCGCCGACGCACGCGACGCGGGCCTGTTCGTCGCCGGCGACTGGGTCGCGGGGGAGGCGCGCGCCCACGAAGCCGTCTGGGACGGCATCGAACTCGGCGAGACGCTCGCGGAGTCGCTGTAACGCTTCCGGGTTCCACTCCCGCCACCCGCACGTCGCCGTCCGTATTGTCCGCTGTCGAAACCGACACCACGGCCACCGACCTACCACGAGTCGAGACACGATGGGACGCGACGCCGACCACACCGGCGACAGGAACTCCGACCGACCGAACGCGACTCGTTCGGTGACGGTCGAGTCTGGCGCACGCCTCCACTTCGGCTTCGGCAACCTCTCGCTGGCACACGAACGGCTGTACGGTGCGGCCGGCGTCGCGATCGATGGCCCCCGCGTTCGGCTGACGTGTACGCCCGCCGCCGGCGTCGACGCCGACCACGACGAGGTCGCCGAGTACGCCGCTCGCGCGTGCGGCCTCCTCGGCGTCGCGGGTGCACGCGTCACGGTTCACGAGGAACTCCCGCGCCACCGAGGACTCGGCAGCGGTACCCAACTCGCGTTGGCGACGCTCGCAGGCGTCGCCCGCGCACACGGCCTCGACCCGGCGGTTCGCGATCGCGCCCCCTCGCTCGGACGGGGTGGCCGCTCGGGTGTCGGCGTCGCGACGTTCGAACGCGGCGGGTTCGTCCTCGACGCGGGTCACCCAACCGGCCGGTTCACCACCGCACGCCCGGCCGACGGGGAGTGGCAGGTGCCGGCGGTCGCGGCGCACCACACTATCCCCGACGACTGGCGATTCCTCCTCGTCGTTCCCGCGGTCGACCCCGGACGCTCCGGCGACGACGAGGATTCGTCGATCAGAAACGCCGTCGAAGAGGCCGACCCGGCGGTCGCCGACCGCGTCTCGGGCGTGATCCAACGGCGCCTCCTCCCGGCCGTCGCCGAGGGATCAGCGGAACGGTTCGGCGAGGCCGTCGCGGAGGTCGGTCGGCTCAACGGCGCGTGGTTCGCGGACGAACAGGGCGGCGTCTACCGCCCGCCCGTGGGCGACGTCGTCGCGACGCTCGACGACGACCCCGCGGTGTTCGGCGCGGGACAGTCCTCGTGGGGGCCGACGGTGTACGGCGTCACCGACGCCGACCGCGCGGACGCCGCACGGGCAGCAGGCGAGGCGGCGTTGTCGGCGGCGGGCGTCGACGGTAGCGTCCGGGTCGTCTCGGCGCGGAATCGGGGAGCGACGGTCCGGCCGGCCGACGAGTGAGTGGCGGCAGGCGGGTGAGTGGTTGCAGGCGGAGTGGGACGTGAGTGCTCCCCGCTCACTCGGCACAACGCCTAAGCACGCCCCCGAGTGAGGTGGCCTATGGATCGGATCCCGTTCGGCGTCGGCCAACTCGACCGGGTGCTCGGCGGCGGCGCACCCGAGGGGAGCGTCGTGCTCGTCGCCGGCGAGTCGGGGGCAGGCGCTCGTGAGTTCGCCTACACGAGCGCCGCAATGAACGCACTCGCGAACGCCGACAGCGAGACGTTCGACCTCTACTACGGTGAGATGGGAGAGGAGGCGACGGTGCCACCGTCAGTTCACTACCTCTCGTTTACGAACGGACAGGACTTCATCGAACGCGAACTACGCTACACGATGGCCGACGAGATCGTCGACCCGGCCATCGAGGCTATCGAGTTCGTCGACCTCTCGCCGGAGTACTTCCAACTCTCGTCGATCCCCCGCGAGTGGTATATGGGCACGACGAGTTCGATCACCGACCTCGGGAAGGCGGGCAACCGCGACGGCGTCCTCTCGGCGTTCGGCGAACACCTGACCCAGCGTGCGGCGGGCAACCTCGTCGTCGTCGACTCGATCACCGACCTCGTCGGCGCGTCCGGCGGCGAGGTGGAGTGGAGCGACGTGGCGATGCTCGTGCGCGGCCTCGCGAAGGCGGTCCACTCGTGGGGCGGTCTCCTCCTCGCCGTCGTCAACACCGACACGATCACCGACCAGCAGTTCGGCCAACTGATGGACGGCAGCGGCGGCACGCTGGAGTTCAACTGGGAGTCCGGCGGGTCGAAGCGCGGCCGCACGATGATCGTTCGCGAGTTCCGGGGCGTCCTCTCGCAGTTGGAAAAAGAGAACATCGTCCGCTTCGAGACGGAGATTCACGACGGCGGCCTCGACATCAGCGACGTGCGCAAGATTCGCTAACTCCGAGCGAACGCGTCTCCTGAGTACGAGCGCCGATAACTGGGCCGGTAGTATTTATGTAGCGGCTCACTACTCACCCGTAGATGGCCGGAGAGCAGGTCGAGGGGCTTCCGGATGCCCTTCAAGAGTGGGTGTACTCACGGGCCGAGGAGACCGGGCGTGCTCCCCAAGAGGTGCTCGCACGGGCGGTCTCGGTGTCGCGATTACTCGACGCAGAGGCCGACTCGCTTCCCACGCCCGACACGCTTGGCGACACAGCGGCGGCACCGGACGACCTCACCGACCAGATTGCCGACCTCGACCGGCGGGTACAAGCACTCGACGACGACCTGGACGAGAAAATCGACGACGTTCGCTCGCGCGTCATCCAGGTCAAACGCGAGGCCGACGCGAAAGCCGAGGCCGACCACGACCACCCCGACCTCCAGGAAGCGGTCGACTCGCTGGCGTCGCTGGAGGGCCTCGACGCCGAACTCGACTCGCTGGCCGCCGACCTAGACTCGCTTCGGACGGACGTCGAGGCGTTGGAAGCGCGGTTCGAGGAGGGCTTCGATAACTACGAGGAGGTGTTGGAGTACCTCACCGACACCACCGACGACCACGACGCGAAACTCTCGACGCTCGCGCGGGTCGTCGCCGACCTCCGAACGCGCGTCGCGAAACAGGAGGCACGCGAGTCACAGCGCCGGGCCGCTGAGGAGTTACAGACGGAGGCGAATCGCCACGGCATCACCAAAGCCACCTGCGACAGTTGCGGGGCGACGGTGCAGTTGGCACTGCTGTCTGTGCCCGAGTGTCCCCACTGTGCCGCGACCTTCGAGTCGGTGGAACCCGCATCGGGATTCCTCGGGTCGCCGTCGCTGTCGGTGGGCCACCGCCCTGCGCTGGAGGGTGAGACGGTCGAAGAGACCGACCCGTCGGACATCTTCGAGGGAATGTAGATGAGCGACGACCCCGACGACACCGACTCGACCGACACGGCCGCCGACGGAGACGACCCGCCGACCGTCGACAACCCGTTCGCGACCCCCGAGGACACGACCTCCGAGGATGCGACCGACGCCGACGGCTCTGACGCCGAAGACGTCGACGCCGAAGACGCCGACAGTTTGGCCCCCTTCAGCGACCTCGCACGCGGGGTGGACGAGCGCCGCCGTCGCCGCGAGGAGACCCCCGACGACGACTTCTTCGAACACGTCGAGGTGGGTGACGTCGACGAAGACGACCTCTGGCGGACACTCGACGAGACGGACGACCAACCGCTCGGGTCGGGGGAGGCTGCCGAGGAGGTCGCACGCGCCGCCGACGCGCAGGACGCCCGCCCGGAACACGTCGTCGACAAACGCGAGTACTGCCAGCAGTGTCCGTTCTTCTCTGCACCACCTGCTGTCGCGTGCGGCCACGAGGGGACCGACATCGTCGAAGTCGTCGACGCCGGGCGATTCCGGGTGCGTGGCTGTCCGATGGTGACCGACACCGGGCGACCGAACTTCGGAGCCGTGGTGGCAGACGCCGAGACGGACGACGCCACCGAGGCGACCGACACCGGGGAGTCGACGCCCGCCGACGCCGCCGATGCGACCGAGGCGGACACGTAACACCTACCGGCACGCGCCCGGTAGTGGCGCGGTATGCAGTTCTGTGACGAGTGCGGGTCGATGATGCGCACCGACGACGGCGTGATGGTGTGCTCGTCGTGCGGCGCGACCGCCGACCGCGACGAGGAGTTGGCCGCGCAGTTCGTCTCGACCGAAGAACAGAGCGACGACGACGTCATCGAGACGGAGGAGGGCGCGAACTTCGAGGGGAAGCCCACCTCCGAAGACGTCGTCTGTGACGACTGTGGCCACACCGTGGCGTGGTACACGATCAAACAGACGGGGGCGGCCGACGAACCGCCGACGCGCTTTTTCAAGTGCAAGGAGTGTGGGTATCGCTGGCGGGAGTACAACTGACGACGGCTTTTTGTCACCCTGCCGAGTGGTCCGCGTATGGCCCTCCACCACCGCGTCGCCGCTCAGTTACGACCGTGGCACGCGCTGATGCTCGCTGTGTTTCTCGCCGGCACGGCGCTCCAACTGACTCGCGGCCTCGACCCGCTATCTGCCGCCCTCTCGGGACTGTTCGGCCTCGTCATCTTCCAGTTCACCGTCGGCAACGTCTGGGCGGCGGCCGTCGAGTACCGCAACGCCGGCGGTCGGTGGCGTGACCTCCCGTTTCTCGTGCCGATTGGACTCGCCGCCTTCGCCGCCACGACGCTGTACGCCGTGAGCGAGAACGTCGCCGTCGCCGCCAGCGCCGCCTTCTGGGTGTTCGTCGGCGCGACGGCGGTCACGGCCGTCGTCGTCAATCTCGTGGTTGGCTACCACCAAGGCGACAGCGACGCCTCACAACGCGTCGAGTAACCACTCCCCCGCGGCGTCGCCCACCTTCCCCGCCTGGCCGACGAAGAAGTGGTCGGCGGAGAACTCCCGCACGTCGAAGCCGAGTTCCCGCGCACGCTCCACCACCGGCCGCCAGTCGGCGGTGTCGTCGCGGGTGCCGTACACCACCTGTGCGGGGCAGTCGATAGCGTCCATCGCGGCGACGGCGTCCAGATCCGACGCGAGGCGGGCCGTCGGCGCGAGCGCGGAAACGGCGTCCACCTCGCTCTCGCTTGCCACCAACAGCGCCACACAGCCACCGAAACTGAACCCGAACAGTCCCACCCGGTCGTAGCGCTCGCGGGCCCACGCGACGGCGTTGCGGGCGTCGGCGCGTTCGCCGTACCCCTCGTCCCAGTCGCCGTAGTCGAAGCGAAGGCAGTCGACACCGCCCGCAGTCACCACGTCCGAGACGGCACGCAGTCGCTCGTCGCCGCGGTGGCCGCGGTGCTGGGGGTGTGGCGGGCACGCGACGACACAGGCGTCGGTGGTGGTGTCGTCAGCGCGGTCCAACGAGGCACGAACGTCGCGCCCGCCGGGAACGAGTACGTCGGTCACACGCGGGGGTGCGACCGCGGCGATGAAAACGGCGTCGGGAGTACCTCTCGGTCGGGTGAGATTTATACGGCTACTGAGCCTAGCCGACGCTATGGGAATCCTCTCACGCACCTCCTACGTCATCCGCTCGAAGATCAACGCGATCCTCAACCGAGCGGAAGACCCCACCGAGACGCTGGACTACAGTTACGAGCAGATGCGTGACGAACTCCAGCAGGTGAAACAGGGTATCGCGGACCTGACCACCCAGAAGAAGCGCCTGGAGATCCAGAAGCGTCGCTTGGAGGAGAACGTCGAGAAGCACAACGAACAGGCCCGCGAGGCCGTCCAACAGGACCGTGACGACCTCGCTCGGCGTGCGCTGGAGAAGAAGAAGTCGAAGATGAACCAGATCGAGGACCTGGAGACCCAGATCGCACAACTCCAGAACACGCAAGACGACCTGGTCGACAAGAAGGACCGCCTCCAGAGTCGCATCGAGGAGTTCAAGACGAAGAAAGAGACGATGAAAGCCCGCTACGAGGCGGCAGAAGCCTCCACGCGCGTCTCGGAGGCGATGTCGGGCGTCGGCGACGAGATGGAGGACGTGAGCCGAGCCATCGAGAACGCGGAGTCGCGCACCGAGGAGATGGAAGCGCGGTCGATGGCGATGGACGAACTGCAAGACACCGGCGCGTTCGACGACGCCCTCTCGTCGGGCGACGAAATCGACCGCGAACTCGAATCGGGGCGAACCGACCGCGAAGTCGACGCCGAACTAGAGACGCTGCGTGCGGAACTCGGGAAGGCCCCCGCAGAACCCGAAGGCGACGGCGAGGCCGACGTCGACACCGAGGTGGAAGACGAAGAGGTCGAAGCCGAACTCGAAGAACTCCAGCAAGAAGAAGACGCAGACGCCTCGAAGTAACGAGCGCCGGCGATTCGGTCACACCGCCCGCCCTCCGCTCTCCGCGCTCTGTGCTCCCTCCGCCGACCGCCCTCCCTGATCGATTTCGGTGTCACCGACCGACTCCGAGTCAGCGGTCTCAGCGGCCGTCTTCTGGGTCAGTCGTCGCGGGTGGTCGTCTCCCGGAGCGTGAACGGTCCGATAGAGAGCGTTCGCTTCGTGACGGTCGCGATGCGGAGGACGTACGACAACAGGATTGCGAACGGGAGCAGTGCAACCGCGAGGGCCGCACTCACGACGAACGGCCCGGCGAGGTACAGGCCGGTCGCGGGTGCACCCGGCACGAGCGCACTGAGGTACAGCACCGACCCAACGGCGACGGCGAGCGACGGCACCGCCGCCCACAGCACCGACCGGGAGAGGTCGACCAGTTCCCACTGGAAGTACAGCGTCTTGAAGTGTTCACGGGCGGGGCCGAACAGTTCGAGCACGTCCGCAAGCGCCGACAGCGCGTCGTCTTGCTCGTCGGAGAGGTCGTGGTCGGCGCGGAGTCGCCGGGCCTCGTACAGTTTCCACGAGTAGTTGAAGTTCAGCGCCGCCGACACCACGTCGAACGTCCCGAACTGTGCGTCGTCGAGACTGTCACCGACCGTCTCGGCGTTGCCGCGGACGCTGTCGACGAGTCGCTGGGCGTCGTCTACGAGGTTCTCGTCGTCGGCCAGTGCCTCCTCCACGTCGTCGGCACGCTGTCCCGCGGCGACGACGAGGTCCCGGAGGAACGCGGCGGGTTCCGGCGGCATCACGTCGCGTCCGAGCTCGTCGGCCACGTCCCGGCGGAATCCGGTCGCGCCCTCCATCCGTTCGCGCTGGTCGCCGACCGCGCCCAACTCCTGTGAGAGCACGAGTTGGTTCAGCGTGAGCACGAGCGTGACGCCCGTGATGATGCCGCCGAGGAGCGGTTGAAACGCCGTCTCGATGGGGTCGCCATCGGCGAGAAGTGTCGCAGCGTCCGGGACGAGTATCCCGGCGAGAAACACGAGGACGAACACGGCGACGAGAAAGCCCACCGCGACGAGTCGACGGTCGGCGTCGATGAGGAGCCACAGCTTCACCCGACTCGCACCGGCGCGCTCGCGCATCGTGTCCTCGGGGGCGTCGCTCACGAGTTCGTGACTCGATGGACTCCTCAAAAAGGGCGACGGCCATTCTGCTGGGATCGGAACTGTCGGGGCCGCCACCGACAGACGGAAAGTCGGGCCCCTCGAAGCGAGGGTATGAGCGACCTCGACGCGGAGGTACAGACCGCGAGCGACGTCGGCGGCGACGGCCCGCCGGTGGAGGAGAAGCCGTACAAGATCATCTTCGAGGCGAACGCCTGCTTCGGCGCGGGCAAGTGCGCGGAGGTGGCGGACAACTGGGAGATGGACATCGCTAGCGGGATGGCGAAGCCGAAGTCGTACTACATTGCCGAGGACGAACTGGAGGAGAACATCCGCGCGGCGGAGGTGTGTCCCGCCAAGAAGGACGTGGGCTGTATCCACGTCGTCGACCGGCGGACCGACGAGGAACTCGCGCCCGACCCGCACGGCGACGGCACCCTCAGCGTGGACTGGTAGGAACCGAAACCCACAACCCGCCGACAGCGAAAGGTACGGTCGCGCGAGGGTGGCTGAGCTTGGCCAAAGGCGGCGGACTTAAGATCCGCTCTCTCAGGAGTTCAAGGGTTCAAATCCCTTCCCTCGCATTCCGGCTCGAACAGACGTGAGAGCCGTGAATGTCGCTTTGAAGGATTTGAATCAGGGAGTGTCGCGAGCGACGCGAGCAGAACGACCGTGGTTCAAATCCCTTCCCTCGCAGTTCTGCGACGGCTCAGACCGTCGAGGGCCGTTCTCGACCCAGATACCCGACGCCGAGTCTGACCGCCACCGCGACGACCGCGAGGGTGGCGACGCCGTAGTGGATCAGAAACGCCCGTTCCAGCGTCGCCGCTGAGAGCGTGAACCCGGCGAACAGGGATTGTGCCACGAGTTCACCGGCGGGACCCGGCAGCGACAGCGCGAGTTCGATGCCCGCCTGTGCGAGGGTGAACGACGCCTCGGTCCACGGGAGGATCATCCCAGTGTACGCGTACAGAAGCGCGAGGACGAGGGCGAGCGACCAGCCGACGACCGCGCCGCGGGTCCGTCGGGTTCCCACCGCGACGCCCACGAGGGTCGCGAGGACGGCACCGACGCCGAGGCCGACGCGGACGCTCACGTCGGCGGCGAGGCTGTCGGCGACGGTGAGGAGGGCGGCGTCGGTGGCAACGACGACGGCGACCGCACACACTGGTACGAGGTCGACCGGTGGCCGTTCTCGCTCGCGGTCTGCGTTGGAGGGCATCGGCTAGGCTTCGTGTCGCAAACTGGTAGGTGTTGCGTCGTCGCTGGAGTCGACCCAACTTTCACAAGTCTCTAATGAGATGTAATTACCGTGCTCCCGACCGATGCGCCCGCGCGACCGGACGTTCTGCTCACGCTCATCGGGACAGCGATGGCGGCGGCCGTCCTCGCGACGGTGGCGCTCGGGCTCCCGTTTCGCGTGACTGCACCCGTCGGGTCGCTGGTCGGCACCGCCGCCATCGCCGACGGCGTCTTTCGCAACCCGCCCACGAACGAGTGAGTGGTCACGTTCTGCGCGGTGTCGTCACTCGTGAGTGGCGTCGCTGACGGGTGCTACTTCTCGACGACCGTACACACGCGCCGCTGTGTGTCGGTTGGAAACGTGGGCCGAACGCGTGCCGGTGAAAAGAGCGGCACGCGTTCCGCCCTGAATTGGTCCCCGCTGACGCTTCGGCCCTCCAGACGAAGCGTCACCTGTAGCCAACGGGTGTGACTACTTAACGGTATTGGCGTCGGCGGTACCGTCCCCGAACGAAACCCGCGGTCGTGCACGTCTCACGCCCTATCGCGTCGGTTGGTCTGATTTCACGCGAGCGACGACTCGATTTTACCCCTGCCGCGCAGGATGCGTCTCCGACAGGCGGGGTCCGTCGCCGAGCAGTCGCTCGCGGAGCGTCTCGCCGGGCGTCGGTTCTGCGAGGAGGTCGCGCGCGCGCAGTTCCGGCACGACGAGGTCGACGAAGTCGTCGAGGCTCCCGGTGCGCAGCACCTCCTTGACGTTGAAGCCGTCGACGCCGACTTCCTCGTGCCAATACTGGAGTTCGTCGACGACTTGCTCGGGCGTGCCGACGACGACCGGCGAGGTGGTACCAAGGCCGGAGAACTGCGCCACCTCACGGACAGTCCACTCGCGGTCGGGGTCGGACTTGGTGAAGGCGTTCATCGTCCCTTGGATGGCGTCGGTCTCGATGTGTTCGATCTTCTGGTCGGGGTCGAGTTCGGAGAGATCCATATCGAGGAAGCCCGACAACAGCGCGAGCGTCGCCTCCACGTCGACCGTCTCCAGCAAGCGCTCGTACTTCGCCTCGGCGACCTCCTCTGTCTCGGCGACGACGGGGACGACACCGGGGAAGAACGCGAGGTCGTCGGGGTCGCGTCCGGCGTCTGCGGCGCGGTCGCGCAGGTCGGCCATGTACTCGCGGACACCGCGTTCGGTCGGCTGTGAGCAGAACACCGCCTCGGCGTTGGCGGCGGCGAAGTCGCGCCCGCGGTCCGAGGACCCCGCTTGGAAGATGACGGGACTGCGCTGGGGCGACGGCTCACAGCCGTGGGGGCCGGGCACGTCGAAGAATTCGCCGCTGTGGTCGACGTTGTGGACCTTCGACGGGTCGGAGAACACGCCCGCCTCACGGTCGCGGACGACAGCGTCCTCGTCCCACGACTCTTCCCACAGTGCGTAACAGACGTCGAGGAACTCGTCGGCGCGGTCGTACCTGGTCTGTTTGTCCATTCGCTCGTCGAGGCCGAGGTTGCGGGCGGCCGATTCGAGGTAGGAGGTGACGACGTTGAACGCCACGCGGCCGTCAGTGAGGTGGTCGAGCGTGGAGAACTCCCGCGCGAGTTGGTACGGGTGCGTGTAGGTGGTGGACTTCGTGACGGCGAACCCCAGCGAGTCAGTCACCTCCGCCATCGCGGGCACGAGGTAGCCGGGGTCGTTCGACGGCGTCTGGACGGCCTTCTCGATGGCCGTCGAGCGGTCGCCGCCGTACACGTCGTAGATGCCCCGCACGTCCGCGAAGAACACCGCCGCGAAGCCGCCGCGCTCTGCGGTGCGGGCCACGTCCGTCCAGTAGTCGCTATCTGTGTACTCGGCGGAGCGGTCCGCCGGGTGGGTCCACGACCCCGGCGAGACGTGCTCCACGGAGTTCATCGTGAAGAGGTTGAGGTGGATGCCGTCGCTCATTGATCCGTCTTCGGTGTTGCAGCGGTGTAAGGGCCGGTGAAGTCGGCCGACCGTGCCTCTTTCTCGGATCGCCGTCGACTCCCGGCGGTCCCGGCCGCGTGGGTCCGATTTATCACCCGCGCTCGCACAGGGCGAGGTATGTACAATCGCGTCGCCGTCCTCGCACACGAGAAGTTCCCCGACCGCTCGAAGACCGCCAACGGCGTCATCCGCTACGCCGACTACGAGGTCGCGGCCGTCCTCGACCGCGACTGCGCGGGCGACCGCGTGGCCGACCACCTCGGCGGCGTGCGCGACGCGCCGGTCGTCGAGTCGTTCGCCGACGTTCCCGGCGACGTGGACGCTCTGGTCATCGGCATCGCGCCCATCGGGGGTGGCTTCGACGAGTCGTGGCGGCCGGACGTCCGCGCGGCCATCGAGGCTGGCTGTGACGTGATTTCGGGCCTCCACTACTTCCTGAACGACGACGAGGAGTTCGCGGCACTCGCGGCCGAACACGGCGTCGACCTCCAAGACGTCCGCAAGCCACACGACGACCTCACCGTCGCGCAGGGGCGCTCCGACGAGGTGGCCGCCGACGTAGTGCTCACTGTCGGGACCGACTGCTCGGTCGGGAAGATGACCGCGACGATGGAGATCGTCGAGGCCGCCCGAGACGCCGATATCGACGCCTGTGCCATCCCGACGGGCCAGACGGGCATTATGATTGAGGGGTGGGGCAACCCCGTCGACCGCGTCGTGAGTGACTTCACCGCCGGCGCGGTCGAGGAGATGATCCTGGAGAAGGGCGACGACCACGACCTCCTCGTCGTCGAGGGGCAGGGGAGCATCATCCACCCGGCGTACTCCGCCGTGACCTGTGGCATCCTCCACGGCGCGATGGCAGACAAACTCGTCCTCTGTCACGCCGCCGGTCGCGAGGCCATCCACGGCTACGAGGACACCGCGCTCCCGCCCATCGAGGAGTACGTCGACCTCTACGGGTCGCTGGCGGCACCCGTCCACGAGACGGAGGTGGTCGCCGGCGCCCTCAACACGGTCGACGTCGACGACGATGCGGCCGCCGAGGACGCGGTCGCAGAGTTCTCAGAGGCCATCGACGCGCCCGCGACGGACCTCATCCGCTTCGGCGCCGACGATATCGTGGAGGCGATCCGATGACGTCGCTCACCGCCGAGTTCGAGCGGGTGTCGATGCCGCTGGAACACGACTTCACCATCTCCCGCGGTACCACCACGGCCGCCGAGAACGTGATCGTTCGGATCACCGACGAGGGTGGGATGACCGGCGTCGGCGCGGCCGCCCCCTCCAGCCACTACGGCGAGACGGCGGCGACCGTCGAGGCGGTCATCCCCGACCTGCTCGCAGTCGTCGAGGAAGTAGGCGACCCCCACGCACTCGCGGAGATAGAGGACCGAATGGCACACGTCGTCGCCGACAACCCCGCCGCGCGGTGTGCGGTCAGCATCGCCCTGCACGACCTCGCGGCCAAGCGTCTCGGCGTCCCGCTGTACCGGCTGTGGGGGCTGAATCCCGAGGACGCGCCCACCTCGTCGTACACCATCGGCATCGACGAGACGGACGTGATGCGCGAGAAGACCGCCGCGGCCGTCGACGCTGGCTACTCCACGCTGAAACTGAAACTCGGCACCGACCGCGACCGCGAGGTTGTCGAGGCGGTGCGCGAGGAGGCACCCGACGCCACCCTCCGCGTCGACGCCAACGAGGCGTGGACGCCCCGTGAGACGGCCCGCAAGAGCGAGTGGCTCGCGGATCTGGGCGTGGAGTTCATCGAGCAACCGCTCCCTGCCGACAACCCCACGGGGCTGAAAGACGCGTACGAGCGCTCGGCGCTCCCCATCGCCGCCGACGAGTCGTGCGTCACGCTCGCGGACATCCCACAAATTGCGGATCGCTGTGACATCGCGAACCTGAAACTGATGAAGTGCGGCGGTCTGCTGGAGGCGAAGCGAATGGTCCACACCGCCCGTGCGCACGGCCTGGAGGTGATGCTCGGGTGTATGGTGGAGTCGAACGCCGCTATCGCCGCCGGGTGTCAGTTGGGGCCGCTCCTCGACTACGCGGATCTAGACGGGAGCCTGTTGCTGGCGGACGACGCCGACCCGTTCGCGGGCGTGCCGATGCCAGAGGGTCGGATCGACCTTCAGGCGACGGACCGCAACGGGACCGGAGCAACCGGGAGGTAACCCCTACTCGCCGACCAGTTCCTCGTACTGTGCGCCGGTCTGTTTCAGCGTCTCCGTCGAGTAGAGCCGTTCGTGGTCGAACGGGAGGTACTCCTCGGCCAACTCGTCTATCTTCGCGTCGACGGCGTCGGCCTCGCGACCGTGGACCATCGTGAAGAGGTTGTACTCCCAGTCTTGGTCGGGTCGGCGGGGACGGTGGTAACACAGCGTGACGTACGGGAGTTCGCCCACCCGCTCACCTAACTCGTCGAGGCGGTCGTCGGGCACGTCCCACACGACCATACAGTTGTTGTGGAACCCGGTGACGATGTGGTTGACCACACAGCCGATGCGCTTGATACAGCCGTCGGCCAGCAGTCGCTCGACGGCCGAGAGGACGTCGTCGACGTCAGCGTCGATGGCGGCGGCCACGTCGCGGTACGGCGTCGCCGTCAGCGGGAAGCCGTCCTGAATCTCGATGAGCAGGTCGCGTTCGAGTTCCGAAAGGCCGCCGGTGGCGTCCTCAGAGATGCGGGTCGCGCCGGCGTCCGTCGACTCCAGCGACTCCCGTGCGAACGCGTCGTCGTTCCAGACGGGGAACTCCAAGTCGATGTAGTAGTCGGTCAGCATCGGGAGGTTCAGCACCTCACAGCCGGTTCGCTCCTCGATGTCCGCGAGTATCTCGTCGCGCTTCTCGCGCGTCCCGGCGGTGACGACGAACCACATGTTCCACTCGTGTTCGCGGCGGTAGTTGTGGTTCACCTGTCGGTAGCCGTTGATCACGTCGGCGACTTCTTCGAATCGGTCGTCGGGAGCGGCGACGGCCGCCAGCGTCGACGACCCGATCACGGGCGGATTCAAGACCGCGCCGAAGCGTCGGAAGACGCCTCGCTCGCGCAACGCCGTCACCCGGTCGAGCGCCTCCTCCTCGTCGATGCCGAGGTCCTCGGCGACGACGCGGAACGGGCGCTCGACAACCGGAAACCCGCTCTGGTAGTCGTCGACGAGTCGCGCGTCGACGCCGTCGAGTCCGGCACGCCAGTCGTCGGGGTCGTCGACCGTCTCCACGTCCGCGTCGGCGGCCTCCTCGCGTTCGGAACTACCCATTGCCGATCCCAGGGTCGCGTCGGTTCTATCGGTTTCGCTCTGTCGGAGTGCGCCCCGGTATTCATAATTCTTGACAGCGTTCGTGAACTATCGTGAGTACAACAGGATCGCGCCTACTCGGGCGGATCGGTCGGTCGTACGTCCTGTTCGTCGCACTCGGCGTCATCGTCGGTGCGGTCGCAGCGCCGGTGGCGTACGACGCGACGACACAGACCGACGGAACGGTCGCGGTCGTCCCGCTAGAGGGAACTATCGACGGACAGTCGTCCGCGGCGGTCGCGGCGATGCTGACCGAGGCGAGACAGAACCCATCCATCGACGCCGTCGTCATCGTCACCAACAGCGGCGGCGGCGGGGCGGCCGCGAGCGAGGAACTGTACCTCCAAGCGAAGCGGACTGCCGCGACGAAGCCACTCGTTGCGGCCGTCGACTCCTCGGCGGCCTCTGGCGCATACTACACCATCGCCCCGGCGGACGCCATCTACGTGAAACCCGCCAGCGTCGTCGGGAGCGTGGGCGTCCTCGCGACGCTGCCGCAGGATCTGGAACCGAACGACGTGGTCGGGACGACCGGACCGAACAAACTCTCGGGCGCGGACGAACGCGAGTTCCTCTACATTCTCGAGTCGCTCCACCGCGCGTTCATCGGCGCGGTGTTGGAACAGCGTGGCGACGCGCTGACGATGTCGCGGGCGGAACTCGAACAGGCGCGGGTGTACTCCGGCGGGCAGGCGGTCGAGAACGGTCTCGCGGACCACGTCGGCGGGCGTGAGGCCGCCATCCGCGACGCGGCCCGGCGTGCGAACCTCGACACCTACAGCGTCCGCGTTCTCCGCCCGGACAACACCACCGCACGATTTGTCTCGCAGGCGAACTACCTCGCCAGCGACGCGCCGACCCGCGAACGCGTCTCCGCGGAGTATCTCCTCGGCAACGGCACCGGCGGGCCGGTGTTCCTGATGATCGCACCGATGTACCTCGACGGCGGCGCTGTGGCGGCCGTCGAGGCGCGGGCGGTCACCCCGCCGAACGAGACGGTGGCCGACGCGAGGACGGCGAACGGAACTGCGACGAACGGAACCACCACAGGCACGGACGGACCACCAGCCAGTGTCGGCAGCGGCGGACTGGAGGTGCGCGATGGCGCTCGGTGAACGAGAGACGGACGTTCGCGGGTGGGGCGCTCGCCTCGCCGTCTTCGTCGTCGTCGCCGTCGTCGTCGCGTTCGTTCTCGGTGGCATCCCCGGCTTGTTCGCGGGCGGGAGCGATGAGTCGCCCGCCCTGAACAACAGCGAGTACGACGTCGCCGACTTGGGCGTCACGCAGATTCCCGCCGAGGGCACTATCGAGGTCGAACGCGGGCAGGGAACGATCGTCGTCGACCGCTCGCACGCCAACCGATTCACGTCGACGGAGATCGATCCGCTGTACGAGGCGCTCTCGCGTGCGGGCTACGACGTCGTGTTCCACGACCGTGGACCGCTCGCACCGGCGCTCGCGGACGCGACCGCCTTCCTGATCATCGACCCGGGCACGCGATACGACGACGAGGACACCGAGACGCTCCAGTCGTACACCGAGCAGGGCGGTCGGGTCGTCGTCCTCGCAGAGCCGAACCGTCTCAGCGTCACTGCTGGCGTCGGCGGCGTCTCGACAAGCGAACGACAGAGCAGGCTCGCGAACCTCGCGGCTGCCTTCGACGTGACCGTCTCGAAAGGGTACGTCTACCACCAGTCCGCCCACGACGGCAACTACAAGAGTCCGCTCGCCTCGCCCGTCGGCGACGCCAGCGACAGCGGATCGGATGTGGCGCTGTACACGCCCGCGGCGGTCACGCCGACCGGCGACGGCGAGGTGGTTCTCCGGGCGCGCGGTGGTGCGCGCCTGTCCGGGAGCGACGAGGTCCGGCGCTACCCCGTCGGCGTTCGAACGGGGAACACACTCGTCCTCGGTGACTCCTCGTTCATCCAGATCGGACGGTACAACGTCGCGGACAACGAGGGATTCCTGGGATACGTGATCGCGTTTATGGCCGCGGGCGAACCCCCAGGGCCGGGGTTCGCGAACGGCGGGGCTGGCGGGACCGACGGGGGCGACGACGGCACGCCATCACCACCGTCCACACCGTCGCCACCCTCTACACCGTCACCACCGTCCACGCCGTCCACGCCGTCACCACCGTCGACCCCATCGACGCCGTCGCCACCATCGACACCGTCCACGCCGTCGACACCAACCGGTACTCCCGACGGATCCTGACTCGACGGATCTCCCCGCAACCGGGTCGTTTTTGCGCCGAGCGTCCCTCCACTCAACTATGACGACGGCGACTACCGAGGAGGAGACCGAGTTCGGCGAGTGGCCGCTCAAACGCCTGATGACCGAAGTGTGTGGCTCCGGCCCGAAGTCCGCTGGTGATATGACGCGCGCGCAGGCGACGGAGGCCATCCAGCGCATCTTCGCGGGCGAACCCGACCACACGACGCTGGGTGCGTTCTGGCTGGCCAATCGCTGGAAGCGGAACAACCCGGAGGAACTGGCGGCGTACGTCGACGAGATGTGCACGCACGTCGAGTACGCAGAACCCGACGTCGACCCCGTCGACTGCGGCGCGAACTACGACGGGAAAGGCGAGACAGCCATCCTCGGCGCGGCCGCGGGCATCGTCGCCGCCGGCGCGGGTACGCCCGTCGTCGTCCACTCGGGCGACCGCGTCCCCACGCAGAAACAGGACGCGTACAAACACGTCCTCGACGACCTCGGCATCGCCACCGAACTGACGCCGCGCGACTCCGCGCAGATGGTCGACGACACCGGCTTCGGCTTCTACTACCAGCCGGCGTTCAACCCCGTCGTCCACGACCTGTGGGAGCGCCGTGAGATGATGGGCGTGCGCACGTTCGTCAACACCATCGAGACGCTCGCCAACCCCGCGGGCGCGTCGACGCACCTCGGGTCGTTCTACCACCTCGCGTTCGCGAAGAAGGTGGTCGACACGTTCGCCGAGAGCCAGTTCCACGACCTCGATCGCGTCATTATGTTCCAGGGGATGGAGGGATACGACGACATCCGCCCCGGCTACACGAAGGTCGCCGAGTGGAACGCCGGCGAGGGCGACTCCGACTCCGAGGCGTTCACCGACTACGAGATAGAGACGCCCGAGTACGGGATGGACTTCGAGGAGGCCGACCTGGAGGTCGACGACGTCGCCGCCGACTCCGCGCGCATCACCGAGGAGGTCGTCACCGGCGACCGCGAGGACCACTGGCGCGACGCCGTCGCACTCAACGCCGCGTTCCGCATCTACGCCCGCGGCGACGTCGACTCCATCGACGAGGGTCTCGACGCCGCCCGCGCCGCCATCGACGACGGCTCCGCGGCGGCGGTCCTCGAAGCCCTCCGCGCGTTCTGAGCGAGGGCGAGCGGAGCGAGCCCTCGACGCGAACGGGGAGCCGAGCGACCCGTGAGCCGTGCGGAAGCGGGACCGAGCGGAGCGAGCCCTCGACGCGAACGGGGAGCGGGGTGAGCCGTGTGGCGCCGCGTCCGTCCGCCGTCTCCGACGCTCCGCGCCCGTTCTCACGGCTGAGACGTAGCACCCGAGATTTATACCGACTCGCCGCTCCCACCCACGCGTGTCTGTCGGCCCGGCGAGCGTCTACCAGTTGTTCTTCCTCGCGGCCAGCGCCGTCGTCGTCCTGTTGGCGCTGTCGACGTACGTGCTGGGTCGACTCATCGGCCACGCCCGCGCACTCGTGACGATGCTCGCGCTCGTGGCAGTCTTCACGGGCGTCGGCGCTGGCTTCGGCCTGCCGCCGTCGGCGGCGGTGCTGCCGCTGGCGCTCGGGTTCGCGTTCCTCTACGTCCCGGTCGGTGTGGGCGCAGTCATCGCGAAGGGCGTCTCCGTCGCGCCGTGGCGGGAGGTGTGCCGACTCCTCATCGGCGGGTGGATGGCGGCGCTCGTCGTCGCTCTCGTCACGCAGGCGGCCGGCGCGTCGCTGCCGACGCTCATCGGGTGGACGCCCGGCCTGTTCGGCGTCGAGTGGTACGTCGGGTTCCTCGCGTACATGATCGTCCTCGGCGTCGTCGCCGCCGGATTCACGCTCGTCCTCCTCGCACGCGGCGACGGCGAGGAGACGCCCGCCGTCGCGGGTGGCTGAGTCGCCGATCACCGGGACGCGACGGCGATGACTCCGCCTAGCGCTTACTCGTCCTGTTCTTCGTCGTCCAGCCGAATTGCGATGCCGACGAGCGTCTGCCCCGCCGTCACCGTTGCCTCGCGGGCGACCGAGTAGACGACGCCCGAGCGGTCGGCGGTCGCCTCCTGTAGCACCTCGTAGGTGGTCGGGTCGTACACCTCGCCGACGTACTTCCCCTCGACCACGTCGTCGCCGATTGCGAGGTCGGCCGCCGCGCGGAACAGCCCCGAGTCGTCGGCGGTCACCCGGCCGAGGTGGTTGCGAGCGCGGGTGCCGTCCCACGCGGGCACCGGTTCGTCGTCGTCGAGGACGCCCGCGTGGCGAAGCGCTCGCTTCGTCCCGTCGACGCCCGTCTCGATGGCGTCGTCGACGAGTTCTTTGTTGTGCGCGAGTTCCGGCGTGATGCTCGGGATGCCCTCCTGCGTCGCGGCGACGCGGAGTTTCCCGCTGAAGTTGCGACTGGCCCACTCCGCGTCGGCGTCGTCTCCAGCAGGTTCCGCCAGGAGGAGGTCCGTGCCGAACGCCTCTGCCAGCGCACGCGATCCCTCGTCGCCACGGAGGTACACCGTGTGCGTGAGCATATCGCGACTGCCGGTGTGGAGGTCGACGATGAAGTCGGCCTCGCTCGCGTACGCCCACAGCGTCGCGGCCATCCGCTCGTGGAGGGTGCCGTCGGCGTCGCCGGGCCAACAGCGGTTCATATTCGGGTTGACCGAGTCGTACGCCTCCGGGGCCGTGTACGAGACGGTGTCGAACGTGAGCGGGTCGGCTACCGGGACGACGTGAACCGTGCCCGTGATGTCGGTGGCCAGGAGGTCGTCGTGGAGTTGGCGACACACCGCCGCGCCGTTTATCTCGCGTCCGTGTTGAGCGGCCTGCACGTACACCGTCGGCTCGTCGTCGTCCGCACCGTCCTCGGGCGTGTACGTGTGGACGGTCGTCTCGAGAGCGACGCCGGAGGGGAGACGTGCGAGCGTGACGCGCTCGGCATCGTGGGCGGCCATACCCCCGATTCACCGGCCGACGGCTTGTACCTGTGGTCCAGACTGACCACTGCTGGACCACTGCGAGTCGAACGACTTTCCCCCCTTCGCGGCGACAGGGCGGATATGAGCGACGACCTACCGCACGTCACGTTCCACACGACACACGGCGACATCGAGATCGAACTGTACGCCGACCGCGCGCCCAAGACGGTCGAGAACTTCCTCAACCTCGCGGAACACGACCCCGCCGCCAGCGACGCGCCGTCGCTGGAGACGGTGACGTGGGAGGACCCCGAGTCCGGTGAGATTCGCGGTGACTCGCTGTACGAGGGCGTCGTCTTCCACCGCATCATCGACGACTTCATGATCCAGGGCGGCGACCCGACCGGCACCGGCCGCGGCGGCCCCGGCTACGAGTTCGAGGATGAGTTCCACGACGACCTCAAACACGACGACGCGGGCGTCCTCTCGATGGCCAACTCCGGCCCGAACACGAACGGCTCGCAGTTCTTCATCACGCTGGGTGCTCAGCCCCACCTCGACGGCCGTCACGCCGTCTTCGGGAAGGTCGTCGACGGGATGGACGTCGTCGAGGAGATCGGATCGCTCCCGACCGGGCGCAACGACCAGCCTCGCGAGGAAGTGAAGATCGAGCGCGTCACCGTCGACCGATAAGCCGCCGTCGGCGTCTCACGCCGCACATCATCCGATTTTATTCGACGAACCGCTCGTACAGCGGCGGGTACTCCTTCAGTTTCATCCGCGCGACCAGCGCGTAACAGTAGGCGTCGACGCGGTCGCGCCAGATCGGGTACTCGTAACTCCCGGCGAACCCGACCTCGGCCACGTCGATGTCCTCGCCCGCCCGCACCGTCAGGATCGACAACAGCGGCGCGGGGTCGTCGCCGACGACGCGCCGGAAGCGCTTCATCGCCGCCCGCTTCTCGCGGACGACGTGCCCCGAGTCGAAGCCGTCGTCGTCGGGGTCCATCGCGAGGGCGTCGACCGCGCGGTCGTGGGCGCGTCGCTGTGCGAGCGCCTGCGCCGCCTCGACGGTGGTCATCAGCGAGAGGCCTTCGTCCCAGTCGGCGACGTAGTAGTCGGTGTCGTAACACCACATCGCGAGTTTCCAGCGGGCGAGCGCGTACGGACCCGGGCCGTACTCGTCTTCGACGGCTTCGACCTCCTCCCGCACCGCCTCGCGACTCGGGAACTCCTCGATCCGAGCGCGGAACCGCTCGTCCAGTCGGTCGATCCGGTCGGCCATCGGGTCGCCGTCGTCACCGACCAACTCGTGCACTCGCTCGCGGTGGTGCTCGGCGGTCGCGAGACGCAGTTCAGCCTGCCGATTCCCGGCGTAGATCGACCCGATGTCGCGGGCGTCGTACTCGCGGTCGCGGTCGCGTTCGGAGGCATCGAAGCGGACGAACCGGACTGTCCGCTCGATGTCGTGGTACCAGCCGAGGTCGCGGCCGGGGTCGGCGACGGGGTAGTCGTCGAACGACGCGACGAGGTCGTCCGCGCGGTCGCGGATCGCTTCGCCGCGGTCGGCCAGTCGTTTGGGGTCGGCCTCCGGGCGGTCGAGGCGTGCGAGGGCGATACCCACCTCCTCGGCGGCGAACTGCATCCCGCCGGTCGCGTAGAACGTCGCCTCGCGGTAGTTCTCCGCCTGGAGTGCCTCCCGTGCGCTCTCCAACCATCCGCCAGCACCGGTGAACCGCTCGTCGGTGTCGAGGTCGCTCCACAACTCGCGGCCGCGTTCTACTTCCTCCGCTAACTGCCCGACAGTGTCGCGGGCGTGTGCCTCGCTCACCGGTGGATGCCAGCGGTGGTCGGTCGGATCGGGTAGGAATTTCGACGCCTGGTCGGTCACGGCGTCAGGGAGGGCGGTCGGTCTGACCGCGCCGACGACGCCGGTCAGACCGACGAGTCCGGCGGCCGCGCCGCCGAGGAGGGCGCGTCTGCTGAGGGAGGGAGGATCGGGGACCATACGCGTTCGGTCCTCACCGATGGCTGATAGGTCTTCTCCTGCTCAGACGCACTCGACGAGGAAGTTCTCGATGACGTCGTGGCCGACTGCCGTCAGCACCGACTCGGGGTGGAACTGCACCGCCTCGATGGGGTACTCGCGGTGGCGCACGCCCATCACCAACTCCGCGCCCGCGTGGTCGGTCGTCGCCGACACCACGAAGCAGTCGGGTACGTCGGTGGCGACGAGTGAGTGATAGCGACCGGCACGGAAGCCCTGATCCAGTCCCGTGAACACGCCCTTCCCGTCGTGGTCGACGGGGAACGCCTTCCCGTGGATCGGTTCGGGGGCGTGGCCGACGCTGCCGCCGTACTCGTAAACGGCGGCCTCCAGACCCAGACAGACGCCGAGCGTCGGCACCTCGGGCGACAGTTCGCGGAGGACGGCCATCGTCACGCCCACGTCGCGGTCGTTTTTCGGGTGGCCCGGCCCCGGCGAGATGATGATGGCGTCGGGGTCGGTCGCGCGCACGTCGTTGAGGCTCACGACGTTCTTCAGGACCGTAATCTCGGGCGTCTCGCCGTCGATTCGCAGGTCCGAGACGTACTCCACGAGGTTGTACGTGAACGAGTCGTAGTTGTCGACGACAGTGACGTTCACTTGTCCACCTCCGGGGTCGCGGCGTCGTCAGCCGTCTCGTCTGTGCCGCCATCCTCTCGGATGCGGTCGACCGCGTCCAACACGCCCGCCATCTTCTGTTCGGTCTCTTCGTACTCGCTGGCGGGGTCGGAGTCGGCGACGACGCCCGCACCTGCGCGGACGGTGAGTTCGTCAGAGCCGATGTCGCGGTCGGCAACGCTGCGCGACACCCCGTGTTCCACCGTCGCCGTCCGAATCACGATGGCGAAGTCGGCGTCGCCGGTCCACGAGTAGTAGCCGACGCCGCCGCCGTACACGCCCCGTGGCTCCAGTTCCAACTTGTCGATGAGTTCCATCGCGCGAACCTTCGGCGCGCCCGTGAGCGTCCCGGCGGGGAACGTCGCCCGCGTGGCGTCGAAGGCGTCGCAGTCGGCCGCGAGCGTCCCCGTCACGGTCGATTCGATGTGCTGGACGTGGCTGTACTTGAGGACGTTCATGAACTCCTCGACGCGGACGCTCCCCGCCTCGCTGACGCGGCGCACGTCGTTGCGTGCGAGGTCCACGAGCATCGTGTGCTCCGCTCGCTCTTTCCCGTCCGCGAGGAGTTCGCCCGCGAGGCGGCGGTCCTCGACTGGGGAGACGCCCCGGCGAATGGTGCCCGCGATTGGGTTGGAGACGACGCGGTCGCCGTCGACGGAGACGAGCGTCTCCGGCGAGGCACCGACCACCGAGCGGTCGCCGTGCCGGAGGAGATACATGTACGGCGAGGGGTTCACCTCCCGAAGCGACTCGTACAGGCCCAGGTCGTCCACCTCGCCCTCCAGCGTCCGGGTGCGCGAGATGACGCCCTGGTACACCTCGCCGTCGAGGACGGCCTGTTTCGTCTCCCGAACCGCCTCCTCGTACTCCTCGCGCGGCCCCGCGGTCTCGCGGTCGACGCGGACGCCGCCCGTCTCGGGTGGGTCGGCCGCCCGGAGTGTCGACTCCACCGCTTCGGCCTCCGCCGCGATATCGTCGTACACCGCACCCGGGTCGTCGTCGGAACCGACGACGGGCGTGAACACGAGCGAGACGCTCCTCTCGCGGTCGTCGAACGCGAGCGTCCGCGTCGTGAGGACGAACTCCGCGTCGGGGACGACCGGGTCGGGCCGGTCGACGCCGACCTCTTCGAGCCACAGGTCGTACACCGCGTCGTACGACAGAAAGCCCACGAAGCCGCCGTCGAGCGTCTGCCGGTCGTTGTCGGGGAAGCCCACTCGCTGGACGTCGGGGAGCGCCGCCCGAACGCGGTCGACGGTGTCGCCCGACTCGGGGCCGCGCACGTCGACGTACTCTGCGGCGGGGCCGAGGCGGTCGAGCGTCGTCCCGTCGGGGCCGACGCTGAGGACGGCCTCGGGGTCGTAGCCGACGAACGAGTAGCGGGCGTGGCGCTCGGCGTTCTCCGCGCCACCGTCGGTGCGTGCGGTTCCGCGAGAACTCGGCGCGAACGCGCCGTCGGGGTCGCTGGAGGCGACCTTCTCTGCACTCTCCAGCAGGAACGAGTGGTCCGAGCGGTCCGAGAGGGCGGCGTACGCCGTCAGCGGTTCTACGCCTGTCTCCAGCGTCGCCGTCGTGTAGGCGACACACGGTCCCTCGACCGACTCGACCAGCGAGACGAACTCCTCGCGCGACCGACTGAGCGAGGCATCCGAGTCGCCCTCACGGGTCGCTCCGCTCCCCGCTCGCGTCGAGGACTCGCGCCGCTCGTCCTCGCAGTCGTCGCTCACTCGTACACCTCCTCGGCCTCGCCGAGCGCCCGGCCCGCGTTGCGGACGAACCGCGCGACTGCGGCGTGGTCTTTCGCCCCCGGCGAGCGCTCGACGCCGCTAGCGACGTCAACGGCGAACGGTTCGACCGTCGCGGCGGCGCGGGCGACGTTCTCCGGCGTCAGGCCGCCCGCGAGGATGACGGGCGAGACGAGTTCTCGCACCAGCGACGTGGCGGCGTCCCAGTCGCCCGTCTCGCCGGTGCCGCCGCCGCCGTCCTCGTCGGTGGAGTCGATCAGGAGGGCGTCGGCGGCCTCGTCGAGGTCCCGCGCGCGGTCGGGGTCGTCGTAGTCGACGACGGGGACGACTTTCGTCTCCGTCTCCGCACGGATGTAGCCGATCTGGTCGGGCGTGAACTCGCCGTGGAGTTGTACCACGTCGGGCGTCACCGTCCGCACGGCGTCGACGGCGTCCTCGGGCGTCTCGGGCATCGTCACCAGCACGGTGGTGAGGAACGGCGGGGCCTGCGAGGTCAACTCCGCCGCTTGCGCCAGATCCACCTCGCGGGGCGAGTCGACGGGCACCGACGAGATGACGCCGACGGCGTCTGCGCCCGCGTCGGCGACTGCACGGAGGTCCGCGCCGTTGGTCACGCCGCAGATTTTCACCCGGACCATCAGTCGCGAAGCGCCTCGAACGTCTCGGCGGCGTCACCCTCGTCGATGGCGTTCGCGGCCACGTCGACGCCCTCGGAGAGCGAGTCCGCCAGGCCGGCGACGTAGATGGCCGCGCCCGCGTTCGCGAGAATCACGTCACGCTTCGCCCCGGTCACGTCGCCGCGGACGATTCCCTCTAGGTCCTCGGCGTTCGCCTCGGGCGTGCTTCCCGCGATGGCGTCGACAGGGGCTTCATCCAAGCCCAAGTCGTCGGGCGTGAGCGTGAACTCCGTCACCTCGTCGCCGTCGACCTCCGCGGCCGTCGTCGGGCCGTGGAGTGCAATCTCGTCCATCCCGTCGCCGTGGACGACGAGCGCTCGCTCCACGTCCATGTGGGTCAGCGCCTCCGCGATCATCGGGACGAGGTCGGGGTCGTACACGCCCAGCACTTGCGCGTCGGCGCCCGCGGGGTTCGTCAGCGGCCCGAGGACGTTGAAGATGGTCCGCATCCCGAGTTCTTTCCGAGGGCCGATGACGGCCTTCATCGCCGGGTGGAACACGGTCGCGAGCATAAAGCCGATGCCGTCACGCTCGATGGCGTCCTCGACGGCCGGCGGTTCGGCGTCGACCTCGACGCCCGCCACTTCGAGGACATCGGCGCTCCCCGACGACGAGGACACCGAGTAGTTGCCGTGTTTCGCGACGGTGACGCCTGCGCCCGCGGCGACGATGGCGGACGTGGTCGAGACGTTGATGGTGTCGTAGTCGTCGCCGCCGGTGCCACAGGTGTCGACGAGCGGTTCCCGGTCGGGGTCGATCGTCCGGGCAGCCTCGCGCATCCCCTGTGCGAAGCCGGCGATCTCCGCCTCCGTCTCACCTTTCGCCCGAAGCGCCGCGAGCAACGCGCCGATCTGTGCCTCCGTCGCCTCCTCGAAGACCAGCGTCGACGCCTCCCGCGCCTCCGCGACGCTCAGGTCCTCCCCCTCCGTCACCCGCCGAATGTACTCCTGCATACTCATTGTAAATCACCGTTGTCGGTGTTGGTCGTACGATGTACGAATGTGTGCATCGCAATAAGGCTGTCGTGGGCGTGCCGACGGCTCACGAGGTGTCGAGTCGACGGAACTGGGGCTGTCGTTCGGATGCGGCCGGTCGCTCAGGCGTCGTCGACGTCCTCGGCGTCGGTCGGGAGTTCCTCCACCTGTCCTGCGAGTCGCGCGGCGTCGGCGGCGACCGTCTCGTAGTCGACGCCCGCCTCGTCGGCGACGGTGCGGAGGTGGGAGGCGAGCAACGCCAGCGTCTCTAAGCCCGCCTGTTCGCCCTCGCTGCGGCGGGCGGCGGTGGAGTTCACCTGGTCGCCGTGGACCACGCCGACGTGGAACGCCGTGAGGTCGGTCTCCTCCGCCAGCAACGTGCGGGCGGTCGCCAGTTCTCGCTGGAACGTCTCCGATCCGTCCTCGGGTGCATCCTCGTCGGCGTCGGTGTCGTCGCTCACGGCTATCGGGTGGACGACTGCGGTGAAAAACGGTCGGGTCGCGGGCGGTGGGCGATGCGGGAAACGCGACTATCCGTCGGGGCGGGGTCGCGCGGTGAACAGCGTCGAGACGATGCTGAACGGTTCGTACACCGACTGGTGGCACGGGCAGTACACCTCGTTTGCGGCGTTGAACTTCACGCCACCCTCGGTCTTGTACGCCGGGACACAACAGAAGTGGGTGCACTTGTTGAGCCACGCCATCACGCCCTGGTCGGTGGACGCCTGCAGCCACGTCTGCACCTGGTCGGAGACCGTGTACGGTTCGTCTTGGTCAGGTGCCTCCGCCTCGCCGTTGGCGGCGAGTTGTTCGATGACGGGCGAACGGAGGACGGCGACGGGAATGGTGTCTTCGGTGTCTTGCGAGCGCCAGTTGGCGGTCGCAGGCTTGCCGAGGCCGGTGACGCCGATGCCGTTGCCCCAGGTCTCGTAGTCGTCAAACATGCTGATGTTGAGCGCGTCGCCCGAACTCAACTCGTCTTGCCACGCGTAGCCGGGAGAGCCGCCGACGTAGAAGACGTTGTCCGACTCGTACTGTGGCTGGATGCCCTCGTACGTCTCGACGCCGCAGTACTGGAACCACTCGGAGGAGTACGTCATCCCTCCCAGGTCCATCTCGGCGATGTTGACGGTCCGGCCCTGTTCTTGGCGGGTCTCGACTTCCGGCCACATGCCGCCGATGGTTCCGTCGCTCGCAATCTCGACAGGAATCTGCGGCATCCCGCGCGGTGCAGGACCGGCCGTGTTCTCGATGGCCATCGCCTCGGTGGCACCCCCACCACGACCCGGGGAAGTGGTGACGCTGTTGATGGCGGCGGACCCGGTCGCCCCGACGCCCGCGAGGGCCGCGCCGCCCACGACGCCCTTAACGAACCGGCGGCGACCCGATTCGCCGGGGTACTTGTCGTCGTCTGCGCTCATACCGCTCCCTCGGGGGGCGCTACGCAAAAGCCTGACGAAAGGGCGAACCTGGCCGTCTTCCGTCGATTCCGTCGTCGGTATGCCGTCGGCGGTCTCAACGACGCGAGCAGCGACGTGGGTACCGGGTTCGAGGCCTCCGGAGTGCTATGAACCGTTCATAGCGAGGTACTTGTTCATTTGATCCGTAGCCACGACCGGCGACCGACGTTCCGCTGACGTTCGGCCCGCCGGTTCCGTGTCCATCGTCCCGCACGGGTGCCAGCCACCCCGTGCGGGATACTTCTCGCTCAGTACTCGACGGCGACCGCTCTGTCTCGACGGCTACTCTCCGGGACGACTGACAGAATATCTTACTCGTTACTGAACAAATTATACGCAACATTTCGTTGAACCGGGAGGTATGTGCCCCCGGAGCGTGTGTGTGGGTCTATGTCATTCGACGCGCGAGACGTCGGGCGCGACGTCCGCGAACTGGCGGCGTTGCTCGGCGAGGTGTTGGAGCGACAGACCTCGACGGCAGCGTTCGACGCGGTCGAGGAGGTTCGACGGGAGTCCATCGACTACCGTGAGGGAAGCGTTCCAACTCGCGACGCGATCCGTGACCGCCTCTCCGGTCTCGACCCGGAGACGAAGCGCACGGTCGCGCGGGCGTACGCCGCGTACTTCGAGTTGGTCAACGTCGCCGAAGAGCGCGAACGGGTCCGCGCGGTGCGGCGCGGGCGCGACGAGGGCGACCTCGGCGACGGCCTCGAACGCACGGCACAGGCGCTCGCGGAGGTCGACGCCGAGACCGCACAGCAGGTGTTGGAAGACGTCCGCGTCGTTCCGACGTTCACCGCACACCCGACCGAGGCACGCCGCAAGACGGTGAAGGCGAAACTCCGCCGCGTCGCGGAGATTCTGCGCGACCTCGACGAGCGCCGTCTCACCGACGACGAACTCGCCGGACTGGAAGCGGACCTCGAATCCGAGGTGGAGACGCTGTGGTCCACGCGACAGGTCCGCCCCCGGCGGCCGACGCCGACCGACGAGGCGCGCGACGTCCGCTGGTATCTCGAACACACGCTGTTCGACGTCGCGGCCGAGGCCGAGGCCGAACTCGGGAACCGCGTCACTGAGGCCCACCCCGAACTCGACGCCGCCGACGCCGCAGGCACGCTCGACTTCCGGTCGTGGGCTGGCTCGGACCGCGACGGCAACCCGTTCGTCACGCCAGAGGTGACCAGCGAGACGCTCGACGCCCAGCGTGAGGCGGTGCTCGACCGCTACGCCGACGCACTGGCGGACATCCAAGGTGCGCTGAGCCACGAGGGCGACCGCCTCGACCACACCGACGAGTTCTCCGGGCGCGTGACCGCCGACCGCGAGGCCGTGCCCGTCGTCGCCGAAGACGTCGACGAGCGCTACCCCGAAGAGCCGTACCGTCGCGCTGTCGCCGTGATCCACGCTCGCGTCGAACGCGTCGACGACCTCCGGCCCGGCGGCTACGACGACCCCGAGGAACTGGTCGCGTCGCTGCGGGCGGTCGCCGCCGACCTCCGCGCGAACGGCCACGAGACGACCGCCGCAGAGCGCGTCGACCCGTTGGTCCGCCGCGTGGAGACGTTCGGCTTCTCGCTCGCGGCGCTGGACCTGCGCGACCACCGCGAGAACCACACCGAGGCCGTCGGCGAGATTCTCGCCCGCGAGGGCCTCGACTACGCCGCGATGGACGAGGCCGAACGCGTGGCGACGCTCACCGAGTCGGTCGTCGACGACGCCGTCGGGAATCTCGACGTCGCTGAGGAGTTCTCGGAGACGACCGAACGCGTCTGTGAGCGATTCCAGACGCTGACGGAGTGGCACCGCGAGTTCGGCGCCGACGCCATCGACGCCTACTGCATCTCGATGACCGAAGAACCCTCGCACGTCCTCGAAGTGCTGTACCTCGCGGATCTATCGGGCGTCGTCGACCTCCCGGACCACTGTGGTCTCGACGTGGTGCCGTTGCTCGAAACTGCGTCGGCGCTCGCGAACGCCCGCGACATCCTCGGCACCCTCGTGAACAACGACGCCTACGGCGCGGCGCTGTCGGCCCGCGGCGACGTGCAGGAGGTGATGCTCGGCTACTCCGACTCCAACAAGGAGAACGGCCCACTGGCGGCCGCGTGGGACCTCCACCAGAACGCCCGCCGTCTCGCGGAGGTGGCCGACGACCTCGGCGTCGAACTGCGCTTGTTCCACGGGCGCGGTGGCTCCATCTCTCGCGGTGGCGGCCCGATGAACGAGGCGATGCTGGCGCTGCCGCCGGAGACGGCGACCGGCGAGATCAAGTTCACCGAACAGGGCGAGGCCATCGCCGAGAAATTCGCGAACCCGCGCGTCGCCGAACGCGAACTCGAACAGATGCTCGACGCGCAGGTGCGCGCCCGACTTCGGGCGCTGCAGGGCACCGCACCCGACGTGCAAGATGAGTGGGAGGCCGCGATGGACGCCACCGGCGAGGGCGCACGGACGGCGTACCAGGACTTCCTAGAGACCGACGGCTTCGTCGAGTACTTCGAGACGGCGACGCCCATCACCGTCATCGAGGATCTCAACATGGGGTCGCGTCCCGCCTCGCGGTCGGGCGAGCGCACCGTTGAGGACCTGCGAGCAATCCCGTGGGTGTTCTCGTGGACGCAGAGCCGTGCCATCCTCCCCGGGTGGTTCTCCTCGGCGTCCGGACTCGACGCGTATCTGGAGGAAGGCGGCGAGATAGAGACGCTGCAGGAGATGTACGACGAGTGGCCGTTCTTCCGCACCACCATCGACCACATCGGCCTCTCGCTGGCGCGGACGGAGTTGGAGATTGCCGCCGAGTACGCCGACCTCGCGCCCGAGGACCTCCGTGAGGAGTTCTTCCCGCGCATCGAGGCGGAGTACGAGCGTGCGGTCGAACTCGTGCAGGAGATCACCGGGCGCGAGGACCTCATCCATCGTGGGTGGCTCGAAGAGAGCCTCCAGCGGCGCAACCCCTACGTCGACCCGCTGAACCTCCTCCAGGTGGACCTGCTCTCGCGCACCCACCTCACCGACGAGGAGGAGCGTGCGCTTCGCCTCACGGTGAAGGGCATCGCGGCAGGGATGAAGAACACGGGCTGACCCCGATTCACCTGCGGAGGCCGTCGAACGCGGTCGTCACCGCGTCCGCGCCGAATGCCACTGTCGCCGCCGCGACGACGACGACCGCGACCGCGGTCCACACGACGCCCGGCGGCGTTCCGGCGGCACCGAACCGGACGAGTGCGCCGCCCAACACCGCGAACAGTACCGCCACCGCGACGACCTCTCGGGCGTTCGCTCCGTCTTCGTCGCGACCGTCGGTGTCGCAGCGGCCATCGCTACGGCTGTCTTCGTCTTCACGAGTGGGTCGTCTCATCGTATCCGAAGCGACGGCCCGCGACGGATTAAATAACGGCCTTGTCCGCGGTGAAAGTAAAACGGGCGTGCGTGTGAGTCGAGTGTCAGCTTACGCCTCGGCTTCGTTCCACGGTGCACCGTCGAAGTCGACGATGCGGTGCTCCTCAGCGAGGTCGTCGATGCGAGCGATTTCCTCGTCTGTGAGGTCGACCTCAGTAGCGGCGAGGTTGTCGCGGATGTGCCCTTCGCTGGTCGCCTTCGGGATGGCGGCGACGTCGTGTGCGAGCAGCCACGCGATAGCCACCTGTGCGGGCGTCGCGTCGTGGGCGTCCGCGATGGCGACGAGTTCGTCCACGTCGGCGACTTGGTTGCGCGCGATGGGACAGTACGCGACCAGGTGGTGGCCGGCTTCCTCGGCATACTCGCGCAGTTCTCGCTGTTGCAGGAGCGGGTGACACTCCACTTGGTGTGCGAAGATGTCGGTGTCGAGGTGCTCGCGCGCCTCGTCCAGTTGGTCCGGACGGAAGTTCGACAGGCCGATTCGGTCGACGGTGCCCTCTTCGACGAGGTCGTCGAGGGCGCGACAGGTCTCTGCGGCGTCGTACGTGTCGAGCGGCCAGTGGACGTACAGGAGGTCGATGGAGTCGACGCCGAGACGGGCGGCCGACTCGTGGGCCGTCGCGTACGCGTCCTCGTAGCTCAGGTTGTCCGTCTGCAACTTCGTGGCGACGAACAGGTCCTCGGGGTCGCATCCAGCGGCTTCGATGCCCTCGCGGACGAGCGCCTCGTTCTGGTAGCCCTGCGCGGTGTCGATAGCCTCGTAGCCTGCCTCGACGGCGGTGGGGACGCTGTCGACACACTGTGGGCCGGTCAGTTTGTACGTTCCCAGACCGAACGGCGTGAACTCGGACATACGCGGGCGTTCGCGGCGGCGACCCTCAAGGCGTCGGTGTCGGCCGCCCCCGCCGCTTCGTCGCGCTCGACTCGCTGCCTCGATTCTCGCCCACGGAGAATCGGGGGCGGTGCGATTGCAGTCCCACAAAAAACTTCGTGGCAAGTCTTAACATACCAAGGCGTCACCCTCGACTTGTACAGTATGTTCGAACGCTTCTCAAGCGGGTACTACCTGGGCGAAATGTACGTCCAGCCGAGGCCCGAGCACGCGGCGGCGATCAAACGGTCGGACCACGAACGAGTCAACGAGCAACTCTATGCGGACGACACAGGACTCTCACGACTCGACAACCCCCTCGTGATGAAGGTGGGAACACGGCACTTCCCCGTCGTCGGCGACGACAACGTCCCGTCCGGGACGCTCGCGCTTCCGGAGGCGTCGGTCCCCGACGACCTGAAGTTCCGACTCCCGGGTCGACGCGAGGTGTTCCTCGCGAACGCCGACCGCGCCCGTGACCTCATCCAGTTCACCGGGTGGGACGGCGACACCGGCGACCCCGCCGAGTACGCGTAGGTACGCACCGAACACACCACCGTTTTTACCGCCCGCGGACGGCGACTCGCGTATGCTCGACAAACTCCTCGGCCGCGAGCGCCTCAAACAGCGCATCGCGGAGTTGGAGCAGGAACGCGACGACGCGGTCGCTCGGATGGAAGCCGAGGAGGAGCGACGCGGTGAGGCCGCCCGCAAGCGACAGGAGGCCGAGAAGCGCGTTAACGAACTGGAGACGCGCGTCACCGAGTTGGAGGACCGACTGGAGCGTGCGGAAGCGACCGAGGAGGCTGCACCGTCGCTCCGGGGCCGTGAGACGCTCCGCCCCAAGCGCCGCGACGAGGTGTTGGCGCGACTGGAGAGCGTCGAGACGAGTCCTGAGGGGGCGCTGTCGGCGTTCGTCGCCAGCGACGACGACGTTCCAGACGCGGTCGCGTCGTCGCTCGACGGGCGCGTGTCGCTCGTGCGCCGAGCCGCGCCGACGCTCGTGTACGCCGACGACGCGGGCATCGTCTCGTGTGCGCTCGCGCCCGCACTCGACCCCGACCAGTTCTGCGAATGGGGCGACTCCTTCCGCGTCGAAGAGGCGTGGTTCCAGCCGACGGGCCGATTCGCCTTCGGCCTCGCTCGTTCCGATACGTTCGCCGTCGGCGTGTACGAGGGCGACGAGCGCACGTCGATCGAGACGGTCCGCACCGACGTGATGGACGAACACGACAAGGGCGGCTTCTCGCAGGCACGGTACGAACGCCTCCGCGAGGAACAGATCGACGCCCACCTCGACGACTGCCGGGCGGCGCTGGAGGACCTCCCCGCGGACCTCGACCGCGTCGTGTTGGTCGGCGAGCGTGACGTGGTGAAGCGCCTCGGCGAATACGCCGACCACACCGCCGGCAGCGACGCGACGGGGAAGCCACAGCGAGCGCTGGATCAGGCGTTCGACGACTTCTGGACGGCGCAGTTGCGGTTGATCTGACGGCGAGAGGAGGATCCGAGCACGCGCTGTCTACCACTCCACGTTGAACGTCAGCGTCTCGCGGTCGGCGGTTGCCGACTCGTACTCCTCGCGGAGGATGCTGAAGCGGTGTTGGTCTGTCACCTCGCCGGAGGGCCGTGCAGAGTGCTGGCGGAGCAGTCCCTCGTGACGGCCGCCGTAGCGGTCGACGTACTTCTCGATCATCCGGCGCGACGGCTCGTTGTCGGCGGCACACGTCGAGTAGAACACGTCGAGGTCGTACCGCTCGAAGGCGAGTTCAACGAACGCCGACGCGCGTTCGAGGCCGTACTCTCGACCCCAGTACGACTCCGCGAGGACGATTCCCGTCCCGGCACGACGCGCCTCCCACTCCGGACCGAACGCGGTCAGGCCGACGACGTCCCCGTCCTCTTCGATCGACCGGAGGAGGTAGCGGGCGATGTCGCGGTCGCGGCGCTGTTCGGCGGCCTCGTCGACGAAGGCCGCCACTTGGTCGACCCGGTCGAACCGGAACCACGGCATGTGCTCGGTCGCCGCACCGCGCCAGTCGTCGCGAGTGATGAACTCGTAGAGGTCGAACGGGTCCACCTCGTCGGGGTCAAGTGGCTCGAACCGAAGGCGTTCGGTCTCGATCCGGCGGGGAAAGAACGAACGGGACACGGGCGAGCGAGTACCACGACCGGGGACAAAACACTTCGGTGGCTGGCGGTCGCCCGGCCATCCGCACCCGCCAGTTCAACAGGAACAGTAGTATTCCCGATCGGTGAACTCCCCGGTGAGATATTTCACCGTGGGTGCGGGGTCGCTCGGCCGGTATACGCCGGTCGTCAGGTCGTCGCCGTCCTCGAACTCGCCGGAGAGGAGGCTCGCCCACTCCGCCTCCGAGAGCACGTCCCAGAAGGCGTCGTCGATGAGACACCGCTGGAGGTAGTCGGGGAGGTACACCCAGCGGGCGTCGGTGGTGCCGGGCGACTCGTACGCCGCCCCGTCGACGGCGTCGGCGTAGGCGGCCATCGGGAGGTTCGCGCCGGCGGCGACGGGCATAGATATCCACTTCCACGGGCGCGTGTTCACGTCGAGGAGGACGTACTCCTCCCGGTCGGCGTCGTAGACGAACTCCGCCTCGCTGATGCCGTGGTATCCAGTCTCCTCCAAGACTGCGAGAGCGTGGTCGCGCACCTCGGGTTCCTCGACGCGTTCGACGAGACAGGAGGTGCCGAACGCGGGGTAGCGGACGGCAGCGTTACCGACGACCGCGAGGGGGTCGCGGTCGGCGTCCGTGGGCGGCATATAACTCGCCAGCGACGTGTCGCGGCCCACCTCGACGTTCACCTTCTCCTGGGCGAGGACGGTCGCGCCGTACGCTTTCGCCTCCGCGACGACCTCCGCGAACTGCTCGCCGTCCTCGACTTCGATGACGTTCGTGCCGAACGCCTCCTCGAACTTCCGCTTGTGTGCGGGCTTGACGACGAACGGGAATCCGAGCGCCTCGGCCACCTCGTCGGCGGGCGTCTCACCGACTTCGTACGTCTCGGGGTAGGGGATGCCGAGTTCTTCACACAGCGTGTAGAGGTTCGACTTGTTCAGTACACGCTCGACGCCCTCGAGGTCTGAGAAGGGGAGACGCACGCCATCGGGTTCCGTCTCGGCGAAGCCGCGCACCCACTCGTCCATACACGCGAACGCGACCGGCTGATAGTCGAGAGCGTCGGCGATCCGCTCCACGTCGGCGCGGAAGCCGTCGGCGTCGTCGAGGGGGTACGTCACCTCGCCGGCGTAGTCGACAGCCTCGGAGGGAGGTGCGAGCCCCGAATCCGTCCGGTCGAGAGCGACGACCGGGACGCCGTGGGCGTCGAGGGCGCGAGCGACGCTGACGCCGGTGATGTGAGCGTTGGCGACGAGTGCGGGCGGGCGGTCGAACGTCGCCTCGGAGAGCGCCGTGACGAGCGAATCGGTGTCGTGGAAAGTGTCGGCCATGCCCGCGGCTTCGACCGGGCGGGCTAAAGCCTCCCGTTCGGCGGCGTCGCCTGCCGGCGTCGCGGACGGCGGTACGGCGTCGACCGCCGATCCGCGCGTCCACGACCGCCACGAACGCGCCGCTTATCCGGCGTCCGTCCTTCTTGCCGTCTATGAGCGACACCGACGACTCGGCGGTGCCCGGACGGGTCCGCCGCGCCGTCCGCGACCACGACGCCGTCGACGACGACCCGACCGACGGAGCGTTCCCCGTCACCTCGACGCCGTTCGACGGCCGCATCGCCGTCGCGCAGGCAGACGACGGGCGCATCGAGTTCGACGTGACCGTCGCCGTTCCCACGCTCTCGGCCGTCGTCGAGGGCGAGGTGGCCGAAGTCGTCGAAGACGGCTGGTACGAGACGTTCGAGCGCCGTATCGCGACCATCGGCGACGTGACCGCCGCCGGCCACGACCTCGACCCCGCGGTCGAACGATCGGGCGAGGCGGTCACCGTGACGGAGTCGCTGCGCGACTTGAACGAACAGCGTGGGCTGAACGACGCCGTCGCGGTCGTCGACTTCGTCGAGGGTACGTACGTGCAGGGCGTCATTCCCGGCTACGAGTACGGCGAACCCGTCACGGGCCTGATCAGCCGTGCGCGGGCGACGGGCGGCAGCGACGGCTACTGAAAACGGGTACGGGTCGGAGAAGCGGTGCTGGAGGCGGTGAGTCGAGTTCGAGGAGGTCAGCCCATCGCGATGTACGTCTGGGTGTCCTCGATGCCGGTGATACCCTGAATGCCGTCGGCGGCGACCCGTTTCACGTCGCCGGGGCCGTCTACCTCGACTTTCACGACGAAGTCCATATCGCCCGCGACGATGTGTGCCTCGGTGACGCCGTCGAGGTCAGAGATTGCCTGTTGAATCCGGTCGGCGTCGCCCGACGCTGCCTTCACCATCACGTACGCGACGACCATTCAGGCACCACCTCCGGAGTTCGCGGCCGACGCGAGCGTTCCGGTGGCGTCGTTGCCGACGAGGAGTTGGCGCACGTCGTCGAGGACGGCGAAGTCTGCGAGGACGGCGACGCGGTCACCCTCCTCCAGCGAGTCGTCGGGGAACGGGATGCCCATCGCCTTCCCGCGCTTCCCGAACGCGAGTAGTCGCGCCTGCGAGGGGAGCGTCACCTCGCTGAGCGTGTAGCCGCGCATCGGCGACTCCGCGGTGATGGTGAACAGGAGCACCTGGAGGTTCTCTGCGATGTCCGCGATGGCGCGGATGTTCCCACCGAGGAGCGCGTTCTTCGCGCCGATCGCGCCGAGTCGCTCGGGGTAGATGATCTCGTCGACCTCGTCGGCGTACTTCTGGTATATCTCCTCGCGGTAGTCCTCGTCGATGCGCATCACGGTGCGGCAGCCGTGGTGTTTCGCGATCATACAGGCGGCGAAGTTCACGTTCAGGTCGCCGGTCAGCGCACCCACGGCGTCGGCGCGGTCGACGGCCGCCTGCGCGAGGACATCTTCGTGGGAGCCGTCGCCCTCGACGACCGAGAAGCCCGCGTTTCGGGCACGCGCCGCGCGGTCGGCGTCTCGTTCGACGACCGTCACGTCGTGGCCCTCCTCGCGAAGCACTCGCGCCGTGCGCAGTCCGACCCGTCCCGACCCGATGACGATGAAACGCATATGCTACCAATTGTCATAGAAGGATATAACGGTACCTCCGCTCCGGAGGAAGGTTTTTGTCTTTGTTACTCGTTGACACACCTATGGTTCACGCGTTCGTGATGGTGAAGGTGAGCGGCGACGCGGACACACCCGGTGTCGCGGACGTCGTCTCTGGAATCGAGACGGTGACGGAGGCGCACGTCGTCGCCGGGGAGTTCGACATCGTCGCGGAGGTCGATGCTCCCGACATGTACACGGTACTCGACACCGTCGCGGACGCGGTTCGCGGCATCGACGGCGTCACCGACACGCGAACGTACGTCTCGATGGCGAACTGAGCAGCGAATCGGCGGGAGCGACCAGCCGTCAGCGGTCGAGTTCGTACGCCTCGTCCCCGTGGCGGTCGGCCACCGCACGGGCCGACTCACGCTGGCGACGGATTTCCGGCGGGAGGTCCTCGTACAGCGAGTCGAACATCTCCTCGGGGTCGGGTCGCGGCACGGCCTCCGCCGTCTCGACGGCGTCGGCCAACTCCTCGTTCGCCTCCTCGGTCACCTCGTCGACAAATCCCTCGTCGACGATTCCGTGCTCGCGACACCACTCGGTGAAGCGGTCGAGTGGATCTCGAATCCGCCACTCGGGGAGGTCCGGGTCGTCGTCGCGGTACTGGCTGGGGTCGTCCGCAGTGGTGTGAGCACCCTGCCGGTAGGTCAGCGCCTCGACGAGGACCGGGTCGCCGTCGCGAGCGCTCGCCAGCGCATCTTCGACGACCGCCCGCGTGGCGAGGGGGTCGTTGCCGTCGACCTGCACGCCCTCGATGCCGTACGCGTCGGCTTTGATCGCGATGGACTCGCTGGCCGTCTGCCGGTCGCGGGGCAGCGAGATAGCCCAGCCGTTGTTCTCGCAGAAGAAGACGGTCGGCGCGTCGAACACGCCCGCGAAGTTGACGCCCTCGTGGAAGTCGCCCTCGCTGGTCGCGCCGTCGCCGAAGCAGACGAGCGCCGCCCAGTCCTCGTCGGCGTAGTTCGCGGCCATTCCCGCGCCCGCCGCGTGGGGAATCTGGCTGGCGATGGGGACCGCCTGCGGGAAGACGGGGATGTCGTGGTCGGAGTGGTACTCCGCGAAGCCGCGACGGAACAGGAGGATGTCGCTCATCGGGACGCCGCGGGCTATCTGGAGGGCGTTCGAGCGGTAGGTGGGGAACAGGTGGTCTTCGGCGGCCATCGCGTGGGCCGCGCCGACCTGTGCGGCCTCCTGCCCCTCGTAGGGTGGGTAGCCGCTCATCCACCCGCGGCGCTGGAGCGCCAGCGCGCGCTCGTCGAATCGGCGGGTTCGCACGATGTCCCGAAGCGCCGCCCGCGCGTCGTCGGCGTCGAAGCGCGTCTCGTCGAGGTCCCGTTCCCCGACGATCCGCGTCACGTCGTCGCTCATACCAGTCCGTGTCACGGCCCCCGGCATAAATTGCGGCGGGACGCGGGCGGGTCGCTCCGACAGTGACCGACCCGTTCATCCCGACAGGCCAAAGAGCGCCCGTCCCCTACGTTGGCTATGGTCTCGGCGCTCGCGCTCGTGCTCACGCTCGTCGCTCTCGCGGTGAACACGCTCGTCGTCGCGGTGCTCTCCCGCTTCTTCCGGATCCGGCTGAAAACGCAGTGGGGATGGGTGACGTACACGCTGCTCGTCTCGCCCGTCGTGTTGCTGATCCTCGGCCTGATTCAGGGATCGGTTATCCCACCGCTGTTCGAGGGAGCGGCGGGGCTGTTCCTCGCGGTGTTCGTCGGCGTTCCGCTGGCGCTGGGGTTCACCATCGACCTGTTGTATGTCCCGCCGCCGGAGGAGTACGACCTCCCCGAGGCGACGAAGTAGCACCGGCGAGCGCCGCCGTCACTCGGTTCCGTTCACGTCACCCGCCGCCGCCGACGTGTTCGAGTCCAATTCGAGTATCTCCGTCGCCCACGCGGGCCGCTCGACGGTCGTCGATCCGATGTCCGTGAGAAGCACTCGGCGGGCGAATACAGGGCCGTCACCGTCGGACTCCGTGTAGACGTACGACCGGACGACGCCCTCGTCGGTCACGTGAACGGTCGTGTCGCCGTCGACGCCGACGAGAATGTGCCGCCGCCCGTCGTCGGTGTCGACGACGCCGGCGTAGCGGAGTTCGGTCGCGTTCAACAGGCGCAGTTGGTAGCCGCCGGTGGTGATGCCCTCTGTCGAGAGTGTGAGGCCGTAGCGTCCGCGGTCGACGACGCCGGTCGTATCCTTGCCGGTCACTTCGGTGACGTTATAGACGGTGACGGAGCCGTTGGTCCACGAGTCGCGGGGCCGGTCGAGTTCGACGTCGGCGGCGTCGATGTGGTCGACGCTGTGGAACAGAATTTGGTCACCGTCCGTCTCGACTGTCGAGGAGTGGAAGTCGACGACGGTGCCGTTCGGCGCGGTCCGCGTCGACCGCATCACGACCGTCCGCGACTGGTTCGCGATCGCCGCCTCGTGAGCGGCCAACAGCGCGTCCTCGTCGACTTCGGCGGCCGCGGAGGTGGCGTCGGGCGTCACACCCGGCGGAACGGAGTCAATTGCTGCAGGGACCACCGACGCCGAGTCTGATGTCGATCCGGACGCAGGCGCGGCGTCCTGCATCGGGGCGCTACAGCCAGCGAGGAGGACCATCGAGAGACACACGAGAGCGACGAGTGTACGGGTGTGAGGGAGGGACACACTCGCGCCTCGTAGTGACGGTATTTAGATATATTCTTCAGCAAATGAATTCACGCTCACGACGAGTCACTCGGTCGGATCGTTGTCCGCCGCGCTCGCGTTCGTGATGGCTTTCTCCACCCACTCGGGCGGCGCGGCCATCGTGTCGTCGACGCTCACGCGGAAGCGGTCCGTCGTCGTCGCGGTCACGGCGTCGTCGCCGTTCCCGTACGTCGCCGTGTAGCGGAGGTCGTACGACCGGATCACTCCCTCCGCGGTGACGTGCGCAACGCCCGAGACGTTCTGCAGGGGTCGGCGTCCGGTGCGGTTCAGGCGCTCGTGGTCGGTTCGGAGGACGTACAGCATCTCGCCGTCCTCGACGGTCGTCCCCATCAGGCGGAGGTCGGTTCCCACGAACGCCGCGAACGCGAGGCCCTCACCGCTGTCGTCGGTGTTGGAGACGCTCGGTGGTTCGCCGGGGATAATCTGGTAGCTGACCCCGCCGCTCCCGTTCACCGTTCGAGTGGCCGTGACGCTCCCGTTCGTCCAGAAGCCGAACGAGTCGAGCGCCGGACCCTCTTCGCCGGGGAGTCGCCCGGATTCGGTGTACAGGAAGCCGAGTTGCTCGCCCGCCTCCTCGGTGACGCTTCGGCGAGTCGCCAGCGTCGTCCCGTTCTCGGCGACGACGACGCGTTCGAAGCGGACGGTCGAGTTGACACGCTGGAGCGACCGATCGTGTGCCGTCGTCAGCGCACGAACGTCGACGCCGTCGGCGGCGACGCCCGGCGGGTAGTCGGGTTCGGGTGTCGGCGTCGGGGAGACGGTGGGCGTCTCGCCGAGCGCGGGGTTGACGGTGCGTGCGCCGCCGTCGCCGCCGGATCCGAAGCCCGCACATCCCGACAGTGTGACCACCACGACGAGGGCGAGTGCGAGGGCGGGACGGTCCATAGCCTCGTCACGGAGGCGACCCGGATAAGTCGATGTGCTTCACCTCCCCGCTCACGAGTCGCTCGTCCCATTCCCTGCTGAGCCGTCTCCGGTCGCGTTCGCGAACGCTCGGTCGACCCACTCGGGCCGGGGGACCGTCGTGGACCCGACCGCGTCCGTCCGCAACGCGATTCGGATCGTCGCGGGGTCGTCGCCGAGGAACACGTCGTACTGGAGGACGAGCGATCGGACGACGCCCGCGCCGTCGACCCGTGCGCGGAGGCGAACCTGCCTGCGGTCGGGAACGCCCGAGCGTTCGATGCGGCCCGCCGTCGCCTCGAGAACCGTGACCGTTCCGTTAGCCGTCTGCTCCGTCCCGGCGTACTCGGGTCGCATATCGACGAACACAGCCGACAGCCACGCGCCGCCGGTCGGGTCCAGTCCAGTCGGCCCGCCCGCTTCGGCCGGGTTCGCCGACAGCGTGACGTTCCCGCGCCAACTCTCCCGGCGACTCGCCGAGGCGGTGGCGTTGCTCCAGTGGGCGGTCGCGAGGCGGTTCTCACCGCGCACCCGCTCGAAGGTGTACAGGAGGCGCGGGCCGTCAACGCGCGCGACGGCCTGACTCTGCTCGATGGTCTCGTTCTCGCCGACGACGGTTCTGGTGAGCGTCACCGTCCACGACCCATCGCCGAGGGCCGCGCGGTGGGCGGCGATGAGTTCCTCCGTATCGACGCCGTCGCGGTCGACGCCCGCGGGGAAGCCACCAGGTGGCGTCGGCGTCGCCGTCGGGGTCTCTGCGAGGGCGGGGTTGACCGTGCGTGCGCCGCCGTCGTCGCCCGCGAACCCGGCACAGCCAGCGACGACGAGACAGACCGCGAGCGCGAGCGTCACGCTCGCGCGTGGGGGGTCGCCGCTCGATTCGCCCCGCCGTGCCATACGATCACGTGGTGTCGGCGAGGCAAAAACGGGGTGGTCGGCGTGGCGCGTGTCCAGTGACCGCAGTCGGCCTCAGTCGTCGCCGTGGGCTTCGATCAGTTGCTCGGCGCTTCGCTCGACTGAGTCGAGGACTTCCTCGGGCGACCGGGAGGCGTCGACGCGGACGAACCGCTCCGGTTCGGCGTCGATGAGGCGCTCGTAGTTGGACTGTACCTCCGCGAGGAACGACGCGCGCTCGAACTTGTCGCTCGCGCCGGCGCGGGCGGCGGCCGTCTCGGGGTCGACGTCGAGGTAGATGGTCGCGTCGGGTTCGCGCGTGAATGCGCTGTGTACTCCTCGAATGTACTCGAGGGGACGGGAAATCTCGGTGTCGGCGAGGCTGGCGGCCTGATACGCGTACCGCGAGTCGGTGAAGCGATCGGAGATGACCAACTCGCCGTCCGCGAGCGCGGGTTTCACCACCCGCGAGAGGTGGTCGGCGTGGTCGGCGGTGAACAGAAAGAGGTCCGAAATTGGGTCGGTGTCCTCGCCGAGCGACCGGCGGACGGCCTCGCCGTACCACGTATCGGTCGGCTCGCTGGTGAACGTCGCGTCCGGGTAGACGGCCTGGAGCGCCTCCCACGCGGTCGTCTTCCCGCTCCCGTCGAGGCCCTCGAGCGTGAGCAACATCTTCAGTGTGGGTGGTCGCGCCGGGGGTTTACCGCTTGCGTGTCGCCGGCGCGGGACGGCCGGCGACCGCGTGCGATCTGTCACGGCGCGGGACGGCCGGCGACCGCACTATCCCCGTTCCAGTCAAGGTTCAATCACGAATCGCGCACCCCCGAAGCGGGACCCGTCTTCGATGCGGACGGTCCAGCCGTGGGCCTCGACGACGCGGGCGATGATGCCGAGGCCGAGTCCCGTGCCGCCGTCGCCGGAGTAGCCGATGCGGAACACCGCGCCGCGTTCGTCGGGCGGAATACCGGGGCCGTCGTCTTCGATGGCGAAGCCGTCGTCCGTGTCGGTCACGAGGATGCGCGGGGCGCCGCCGGCGTGTTCGATGGCGTTGCGGAAGGCGTTCTCGAACAACTGCGCGAACAGGCCGGGGTCCGCGGCTACCTCGCACTCTGCCTCGACGAGCAACTCCGCGTCGCCCGTCTCGACGGCGCTCCACGCCGCTGTTGCCGCCTCTGCCACCGACAGCAGATCGGTCTCACCGACCTCTTCGCCGACGGCGAGCATCCGGGCGTTGTCGACGATGTCGGCGACGCGGTCAAGCGCCTCGCTCGCGATGTCGAGGTCGGCGGCCACCTCCTCGTCGTCGACCCGGTCGCGACCGAGGTCGAGTCGGCCCTTCGCGACGTTGAGCGGGTTTCGGAGGTCGTGGCTCACCACGTTCGCGAACTCCTCCAGTCGTTCGTCCTGTGCGGCGATGGTCGACGCCTGTTCGCGGAGGCGGGCGGTCCGTTCTGCGCGGTCGAGTGCGCCGGTCGTGTTGTCGGCCAACACCCGCGCGAGTTCTCGACGGCGACCGCCCAGCGGCATCCCCTCGGGAAGCGCGACGGTGAGCGTGCCGTGGTCGCCCAGCGGATAGACGGCTGTGACGCCGAACGGTGTGTGGCTGCCGTCCGTCGAGCCTTCGGACCCGTCGGTCCGAACGACGAGGCTCCCAGTTTCGAACGCCTCGCGTGCGATTCGCTCGTCGGCGGTGTCGTCGCCGACGCCGACGTCTTTCGCAACGGCGTCGGAGACGGCGACGACCGGCATCGCGTCGGAGTCGTGTTTGCGAAGTCGGGCGTTGCTGTACGGGATGCCGAGCACTTCCTCGGTCGCGTCGACGGCGATGGCGACGATGACCTCGGCGTCGTCTTCACACTGCATCAGTCGGGTCGCGTCGTGGAGTCCGGCCAGGCCGCGTCGGTCGACGACGGCGTCGAGTGCCGCCGTCGCGTCGGAGGCGAGCGTCTCGAGCAGGTAGCGCGTTCGGTCGCCGAAGCCCGCAGTATCCAGCGTCGCGACGGTCGCGACTGCGTGACTCCCCAGTGGGAGATACAGCGCGTACGAGACGGGGTCAGCGCCGGTTCCCGAGTCTGGGCTCTCGACGTACTGTGGGTCGCCGGTGACGTACGCTCGCCAGGCGGGGCTGTCGTCGTCGCCGCGGCGGTGGTCGCCCCAGCCGTCGAGATACGGGCCGGCGGCGTCCGAGGCTGCGACGACGTCGAGCGCGTCACGTCGGGGGTCGTAGCCGCGGACGGCGGCGAGGTCGACCCCGAGCGTCCGCACGCACGCGTTGACGAACGCATCCGCGACCTCGGTAGTGTCCTCCGCGCGAGCCATCTGTCGGCTGGCGGTTCGAAGGCCGTGGAGGTCGTCGTCGACGGGTTCGGCTGCCGGCGGCTGTACCATTGCCAGCCAGACGCTACAGGCGCGGATAACACCTTGCTTTCACATAGTACTCCAGACAGGAATCTCGGCCGGACGGCGCGCCTCAGACGAGATACGTCGTCACGAGGAGGAACACGCCGATAGCGAGCGCAGCGATTAGGGCCAGTTTCCACGCGACCCGGAGGACGATGCGACCGATCACCAGCACCGCGAGGAACGCGACCAGCGCGAGAAACACTTTCCCGAGCGTAGTGTCGAGTGGTCCGGGCAGTTGCAACAGTAGCGCTGATCCCACGTGGGCGGCCGAGAGGATGGCATCCATAGCCCCGCATTGTTCGGCATGGGATATACCCCTTGCCCCGCAACCGACCGACGGGGCGACGATACCCTCACTCGGTGCCGCCAGCATCTCGGTTCGATCACTTTCACTCCGCTCTGAACATCCTTATACTGGTGCTCGCACAACAAGAGTACAGAGCGAACCGGCGGTATACACCAACAAACCGATAGGCCACGCCTACATCAAACGAAGTTGAATTAACACAAGCCTACCGGAACCCACGCCGTTTATCTGCGTGGGTCCGTTACCGAACGCTCGTCCGAGAGTCACTATGGAACGCCACAACTCCCACACACACGTCTGTCGATTCACCGGCCCTGCCGGGGAGGCACGCGACGAATGAGTCGCGCGGACCTCGACGCCGACGACCTCGTACTGCCGATCAAACGAACCGAAGGAGAGACGCTGCGCGAGCGACTCACCTCCAACGCCTACGACAACATCCTGCCCGCGCGCTACCTGCGCAAGGACGCGAACGGCGAACCCGTCGAGTCGCAGGAGGAACTGTTCGAGCGCGTTGGCCACAACGTCGCGCTCGCGGAGGCCGTCTACGCGAGCGACGATCCCATCACGGTCACGCCCGACCAACTGAAGCCCGACCACCCGCGCCGCGACGAACTCGCCGAAGAAGTGTTCGGCGCGGGCGTCACCGCCGAGGACGACGCCGAGACCGAACTGACCGTCTACAACGTCAACAAGTTCGCCTACGAGACGGTCGTGCCGGAACTCCCCGACGACGTGCGCACGCACGTCGAGGAGGCGGCCGACGAGTTCCAAGAACTGATGGAACGGCTCGCGTTTATGCCGAACTCGCCGACGCTGATGAACGCCGGCGACGAACTCCAGCAGTTGTCCGCGTGTTTCGTCGACTCGCCCGCCGACGACATCGACGACATCCACCAGACGGCCAAGGAGGCCGCGCAGGTGTTCCAGTCCGGCGGCGGGATGGGCTACGCCTTCTGGAAGCTCCGGCCGTACGGCGACGCCGTCGGCTCTACCGGTGGCATCGCCTCCGGTCCCATCACGTTCATGCGGACATTCGACCAGATGTGCGAGACCATCGCGCAAGGCGGCGCCCGCCGCGGTGCGCAGATGGGCGTGATGCGCGTCAGCCACCCGGACGTCATCCAGTTCCTCCACGCGAAGAACAAAGACGTCTCGCTGGCGAACACGCTGCGCCTGAACGACCCCGACGACTTCACGCACACGTCGTTCGCGGATGCGCTCGACGAGGCCCGCGAACTCATCGACGAGGACGGCAAGGTGCCCAAGCACCTCCGCAACGCCGTCGAGGGCCACCTGTCGAACTTCAATATCTCCGTCGGCGTCACCGACGACTTTATGGAGGCGCTGGAGAACGGCGAGGAGTTCACCTTCACCAACCCGCGCACGGAGGAACCGCACGTCGCGACGCCGCAGACGAAGGAACTGTACGATATGTTCGGCCTCGGCGAACACGTCGAGGTCGGCGAGGTGCTGTCGGTGCCGGCGCAGAAGATCTGGGATCACATCGTCGAGGGGGCCCACGAGAACGGCGAACCCGGCGTCGTCTACCTCGAACGCATCAACAAACTCCACTCGTTCGACGTGGAGGAGCACCCCGACCACCGCATCCTCGCGACGAACCCCTGCGGCGAGCAGCCGTTGGAGGAGTACGAGGCGTGCAACCTCGGCCACATCAACCTCTCGACGCTCGCCGACCTCGACGCCCCCGACTGGCGCGTCTGGTACGGCGCCAACGGCGACGAGTACGACAGCGAACAGGCGGCCGTCGAGGCGTTCCTCGAGGAGGCAATCGACTTCGAGGAGTTCGACCACCGCATCGAGATGGGGACGCGCTTCCTCGAGAACGTCGTCACGATGTCCGACTTCCCCGTCCCCGAGATCGAACAGAAGGTCCGGGACATGCGGAAGATCGGACTCGGCGTGATGGGTCTCGCCCAACTGTACATCCAACTGGGCGTCCGCTACGGCTCCGACGCCGGCAACCTCATCGCCGAGGAGTTGATGACGCACATCAACCACCAGTCGAAGGCCGCAAGCCACGACCTCGCGGAGGAGCGCGGCGTCTTCAACGACTGGGAAGACTCGAAGTACGCCGACCCCGTCCGCTACGCCGACTGGTTCGAGCAGTACGTCGGCGAGGACCCCCACGACTGGGAGGACGGCTACCCCATCCGCAACCACAACACGACGACCATCGCACCGACGGGAACCACCTCGATGGTGGGCAACACCACCGGCGGTTGTGAGCCAATCTACAACGTCGCCTACTACAAGAACGTCTCCGACGACGTCCAGGGCGACGAGATGCTCGTCGAGTTCGACGACTACTTCCTGCGCGTGTTGGAGGCCAACGACATCGACGTCGACGAGGTCAAACAGGAGGCCCAAGAGCAGATGGCTAGCAACCAGTTCGACGGCGTCGACGGCCTCGACACCGTCCCGGACGCCATCGGCGAACTGTTCGTCGTCACCGGCGACCTCACCGCGAAAGACCACGCCGGCGTGCAGGTCGCCTGTCAGAAGGGCGTCGACTCCGCCATCTCGAAGACGGTCAACGCGCCCAACGACTCCACGCTGGAGGACGCCCAGGAGGTGTTCGAGTACATCTACAAGCACGGCGGCAAGGGCGTCACCTACTACCGCGACGGCACCCGCTCGAAGCAGGTGCTGACGACGCGCGCGGACAACACGGAGTTCGCCGACGAGAGCGAGGCCGCGGAGGCACTCGTCGAGCAGATCTCCGAGGTCTTCGGCGGCATCGAGGGCTTCCTCGAGAACGACGACGTGCAGGCCGCCCTCGACGAGGAGGTGTCGGGCCTGCTCGAATCCGCCGACGCGAAGACGGTCAACATCGACTACACCGAGAAGCGCGCCCGGCCGGACTCGCTGCGCGGCGTCACGCAACTCATCGAGACTGGCTACGGGAAGATGTACATCACCATCAACGAGGACCCCGAGACGGGCGAACCGTTCGAGTTGTTCGCCAACATCGGCCACTCCGGTGGCTTCACCAACTCCTTCACGGAGTCGCTGGCGAAGGTCATCTCGACGGCGCTTCGCTCGGGCGTCGACCCGCGTGAGATCGTCGACGAACTGCAGGGCACCCGGAGCCCCAAGATCGCGTGGGACAAAGGCGAGCAGATTCAGTCCATCCCGGACGCCATCGGCACGGCGATGCGCCGCTACCTCGACGACGAGGTGGAGAAAGGCTACCCCGAGCAGACCAGCCTCGACGAAGTCGGCGCCGACGCGACCGAACCGGAGGCCGACGGCGGTGCGGCCGTCGAGAGCGGGGCCGCCGAGACTGGCGCGCCCGGCCCGGAGGACGCCGGCGACGTCCAGGAGCAAACCGACGCGGTGGACGAACTCATCGCGAACGGCGAGTCGCCCGAGTGCCCCGACTGCGGGAGTATGACGCTGTACTACTCCGAGGGCTGCAAGACGTGCGAGTCGTGCGGTTGGAGCGAGTGCTGAGCGGACTCGACGCGAACTGAGGGGCTCGCAGTCGACCCGTGGCCGGCCTGTGACGGGTGACTCGGAGAACGACTCGCTCACGGGACCGGGATCTTTCACACCACGCCGGCAGGCGCTTTTGCAGTATTCGAGCGGCGCGACGCCAACGAGTGCGTCGGCTGTTCACCCGTCGTCTCCACGCCGAGCGACGGGCCAACGTTGCCAGCGACAACCAGACAGTAGACCGCCGCGTTCGGCGAGCGCAGTTACTACTTGACAGCCATCGTGCCGCCGGGTCGGCGTGAACGACGGCGTTAAGTAACCCTCCGCTAAGACTGCGTAACCGCACCGTACTATGGCTGCTCCCCCCGAAATCGACGTCGATTCAGACCCCCGGGTGACCGGTGAGTACGTCCGGCAGATATCGGATGACGACTGGACGGTAACGCTCGTCGGCACCGTCCACGACCACCCGGCGAGCGTCTACCGGGTTCGACACGTCATCGAGCGCGTCGACCCCGGGATACTCGCGCTGGAGCTCCCGCCGATTTCACTGCCGCTCTTCGAGCAGTACGCGGCCACCGACCAGACCCCGCCTGCCCTTGGCGGCGAGATGAGCGCGGCGATTCAGGCCGCTGACTCCAGCCCCGTCGTCGGTATCGACCGGCCGACCGGCGACTTCTTCCGGCGGCTGGCAGGAGTCCTGCTTCGGGAGCGGCCGCCGCTGGAGACGGTTCGAACCGTCGTCTCGAACACCGCCGAAACAACGAGTCACGCGCTCGTGTGTCTGGCTGCCGCGGCCGTCAACGCCTGCAGTTCGGCCTGTCTGGAAGTCGACTCGCCGACTCCCCACGACGCCGCACGGACGGACGCCCCCACCGATCAGGCGATCCACGAACGCGAGCAGGTCGAGCGGTGTCGCTCGTTCACGAACGCGTTCCGGAGTGCGAACCGCTCTCGGGCCACCAGACTCGAAGACGCCGCCAGGGAAGCGGCGATGGCCGCCCGGCTTGTGGACCTCCAGGAAGACGGAGATGGGGATATCGTCGCCGTGGTCGGCATCGACCACATCGATGCGCTGGCAGCGGAACTGGACGCGTCCGGCGAGTTGAACTGATCGGCCAAAGCTACGACGTCCCCCCGTGTCGACGCACGGACGACGCCGACAGTCCCGGCGGCTCCGCGACGAGTCACGGCGTAGCCGGGTCCGTGCTCGCACGAGACGACAGCACTCCGTGAACCAGTCGCACCCGAAACCAACAGACGCCGCCGGAGTATGGACGGCCACGCTTGATACAACGCGGGTCTACTGAGTATCTCCTTCGGGAACTCCCTGTATAACAATGTCCGCGCGAAGTCTCCGCTCAAGAGCGATGGACCGAAACCACATTACAGACGACGACGAGGGCAAAGCAGTAGTCGACTCCGGCGGCCGAAAGATCGGGATGGTCACCGAGGTCAAGTCCGGGGTCGCCTACGTGAACGCCGATCCCGGCCTCACCGACTCGATCCGTTCGAAACTCGGCTGGGGCCACGCTGACGAAGACGACTACGCCCTCGAGGAGAATCGCATTCACACGGTCACCGACGACGAGGTCCGACTCAAGGACAGTTTCTAAGCGCGGTCTCACCCGGGGTAGAAATTTTTCCCAGCGGTCGACGGACATCGAGAGAACCCTCGCCGGCCCGTGGCCACGGGTACGCCGGGATCGGCCCGAGTGCGGATCGATCGGGGCGACGGGCGGGTGGTCAATGAACCCAGATTTTCGCACCGTCGGACGCGCAGCGACGGTTATACCCATCCACCACGTACGCTCGGGTTATGCCCACCGTCGCGACGAACGACATCGAGACGTACTACCAGCGCCGCGGCGACGGCCCCGCCGTCGTGTTCGTTCACGGCGCCATCGTCGACCACACGCAGTGGGCGCCGCAGATGGACGCCCTCGCCGACGAGTACACGGTCGTCGCGTACGACGTGCGCGGGCACGGACGCACCGGCGGCAGTTCACGGGCGTCGTACTCGATCGACCTATTCGCCGACGATCTGGCCGCGCTGATCGACGCACTCGATCTGGATCGGCCGGTCGTCTGCGGTCTGTCGATGGGTGGGTGCATCGCGCAGTCGTTCGCCGCGCGGTATCCCGACCGCCTGTCGGGACTGGTGCTCGTGGACACGTTCGGGCCGACGCCGCTCACGGTCGGTGAGCGGATCCAGCGCCAGTTGCTCCGTGCGACGATCCCGCTCGTTCGGCTGGTCGGCTATCCGCGCGTCGAGAAGGCGATGGTGTGGCTGCAAGAACGCATCTCCGGGGAGGGCGTCAGCGGCGACTACGCACGGATCGAGGCGATCCGGGAGTCGGGACCGCTGATGGGGACCGAAGAGTTCGCGAAGGTGATCCGTGCGCTGAGTGCGTTCGACCGGACGCGAATCGACTACTCCCACATCACGGTGCCAACCCTCGCGCTGTACGGCGAGAACGAGGCGGGATTCGTCGTCCGACAGATGCAGAGCCTCGCGGCGCGACTTCCCCACGCTCGACTCCTCGTCGTCCCGCACGCCGGACACGCCGCGAACCTCGACAACGAGTCGTTCGTCGACGGCGCGATTCGTGGCCACCTCCGCCGCGTGTGGCCCGACCACGACCCGAGTCACGAGACCGCCGACACGCCGCCGTCGACGCCGGAGGCTGACGTCTGAACTGGTGAGCACTCACCGTCGCCTGGTGACTCGTCGCTGACCGTTCTGCAGTCTCCCGCACTCGACCGATCGAGGTAGCGTCGCCGCCAGGATATTCTTGCATCATATGTACTATATTGTAGTTGGAAAATCAATACATATTTACGTGAATATTACTAGGCAATGATAGCCTGCGATTGGCACGTTACCTATGCACATAACCAGACGCACACTGATGCGCGGAATCGGAGCGACCGGAGCGACACTGACGTTCAGCGGACTCGCGAGCGCGGGCGACGAGGCGGCACAGTACGTCGTCGGTGGCAGTGGAGACGTCGGCACGGTGTTTGAGGGGATGGAGTTCTCCGTTCGACACGTCCTCGCCGACGGGAACGTCGCCGTCGTGACTGGCCCTGCTGGCGCGGGCGACACGCTCGCAGACACGTCCGGAGTCACCGCGGTGAGCCGAGACGTCGAGGTCGAACTGGAACTGCCGGAGGTAGACGCCGAAGACGCATCCACCCCCGGCGACGACGCAGCACTGCGCGACCTCCAGTGGGACAACGACCTGCTGGAGACGGGGACTGCACACGAGACCACCACCGGCGAGGGCGCACGAATCGCGATCATTGACACAGGGATCGACCTAGACCACCCGGATCTCGGGAACGTCAACGAGGACCTGGGCGCCGCGTTCGTCGCGAACGACGACGTTCCGGAGGTCGGCCCTGGTGATTCGGGGTACCACGGTACCCACTGCGCCGGCATCGCGGCGGCGACCGGCGAGGAAGGGGTGGTGGGCGTCGCGCCCGACGCCGAGTTGGTGCCGGTGCGCGTGTTCCCCGCAGACGGCGGCGCGACGTTCGGTGACATCCTCAAAGGGATCGACTACGCGGCCGAAATCGGCGCCGACGTCGCCAACTTTAGCCTCGGCATCCCCGGCGTGCAAGAGCCTGGTGTCGAGATCAACCAGTTACGCTCGAACGTCCAGAAGGTGTTCCAGAGCGCGGTCCGGCGCGGCACCGTCATCACTGGGTCGGCCGGCAACGACTCGGGCAACCTCCAGCAGGGCGGTGGGCTCACGCTCCCGAACAGCGTCCCGGCTGTGATCACCGTCAGCGCGACCTCGCCCGCCGACACGCTGTCGTTCTACTCGAACTACGGCACCAGCGACATCGACGTGGCTGCGCCGGGTGGCTGGTACGAGACGATTCCGCGGACGCTCGGGGAGACAGGCGATCCGGGGGACGTCCCGTTCCCATTCAACGGCGTGCTGTCGACGTGGCCGACGGACCTCACGTCCAGCGTCGGGCTCACTGGCTACGACTACATCTCCGGAACCTCGATGGCCGCCCCGCAGGTCGCGGGACTGGTCGGTCTCGTACGCAGTCTCGACCCCTCGCTCAACGCGAACCAAGTCGAGAGCGTGATCAAGAAGGGAACCGAAGGAGGCAACGGTCAGAGCGACCCCGAGTTCGGTGCGGGCCGGGTCAACGCCGCTAACACCGTCGACTTGCTCGACTGAGGGGCACGGTCGTCGGTGGCCCCCAGCGTCCCGTTTGTTGCTGCGTCACCGTCGCCGCGAGACTGACAGCAACATGTGTTCGTGTGCGGCAGTTTATCAGGCCCGACGCCGACCCCGTGGTATGAGCGAGCAACACCGTCGCGACCGCGCGGACGACGCCGACGCGGACGCGTTCGCCGGCGAGAAGGACGAATCCCTCCGAAGCCGCGAGGTGACCGCGGGGGCCGAGCGCGCCCCACACCGCGCGATGTTCCGCGCGATGGGGTACGACGACGCCGACCTGTCGTCGCCGATGGTCGGCATCCCGAACCCCGCCGCCGACATCACGCCGTGTAACGTCCACCTCGACGACGTGGCCGACGCCGCCCGCGAGGGCATCGAACAGGCCGAGGGGATGCCTATCGAGTTCGGCACGGTCACCATCTCGGACGCCATCTCGATGGGGACCGAGGGGATGAAAGCGAGCCTCATCTCTCGTGAAGTGATCGCTGACTCGGTCGAACTCGTCTCCTTCGGCGAGCGGATGGACGCCCTCGTCACGGTCGCTGGCTGTGACAAGAACCTCCCCGGAATGTTGATGGCGTCCATCCGGACCGACCTGCCCTCAGTGTTCCTCTACGGCGGGTCGATCCGGCCGGGCGAACACGAAGGCCGCGACGTCACCGTGCAGAACGTCTTCGAGGGCGTCGGCACGTACGCGGAGGGCGAGATGAGCGCGGAGGAACTCGACCAGATGGAGCGCCACGCCTGCCCCGGCGCGGGGTCGTGTGGCGGGATGTTCACCGCGAACACGATGGCGAGTATCTCCGAGGCGCTTGGGATGGCCCCGCTCGGATCTGCATCGCCGATGGCAGAGTCAGAGGAGCGCTACGACGTGGCTCGCCGCGCGGGCGAACTCGCGCTGGAGTGTGTCGCGGAAGACCGCCGCCCCTCCGACATCCTGAGCAAGGAGTCGTTCGAGAACGCCATCGCGGTGCAGGTGGCGATGGGCGGGTCGACCAACGCCGTCCTCCACTTGCTGGCGCTGGCGGCCGAGGCCGACGTCGATCTGGACATCACCGAGTTCGACGAGATATCGCGGCGCACGCCGAAGATCGCGAATCTCCAGCCTGGCGGCACCCGCGTGATGCAGGATCTGGACGCCATCGGTGGTGTCCCGGTCGTGATCCGTCGCCTCATCGAGGGCGGGTATATGCACGGTGACGCCGCGACGGTAACTGGGCGGACGATGGCCGAGGAGATCGCTCACCTGGAGGAGATTGGCCAGATTCCCGCCGACGAGGACATCGACGCCGACTTCCTGTACACGGTCGACGATCCGTACTCCGCAGAGGGTGCGATCAAGGTCTTGACGGGCAACCTCGCGCCCGACGGCGCGGTGCTGAAGGTGACCGGCGACGACGCGTTCCACCACGAGGGGCCCGCCCGCGTGTTCGAGGCCGAGGAGGACGCGATGGAGTACGTCCAGTCTGGTGGGATCGAATCCGGCGACGTGATCGTGATCCGCAACGAAGGGCCGCGCGGCGGGCCGGGGATGCGCGAGATGCTCGGCGTCACCGCCGCCGTCGTCGGCGCGGGCCACGAGGATGACGTCGCTCTCCTGACGGACGGCCGCTTCTCGGGAGCGACCCGTGGGCCGATGGTCGGCCACGTCGCGCCCGAGGCCGTCGAGGGCGGGCCCATCGGCCTCGTCGAAGACGGCGACACCGTGACGGTCGACATCCCCGAACGCGACCTCTCGGTCGACCTGAGCGACGACGAACTGGACGCGCGTGCGGAGGCATACGAACCGCCGGAACCGCAGTACACCGGCGGCGTGTTCGCGAAGTACGCCCGCGACTTCGGCAGCGCCGCCAACGGCGCAGTGACGAACCCGAAGGCGAAGCGGGAGTAATCGCGACTACTTCGCGTCGCTCTCTTTCTCGGCTCTCGCCGACCGTGGGTGCAGCGTCTCGTGGATTCCTAACACGAGCGCCGGCACAACGATCATAAAGATGTGCTCTTCGAGCGGAATCCCCAGCAGTTCGATGCCGGTTCGCATCGGGATAGAGAAGACGCCCACTTCTAGGGTGTACCAGTCCCAGACGTACGCGACCGGGTAGACGACCGCGACGGTCCGTGCCGCCCGCCACGTCGCGGCGCGGCCCGCCCAAACGAGGAGCGCGAGTGCGGCGCTCCCGAACAGCACCTCCGTCGCGAGGTAGGTGTACGGGCCGAGGACGGTGATGTCCGGGAGCGGAATCCCCGCGAGCGGTCGGAAGAACACGGCGACGAGCAGTCCCGCGAGGAAGAGGTACGCGCCGCGAACGAGCAGCATCGTCGCCGTCGTCGAGTCTTTGCCGACCGCAATCGCGGCGACGACGCCGAAGGCGACGCTGGCAACTGGTGACGCCGGTGGCAACACCTCGGTCACCGTCAGCGGGACGACCGCGAACAGGCCGACCGCCAGCGCCGCGATCGCGAGACTGCGCGAGCGCCGCCGACCGAGTGCGACCGCGACCGTCCGCTTGTCGATGGAGCGATCGTACTCGTAGTCTTTCGCGTCGTCGATGATCTTCACCCCGCCGAGGACGACGACGAACACGGCGGCGAGAGAGAGCGGTGCGGCCGCGAGCGTCCCAGTCTGCGCGGCGTAGCCACCGAGCAGACACAACCCAATTCCCACGGGGTAGCCCAGCGTCGTCGTCACCGGATTGGTGTCGAACTGCGGCGCGTGGAGGTAGCCGATGAGCCACATCGGGAGCGCAAGCGCGACCGACAGCGGCGTCGCGAGGACCGCGAGGGCGACGAGACACGCGAGGAATCCAGCCGTCGCGACCGCGAGGCCGAGGCGGCAGCCACGTTTGGTCATCGGGTGGTCGTCGTCCTCGTCGCGCAGGTGGAAGTCGACGAAGCCGTCTTTCACGTGAGCGGTGTACACCGCGAAGAACGCCGCCGTCGCGTACACCAGCGCCACGACGGGGTCGAACTGCCCGGCGAGCGCCGCCCCGAACAGCGCCGTCGCCACCGGCGGGAGCATAAACACCGGGTGGACCTGGGAGGCGTACGCGCGGGCGACGGCTATCGGTCCGCCGCCGTGACGGACGAGTGTCATATCTGGTACTCGTTGGAGTCGTGGATAAATCGCCCGGCGGTCGCCACGGATCGAGGGCACCCGATCTCGACCGGGGAACACCGGCGTGTGGCTACTGTGTGGCTAATTAATATGATTGTCTCACTAACAACTCTAGCATGAGCGACGACACCGCGGACGTAGACGCGTTGGTGGAAAACGAGATGACCGACGCGGAGATAGAAGACGCGTTACGCACCCACGGAACGGCCGTCTTGTCGCTGGCGCGCGACGGTGAGACGTACGCGGTCCCGATGTCGTTCGGCTACGACGGCGAGCGCTGTTACTTCGTGTTCATCGGCTACCACGAACCGAGTACGAAAAACGAGTTCGCGAACACGACCGAACGTGCGACGCTGACGATGTACGAGGAGAACGGACGCGACGACTGGCACAGCGTGAGCGTCCGCGGACCGATCACGCGACTCGAAGGCAGCGACGAGTGGGAGCGCGGACGCGACGCCATCGGCGACAACGGGTGGTACCCCGGCTTGTTCCGCCGGTCGGACCCCCGCGGTCGGATCGATATGTGGGCGTTGGACGTCGAGGACGTCACGGGCTACAAGAGCAACTGAGGCCGTCGCTCCGCGAGTGGGTCGCAACCGAGTGGTCGGGTGGTCGACCCGACCCCCACGGCTGTGTGTAGAACCAGACACCTCTCGGTGTCTACTATCTGGTGGTGACGAGAGGACAAAAAGACAATTACCGATGATGCTTCACTTCTCGCTCGCTCGCGTGTCGAGAGATGCCTACGGCTTGAAATCGTGAAAAATCGGAAAATTCGTGGGCGTGGTTACGCCGGGGTCGAGTCGGTGGCGAGTGCCTGCGAACTCTGACCGTTCTGCGCCGTCCAGATGACGCGGACTTCAGTGTCGTTCGCGACTGCGTCGATGATAGCTGAGTCACCAGCGCTCACTCCGTCCGTGGGGAACGCTTGAACGACGGTTCCGTTACCGCCTGCAGCGCTAATGTTCAGCGAATCTGCAGCAGGGATCGTGTCGCCGCCAGTGTGAGTTGCGGAGACGTTGTACGTCCCGTTTCCATTTTCGGTGTAATCGAACTGGAAGTTCGCGTTCGGTGCAGTTTCTTGTACGCTGTTCCCCAGGCCGAGGACGAACGACCCGATCACCGCAGCCAGAATCACGGTGATAGCGACCATCAGGATCACGCCGATCACCGGCGAGACGGCGCGGTCGTCGTCGAAGAGGGTTTTGAGCTCCATAGGTGCTACACACAGGGTGGGAGGGCAACTCCCGGCTGCACTGTGCTGATTGCAGGTAAGACGGCCTTACCTTATAACGTTGCAGGGCAACATATCAAAGAAGATAGTGGTGTGTCATAAGTGCACGCTCAGTAGCCGCTCTGGAGTACGCCGTCGTCGCGGCGAGTGAAGGCCGTAGGTAGCGGCGACAGGTAGCTACCACCTAGCGGGTCCGCTGCGTGCCGCTGTGGGGTGGTAGGTCGAATAACCCGGCCGAGTACCACCACGATCTAGAAATCTGCGATCTCTTGCTGGCCTGCACTGCGACGCGCTGACTCTGGGACGTTCGTCGCCACGATCTCGTCCACTTCGCCTCTGTCGTCGCTATCGCTGTTTATCGCCCTCGTTGCACCTTCGATCTCCACCGAGAATCCTGCCTCGTCGTACCGTTCGAACATCACCCCGCTGTTACTGAGAATCACGTGGACACCGTGCTGATCGAGTTTCTGCGCTACCGCTAAGAGCCGTTCTTGATCGTCCGTATCGAACCCGTCCCCGCTGTAGTCGTTGAAGTTGGCTGTGGGGCTCATTGGCTCGTACGGCGGATCGAAGTACACGACGTCGCCGCCTTCGGCGTAGTCGAGGATGTACTCGAAATCTCGATTGAAGATGTCGGTACGTTCGAGGGCGACGCTCGCTTCTCTGATCCGCTCTGCTTGCACCCAATCCGGATTCGCGTATCGCCCGATTGGCACGTTGAATCCACCAGAACTGTTCTCTCGATACAGGCCGTTGTAGCCCGTCCGATTGAGATACAACAACAGTGCGGCTTCTTCTACCGGGTCGTAGTCGTCGCCGTACGGTCGATTGTTAAACAGCGCCCGCTGCTGGTAGTAGTACCCCTCGATCTGTTTGCCACTTCGGTTGGTACTACTGTACGCTCGCTCTTCGTCGGGTTCCGACTCGGGGTCGTCGAACGTACGAAGGAGTTCGATGAGTTCGTCCGGATTATCTCGAATCTGCTGGTAGAAGTTCACCAACCTCGGATTCGTGTCGTTGATCGTCCCGTTCTGTGGCTCGATATCGAAAAAGAGCGCTCCGCCACCGAAGAATGGCTCGTGGTAGTGTCCGTACGATTCAGGAAACCTGGCGTACAACTCATCCAGCAACTGGCGCTTTCCCCCAGCCCACTTGAGAACGGGTCGTGCCATCGATACGAGATGGTCGATTCGTAGCGATTTACGCCTTGCTCAACTGGGTCTGATTCGGGCTTGTAGCGATACTACTAAACGCGGTCACCATTCTGATTGACGAACCGCTCGGTGACGTGCGCCCTACAGTGGAGACAGTCCGTATCGGCTCGGTCTGAGTCGATTCGGGCCGTCACACCCCCACCCCGATGCCGTCTGGTGGCAGTTACACTGTGGCGGAAGTTGTTGTCAGAAAGTGGAGTGGGACCGCCGAGATTCGAACTCAGGTCCTACGGACCCCATCCGCAGAGGATACCACTACCCTACGGTCCCGCATTTTGTGAGAGACGAGCGTCGGGGTTAAGCGCTTCGTTTCGGGAAGCGGTCACGTCGTGCGATCACACGACACGGCGCGGTCACTCCGCGTTGTCTGGATCCCGTGGAACCACCAAGTCGCCGTCGTCGCGGACGGCCATACTCGCGACGGCCGACCCCTCGTAGGCAGCGAGTCCCTCGCTGCGCCCGATGACGTAGCCGTCGTGGTCCGTCTCTACCGACTCGACCACGTCGCCGTGAGGCGTCACCACGTCGGCGATTACGTCGCCCGTCTCGACAGGTTCGCCGACGGCGACGCGGTGACGGAGTAGTCCCGCCGACTCGACGCGCGGCCCGACGAACCGACGGACGGGGTAGTCGACGGGTGCGTCGGGGATACCCGACCCCGCCGCATCGACGCTCTCGGGGACCGAATCGAGCAGTCCGAACTCGACGGCGACGGCAAGAATACCGGCGACGCCAGCGGCGCGGGCGTCCTCCTCGACGACGCTGTGGCCGCCCAGTTCCGCCGTGACAGCGGGGATATCGGCGGTGTTGAGCGCCGCGCCCGCGGTCGACCGCTGGAGCGACTGGTCGACGTACTCCTCGGCAGGATACTCTGTGAGGATCGGTAGGCCGAGTGCGGTCGCGAGACGGTCGAGGTCGGCCGCGAGCGTCTCGGCCTCGGCTTCGGTTCGCTGGTCACCGTAGAGGACGCGGTCACGGATGGTGAACGGCATCGACCCGACCTGTGCGGTGTGGCAGTCGACGAGCAGGTCCGCCGACTCCGTCAGCGCCTCGAATAGGCGGGTATCGATCCGTTCCTGTGTCTCCGGTGGCCGCGAGGCGTCACGCGCTGTGTCCGGGAAGTAGCGGTTCGGGTCGTCGCCGCCGTAGTAAGAGGTGCGTTCGTTGCGCCGGAGGCCCGCCGGGTTGACGACGGGGACGACGACGACCGAACCCGCCAACTCCGCGATGGCGTCGGCGGCGACGGCGGCGACGTCCTGTGCGACCGCGACACCGGTGGCTTCGTCGCCGTGGACGCCACCCGTGACCCAGAGGACGGGCCCTTCGTCGACGCCGTTGACCACCGTAACCGGCAGGCGTTCGCTCCCGCCGGTCGGGAGGTCGGTCGCGTCGATCCAACCGTCTGCGAGTTCGCCGGGGTCGGCGCTTGCGGTGCCGACCGTGAGCGTCTCGTGCATGCACTCGGCTGACGGGCGGCGTGACAAAGGCGCGTCGGTCGGACGCCAGAGTGGAGGAGCGTATCGCAGAACGGTCGGCGGCCGCCTCAGACCAACACCCGCTCCAGCGAGACGACCTCGCCGGCGTCTGCGTCGGGGTCGCCGACGAGTCGACCGAGACAGACCGCTGAACCGTCGGGCGTGTAACACGCCAAGAGGTCGCCGTCGTCGGGGTCACCCGCGCCGAACGCGCCGCTCGCGACGACGCCGGGTGCGTACACGGGCGCGCCGTTGGCGACCTCGCGGGCGGCAGAGTCGGCAATGGTGAGCGACGGCAGACCGGTCATTGCCTCCTCTGCGGGGCGAAGCACCTCCCATATCAGCGACTCGTCGGGGTCACCGTCGGGCGTGTCTCGCCCGTCTGCGAAGGCGACGCCGTCGGCGAGGTCGTGGAGCGTGTGGAGGTCGCGGTCGTCGAAGGGATCGGTCGCGGTTCGCCGCAGGTGGCCCATGTGCCCGCCGGTTCCCAACGCGAGGCCGATGTCGTGACAGAGTTTGCGGACGTACGTCCCCGACTCACACCGAATCCGGAGGAGGACCTGTCTGTCGGTCTGATCCAGGACCGTCAGATCGTACACCTCCCGCGTTCGCAGACGGCGTTTCACCGCTGACTTTCGGGGCGGCTTCTGGTAGAGTTCGCCCTCGAACTCGGCGACGACACGCTCTAGGTCCGTGGGGGCCGAGCCGTGAAGTTCGAGGACGGCGACGTACTCTTTCGCGCCTTCGAGGAAGACAGGGGCGAGGCGGGTCGCGTCGCCGGTGAGCGTCGGCAGACACCCGGTCACCTTCGGATCGAGCGTACCCGCGTGGGCCGCGCGGTCGACGCCGAGGATGTCACGCACCCACGCGGCTACTTGGTGGGCAGACGGGCCGGCGGGCTTGTCGAGGTTGACGACGCCGAACGCGCACAGGTCTTCGACCGACCGCTCCTCGGGTGCCGGGCGCATCGCTCAGAAGTCGTAGGTGACGCCGTCGACGGAGGCTTTTCCTTCGTCGGTGTTTGGGTCGTACGAGTCGACGGCGGTCGTGAGCATTCCCAACACGCCCTCGGGCGACCAGCGGGCGGTGTTGTACACGAGGTCGTAGATGCTCAGGTCGTCGATGTCGATGTTGTAGTACTCGCGGTAGCGTTTCGCCTCGCTGCTCTCGCGGCGGCGCGTCTCCTCGATGACCTGTTCGAGCGGTTTCTCCTCCCGGTCGACGATGCGGTCACACCTGACCTCCAGCGGCGCGTCGAGCCAGATGCGCAGGTCGGCGTGTTCGGCCGCGAGCCATCCGGCGAGTCGTGATTCCAGCAGGACGTCGTCGCGTTCGATAGCGATTTGTCGCAGGCGACGGTCTAGGTCGCGGTCGATCTGATCTTCCTCCTCGGCGAGTTCGTTGAACTCGACGGGCGTCATCTCACGCTCGGCGGCCAGTTCCCGGAAGATGTCGCCCCCCGAGACGTGTTCTAGATCGAACGCCTCGGCGAGTGCGGCGGCGGTGGTGCTCTTCCCGCTTCCCGGCGGGCCGGAGACCGTTAGCAACATATTCACTCTCCGGTGCTACGACTCAAAAAGGCGTCCATGTCGCCCCCGGTGTGTGGCGCGGTCGCGTGTCGCGCGACTACTGTCAGGCCGGCGCGGTCGTCGGCGGCGAACCGTTGTCTCACTCGATGTCGGGGGTCGCGTTCGGGAGTCCACGTCGCTCTCGAACTTCCTCGGCGGTCAACTTCGTCGCCGTCGCTCTCGTCTCGTCGATGCACTCGTTGGCCCACGCCACCGCCTCGTGGGTGTCGTTGACCGCGACACCGCCGACGCCGGTGTCGGTGTAGACGACGAGTCCCGCCTCGTCGGCCCGGTCGTCGTGTTCGGCGACCCACACGCCGAAACACACGCTCGTCGGGCCGTAGTAGTACTCCATCGCCTCTGCCTCGACCAGTTCTAACACACGGTCGTAGCGTGTCTCGATGAGGTGGTCCAACACGTCCGGCGACACGACCAACTCCGGGGGCGCGTCACCGGCGGTCGCCTCCGCGTCGAACGTGTCGACGTGGCCCGAGAGGGCGACCGGCGCGACGCCGCGAACGCGACGTGCACTGGCGACCGACTCGAAGAGCCGTTCGATTACACCGTCCGGTACGGTCGGTTCGGGCGTGGCGACGGTCGCACCGGCGAGGAAGCGACCGTCGAGCGGGGTGTCTTCCGGAAGCGACTCGAACAGTGGTTCGGCAGCCGCGATTCCAGCGAGGCGACGCCGGTAGCCGTCGTGTTCGTCGAGGACCGTTCGTCCGACGGCGGTGGCGACGACGCCGCCGTCGACGGTGTCTGCGAGGCCGGCGTCGACGAGTTCGCGGACGCCGCGATCGAGCGTGGTTCGAGGGACGTCGAGACGGTCGACGAGCGTTCGTTTGTCGAGGGGGCCGTCACACACCGCCGCGAGAACGTCGCGACGCTTCGCGAGTACGTCGGCCAGAGTCGCTGCGTCGCCAGTTGTCATTCGTCCCGCACGTGGACCGTCTCGGATATGTGTGTTCCGCTCTCTGGAACTGTTCCCACCGAGTGGGATCGCTTCCGGACGGTGAAGTAATGTGGTTGTGTCTACTCGGTTCGAGTGCCCCCAGAGGATCGGTCTCCGACTGCGCGGCCCTCCGGTCCGACTCCCTCGGTTCCGGGTGACCCCCGTCGCGGTTGCCCTGCGCGACGCGCGCCGTGGCCGTCGGACCCCGCCCCACTCGGGCGGACCCGACGGGGGCACGCCACCGTGCATCCGCCGTGCCGTCGTCACGTGGTCGTCGGTTTGCCCCACCGAGGACCCAACACGTGATAGACCCCGACGGCACGGTCGGTGTTACCTCGCTTCTCCGAACGGTCATTCACTCCCGCCGTGCCAACCCCGCGAGGTGGCCCGCTTCTGCCGTGATGATCTTCTCGATCCCGAGTCGTGCGGCGTTCTCGCTCCCCGGCAGACAGAACACCGGCACACCGCTCGCGACGCCAGCAGTCGCGCGCGTCCCGACGACCATCGTCCCGATCTCATCACGGCTCAGCGATCGGAACAGTTCCCCGAACCCCGGCAGTTCCTTGTCCAGCAGCGGTGCCACCGCTTCGACGGTCACGTCGTCGGGCGTGACGCCGGTGCCGCCGGTCGTGACGACGCAGTCCACGTCGTCGCGGTCGATCAGGCGGTCGACCGTCGACTGCACGCCGTCGAAGTCGTCGTCGATGATCTCTCGGACGGCTACCTCGTCGCCTGCGTCCGTGACTGCCGCCTCGATAGCGTCGCCCGCGGGGTCGTCCTCGTGGGTGCGTGAAGACGAGACTGTGACGACCGCGTAGCCGAGCGTCTCGAGGTCGTGTGCGTGGTGGTCGTCGTGTGCGTGGTCGTGATGGTCGTGACCATCGTGGCCGTGGTCGTCGCTCATAGCCGCGGATACCGTCTGCGCGTGCTTCAACCCCGGGCTCGGAGTAGCGCCGCACCCTCGCCGGCGACGGCGCGAACGGCGACCGCGACCCCCGCGACCGCGAGGGCGACGACGCCACCGACGATCAGGCCGACGCCGAGGACCCAGACGGCGACGGTGACCATTCCCGAGAGGAGAAACGAGAGGCCCACCGCGAGGCCGATGCCGACCGCCGCCGCGGTGGCACCGCCGGCACAGAGCCGAAACACCGAGGGGCGGTCGACGAACGGCCCGCGAGCGAGAGGCCCGTCGCCCGCCGGAAGGCCGTAGCCGACGACGGTGACGACGCCCGCGGCGACCGTCCCGATCAGCGCGAACGCGAACGCGAAGCCAGCGGGGAGGCCGTCGCCTGTCTCCGGCGGTGGCGGGAGGTCGAGGACGAAGGCGGTGACGGCGACGTGGCCGGCGAGTCCGGCGGCGACGACGAAGACGCGGAGGGTCGCGAGCACGCGACTGCGGGCGAGGAGGCGGGACACACCGAACGTGTCACACGTCTCGGAAAAGGTCTTGTGGAGGGTCGGTACCGTGGCGGCGGTCGGCTACGAGTCCTCGCTGTCGGGGTGGAACAGGTCTTCGATCTGGCAGCCGAAGAAATCAGCGAGCGTGAACGCCAACTCCAGCGACGGGTCGTACCGTCCGCGTTCGATGCTGTTGATTGTCTGTCGTGTGACGCCGACTGCTTCCGCCAGTCCCGCTTGGCTCAGGTCGTGTTCATCGCGGCGGGCACGGACGTCGTTGTTCATCGCGTCAACTTCGTGTAGATCAGCGCCGCCGCGAACACGACGAACAGACCCACGTAGCCGTACAGGACGCCCGAGACCATCGGCGGAACCTCGTAGATTCCGAGGGCGGCGAGCGTTCGTGCGCCGGAGGCCCCGAGGACGAGGACGACTGCTGCGACCTGTAGGGTGGCAGTGCTCGCCCGTCGTTCGAGGTCGGCGTCACGTTCGTCGAACAGCGTCACTGGGCTGAACCGCCAGATACCGACGAACGCCGCGAGGCCGACCCAGTAGACGGCTTCGGCCACGACCGGGTAGCCGACCGCACGGAGGACGACGTTCGCGAGGGCGGCCACGACGACCGACCCGAACAACAGCGTCCGGTAGCGTTGCCGTCGGCGTACCGTCGGCGCGGTCACGGTTTCGGTCATCGCTGTGACCTCACGACGGGGGTGTGTGTGAGACGGGTCGACTCGGTTCGATCGAGGGTGAAGTGTATCGTGGTCATAGCGTCGTGGTGTAAAGCTTGCTTTACAGTAAAGGAGACTTTACACTCCGACATAAATGTCTCGGTGGTATGTTCCCGATCGAGGGTGAACGATGGGGAAGTGTTTACTCCCCCCGCGTGGCAGAGTGACGCACGAATGAAGGCAGTCCAGTTCTCGGAGCACGGCGACCGCGACGTAATCGAGTACGGCGACTTCCCGGACCCCGAACCGGGACGCGGCGAGGTCATCGTCGACGTGAAGGCGGGAGCGCTCAACCACCTCGACATCTGGACCCGAAAGGGACTGCCGGGCATCGACCTGGAGATGCCGCACATCCCCGGATCCGACGGCGCGGGCGTCGTCACCGAGGTCGGCGAGGGCGTCACCCGGTTCGAGGAGGGCGACCACGTTGCCGTCTCCGCGGGCGTCTCCTGTGGCGAGTGTGAGTTCTGCCGGCACGGCGAGGAGTCGCTGTGCGTTCGCTTCTCGATCATCGGGGAACACCAGCGAGGCGTCCACTCCGAACTCGCGGCCGTCCCCGCCGACAACCTCGTTCCCGTTCCCGACCACGTCGACTGGGAGGTCGCGGGGTCGGCGTCGCTCGTGTTCCAGACCGCGTGGCGGATGCTGCTCTCGCAGGGCGAACTCGCGCCCGGCGAAAAGATCCTCGTCCTCGGCGCGTCCGGCGGCGTCGGCCACGCGGCAGTCCAGATCGCCGACTTCGTCGGCGCGGAGGTGTACGCGACCGCTTCCACCGAGGAGAAACTCCAGTACGCCGAGGAGTGCGGCGCAGACCACGTCATCAACTACGAGGAGGACGACTTCGCGAGCGAGATTCGCGAGCACACGGGCCGCCGCGGCGTCGATATGGTCGTCGACCACATCGGCGCGGCGACGTGGCACGACTCGCTGAAGAGCCTCGCGAAGGGCGGCCGCGTCGTCACGTGTGGAGCGACCACCGGTGGGCGACCCGAGACGGACATCAACCGCATCTTCTGGAACCAGTTGAAGGTCATCGGGTCGACGATGGCGACGCCCGGCGAGGTCGACGACGTCCTCGAACTCGTGTGGGACGGCACGTTCGAACCGCGCATCCGCGAGGTGCTGCCGATGAGCGAGGCCGCACGCGCCCACGAGATGATCGAGAACCGAGAGGGCTTTGGCAAAGTGGTGGTTAAACCAGATAGTGAGCTCTGAGGGATCGAACACCACCGAGACCGACGAACGCGGTCGCCTCGTCAACACGGGCGACGGCTACGAACGCGTCGACGACGCGGCCTCTGTCGCGAACGAGTCCGAGGAAGACGACCTCGGGGTACGGGGCTGGGTGCTCGTCGGCGTCGTCGTGTTCGCGTTCCTCGTCGTCCCCGGAATCATCTACGTTCGCCCGACCGCGCCGGGCGAACTGGGCTTCCGGTTCATCGCGGCGATGCTCGTGTTGCCGTTCCTCCCGGCGCTGTTGCTGGGGCTGACGGCGGTGTGGAGCCTCGCGGTCGGGAACGAGTAGTCAACCCGTCGGAGACGGTCGACGAGACACGCAAGCGACCGCTCAGTCGACGATGACGACGAGTGCTTCTCCGTCGACGTCGCGGCGAACGACGACGACGTCGGCGACTAGGTCGTCGACGACGTGGCGCGTGGTGGCCATCGACCAGTCGAGTTCGTCGGCGATGTCCATCTCGAACATCCGTCCATTGTGCTCTTCCAGCAACGCGCGAACCGCATTCCCGCCCCTCCGGTCGTCGGGGTCGGCGAACACGACGAGCGTTCCCTCGGGCGTCTCGCGACGCGCTACGTCGCCGGTGGCGACCAGGCCATCGACGACGCGTCGCGTGCGGGCCGGCGACCACTCGGCGGCCTCGGCGATAGCGTCCTCGAACGCCCGCCCGCGACGGGTGTGAAGCAGCGAGATGATCGTCTCCGCGTCCGAGCGTGCCTGGGCCGTTTGCGCCGCCGGCGACGTGGGAACGGGGTCGACCGCGGGTGACCGCCGGCGCAGCAACGCGACGCCGACGCCTGCCCCGAGCAGTAACAGGCCCGCAGCGACCCACAGCGGGAACGCTCGATCGGTAGCCGCCGCGGCTTCCGTCTCCGTGCCGTCTGCGGGCGCGTCACCCTCGGTCGGCGTGTCTGGTTCCGGTGTCGGCTCCGGTTCCGGTGTCGGTTCCGGGGTCGGCTCCGGTGTCGCCTCTGGGGTCTGCTCCGGAACGTCGGTGGCGGGTGCCGCTCCCGACTCGTTGTCGCCCGCACCCGGGGTGTCGCCGACGCCGGTGCACCCCGCCAACACGACGAGAGCGATGAGCGCACACGCGAGCAGTACCGTCCTCGGGCGCGACCAAGTCTGACCGGCACGACGACGTGAATATGGTGTCATACCTTCTACACTGTCGGAAACATACCTAACTACGGATTGCCAGGTACTGCCCCGTCGCGTCCAGATACTGTCCTCGTCGGTCACCGAACTCGACCGCCGCCGACGGCCGGTACGTTTTCGCCGTAGAGCACCTATACGAAGTGATATGACCGCGACGCCTGCGGCGGCAGCAGCCGACGACCTCCCGGCGGACGTGCCCGGCGAATCGACGTTCGTGGACGCGAACGGGCTCCGGTTCCACGTCGTCGAGGCCGGTCCCGAGGACGGTGAACTCGTCGTGCTGTTGCACGGCTTCCCCGAGTTCTGGTACGGCTGGCACGACCAGATCCGACCGCTCGTCAACGAGGGCTACCGCGTCGTCGTCCCCGACCAGCGCGGCTACAACCGCAGCGACCGTCCGAGCGGCGTCGCCGAGTACCGCATCCAGACGCTGGCCGCTGACGTGACCGCCCTCATCGACGCGTACGGCCGTGAGGAGGCCGCGGTCGTGGGCCACGACTGGGGCGGCGTCGTCGGCTGGTGGCTGGCGCTCGAACACGCCGACCGGCTCTCGTCGTTCGTCGCCGTCAACGCCCCGCACCCGACGGTGATCCGACGGACGCTCTCTGGCGACCCCACCCAACTCCTGCGCTCTGGCTACGCGCTGTTCTTCCAGGTTCCGAAGGTACCCGAGGCGGTGATTCGCGCGGCCAACTGGCGACTGCCGGTGACGATGATGCGCGAGTCGTCGATGCCGGGGACGTTCTCGACGGCCGACTTCGACCGCTACCGCGCGGCGTGGGGCCGGGACGGCGCGTTCACCGCGATGCTCAACTGGTATCGGGCGGCCGCCCGCCAGCGACCCGTCCCGAGGACCGACGAGGTGACCGTCCCCACTCGGATCATCTGGGGAGTCCACGACCAGTTCCTCAAGCGCCGGATGGCGTACGACTCCGTCGACTACTGCGCGGACGGCCGTCTCACGACGTTCCAAGAGGCGACCCACTGGGTCCAACACGAACAACCGATGAAGGTCGCCGACGCGATTATCGACGAACTCGCGTGAGGTGTCGGCAGGCGGACGCCGCTACCGGTCTCGTCGCCCGCGTTCGTCGCGCACGTCGATGTCGACGCCGCCGTCGTCCCAGTCACGACGGCCACGCGTCCGTTCTGCGAGGTGGCGACCGCCGTCCTCGGTGACGGTTCGTTCGTCTGCCGTCGCTCCCTCGTCGGTGTCGCCGCTCCCCGCTTGGTTCACCGCGCCGGGCATCATCGCGTCGACGGTCCCCGGACCTTCCTCATCTTCGGTCTGCCGGTCTTTGAGGTTCTGCCGCGTGAACTGTGGCTGGGCCCGGAGGCCGCGTTTCTCCTTCGTGAACGAGCGATACAGGAAGAACACCATCGGGAGCGTCGCGACGACGATGGCGACCGAGAGGTACACGTCGAGCATCTCGCCGCCGAACGAGTAGATAATCGCCGCCGACAGCCCACCTACCGCGGTCAGCACGGAGTAGGCGATGCGCTGTGCGAGGCGGTCGAGCACCTTATTATCGTCCTCCAGCGTGACGTTGACCGAGAGGTTCCCCCGCTGAGCGGTGGTGAGAACGTCTTCGAGTTTCGGCGGCACCGTGAACAGCGCTTGTGCCGTCTTCCGGGTCTGCTGGGCGGCGTCGCGGGCGTACCGGCGGGCGGTGTCTTCCAGATACCCCTGCTCGGAGAGATAGTCGGTTGCGACCTCGATGAAGTCGAACTCGGGGTCGAGCGTGACGCACACCCCCTCGACGACGGTCGCGACCCGGAGGACGAGCGCCATGTTCTGCGGCAGGCGAAGCGGGAAGTCGTAGATGGTCGACTCCACCTGTTCGATCACTTGCTGGACGCGGTACTGCTCGATGTCCTCGCCGCGGACGTCCGCGATGGCCAGTTCCATCACGTCGGCCATCACCTGCCGGTCGGCCTCCGGCGAGAGCGTCCCCATCTCGACTAAGGCGTCGAGGATGGCGTCGATGTTCTGGTTGGCGACGGCGATGTAGAAGTCGATTATTTTCTCTTGGATGAACGGGTCCACCTGCCCGGACATCCCGAAGTCGTAGAAGATGATCTGCCCCTGGTCGGTGACAGAGAGGTTGCCCGGGTGGGGGTCGGCGTGGAAGACGCCGTCCTCGGCGATCATCTGGAGGTACACACGCTGGAGCGTCGTCGCCAGTTCCGTCCGGTCGATGCCCATCCGGTCGAGCGCAGCGGTGTCGGAGATTTTCGTGCCGGGGAGGTACTCCATCGTGAGCACGCGCGGGCCCGACGCCGCGGCGACGGGACGCGGGATGACGACGCGGTCGTTGCCCTCGAAGTTCCCTCTGATCTCACTGAGCACCCGCCGTTCGCGGTCGTAGTCCATCTCCTGGTTGATCGTCTTGTCGAACTCTTCGGCGAGGTTGTCGAGCGAGAACGCCTGTCCTTGCCCGACGAAGCGCGTGAGTAGCGGCAGCGACCACTTGATGACGCGGAGGTCCGCCTGCACGAGTTCCTCGATGCCCGGCCGACGAATCTTCACGGCCACCTCCTCGCCCTCGTAAGTGGCGACGTACACCTGCCCGAGACTCGCACCCGAGATTGGCTCGGGGTCGAACTCGTCGAACACCTCCTCGATGGGGCCGAGTTCCTCTTCGAGTACTCGTTTCGACTCGTCCCAGGGTGCGGGCGGCACGTCGTCTTGCAGCGACGACAGCACCTCGATGTACGCCGACGGCAACACGTCGGGTCGCGTCGAGAGAATCTGTCCGAGTTTGATGAACGTCGGGCCGAGCGTCAACAGCGTCTCCAGCAGTACCTCCGCTCGCTGGACCCGCATCTCGCGGGTCACCTCCCGTCCGGATCCGAACAGGATGAACCGCTTGCGGTCGCGTGCGTACGCGAGGATGAGCGGGAGGAACCGATAGATGACGACCGGGAACCGACGGTACGCGCGCAGTGAGGCCAGCGTGATCACCCAGGTTACGCGTCCGAGACCGGGATGGTGTGTTCGGGCGCGGCCGCACGCTTGGGTAGACGGACCGTCAGCACGCCGCGGTCCATCTCCGCGAAACTCTCCTCGTGGGTCGCGTCCGGCGGCAGCGGAATCTCTGCGTCAAGGAACAGCGGCCGGTCCTCCTCGACGTAGCTGAAGTCGGCGTCTGCGGCCTTCTCACGGCGTGCCTCGATGTGGAGGCGGCCCCGTTCGAGCCGAACGTCCGTCGTTTCCGCGCTGGCTCCCGGCAGGTCGACGACGAGGAGGTACGCGTCGTCGCTCTCCAACAGATCCGCGAACACCGGTTCGGGCAGGTCCCGCAGTGCTTCGCGTAGCTTCGACATAGATGGGTGAAAGAGCGGCGCGTCGAAAAAGGCCGCGGTGACGGAGCCTCTCGTGCGTGTCAACCTCACCCATAGATTTTTGAAGACCGATGTGGTGGACACGCGTATGTCAGAGGCGAGCGAGGACCCGGATACGGCCGCGCCGACAGACCGTGGAGGCGACCCGGCGGCGGTCGTTCGCATCGAACCGGACGCGGCAGTGGTGTCGTGGAACGCACCGGTCCCGCCGGACGGCCACGAGGAGGTTCCGGTCGCGTTCCGACCGCTCGCGACCGTGCGGGCCGTGGGCGCTCGGCTTCGAACGCTGTTCACTCGTCGCGGTCGGCGGCGCTCGGGTCCACGGAACTGATCTACCGCCGTTCGCCGTCCCGCAACTCCCCCGACTGCCGTGCTTTTTATCGCGCGGCCGTAACGTCCGTGTATGAGTCACGACCGCACGCGCTCGGGGTTCAAACAGCGCACTCGCGTCGCCGCCGCCCGCGAGCGACTGCTCTCGGCCGTCGACCCGCACGGTCGGACGGAGACGGTGTCGCTCGCGGCCGCGGACGGCCGGGCCGTCGCCGCCGCGACGACCGCGCCGACGCCCGTTCCGGGGTACGACCGCGCCGCAATGGACGGGTGGGCCGTCCGCGCCGCCGACACCTTCGGCGCCTCCGGGAGGTCACCCACCGTGCTGTTCGCCGTCGACGAGGAGGTCGGCCCGGAGGAAGCCGTCCGCGTCCACACGGGGAGTGAACTCCCACCCGGTGCCGACGCCGTCGTCAAAGTCGAGCAAGCCGACGAGGTCGGCACAGAGGTCGAGGTGTTCGACGCCGTCGCCGAGGGCGAGAACGTCGGCCCGACCGGCGAAGACGTCGCCGAGGGACAGACGCTGTACGAACCGCCACACCGCCTGCGCCCGTCCGACCTCGGCTTGCTCCGCTCGGTCGGGATGGACGAGGTGACGGTGGCCGAACGCCCGCGCGTGTCGGTCGTCCCGACCGGCGAGGAACTCGTCGAGTCCGACCCCGCCCCCGGCGAGGTCATCGAGACGAACGGCCTCACCGTCTCTCGACTGGCCGAGCGCTGGGGCGGCGACGCCACCTACCGGGACATCGTCACCGACGACGAAGACGCTCTCCGCCGGGCGATCGAACGCGACCTCGACCACGACGTGGTCGTCACCACCGGCGGGTCGTCGGTGGGCGAACGCGACCTCATCCCCGAAGTCGTCGACGAGATAGGTGAGGTGTTGGTCCACGGCGTCGCCCTCAAGCCGGGCCACCCGGTCGCACTCAGCGTCGTCGAGGAGACACCGGTGATTATGCTGCCGGGCTATCCGGTCGCGTGCATCGTCAACGCCGTGCAGTTCCTCCGGCCTGTGGTCCGCGAACTCGGGTCGCTCCCGCACGACCCACCGCCGACGCGACGGGCGACGCTGACGCGGAAAGTGTCCTCGGAACCGGGCGTGCGGACGTTCGCCCGCGTGAAACTCGACGAGACAGACGACGGTGACGGCGGCGATGGCGACGCTGCCGACGGCCCGACCGTGGCGGCGACGCCGACGCGCGCCTCCGGGTCGGGGATGCTCTCGTCGGTCGCACTGGCCGACGGGTGGGTGGTCGTCCCCGAGTCGCGTGAGGGCATCGACGCCGGCGAGACGGTCGACGTCGAACTGTGGGAGGTGAACGAATGAGCGACCGCAAGGAGTTCCGCGACCTCGCAGACCCCGAGGAGGCGCACGAGGCCATCGAGTCGCTGGATCTGACCCCCGTCCCCGAGACGGTTCCCCTCGACGACGCCCGCGGCCGCGTGTTGGCCAAACGGATCGACGCCGAACTCGACGTGCCGGGGTTCGATCGGGCGTCGATGGACGGCTACGCCGTCCGCGCCCGCGACACCTTCGGCGCGGACGAAGCCGACCCCGCGACGCTCGATCTGATCGGCGCGGTCCACGCGGGCGCGACGCCCGAGGTGACGGTCGACCCGGGCACCTGCGCGGAGATATCGACGGGTGCGGTGATGCCCGACGGCGCGGACGCGGTCGTGATGGTCGAGCGAACGACCGAGATGACGGGCGAGGACGGCGACGACCGCATCGAGATCCGCACGTCGGTCGCACCCGGCGACCACGTGATGTTCGCGGGCGCCGACATCGCCGCAGGCGGTCGGGCACTCGGCCCCGGAACCGAGATCACACCCCGTGAGATCGGGTTGCTGTCGGCGCTCGGCGTCGACGAGGTGCCCGTCCGTGGGAAGCCGACCGTCGGCATCGTCTCGACGGGCGACGAACTCGTCCGTCCCGGCGACGACCTCCACAGCGAGCGCGGACAGATCTACGACGTGAACAGCTACACCATCGCCGCGGGCGTCGAGGAGGCCGGCGGCGAGGCGCGACTGTACCCCCACGCGGGCGACGACTATGACGAGATGGAGCGCCTGCTCGTCGAGGCCAGCGAGGAGTGCGATCTGGTGTTGTCGTCGGGGTCGACCTCCGCCTCCGCCGTCGACGTCATCTACCGCGTCATCGAAGACCGGGGCGAACTCCTCCTCCACGGCGTCTCGGTGAAGCCGGGCAAGCCGATGCTCGTCGGACGGGTCGGCGACTCCGCGTACGTCGGTCTCCCCGGCTACCCGGTGTCGGCGCTGACCATCTTCCGCACGTTCGTCGCGCCGGCGATTCGGGGGGCGGCCGGGAAGCCCGAACCGCGAACCGCGACCGTGACCGGCCGGATGGCCGTCGAGGAGCGCTACTCGGAGGGGCGGATGCGACTGATGCCCGCGGGACTGGTCAACGACGAGAGCGGCGAGACGCTCGTCTACCCCGTCGACAAGGGGTCGGGAGCGACGACGAGCCTCGTGGAGGCGGACGGCGTCGTCGTCGTCGACGCCGACACAGAGTACCTCGCGGCCGGCGAGGCGGTCGAGGTGACGCTGTTCTCGCCGGACGTGCGCGCCCCGACGCTGCTCGGCGTCGGCGAGGACGACCCCGCGCTGTCGCGACTGCTCGACCGCGTCGAGCGCCCGCGCTACCTCCCGGTCGGCTCTCGGGAGGGCCTGCGTCGCCTGCGCGACGGCCTCCCGGACGTGGCCGTCGTCGCCGGGCCGACGAGTCGCGACGCCGTCGCCACGCGTGACCCAACCGGGAACGGCGACCCCGAACCCGCCGAGACGCTCGGCGCGTGGACCCGCGAGTGGGGGCTCGTCGTCCCGACGGGCAACCCCGACGACGTGACGGGTCTCGCGGACTTGGTCGACCGCGACCTGCGGTTCGTCAACCGCGACTCGAACTCCGGACTTCGGGTCAGCCTCTCGAACGCACTCGCGGACCTTGCTGAAGAGCGCGGAACGACCCGCCGCGAGGTGACGGAGGCGGTCGACGGCTTCGACCGCGCGGTCCGCGCCCACGAGTCGCCCGCCCGGCGCGTCCTCGCGGGCGACGCCGACGCCGGCCTCGGCCTCCGTGCGACCGCCGAGCGACTCGGCGCGGGGTTCCTCTCGCTGGGCACACAGGAGGTTCGTGTGTACGCCAACCCCGGCCGGACCGGGAAGCCGGGCGTTGACCGCCTGCGAACCGCCATCGCCGACGCCGACGACGTGTTCGCGTCGCTGGCGGGGTACGAGCGATAGCGTACGAGAGAGAAAAGTAACTGCGTCGAACGGCGTTCGCGAGGCTTACGGCGTCGGTGCGGCCTTCTGGAGGGCGGTCTCTGCGATGTTGCCGCCGTAGTCGGCCGAACGAGAGACGGAGTCGACGATGAGGCCGAGCAACTGCGCTTGCGCCGGATCGAGACCGCGCAGGAGTTCGTCGATCTCACGGGCCCGTTCGTCGACGCCGCGGACCGCGGCGCGGGCGTCGTTCGCCAGCGTCGTCGCCTCGGCGCTGTCGTCGGCGAACAGCGCCTCCATCGCCTGGTCGACGACTTCACGGGCGTCCTCGTCGAGTTCTCGCAGCGCCTCGACGAACTCCTCGGGGAGGTCGGTGATGTTGCCCTCGGGCGTCCGCGGCTCTTCGTCACCGACGACCGCCGCCTCCTCACTACCGAGGAGTTCGAGCGTGAGGTGGGCGATCTTGGTCGCGTGGTCGGCCACCCGCTCCAACTGGCGGGCACTGGAGTGGTAGTCGAAGCAGATCTCCCGCGAGAGACCGATGTCCTCGGCGGCCTTCGGCGTCCGCAGGGTCGCACGGAAGATACGCGAGACGACCATGTACAGGCGGTCGACGTCGTCGTCGCGCTGGATCACGTCGAGCGCCATATCCTCGTCGCTGGTGGTGAGCGCGTCGACGGCGTCCTCGAGCATCGAGACGGCGATGAGGCGCATCCGAGAGACGGCGTTGTGGATCGACAGTTCCGAGGAGTCGAGCAGATCGCGGATGACGACGCGGTCGCGCGTCTCCTCCAGTACCTCTAGGCCGACGAGGCTCTGGACGGAGTCGCGGATCGTGCGCCGCTGGTCGTTCGTGATCCGGGGAGCCTCCAACGCGATAATGTCGAACCCTGAGACGTACATCGTCATCACCGCGCGGGTGAGTTGGTCGCCTGTGAGGTCGCCGACGTCGAGCGTTCCCTCGGTTCGCCCCTCTTCGGTCACGGGCGTCAAGAACAGCGAGTCCCCCTCGGGGTAGAACTCCACCTCGGTCCCCGCGCTCACGTCGTTGTCGGTGGCCCACTCCTTCGGAATGGACACCGTGTACGTCGACCCACCGGTGACTTGCACCTTCCGTGTCTCGACCATTGTCGGACGTTCGCATCGGTTGCAACTTAACTCTACCGAGTATCTATATATATTTGGCAGCAGTCGACGTGTTTCGATCAACCGCTATTCCTGGTGCCGATCTCTCGAACCTGGCTTGCTATCTCGATGCAGTCTATTGATCACGACTCCAGAGTCTTCCAGAGGTGTAGATATCTCGCCCGGTGAGGCGCGATAATCAGCCAAATCCGGGGCAACACGGTTATCGTCTGGTTATCTATATATTTCCAGCAGTGTCTCAGGTCGACGGGCCGAGCGGTCTGACCGTCACCGAGACGCCCGCATCCGTTCGGGTGACGACCACGGGGCCGACAGGCGGACACAGGGCCCAGTCGATCCGTTCGGTTCGGCCGTCGTACTCCAGTCGGAAGGTGTAGCGGGTCGCCGGTGGAACGACTGCCCGCGCGACCGTGTCCGAACCGCCGCGCAGCGTCACCGAGTCCTCGAAGCGGTCGACGCCGTCGGCTTCGACCACGACGCCGACGGTCGTTGCGGTCGTTCGGTCGTTGCGAACGCGCAGGTCGCGGACCAGCAAGTCGCACAGGAATCGCGGTCGCTCACCAAGATGGAGGACCAAGACGCCGTCGACGAGCGGTTGCCACCGAACTGGCTCGACGTCACTCCCGTCGACGGTCGCGACGAGTCGCACGGGCGACTGTGGTACCCGCAGCGGCAACAGAAGCCGACTTCGGCTGGGAACGTCGATGCTGGCGCTCGGTGGGTCGTCGCCGTCGGCCATCGCCACCGTGACGCGCCGCGCTGACCCCGGGTTGTCTACGAGTAACCGGAGCGACCACCCCTCCTCGGTGACCAACTCACCGCTCGACTCCGCGACGAACGACAGCGCTCGCTCGGTGTCGAACGCGTCGAAGTGACTGATTCCCGCGTCAAGGTCGACGCCGAGGTGCCCGGCGTCGTCGGTCGCACTCCACGCGAACGAGGCGTCGCGCCCGTCGGCTGCGGCCACACGCACTGCGTACGTTCGGGCCGCACCGAACACGCCCGAGAGCCGTCGTTGTATCGCGCCAGGCACGCGAACCGCTCGGTCGAAGACTGTCTGTTCGCCGTCAGTGACTCGCACGCGGACGCGAATTGCGGTGAGTCTACGATTTCCGAGAATCAGGTCACGAGGTTGGTCGAGGGCGTCCGACGCGTCTGCGCCGTACGGCGTCGGCGTCGCCGTCGCGGTCGGCGTGTCCGTCGGCGTCGTCTCCAGCGCTGGGTTGACCGTCCGAGCGCCGTCGCCGTCTCGGTCGCCGATTCCGGAACAGCCGGCGAGTGCCGTGCCGGTCAGCGTCGCGAGGCTCGCCCGCAGGACGCGCCGCCTGTGCATACCCGTGTCTCGGGCCGCGGCTACAAGAAGCCGCCCCGCCCGAACGACTCACTCGCCGTCTCGGTTGCGTTCGCCGTCTCGCTGGGCGGTTCCGTGACGGCGTCCGGCGGCGTCCCCGTCGGCGTCTCGCCTTGCTGTTCCCCGTCCGATGGCGACCCGACGGACCTGCTCTCGACGGCGATGCCGTCCTCGCCGACGGTGACGACGAACGGACCGTCGGCTGGACACCGACTGAGCGTCCGCCGGGCGTCGAGCCTCCCGTGACGAACGCTGACGACGTACGTTCCCGCCGGCGGAACTGCTGTCGGGATACGGACGTTCCCGCCTGGGGGTGGATACGTGGTTCGGTCGAGGACTCGCTGTCCGTCGGCGTCGACGGTGATCGTGACGCCGTCTCCGGGGCCGCTCCCAGTGGCGTTCTCGACGACGACGTCACGGATGAGCAGGTCACAGACGAGTCGCGGCGCCGAGTCGAGGACACAGTACAGCGCGCCGTCCTCGAACGGTCGCCACCTCCGGCGGTCCGTCCCGTCGGGCGTCTCGGCGGCGACGACGAGTTGCCCTCGGGGGACCGACAGCGGAAGCGGGACTCGTGATCGGGGTGGGACGCGGAGGTCGATTCCGGCCGAACTGTCGCCGTCGGAGGCGGTGAGTCGCAGGCGGCCACCGTCGCCGGGCGTGTCGACCACCAGCAACGCGCCGGCGGTGGCGGGCGTGTTCGCCAGTAATCCGCCGGTCGACCCCTCGATGAACTCCCCGGCGGCCGACACCGGAAACGTGTCGCGGACGCTGATGCCGCCGTCGAGGTCGACGCCGAGGTGGTCACCGCCGGGACCGGGTCGCCAGTCGAAGCGCCGTGCACGACCGTCGGCGGTGGTGACCGAGGCGGTGAACGTCCGGGCGGCCCCGAAGACGCCGCCGACGGTCCGGCGAGTCGCCGGCGGGACGCGAAGCGTCTGCTGGAAGACGGGTGTGTCGGACTCGCTGATTGACACTGTCACCCACTCCGGGCGGACGAGTTGGTTCGTCACTACCAGTGACCGAGACCGCTCCAGACTGTCGGCGTCGCCAGCCCCGAACGCCGTCCGTGCAGGCGTCGCGGTCGGCGTCTCAGTCGGCGTCTCTCGCAGTGCCGGGTTCACCGTTCGCGCGTCGTCTCCACCTGTGCCCGAACAGCCAGCGAGTGCAGTGAGTCCTGCCAGTCCCGCGGCAGCAGTCCCGAGGAACCGGCGTCGCTCCATACTGTTGGTACGTGGTCCCCCCACATCAATTCACAGACGTATCGTAGCCATCGGGAACGGGACTGGGCGTTCACCGAAGCCGAACCTTTACACGCTGGCGGCGGGCCATTTCAGCTATGCCCAGACAACAGTATCAAGAACAACTCGAGGAACTGCGCGAGGACGCACTCTATATGAGCGAAATCGTCGCAGAGCGCCTGCGGATGGGGATGGATGCACTCGCCGACAAAGACGAGGACCTCGCCAACCGGGTCATCGACGAAGACGACGAGGTGAACCAACTGTACCTCGAACTCGAACAGGACTGCGTCGACCTCTTGGCGCTCCAACAGCCAGTCGCGGGTGACCTCCGATTCATCGCGGCGACGTTCAAGATCATTACCGACCTCGAACGCATCGGCGACCTCGCGACGAACCTCGGGGAGTACACCCTGCAGGCCGAACGCGACGTGTTCCCCGACGTCGACGTCCAACGAATCGGCGAGGCGACGCTCGATATGCTCGACCACGCGATGACGGCCTACGCCGAGGAGAACCCCGACGCCTGCTTCGCCGTCGCCGCGGACGACGACGACATCGACGAACTCTGCTCGGTCGCGAGTACAGACGTGATGCGCGAACTCATCCAGCGCGAGGGCGTCACCGAAGACGACGTCGAGCAGATGATGACGGACGTCTCGCGCCTGCTCCTCACTATCCGTGACCTCGAACGCGTCGGCGACCACGCGGTCAACATCGCCGCGCGGACGCTGTACATGATCGAGAACAACGACGAACTGATCTACTAACCGACCGCGTTTTCCGGGGCTTCGTGCGCTTCCGGCGCCCTCTGGCCCGGCATACTCACTCGCTGCAAGCAGACTCTGAGCGTTCGACTCCGACGGAGCCCAGCAGAGCGACTCTGTTGCTGCGAGATGGGTGGCCCGGGATCCTCGCCCGACCCCACCCGACTCGGCGTGGACTCAGATGAGCGCGACGATGATGCTGTAGGCGACTGCGCCGGCGACGAACGATAGGAACCGACCCCGTTGCGGGTGCGGAAGCTCCTCCTTGATGACGTTGAGGATGATGCCGCCGGAGACGAACGCGAACAGCCCGGTGATGACGAGTGGCCGACCCAGCGTGGCCAACCCCACCGCGGCACCAACGAGGGTCGCACCCGCGAGCACCCACCGCCCTACGCGATCATACGCTGCTTCCAGGTGCCGACGTATCCCGTGATCGGTGATGCTGAAGTGCAGTCCCATCGCGACCGTGTACAACAGGAGGTTGAGGACGCCCGGGAGCTCTTGGTGAAACAGCAGATAGCCGATGAGAGCGCTGTAGAGGGCAAACACCCCGATGTAGCCCCAGAGCACGGCCGGCGGCGCCGCTGACCGCTCGGGCGTGTATCGCGCGATGATGACCTCCAACCCATAGAACACGATGAATCCGGCGAGTGCAACCCCGTAGATGGCCTCCTCGGTGAGCGTGCCCGCGGTAACGCTCGGATGCTCGGCCGCGAAGTGTGCGACTTCGGGCAGCAGCAGGACGAACACGTAGGCGACGGCCGCGCCTCCGGCGGCCGACAGCGCCGATCGACCCGGTCCCGTATCGGCATCAACTCCCTCGCCGACGAGCAGGTGGATCGTCGCCAGGGCGACGGCTGACAGCGCGGCCACGATCGGGAGCGACTCGAACGGTATCCCCGGACCCTGTGACGCCCACAACATTTCTGCTACGTGACTTGTCGCCTTCGGAGATAGTCTTTGACCCGCTCGTCGGTGGGGGCCGCACGCCGAGAGCACGCGTCGACGTGGCCGAGTATCCCCTTACCTCGCCAGTCAGTAATAAGCAGTGCCACGGGTGTCGAGCGAGGCGACGGCCTGCGAGAACGTGAAAACGCGCTGCGACCGAAACGCGGTGGTACCGGAACGCAGTGCTACTGGAAGCCGATCCGCCCGCTGCGGTCGGCGCGGAGGCTGTCGGTGCCGCCGCCCTTGAACTGCTCTTCGATGTCCGCGTAGTAGTCCAAAATCGCCTCGGAGATGGTCGGGCGAACCGACTCCATCGCCTTCTCGAAGTGGCGCATCTGGACCGCCTCGGCGTCGTCGTCCTCGCGCAGTGCCTGAATGGCGGCCTCGCGAGCGATCGACTCCAGGTCGGAGCCGACGTAGCCGTCGGTTCGCTCTGCGAGTTCACGCAGGCTCACGTCCGTCCCCAGCGGCGTATCGCCGGTGTGAATCTTGAGGATCTGTTCGCGACCCTCCTCGCTGGGCTGACCGATCATCACGAGGCGGTCGAACCGCCCCGAGCGGATGAGGGCCGGGTCGATCATGTCGGGGCGGTTCGTCGCGCCGATGACCATCACGTTGCCCATCTCTTCGAGGCCGTCGAGTTCCGTGAGCAGTTGGTTGACGACACGCTCAGAGACGTTGTTCCCCATCTCCTGTCCCCGACTCGGAGCCAGCGAGTCGAGTTCGTCGAAGAAGATGATCGTCGGCGAGACCTGCCGCGCCTTGCGGAACGTCTGCCGGATCGCCTTCTCCGATTCACCCACCCACTTCGACAGCAGTTGCGGGCCGCGCACCGAGATGAAGTTCGCGTTCGTCTCGTTGGCGACGGCCTTCGCCATCAGGGTCTTCCCCGTCCCCGGCGGGCCGTACAGGAGGACGCCCTTCGGGGCCTCGATGCCCATCCGCTCGAACTTCTCGGGCGTGGTGAGCGGCCACTCGACGGCCTCTTTCACCTGCTGTTGGGCGTCGTCGAGGCCGCCCACGTCCTCCCACGTCACCTTCGGGAGTTCGACGAGCACCTCCCGCATCGCAGACGGCTCCACCTCCGCGAGGGCGCTCTGGAAGTCCGTCCGTTTGACGATCATCCGGTCGATGAGGCTCGGCGGGATGTCTTCCTCGTCCAGATCGATTTCCGGAAGGTAGCGCCGCAGTGCCTTCATCGCGGCCTCCTTCGTCAGGCTCTCGATGTCGGCCCCGACGAAGCCGTGCGTCTCGTCGGCGAGACGGTCGAGGTCGACGTCGTCCGACAGCGGCATCCCGCGGGTGTGAATCTGGAGGATCTCTTTGCGACCCACCTCGTCGGGGACGCCGATCTCGATCTCGCGGTCGAAGCGACCGGGACGACGGAGCGCGGGGTCGACGCTGTCGACGCGGTTCGTCGCCGCGATGACGATGACCTGCCCGCGCGTCTCTAGGCCGTCCATCATCGTCAGCAACTGAGCGACTACGCGGCGTTCGACCTCGCCGGTGACGTCCTCGCGTTTGGGTGCGATGGAGTCGAGTTCGTCGATGAAGATGATCGACGGCGACTCGTCTTTCGCGTCCTCGAATATCTCGCGTAACTGCTGTTCGGACTCGCCGTAGTACTTCGAGATGATCTCGGGACCGGCGATAGAGAAGAACGACGCGCTGGTCTCGTTGGCGACGGCCTTCGCGAGGAGGGTCTTCCCGGTGCCGGGCGGGCCGTGGAGGAGGACGCCCTGCGGGGGTTCGATCCCCAGTTTCTTGAAGATCTGGGGGTGTTTCATAGGCAGTTCGACCATCTCGCGGACGCGCTGGATCTCCTGTTGGATGCCGCCGATGTCCTCGTAGGTGATGCCACCGCCAGTCTTCTCGAATCCGGAGATTGGCTCCTCGCGGAGTTCGACCTCGGTGTCCTCGGTGATCAGACAGACGCCCTCGGGTTCGGTGTCGACGGCGATGAGCGGGATAGCCTGCCCCGGAGAGCGCATGAACGGGTGGTTCGTGCTGCTCATCACGGGGACGATGTCGCGTTCGACGACGGGCCGCTTGAGGATCTGGCGTTTCACCATCCCCGCGGCGTCGGAGCCGAACTGGACGGACGCCTCCTCGGGCGGCGCGAGCGTCAGTTTCTCCGCCTTCTTCGCCTCTGCCTTCCGGATCGTGACGCGTTCGCCGATACCGACGTCGGCGTTCTGCCGCGTGAAGCCGTCGATGCGGACGGTGTCGGTGTTCCAGTCCTGTCGGTCGGCACGCCACACCTTCGCGGCGGTCGTCTCCGCACCCTCGATCTCGATGATATCGCCCGGCGAGAGCTTCAGGTGTAACAGCGTGTCCGGGTCGAGGCGAGCGATCCCTCTGCCGGAGTCGTTCGGGTATGCCTTTGCGACTTCGAGTTGAACTTCATTCATGATCTGGTGACGGGGGTTCGTTCAGGATACGTCGGTCCGGACGGCGGTTAAGCCCTCCGCTGCGCACCGTGCGGCCGGAACGTGGTGATTCGCTTGCCGCGACGGCGACGCAGGACGTGCTAGACTATCGCACGATATGTGGTGGGGACTGAAAACACCACCGACGAGACAGTCCACCCGGCACGGGGTCGCCCACCTCGTGGCGGTAGCGACTTGACGACGCGCGGCTACGTCCCACGTATGCGAACTATCGCCTTCGACGGTCGGATGGGCGCCGCCGGCGACATGCTCTTGGGTGCACTCGTCGCCGCCGGCGGTGACCCGGACGTCCTCGCGTCTGTCGAGGACGCTGTCCCGGTCCGCTACGAGTTCGAATCGGTCGACAGAAACGGTATCGCGAGCACCCGGGCGCGGGTCCGCCACCGCGATGCGGAGACGGAACACACCGATGCGGACGACGCGGGCGACGCCGGAGAGGACGACCATCACCACTCCGATGGGCACGACCACTCTCACGACGACCACGACCATTCTCACTCGCACAGTCACGACGACTCGCACGACCACAACCACAACGCCGAGGGCCACGGTCCACAGCGAACGTACGCCGAGGTCGTCACACTCGTCGAGGGGATGACGATACCCGAGACCGTCCGCGAAGACGCACTCGCCGTCTTCGAGATACTCGGTGAGGCGGAGGCGGCCGTCCACGGCTCCGACCTCGACTCGACCCACTTCCACGAGGTCGGCGCAGACGACGCTATCGCGGACGTCGTCGGCGCGTGCTTGCTGTTCGACGACTTGGACCCCGACCGCGTCGTGACGACGCCGCTGGCGACCGGGGGCGGCGAGGTGGAGTTCAGTCACGGCGTCTACCCCGTCCCGGTCCCAGCGGTCGTCGAGGTGGCCGAACGCGCCAAGTGGTCGCTGCGCGGCGGCCCGGTCGACGCGGAACTGTTGACGCCGACGGGCGCGGCCATCCTCGCACACTTCGCCGAGGGTGTCGAGCGCCTCCCGTCGCTTCGGGTCGAGCAGTCCGGCTACGGTGCGGGTGGGTGGACGTTCCCCGAGCGACCGAACGTCCTCCGCGCGGTCGTCGGCGAGGCCGAACGCGGCGACCTCGCTCGCGACGACATCGCCGTCTTGGAGACGAACCTCGACGACGCCCCGCCGGAACTGCTCGGCGGTCTACAGGAGACACTCACGGACGCCGGGGCCCGCGACGTGACCGTCGTGCCGACGACGATGAAGAAGTCCCGTCCGGGCCACCTCGTGAAAGTGATCTGCAAGCCGGAGGACGCCGACCGCGTCGCCCGCCGACTCGCCGAAGAGACGGGGACGCTCGGCGTCCGCGAGGGCGGCGCGACCCACCGCTGGGTCGCCGACCGCGCGTTCGAGACAGTCGCGGTCGACCTCGACGGCGACGCGCACGAGGTGACGGTGAAGGTCGCGAGTGACGCCGAGGGCGTCGTGTACGACGTGAGCGCGGAGTACGACGACGCCGCCACGGTCGCACACGAGACTGGTCGCCCAATTCGGGAGGTGAGTCGCCGGGCAGAGGCCGTCGTCCACGACCGGATCGATGCGGCGGGAACCGAGGAGACGAGCAAGGACTGAACAACGGAGGGCGAATATGAGCACGAACGACGACATCCACGACACCGACGACACCGAGGCGTACACCTGCGACAACTGTGGCACCCGATTCAGTCGGTCGGATGCGACACGGACAGAGACGATGGGCGGCTTGGACGCCGACACGTGGCAGACGCTGTGCTGTCCGGTCTGTGGGGCGCGAGTGAAGACGGTGTTCGTCCGCGACTCCTGAACGGTCGGTCGCGACTCTCCTGCTACGACTCCCGGTGACTGTCGACGGCCTCGCCGAGTGTCACCTCTCCCAACGCGACCTGCCGAGCGAGGTTGTCGTCGATGGTGAGGTCGCCGCCGGAGCGGTCGCGCGACTCGGCTTTGATCCGCTGGAGTTCGCCCGCGGTCGGTTCGACGTCGCGCGATTCCACCGGATCGCCCTCCAGTCGGGCGATGTTGACCGCCGCGAGAACGTCCGCCATCCCCTTGCCGCTCGCGCCGCGCCCGAGGGTCGGCGTCGTCCCCGACTCGTCGACGAGTTCGACCGCGGCGTCGTCGAGGGCGTTGACGATGCGAGCGCTCCGCAGACGGTCGCCGTCGCCCACGCGGACGAGGGCGTCGGGTTCGCTTTCGATTTCCCGGCAGATGGTGTCGACCGTCTCGGCGAGGGGGACGTGGAACGCCGCGACGACCGTCTCACCGGCACACACCGCGATCCCCGGCTGTTCACCGGGGTCGACGCCGACCACGATCCGGTCGTCGCCGTCGCGAAGGCCACCGAGTGCCTCCTCGACGCCCACACGAATGTCGTCGGCGGTGGTGGTCACGTGCGCGACTGACTCCTCGCGGTAACTGAGTCGGTCGTGGGGTGCAGAGATGACCACGGACGCACGCTCGGGAAGATCCGTTTCCGGTTCGCAGGTGGTGAACGTCGCGCCACGCTCGCGGAGTTCGTTCACCGCCGCGTGGTACAACGCAAAGTCGTCTGTGACGACTACGATCACAGCCTCCGATAGGGTGGTCGGTGGCTTGACCGTGTCGTCGCGATCTGGGGTGATGGCCGACCGAGACGTGAAAAATCTGTCACTGCGAGTTGCAGCCGCGATAATTTGGAAGGTACTGTTAAACGGTCGCTTTGGAGATTGCCGGTAATTATGGGAGAAAAGTCGGGGTCCAGCGTGGGGGCGAAACTCGTCCCGGACCTGATCAGAGGCGGGATTATGCGGAAGTTCGCGGCGGTGTTGCTCGTCCTCGTCATCGCGACCGGCGCAGTCGGCGCGTACACCGTCACCGAGTCAACGGCGGAGATTCACGACGATGTCCACACCGAACTCTCGATGGTCACCGCGTTGGAAGCGGGTGAACTCTCCGAGTGGATGGGTAACCGCGAGACGGCGACGCGAATGATCTCTGAGTACCAGGACGTCCGCGAGGGCAACCTCGGGAAACTCCAGCCCGTGTTCACGGCGGAACTCCGGTCGCTTCCCGACGACGTACACGCGATCCACTACGTCGACACGGAATCGGGAACGGTGCTCGCGTCGAGTGAGCGGTCGCTCGAGGGTGAGTCGATCGCCGCGGCGAACGTCGCGTGGGCACCCGACCTCGCGCCCGCGTCGGCCGACCGGACGGCGACCTCCTCGGTGTACGAGACCGACGAGGGGTCGATGGTCGGGTTCGTCAGTTCCGTCCCCTCTGCACCGCACCGAGCGGTCGTTCTCGTCGCCAGCGTAGAACAGATCGCCTCGGGCTTCCACAACCCGATCGAGGGTGGATTCACGCAGGTCATCTCGAAAGACGGGACGGTGCTGATGGCCGAGGACGGCGACGCTGTCGGTGAGGCCTACCTCGGCGCGAGCGACGACGCGTTCCGCCGCGCACTCGGCGGCAACGAGGTCGTGACCGAGGAGTCCTCGCTGGAAGGCGCACTCGACACCGAACTCGTCGTCGCGTACACCCGCGTACCCGGGACGACGTGGGTCATCGCGGCGCACGCGCCGGCGGCCCAGGCGTTCGCGCTGGCGGGTGCCGTCCGCCTCGACATCCTCCTGCTCATCGGGACGGCACTCGCCGGGTTCCTGCTGATGGGTGTGCTCGTCGCCAAGCCGACTGGTGACGCCCTCGACGACCTCAGCGACCGGGCACGAGCGCTCGGATCGGGTGACTTGGACGTCTCCGTCTCGACCGGCCGTATCGACGAGATCGGAACGCTGTACGGCGCCTTCGGCGATATGCGCGACGACCTCGACGAGCGGATCGAGCAGGCGCGAACCGAGCGCGAACGCGCTGCCGAGGCGAAGGCGGAGGCGGAGAGCCTCGCAGAGTCGCTGGAGCGTCGCGCGGGACAGTACGGCGAGGCGATGTCGCAGTGCGCCGACGGAGATCTCACCGTCCGCCTCGACGAGGGCTCCGACCACGAGGCGCTGGCGGACATCGCTCGCGCGTTCAACCGGATGGTCGACGACTTAGAGGAGACGGTCGGCACCGTCCGGGCGTTCGCCGACGAGGCCGACGAGCGCTCCGCGGCCGTCGCCACCGGCGCGGATCAGATCGAGTCCGCGAGCACGTCAGTCAGCCGTGCGATGACCGACGTGGCCGCCGCCAGCGACGAACAGGCCGACCGTCTCGGCGAGGTGACTGGCGAGATGAGCGGCCTCTCGGCGACCGTCGAAGAGATCGCTGCCACCGCCGCGGACGTGTCGGAGGTCTCGTCGCAGGCGGCCGACAGTGCGACCCGCGCGGGCGACGCCGCCGAGGACGCACTCGACGCGTTCGGCGAGGTCGCGGACCACACCGACCGCACGGCCGAGGAGGTCGACCGCGTCGCCGCCGAGATGGAGGAGATCACCGAGGTCGTCGACCTCATCGACGGCATCGCCGAGCAGACGAATCTGCTCGCACTCAACGCCTCCATCGAGGCCGCCCGCGCCGGCGACGAGGGCGACGGCTTCGCCGTCGTCGCCAGCGAGGTGAAGACGCTCGCTGAGGAGACGAGCGAGGCGACCGACGACATCGCAGACCGCATCGAGACGCTCCGCGAGGCGTCGGCGGCCGCCGCCGAGGATATGGCCGCGACCGAGGCCGTCGTCGAAGACGGCGTCGAGGTCGTCGAAGACGCGCTATCGGCGGTCGAGACCGTCGAGGACCGCATCGAAGACGCCAACGACGGCGTCGGCTCGATCGACACCGCGACCGACGACCAAGCGGCCACCACGGAGGAAGTCGTCGCGATGGCCGAGGAGGTGGCCGACATCGGCACGCAGACCAGCGACGACATCGACGACGCTGCGGCGGCCTCACAAGAACAGACCGCGGCGGTCGCGGAGGTGAGCGACGCCGCCGAGACGCTCTCGGGCCGGGTCGAAGACCTCCGAGCGCTCGTGGAGCGGTTCGAGGTGGACGACGTGAACGACGACCTCGTCGACGCTGAGGCGGGAACGGCGGCGGACGTGGTCGACGGCGCCGGTTCGGCGGCGGCACCGGCCGAGAGTGGGTACGACTCTGGCGTCGCGATGACCGACGGCGACGGCTTCGAGTTCGGCCCCGACCGCGCCGACGGCGTCGACAGCGACGACTGACTGACGCGACCGCGACGACTGGCTGACTCCCGTCACGCCGCGCACTCGGGAGGTTTTTGCCCGGTGACGACTCAGCCTCGTCCGTGACCGAGTTCCTCACGACCGGCAGTGCCGCCCTCGACGACCTCCTCGGCGGAGGCATCGAGCGTGGCGTCGTCACGCAACTGTACGGCCCGCCGGCGTCGGGGAAGACGAACCTCGCGCTGACCGCGGCCGCCGAGGTCGCCGCAGACGGCGGATCCGTCCTCTACATCGACACCGAAGACCTCTCGATGACGCGCTTTCGCGACATCGCGGAGGCCCGCACCGACGAAGCCGTCGAGACGGTCGCCGGGCGACTCGTCGTGAGTCAGGCGCTGAGTTTCGAAGAACAAGGCGAGGCGGTGAAAGACGCCGAGGGCCTCGCCGACGGCGTCGACCTGATCGTCCTCGACTCCGCGACCGGGTTCTACCGACTGGAACGCACCGAGGACTCCCGCGGCGGCGAGTCCGTCCGTGAGGTGGCCCGCCACGTCACGCACCTGCTGTCGCTGGCGCGGAAACACGACCTCGCTGTGCTCATCACGAACCAGGTGTTCACCGACCCCGACGCCGACCGCGACCGACCGCTCGGCGGCAACACGCTCGAACACTGGACCGGCGTGATCCTCCGACTGGAGCGGTTCCGCGGCGGCAACCGACGGGCGACGCTGGAGAAACACCGCTCTCAGCCGGCGGGTGGCTCTGCTCGCTTCCAGATCACCGAGGCGGGCGTCGAAGACGCTACGGAACCGTGAGGGGCCGTCGTAGCGGTCGCGGACGACACTGCGTGCTGACGCCGCGAGCGTCGACGCGTCGTCCTCGTCGCGCGCGTCGTTCCCCGGGGACGCCCGCGAGCGGCCGTGTGGTTCGATTCGAGCGATTCAAGTAGCCGCGTAGGGTTCTACCGGCTATGAAAGATCAGAGCGGACGCAGGAAGCGGAAGCGGACCGGCGGTCGACGACGACCCTCCAGCAACAAGAAGCGACACGAACTCGGCCGCGAACCCGCCGAGACGACCGTCGGTGAGCCGCGATTCCAGGTCATCGACTCCCGCGGCACCAACGAGAAGACCCGCGCGCTCTCCACGAACGTCGCGCAGGTCGCCACTGGCGGCGAGACCGTCGAAGCCGAAATCGAGGGCGTCGACGAGAACCCCTCGAACGTGAACTACGTCCGCCGGAACATCATCACGAAGGGCGCGGTCATCTCCACCAGCGAGGGTCAGGCCCGCGTCACCTCCCGTCCGGGGCAGACCGGACAGGTCAACGCCGTCCTCCTCGACGAGTAAGCCGTTCCGTCTCCGTTTCTCCGCAGACTCACGGTCCGACCAGCGACGGCACTCGCTCGTCTCAGATGCGTGTCGAGGTTCGATCGCTTCACTCGACGTCCGCACGGGCGAACCGCCAGTATCCCAACGCCAGTGGGACGACGATCCAGGCCACGAGAATCGGAATCCCGACCCAGTCTTGGACGTACGCCGAGCCCTGACTCGGGTAGAACGTCAGATCGCGATACGCGGGGATCGCCGCCCGCGACGCCTTCATGAAGGCGGTCGAGGGGTTGAGCATCCCGAGGAAGTTGAACCAGTCGGGGAATCCGCCTGCGGGTGGCTCCCCACCGTAGAACACGCCCTGGATCAGATACAGGCCGATGTCCCACCCGATGATGAACAGCGCGTAGAGACCGCCGGCGACGCTCAGCGCGTCGAGTCGCGACGACATCGCACACGACGCGCCGGTCGCGATAGCGACGTACACGCCGCCGTAGACGACCGTGAGGACGGCGTACCCCACGAACACGCCGACCGCGAACGACTCGTACGTCGCCAGCGCGATGGCCGCGACCACCGCGTACCCCGCGAGGACGCCGACGGCGACGACGGCCGTCCGCCCGACGAACTTGCCGAGCAACACCTCGCCTCTCGCGTTTGGCAGTCCGAGCAACAGGCGGAGGCTCCCGCTCTCGCGCTCTCCCGCGACGGTGTCGTACGCGACGAGTAGTCCGATCAGCGGGATCAACAGCACCGCTGGCTGACGCATACTGTTCAACAGCGCCAGCGTCGCCGGGTCGATGGGACTGTCGCGGTACGGTCGCGGGATCCACTTGATCGCCGCCTGGAAGCCGGCGAACGCGACAAACAGCAGTGTCGTGGAGGCGAGGACGAACGACCGGATCGAATCGGCGAAGTCCTTGCGGACGACCGCGGTGAAGGGCATTACCGTACGGTAGATGTATCTACAGTTTGAAACTACCGGAGATCGGACGGGGCGGCGGTATCTGTCGCCTCAGCCGCTCCCGGGAAGCGGACAGAGACTCGCGGTGAACGCGACGACCTCGTCCGTCTCGTTTCGCGCGCCGTGAACGTCGCCGCGTTCGTGGAGGACGACGCCCGGCGCATCGATCGCTTCCTCGTCGTCGTCGCGCACGACCGTCACCGTGCCCTCGAGGACGTGGAAGACGTTGGTGCTGTCGGCGTGTTCGTGCGGGTCGAGTTCCGCGCCGGGGCCGAGTGCGAACAGTTTCACGAGGACGTCGTCGGTGACGACCAGTTCCGCCGTCTCGATTGCTCCTTCGTCGGGAGCGAGGTCGGCGAGTGCGTCCGCGTACACGTCGAGTGTCATAGTCGAACGTCACCGCCGGGTGACAAAAGCGTGCGGAACGGGGAGGTGCTATCCGATCCGCTCCCTCCCGTTCCACTCCGATGTGTGTCGCCGTCCCGTGTGCGTGGTGAGCCACTCGTCTCGCGTTGGCTCCGTGTTCCGTCGTGGGAAACGGGTGACAGCCGTCCCCGTCGTGTGCCTCTCTGGTGGCAGTGTCCGGGGGTTCGGTTCCCCGGTCGCGTGTGTCAGCGTCGACGGCGGCCGCCCGGCGCGTCGCCGAACGGGTGCGTGACCTGGCATTCCCGAAGGAACGTCGGTCGCGCAGTCACCGTCTCGAGTCGTGGAGGGCGCTCGTCAGCAGGTGGGTCAGACTACTTACCGGCCGTTGCCGTTGCCGTTGTTGCCGCTGTTACCCTGCGCCTCGTCGTCATCGTCGTCCTCTTCCTCGTCGTCTTCTTCCTCTTCCTCGTCATCGTCCTCCTCTTCGTCAGCCTCGTCGGCTTCGTCGGTGTCGGACTGCTCGCTGTCGTCCTCGTCGGCTTCGTCGGTGTCGGACTGCTCGCTGTCGTCCTCGTCGGCTTCGTCGTCAGCGTCCGGACCCTTGTTCTCCGGCGGGCCGCGGTCATCGTCCTTCGGACCAGCGTCCTCGGGCGGGCCGGTCTCGCTGTCGTTCTGCGGGCCGACGTCGTCGGGCTTGCCAGCGTCCTCGGGGGCGTTCCCGTTGCCAGCGACCGCGCTGACGGCCTCACCGAGCGTCTCGGCGTCGCTGTCGCCGTTGAAGTAGTCGGTGATCGCCTGCAGGACCGACTTCGCGTTGTCTGAGGCGTCAGCGGGCAGGTCGAACGACGGGCCCTCGCTCTCCTCCGTCTCGTTCTCTTCCGTCTCGTTCAGGTCGGTCTCGTTGGTGTCTGTCTCGTTCTCCTCAACGTACGCGAACTCGCCATCGACGAACGTGAGCGAGCCATTGTCCAGTGCGTACGTGAACTCGGCCGTCACGTTGTCGCCGGTGGCGACCACGGTGAAGTTCTCCGTCTCGGAGTCGTTCACGTCGAAGGCCACGCTCCCGTTCGCGTCGGTCGTCCCGACGGACGCACCGTCGACGGTGACGCCGAGTCCGGAGACGCCCGAACTGTTGTTCGTCACGGTGAACGTCACCGTCCCGTTGTCGTACGACGCGGTCGCCGCGTAGTCGTCGACGTCCTCGGCGGTCGCAGCGGTCGTCGCCCCTGTACTCGAACTCGTCGCGGCCGCGCCCACACCGGCGCTCACGAGGAGCGCAGCGAGGCCGACCGCGAGCAGTTTCCTGGCGTTCATCTCGATTCAGCCCACGACCTCCGGTATAAAGAAGGGGATTCACGCCCAACTCGGATTTCTAGGTTTGAAGCGCTGTGAAGCCGAATTAAGTCGAATTAAGCAGTCGGGAGCGGTAGGTTCGGGTTACGTGCCCGGGTGGGCGCCGCAACGCGGCGGTTCGGTCGGCCGAGACCTGCGGCGCGGCCAGCGTTCACTCGGCGCTGGCGAGTTCGTCGGCGACGACGTCTGCGGTGAGGAGGTCAGGGTCGACCGCGAGGTCGGCCTGCCCTTTCGCGTACTCGGGGAGGGAGTCGGTCGAGTAGACGACTGCGCGGACGTCGGGGTTGCGCTCTTTCGCGACGGCGATACCCGTCGCCTCCTCGAGGTCGGTGAGGACGAACAGCGACGTCTCCTCGATGCCCGCGTCGTCGAGCCTGCCGCCGGTCACCGGGCCGTCGATGCGGGTGACGGGCACGTCGAGCGACTCCAGTTCCGTGCCGAGGCCCTCCGTATCGGGCCCGGCGACGATGGCAGAATGGTCGGTCATTACCGGGTGGGAGTCCGCCGTCGGGGATAAGTCTCGTGTCTCGACTATGATCAGTGGACCGTGCTGCTGACGGTGACACCGTGTTCGTGACGGGCAACACCGCGGAAGCCCCGCGGTCGGACGGGCGGGCGTCGCGGCTGCTCGCTTGGCGTGTACGAACCGCGGTCGGCGGAGATGGACGCGGAGAAAGCGGAGAACGGACCGTCGACCGAGTTACTCGTACTCGATGGTCGCGGGCGGCTTGTGCGTCACGTCGTAGACGACACGCGCCACGTCGTCGTTCTTCCCGGTGATGCGCGACTGGATGCGCTGGAGCGTCTCCCACGGGAGGTTCTGCGCCCGCGCGGTCATCCCGTCGCGCGACTCCACCGAGCGAACGGAGACGACCCAGCCGTGGACGCGGTTGTCGCCTTTCACACCAGTCGCTTTCCCGATGACGGCGGCAAACGCCTGCCACGGGTCGTGTTCTTCGACTTCCTCCTCGACGATGTGGTTCGAGTCGCGAGCGACGCGGAGCTTCTCCTCGGTCACCTCGCCGATGATGCGGACGGCGAGACCGGGGCCGGGGAAGGGCATCCGCTCGGAGATGACGGCTTCGAGGCCGAGTTCGCGAGCGACCGCTCGCACCTCGTCTTTGTACAGGTCGCGCACGGGTTCGACGATGCCGTCGAAGTCGACCACGTCGGGCAGGCCGCCGACGTTGTGGTGGGACTTGATGTTGCCCTCGCTCTCGATGCGGTCGGGGTAGATGGTACCCTGCACGAGGTACTTCGCGTCCGTCTCTTTCGCCTCGCGTTCGAACTCACGGATGAACTGCTCGCCGATGGCGTGGCGCTTCTCCTCGGGGTCGGTGACGCCCGACAGGGCGTCGAGGAAGCGCTCTTGCGCCTCGACGACCTCCAGCGACTCCATGAACGCGAACGTCTCGCGGATCTGCTCGGTCTCGCCTTTCCGCATCAAGCCGGTGTCGACGTACACCGGCGTCAGTTGCTCGCCGATGGCCTCGTACGCCAGCGCCGCCGCAACCGACGAATCGACGCCGCCCGACAGGGCAATGATGGCGTTCGCGTCGCCGACGGCTTCCCGAATTTCCTCGGTCGCCTCCTGGATGAACGAGTCGACGTCGACCATCAGACGGTCACCTCCTCGTCGTCGCGGTCGCCGGTGTGTGGCGTCGCGTCACCCGCCGGGTCGGTCCCGTCGAGGACCGCGTCCAACAGGCCGACGAACGGTGGCGAGGCGCGGTCGGGACGCGAGCGGAACTCGGGGTGGAACTGCGTGCCGATGAAGTACGGGTGGTCGTCGCGTTCGAGAATCTCCATACGTGGCCCGGCGGTCCCCGAGAACGTCAGCCCATCGGCTGACAGGTCTTCGATGTAGTTGGGGTTCACCTCGTAGCGGTGACGGTGGCGCTCGGTACAGGAGGTGCCGCCGTACAGTTGTGCGGCGAGTGTACCCCCTTCGATGTCCGTCTCGTGAGCGCCGAGTCGCATCGTCCCGCCCATGTCCTCCTCCTCGTGTTGCTCCGGCAGGAGGTCGATGACCGGATACGGCGTCTCCGGTTCGAACTCCGCGGAGTCGGCACCCTCCCAGCCGAGGACGTTGCGCGCGTGTTCGACGACGGCCATCTGGAAGCCGAGACACAGGCCCAAGAACGGAACGTCGTTCTCGCGGGCGTAGCGCACCGCCTCGACTTTCCCCTCCGTGCCGCGGGAGCCGAACCCACCGGGGACGACGACGCCGTCGGCGGATTCGAGGCGCTCGCGGTGGTCGCCGTCCGCCTCGTCGGCGTCGACCCAGACGACGTTCACGTCGACCCCGTGTTCGAGACCGGCGTGTTTCAGCGCCTCGTGGACGCTCATATACGCGTCTTCGAGGTCGTACTTGCCGACGAGGGCGATGTCGACCTCGCCGCTCCGTTCGCGGGTGACGAGGTCGCGCCACCGCGTCTCGCGGTCGGCGTCGGGAAGCGCCTCCTCTGCGAGGCCCAACCGCTCCATCACGTACTGATCGAGGCCCTCGTCTTCGACGGTGAGAGGGACGTGGTAGATGTCTTCGACGTCGGGATTCGAGAAGACGGCCTCGGTGGGCACGTCACAGAACAGCGCGATCTTCTCTTTCGTCTCCGGGTCGAGTTCGTTGTCACAGCGCCCGACGAGGATGTCCGGTTGGAGACCGATCGAGCGGAGTTCCTTCACCGAGTGCTGGGTGGGCTTGGTCTTCTGCTCGCCGTTCTTCGAGTAGGGGACGAGCGTGACGTGGGTAAACAGAATGTCCTCGTCGTCTTCCTCGTGGGCGAACTGGCGGAGGGCTTCGAGGTAGGGCATCCCCTCGATGTCGCCGACGGTGCCACCAATCTCGACGAGACAGACGTCGGTTCCTTCGGCGGCCTCGCGGATACGCCGCTTGATGTCGTCGGTGATGTGCGGGATGACCTGGACGGTCTTCCCGAGGTAGTCGCCGGCGCGTTCCTTCTCGATGACGTGCTGGTACGTCTTCCCCGTGGTGATGTTGTGGTCGGAGGTCATGTCCGACCCGAGGAAGCGCTCGTAGTTCCCCAAGTCGAGGTCCACCTCGCCCCCGTCTTTCAGCACGTACACTTCGCCGTGCTGATACGGGTTCATCGTCCCGGCGTCGACGTTGAGGTACGGGTCGATCTTGACCGCCGTCACGTCGAAGCCGGCGTTGGCGAGCAACCGTCCGGTCGAGGCGGCGGTGATGCCCTTCCCCAGCCCGGACATCACCCCGCCCGTGACGAAAATGAACTTGCGACCCAGCGACGGGTCGTACCCCGTTTGTTCGGTCGGCATACTGACCGTCCGGTGAGATGGTGGAAAACCGTTTCGGAGCGGTGCTGCGCCTGTCGAACCGACGAGGGGTTTCGCCGATCTGGGGGCGATCTGCCGTCGCCAGCGACGTGTCCACTCCGGTGGTTCGCCGACCCGGAATCGAACACGGGAGGGCGATTCGTACCGTATCTTTAGGTTCTTGCCGCGCGTGTAGACGCACAATGCGCGTAGTCGTCGCCGGCGGAACCGGCTTCATCGGGACGCACCTGTGTACGGAACTCGACCAGCGCGGCCACGACGTGGTCGCGGTCGCCCGCGAACCGACGAGCGAGGGCCTCCCCGACGGCGTCATCACGAAGGCAGGGGACGTGACCGACCGCGACTCGTTGGTCTCGGCCGTCGAGGACGCCGACGTCGTCGTCAACCTCGTCGCCCTCTCACCGCTGTTCAAGCCAGACGGCGGCGACGAGATGCACGACCGCATCCACCGACAGGGGACGGAGAACCTCCTCGCAGTCGCCGAGGAGACGGGTGCCGAGCGCTTCGTCCAGATGTCCGCGCTCGGCGCGGATCCGAACGGAACCACCCACTACATCCGTGCGAAGGGTCGTGCCGAAGACGCCGTCCGCGACAGCGACCTCGACCACGTCATCTACCGCCCCTCCGTGGTGTTCGGCGACGGCGGAGAGTTCGTCTACTTCACGAAGCGCCTGAAGGAGATATTCGCGCCCGGCGTCCCCGTGTACCCTCTGCCGGGTGGCGGCCGCAATCGCTTCCAGCCAATCTGGGTCGACGACCTCACGCCGATGCTCGCGGACGGCGTCACCGAGGCGACCCACGTCGGCGAGGCGTACGACATCGGCGGACCGGATGTCCTCTCACTGCGGGAAATCTCCGAGATGGTGTTCGAGGCGGAGGGGAAGTCGATATCCGTCGTCCCTCTGCCGATGGGACTCGCGAAGGTCGGACTGACCGTCCTCGGGTCGGTCGGTTTCCCGATGGGCCAAGACCAGTACCGCTCGCTTCAGATCGACAACGTCGTCGCCAGCAACGACGTGACCGCGTTCGGCGTCTCGGAAGGAGATCTCAAATCCTTCAGCGAGTACCTCGGTCTCACGGGGTCGACCGACGACTCCGAAGCGAAAGCCGCTGCGTAATCGTCTCACCGAGTAGCAGCCCGTCGACCACGACTCGTAAGCCTCTCCTACCGTCGCGGTTGAGTCTTCCTGCTGACAGTACGTGATAAACCTGTTATATATCACTTTTATACCAGATATTGACCAATAAAGAGCAACAAAATTTTCCTGCCGCAGTCTGTCGATTTTCACCGTTTCGCGGGTGGATTTGACTCTCGTCGTTGATAGCCCCATCAGAAGGTTTATATCCGTTCTCTCTCTGATTCTGCCCTAATGAGGAGGGGAGACGTATGAAACTAGCACTCATTGGATTTGGGCAAGCGGGGGGGAAAATCGTCGACAAGTTCGTCGAGTACGATCAGCGTACCGGCAGCGACATCGTCCGTGCCGCAGTCGCCGTCAACACGGCGAAAGCGGACCTTATGGGACTCACGAACATCCCGAAGGACCAGCGGGTACTCATCGGGCAGTCCCGCGTCAAGGGCCACGGCGTCGGCGCAGACAACGAACTCGGCGCGGAAGTCGCCGAGGAGGACATCGACGAGGTGCAGGGGGCCATCGACTCGATTCCGGTCCACGAGGTGGACGCGTTCCTGGTCGTCGCCGGTCTCGGCGGCGGCACGGGGTCGGGTGGCGCGCCGGTGCTCGCGAAGCACCTGAAGCGCATCTACACCGAACCCGTCTACGGCCTGGGCGTCCTGCCCGGGTCCGACGAGGGTGGCATCTACACGCTCAACGCCGCGCGGTCGTTCCAGACGTTCGTCCGTGAGGTCGACAACCTCATGGTGTTCGACAACGACGCGTGGCGCAAGACCGGGGAGTCGGTGTCGGGCGGCTACGACGAGATCAACGAAGAGATCGTCAAGCGCTTTGGCATCCTGTTCGGTGCCGGCGAGATCGACCAAGGCCAGGAAGTCGCCGAGTCCGTCGTCGACTCTTCTGAGATCATCAACACACTGTCGGGCGGCGGCGTCTCGACGGTCGGCTACGCCAGCGAGGAAGTAGAGGAGGCTGCCGGCGGCGGCGGTCTGCTCTCGCGCCTCACCGGCGACAAGGGTGACGAAGACCTCGACACCGCGCACACGACCAACCGGATCACGTCGCTCGTGCGGAAGGCGGCGCTCGGTCGCCTGACGCTCCCGTGTGAGATCGAGGGCTCCGAACGCGCCCTGCTCGTAATGGCTGGTCCGCCCCAGCACCTCAACCGGAAGGGAATCGAGCGCGGCCGCAAGTGGCTCGAAGAGCAGACCGGGTCGATGGAGGTCCGCGGCGGCGACTACCCCGTCAGCGGCTCCGGCTTCGTCGCGTCGGTCATCCTGCTGTCGGGCGTGACGAACGTCCCGCGGATCAAGGAACTCCAGCAGGTGGCCATCGAGGCGCAGGAGAACATCGACGACATCCGTCAGGAGAGCCAGAACAATCTCGACAGCCTCATCAGCGATGACGAGGACGAACTTGAGTCGCTGTTCTAGGCTCACCGCGGTCCTCGCAGTCATCGCCCTCTTGCTCGCGGCGGTCGCCCCAGCGGCGGCCGTCTCCGTCGGGCAGACCGACGTTCCAGAGGAGGGTGAAGTGGGGTCGCAGGTGACGGCCACGGTGACGCTGACGGAACTGTACGACACCTACGAGACGTGGCAACTCGCCGGGTCGACCGGGCTTCAGGACGTGACGTGGACCGTCACGTTCGTCAATCAGGCCGGGAACCAGGTGCGCCAGGAGTCGTTCGACGGACAGAACTTCTCCGGCGCGACCGTCGACATCAACGAGGGCACCGCCGAGGTGCGCGTTCGCGTGACGGGTACCGTGCCCGAAATCGAGGAGTACAGCTACGACCCACAGCAGTCGTTCACGCTGTTCGCACTCGATCAGACCCGCGAGGGCGGCACCTCGAACGCGCTCTCGAACGTCTCGGCCGCCCAGTACACGGGTGACAGTCAGGAGGCACGCGAGGCGCTCGAATCCGCCCGGTCTGCCATCGACGCCGCGGGCAACCCTGACACCGCCGAGGAGTCGTTCGCCAGCGCGGTCAACGCCTACGAGGCCGGCAACTTCGACAACGCCGTCACCCTCGCCGAACGCGCCGAGACCGAGGCGAACCAGGCCGAGAGTTCACAACAGCAGACCCAACTCATCATCTACGGCGTCGCAGCAGTCGTCGTGTTGGCACTCGTCGCTGGTGGGGTGTTCCTGTTCCTGCGGAGTCGCGACAGCGGCTACGACAAACTCGGCTGAGCGTCTCCCTCGTTTTCTGCCGTGGTCGACCGCATCGACACGCTCGTTCCGTTCTCTCCCGACCGTCCGAAGACGCGGCTCTCAGATACGCTCTCCCCCGACGAGCGCCGCGCGTTCGCGGACGCGATGTTGACGGACGTGCTCGATGCGCTCGACGGCGCGGGCTTTTCGCCGCGACTCCTCACGACGGAGGCGACCGATCGGGCGGTGCCCGAGACGGTCGACGACCGGCCGCTCACGCCGGCGGTCAACTCCGCCATCGACGCGCACGACCCGTCGCCAGCGTCACCACTCGCGGTCGTGATGGCGGACCTAGCGTTGGCGACGCCGCGGGCACTGAGCGGCTTGTTGGAGTCCGGTGATGTCGTCCTCGCGGCGGGTCGCGGCGGCGGGACGAACGCCCTGTTGACGCGCCACCCCGACTTCCACGTCGACTACCACGGCGCATCGTATCGCGACCACCTGCGGATCGCACACGACGTCGGCGCGAGCGTTCGCGAGGTGGACTCACGACTGTTGGCGACGGATATCGACGAGCGAGCAGACCTCGCAGAAGTGTTGCTCTCGGGCGACGGTGCCGCGTGCGATTGGCTCCGCGACGCTGGCTTCGAACTCGACGTTGGCGACGGTCGCGTGTCGGTCGTGCGCGAGACGTGAGGCGACTCGTTACGCCAGGTCGAGGCTCGTGATCATCGCCTTCGCCGCGCTCAGTTCGTCCTCGTTGACGCCGTGGCCCATCCCCTCGTAGATACGTTCGTCCACGTCGGCACCCAGTTCCTCCAGCACCTCGGTCGTCTCGTTCACCCGCTCCAGCGGGATGTGCGGGTCGACGTCCGAACAGCCGAGGAACGCGGGCGTCCCGTCGAGCGACCCGTCGTACTCGCGGGGCGTCCCCTCCGGTCCGATGAGTCCACCGGAGAAGGCGACGAGGCCGCCGTAGGTGTCGGCGTTGCGTGCGAGCCACTCCGAGGAGAGACACGCGCCCTGTGAGAAGCCCAACAGGAGGACCTTCTCGCGGCCGACGGCGTCCGCGGCGGCGTCGACGACGGCACCGACGAACGCGAGCGCGGAGTCGAGGTGTGGCTGGTTCTTTCCCATCTCCTCCATGAACGAGTAGGGGTACCACGTGTTGCGACTCGCGGCGGGCGCGAGGTAGGCGACGCCGTCGGTGCCGAACTCACCGGCCATCCCGAGGATGCTGTGAGCGGTCGCACCGCGGCCGTGTATCATCACGACCGCCGCGTTCGCGTCGGCTAGGTCCGCACCCGCGTGGCGCACTGGCTGGTCGCCGTGGGGACCCTCGACGTCGGAGGTGTCGATTTCTGTCATTGTCCGCTCTAGCGACTGCCGCGGGGGTATCGGTTGTGGTGTCGGAACTTCGGTGTCCGCGTTGCCACCGACCGCGCCGCTTTTGCCACTCCGTCGGTGACTCCACCTCGTGTTCCCCGGCGCGGCCGAGTACGACGTCGATATCGAGGTGGCTGACAGCGACGTGGAGCGGATGCTGTCGGTGACACCAGACGACGTCTCGGCCGCGTCGGAACTCACGTTCGCCCGAAACGTGTTCATCCCGCTGACGACCGCCTGCCGCTACACCTGCACGTACTGCACATACTACGACGTGCCCGGCGAGGCGAGTCTCCTGTCGCCCGAGGAGGTGCGCGAGCGGTGTCGCGTCGGTGCCGACGCCGGGTGTACCGAGGCGCTGTTCACGTTCGGCGACAAGCCGGACGACCGCTACACTGCGGTCCACGAGCAACTGGCCGAGTGGGGGTACGACTCCATCGTCGACTACCACGAACGCGCCTGCGAAATCGCCCTAGAGGAGGGGTTGCTCCCGCACTCGAACCCCGGCGACCTCACGGAAGCCGAGTTCCGTCGCCTGCGCGAGGTGAACGCCTCGATGGGCGTAATGCTGGAGACGACCGCCGAAGTGGACGCTCACGCAGGGAGTCGCCGCAAGACGCCGGGCCAGCGCCTCAAGACGATCCGCGCGGCCGGCGAGGCGCGGGTCCCGTTCACCACGGGCATCCTCGTCGGCATCGGCGAGGACTGGCGCGACCGCGCGGAGTCGCTGCTCGCGATCGGTGCGCTCCACGAGCGATACGGCCACGTCCAAGAGGTGATCGTTCAGCCAGTCGTCCCGAACGAACGCTCCGACTACGACGCCCCGTCGACCGCGACGATGCGGCGGGTGACGGCGATGGCGCGGGCGGCGCTCCCCGCCGAAGTGTCGGTGCAGTCGCCGCCGAACCTCGCGCCCGTCCGCGACCTGCTAGACTGCGGCGTCGACGACCTGGGCGGCGTCTCGCCGGTGACGGACGACTACATCAACCCCGACTACGCGTGGCCCGCGCTGGCGGAACTCCGCGAGGTCGCCGACGCCGGCGGCGTCCCCCTCTACGAGCGTCTCCCGACGCACGACCGCTACCTCCCGGCGTCGTACCGTCACCCTGACTTCGGGAGCGACGGCGTCGCTGCCGACGGCGACTGGTTCCACGGACAGATTCCGGCGGCGCTGGCCCGCGAGGACGTACACGGCGAGCGATTCCGCGCGGTCGCCCGCCGAGACGGCCCACTGTCGACGTAGTCAACTCGAGAACGACTGTCGAGAACTGTCCGGGGCCAGTAGGTTCTTACTGGTCTCGGCCATATCGCGCCGATAGTGAGTATGGACTCTGTCGTGTTACAGACGACTGTCGACGAGTTGCTCGCCACGTTCTCGGGCTACGTGACGAACGTCATCGGCTTCCTCGTCGGCTTTCTGGCGACGTACCTGATCGGGAAGTTCGTGCTCGTGCCGCTGATCAGACGGGTGCTCAAGCGGCGCGGCTTCGACCGGACCGTGTTGAGCCTGGGAGACAGCGTGATGAGCGCGGTCGTGGTCGTCCTCGCGCTGTCTATCGGCTTTATGAGCGCCGGCTTCCCTCGATTCCTGACGGCGGCGGCGACGCTCGGCGGCGCTCTCGCGTTGGCCATCGGGTTCGCCGCACAGGACCTCATCGGCAACTTCGTGGCAGGCATCTTCATTATCAAGGACAAACCCTTCGAGGTGGGCGACTGGATCGAGTGGGACGGCAACGCGGGTCGTGTCGAGGACATCGACCTGCGCGTCTCGCGCGTCCGCACCTTCGACAACGAACGCATCACCGTCCCCAACGGTGATCTGGCGAACAACGCCATCACCAACCCGGTCGCGTACGACACGCTCCGGCAGAAGTTCGTCTTCGGCATCGGCTACGACGACGACATCGACCACGCGACCGACTGTATCCTCGAGGAGGCCGAAGACGTCGACGGCATCCTCTCGGATCCCGCGCCTTCGGTTCGCGTCACGGAACTGGGCGACTCGGCGGTCGGCCTCCAGAGTCGCTTCTGGATCGACGACCCCTCGCGCGCCGACTTCGTCGGCATCCGGTCGGAGTACGTCCAGGGTGTGAAGGAGCGCTTCGACGACGAGGGGATCGATATGCCGTACGTCCACCGGCAACTCACCGGCGAGGTGGAGGTGCTGGAGTCGGTCGCCGACGGCGTCGCGGGCGAGCAGTCGGTCGAGGCGACCGGCAACGGGTCGTCCGACTGAGGGCGACCGGCCGACTCCGCTCACGGTTCGCGACGCGTCGCTCGCAAGACACATATCCTATCGGTGTCACACGTCGGGTAGTGACCCTCCGCTCGCGCATCAGCGACCTGTTCGACGGTGCCTACGAGCGAGTGCTCCACCACGAAATCGGCGACGGCCCCGACCACGTGGCGATCATCCAGGACGGCAATCGACGGTACGCCCGCCGGAAGGGGAGTGAGGCCCCCGACGGCCACCGGGCGGGCGCAGACACGACCGAACGGGTGCTCGACTGGTGTGCGGAGTTGGGCGTCGAGGAACTCACGCTGTACGCCTTCTCGACGGAGAACTTCGACCGGCCCCAGGAGGAACTCGACCCGCTGTTCGACCTGCTCGAACGGAAACTGCGGGAGTTCGCCGACGCCGACCGCGTCCACGAACAGGGCGTGTGTATCCGCGCGCTCGGTGAGGTGGACCGTCTCCCCGACCGCGTGCGCGAGGCCGTTCGCTACGCCGAGGAGCGAACCGAGGGGTACGACGACTTCACGCTCAACATCGCGCTGGCGTACGGGGGCCGCAACGAACTGCTCGGGGCGGTGCGAGCGGTCGCCCGTGACGTGGCCGACGGCGACCTCGCCGCCGACGAGGTGGGCGTCGCCGAAGTCGAGTCGCGGTTGTACCGCCGCCCCGTCCGCGACGTGGATCTCATCATCCGCACCGGCGGCGACGAGCGTACGTCGAACTTCCTCCCGTGGCACGCCAACGGCAACGAGGCGGCAGCGTACTTCTGCTCGCCGTACTGGCCGGAGTTCTCGAAGGTCGACTTCCTGCGTTCTATCCGCACGTACGAGGCCCGCGAGGAGTCGTGGCGACGTGCCCGGACGAAGCGGGCGGCGGCGCTCGTCCGAGCGGTCGCGGAGGTCGAACTCGACGAGGCGCGGGCGGTCGCCGCCCGCCTGCGCGACCGCCTGCCGGGCGAGACGAGCGAGGTGGACGCGGCGCTGGAGGCGGGCGGCACGACGGGTGCGGGCGAGACGGCGGACTGACGCTCGACGCCGCTCAGGTGCTCGCGACCGCGTATCCCACGAGTCCAGTTCCGAGCGCCACACAGATCCCCGACAGCAGCGCTCCGGCGTCCGTTCCGGTCCCCGCGTGCTGATAGACGACGACGCTCACGAGCGTGAGTTGCAGACCTGCGACGGCGACCGACGTGTCGGTGTCCATACGGCTACGGATCGATGGACCAGCAAAAGTTGGCCGGTCGTCGACCGAGACTATCGGCGGCTCACCGCCCGAAGCGACGCTGTCGGTTCTGGTAGTCCAGTACCGCCCGGAGGTAGTCGCGCTTGCGGAAGTCTCGCCAGTTCACGTCGGTGAAGTACAGTTCCGAGTAGACGGACTGCCAGATGAGGAAATCCGAGAGGCGTTCCGCGCCGGTTTTGATCACCAGATCCGGTTCCTCGGGGAAGACGAGTCGCTGTTCGATGTCGGCTTCGGCGACGTCGTCGGGGTCCAACTCGCCGGCCTCGACGGCGGCGGCGATCTCTTTGACCGCGGCGGCGAACTCCCGCTTGCCACCGAGACCGATGTTCACTCGGATTGGCGCGTCGGCGCGGGCGGTGTCGGTGGGCGTTCGCACGGCCACATCGTAGGGGGTGTCGAGGTCGGCGAGTTCGCGTGCCAGCGTGTCAACCACCGCCTCGTCGAGGACGGAGACGGAGACGGTAACACGCTCGGCGCCGAACTCGAACGCCCAGGCGAGAAACTGTTCGAGCGTGGCGTACGCGCCCTGTTCGAGCAGGTCGCGCTCTGTGATCACGAGTGCGACGTGCGCCGGCGGGTCGCCGGGATTGCGCCGGTGGCGGATGCCCAGATACGCGTCGTACAGTCCCACGTGTCGGCCGAATCTGGGCCACACTGCCGGAAAGCGTTTGCGCTCGGCGGCGACGCGTGCGGCCGCGTTCCGTCGCCGTCGGCGGGCACGCCGGCCCCCGTCCCGGGACCGTTAAGTGGTCGTCGGGGATACTCCCGGCCGTGAGACACCGACTCCGGCGTGCCGGTGGGTTCGCCGTCGTCGCCTCCGCAGTGTTGGCCGCGCCAGCGCTGGGGCCCGCCGCCGCCGTGCCGTTCGCCGCGGTCGCCGTCCTCGCCGCGTTCGTCGTCGAGGAGGGTCGGATCTTCGACCTGTTCGCGCGGCCCGGCGACTACGAGGACCGCCGACTCAACGGCCTCGCGGGGTTCGCGCTTGCGGCGACTGCACTCGGCGTGTTGACCGCGCTGCCACAGGCACCGATGCCGACGACGGTGTTCGCCGCGGCGGTCCTCTCGCTCGCGTACGGCGTCGTGGGTCGGGAGTTCGTCCGCGAGTCCACCAGCGACGAGTTCGCCACGACGACGGCGTTCACGGTCGCTGCGTTCCTCGCGGCGACGCTCGGGCAGGCAGCGGTCGCCGTCGCCGCCGGTGGGTTCACGCCGTCGTCGCTGCCGACGTACGTCTTCCTCGCAGCGACGGCGGCGCTCGTCGCCGCCCTCCTCCGTTCGGTGTTGTTCCCCCGCGACGACCCGCTGGTGATGGTGTCGGTGGGCGTCCTCCTGTGGCTGTTGTCGGCGCTCATCGCCGCCGGCGGCGTCACGGTTACCCCGACGCTCGTCGCCGCCGGACTCGCGGTGACGGTCGGTCTCGGCATCGTCTCGTACGTCCTCCGAACCGCTTCGGTCTCCGGGATGTTGACCGGCGTGTTGCTGGGCTTCGTCACCGTCGTCTTCGGCGGCATCGGCTGGTTCGCGGTCCTCATCTCGTTCTTCGGCATCGGCGGCCTCGCCGCCAAGTTCCGCTTCGAAGAGAAAGACGCCCGCGGCGTCGCCGAAGGCAATGACGGCGCGCGCGGCGCGGGTAACGTCCTCGGCAACTCCGGCGTCGCGTTGCTCGCGGTCATCGCGTACGCCGCGAGTCGGGCGGTCGTCCCCGAGACGACGGTCCAGCCACTCCTGGCGTTCGCGTTCGCCGGGTCGGTCGCGACCGCGATGGCCGACACGCTCTCCTCGGAGTTCGGCGGCCTGTTCGACACGCCGCGACTCGTGACGACGCTTCGGCCGGTCGCCCCCGGCACCGACGGTGCGATCACCTGGCAAGGCGAAGTTGCGGGCGTCGCGGGCGCGGCGCTGGTGGCGCTCATCGCGGCGGTCGCGATGCCGCTGGGCGTGTCACCGCTGGCCCCGTCCACCGAACTACTCTCGTTCGTAGTCGCGGTCACCGCCGCGGGGTTCGTCGGGATGAGCGTCGACAGTCTGCTCGGTGCGACCGTCGAGGGCGACCGCCTCGGTAACCAGTCCGTGAACACGCTGGCGACGCTGTCCGGGGCGGTCGCGGGCGTCGTCCTCGCGGTCGTGACCGGCGCGACGGGGTTGCCGACGGCGACGACGCTCGGGACGGCCATCGAGTCGCTGGCGACGGTGCTGGCGCTGTTCGCACCAATCGTCTCGTGACCGTTCGCCGCGGTCGCCCGGCTGACGAACCCACGATTCGCAGCCTCCAGTCGCTGCTCCGCGAACCGAGTCCGTCGCTGGTCACACACGCACTCCACAGCGGCGGCGTCCTCGTCGACTGTGCGGGCGGTCCCGACGGCCCGCCGGTCGGCTACCTCCTCGCGGTCGATGGCGACGGCGCACATATCGCAGAACTCGCGGTCGCGCCAGACCACCGACGCGAGGGCCGCGCGACGCGACTGTTGACCCGACTGCTCGACGGGGCAGACGGTACGGTGACGCTGTACGTCGCCGCCGACAACGAGGCGGCGCGGCGACTGTACGCGAGACTTGGGTTTCGCCAGCGAGCGCGCCGGCCAGCCTTCTACGACGACGGGACGGACGCGCTGGTGTTGGCGTGTGACCCCGGTCAGGTCGACGAGCGGTAGTGGCGGTAGGCGGGACCGACGAGCAAGAGCAGTCCCGCGAGCCCCGCGGTCGCGACCAGCCGGACGTCGAACACGCCCGAGAGGCCGGCGTCTGCGATCCGACCCGCCGAGGCTCCGGCGACGGTCCCTGCCACCGCCCAGGGGAGTTCACCGATTGCGCTCCCGACGACGAACGGGACCGCACGGACGCCCGAGAGGCCGGCGGCGACGCTCACGACGTCCGAAGGGAACGGCAGGAGTCGCGAGGCCGCGATCGAACGGGTCCCGCCGGCGACGGACACCGCGCGTTCGCCCGCACCGACCACTCGCCCGACGAGTTCGCTCGCCCGGTCGCCGCCGGGGACGGCGGCGAAGTCGCGGGCTCCGTCCCTGCCGCGTCGAGCGATGAGGTACGGCGGCATCGACGTACACACCATCAGCGCGAGCGCCAGCGGCGCGCCGGCGAGTCCGAAGCCGTAGCCGGTCACGACGGCGACGAGCGTCACCGGCCACGCGAGGAACGGGCGAACGACCGCGAGTGCAACGAGCACGGCCAGCAGTCGGAGTGGGTCGGCGACGACCCACCCGGCCCGGTTGAGGACCGCCGCTGGCGACGTGAGGAGGGCGGCGGCGACCACCGTGGCGGCGACGAGGCCGCCTGCAACCACACGGCGATTCACGGTTGCGCTCCGTTCGTCGGGCGAATAAGCGGCCCGGTCCCAGCGAGAGACGCAGCGCTTCGGTCGACGGCCGTCCCACTACGGACGGCCGGTCCCGTCGTGCTTATGAGCGACGCCGGGCAACCCTCGGCGACGTGAGCTCCGACGACGCCCCGACGCGGACTCGCGAGGAGACGGTCGCCCTCGGCGTCGAGTTGGTCGCACACCTCGACGACGACGAACTCGGCCTCCCGGACCTGATCGACCGACTGGAGTCGGTCACGTCGAGTCCGGCCGTCACTCGCGAGATCCTCGAGGAAGCCGAGCGACAGGGCGTCATCGACCGGGAGGACGCGGTCGTGCGCGTCCACGGGTCGGGCATCGTCCGATTCGACTCGCAGGTGATCACCCGCGAGGGTGACTTCTCGTGCCGTCGCTGTGGGGCGGGCATCTCGACGGGCCACTTCCTCCGCCTCGACGCTGGCGAACTCGGGCCGTTCGGCTCTTCGTGTATCCGGAAAGTCACCGGCAGAGAGTGAGATCGGCCTCGGGGTCGTGACGACGGCGCCACGGTCGACCGCCTCAGCGGCCGCGACGAAGTTCTTCGATGAGTTGTTCGATCAGTTCGCGCTGGCTGTCGAGGCGCTCGTTCTGCCGTTCGACCGCCTCCCGAAGCGCCGCGACCTCGTCGGCAAGGTCGTCGGTCGGTTCGGCTGGCTCGAACCCGGTGTCGCCGAAGGCGTCGTCGCTCGCGGTCTCAGAGGCCACGGCCGCGTCGGCGCCGGCGTCAGCCTGCGAGACGGCTGCCGTCGTCGACTCCTCGGCCACGTCGCCCACCTCGCCCGCGTCGGTTTCCTCGCCGGTGGCCAGCGGGTCCGTCCGCGTCCCGTTGTGCTCGTCGACCTCAGAGGGATCCGCCGAGAGCGGGTCCGGGCCGTCGCCGAAGTCCGTGCGGTCGACCGCCGCAGCGTCGACGGCGTCGTCGTCGGCTTCGTCCTCGCCTTCGGCCTCCGCGGAGAGGGCGCGGAACGCAGACAGCGAGTCGACGCCGTAGTACGCCAGCAGCGCGCTCGTGAGCGTCTCTTCGATCTCACGAGAGCGGTCGTTCGGGGCTTTGAACCGCTCTTGGCGACCGTTCGCGGTGAGCACGAGCGTCGTCGCGTGGCTCCCTTTCTCGACTTCGAGGTCGGTCACGTCGTCGTAGTGGAACTCCTCGAAGTCGTCGTCCCAGACGGCCGCACCGACGTGTTTCACGAGGCGAGTCGAGGTGACGACGAGCGTGAGTTCCGAGAAGCGGAAGGTTCGCTCGACGGTCTCGCCCGGTTCGGTGATGCCCGAGGCGGCGAGGACGCCCGCGAGGACGGGGTGGAGGACTTCGTCGATCTTGCTTCGAGGGACGGAGAACGACTGACTCCCGTCGAGGCCGTACTCCAGCGTGAACTTGGCCTTGCGACGGCCCTCGGAGACGGCGACGCGTTCGGCGTCGTGGGCGTGTTCCTCGACGGACTCGTCGGAGAGCAAGCCTTCGGCGCGGTAGATGAGGGTGCGGGTCGGGGTGACGAACAGTTCGTCGTCCCCACCGAGGTGGACGCGAGCGACGGGGTCCTCGCCGCCCAGTTCCCCTCGGATCAGGTCCGGCAGACTCATACCAGCGTTTCGCCGTGGGCACGGCTTAAACCCGGCGGGTATGCTGTCCCCGTCGTCGCGCGTGCGTCGGACGCCGCCCGCCCGTGGGCGTGTCTCGGCGTGTCGCACCGACCGTGGATGAGAAGCTTCAAGAGTACGACCGCCCGACGTGGACGTGAGCCGGGGTGGCTTAGCTGGACATAGCGCCGCACTCATAGGGTTTCGAGATTCGGTGCGGAACGCCTTGGAAGCCTCCGCCCCAACGGGGCCCGCCGAGCCTCGTACCTGGGCTATGCGGAGATCGTGGGTTCGGAGCCCACCCCCGGCATCGTTCTACGCGACACACCGTCCCCGTGAGTGGCCGCTCAGACGTTCGCTCGGATCAGTTTCTTCACGCCCCGTCGGAACCGCTCGGAGGCGGAACTCTGGGAGATGCCGAGTCGCTCGCCCAAATCCGCGAGCGAGACCGCTCGTGGGATGTCGAGATAGCCGCTCTCCACCGCCTCTAACAGCAGTTCCCGCTGTGGCTCGGTGAGCGTCGACTCGCCGGACGTCTGTTCGCTCGTCTGTTGATACATCCGCTCGAACGTGAACGGGATGTCGTGGTCGCGACAGAACTGGTACACCCGACGATACCCCTCCCGTGTCGGGAAGTGAACGCGACACCGCCACCCCTCTGCGGTCCCCGTCGCCGCCTCCAACACGCCGGCGACGTCGATGAGCTCGCTCATCAGGTTCGTCCGGTCGCCCTCCTCGGTGAACCGGACGCGATAGAGTCGACGATCCGGGACCGTCGCGAACAGCGTGAGGTCGGTGACGGTATCCAGACGGGCGACCGCCTCCTCGAACGCCACGAATTCGTCATCCGTCTCGGCACGCAACCAGAACAGCATTCGTGTGCCTGCGACGCCGTCGGTGTACGTCTCCTCCCACTCGGCCTCGACGCGGGGAACCACGCGCAACGCCCCGCCGAGGATGGGGTGATCGATGGTGAATTCGCAGATCAACATTCGGTAGTACCTGATCCTATTCGGTGGTCATAGTATATATACTATCGAAATATTTCGGGTCTATGTGGATGTAGGCTGACGGCGTCAGAGAGGCGTGTACAAGGATCGCGAACGCGATGAACAATAAGTCAATATTTCGACACGAAAGCCCACCGAATCCCTGCCGAGTCTGGCGGTCGTCACGGCGGTCGGGGCCGAAGCCGGGGTCGAGCTTAGCGACCTCAAACCGCCGCTGTACGAGGTGGTCGACCCCGATGCGCTGGACACGCTGTTTCAAGATACGACTGGCACTGTCTCCTTCGAGTACCACGGTTCGGTCGTCAGCGTCGACCACACCAACGCCGTCACCCTAGCGTCGACCGACGACGGCGACACGCACCCGACCGACTCCACCTCCGCGGACGACGACCCACGGGCGCAGCGGCCGTAGTCGCCCGCCGGACGCTCCCGAATAGCGGTCGGCCAGAGACGGGCCGCCGCCGGAGCATCACTCGGTCGACTGCCCCTCGCCCGCGTCCTCCACGTCCTCCTCGTCGGAGAGGTGCTCCCACACCTCCGCACAGCCACAGCCGTCTTCCAGCCCCTCCAGGTGCGCCCGCTCGACTTCTTGCTCATCTTCGCCGTCGTCGACTGCCTGTTCTGCCATCGTCCCACTGCACACGCCCGGACGTCATAACGGGGTCCACACGGTCAATCGTGTCCGGCGCTCCCCGATAGGGCTGAAAATTGCCGGCGTCTCACACGACGGCGACCGGTCGAATCGCGGAGCTGTCTTGCGATTTGGGATCGGATCCCGCGTCACCGGAAGCGTCCGCGGTTGCGTTCGACGACGCCGGTATGCCGGCGGTCGGCGTACTCCGGGTATGAGCGTCGCCCTCCGAGTCCTCGACGACGGCGCGTGGGTGTCCGTCGACGACGAACGGCGCGTCAGCGTGAGCGAACTGTGGCGCGTCGCCGCCGTCTGTGACTGTGTCTGTGCCGACTTCGTCGTCGAGGGGTTCACCGCCGTCGGCGTCGACGGGCGAGTCGTCACGGCCGACGTGTACGGGCAGTGCATCCGGTGTGGCAAGACGCCGAGCGTACGGGGCGTGCCGGTCGGGCGCGTCGTGGACGGCGTGTTCCGCCCGTTTGCGGCCGATGTCGTGCGGTTCCCGCGAGGCGGCCTCGCGGCCCCGCAACGCTTGCCGGCGTCCAGAAGCGCCGGGGAGGATTGACGGCGAGGCTCAGTTTAGGGAGGTGGCGCTTCTCGGCGTAGCCACGAATGCCCACGGACGTCGAGAACTGGAAATCGGAGGTGTACGGCAACGAGATCAGGGACCACCTGTTCGAGTTCGCTGAGGAGGGGTGGGAGTCGATCCCCGACGACGAACGAGACGCGTGGTTCGAGCGCTTCAAGTGGTGGGGGCTGTACCACCAGCGAAACGGCCAGGAGTCGTACTTTATGATGCGGATCGGGACGCCGAACGGCGTCCTCGACCCCGGCCAACTGGAGGTCGTCGCGGACATCGCCGACGAGTACGCGCGTGGCCCCGCGGAGAACCCCGAGTTCGGCGCGGCCTACTGCGACTGGACCACTCGGCAGTCGATCCAACTCCACTGGATCCGTCTGGAGGACGTCCCCGAGATATTCGAGCGACTGGAGGCGAACGGCCTCTCCACCCAGCAGGCGTGCGGCGACTCCTGGCGCAACATCGTCGGCTGTCCCGTCGCCGGCAAAGACTCCGCGGAGTTCGTCGACGCCCTCCCCGTGGCCTTGGACCTCCACGACACGTTCAAAGGTGATGAGGAGTACGCGAACCTCCCGCGCAAGTGGAAGGTGAGCGTCACCGGGTGTACGGAGGGCTGCGGGCAGGGCGATATCAACGACCTCGCGTTCGAACCGGCGGAGAAAGACGGCGTCAAGGGGTTCAACGTCCGCGTCGGCGGCGGCCTCTCGCGTAACGAACCGCGCCTCGCCCGCTCCATCGACGTGTTCGTCACGCCCGAGGAGGCCGACGAGGTCGCCGCGGGCCTGTCGGCGTTGTTCCGCGAGTACGGCGACCGCGAGGACCGCTACAACGCCCGGATGAAGTTCCTCACCGACGAGTGGGGAACCGAGAAGATTCGGCGCGTCCTCCAGGAGGAGTTCGTGGACTTCGACCTCTCCACGGCGGGTGAGGACCTGCGCGAGGAGTACACGTACAACTCCGGCCGCAACGACGCGGGCCACCACGACCACGTCGGCGTCCACGAGCAGAACGACGGCGACTACTACGTCGGGCTGAACGTCCTCGTCGGCCGGATGGGCGCGGACGACACGCGCGAACTCGCCCGCATCGCCGACGAGTACGGTTCCGGCGAGGTCCGACTCACTCAGCGGCAGAACGTCATCGTCACTGACGTTGCCGAGGAGAATCTCGACGCGCTGCTCGCGGAGGACCTCCTCGACACGTACGAGCCAGACCCACATCCGTTTATGCGCGGCTCTATCGCCTGTACGGGGACGGAGTTTTGCTCGCTGTCTATCGTCGAGACGAAGAACCGGCAGGTGCGGTACGCCCGCTGGCTCAAGGAGAACGTCCCGGTGCCCGCGGGCGTCGAGGACTTCCACATCCACCTCTCGGGGTGTACGGCCTCCTGTGCGCAGCCACAGATCGCCGACATCAGCCTGCGCGGGATGAAGACCCGGAAAAACGGCGAGGCGGTCGAGGCCCTCGACATCGGCCTCGGCGGCGGTCTCGGTGAGGACCCGCGGTTCGCGGAGTGGGTCGAACAGCGCGTGCCCGCCGACGAGGTGCCCGGCGCCATCGCGAACCTCCTCGCGAACTTCGAACAGCGCCGCGAAGGCGACGAGTCGTTCCGCGACTTCGTCGAGCGAACCGACGAGGAGACCTTAGCGAGCCTCGTCGAACCCGAGGAGACCGACTACGATGATCCGTACATGCACAACACGAAACTGACGTGGTACCCGTACGCCGACGAGGACGAGATGGACGACTCGCCCGCGCCGGCCAGCGCCGACGGGACGCCCATCACCTCCGACGACTGATCCGATGCCCGACCGACTCATCCGCGTCAACGCCTACACGACGTTCGACTTAGTCGACGGCTTCGCCCGCGGCCACGACTTCGAGGAGGAGGCTGTCGCCGTCCTGAACGTCACCGCGCCACGCGAAGACCCCGACGAGGTGACGATCGAACTCGAACTCGACAACGGCCAACTGGAGACGCTTCCCGCCCACGCCGAGGGTGTCACGCTGTCGGCGGCCGAGGCCCGCGAACTCGCGGGCGAGTTGGAAAAATACGCCGCCTGCGTCGACGCCGCCAGCGACGACGGGTAGCCGGAGAACACGCTGGACCGCGCTGTTCTCACGCCCGAGAGTCGGGGACGAACCCTTTTGTCACCCCGAAGGCGAGCGGCAGGTATGTGGGTCCGGGAACGCGACGCCATCGACTATCTCGGTGTCTCTGTCGTGACGCTGTTGGCGTGGCTGCACTTCCCGTACCAGACGTTCGTGTACACGCAACTGCACTACTGGGCGTGGTGGCTCCAGCGGTGGGTCGACAACTCGCCCGACCAGGCGGTCGGTCTCGCGGTCGTCGCGTGTGCAGTCGTCGGCGGCGCCTTCCTCGCGGGGATGGTTCGCTCGGCGTCATCGTAGCCGCGAGTCGTCGACTGCACGGTTCCTCGGGGCTTGATGTGGGTTCGCCACACAGCGTCGCTATGGACGAGTCTTCGACGAGCGACGAGGTCGCCGGCTTCCGAGCGACGCTTCGCTCGAACCCCGCGGGACACTGGCTGTCGACGCCGTCGCCGCAGGTCGCAGAGCAACTGGCATCGACGGACGCCGACTTCGTCGTGGTCGACACCGAACACGCGCCGACCGAGATGGAGTCGGTCGAGGCGGCCGTCCGCGCGGTCGACGCCGCGAACGGGCGCGGTGAGAGCGGCGACGCCGACGGTGACGCCGACACCGCTGCGGTCGTCCGCGTCGCGTGGAACGACCACGTTCGCATCAAGCGCGTTCTCGACACGGGCGCGGCGGGCGTGATGGCCCCGCAGGTGAACACGGTCGACCAAGCCGAGTCGTTCGTCGAGGCGGCCCGCTACCCGCCCGCGGGCCGCCGCGGGGTCGCGGGCACACGCTCGTCGGGATACGGAACGGATCTGGACGACTACTACGCGACCGCAAACGACCGCGTCGGCACCATCGCACAGGTGGAAACCGGCGAGGCCGTCGCGAACGCGGGCGACATTTCGCGGGTCGAGAGCCTCGACGCCCTCCTCGTCGGTCCTGCCGACCTCTCGGCGGATTTGGGCGTGTTCGGCGCGTACGACGACGAGACGTTCGTCTCAGCGGTCGAGACGGTCGTCGACGAGAGCGCGGTGCCGGTGGGCACGCTGGCGACGTCGCTCGCAGAGGTGGAGTACTGGAGTGAACTGGGCTACGACTACCAGATCGTCGGCGTCGACGCGGGCTACCTCCAGTCGGGCGCACGGGCGGCGCTGGAGCGGTATCGAGCGTCGAAGAACTGATTGGTTCGGGCGGCGGTCAGACGGCGCGACCCTTCTCGCTCGTGCCGACGAGGTACGTGCCGTACGTGAGCAGCACCGCCGCCGGGAGCAGCGCCAGCGTGGCGAGTTGACTCGCACCGGGGAGCAGTCCCGGGAGGAACAGCACCGTGCCGACGACCATGAGGACCGCGCCGATCATCGCCTTTCGTTTCATAGTCGGTATCAGCGCCCCGCCGGTACTAAGGATTACTTTCTGGACATCGGCGACGCCCGTCGACACGACCACGCGTCACCACGTCGTTCACGACAGGTCGGGGTCGCGTTCGCCCGCCGGGATCGCGACTTCGAGCCAGTTGTCCGTCGGCGGGAGCGGGCAGGCGAACGCCTCGGAGAACGCACAGAACGGCGTGTACGCGAGGTTGAAATCCAGCGTCACCGTCTCCACCTCGTCGAGGTCCCCGTCTGGGTGGAGGTCCATGTAGCGGCCGCCGTCGTACGTCTGCTGCCCGGTCGTCTTGTCGCGGAAGGGGAGAAACAGCGCCGCAGAGCCCTGCGCACGTAGTGCCGCTAGCGTCTCCTCGACGGCCTCGCCCTCGGCGTTCGGCAGCGTGAACGAGAACGTCGCGACGTGGTGGAACCGTTCGGCGCTCCCGTTGCGGACGGTCAACTCCAGCGCCTCGGGGTCGTCGTGCACCTCGACGTCGGCCTCGACGCGATACGCCGGGTCCGGGTCGAAGTAGTCGAGGCCGTCGAACGCCTCCCGAAGGTCCGGGTCGACGGGCGACTGCCGGTCGGAGGCGAGGAACTCGTCTTTCTCCGCGCGCATCTCGCGCACTCGGCGCTCCCACTCGGCGGCGTCTCCGGCGTCGGCGGTCATACCCGACGGTTGCGCGTCGGCGCGGTTCAATCCCGCGTTCCCGATCGCACGGCCACAGCGCTGGTTGGGAGGTGACGATGGAAAACGGCCCGCGGCGGTCGACGACTCGATGCGACTGTGTGCGACCCTCGGCGTCTGAGTCTATCGGCGCGCGAGGAGCGCAGCACCGACGAGGGCGACGAGGGCGGCGACGACAGAGAAGCCGGGCCCGGTCGTCTCGGTGGGCGTGCCGGTCGCGTCGTCACTCTCGGTCGCGGTCGCCGTCTCGGTAGCCGTGGCGGTCGGCGTCGCAGTCGCCGTCGCGGTCGTTCGCGAGAACTCCTCGCTGGCGACGTACGCGGTGCTGGCGATGGCCTGGCCGTTGTCGTTCGTGTACGCCGTGTCCGCGGAGGCGTTGAACGACGTCGACCCGTTGTTGCGGTGGGCCTCGGCGATGACGACCTGGCTTCGCGAGAGCGCCGGGTCGACCGCGATGGTGACGTTCTCGTGGGTGCCGGCCTCGAGGTACTGGCTGTGACCGACCAGCGCGCCGGAGGAGTTGTAGACGGTCACGAAGCCGCCGTCGGGGAGCGTCGCGGACTGAACCGTGACCTCCTCGACGCCGACTTGATCGTCGAAGGTGATGTCGGCGGAGGCGTTCGCAGTCTGTGCAGCGGCGGTGCCGGCGGCGAGGCCGCCCGCGAGGGCGACGGCGCCGACCAACACGGAGAGCAGTACGGGTGCGGGAACAGTAGTACGTGCGTTCATCTGAGAGCAACGCTCGCGGCAACGAAGTACCGGAGCTACAACGTCGTCGGATCCTGCGAGGAAAGAATCCGTCGCTCCCGAACGTGAACGATCACCATACGGCGTGGGGATCGATACCGTTCTTCGCGGTGTAGAGACGGGCGTCGCGTTTTAGTCACCCGCCGCCTCCGATGGAGTATGCTCACCTGCTACGCCTGCGGTGCCCGCACCGCCTCGGGCCAGCGGTGCGACTGCGGTGAACCGCTGTGGTTCGACACCGACCCGGCCGGATTCGAGTGGCCGGCCCGCGACGGCGTGTGGGCGTTCGCCGACCTCCTCTCGGTCGACCGCCCCGGCGACGGCCTCGCGGCGACCGCCGGAGCGACACCGCTCGTCCGCACGCCCGGCCTCGACGCAGACGGCGCGCGCGTCCACGTGAAACTGGAGGGGACGAACCCCACGGGGTCGTTCAAAGACCGCGGGAGCGCAGTCGGCGTCGCCGCCGCCCTCGCGGATGGCGTCGAGACGGTCGGCACCGTCTCACACGGCAATATGGCCGCGTCGATGGCCGCCCACGCCGCCAGCGCCGACCTCGACTGCGTCGTCCTCGTCCCCGCGGACATCTCGGAGGCACGCCTCGAACGCATCGCCACCTACGGGCCGCGTCTCGTCCGCGTCGACGGCGACTACGGCCGCCTCTACCACGACGCACTCGACTTGGGACCCCAGGCGGGTATCGAGTTCGTCAACTCCGACTCGCCGCTGCGGGTCGCCGGACAGAAGACGACGACGCTGGAACTCCTGCGGGCGTTCGCCGCCGGTGAAGCGGGCGCAGACGCCCCCGCCGCACCCGACGCTGTCGTGATGCCGGTCAGCAGCGGTGGCCACGCCAGCGCCGCGTGGAAAGCGGTGCGCGAGGCGACCGCCGCGGGCCTCCTCGACGACCCGCCGCGCCTGTACTTCGTGCAGGCGGCGGCGTGTGCACCGGTCGCTCGCGCGTTTGACCGCGGCGACGACTCGGTGACCCGTCTCGAACCTGCGGAGACGGGCGAGACGGTCGCGTACTCCATCGCCAACGCCGACCCGCCAAGCGGAACACGCGCGCTCCGGGCCGCCCGCGACACCGACGGTGCCATCCTCGCCGTCGACGACGACGCCATCCTCGACGCCCAGTGCGACCTGGCGGGCGCGGGCCTCCGCGTCGAAGCGGCATCGGCGACCCCGCTAGCGGCACTCCGTCGGCTCCGAGAGACTGGTGAGATCGACCGCGGTGAACACGTCGCGCTCGTCGCCACCGGCGTCGGGTACGGCGGCGGCGGAGCGTCGGTCGACGCGGAGACGGTGACGCGCGAGAGCCTCCCGGCGGTGCTCGGTGTCGACTGAGGTCGGGCGCGCTCGGCCGGGGAACGCCGACCGCGGCGACTGGACTTAACTCGGTCCCGGTCGTCACCCGGACGATGGACCGACAGTCACCGCCCGATGCCGACCGGAGGCCGTCGACCGACGGTGGGAGCGTCGCCCACGAGCGGTCACCGATCGGTCGCCTGCGCCGGTGGGTCCTCCTCACCGGCGACCGCCGCGCGGTCGCAGCGGCGTTCGTCTTCACCGTCCCGGCGGTCGTCGTCCCGTTGTCCGTGGGCTTCGGCGTCGACGTGACTGCGCTGTTCACCCGTACGAACACGAGCAGACTGTTCGACACGATGTTGTCTGGCGTCATCCTCCTCGTCTCCATCGTCGTCTCGGTCGCCTCGCTCGTCGTCTCCCAAGAGTTGTCGTCGGTCGGCCAACAGCGCGACCGGATCGAGCGCGCGGCCCAGTTTCGCCGCGAGACCGAGGACTTGCTGGAGACGCCGATGGCGCCCGCGCGCATCGACGACTTCCTCCGGGCGGTCGCGGGCGCAGTGCTGTCGGCCGCACAGGACCTCCAATCTGCCGTCGACGCCAACCCCGGCCATCCCGGCCTCGACGAGGCGACTGGCGGCGACCCGGCCGACGCCGTGGCCGACATCGTCGCTCGCGCGGACACCGAATCCGAACGGGCGGCACAGTCGCTCTCGGGGACGCAGTCGGGCGGTATCGACGTATTTCTGGCCGCCCTCGAGTACGACTACGCCGCACAACTGCACGGCCTGCGCGGGTTCCGCGCCCGCCGCGGGGAGGAACTCCCGGCGGCCGCGGCCGACGCCGTCGAGGAGATGGTTGAGGCGCTCCAGCGGTTCGCTGCCGCCCGCGAGTTCGTGAAGTCGCTGTACTTCGAACGGGAGTTCGCCCGCCTCGCTCGCGACCTCCTGTGGGTGTCGATTCCCGTCATCGTCGGCATCTCCTACGTCGTCCTCGCGGTCGACGTGGCCGACCTCGACGGACGTGCCCTGGGCGTGCCGACGCTGCTCCTGTTTATGACGGCTGCGTACACCGCGGCGCTCGCGCCGTTTATGACGCTCGCGGCGTACGTCCTGCGGGCGGCGACGGTGACGCTGCGGACGCTGTCTGCGGGTCCGTTCGTCCTCGACACGGACGGCACCGTGCCCGACGGCTCGTACGTCGGCGGCGACGACTGAGCGGGTGCGGTCACTCGCGGTCGAGTCGGTGAAAAATCGGGGGTCGAGCGACCGAGACGGCGGAGGTCGGCTGGTGCGCCGCGTTACAGGAAGTCTTCGATGTGGTCGGCGACCTCGTTGGGCGTGTCGCCGACGGGGACGCCCGCGTCGTTGAGCGCGCCGATCTTCGACTCCGCGGTGCCGGTGCCGGAGCCGCTGACGATAGCGCCCGCGTGGCCCATCCGCTTGCCCGGCGGTGCCGTGCGGCCGGCGATGAAGCCAGCGACCGGCGTGTCCATGTTCTCGGCGATGAACTTCGCGGCCTCTTCCTCGTCTTCGCCACCGATCTCACCGCACATCACGACGGCCTTCGTGTCGGGGTCGTTCTCGAACGCCTCGAGGGCGTCGACGAACGACGTGCCGATGATGGGGTCGCCGCCGATGCCGATGGCGGTCGTCTGCCCGATACCGCGTTCGGTCAGGTTCGAGACGACCTGGTACGTCAGGGTACCGGAGCGGGAGACGAGACCGACGTCGCCCGACTCGAAGATGTTGCCGGGGAGGATACCGAGTTTCGCCTCGCCGGGCGTGATGATGCCGGGGCAGTTCGGTCCGATGAGGCGGGTGTCGACCTCCGAGAGGCGCTTGTTCACCTTCGCCATGTCCTGGGTCGGGATGCCCTCGGTGATGGCGACGACCAGGTCGAGGTCGGTGTCGAGCGCCTCGAAGATGGCGTCGCCGGCGAACGCCGGCGGGACGAACACGACGGAGGCGTCGGCGTCCTCGGCTTCGACGGCCTGGTCGACGGTGTCGTAGACAGGGACGCCAGCGACTTCCTGGCCGCCCTTGCCGGGCACCGCGCCCGCGACGACGTTCGTGCCGTACTCCAGCATCTGTTCGGTGTGGAACTTGCCTTCTCCGCCCGTGATGCCCTGCACCACGACGCGGGTGTCGTCGTCGACGAAAATGCTCATTGGGTCACCTCCTCGGCGTTCTTCACTGCACGCTGTACCGCGTCCTCAAGGGTACTCTCGACTTGCACGAGGTCCTCGTTGAGGATCTCCATCCCCTCGGCGGCGTTCGTCCCCGCGAGGCGGACGACAACCGGCTTGGGAATCTCGTCGAACTGTTCGAGCGCCTCGTTGATCCCCTTGGCGACCTCGTCGCCGCGGGTGATGCCGCCGAAGATGTTGAACACGACGCTGTCGACGTTCTCGTCGGAGAACACCATGTCCAGCGCGTGCGTCACGCGTTCGGCCTTCGCGCCGCCACCGATGTCGAGGAAGTTGGCGGGCTTGCCACCGTAGTAGTCCACGAGGTCGAGCGTCGTCATCACGAGACCCGCGCCGTTGCCGATGATGCCGACGTTGCCCGACAGACGCACGTAGTCGAAGCCGTACTCGTTGGCCTTCGCCTCCAGTTCGTCGCCCGCGGCCTCGTCTTCCATCTCCGCGAGTTCTGGCTGACGGAACAGGGCGTCCTCGTCGATGTTCATCACCGCGTCCGCGGCGACGACCTCTCGGTCCGAGGTGATCATCACGGGATTGATCTCGATCTCGGAGGCGTCCTTCGACTCGTACAGGTCGTACAGCGTCGAGAGGATCGAGGCGACGTCCAGCGCCACGTCGCTCGGGATACCGGCGTCGTAGGCGATCTTACGGGCCTGGTACGGGTGCAGGCCGAACGCGGGGTCGATGTGCTCGCGAGCGATCTTCTCGGGCGTCTCCTCGGCGACCGACTCGATGTCGACGCCGCCCTCGGTGGAGACCATCGCGACGGGTTTGCCCTCGCCGCGGTCCATCGTGATGCCCACGTACAGTTCGTTCTCGAAGTCGACGCCGGCCTCGACGAGGACCTTGTCGACCTCGTAGCCTTTGAGGTCCATCCCGATGATGGACTCGGCGGCCTCGCGTGCCTCCTCCTCGCTGGTGGCGATCTTGATGCCGCCGGCCTTGCCACGCCCGCCGACGTGGACCTGCGCCTTGATGGCTGCCGGGTAGCCGATCTCGTCGACCGCGTCCATGACCTCCTCGACCGTGGACGCGAGTCGCGAGTCCGGGGTCGGAATCCCGGCGTCGGCGAAGACTTGCTTCGCCTGGTACTCGTGAAGTCTCATGCGTCTGAATACCTGCCCCTCTCGGGGTTAAATCCCGCCGATTCCGGCCGCGTTCGCGAGGGCACCGCCGTCCCGTGTCCAGCCCCGTATTTCGCCCCGCGTCAGTTCCCCGTCGCCTGTCCGACGCCCGCGAGAACGAGACCGAGGACGCTCACGACGCCGGTCCACAGCACGGACGGCCGCAGCGTGATGTCGTTACAGCCGTCGGTGTACAGCAGCGTCGGCGGCCACGCCTGCACGCCGCGGAGAGCGAACTCCGCGAGTCGGCGGGGTCCCGCACAGAACGCATCCGTCGAGGCGGCGACCGGGCCGACCGTCACGAGCAACACCGTACACGCGAGCAGTCCGGCACCGAAGGCGGTCGCGCCGACGTGTCGCAGGGACATACCCGACCGCTACCCCCGGCGGCACTTTCACTCCTCCGGTCACACTCGCGGGACAGTCGGGCGTCTACCCCGACTGCCGACGCCGCTGGAGGTAAGTCGCCTCGCCGGGACGGTGGTAGCGATGCGAGCAGTACGCTTCCACGAACACGGCGACGAATCGGTGCTACAGGTGGAGGAGGTCGACCGCCCCGAGGTCGACTCCGACGAGGTGCTCGTCGAGGTGGCGTCTGCGGGCGTCAACCCCGTAGACACCTACTTCCGCGAGGGATCGTACGAACCGTACGGCCTGCCAGCGATCCCCGGCGTCGACGCCGCGGGCACCGCGGTCGAGGTGGGCGACGCCGTCGGGGGGATCGAGGAAGGCGACGCTGTGTACGCCACCGGCCTGTCGAGTACGATTCCCGGCGGCTACGCCGAGTTCGTCGCGGTGCCCGACGACCGAATCGCGGTCCTGCCCGACGACGCCGACCTCGTCGCTGCGGGCGGCGCGGGCGTCGCCGCCGTCACCGCCTGGCGCGCGCTGATCCAGCACGCGAACCTCCGGCCCGCCGAGTCCGTCCTGATCCACGGTGGCTCCGGCGGCGTCGGCCACGCCGCGGTGCAGGTCGCCGCCGCGACCGGTGCGACCGTGATCGCGACGGCCGCCCCAGAGTACCACGACGCGGTCGCCGACCTCGGGGCGGACGCCGTCCTCGACTACGACCGCGACGACCTCGCGGACGCCGTCACGGAGGTGGCGGGCGGCGGCGTGAACGTCGTTCTCGACCACCGCCTCGACGAGTACCTCGGCTTCGACGCGGAGGTGGCCGCCCAGTCTGCACGCGTCGTCGGCATCGGCGAGAACGACCCCGAGATCGGGTTCCCCGTGTCGGCGGCCGCCCGTGGGAAGGACCTGAACCTCCAACTGATGTCGATGTTCAACACGCCAAGTCTCGCGGACGCCCTCAACGACCTGGCGTCGCTGTGGGGCGACGACCTCACCATCGAGGTGGCTCGGAGCTACGACTTGGAGGAGGCGGCGGCGGCACAGTCGGACGTGATGACCGACAGTTTCCTCGGCAAACTCGTCATCGAACCGTGACGCGCGGGTAGCCACCCGAGTTGAACCCCGTCACTCCTCGCAGAACACCGCGTCGAACACCTTCGCCTGCCCGGTTCGGAGATGCTGGTGGAGCGTGGACGCGGCGATGCCGAGCGAATCGGCGACCTCCTCGGCTGTCGCGTCGCGCGGCCACGAGAAGTAGCCCGCGTGAAACGCCGTCGCGAGCGCCGTCCGCTGGCGGTCGGTGAGGGCGTCTATCGACGACTCGATGCTCACCTCCGTCCGATCGACCTGTTCGCGACGCAGCAGCGACGCGTCGGGGTACGTCTCGCGCATCACGTCGATCACCCGACGAGCGTCCGCGTTCGGCGAGAGGCACACGGTCACCTGTGAGTCGCCGTCCTCGATGACGACCTGTTTGAGTTCCCCACCCTGGGCGGCGACCGCCGAGAGCACCGGGAGGTCCGTCACCGTCAACTCGAACCGCTGTGGGTCGCCGTCCGAGCGGACGACGACCTCCTCGTACAGCGGGTGGGTCTCGACCGCTTCCTCGAGCGTCGCCATCCCCGCGGTCGTCGTCCGACCGAACAGGACGAACTCGCCGTCGTTTCGCGGCGCCGCGTGGTCGAGGTAGATGGGGTCGGTCGACGGACCGACCGCTGCCGGGTCGAACACGTCCGTAATGAGAAATTCCAGTTCGACGACCTGATCGCCCAACAGCGCCTGTTTGCGATCGGCGGCGGCGATTGCGTGGCCCACCACTTCGCCGAGTTGGGCGATTACCTCCCGCTCGCGGCCGACGAACGCTCGCTCCCGCTCGGAGTACACGTTCAACACGCCGTAGACGGTGCCGTCGTGAACGATCGGGATCGCCGCAGACGAGCGGTAGCCGTAGGTTGCTACCTGTTCGTCCCACGGGTCCTGACGGGGGTCGGCGGCGGCGTGTTGGGTCGTCTGGACGGTCCCCGTCTGGTAGGCACGGCCGGTCGGCCCCCAGGCGTGGTCGTCATCCGGGTCGACCGAGATGCGGGTCCCGTCGAGGTAGCCCTCGACACCTGCCTCTGCACGGACGCGTATCTCTCGGCTGGCCGCGCCGACGTCGCCGATCCACGCGAACTGGTAGGAGTCGGCCGTCGCCAGTCGCTCGCAGGTGACGCGTTCGATCTCCTCGCGGGTCGACCGCTCGACGATCGCCCGCGACACCTTTCGGACCACCCGGTTGACGCTGTTGAGTGCGGCGAGTTGGGTTCGCTGGTGTTCGACCTCACGCTCGTGGCGGGCGCGTTCGATCGAGGAGGCGAGGACGTTGGCGACCGACTGGACGAACGCCGCGTCGTGATCTGTGAGGGCCGCAGGCGCCGTGTCGTGGGTGCCCAGGATTCCCCACGGCGACTCCGGTGAGCCGATGATCGTGCTGATCCCGCTGCGGACGCCGTGCGACGTGAGGAGGTCGGGGCCGCTGAACCGCCGCTCTTCGTCGAGGTCCTCGACGACGACTGGCTCTGCGGTCCGGAGCGTGTACGCCGCCTGCGAGTCGTCTTCGACGGCTGAGACGGTCGCAGAGCCGACGATCCCATCGTCCCAGCCGACGCCTTGCCGGAGCAGGAGTTCGTCGGTGTCTGCGTTGAGGTCGAGCACCTTGCAGTAGGTGTGTCCGAGCGTCTCGGCGACGACTCGGGTCGCCTCGGCGAACAGGTCGTCTACGTCCGCTACCTCGAGTGCACGCTGGCCCAGTGCTGCGACCGCCTCCTGTTGCCGAATGCGGGCTTCCAACTTCTGTTGGTACGCTCGCCGCGCGGTGACCTCCTGCGACATCCCCAGCGCCTCGAACACTCGCCCGTCGTCGTCCCGGACGGGGTAGAAGTGGAAGCGGTACGCTTGGTCGTCGACGGTCGCCTCGAACGTCGACACGTCGCCGTCGAGCGCGCGCTCGTATCCGGGGATCACGACGTCGGCTATCGACGGCGGGAGGGCCGTCGCCAACCGCTCGCCCTCGAGGTCGTCGCTCGTGAGGGCTGTGGTCCCCTCGGGCGATCCGCCGAACGTCGTGTAGCGCATCCGCTCGTCGACGAGTGCGAGCGCCCCGTTGGGGAACTGCTCGACGAGCGTGCGGTAGCGGTGCCGGGCTTCCCCGTTCTCGTCCGTGTCCGGTCGCTCGTCGTCCTCGTCGGCGACGGGTCGCCACCAGACGCGACCCCCGGAGCCGACCTTCTTGCTCTCGATCCGCCCGACGGCTTCGAGGCGGCGGAGACGGTCGTACGTCCCGCGGCGGCCGACCCCGAGGTTGGCTGCGATCTCGGTCGTCGTCAGCGGCTGCCCGCGGCGCGGGAACGCCTCCAGCGTCTCGTGGAGCGCCGCCGACAGCACCTCCGAACTCATCGCCGGCCCTCTCGCGTCGGCGCGGGTCAATGTTCCGCCCACGGAGGGTGTTCGGCGCCATCTTGAGGACATTCGCTACGATCCGGTCGACGGACGGGAGCCGCCTCGTTGCCATCGGACATCGATCGGGAATGCGAGCGTCACGACGGTGCCTACACACTGGCCCCTCGGTCTTACGGTGCGCGCGTCGTTCCAGACAGATATGCCCGCAGATGAGACCCTCTCTGGTGTGACCGACCGCCCGGCAACCGTCGACTCGGCCGACAGATACCCAGCGACGGCGAACCTCGACGAGAGCGCCCGCCACCGACTGCTCTCGGCTGCTCGACGGCGACACGCCCTGGACGTGTTCGAGATTCGGTCGAACCCGGTCACGCTGCGTGCGCTGGCGGCCGCCATCGCTGCCCGAGAGGATGTCGACCCGGCAGACGAAGCCGAGCGGCGCAGCATCGCGATCGCGTTGCACCACGTCCACCTCCCGATGCTCGCCGACTACGGTGTCGTCGAGTACGACTCCGAAGAGAAGACGATCTGGGCGTAGCCCAACGACGGCTACCGCCCGCCCGACCAGTCACTCAGGCGTCAGTTCTTCTTCGCACGAACCGTCTTGCCGCGCCGAACCATGTCCTCACAGTGTGGGCAGGCGCGGGGTTGGGTCACTCCCTCCGGCTCGAACACCTTTACGTATCGTTCCGTCACGAACGACTGACAGTTCTGGCACGTCGGCATACAACGGCGGGGGTCCAGCGGAGATAAACGGATTTCGGTCGACGGCGTCTCAGTCACTCGGTCACGTACGACAGGTCTCGGACACCTGACAGGGGTAGACGAGCGCTCCGCTTCCTGGGAATCGACTCGTGGGTTCACAGCCCACACCGACGCATCTCCAGTAGGCGAATCGTGATGCACTGTTCGGCGGAGTCGAGCGCCGACCAGCGACGTGCATTCGCCAACGCGGCGAATCTGCTCGGCGACAGCACCGCCGACGTGGACGCACTCGTGGTCGTGCTCAACGGCGACGGCGTCTCCGCGGCCCGCGCCGACTCTCCCGTCGCCGACGAGGTTCGTGGCCTCCTCGCGCGAACGCCAGCGGAAGCGACCGACGCCGACGCCTCGGCGGTCGAGGTGTGTGTCTGTGGCAACTCACTGGCGGCCCGAGACATCCCCGAAGACAGTCTCGTGTACGGTGTGGAGGTCGTCTCCAGCGGGATGGGTGAGATCAGTCGCCGCGAGGCGGACGGCTACGGCTACATCCGGGTGCCGTAGGCCGATGCTCGCCCGTGCGGTGTCCTCGTTCGTGGACGCCCGCCGACGACCTGGCGGGCCGGCCCCCGACGGCAGCGGACTCGTCGTCGTGGTCACCGGCGCGAACGAGGGAATCGGCCACCACATCCTCCGAACGCTCCTCGAAGATGGCTATCGCGTCGCCTGCCTCGACGTCGACGGGTCGAACGTGGAACCGCTGGCCGAGGATTGTCCCGACCGAGTCGCAGTCTACGAGTGCGACGTGACCGTCGACGCCGACGTGACACGCGCGGTCGACGCGGTCATCGACGAGTGGGGCCACATCGACGTCCTCGTCAACAACGCGGCGGTGTTCGAGTTCGGCCCGTTCGAAGAGACGAGCCTCGAACAGATCCGTCGTGAGTTCGAGGTGAACTACTTCGGGTACGTCCGCCTCATCCGGGCAGTCCTCCCACATATGACCGCCCGTGGTGGTGGGATCGTCCACAACGTCAGTTCCGGCGCGGGGGTCACCGGCCACCCTAGTCTCTCGGGGTACGCCTCGACGAAGGGTGCGGTCGAGGCGCTCGCGCGGTCACTCCGACTCGAACTCGCGCCGAAGAACGTCGCCGTGACGCTGATGCATCCGTCGCTCGCGGCGACGCGGTCGGCATCCCGAATCGGCTATCCCGCCGCGGCGATGAACGACCCCGCCGACGTCGGGCGCGGCCTCGCCAAGCAGATTCGCTCGACGGACCGCGTCATCTACGCGGATTGGGGCGCACGGGTCGGCATCCCGCTCGTCAGGCTGGTGCCGGCCATCAACCGCTGGGCGACGAGGCGGTTCGTGCCGAGTGCCGACGACGCCGAGGAGACTCCCTCCGCGGCGGCATCGACGCGGAAGTAGCGTCGCTGGTCACTTCGAGAGCCGTGCGGTCACGGTGTCGTCCTCCTCTGCGACGGCGACGAGTCCGTCGTCCGCGAGGTCGGTCACGAGGCCGCGAAGCCACTCGCGGCCGTACTCGCCGTCGGGCGCGTAGTCGACGCGGACGCGCGGTCCCAACTCGTCGAGCGCCAGTTCGTCGTGACTGCCGAGCGCCCGGACCACACGCCCACGGAACTGTCGGCGACTCCCCTCGAAACTCGGCTGTTCGGGCACGTCCGGCGCGGTGAAGTCGCCCGTCTCGTAGGCGCGACACCAGCGGCGCCACGGACACCCCGCCTCGTCACAGCGGGGGGACTGCCCGCAGGCGACTCCGCCGAGTTCCATAATCGCGTTGTTCCACACGCGCGACTCGCCCTCGGGCAGCAGGTCAGACGCCGCCTCGGCGAACGCCGCGTCGTCGTCGGGGACGCCGAACGCGCGGTGGAGCACGCGCTTGACGTTCGTGTCGACGACGGCGTCGCCGTTGTTGAACGCGAAGGAGGCGACGGCGTTGGCGGTGTACGGACCGACGCCCATCAGTTCCTGCAGTTCCTCGGGCGACTCCGGGAACTGACCGTCGTAGTCTTCGGTGACTTGCGTGGCCGCCTCGTGGAGGTACTTCGCGCGGTTGTTGTACCCTAGCGAGTGGCCCGACCAGAAGGAGACCACCGCGCCTCGATCGGCGGCCGCCAGGTCCGCGGCGGTCGGCCACTCGTCGAGGAAATCGGCGTACGCCTCCTCAACGCGGGACAACTGCGTCTGCTGGCTCATCACCTCCGAGACGAGGATGCGGTAGGGGTCGTCGGTGCGTCGCCACGGGAAGTCCCGGTGGTCGTCCTCGTACCACTCGATCAGCGCCTCCCGCACGGCGTCGGCGTCGTCGGGGAGGTGGTCGCTCATTACCCGATCCATCGCTGCGGGGCGAAAAGCGCTGACGGTTCGGCCGGGTCGCGTCCGGTGGCCGTGGCGTCGGACCACGGGAGAAGGCATTTACCGTCTCCTTGACTCGCGCCGGGTATGCGACAGGACTTGGTCCTCCTCTCGATGTTCGCCGGCCTCGCGGTCGTCGTCCTCCCAGTCGTCTTCGTGTTCTTCTTGGCGCTCGGGCCGGCCGGATGGCTCTTCACCGGTGTCAGCATCGTCGTCGTCGGTGTAGTCGTCGCGGCGAAGGCGGACGACGACGCAGACGAGACGCCCGCCAAGACGAACTGCCCCGAGTGTGGGTCACGCGTCCAAGTGAATGCGCCCACCTGTGACTACTGTGGGCACGCGTTCGACGGCCCCGCCCCTGACGACACTCCCGACCCATCGGCACCGTAGCGTAACGGGTATCCCCGCGCCGACACTTCCGCCGGACATGGGACTCGACGACCTCGACGCGGCAGTCACCGACGCGTACGGCGACCTCGACGACGAACTCGGTGTCGGCCTCGACCGGGAGACGAAACACGAACTCGCGCTATTGGCGGCGGCGCTGGGAACCGACCGCGAGGAACTCGTCCGTCGCGGAATTCACGCCTTGTTCCGGCGCACGCTCGAGACGGGCGACCTCGACTTCCACCTCCGGCAGGCGTTCGACGTGACCTACGACGAATACTTGTCTGGGATGACGTACGACGAGATGACGGGCCAGTCGAACGTGCCGCAACCGAGCGACGAACGGCGCTACCAACAGTAGTCGCTCGGGTCCCGCAGGCCGCCGCACTCGGCTATCGCCGACGGATTCTCACTCGCTGGAACGGTGGAAACGGCCTTGCCTTCAGGAGTCGACCCTCTTGTATGGCGCTCGAAGTCGAGGTACCCGAGTCACCGTCGCTGCGTGGGCCACAGAGCCGCGGCGAGTACGACGCGGTCGACGTCGGCGACGAGGAAGTGACCGACGACTACCGTCGTGCCGAAGTGCGAACCGCACTCCGCGCGGGTGCGTGGCGCGACGGATTCGAAGAGTGGGCGGAAACGACGTACCTGACGACAGAGGAGTTCGAGACGGTCCGGGACCTGCGACTGTTCGAGGAGTTCGACTTCTACTGGGTTCCCGCGAGCGGCGACGTGGGCTATCGCGCGCCGACGGTGCCCGACGACAACCGCGACCGCTTCCCCGACGGCGGTGCGAACGGCGTCGACGAGGAACTCGACGGTCTCGGGCGAACCGTCTCGGCGGTGTTGGAGTCGGAGGCGTATCTCGGCGGCGACGAACTCTCCTTCGAGTTCTTCGCAGAAGACGAGGACCGCGAGGCCGAACGACAGGAAGCGGCGCACGACGCCGAACTCGAAGCAGAGGCGGACGCGGAGGCAGACGCGGAAGCGAACGAGGCCAACGAAGAACCGATGCCGTAGCCCGCGACAGATCGACCCCGGTCAGGCGGCGTCGTGTGCCGCCTCGGCCAGGATGGTCGCGCCCATCTCGATTTCGCGCTCGGTCACGTCCAGCGGTGGGAGGAACCGGATCACCTTCGACCCGCACGCGAGCGTGAGGAGGCCGCGCTTGAGCGCCGCCTCCAACACCGCGTCGCGGCGGTCGCTCGACTCGAACTCGACGGCGAGCATCAGGCCCTTCCCGCGCACGTCGGCGACGCCTGGGAGGGCGGCGTCGCGGACGGTCTCTTTGAACTGCTCACCGCGGACGACGGCGTTTTCGAGGAGGTCGTACTCGTCGATGGCGCGGAGCGTGAACACGCCCAGCGCCGAAGAAACGATGTCGCCCGCGCCCCACGTCGACGAGAGGCGCGAGCGCTCGTCGGGGAACGTGTCTTCGCTGGCGATGGTCGCGCCGACGCGCATTCCCTTCGCGCCGGTGATAACGTCCGGTTCGATGGGATAGTGGTCCGACCCCCACATCTCGCCGGTGCGACCCATCCCCGACTGAATCTCGTCGGCGACGAGGGGCACGTCGTGTTCGTCCGCGAGCGCCGCGACCTCCTGCATAAACGCGTCGGAGGGGAACCGGTAGCCGCCCTCGCCCTGAATCGGCTCCATAATGATGTACGAGAGGTTCTCGGTGGCGATGTGGCCCGTCTTCGGGTCGAGTTTCTCTCGGAGGATGGAGGTGTCGCCGTCGTCGACGAAGAAACCGCACGAACACGTCTCCGGCGAACACGCGCGGTCGTCGCAGTAGGGCACGTCGTGGACGCCGGGAATTTCGGGGTAGTCGCGGCGGTACACCGACTTCGAGCGGTTCAGCGAGAGCGCACCGAGCGTGCGCCCGTGGAACGCGCCGTCGAAGGTGACGCCGTACTTCCCGCCGCCGGAGGCGTCGTAACAGATCTTGATGGCGTTCTCGACGGCCTCAGCGCCGGAGTTCGACAGGAACACCGTGTCGAGACCGTAGTGCCCCGTCCGGTCGACGAGTTCGTGCATCAGGTCGGCGGGACCGGGGAGGTCCGACTCGCCAGGCTCGGCACCGTCGGAGACGTAGAAGTCCTGTCCGGCGATCTTGGTCGGGTCGACCATATCGAACGCCTCCATCGGGTCGGTGATCTTTGGGTTGTTGTACCCCAACGGCGCGGCGGCGACGTGCGAGGTGAAATCCAGGAGGACGTTGCCGTCGACGTCGGTGCAGAACGGCCCCTCCGCGTCCTCGGTTATGTCCCAGACGAAGTCGTAGACGTAGGTCGTCGTCGCGGCCACGTCACGGTGGTACTCGGCCCACTCCCGGGCACGAGTGCCCGGCATCTCCGTGACTCGTACCTCGGCCGTGTCTCGGTTCATACCCGTGGATGTGGTCGGAAATTTATAAAACAGTGGTACGTGTTGTCGTTAGGTTCAATCGTTCCGGGAGTCCGTTGGGGACGGGTTCAATGCGTGTGGTTCTCTCACACGAGCGTCACAGCGAGTGCGACCACGCTCGAGACGACGACGAGGAGGACGCTGAACGCGGCGACGCGGCGAGCGAATCGGCGGGGTCCGGCGGCCGCGAACGCCGCCTTCACCGCGACGCTTGCGACCGTCGCCAGCAACACCGCGAGCGTCGCCTCCTCGGCCGCAACCGTCCCACCGCGGTACAGGAGGACCGCAGAGGTCGTCGCGCCGGCAGACGACACCGCGCCGGCGGCGACCGCAGAGGCGTACAGTCCGGCGGTCCCAAACTGGCTCTGTGCGACCGCACTGACGGCCAACACGAGGAGGAACACGGCACCGAACCCGAGCGCGTTTCGCAGCGAGAACGGCGACTCGAGATTCATCGACACGGGTTCTTGCCAGTTCGCCGTCACCGCCGACACCCCGACAGCCGTGAGTGCGAGTGCTCCGAGCGGAGCGGCGATGCGAAGGAGTCCGGGCGTGTTGATGCCGACGGTGAACGCCAAGGCGATGACGAGGTTGCGCACGGCCATCGCCGCGTCCGCGAGGAGGACGCCTGCGACCGCGTACGATGCGGCCTCGGGCCGGGAATTCGCGTGGTCGAGCATCGTCCCGACGACCGCGGTAGAGGAGGCGAGGCCACCGAAGAACGCGGTGACGGCGATTCCTCGACTGCCGTACGTCTGGACCACCGCGTAGTTGACGATGCCGATGGCGGCGACGGTGACGACCATCAGCCACGCGACCCGCGCCTCCAACGGGACGCCGAAGACCACTTGCTCTCCGGCGGGCAAGAGCGGATACACGACGAACGCCAACACTGCGAACTCGATCATCGATCGAAGTTCTGCGCGGTTGAGTTCACCTGCAAACGAATGTAGCTCTCGCTTCAACACCAACAGCGCCGACGAGACGAACGCGACGACGACGCCCTCCAACACGTAGCCAGCGCCGACCGCCGCACCGACGCCGTAGGCGGCCAACAGCGACACCGCCGTCGTCAGCGATAGCGGGTCTCGGTCGCCTTCGCTGCGAAGTCCCTGTATCGCGAGGAGGACGCCTTGCACCACCACGAGCAGTCCCCCGACCGCGAGCAACGCCTCGCCGTAGGAGTCGTCGGCCGCGATGACGGCGAACACCGCACCACCGATGCTCGTCAGCGAGAACGTCCGGATGCCCGCGGGTTTCTCCGACCACTCCCGCTCCAACCCCATAAACAGCCCCAGCGTCGCGGCTAACACGATGCGTGCCGCGGGGACCGACAGCAACGAAACACCGGACGGGTCGGTCCCGAGTCCCTGCATGCCACGATATCACTCTGACGACAGTTAACAGTTCGTCGGCTCCCAGCGACGTGGACACGACCGCCGGGTGTCAGTTACGCGATACGCTTTAGTCGGTCCGCGAACCCGTACTCGTATGAGCCTCGCCGACGTCGACTGGTCTCGAACGGCGTGGTGGGGAGTCGGTGCGGTCCTCGCCGCCGCGCTCACGTTCGTCGTCTACTCGTTCGTCGGAACGTTCGTGTTCGGCGTCTTCATCTACTACGCGACGCGGCCCATCTACAACCGGATCCGCAAGCGGATTCCGCAGTCGAGTCTCGCCGCCGCCGTCGCACTACTCTCGATGGTGTTGCCTGCGCTGTTGCTCGCCGGTTACGCTCTCCTCATCGTCGTGAACCAGGTGCAAGACCTCGACATCGTTGCCAACGGCTACCTCGACCGCCTCCCGTTGACCGAGACGAACCTCGATTTGGTCACCGACCCCGCGAGTCTCGCGGCGCTCGACTGGGAGCAGTACGTCACCGCCGAGACGCTGTCGGGTGCAGTCGACTCCGTGGGACAGGCCGCCGGGACGGTCGCGTTCCTCGGAACCGGAGCTATCCACCTGTTCGTGATGCTCGCGGTCGCGTTCTACCTCCTCCGTGACGGCAGTCGACTTGGACGGTATCTCGTCCGCTTCACCGACCAGGGCGGCATCGTCGACGCCTACGGCCTCGCCGTCGACCGCGACCTGAAGTCCATCTTCTTCGGCAACATCCTCAACGCAATCGTCACCGGCACCATCGCCGTCATCGTCTACTCGGTGTTGAACGTGTTCGCGCCCACGGGCGGGTCAATTCCGGCGGCCGCACTCGTGGGGTTGCTCGCGGGTGCCGCCAGTCTCATCCCCATCGTCGGGATGAAACTCGTGTACGTCCCCGTCGCCATCGCGATGGCGATTCGCGCGGTCGCCAACGACGTGACCGGCGGCCTCGTGTTCGTGCTCGTGTTCGCGGTGGCGTCGCTTGTGGTCGTCGACACCATCCCGGATCTGGTGTTACGCCCGTACGTCTCCGGGCGGTCACTCCACGTCGGCGCAGTGATGCTGGCGTACACGCTCGGTCCCTTGCTGTTCGGGTGGTACGGCATCTTCCTGATGCCCGTCTTGCTCGTCCTCGTGGTGCACTTCGTCCGGATCGTGTTGCCGGAACTGCTGGCGGGCGAACCGCTCCGTCCGTACGCGGTCGATCCGACGCACCTCACGGCCGAGGCCGACCCCAACTTGGAACCGCACGTCGAAGCAGAGGTGGCCGACCTAGGGGAGTCAGCCGAGACCGACGGCGGAGACGGACCGTCGCGCGACGACTCAGAAGACGAATAAGCAGGCGCAGTCGCCGCGGTAGTCGCTCACTCGAAGTCGACGTACTGAGCCTCCCACTCGCGGCGGGCGTCAATCTCGCGGCCCCCGCGTGCGGTGAGGGTGTAGAAGTTCGTCCGCTGGTCGTGACGACCCTTCTCGATGAGCCCCTTCTCGACCAACGTGTCGAGATTTGGATAGAGGCGACCGTGGTGGATCTCCTTCTCGTAGTACCCCTCGAGTTCCTCTTTGATCGCGAGGCCGTGTGGCTCATCGCGCCCGGCGATCACGTATAGCAGATCACGTTGGAATCCTGTCAAGTCGTACATCCGGGATATCTACGTGTGAATTGCCAGTGGACGAGAATAAGTATGTCGGCACTTGAAGCGCCGAAATCGTCGGCCCAGTCCGCCAGTTCGGGAACTGTGTGGCGATGTGTGTAAACTGTCAGACGGAGGTGCCATCTGTGATCGGGTCGGGATACGCACACAGTTCACGTCGCCGACCACTTTTTGTTCGTAGCCAGCGTGGATCAGGTATGCCCGAAGAAGTGCTGTTCAAAACCGAATCTCGCGAAGACCGCGCCGCAATCGCCGCGCACCTCCGGAGCGTCGCCGACAAACTCGAGGCCGACGGGGAACTCACGCTGTCGGGTGCGGGCGACTCGCTAACGATGCAGGTGCCCGCGTCGGCGACGTTCGAGGTGAAAGCCGAGCGTGAGACCGGGTCTGGCCCCGCCGAGTTGAGCGTCGAGTTCGAACTGGAGTGGAACGAGGGCGCTGACGCTGACGACGCCGGTGGACTGTCGATCGAGTAAGAGCGCCGGCGGACTGTCGATCGAGTAAGAGCCGCGTCGCTCGCTGATCTGTGCCTGTGACCTGAGAACGAACGGGGGCACGCCGCGGAAACACCCACGGCGTGCCACCCGGATCGGTCCCCGCTGACGCTTCGGCCCTCCAGACGAAGCGTCAAGTAGTTCTACCGCCGGAATTGGGATAAAACTACCGGGGAATCGCTCCCGCTCAGATGTACTCCTCCTCGAGGACCCACCCGAGCGCCCGCTTGTAGTGGGTGAACATCTGTCTGATACTCTCGTGGCGCATCTCCTCGTCATCCAACTGTTCTGCGAGGAACTCGTACTGCTCTCTGATCTCAGCCTCGTCGCGCATACACAGTCGTACGCCGGCGACGGACTTCAAACGTCGCCGCGGCGTCGTGACTCGGCGACGGGGAAGATGGGTAGAACGAAAGTGGCAGCCTTACGCGCCAAGTGCGGTCGGTGCGGCGAGGGATGCGCTACTGTTGTCGCTGGAGCCGCTGGAGTCGCCGCCAGTCTGGTTGTCGACGAACTGGTCGTAGGTGGACTGGTCGACGACGATGACGGTGAAGTACATCTTCGAGTGGGCGACGCCACAGTACTCAGTACAGTAGCCCTGGTAGACGCCGGTCTCCTGTGCGACCGTCTTGAGCGTGTTCTGCTGGCCGGGGATTGCGTCCTGCTTCAGGCCGAGGGCGGGAACGGAGAAGCCGTGGATGACGTCCTCGGAGGAGCTAGTGAAGTAGAGGTCCTGCCCCTCGGGGACGACTATCACTGGTCCTTCAACTCCCTCGGCTTCCGGGATCAGCCGGGTGTTGATGTCGCTGGCGGTGAGTTGGGTGATGTTCGAGGTCTGGTAGTTCATCCGCCAGTTCCACTGGTAGGCGACGGTCTCGACGTGCACGTCACCGTCGGCGGCGTCGATTTCGCTGCCGGTGTAGGTCACGTCGGGGCTCGCCAACACGCCGTAGGAGGCGGCACCGACAAACAGCAGAACGATCGCGGTCGCGATCGTCCAGGTGATCTCGAGACGCCGATTCTCCCGGGTCGGTTTCGGCTCGTCGTTGTTCCTGAACTTCAGGACGGCGTAGATGAGAATGACCTCGACGAGGATCGTGATCGGGATCGCGACGTACAGCAGTCGACCGTTCAAATCGTTGATGAGTCCTGCTGTCGTGGAGGGCTGTGCGGCCGCCGGGACCGCGAACAACAGTAGCCCGACGAGCCCGACCAGCAGGCTCCCCAGTCGCGTAGCCTTCATTACAAGCGCGCTTAGCGCAGGCGACGTAAATACCTACTGTTGTCGCTCGAACCACCAGACGAGACCACCGCCCACGCGGCCGGTACAGACCGGGTTCGAAGCGAGACTGTGGCCGAGCGTGTCGACCGATTTCGGTGCGTCAGGGCGACAGTCGAGCCCGGAAAACGCGGGGTTGATATGCGATCGGACGAATGTCGAACTAGTGACTTCGAAGCGGTTTCCGGGACTGCTCGCGGCCACCGCGATGGGCGTGTACCTGTTGCTGGTGGTCGGTGCGACGACGACAGTCACGGACGCGGCGGCGGCGTGTACCGCGTGGCCTGCCTGCGGCGACGGCTTCGCGCTTCCCACAGCGTCGGCTGGGTGGGTCGCGCTGGGCCATCGAGCCGTCGCGTTCGCTGTCGGTCTCCTCGTGGTAGCGACGGGCATCGCCGCGTGGCGGGCACGACCGGCCCGCCGGGTTCGGGCCGCTCTCGCCGTTTCGTTCCTGCTGTACCCCATCGAGTCGATACTGGGTGCGTTCGTCGCGACGCGCGGGCCGACGACGCTCGCGACGCTTGCCGGCGTCGCCATTCCGCTGTCTACGGTCCACCTCGTCGGCGGCTTGGTCGTCTTCGGCGGCCTGCTCGCGGCGCTGGCGTGGGAACTGGAGGACCGAACCGGCGACCCCGACGAACGGCCCGCCGCCACGAGCGCTCCCGAGCCAGCGGCAGACCCCATCGAACAGGGTGAGCGTCCTCCGATTCCCTCCTGGAGCGAGGACCCGATTCGCCGGGGTCGGCTGACCGCCGCCGCGTACTTCCGGCTGATGAAGCCCCGGCTGATGTGGCTGCTGTGCCTCGTCGCCAGCGCCGCGATGGCGCTCGCCGGTGGCCCCGGCCTCTCCGTTCCCGTCGTCGCGGCCACGCTCGCGGGCGGTGCGCTCTCTATTGGCGCGTCGGGAACGTTCAACCACGTCCTCGAACGCGACGTGGACCGCCGGATGCAACGAACCAGCGACCGCCCGCTGGCGGTCGACCTGGTCTCGGTTCGCAACGCCGTCGCGTTCGGCCTCCTACTCACCGTCGTCTCGCTGGCCCTGTTCGCGTGGGTGAACCTCCTCGCGGCGGTGCTGGGCCTCGTCGCCATCGTGTTCTACTCGGTCATCTACACGCTCGTGTTGAAGCCGAACACCGTCCAGAACACGGTCATCGGCGGCGCGGCTGGCGCGCTCCCGGCGCTCATCGGCTGGGCCGCCGTCACCGGCGAACTCGGCGTCGGGGGCATCGCGCTGGCGGCGCTCATCTTCCTGTGGACGCCCGCACACTTCTACAACCTCGCCCTCGCGTACAAGGACGACTACGAACGCGGTGGCTTCCCGATGATGCCCGTCGTGCGCGGGGAGACGACGACCCGTCGCCACATCGTCTGGTACTTCGGCGCGACACTCGCAGCCGGCGCGGCGATGGTCGGATTGGGACGACTGGACTGGCTGTACGCGCTGGCGGGCGTCGTCGTCGGCGGCGTCTTCCTGTGGACCATCGTCCGCCTCCACTACGAACGCGACGAGTCGGCGGCGTTCCGTGCGTTCCACGCCTCCAACGCCTACCTCGGCGTCGTCCTCCTCGCCATCGTCGTCGACACGCTGGCGGTGTGAGATGAGCGCGCACGTCTTTTCCGCGTCGGTCGCCGGTCGCGACCTCTCCGTCTCCCGGGGCGAACTACTCGCGGCGACGCTGCTCGTCAATCTGGAACTCGCGGGTGTCCTCGCGTACTTCACGCTCACGAACGCCACCGTCTCCTCACCGCTGTTCACTCTGTACGGCTTGCTGTGGGTGAACGTTGCACTGCTCGTGTTCGCGCGCTACCGCCCGCCCGCCGGCGACCAGTCCACCCGTCGCCGGGCACTCGTCGTCGCCGTCGGCTACGCGGCGCTGCTGGCCGTCTTCGGCGGCGTCGTCGGGGTCGCTCCACCTCGGACGACCCCGGGCGTCACCCTCGCCCTCCTCCCGCCGGGATGGGGCCCTGCGCCCATCGTGAACGTCGGCGTCGCCGCGGCCGTGTTGATGCCGGCGAAAGTGCTTGGCTACGCGGCGCTGGCGTACCTCCTGTACGGTACGGTCGTCGACGCGGCGGGCGCGGGGGTCGCGGGACTCCTCGGCCTGTTCTCGTGTCTGTCGTGTTCGCTCCCAATCCTCGTGGGTGCGGCCGCGTCACTGGTTGGCGGGGGCGGGTTCGTCGCCGCCGCGGTGGTCGGCCTCGGGTACGGGCCGTCGACGCTCGTGTTCCTCCTCACGGTCGGCTTACTGTGGTGGCAACCGGGCGTCGACATACTTCGATAGCGGTCGGTCGATGATCATCGTCGTTGCCGCCGCTGCGATGCCTCTCTCGCGTTCACTCGATGAGTACCGCTTCGACGAGTTGTCGAACGCCGCGACGGAATCGTTCGGAGGCGGCACTCTCTGAGACGCCGAGTTCCGCACCGAGGTCGGCCAACGACGACGCTCGCGGCACGTCGAGATACCCGCTCGTCGCGGCTGCGACGAGCGTCTCGTGTTGGGCGTCGGTGAGTCCAGCGTCGTTCGGGTCGAACAACTCCGACTCTTGGTACAGTCGGTTCAGCGAGAACCCAATGTCGTGGTCGACACAGAATTCGTAGACGTGCTCTAACGCCGCCCGGTCGGGGAACCTCGTCCGCAGGTGCCACCCCTGCACGTCGGCAGTGATGAGTTGGTTGACGCCGCCGACCTCTGCGATGACGCCCCGCGTGCTCAGTCGCTGTGCCCGGCGGCTGAATCCGACGCGATACAGCCGACGACCCCGAGATTCGGTCAAGGAGATGGCATCCGACACGGACGGGTCCGCTCGAAGCGCCGCCTCGACGGCGTCGTCGTCGTCGCAGTCGATCCAGCCAGTCATGTACGTCTCGCCGTCGGCGTCCGTGAACGAGTCTTCCCAGTCGAGTTCCGCGTCGGGAACCGTCTGAAACGTCTGCCGCAGCAACGGGTGGTCCAGCGTGTAATGGGCGATGAGCATCGTCTACACCGTGGTGTGACGCCTCGATAGCGACGAAGATGTATAAATTGCAGGAATACTCCGGCATCAGTCACATTGGTCGTCCGGCCCAAGTAGTCGTATGTCTGAGGCGAAGCGGCCGTCGAACGGTGGGGAATCGCTCACCCAGTTACTGGCCGCCCTCGCCGAATCGCAGTGCAGACGCGTCGTCTCTCACTTCCTCCACGACGACGACGGGCGTGCGACGCTTGAGGAGGTTGCGGCGGCGGTGGCCGCGATGGAACCTCGTCTCGACGAGAGCACCGTAGCGGTCACGCTTCACCACACGACGCTTCCGAAACTGGCGGCGGTCGGTGTCGTCACGTACGACCCGGAGTCGCGTTGGGTTCGATACGAGGGTGAAACACTCGACGACGACGCCCACGCACTCGTCGTCGAGGCGGCCACGCTCGAATCTGCCCGTGGAAACTCGCCGGTCGGGGCCTGACGCGACTTTTCGCCGTTCAGAACGTGAGGATCTGGTAGTCGTCGTCCACTAGCGAGCGGATGCTTGGGTGTCCCTCGAACTCCGCGAGTCGCTCGATGCCCGCCTCCTCGACGGCCTCGTCGACGTCGAAGGCAGTGGCACAGTAGTCACAGACGGAGACCTCGTCTTCGACGGCCGCGAACAGGTCGTTGTACTGGTGGTCCGCTTCGGGGAGTTCCGCGAGCCACTGCGTGCCCGCGCCGTCGAAGATGACTTCCACCTCGTCGTCGTTCTCGACGAACTCGCGTGCGCCCTCCAGAGCGTTCACGACGCGGCCCAGTCCTTCGTGTCCTTCGGTGCCTGCCAGAATTACGAATGCTGCTTTCGCCATTGCGGCCGCCGGTTTGAGCGTCCCCGTATAGAGTGGCAGGTGGCTGTGCGCGGGCCGCGACCTTACATTGTGTTTGCAAAATCACCCACTGTCGGTGACCTCGGTCGTCGGATTTAGGTCACAGGCGCCCCGAGGCACGTCATATGACGACTGTCGACATCGAGTACTGCGTACCGTGTGGAATGCTGGACCGCGCACAGGACGTCCAAGCAGCCATCCTCGAGGCGTTCGGACAGGAAGTGGAGTCGGTGTCGCTCGTGACCGGCGACAGCGGCGTGTTCGAGGTCCGCGCCGACGGCGACGTGGTCTTCGACAAGGAGTCCGACGAGTTCGACGTCGATGCCATCGTCGACGGCGTCGGCACGCACGTCGGCGCGACGGCGTAACCAGGCGAGTCGACCGGGTCACACCACCACCTCAGTTCTCGTCGAGGACAGCGGTCAAAAGCGCCCAACTCCCGCCGTCGTCGTCGGACACCGTCTCTGCGAGCGTCCGATCGGCGGTCACCCGAAACCCGGCGTCGCGGAGTTGTGCGCGTGTCTCGGGTTGTCCAGGGAACGACCACGCCATCAGTGCGCCGCTGTCGAGCCAATCGGGATTCGCGCCCGACCACCCCTCGTCGCCGGTCGCCGCCGTCACGAGGAGTCGTCCGCCAGGACACAGCGCCCGCGCGAACTCGGCGTACACTGTCGGATGCTCTTCGACGGGGACGTGGATAGTCGACGTGATAGCGGTCACGGCGTCGACGCTGTCGGCGGCCACGGGAAGCCGAGTCATATCGCCCCGGAGGAGTGGCCCATCTGCTCGCTCGCGGGCGATGTCGAGCATCGACGCCGAGAGGTCGATGCCGATGCCCTCGACTCCGTCGGGCACCTGGTGCAATACGGGCGTCCCCTGTCCACATCCGGCGTCGAGGACGCGGTCGCCGACGGAACAGTCGTCGAGAAACGCCTCGACGACGGATGCGGTGGTCAGTTCCTGCGACTCGCGTTCGCGTCGGTACGTCTCCGCCAGTTCGTCGTAGCCGTCGCGAACCGCTGCCCGCTGGATGTGTGGGTCCACGTCGGGGGAGGGGTCGTCCGTCACGTTCGACACCTCCCAGTGACCAGACAAGAATCTTCGCCCGGTGCGTGGGGAGCCGGCACACCGGCCGTGAGGCGCGTTTTTGGTCGCGAGAGGGTGCGACGCACGAGGTGCGACCAACTTTCAATCACTGCTGAACAGCTGACAAAATCTTTTTCATCTTTCGGTTGTACACCAGATGATACTCAAATGGGGATCGAACTGCCTGGCTACTCGGCACGCTCCGCCGGCGCGGTGATGACGGTGTCGGCGACGGCCTCCGTTCCTGCCCTCCCGTCGGTGCTGGATCTGGCCGCCGGTATCGGACTCGCGGAGGGTGCCGTCGGCGCGGTCCTCGCGCTGGCGACGGCGATACGTATCGTCGTCGGCGTCGTCCTCTGTCTGCGCGACGCAGACGGCTGTGATTTCGACGTGCCTGGCGTGCCAGGCGTACCTGACGTTCCCGGCGTGCGGTCGATGCCCGACGTGATCCGAGGGAACGCCCGGCGTCGGCCGTCTCCGCCCGCGACGACGTACGCGCCGATTCCGGCGCGGTGATCGCGCGGCAGTCGCACGCCCGTCCGACGGCTTCGGCACCCTTACTTCCGCGACGCTCGGAGCGTGGGTATGAACGACGCGACGGTCGTCCGCGCCGTCGACGCCCGGAAACGATACGACGAGACGGTCGCACTCGACGGCGTCTCGCTGTCGGTTCGCGAGGGCGAAGTGTTCGGCCTCATCGGGCCGAACGGCGCGGGCAAGACGACGCTCGTGCGCGCGCTCACCGGCACGACCGACGCCGACGGGACGCTGGAACTGTTCGGGACGCCCGCCCGCGAGTCCGACCGCTCGCGACTCGGTCTGCTCCCGCAGGAGTTCGGGCCGCCCGACCGCCTCACTGCCCGCGAGTTGGTCGCCTACTACGGCGGCCTCTACGACGAGTCGCGCCCCGTCGACGACGTCCTCGCGGACGTGGGCCTCGCCGCCGACACCTGGTACGAGCACCTCTCGGGCGGGCAGAAGCGCCGCGCCTGTGTCGCGACCGCCCTCGTCAACGACCCCGACGTGCTGTTTCTCGACGAACCGACGACGGGCATCGACCCGGCTGGCCGGCGCTCGCTGTGGTCGCTGATCGAGTCGCTCGCGGACGGCGGCGTCACCGTCTTCCTCACGAGTCACTCGATGGAAGAGGTCGAGCGACTGGCCGACCGCGTGGGCCTGTTGCGCGACGGCGACCTCGTCGCGGTGGGGACGCCGGCCGAGTTGGTGGCCGACCACGGCGGCCCCACGCGACTGGTCGTCACCGGCCCGGCGGTGACCGCCGGCGCAGACCCACTCCGAGAGGCTGGATTCGCCGTCGAGGTGGGCGAGGAGGAACTCGTCGTCGGCGACGTGGCCCCCACCGATCTGGGAGCGGCGGTCACCGCTCTCGGCGACGCGGGCGTCGAGTACGACTCGCTGACGTGGACGGAACCGACGCTCGAAGACGTGTACCTCAGGCTGACGGGCGAGACGTTCGAGGGAGCGTACACGCCCGGCGCGAGCGCGGTACAGGCGACTGGCGGTGACGGCACCGAGGACGGTGCTTCCTCGACCGCTGCCGACGATGCGTCCGGTGCTGCCGGTGGCGACGCCGCGACGACGGAGGTGGAACGATGAGTCGCGTCGGGCGGATTCGCGCGGAGACGGTCGCGGCCACGCGGTCGTTCCTCCGCCGCCGGACGGCGGTGTTCTTCACGTTCTTCTTCCCGCTCCTCCTCGTGCTCATCTTCGGCGTCCTCGTGCGGACGCAACCGGGCGGTGGCGGCCTGTTCGCGCAACCGGACGCCTACTACCTACCGGGGTATCTCGCGACGGTCGTGCTGTTCACGCCGCTGTCGCGTGTCGGCTCCGAAATCGCCCGCCACCGCGACGGCCACCGCTTCGAGAAACTGGCGACGACGCCGCTGACCCGGGGAGAGTGGCTGCTGGCGCACACGCTCGTCAACGTCGGTGTCATCGGTCTCGCCTCGCTGTTGGTGTTCGCGCTCGTCACGCTCGTCACCGGCGCACAGATTCCCGTCTCCGCCGACCTGTTGTTGCTCGTCCCGTTCGTCGTCCTCGGCGTTGTGCTGTTTTGCGGCGTCGGCTCCGTCCTCGGGCGGGTGTCTGACACGCAAGACGGCGTCATCGCCGCCTCGAACTCGGTGGCGCTTCCCCTCCTCTTTCTCTCGGAGACGTTCGTCTCGCCAGACCTGCTCCCCGAGTGGTTCCTCCCGGTGGTGAATCTCTCGCCGCTCACCTACTTCGCTCGCGGCGTCCGTGCGCTCACGTTCGAAGCGCCGACGGGACCCGGACTGGCGGGGCTGAGTGCGGTCGGGAATCTGGCGATTCTGACGGCGTTGGCGCTCGTGGCGTTTGTCGTCGGCGCGGTCGCGGTGCCGCGCGGGGAGTGACGCGTCGGGGGCGGATCGTGTCGGGGAAATGACTATTACGCCCACGGGAGAACGCTCGGTATGGCCAACGACTTCCTCGACCGGTCCGTGCAGTACTACCGACGGTACGGACCTGGTCGGCTCCCGTTCGCTGGCCGCCGCGACGTCGGCGGCGGCTACGCCGGTGTCTACGCCGCGCTCGGCGGCTGCCTCCTGTTTGCCCTCGTGACGGCCGGCCTCGACCTCCTCAGCTTCGGGACGGGGTTCCTCGGAGTCGCAGCGCTGCTTGCACTCCCGTTCGTCCTCCCAGCGGCGTTCCTCGCGGGGGCCCTGACGTGGCGCGTCTTCCCGACGACTGTCCCCCGATTCGGCACGGTCGCCGGCGTCGTCGCCGCCACCCTCGCGTACGTCCTCGCGGGTACCGCCTTCGCGGTCGTGTTCGCAGTCGCCGAGACCGGCCGGACGGTCGGCACGACCGGCAAACTCGTCGCACCCGAAGTCGCTACGGGGGTGTTCGACGCGCTCGGATTCGGTGGACTCGTCGCACTCACGGCGCTGCTCGTCTCGGCGTGGCTTGTCGTCCCCATCGGTGCGCTAGTTGGGTCAGTTCACGAGCGAAGTCAGCGCGTCCACGCTGGCGCTCGGTAGACGTCCGAGGCGGGCTGGCTGTCGATTCGACCGGCGGCTGGGACGTCGACCGCCGGTTCGTACCGGAGCTATCGAACCGGCACGGTCCCGGCCGTCGCTGGCCGTTCGGCCAACTCGACCTCGATGGTCCGCGTGCCCGTTTCGTCCTCGCGGTACACCGACAGCGAGACGGTCGCGCCGGGTTCGCCGTGGAGGATGAGGTGCCGGACGAGTTCCTCGTGCGTTCGGACCGGTTCGTCGTCCGCGGCCACGACGATGTCGCCGCCGACGGGTATCTCGCGGTCGCCGAGGACAGCCGTTCGGCTACACGCTCGGAGGCCATCGTCGCCGCCGGCGGGGCCGCGCTTGCCGATGTCGACGACGAGGACGCCGCCCGTCTCCGCGAGGCCGTTCGCCTCCGCGACGACGGGCGTCACGTCCATCGTCCGCACCCGGAGGTACGGGTGGCGGTAGAGGCCGTCGGCGATGAGCGTCGGGACGACCCGCCGGATCAGCCGCGCCGAGATGGCGAAGCCGATGTTGTCGCCACCTTTCGCACGGTTGACGCCGATGACTTCGTACCTGCCGTCGGCGGTCGCAGCCACGAGGGGGCCACCGGAGTTCCCGGGATTGATCGCGGCGTCCGTCTGCACCACATCGGGGACGGCGAACCCGCCGTGCATCGGCATCGAGCGGTTGACGCCCGAGACGATGCCAGCCGTAATCGACCCGTCGAGTCCCATCGGGTTCCCGAGTGCGGCGACCGGCCGCCCCGGAATCGACTCCTCGGTCGCGATGGGCAACGGTGCGGCGTCCATCCGGGGCACCTCGACCACCGCGAGGTCGGTGTAGGCGTCGACGCCGACGACCGTCCCCTCTAGCCACGACCCGTCTGCGAAGCGGACACGAACCGTCCGCCGGTCACCGACGACGTGGTCGTTCGTGACGACGTGCGCTTCGTCGTAGACGAACCCCGATCCCGCCCCTCGCGTCTCACCGCCGCCGTCGGCGTACACCGAGACGACGGAGGGAACGACGCTCCGATACAGTTCTTCGTAGTCGGGACCGCTCGCTCCCGTCTGCGTCTCCATCACCTCGGGGAAGTGTCGGGCGGTGATATGGCGCTCGCGGTTGGGTGTATGGCTCGCCCACACGAATCCAGTCGTTCGGTTTCGTCGCGATTTCCGCGCGCTCGTGGGGAGTCTCGATTTGACCCCGAACCGAGCGACTGCGCGGCGAGACCCGCGCATCCACCGGTTTTATTCTCCACCCGAATCGTTACTCGGGTATGAGTACGAGTGATGCGTTCGCGGCGATGCGCGAGTCGGGTATCGTCGCGGTGATGCGCGGTGCGGAGCCGGAGACGGTCGTCGACACGGCCGAAGCGCTCGTCGCCGGCGGCGTGACGGCGCTGGAAGTGACTGCCGACACCGCGGGCGCGACCGAGATGATTGCGACGCTCTCGGAGGAACTGGGCGACGACGTCCTCGTCGGCGCGGGGACCGTCCTCGATTCGGAGACCGCACGGGCGGCTATCGCCGCCGGCGCGGAGTTCGTCGTCTCTCCGTCCTTCGACGCGGGCGTCGTCGAGACGTGCAACCGCTACGGCGTGCTGTGTGCGCCGGGCGTGATGACGCCGACGGAGGCCGTCGAGGCGTACGAGGCCGGTGCGGATATGGTGAAAGTGTTCCCCGCGAAGACGGTCGGCCCGTCACACGTCGCCGCGCTGAAGGGGCCACTCGGCCACATCGACATTATGCCGACCGGCGGCGTCTCGCCCGACAACGCCGCCGACTACATCGAGGCGGGCGCGACGTGCGTCGGTGCTGGGTCGGCGCTGGTCGACCGCGAGTTGGTCGACGCCGGCGACTTCGACGCCATCACCGAGCGTGCGGAGACCTTCCGCACGGTCATCGAGGACGCGCGATAAGCGGGACGCACGCCGACTACTCCTTCTCGTCGGACGAATCGAGCCTATAGTCCGCCGGATCGTACTCGTCGGTCAGCGAGAGGACAAGTAGCGCCCCGAACGCGACGAGCGACGCGTAGAACGGGTCGAACCGGACCGGCCCAATAGTTGCGACGTGGGCCCCCGGACGCGACAGTAGCACTGTCGCCGACAGGCCGCAGACGCCGACGACCGGGTAGAGGTAGTGGTGGAGGCGAGTCAGGGCTCGTAGCGCAGACGGCACACCCGCTCGTTCGTCGCCGGCGACACAAGTGTCTGACTGCTGTCCACACTGGCGACACGGTCACTCTCGACCCGAAAGGATTCGGCCCCGGCGGACGAGCGCCGTGTATGTCTCACCCTGGCGGCCTCGTCTTCTTCCGCACTGCGAACCGCGACCGTGTCGTCGACTGGTACTGCGAGACGGTCGGCGCGACCGTGTGGCTCGAACAGCCTGGCTGTACCATCCTCGACCACGGCGGCTTCCGCTTCGGCTTCTGTGAGGTGGACGACGAGGCGGACACCGAAACCGAGGGTATTCTCACGTTCGTCTACGACGACCGCGCCGGCGTCGACCGGATGCACGACCGCGTCGGTGACGCCGCCCGCGAGGACCCGCACGTCAACGAGCGATACGACATCTACCAGTTCTTCGCGGACGACCCCGACGGACGTACCGCGGAGTTCCAGACGTTCCTCCACGAGTTGCCCGAGTGAGGTCCGACCGACCGCGGGCGCTCACTCGCCGGACTCCACCCGGTGGACCGAGTCTTCGGTCACCCAGTAGACCCACGTCTGCGTAAAGTAGTCGGCGTGCACGACGGTCGACGTGCCGGTGCCGTTCTCCCGTGGCCCGCCGCCGGTGTTGGAGTAGGCCGTGCAGGTGACGACCGCGCGCCACGCACCCGACTCGCGGGTGACCGAGTCGACCTCACACTCGGCGTCGACCTCGGTGGTGTCGTCGTACCACAGCGAGTTGTAGACGTAGCGGTACTCGGTGGTGTTCACGAACTCGCGGACGCTCGACTCGGTAAGCGTCTCGGGCCGATCCGGGCGTTTCTTCGGGCCGTCCGGCCAGTCGAGCGGCGTGCCCGGAACGGTCGTCGCGGACGCAGCGGTCGAGGTGGCCGCGTCGGGCGATGCCTCGGTCGGAGAGTCGGTCGGCGTCGACGGCCCGCCGGGCGTGGAGACGCATCCGGCAGTCACGAGAAGGAGGGCCGTCGCCGCCGCGAGGAGGGCGCTGCGGGGACGCATCGATCGGACCTCCCGTGACGCCCGTAAAGTGCCTTGTGGGGGTCAGTCAGCGTCGACGACGGGAATGTCGACCGCGCGGCCACGGTCGCTGGTCGCGTCGGTGTCGAGACGCCGGATGCGGTCTGCGGTCACGTCCGCGCCGGGCGAGTAGTGGAGGATGGGGTCATCCGTCGGTTCGGCAAAGCCGTTAGCCGCGAACAGGTCGTTTGTCCGTACCTCCCACTCCGCAGGCGCAAGCGGCCACGGATCGTGGTCGATGTCGCCGTAGTAGATGGTGCCGCGGCCCTCTGTGTAGAAGCGGTAGTTCTCGACGAGGAACGCCTCCAGACTCCCCGGTTCGGGCGTGACTGCCTCGCCGGTCGGCCAGTACGTCGCGTCGAAGTCGGCCGGGTGGTCGCGCCGACCCGTCCGTTCACTCCTGACGCGAACCCGGTCGCCGTCGCGCGTCACGTCCATCGACGCGCGGTAGTACGGCAGTCGAAACAGCGACCGCGCGACGCCGACGCCGACGGGGTCGGCGGCATCGAGGCTGAAGAAGTACACCCCGCTCACGTCGCCGTCCGTGACGTACGTACGGAGGTTGAGTTCGGGGAACGACAGGCCGACGGGCGACCCACGCGGGCGAATGTCGGTCATATCGAACGGGACGACGCCGAGGTACGCGTCGCCGTCGTACGTCGCCACCGAGAGGGGATCTGGCAGGCGGGCGGCGACCGTCTCGGGGTCGACGGCCCAGTGGGCGAACAGGGCGTCGCGCCACCGCATCGACAGCAGGCGTCGCTTCATATGGGAAGAACGGGCCGCACAGTGAAGGGTCAAACGGCCTTTTGAGCGTACCGAGCAATTACGGAGAGGGGCGTGGAAGCGGGTCGTATGCGACGTGGTCCACTCGCGGTCGTGTGTCTCGCCCTCCTCGTCGTCCTCGCCGGGTGTGCCGGCGCGGGCGGCGGTTCGAACGCCGCCGACGGCGGCGCAGACGTCGGGGCTACCGGTGGTAGCGAAGCCGCCGCGGAGTCGACGCCCGCAGACGCCTCCGCCGGCGGTGACGACGGTGCCGGCGGCGTGAACGCACAGGTACAGAATCGCGCCATCATCTACGAAGCGACGGTCGAACTCCGAGTCGAGAACTTCTCGACCGCCCGGTCGTCGCTCGTCGCCCTCGCGAACGACCGCGGCGGCTACGTCGGAAGCACGAACCAGGTCGTCCGCGGCGAGGGCAACCAGACGTGGACCGAGGGCCGCATCGTCCTCCGAATTCCGTCGGGCAACTACTCGGGGGCCGTCGAGGGGGTCAGAGGCACCGGCGAGGTGCGCTCGTTCGACGAGTCGACGCGCGACGTGACCAACCAGGTGGTCGATCTGGAGGCGCGACTGGAGAGCCTCCGCGCCGAACGCGACCGCCTGCGTGAACTGTACGACGAGGCCAACGACACCGAGGACGTCCTCGCGGTCCAGCGGGAACTCTCGGACGTGCAAACCGAAATCGAGCGCACGGAGGCACAACTCCAGAACCTGGAGCGACAGGTCGCCTACTCGACCATCGTGGTCGAACTGCGGGAGCCACGGCCTGACTACGAACCGCCCGAGCAGAGTCAGTGGTACGACACGCCCGTGACCGAGGCGTTTCTCGAATCGGTCAACGGCGTCATCGTCCTCGGCCGAGGGTTGATCGTCGTGACGGCGTACGCTCTGCCGTACCTCGCGGTCCTCGCGGTGCCGGCGCTCGGTGGGGTGCTCGGCTTCCGCTACCTCCGGAATCGACCGTAGCGCAGCGAGTCACTCGCCGCCGCTTGCGACGTCGTGACGCTCACTCGGTCGCGTGCGCCGGAAGCGACTCGACGAGTGCGTCCAGCGTCTCCTCGTCGACCGCGCCGACGTAGTAGCCGTCCGTGCTCGTGGAGACGACGCCAGCCTCACTCGCGAGCAGTTCGCCCGCTTCCTGTTCGAACGGGTCGGGATACGCACAGACGATGCCAGCGATGCTCCCCCGGGCGAGCAGCCCCCAGTCGACACACGGCGACCACGTCTCGAGTACCCGTTTACAGCGCTCTGTCAGCGCCGTGCGGACCGCCCGCGTCTCCGCGTGGAGGGCGTCGTCGCGGACGGCGGGCAGGCCGACCACCAGCGAGACAGTCGAACGGTCCAGCGGGCGGTCCCGCGGCGTCGTCGTCAGCGGGTCGCCGTCGAGCGTCGCGCCGTCGCCCTGTACCGCCACGTAGCAGTCGTCGACAAGCGGTTCGTAGATGGCCGCCACGAGCGTCTCGTCGTCGACGCGCGCCGCCGCCGCCGTCGCGATGGAGGGGTAGTCGATGGCGTAGTTGTTCGTCCCGTCCAACGGGTCGACGACCCACTCGACGGGCCCCTCGCCCGGCCGCCCGGACTCCTCGCCGTGCAGCGAGTGGGTCGGGAAGTCCTCGTGGATGCGGTCGAACACGCGTCGTTCGGCCGCCTCGTCGGCCTCCGCTTTCACGTCGTCCGTCTGGAAGTCACCGACCGTCCCGCCGTCGCGAAACCGCTCGGCGAGGTAGTCGCCGGCTGCCCGCACCGCCGCCTCCGCCGTCGCGGTGAGCGCCTCGGGCGTCGGCACGCCCGACCGCTCCCACGCGTCGGCGTCGACACGCTCGTCGTTCATACCGACGAGTGTGCCTGTCACCGCTTTGAGACCGTCGGTTCGCGAGTCGACTCCCGGCCGAGGCAACCGGATGGCGAACGTATTTCCGGCGGCGACCGAACCCACGGAGCATGTCGGAACTCCCGCTCGAGGCGTACTACGACCTGACGCAGGTCGGCGAGGTGGCTGTCTCGCCGACGGGCGACCGGGTCGCGTTCACGACCACCGAGTACGACGCCGAGGCCGACGAACCGGTCGGTTCGCTGTTCGTCGCGCCCGCCGATGGCTCGCGCGACCCACACCGCCTCACCCGCGTTTCTGGGGCGTCTTCGCCCACCTGGGCCCCCGATGGTGACCGCCTCGCGTTCGTCGCCGCCCGCGATGAGGACACCGACCGGAGGGTCGGCCGCGACGACGAGGACGACGACGAGGACGACGACGCGGACGAGGAAGACGCCGAAGCGGCCGCAAACGGCGGTGGCAACGGTGACGACGAACCCACCTCGCAGGTGTGGCTGTTCGACCTCGCACTCGGCGGCGACGCCCGGCAGGTCACCGACTTCGACGAGGGTGCGGAGGAACTCGACTGGGGGCCGGACGGCGACCGCCTCGTCGTCGCCGCGCGCGACCCGACCGACGCACAGCAGGCGTATCTCGACGGCCGCAAGGAGGGCAAGCCAGTCGAGACGGAGCGCCTTCAGCACAAACTCGACGGCGTCGGCTACACCGACACCGTCCGCACGTACCTCCACGTCGTCGACGCCGAGACGGGCGAGGCGGAGCGACTCGACGACGCCCACGGCGGCGGCGCCTACCAAGACCTCTCGGGCCTCCAGCCGAACTGGGGCGCGAACGACCGCATCGCGTTCACCTCCTGCCGGGAGGATAACCCCGACGACACGCTCGTTCGCGACGTGTTCTCCATCGCACCCGACGGCACGGGCCTGCGAAAACTCACCGACGGCGACCTCTCGGCCAACACGCCGGTGTGGTCCCCCGACGGCGAGCGACTGGCCTTCCTCGGCGGCGACCCCGTCAACTGGTGTATCCCGACGCAGGTGTACCTGTACGAGGGCGGCGAGTACGAGTCGCTGACGGCGGATCTAGACCGGACGGTCGCCCGCGGCGGCACGCCGGTCTGGAGCGACGACGACACGCTGTACTCGCTGTTCGCAGACGAGGCCCGCACGCGCCTGATGCGCCTCGACGCGACGGCCGACGGCGGCGACGCCACCGAGCGCACCTTCGAGGCACAGGGTGACGACCGCGCGATGGGCGCGTTCGACCTCTCCGCAGACGGCGAGCGAGCGGCGTTCGTCTTCTCCCAGCCGAGCGACGGCCAGGACGTGTACGGCGTCGACGCGGCGGACCTCGGCGCGGACGAAGAGAGCGAGGCCGCGTCGCTGACGCGCCTCTCCGAGGTGAACGACGACCTCACCGACGAGTACGCGATGCCCGAATCCCGGCGTATCGAGTGGGAGAGTGACGGCGAGACCATCTCGGGCATCGTCTACCACGACCCCGACGTGGACTTGGACGACGGCGACCACCCGCTGGTCGTCGCCATCCACGGCGGGCCCATCAGTTACGACGAACCCGTGTTCAGTTTCGACCACGCGGCGCTGACGAGTCGTGGCTACGTCGTCCTCCGTCCGAACTACCGCGGTGGCTCCTCGTACGGCCGCGAGTTCGCCGAGTCGCTGAAGGGGCAGTGGGGCACCCACGAGGTGACCGACATCGCCAACGGCGTCGCGGACGTGGTCGACCGTGGCTGGGTCGACGACGACCGCGTGTTCGGCTACGGCTTCTCCTACGGCGGCATCGCGCAGGGCTTCCTCGTCACGCAGGAACCTGACCTATTCACCGCGGCCGCGCCCGAACACGGCATCTACGACCTCCGCTCGGCGTACGGGACGGACGACTCACACATCTGGATGGAGAACGAGTACGGCCTCCCGTGGGAGAACCCGGAGGGTATCGACGCATCGTCGTCCATCACGGACGTGGGGAACGTCGAGACGCCGTTGCTCGTCACCGCCGGGCAGGAGGACTGGCGGTGCCCGCCGAGTCAAAGCGAGCAGTTGTACGTCGCCGCCAAGAAGCAGGGCGTCGAGGCCCGCTTGGTCCTCTACGAGAACGAACACCACAACATCGGCACGCCCGACCGTGCCATCCACCGCCTCGAAGAACTCACCGCGTGGTACGAGCGCCACGACCCCGCCGTCGACGACCCCGAGGCGGTGGACCCGCACGGCCGCGAGGACGCGGAGTAGGCCGACACCTTCACCGACCGCGACGGGACTGATCCCAGCCTCGGATCAACGTTTTCACTCGCGAGGTCCGACTTGGCGGATATGGAGTTCACCGTCATCCAAGGCGACATCGCCGACGAGTCCGCCGATGCGTTGGTGAACGCCGCGGGCACGAGCCTCCACATGGGGAGCGGCGTCGCTGGGGCACTCCGCCGCGTCAGCGGCGAGGAACTCCAGGAGGCAGCCGTCGCCGCCGGCCCGGTCCACCTCGGTGAGACGGCCGTGACGGGGGCGTTCGACCTCGACGCCGAGTACGTCATCCACGCCGCGGCGATGCCACACTACGGCGACGGGGAGGCGACCGAAGCGAGCATCCGCGACGCGGCGCGAAACGCCCTCGAAGCCGCCGACGCCCGCGACTGCGAGTCGCTCGTGATCCCTGCGCTCGGAGCGGGTGTCGCGGGCTACGACCTCGCGGAGGGCGCACGGGTCATCGCTGAGGAGATACGCGCGTTCGACGCCGACTCGCTGTCGGACGTGCGCTTCATCGCCTACTCAGACGAGGAGTACGAGACCGTCCGCCAGGCTGTCGACGCGGCGTAGACTCGACGTGGCGTACTGACGACGCAGGTGGCCGAAACGCCGAAGCCCCCGCCGTCGCTATCGGCGGGTGATGCCCTCCCTGCTCGAACGCTTGCTCGGATCGGAGACGCCGGACGAACAGGTCGACCTCGAATCTCGCCAGGAGGCGGCCGACGAGGCGCTCCGCGAGGCTGTCGACGCAAGCGCCCGGTCGGTCGACGACTGCGGCGTCACCGGCGTCGCCGTGGTCAACGAGGGACCAGACGGCGAACCGGTCGTCGTGCCTATCGCGCGCTTCTCGCTCGGTGAAGAAGTCGAGAACCCCGATATGGACCGCGTGTGGGACCTGGTCGGCCTCGCGGCCGAGGCGGTGCAGGGGCCGTTCGACGACGTGTTCGTCCGCCACTACGACGTGCAGTTCACCTTCGACGGTGACGAACTGTTTGAGGCCGAAGCGTGCCGGCGCGTCCTCCTGACCGACGCCCTCGTGGACCGCTACGCGACGGACGCTGGGTTCTCGCTCGCGGACCTCCGCCGCGCCGTCGAGGACGCCGACGACATCGACGACGAGGTGGCCCCCGTCGCGTGGGGTGAGCCCGAAGATTACAGCCGAACTGCAAACGCCGCCGTCGTCACCGGCGGGAGCACCGCGGCGATGGCCGCCGCCGCGGGGGCCGCGGGCGCGTCCTGTGCGGGAGCAGGGGCGGCCGGCGGTGCGGGCGGTGGGGCCTGCTGAGCGTCACGCGCTGTCTGTCCACGGCCACCGGCGAACCGCTTTTCGCTACCGCGCCCATCGTTCACTCGTGCGCGTCCCCGACGACGCTCCCGCGACGTGCCCGACCTGCGGGGCCGACTACGACTCCGTCTCCGTCCACGACGCCGGCCTGTTGGTGAATCTCCTCGACAACGAGCGGTATCGCCGGGTCTGCTTCGAACCCGTCGCTGGCGACGACGGGAAGCCGGTGGTGCAGTTCTACCACCACACACACGAACAGGTCGGCGACGCGGAGTGAGCGGTCGCGGGCGGCCGTGGGGAGACTCGATCGCAGTCGCTCGCTCACGGCTCACTTCGTTCGCCGTTCGCATCGAGGCACTCGCAATGCTCGTGCCTCGCGCTCAGGCCCAGGGCCGTCTTGTTCGAACCGACCGTGAGGGACGGCGCACGCGAGGTGCGCCTACGCCCACGGTCGCTCCGAAAACTCCCCGCTGTCGATCTCTCGCTGAATCTCGGCGGCCGTCTCCTCGTCGACGCTCACGAGGTGACACAGCGGGTGGCCGGGCGCGGCGACGGGGTTCTGCAACGCGCCGACGACGAGGCCGGTGAACGGTGCGCGGATCGCCCGTTCGCGCGTCTTGAAGTGGTCGGTGATGGTGCAGACCGTGTCGCCCTCGTACACCAGCGGCGCGTCGTACTCCATATCGACGAGTCCCCCGGTGTCCGCGCGGAGCCACGTCTTGTCGTTCGCGGCGTCGACGATGCGGCGCCACCCGGGATAGATGACCGACCTGTTGGGGAGCACGTCGAACTCGGCGAGGACGCTCTCGACGCCCTCGAGTCCGCGCTCGATCAGTTCCGGCTGGAAGCGGTGGGCCCGACCCATCTCGATGGTGATGGTCGGGATTCCGGCGGTGGAGGCGACGCTGCGCAGGCTCCCGCCGTCGGCCTCTCCTGAGAGGACGACGTTGCTCCCGAACGCCCGCGCGAGGCGAGCGACTTCGGGGCGGTTCATATCGGCGCGAACGTGATACATCGTCGTTCGCCCGCGCGTGGACGTGTGGAAGTCCAGTCCCAGGTCGCACTGCTTGATGAACGTCTCGTAGATGGCGTTGGCCATCCGCTCGGCCGTGTTCGACCGCGGCTTTCCGGGGAACGAGCGATTGAGGTCCTGATCGTAGATGGGGAGATACCGCTGTTGGGCGAGGTAGCCAGGGACGTTGCAGACGTGGAGACACACGAGCGTCCCGTGGATCTGTGCGGGGGCGTAGCCGTCGGCTACCTCCTGCAACACCTTCACCCCGTTGAGTTCGTCGCCGTGGATGGCCGCCGTCAGAAACACCGTCGGGCCGTCGTGTTCGCCGTTGATCACGGTGACGGGTATCTCGACGGAGTCGCCCAGGTACGTCTCGCCGACCTCGTGGCGGAAGTGGCGTGTCTCGCCGGGGTCGACCTCCGCTTGGTAGCGAAACGGCGTCGGGCCGGGGCTGTCGTCCGTCGGTTCTGTCGCGTTCGTGTCGTCGCCGAGGCCGTTCGAGGGGGCGCTGTCGCCGGGCATACTCCCCCTGCCGACGCGGGCCCGATGAACCTGCCGACGCGTTCGACGTGTCGGGCGAGCGTTCTTGTCGGTGAGCGTGGTACGAGTTTACGTGCCGCACCTCACCGACTCCCTCGACGTCGGGGGCGTCACGCTCCCCAACCGTCTCTATCGCGCTCCCCTCCTCGAACACGCGGGCAACGGCCCCGACGCGGTCGACACGTTGATCGCGGATCTGGAACCCGCCGCGGCCGCCGGTGCGGGACTCGTCTGTCAGGGCGCAACCATCGTCCGTGGCGAGGGCGGGTGTGCAGCGCCGGGGATGACTCGCGTCCACGACCCCGAGTTCGTCGCCGACCTCTCGCGTCTCACGGACGCGATCCACGACCACGGCGGTCGGATCGCGATCCAGTTGGAACACGGCGGTCTGCGCTCGATGGAGACGTGGCACGCGGGCTACCGTGACCGAAATCCCGACGTGCGGCAACTCGCGGTGTCGGACCCGCCGCGACCGTTGCGCCTACTCGACCGCCTCGGCTTCCTCGCGTACGACGCGCACGTCCTCTCGACGGCGGAGTGTCACGAACTCGCCGCCGACTTCGGGCGGGCGGCGGCCGCCGCCGTCGACGCCGGGTACGACCTGATCCACGTCGCGGGCGCGAATATGGGCATCGTCCACCAGTTCGCCTCTCCGTTCTACAACCGCCGTGACGACGAGTTCGGCGACCCTGCGCGTTTCTTCGAGGTACTCCTCGCGGCTATCCGCGATCGCACGGGCGACATTCCGGTGATGACGAAAGTGCCCGCCGAGACGGAGGCTCCACCGGGAATCGGGGCGGCGCTATCGGCCGCCGACTGTGTTCGCCTGTGCCAACGACTGGAGGCGGCGGGCTACGACGCCCTCGTCCCGGTGAACGGCTCCGTCTTCTGGGACATGAGCATCATCCGCGGGGCGTTCCCCGGTCGCTCGTGGCGCGACGAACGCTTCCGCGAGGGGTACGTCGACGCCTTCGGGTCGCGCCCGCGGGCGGCGCTCGTCGCCGCCGCAAACTGGGCCGAGTCACTCGTCTACACGCGGGAGACGGCGTGGAACGCCGACCTCTGTCAGCGCGTTCGAAACCGAGTCGACGTGCCCGTGTTCTGCGAGGGCGGGATCCGCGACCGACCGACTATCGAGGGGCTTCTCGGTGAGGAGGACGACCACGGCCGCGCCGTCGCAACCGACGCCGCGGCCGACGCCGTCGGGATGGCGCGGCCGTTCTACGCCGAACCGGGCCTCCCGGCGCGACTGCTGGCCGAGGCAGACGCACGCGTCGTCTGTGAAGACTGCAACAACTGCGTCGTCCCGCAGGCGGCCGGCGAATCTGGCGTCTGCCGCACCCCGAGCGTCCTCGAACGGGCGGGCGAACTGCGAAAGGCGGGCGCGTACGAGCGAGGAGAGTGACGCCGCTCAGAGTCTCGCCCGCGTCGACGAGAACGCCGGCATCGACACGCCGACCACCTCGGCGAGGGCGTCCGCGGCACCGAGCAGCCACTCTGCACGCTCGATCCGCGATTCGAGGTCGCCCGGCCCGATGCGGTAGGCGTCGACCAGTTCCTCGACGCTCGCGCCTTCGACCCACTCGCGGAGGATGCGGGCGGTCTTCACCGACTCGAGCCACCCCTCGAAGTCGTCGGCCTCCATCATCTCCGTCGTGAGGTGCGCCGCGTTGGATCGTGCGTACTGGTAGATGTCCGCGCGTTCGGCGTTTCCGAGATACGTGTCCACCATATCGGGCGTGTCGCAGACGATCTCCAGCGCGGTGAGTTCAGTCACGTCGTCGGGGTCCATCGCCTCGACCGTCCGCAGGCCCTCGACGATACGAACCCCGGTCTCGGGAGTGACGTACTGCCGGGACACCTGTTCGCCGAGCGGCGTCGCCTCGATGCCGTCGTCGGTGGGTGCGAGGAGGCCGTCGTCGATGAGCGACGCGATGGCGTCGCCGACGACGCCGCCCAGGTCCGGGTTCGGCGTGCGCGAGGCGTAGAACGTGCCTGCAAACGCGTCGAGTACCTCCGCCTGTGACCCCGCGAAGCCGGTGGCGACGAGCGCCAGCGTGTGGGTTCGCAGCGCACCTCTGTCCCTGAGTTTCGACTCGACTCGCTCGGCGTCGGCGGTGACGTACCGCTCCCACAGGTCCTCGCGGCCCTCGTCGTCGCCGGCGACGAGGACCGCCTCGCCGTACGGGTCGAGGTGGGGGCGACCCGCCCGCCCGCACATCTGGTGGACTTCGAGGACGGGCAGCCACTCGGTTCCCGACCCGGTGTACCGCTGTTGGTCGCGGACGACCACCCGCCGTGCGGGGACGTTCACGCCCGCCGCGAGCGTCGGCGTCGCGCAGATGACCGCGAGACGGCGCTCGCGGAACGCCCGCTCGACGAGCGCCCGGTGGTCAGACGAGAGGCCGGCGTGGTGGAACGCGACGCCCCACGCGGCCGACTCCGCGAGTCGCTCGCCGGTGCCGGTTGCGCCCGCCTCGCGGACTTCCTCTGCCACCTCCGCGGCCGCCATCGCGGGGTCGTCGGTCGCGCCGTCGGGGACGACAGCGTTCGAGAGGCGCTCCTCGCGCAGGCGGTCAGCCAGCGCCTCCGCCTCCCGGCGCGAGCGGACGAACGCCAGCGCCTGGCCGCCGTCTTCGACCGCTCCGCGAACCAGTTCGGCCGTCACCTCGGTGTCGGCGTTCGTCTCCGGGTCGGCTGTGTCGACCGGCACGCGGAGGTCGGTACCGTCGTCGAAGCGGACGGTGTCATCCGCGTGGACGCCCACTCGGAGGTCGACCGGCCGCCACGTCGACTCGACCAGGTCCGCGTCCAGCCAGTCTGCGATGTCCTCGGGGTTGTCGACGGTGGCAGACAGCGCGACGATCTGCACGTCAGGTGCCTGCCGCCGGAGCGTCGCCAGCGTCACTTCAAGCGTCGGGCCGCGTCCGGCCGCGCCGAGCAGGTGGACCTCGTCGACGACGACGCACGCCAAGTCCGCCACCCACTCCGCGCCGTTGCGGATGGCGGAGTCGACTTTCTCGCTGGTGGCGACGACGATGTCGTTGCTGGCGAGGTCGCTCGCGGCCGAGTCGTAGTCGCCCGTCGAGATGCCAGCATCGACGCCGGGCAAGGCGTCGAACTCCTCGTACTTCTCGCGTGCCAGCGCCCGAAGCGGGCAGACGTACAGGCCCGGCCCGTCGGCGGTGAGGAGCGCCAACTCCGCGACGAACGTCTTCCCGGAGGCCGTCGGCACCGCGGCGACGACGTTGTCGCCGTCGCACACGCCAGCCTCGACCGCCGCCGCCTGCGGGGGGTACAACTCCTCGATCCCCTGTGCGGCGAAGTGGTCGACGTACTCGGGGGCGAGCGGGAGGTCGGCGACGCGCATTCGATACGCCACATCCGTCGCTCTCGCATATAACTTCCAGCACGGATGCGGGTCTCTCTCCGGAGAGTGGAACGCGGAGAATGGAGTTAGAACGGGTGTTCGTGTAAGAAACGCTCGCCCCGATCGCTCAGTCGTCGCCGAGCAGTCCTTCGTCGACGAGCCGCTGGACGCCCTCACGCAGTCGCTCCTCGCTCGCGGCGTAACTGATCCGGGCGTAGCCGGGCGCGCCGAACGCCGACCCCGGAACGGTCGCGACGTGCGCCTCTTGGATCGCCTCCTCGGCCCACGTCGAGTCGTCGTCGTCGACGGGGAGCATCATGTAGAACGCACCGTCGGGCACTGCCACGTCGACGCCGTGCTCCGCCAGCAGGTCCACGAGCATATCGCGCCGCTGTTCGAACGCTGCGCGCATCTCCTCGACTGCCTCGTCGGTATTGCGGAGCGCCTCGATACCCGCTCGCTGGACGAAGTTCGTCGCACACGAGACGGAGTGGCTGTGGAGTTTGCCCGCCTGCCCGATCAGGTCGCCCTTCGCGTGCAGGTAGCCGAGTCGCCACCCGGTCATCGAGTACGCCTTCGAGAAGCCGTTGATCGTGACCGTGCGGTCGGCCATCCCGTCGAGGCTAGCGAGGCTCGTCTGCTCGACGTCGTACACGATCTCGTCGTAGATTTCGTCGGAGATAACCGCGAAGTCGTGGTCGACGGCGAGGTCGCGCACGCCCTCCAGTGCGGCGTCGGAGTACACTGCGCCCGTGGGGTTCGACGGCGAGTTGACGACGAGCAGCGCCGTCTCGTCGGAGACGGCGGCCGCGAGGCCGTCGAGGCTCTTCTCCAGCGAGAAGCCGTACGCCGACGTGTCGACGCGGGTGAGGTCGCCACCCGCGAGTTTCACCATCGCCTCGTAGGACACCCACGCGGGGTCCAACAGGACCACTTCGTCGCCGTCGTCGATGAGCGTCTGGACCGTCTCGTACAGCGCCTGCTTCGCGCCGGGCGTGACGATGACCTCGTCGGCGTCGGCGTCGATGTCGTCGGCGCGGAGTTTCTCGGCGATTGCCTCTTTCAGTTCGGGGACGCCGTTCGAGGAGGTGTAGCCGGTGTGCCCGGCGTCCATCGCGGCCTTGCCCGCCTCGGTGACGTTCTCCGGCGTCGGGAAGTCCGGTGCGCCGACCGACAGGTCGACGACGTCGTGGCCCTCCGCCTCCAGTTCGCTCGCGGCGTTGGAGATGGCGAGCGTCGCCGATGGCTCCACGCGACCGACGCGGTCGGCGAAGTCGTAACTGAACTCGCTCACGCGGCCACCTCCGGTTCCGGGAGGCTCTCAGCCAGGTCTACGGCCGCGTCTGCGGCCTCGGCACCCTTCTGTACGCGGTCGCGTGCCTCCGCACCGCTCTGTCCGGGGCCGGAGACACCGAACGTGACGGGCGTGTCGCGGTCGATGCTCACGTCCGCGAGTTTACTCGCGGTGGCCTGTCCGATCACCTGGTCGTGGTCGGTGTCGCCGGAGACGATGGTGCCGACGACGGCGACGGCGTCGATGTCGTCGCGGCGGGCGAGGCGGTCGGCCGCCAGCGGCGCATCGTACGCACCGGGCACGTCGACGGTCTCGGTGATCCGTGCGTTGCGGGCCGCGACGGCCTCGCGTGCGGACTCTTCCATCGCCTCGGCGATGGACGCGTAGTATCGCGCGACCACCAGGCCGAGTGTAGTCTCGGTCATTACCGAGGACGATGGTCGGGGCAGTCAAATGCGTACCGCTCGTGGCCGATGTGACCACTCCCGATTCTCCCCGTGTGTTCGCCGTCCACGTCGACGCCGCGTGGGTCCGACGCCTGCCGAGACACAAGCGGAAACACAAGAGTTGTTACCGGCGGCGTGTGACCGCTCGGCAATGAGTGACCCCGCCGGCGGGTCCGACCCCGCCCCCGACGGGACGCCCGCCGACGGCGGGGCGGCCGACGCCGACGCTGGCCCCGACGCCGCCGCCGGCACCGGTGAGTGCGATACCTCCCCGGCCGATTCCGAGTCGACCGCACCGACGCCCGACCCGGCAGCGACGGCGAGCACACCCGCGGGGTCGCCGCTCGACCGCCTGACCGCCGCTATCGACGACCGCGTGGGCGACCCGACGACCGTCGCCGTCGTCCTCATCGTCGTCGGGGGACTCCTCCTCCGGACGGTCGAACTCGGTGCGCGAATCTTCCACTGGGACGAGGGACGCGTCGGCTACTGGATCCTCCGGTTCGACGCCACCGGCGAGTTCTTCTACCGACCGATCATCCACGGGCCGTTCCTGCCCGTCGTCAACAACGTCTTGTTCGACATCATCGGAGCCTCGGATTTCGCCGCTCGTCTCCCGGTCGCCGTCGTCGGCGGGTTACTGCCGCTGTCGGTGCTGTTGCTCCGCGACCGCCTCCGAGGCCGCGAACAGGTCGCGCTGGCGCTGTTGCTGGCAGTCGATCCCCTGCTCGTCTACTACGGGCGGTTTATGCGCGGGGACGTCCTCGTCGGGTCGTTCTGTGTCGCTGCGTTCGTCCTCGTCGTCTACGCCGTCGACTCCAAGCGGACGCTCCCGCTGTTCGGTTCGGCCGTGTTGCTGGGGTTGGGCTTCACCGCGAAGGAGAACGCGCTGGTGTACCTCGCGTGCTTCCTCGGTGCGGGATTCCTCCTCCTCGACCACCGCGTGCTCCGCTCGGCGCGGCGTACCGGGTCGCTGGTGGACGCACTGATCGGTGAGGTCGTCGCACTCGGTCACTATCTCGACGACTGGACCGCAGGGTCGCGGACGCGAGGTGTCATCGAACGCCTGGTTCGCAAGCGCGACCCCGACGCCGCGTACGTCTCGGAGGCGGGCTATCTCGGCCACCTCGCCGTCTGGATTCCGCTCGGCGCGGTCGGCGTCGCCGCGACGTTCCTGCTGACGACGGCGTTCTTCTACGCGCCGCGACCGGACGTGTGGCAGGCGCTCGGCCTCGCGTCGGTACCCGCGGGGACGACGCCGCCGACGCTCGGTGGCGTCTGGTACGAGGCGACGTGGGGCGCGGGCGAGAAGTTCTGGGGCACGTGGGCGTCGGGCAACCACTCGGGCCACCCGTATGCACCGTTCCTGTACGACATTCTCGAGACGATGGCGTACGGGTCGGGCGTCCTCGTCGTATTCGCGGCCGTTGGCTTCCTCGCCGACGGCTACGGAACCGAGCGTGGAACCCGCCCGCTGGTCGCGTTCGCGACGTACTGGGGGCTGGCGTCGGTCGTCGGCTACCCCGTCGCCACCGACATTCAAGCGCCGTGGGCAGCGGTCCATATCACGCTCCCGCTGGCGATTCCGGCCGCGGTCGGTCTGACGTACATCGTCGACACGCTCGACGTGTCGATAACGCGCGACGACGCCGTGACGGCGGCGCTCGCGGGTGTCATCGTCCTCGCGGCCGTCGCGGGCGTCGTCGCTCCTACCGCCGACTACTGGAACTCTGCGTCGGCAGAGGACAAACAGGTGCTCCAGTGGGCGCAACCGGAGAACGCCTACAAGCAGGCGTTACAGGACGCCGGCGCAGTCGCCCGCAACAACGAGGGGACGGACGTGCTGTGGGTCGGGACGTCCACGACGCGCGGCACCAGACTGTATGTCTCCGACGAGTCGAGCGTCGACCGGATGCCCCCCGGCGGCCCGAGTTGGCACTCGCGGCTCCCGACGCCGTGGTACCTCGAACTCCACGACGCGGAGGTGACGTCGACGCCGCCGGAGGCTCGCTTCGATGGACTGCCGCCCGCCGACGAGATGCCGCCGGTCGTCATCGCAAAGCCGCAGGACGCCGACCGCCTCACCACGATGCTCGACGGGTACACCGCCCGCGAGTACGACTATCGCCTCTGGACCGAACACATCGTCGTGTTCATCGACGACGAGGCGTTGGCGAACGCGCGCAGTGGGTCCGGTGCGTCGGCGAGCGTCGACGTCGCTACCGACGACACCGCACCCGACGGCGACCGTCGGGGTGCACTGGCCGGTCGTCCGCTGACGCCCGCGTGAACGACCGGCCGCATCCGGCGACCACCGAACCGCGGAGGTATGCGCGTTCGTGCCTATTCGCCGGCGTCTGAGACAAGATTTATTCGAGGAGGTGCCGAACCGCCGTCCGTGAACCCGACGTGTCCAGGTCCGACGCTCGGCGTCGTCGGCGGCGGTCAACTCGGCCGGATGCTCGCGGAGGCGGCCTCCCCGATGGGCGTCGACGTGGTCGTCCTCGACCCGACGCCCGACTGCCCCGCATCGCGGGTCGCCGACCAGATCGAAGGGTCGTTCGACGACCCCGACGCGGTCCGCGAACTCGCCGACCGCGCCGACGCACTGACGCTCGAGATCGAACTCGCCGACCCCGACCTCCTCGAAGCCGTCGAGGCGGAGTTCGACGTGCCGGTCAATCCCTCGCCGGCGGCGCTGCGAACGATCCAAGACAAACTCGTGCAGAAGCGGGCGTTCGCCGACGCGGGCGTCCCGGTCCCGGAGTTCGTCGCTGTCGACGACGCCGCCGACCTCGCCGACGCCGTGGAGCGATTCGACGGCTGTATGCTGAAAGCCCGCACCGGTGGCTACGACGGCCGCGGGAACGTCCCCGTCCACCCGGGCGACGACTACGCCGCGAAACTCGCGGAGGTCGGCGCGGGCGAGGATGGCGCGATGGCCGAGGAACTGATCGACTTCGAGCGGGAACTGTCGGTCGTCGCGGTGCGTGGCGACGACGAGCGACGGGCGTTCCCCGTCGTCGAGAACGTCCACCGCGAGGAGATACTTCGCGAGACGGTCGCGCCCGCCCGGTGTTCGGCGGCGGTCGCCGAGCGTGCTCGCGAGGTAGCGTTCGACACCTTAGAGACGCTTGACGGGCGCGGCGTGTTCGCGATGGAGTTGTTCGAGGTGAGCGAGGCGCGGAGCGCCTCGGACGCGAGCGGGGAGCGAAGCGACCCGCGAGCCGCGGGCGACGTGCTGGTCAACGAGGTCGCCCCGCGCCCGCACAACTCCGGCCACTGGACCATCGAGGGCGCGACGGCCTCGCAGTTCCAGCAACACGTCCGTGCGGCGCTCGGATGGCCGCTGGCGACTGCGGAGGCACGGTCCCCAACCGTGATGGCGAACGTCCTCGGCGACGTAGCCGAACCGACTGCGGCCCGACTCTCGGGCGTCGAGGACGTGTTGGCCGCGCCGAACGCCACTCTCCACTGGTACGGCAAACACGAGGCCCGGCCCCTGCGGAAGATGGGCCACCTGACGCTCATCGGCGACGGCGACGACCGTGACGCCGACCGCGACGAACTACTCGCTCGGGCCCGCGACCTGCGCGACGGCCTGACGTTCGAGGAGTGAGTCGAGCGACTGCGACACTACCGACGACATCACCGACGACACACCCACTATGACGACCGTAGCCGACCTCATCGACCGACTCGAATCGGAGGCGAACAGCGACGCCGACCCCGCGACGACGCCCGACGTAGGCGTGATTATGGGGTCGGACTCGGATCTGGACGTGATGCAGGGGGCGTTCGACGCCCTCGACGAACTCGGATTCGCCGAGCAGACCGACTTTCACGACGTGCCCGACGCTCGCTTCACCTACGAGGCGTACGTCGTCTCCGCCCACCGGACGCCCGAACTGCTGTACGCGTATGGGGAGACGGCCGACGACCGCGGCCTCGACGTGATCATCGCGGGTGCAGGCGGCAAGTCTGCGGACCTCCCGAATATGACCGCGAGCATCGCGTATCCGATCCCAGTGATCGGTGTGCCGGTGCAGGAGAAGTCGGTCGACTCGGTCATCGGGATGCCGACGGGCGCGCCCATCGTCGCCGTTGACGCGGGCAAGTCGTTCAACGCGGGGCTGTCGGCCGCGCAGGTGCTCGCGCGGGAACACGACGTGATTGAAGAGCGACTCGTCGACTACCACGAGAACCTGAAGGGCGGCGTCGCCGACGTCTCCGCTGCCCTCCACGATCTGGGGGTCGCGGGCTTTCGCGAGTCACGCCGAGACGACGGCCGATAGCGGGCGGGCGAGTGGCGATTCTCGTCGGTTCAGATCCGACGGACGCCACCGTGTTAGCGCTCCACGCGGCGGTCCGCGCGGGCACGCGTAAGTGAAGCACTTATCTGTGGGGGCTCCAAACCGACGTACGATACGGAGAACCCGGTATGAATCCATGGATAGCGATCGGCGCGTTGGCGGTGATGGGCGTGGGCATCCCACTAGGGATGATGACCGTGTCCGCGATCCTCCGTCCGAGCGTGCCAGAGCAAGGCAAGAGCGCCACCTACGAGTCCGGTGAGATCCCGACGGGATCGGCGACGGGCATCCAGTTCAACATCCAGTACTACATGGTTGCACTGCTGTTCGTCGTGTTCGACATCGAGACCGTCCTGATCTTCCCGTGGACGGTGATTTACCAGTCCGCGCTTGCGTCGGGTGTGGGCCTCGCGACGGTACTGCTCCCGATGCTGATTTTCATCGGGATCCTCGTCGTCGGTCTCGTGTGGGCGTGGCGACAGGGCGCTGTGAAGTGGGCATCTAGCCCGCGTGCAGCGAGACAGAAGACGGAGCGTACGAACCAATGAGCAGCGACAACAGACCGTTCGTCACGGACGACAGCGACGTACTGACCGACACCCGGGACGCCCGGATGACGGGCGAGGACAACCGCTTCAACTCGAAGCTGCGTGAAGCGTTCGGCTCCTCGCCGTTCATCCTCACCAAGTTCGACAAGTTCATGAACTGGGTGCGCGGCTCCTCGATGTTTATGCTGCAGTTCGGTATCGCGTGCTGCAGCATCGAGATGATGCACACCTACGCGGTGAAACACGACCTCGACCGCTTCGGCGCGGGTGTCCCGCGCGCGTCGCCGCGACAGGCGGACGTGATCATCGTTCCCGGGACCATCGTCTCGAAGTTCGCGCCGCGGATGAAGCGCGTGTACGACCAGATGCCCGAGCCGAAGTTCGTCATCGGCATGGGCTCGTGTACCATCTCCGGCGGTCCGTTCCAGGAGGGGTATAACGTGATCAAGGGCGCCGAGGAGGTCATCCCGGTGGACATCCACGTCCCCGGCTGCCCGCCCCGGCCCGAGGCGCTGGTGTACGGCGTCGCCAAACTGCAGGAGCGCATCGCCAACGGCGAGTCGTCGCCGGTGACGGTGAAGCCGTACGAACTCGAACAGTTCGGTGACCTCGACCGCGACGAGATCGTCCAGCAACTCGCCAAGGAAATCAACGAGGACGACCTCGTGATGCGCTACAACTGGGCGGACTCCCCATAACCATGAGTCTGGAAGAACCAGAGCCGGACGTTCCGGCGACCGTCGAGGCACAGACCGCCGACGAGATCGCCGAGTTGCTCGGCGACCACGTCATCGGCCGCGAGGAGCACCTGAACGCGCCCGGCTACGTCGTCCGACCCGACGAGGTGCAGGCAGTCCTCTCCACGCTGAAGAACGACGCCGGCTTCGACCACCTCTCGTGTGTCACGGCCCAGGAGTACGAGGACCGCTACGAGTCCATCTACCACCTGAAGAAGTACGACGACCCGACCCAGGAAGTCAGCATCGTCGTTCCCGCCGACCGCGAGAACCCCGTCTCGCAGTCCGGCGAAGCGGTGTTCCGCACCGCCGACTGGCACGAGCGAGAGGCGTACGACCTCGTCGGCATCGAGTACGACGACCACCCGGACCTGCGTCGCATCCTCCTGCCCGAGACGTGGCAGGGCCACCCCCTGGCCGAAGACTACGACCAGGACCGACCGCAGGTCGTCCCCCTGCGCGAGCACGCGAACCCGCTCAACCCGGACCAGCGCGACGAACAGGACACCGACACGATGTACCTCAACATCGGGCCGCACCACCCCGCGACCCACGGTGTCCTCCACCTGAAAACCGTCCTTGACGGCGAACAGGTCGCCGACGTCGAGAGCGACATCGGCTACCTCCACCGCTGTGAGGAGCAGATCTGTCAGAACGGCACCTATCGTCACCAGATTATGCCGTACCCCGACCGCTGGGACTACATCTCGGCAGGCCTGCTCAACGAGTGGGCGTACGCGCGTGCGGCCGAGGATATGGCTGACATCGAGGTGCCCGAGTACGCACAGGTCATCCGGACGATGGGCGCGGAACTGTGCCGTATCGCGGCGCACATGCTCGCGGTCGGGACGTTCGCGCTCGACGTGTACGGCGACTTCACCGCCATCTTCATGTACGCGATCCGGGACCGCGAGAAGACCCAGAACATCCTCGAAGACCTCACTGGTCAGCGGCTGATGTTCAACTACTTCCGCCTGGGCGGGGTCGTCTGGGACCTGCCCGAACCCCGCGAGGAGTTCTTCGAGAAGACCCGCGACTTCCTCGAGGACCTGCCGGAGGCGCTGGAGGAGTACCACGACCTCATCTCGTCGAACGAGATCCTCCAGATGCGCACCATCGACACCGGCGTCCTGCCTCCGGAGGTCGCGAAGTCGTACGGTGCGACGGGCCCGGTCGCCCGTGGCTCCGGCGTCGACTACGACCTGCGCCGCGACGACCCGTACGGCTACTACGACGAACTCGACTGGGACGTCGTCACCGAGGACGGCTGTGACAACTACAGCCGCCTGCTCGTGCGCCTGCGCGAGGTTGAGGAGTCCGCGAAGATCATCGAGCAGTGTATCGACCTGCTCGAAGACTGGCCCGAGGAGGACCGCACCATCCAGGCCAACGTCCCGCGGACGCTCAAGCCCGACGACGACACCGAGATCTACCGCGCAGTCGAGGGCGCGAAGGGTGAACTCGGCATCTACATGCGCTCGGACGGCACGGACAAGCCGGCTCGGTTCAAGATCCGGTCGCCGTGCTTCTCGAACCTCCAGACGCTGCCGGAGATGGCGGAGGGCGAGTACGTGCCCGACCTCATCGCCGCACTCGGCAGCCTGGACATTGTCCTCGGTGAGGTGGACAGATGACCGGTGGGGCACTGCTCCAGGGGTCCTCGATGACCCCGCTGCCGGATATCATCGTGAACCTGCTCCCGTTCGGCGGCCTCGCGGCCGACGTGGTCGCGGCGCTACTGGGGGCGTTCCTCATCGCCAACTTCCTGCTCATCAACACGGCCTTCGCGGGCCCGTGGGCGAAACGGAAGATCACGGCGGCGTTCACCGACCGCATCGCGGTCAACCGGATCGGGCCGTTCGGCCTGTTCGTCATCGTCGCCGACGCGGTGCGCCTCCTCTCGAAGGAGTTGATCGTGCCGGAGGGCGTGGACCGTCCCGCGTGGGATCTGGGTCCGCTCCTCATTCCGTTCTCGGCGCTGCTCGGCTTCGCGGTCATCCCGATGGGGAGCGGCATCCACCTCGCCGACCCCGAGACGGGACTCGCGTTCGCGTTCGCCGCCTCCTCCATCGCTTCGCTGGGGCTGATTATGATGGGGTACGCGTCGAACAACAAGTACAGCCTGCTCGGCGGCCTGCGCGCCGTCGCGTCCAACATCGCCTACGAGATTCCCCTCATCGTCACCGGCATCTCGGTGGTGCTGTTCACCGGATCGATCCGGATGAGCGAAATCGTCGCGGCACAGCAGGCGACGTTCATCAGCGTCGCCGGGATCGCGATCCCGCAGTGGTTCGCGCTCGTGAACCCGTTCGCGTTCGTGCTGTTCGTCGTGGCGAACGTCGCGGAGGTCGGGCGGAACCCGTTCGACATCCCCGAAGCGCCGACAGAGATTGTCGCCGGGTACCAGACAGAGTACTCCTCCGTCTACTTCGTGCTCATCTACCTGGGTGAGTTCATCCACATCTTCCTCGGCGGCGCTATCGCGGCGACGCTGTTCCTCGGTGGCCCGGCCGGGCCTGGCCCGGAGGCGCTGGGGATCGTCTGGTTCACCGCGAAGATCTGGGCGTTCTTCCTGCTCACGCAGTGGCTCCGCTCTGCGGTGCCGCGGCTTCGCGTTGACCAGTTCATCGAGATCGGTTGGAAGGGCATGCTGGTGCTCTCGTTCGCGAACCTCGTCCTCACCGCAGTCATCGTGGGGGTGCTCCAAACGCTATGATCGGACTACTCAAAGGAATGGCAACGACGATGAAGCACGCGCTGGACGGCAAGACGTTCACGGTCGAGTACCCGGACGTCGCGCCCGAGGTCAGCCCGCGGTTCCGCGGGGTCCACAAGTTCTCTCAGGAGCGGTGCATCTGGTGCCGCCAGTGTGAGAACGTCTGTCCGAACGACACGATCCAGATCGTGCAGGACGACCAGCGCAACGGCGAACAGTACAACCTCCACATCGGGCAGTGCATCTACTGCCGCCTGTGCGAGGAGGTGTGTCCGGTGGACGCCATCCTGCTGACGCAGAACTTCGAGTTCACCGCCGACACGAAAGACGACTTCGTCTACAACAAAGAGCAGTTGAAGAACGTTCCCTGGTACAAGGGGATCGACCCGCTCAACTCCCGCAACCCCGACCGCAACGCGTGGATCGGCGAGGGCGACGGCGAAGTCGACTACCAGTAATCGTCGACGACGCGGTCGTCGACCATCCGGGTTCTCCACCCGTTCACCGTGCTTCGACAGCGACGCGGCCACCGCGGCACTCGTCTCGCCGCTCGATTCGGGTCGACGCCGAACCCCCGCGCTCCACGTATCACTCGATAGACGCCGTATCAGTGTCTGTTTGCTGCTGTTCGGTGTCACACACGTAGTCGTGAGTGCCCGTTTGTCCGACCGATCATCCCGGTCCCTGCACGCGCATTACGCCGCACACGCGCGAAGCGTTCTCGAAACCTTCAAACGGACTCCGCCGGGAGTGTCGGGTAATGGTTGTAGAGACTATCGCGTTCGCGCTGTTCGCCATCGTCACGGTGGGGAGCAGTCTGGGCGTGGTGCTCGCGGAGGACGTGTGGCACTCCGCACTCTTCCTCGGGGCCGCGCTGCTCAGCGTCGCGGTGCACTACGTGATGTTACAGGCGGAGTTCCTGGCCGCCATGCAGATCCTCGTCTACGTTGGCGGGGTTCTCATCCTCATCACGTTCGCCGTGATGCTGGTGCGCAGGGAGGGTGAACCGGAGGCAATGGAGGTGTTCGAGGCGTGAGCGACGGCTCGAGCACGCGACCGCGCCTGAAACTCGGGGGGCACCTCGTTCCCGGGTTGGCGGCGGTGGCGCTGTTCGCCGTCCTCGCGGCCGTGTTCCTGCAGGCCTCCTTCGGGGAGGCTGCCGGGTTCACGAGCGGGGCGTCGATCACCGCGAGTATCGGCTACGCGATGTTCAACATCGATGCCGAGGTCATCTCCGGGGCCGTCGTCTCCGGAGAAGGCTTCGTCGTCGCGTTCATCCTGATCGCCATCGCGCTCGACGTCGCCATCGACGGCGCGGTATTCCTCGCCAAGCGCGACGACGAGCAGGGCATCGGCGACGTCCTCGCCGACGGCGGTCGAGAGATCAAAGAGACGTTCCGGGGGGGTGACGACTGATGTTCGCTCCGCCCGAAGCGTACCTGGTGATGTCGGCGGCCGTGTTCTGCATCGGCGTGTTCGGCCTGCTGACGCGCAAGAACGCGCTGTTGTTCCTGATGTCCGTCGAGTTGATGCTCAACGCGGCGAACATCAACCTCGTGGCGTTCTCCTTCTACTGGGGCAACGTCACGGGGCAGACGTTCAGTCTGTTCACGATGGCGCTCGCGGCCGCCGAGGTCGCGATCGGTATCGGGATCATCCTCGTGCTGTACCGGAACTTCAAGGACGTGGACGTGACCGAAGCGACGACGATGAGGTGGTAACTTATGGCAGGAATCTTCGACTTCGCACCGGCCATCGTACTGCTCCCGTTCCTCTCGTTCCTGATCGCAGTCGGGGTCGGCCTCTCGGGCCGTGACCTGCTGCCGAAAGGCGGTGCCATCCCCGGCATCGCCGCGACCGCCGGTTCGCTGGTCCTCTCCATCGCGATGGCCGCGACGGTCGCCGGGGGCGAGACGTACGACGAAACACTCTACACGTGGGCCGTCGGGGCCGTCCCCGGCGCGGAAGCGCCGCTGGAACTGACGTTCGGCGTCCTCATCGACCCGCTGTCGTCGATGATGCTCGTCATCGTGACGCTCGTCGCCCTCCTGGTCCACGTCTTCTCGCTCGGCTACATGAACGACGACGGCGAGACGGGCCTCCCCCGGTACTACGCCGGCCTCGGCCTGTTCACCGCCTCGATGCTCGGGTTCGTCGTCGCCGACAACCTGCTGATGGCGTTCATGTTCTTCGAACTGGTGGGGCTGTGCTCGTACCTCCTCATCGGCTTCCACTTCCGCGAACCCGGCCCGCCGTCGGCGGCGAAGAAGGCGTTCCTGGTCACCCGCTTCGGTGACTACTTCTTCCTCGTCGGCGTCGTCGCCGTCTTCGCGACGTTCGGCACCGCCCAGTTCGGCGGGGCCGAGTCGTTCCCCGTCCTCGCCGAACAGGCGCTCGCGGGCGAACACACGGTCAACACGTTCCTCGGCCTCGGTGAGCAGGCGTGGTTCACCGTCGTCGGCCTCCTCGTCCTCGGCGGGGTCATCGGCAAGTCCGCGCAGTTCCCGCTGCACACGTGGCTCCCCGACGCGATGGAAGGCCCGACGCCGGTCTCCGCGCTCATCCACGCGGCCACGATGGTCGCTGCGGGTGTCTTCCTCGTCGCCCGGATGTACGGCTTCTACGCTATCTCGCCGACCGCACTCGGCATCATCGCGCTCGTGGGCGGCTTCACGGCGCTGTTCGCCGGGACGATGGGCCTTGTGAAGCGCGAACTCAAGCAGGTGCTCGCGTACTCCACCATCTCGCAGTACGGCTATATGATGCTCGCGCTCGGCGCGGGCGGGTACGTGGCTGCGACCTTCCACCTGCTGACTCACGCGTTCTTCAAGGCGCTGCTGTTCCTCGGCGCTGGGTCGGTCATCCTCGCGATGCACCACAACGAAAATATGTGGGACATGGGCGGGCTGAAAGACAAGATGCCCGTCACCTACTACTCGTTCCTCGCCGGGTCGCTGGCGCTGGCGGGTATCTTCCCGTTCGCTGGCTTCTGGTCGAAAGACGAGATTCTCTTCGAGACGCTCATCCACGGCTTGGACGGGTCGCCGCTGCTGTTGGTCGGCTACGCGTTCGGCCTGCTTGCGGTGCCCGTGACGGCCTTCTACACCTTCCGGATGGTGTTCCTCACCTTCCACGGTGAGCCACGCACCGAGCAGGCAGCCGACCCCGACGGGGTCCGGTGGAACGTGAAGGGGCCGCTGGCGGTGCTGGGCATCCTTGCGACGGTCGCGGGCGCGGTCAACCTCGCGCCGGTGAAGTATCTCACGGGCCTCGAGGTGGACTTCCTGCACTCGTGGCTCGACTTGGGCCCGACGCCGCTGACGGTCCACCACTACGCGGAGATCGACCCGTACTCCTCGGCGTACATCGGCGGCAGCTCAGTGACGACGGTGCTCGTGGGCGCGGCCGTCTCGCTCGGCCTCGCGCTGTTGGGACTGCTCGTCGCCCGTCGCCTGTACGCGGTGCCGGAACCGGTCGAGCACACGCAGAAGCTCGGTGGGTTCGCGGACCTGCTGTACGACAACTACTACCAGGACGAGTATCAGGTGTTCATCGCGAATCGGGTCGTGCTCCCGTTGGCCCGCGTCGCTGACACCTTCGACCAGGGCGTCGTCGACGGCGCGGTCAACGCCATCTCCAGCGTGAGCCTGTTCTCCGGCTCGCGCATCCGGCGCATCCAGACCGGCGTGGTGAGCAACTACGCCGCGATGGTGACACTCGGACTGACCGTCCTGCTTGTGCTGTTCGGAGTTCTCGGGGGGTGGTTACTGTGATAATCGAAGCACTCATCGGATTCACGTTCCTCGCCGCGCTGGTCGTGATGCTGGCGCCCGACAAGTACGCCGGGAAGCTCGCCTTCGGGCTGAGCCTCCTCCCGGTCGTCGGGAGTCTGTACATGTGGGCCGGCTTCGACGCCGGCGGGAACGCACTTATGGCTGGGAGCATCGCCTATCAGACACAGATCGAGTGGCTCACCGCCTTCGGCTACGAACTCCAGTGGTTCGTCGGCGTCGACGGTATCAGCCTGCCGCTGGTCGTTCTCTCGACGGTGCTGACCTCGCTGGCTATCTTGTCGGCGTGGACGCCCATCGACGCGCGCCAGTCGCAGTTCTACGGCCTGATGCTGTTCATGGAGGCGAACCTCATCGGCGTGTTCACCGCGCTGGACTTCTTCCTGTGGTTCGTCTTCTGGGAGGCCGTGCTGGTCCCGATGTACTTCCTCATCGGCGTGTGGGGCGGCCCGCGCCGGAAGTACGCCGCGATCAAGTTCTTCGTGTACACGAACATCGCCAGCCTCGCGATGTTCATCGCGTTCATGGCGTTAGTGTTCAACCTCCCCGTCAGTTCGTTCGGACTGCCGGAGATCACCCAGTCGCTGCAGGCGGGTGAACTGAGCGGCTTCGTCGGCCTCGACCCGGCGACGCTGAAACTCGCGGCGTTCGTGGCGATGTTCGCGGGCTTCGCGGTGAAGGTGCCCGTCGTCCCGGTCCACACGTGGCTGCCGGACGCCCACGTCGAAGCACCGACGCCGGTGTCGGTGATGCTGGCGGGCGTCCTCCTGAAGATGGGGACGTACGCCCTACTGCGGTTCAACTTCACGATGCTGCCGGACGTGGCGACTCGCCCGCTCGTGGCGGGTGCAATCGCCGCGGTGGCGGTCATCTCGGTTATCTACGGTGCGATGCTCGCGCTGGCCCAACAGGATCTCAAGCGCATCGTCGCGTACTCCTCCGTCTCGTCGATGGGGTACGTCATCCTCGGCCTCGTCGCGTACACCGCACTCGGCGTCGGCGGCGCGACGTTCCAGATGATCGCACACGGCCTCATCTCGGGGCTGATGTTCATGGCGGTCGGCGTCATCTACAACGTCACCCACACGCGGATGGTTGGCGACATGTCCGGGATGGCCGACCGGATGCCCATCACGGTGGGCATCCTCATCGCCGGCGCGTTCGGCTACATGGGCCTCCCGCTCATGGCCGGGTTCGCCGCCGAGTACTTCATCTTCCAGGGCGCGTTCGCCTCGACGGTTATCCCGTCGGCACCGCTGTTCACGGCGGCGTCGATGTTCGGCATCGTCATCGTGGCGGGCTACCTCCTGTTCGCGATGCAGCGGACGCTGTTCGGAGAGTTCCGCCTGGAGACCGACTACGAGGTGTCGCGCGCGGCGTTCCACGACGTGGCACCGCTGGCGGTGCTGCTGCTGTGTACCATCGCGCTGGGCGTCGCACCCAGCATCTTCTTCGAGATGATCACTGACGCAATCGAGCCGGTCGTCGCGGTCGTCGGGGGTGGTGCCTGATGGAGCCAGTCCTTTTGCAAGGCAGTTCGCTCCCCGAGTGGACCGCACTCGCGCCGGCGCTGGCGCTCGCACTGACCGGGCTGCTGTTGATCGTGATCGACAGCGTGAACCCCGAAGACTCCAACCCAGCGCTGCTCGCAGGCGTCGGCACGGTCGGTGCGCTGGCGTCGCTCGGCCTCGCCGGATGGTTCCTCGGGGCCGGCACCGGACAGCCAGGAACCGGTGGCACCATCTCGCTGTACGGCGACTCGCTCGTCGTCGACGGGATGACGCTGTTCTTCCAGGCGCTGTTCGCCTCTGTCACCGCGCTGGTGGTGGTGGCGAGTTTCGACTACCTCAGCGACAAGGCGTACCAGGCGGAGTTCTACTCGCTGGTGCTGTTCGCCGCGACCGGGATGGCGCTGATGGCGGCCGCCAACTCGCTGGCGGTCGCGTTCGTCGCGCTGGAACTCGCCTCGCTGCCGTCGTACGCACTGGTCGCGTTCCTCAAGCGTGACACCGGCAGCGTCGAGGCGGGCCTGAAGTACTTCCTCATCGGCGCGCTGTCGTCGGCGGTGTTCGCCTTCGGTATCTCGCTGGTGTACGCCGCGACGGGCAGCCTCCTGCTGCCGGACGTGTACGAGGCACTCTCGGGCGGGATGGAAGGTCTCTCGGGCGTCGCCGGCGTCGGCATCCTGATGATCGCCGGCGGCTTCGCGTTCAAGACGGCTTCCGTCCCGTTCCACTTCTGGGCGCCGGAGGCGTACGAGGGCGCGCCCGCACCCGTTTCCGGGTTCCTCTCGTCGGCCTCGAAGGCCGCCGGGTTCGCGGTGGCGTTCCGCGTGTTCGTCACCGGCTTCCCGGTCGACGTCGGCATCGACTGGGTGCTGTTGTTCCAGATTCTCGCGGTCGTCACGATGACGCTCGGGAACTTCGCCGCCGCGACCCAGGAGAACGTCAAGCGGATGCTGGCGTACTCCTCGGTCGGGCACGCGGGCTACGCACTCATCGGCCTCGCCGCCTTCACTGGCGGCGCGGGCGGCAACGTGCTTGGTGCGTCGATGGCGCACCTCCTCGTGTACGGCTTTATGAACACGGGTGCGTTCCTGTTCGTCGCACTGGCGGAACACTGGGGCATCGGCCGCACGTTCGACGACTACTCGGGGCTGGCGAGTAAGGCGCCGCTGGCGTGCGTCGCGATGACCGTGTTCATGTTCTCGCTGGCGGGCCTGCCGCCGTTCGGCGGGTTCTTCTCGAAGTACTTCCTGTTCGCCGGCGCGGTCGAGGCCGGCTTCTGGTGGCTCGCCGCCGTGGGCGCGGTCAACAGCGCGCTGTCGCTGTTCTACTACAGCCGCGTCGTGAAGGCGCTGTGGCTCAACGACCCGGTCACCGAGTTCGAACTCGGCTCGACGCCGACGGCGCTGTACGCTGCCGTCGTGTTCGCCGCGGTCGCGACCGTCCTCTTGTTGCCCGGCTTCCCGCCGGTCATCGAGACGGCACAGGCGGCCGCGACGACCATCCTCCCGTAAGGGAGTCGAAGCGAAGCCTCTGCCCGCTGCAGTTCGGTTTCTTCACGCGAGTACGTCGACACACGCTCCCAGCGACGCGGGTAGCGGCCCACGCGAATCATTCTCAGTGTGTCGGCGGACGATAGCGTTTTTCCCGGCCGGGACCGATTCACGGCTGTAATGCGCCGGCTGGTGTTGGGGTGTGGCAGCCTCGGAACCCACATAATCGAGGAGTTGTCCGGTCGGCAGGGAGAACTCCACGTCATCACCGACGAAAGTGGTCGAGCGACTGCCCTCCGCGAGGAACACGTCTCGGCGGCCGAAGCCGACCCGTTAGACCCCACGAACTACCCCGACCACGCCGACATCGTCTTCGTCGCTGGCCCGTCCGCGACGGACAACCTCTCGGCGGCCGACCACGCGCACCGACACTTTCCGGACGCGATGCTCGTCGCGTACGCCGGCGAGGACGCCACCGAGGCCGACCTCCGAGCGATGCGAGAGCTCGCCGACCGCGTCATCGACCCGATCGGAATCCAATCCGACCGCATCCTCGACGTGTCGACGGGCGTTCGCGCCGACCGCCTCCGTCGGATGGCGCGGGCGTTGCGGTCGGTCGACGGCAAACTGGCCGTCGTCGCTCACGACAACCCCGACCCCGACGCCATCGCCGCGGCGGTCGCACTCGTTCGCGTCGCACAGTTCGCTGGCACAGACGCGCAGGCGTGCTACTACGGCGACATCTCTCACCAGGAGAACCGTGCGTTGGTGAACCTCCTCGACATCGGGATGCGCCGACTCGACCCCGACGACGACCCACGCGAAGAGTTCGACGCGTTCGCGCTCGTCGACCACTCGCGACCGGGCGTCAACGACAGTCTCCCCGACGACATCGAACCGATCATCGTCGTCGACCACCACCCACCGCGAGAGCCGGTCGACGCGGGCTTCATCGACCTCCGTGACGGCGTGGGGTCGACGTCCACGCTGCTCGTCGAGTACCTCGATCGCTTCGGGCTGACGCCCGACTCACGCCTCGCGACGGCGCTGTTGTACGGCATCCGAATCGACACGAAAGAGTTCACCCGTGAGGTGGCAGAAGCCGACTTCGACGCCGCCGCGTACCTGATGCCGATGGTCGACACCGACGTGCTCGCACGGGTCGAGTCTCCCAGCGTCGACCCCGCGGTGTTCGACGTGTTGGCGCGGGCTATCGAGAACCGCGACCAGCGAGGGACGGCACTGGCCTCCGGCGTCGGTGAGATACGCAACCGCGACGCCCTCGCGCAGGCGGCCGAACACCTCCTAAATATGGAGGGCGTGAACACGACCGTCGTGTACGGCTATCAGGACGGCGTGATATACGTCTCCGGTCGGACGCGCGGGGCCGACCTCGATTTGGGTGAGACGCTCCGCGACGCCCTCTCTCAGATCGGTTCTGCGGGCGGGCACGCGGATATGGCCGGTGCGCAGATTCCGCTCGGTATCCTCGCGGACGTGGAGGACGGGTCGAAAGAGACGCTCGCTGATATCGTCGACGACATCATCGCCGGACGACTCTTCGAGACGCTCGCAGACGCGCCATCTGCGCCCGTGCGAACCGCCGAGCGTGAACTGCGGTTCCCCGACGAAGATTGATTCTGGTGAGGAACCCTTACCACGTCGCCCGCCGAAGCGCCGACGAATGAGCGACACCCGGCACACGGCGTCGAAGCCGAAGGTGAAGGCGTACATGACCCGTGACGTGGCGACGGTGTCGCCCGACGACACGGTTCGCGAGGCGGCCGAGCGAATCATCGACAGCAACCACAACGGCTTCCCCGTCACCGACGGGCGGACGGTCGTCGGCTTCGTCTCCGCGCGTGACCTCCTGTTGACCGACACCGACGCGCCGGTGTTCACCGTGATGAGCGACGACATCATCGTCGCGCACCCGGAGATGAACGTCAACGACGCCGCCCGGGTCATCCTGCGGTCGGGCATCCAGAAACTCCCCGTCGTCGACGATGCGGGCAACCTCGTCGGCATCATCTCTAACACAGACGTGATCCGCTCACAGATCGAACGAGCGACGCCTGAGAAGGTTGGGAAACTGATGCGGACGCTCGAAGAGATTCACGGCGTCGGCACGACCGAGGAGCGCCGAACAGTGTCGCTCAGTGCGCTGTTACCGACGCAGGCGCGCGTGTACGCCGACGAGTTGGAGGGTCGCCGCTACGAACTCGAACGCGGACTGGCGGAACCCCTCGTCGTCATCGACAACCCCAACGAGAGCGGCGAACTCGAAGACGACGGCACGCTCGTCCTCGCCGACGGTCACCACCGCGTGATGGCGGCCCACCGCCTCGGCATCGAGGAGATGGACGCGTACGTCATCGTCATCGCCGACCACGTCGACTTGGGGATGGCTAAGACCGCCCGCAAGGAGGGACTCGGTTCGATCACCGACATCGAGGTGGTCGACTACGCGCGCCACCCACTTGTCGAGACGACCAAACGCTTCCAGTCCGAGGACGGCGACTGACGACGACGGTCCTCAACTGCGGTCGCCCCCGGTTACGCCGCGTCGTCGCGGTCGAACTCGACTTTCCACTCCGCGAGCAACGCCTCGGCGTCCGTTCGGTCCTCGACACGCTGACGGCGGTACGCTCGCCCGTCTGGTGCCTGTTCGAGTCTGTCCACACGGACGACGACGCTCCCGTCTGCGTGTTCGCGGAGACGGATCGTCGCGAGTCCGTCCGCACGCTCCCACTCGTCGTACCGGTCGGTCGTCTCGACGGGGCTCCAACCCATACCGACCGTTCGCGTGCTCCGGGTGTTAATTCGGGGGGTTTGCCCGCCCTCGTTGCTCCCCTCGGTCATTGGATGGCTCCTCCTGCGGCGAACCGCAAGCCCGTCAGCGGACTTTGCGTCGCCCCACACTCCGGGCAGATACTGTACCCGAGTATGTCGTAGTCGACCCACGTTGACGGCACGCGCGTCCGGCAGCAGGAACACTCGAACGTCGACTGCTTGGGGAGTGCTTGGGTCACCGACTCGTGCATAGCCGGGGTTGTGACGGGGTCGTCCATAGTTGTACGGCGACTAACCAGGCCATACGTGGCCGTTTGGGCCCTCTCGATCGCTCGACGGGTTCTGGTCAGTCGGAGCGAGTGGCCGAACGAGCGTCCTCGCGTCGGTCGGTGACGTCGTACGCGAACGGCGGGTACATACGTCGACCAGAAGGAATTTGCGACGGGATTCGTGGAGGGGACTCGGTCGGAAGCGGCCGAGTTACAGCGCGTCGACGATGTTGAGGTAGCCCGACCCGTAGTACGTCTTGTCGTACCCGTCGGGGACGTCGGCGGCCCGTTTTAGTGCGCTCTCGAGTTGGTTCGCGTTGTAGTCGGGGTTCACGCTCTTGACGAGGGCGGCCGCGCCCGCGACGTTCGGCGCGGCCATCGAGGTGCCGGCCTTCCAGGCGTATCCCGGTTCGGAGCCGACGTAGTTGCCGTCGTCGTCGGTCAGGGGAGTCGAGACAGTGTTGAACACGAGGTCCCACGCGTACGCAGGGATCTCATCGACGAGTGGAGCGAGGTACCTGTCGTTGATACGGTAGTCACCGCCGGGGGCGGCGAGATCGACTGCGTTTGTCCCGTAGTTCGTGTAGTTCGACGGTGACTCCGGCGATGCTTCGAGGTCTTCCCCCGCGAACAGCGCGTAGCCGTAGCCGACCGGGCCGGTCGCTGCCACAGAGAGTGCCTGTGCGCCCTCGTTCGGCAGGCTGATCACGTTCCCGTCGTGTTGGAGGTCGGCGGCTTCGTTGCCCGCGGAGATGACGAGGAGCGTGCCTTCCTTGTTCGCGTACGTCATCGCCTTGTTGACCATCCCGCCGTAGAAGCTCCCGAGTCCCTCTCGAGGGATCGGGTACGCGCCGAGAGATAGGTTCGCCACGTCACAGTCGTCCCGGGCCGCCTGTACGACGGCGGCGAGGAGGATAGAGAACGCGCCGTTCGTGCCACCGAAGTCGGAGAACACACGATAATCGACTAAGTCCGTCGCCGGAGCGGTTCCGGCGACACCGGTCGTCCCTGCCGTCTGTGCCGCGGCGATGCCCGCGACGTGGGTCCCGTGGTCGCCACCACCGGGGACACCCGCACCGAGGCTGTCTCCGGTGAAGTCCCGAGACAGGTCGGTATTCACTTCGAGATCGGGGTGGCTGGCGTCGACGCCCGAGTCGATGACCGCGAGCCGCGTCCCTTCACCTTTCGTAGTCTGGTGAGCGGTCGGGACGTCGAGGTCCTGCTTGTCCCACTGGTACGCATAGGACTCGTCGTCTACGGCCTCACCTTCGTACGCTTGTGACTTCACAGAGGGATCTGCGGTCTCGATTTCGAGGTCCGGTGCGTACGACTTCACCGCCCTCGACTGTTGCACGTCCGACTCGCTGCCGCGGACGACAGCACAGCCAATCTCGGGGAGGTCGAAGACGATGTCGAGGTCGGAGAGTCGTTTCTCCTCCTCCGTCTTCACGATGAACCGATCCGACCGCTCCGCCGCTACCACAGTCGACCCGGCGAAGGCGCCGCCGAGTACACTGCCGCTGAGCTTCAGGAAGGTCCGTCGGTTATGGCCTGCCATACCACATCCTCGATTTTGTCATCTATAAGTATTTGTAACTAATGTAGAATAGTATCCAAATTTATGCTATATATCAATACTGTGTGTACCCGACCACGCTGGTAGGTGAGGCGTGGCGTCGGTGACGAACGTTGGCAGCGTGACGGCCGAGTTCTCGACGACCGGGGTGCGTCGTCTCCTCACCCGACACAGTGGAAGCCATCGCCGACGAACGAGAAGATCCACGTGACCTGACGACTTCGTCGTAATCCTCCGAAACAGTCGCTGGTCCCGCTACCGAGTGTACGGGTTACTCGTGGCCCGAGACGCGAACCGGCTGATACGGCTCTTCTAAGTACTCCATCTCCGAGGTGGACAGCGAGATGTCGAGCGCCTCCACCGCATCCTCGAGGTGTTCGACGCTCGTGGTCCCGACGATGGGCGCGTCTACCTCCTCTTGTTCGAACAGCCACGCCAACGCGATCTGTGCCATCTTCACGCCCTTCTCGTCGGCCAACTTCTCGACGCGGGCGTTGATCTCGTCGCCGCCACCCTCCAGGTACGGGTGGCGACGGGCGTGTTCTTCGCTCTCGCCGCGCGTCGTGGAGTCCAGTTCCGCGACGGGACGCGTGAGCCACCCACGCGCGAGCGGCGACCACGGGATGACGCCGACGCTCTCTCGATCGCACAACGGGAGCATCTCCCGTTCCTCCTCGCGATACAGCAGGTTGTAGTGATTCTGCATCGTCGCGTACCGCTCCAGTCCGAGGCGGTCGGCGGCGTGTAGCGCCTCCGCGAACTGGTGGGCCCACATCGACGACGCGCCGACGTAGCGAGCCTTCCGGTGGCGGACGGCCTCGTCGAGTGCCTCGATGGTCGCCTCGATGGGCGTGTCGTAGTCCCAGCGGTGTGTCTGGTACAGGTCGACCGTGTCCATCCCCAGTCGCTCTAGAGAGTTGTCGAGTTCCTGTTGGATGGCCTTGCGCGAGAGACCGCCGGAGTTGGGGTCTCCGTCGCGCATCTGGAAGTACCCCTTCGTCGCGACGACGAACTCGTCGCGGTCGTACTCGCCCAACGCTTCCCCGAGCACTCGCTCGGACTCGCCCGCCGAGTACATGTTGGCGGTGTCGAAGAAGTTGACCCCCAACTCGACCGCGCGGTCGACGAGTTCCGTCCCCTCCTCCTCGCCGAGGACCCAGTCGCGCCAGTCGGGGTCGCCGAAGCTCATACAGCCCAGGCAGATGCGCGAGACGGTCATTCCCGTGTCTCCGAGGGTGGTGTACTCCATACGCGAGGCTCTCGGGGGGAGGACAAAAACCCGCGTGCCAGTGGTGACTGCCGCCGTCGGTAGCCGAGTCGTCCGACGGTCCCCCCAGTTGTCGACCGCCCAAGACTTATTCCGTCCCCCGCGGAAGCCGCGACTATGGCATCCGAGCCCTCCACCGGTGGCGACCACGGCTGTCCGAAGTGCGACCACACCGATGCCGAGGTCGGCACCATCTCGACGACTGGCGGCGGTCTGAGCAAGATGTTCGACATCCAGACGAACAAGTTCCGGGTCGTCTCGTGTACGAACTGCGGCTACTCGGAACTGTACCGCGACACCGGGTCGAGCGGCAGCGACATCGTCGACGTGTTCTTCGGGTAGATGGCGGCTGTCGGCATCGCGTCCGTCGTCTTCCTCCTGCTCGCGCTCGCCGTGCCGCTGGCGCTGTACCTCCTCGTGCGCGAGGAACGGGAGCGCGACGCCGCAGACGTCCGCGACCGCGAGTCCGCAGAGCGGGCCGCACGCCGCGACACCCGCGAGCGGTAACCGGGGTGGCGACGCCCCCCTAGGCGCACATCTGCCACAACGGCCTTTGTCGATGCCGCCGTAGTTGATCACACGCGATCCGACCGACAGCACCGCTTTCACAGCAGCACGCCCATCCGTTCCCGCACTCATCACTCACCACACACCACTATGACCGTCTGGCTCCTCGGCGACCAACTGTACCCGGACGCCGCACCGCTGCAGTCTGCCGACCACGTCCTACTGATCGAGGCACACGGCTTCGCCGAGCGGATGCCGTACCACCCGCAGAAACTCACGCTCGTCTTCTCCGCGATGCGACACGTCCGCGACGACCTTCGCGACGCAGGCTACGACGTGACGTACATCGAGGCGGAGTCGTTCGGCGACGGCCTCGACGCCTACTTCGAGGCGAACCCTGGCGACTCGTTGGTGCTCCAGCGACCGCCGAGCCACGGCGCGGGTGAGCGACTGAAGCGACTGGTCGAGGAACGTGGCGGCGACTGCACGCTCGTCGAGAACGACTGCTTCCTCACGACACCCGCCGAGTGGGACGACTGGACCGACGCGGACGGCGGGTCGGGCGCGACGTATCGCCAGGAGCACTGGTACCGGCACGTCCGCCGGGAGACGGGCATCCTGATGGACGACGGTAACCCCGTCGGCGGCGAGTGGAACTACGACGACGAGAATCGCGAGACGCCGCCCGACGACTGGTCGCCGCCGCCGATACCGGAGTTCGAGGCCGACGAGACGACGCGAGAGGTCCACGAGTTCGTCACCGACCGCTACGACGACCACTGGGGGAGTGCCGACCTCGCGGAGTTCGTGTGGCCGGTCACTCGCGAGGAGGCGTTGCAGGCGCTGGAGCAGTTCGTCGCCGTCCGCCTCCCGGAGTTTGGGCCGTATCAGGACGCGATGGTGGAGGGTGAGTGGGCGCTTGATCACTCGCTGCTGTCGCCCGCCATCAACCTCGGCCTCCTGCACCCGCGTGAGGTGGTCGACGCGGTAGTGGAGGCGTACCACGACGGCGTCGACGGCGACGGTCCCGAGATTCCGCTCAACTCCGTGGAGGGGTTCGTCCGGCAGGTCATCGGGTGGCGGGAGTTCATGCGCCACGTCTACCGCGAGGCGATGCCGGAGATGGCCGAGGCGAACCAACTCGACCAGACCGAACCGCTCCCGGAGGCGTACTGGACCGGTGAGACCGACATGACGTGTCTCTCGGAGTCGGTCGGACACGTCCGCGACCACGGCTACGCGCACCACATCGAGCGCCTGATGGTGCTATCGAACTTCGCGCTCGTGTACGGGGCGGACCCGCAGGAACTGAACCGCTGGTTCCACCTGGGCTTCGTCGACGCCTTCCACTGGGTGACGACGCCGAACGTCGTCGGGATGGGGTCGTTCGCGACGGACGTCCTCTCCTCGAAGCCGTACGCCTCCTCTGGGAACTACGTCAACAAGATGAGCGACTACTGCTCGTCGTGCCCGTACTACCACACCAAGACAACCGGCGAGGGCGCGTGCCCGTTCAACGCCCTCTACTGGGACTTCCTCAAGCGCAACGAGGAAGTCCTGCGCGGCACCGGGCGGATGGGGCTGATGTACTCCCACGTCGACGGGAAAGACGACGAGGAGTGGGACGCGATCCGTGAACGAGCAGACGACCTCCGCGAGATGGGCGCGAACGGGACGCTGTAAGCCTTAGCGGAACCGCTTGAGGATGCGGTACCGCTCGTCCGGGTCGTACGACCGGAATACGAGGCTGTTCGCCAGCACGGAGACGCTGGAGAACGCCATCGCACCCGCCGCGAGGACTGGCTGAAGCAGGCCCAGCGACGCCAGCGGGATCATCGCGGTGTTGTAGCCGAGCGCCCAGAACAGGTTCTGTTTGATCTTCGCGAGCGTCCCCTCGGAGACGTTGATGGCTTTCACCACGTCGAACGGGTCCGAGCGCATCAGCGTCACGTCGGCGGCTTCGATGGCCACGTCGGTTCCCGATCCGATGGCGACGCCGACGAACGCCGACGCCAGCGCCGGCGCGTCGTTGACGCCGTCGCCGACCATCATCGCCCGTGAGCCGTCGGCCTGGATGGCTTCGACCGCGTCGGCTTTGTCCTCCGGGAGGACGCCGGCGCGAACGTTGTCGGGGTCGACGCCGACCTGTTCGGCGACCGCGCGGGCGGTCCGCTCGTTGTCGCCGGTGATCATGTGGACGGCGATGCCACGGTCGCGCAGGGCGGCGACGGCCTGCTTCGCGGACTCCCGAACCTCGTCGGCGACCGCGAGGACGCCCAGCAGTTCGCCGTCACAGGCGACCAGCATCGCGGTCTTCCCCTCAGACTCCAGTTCGGCCATCGCGTCCATCGCGGGGTCGGGGTCGACGTCGTTCTCTCGGAGCAACTCCGGCTTTCCGACGACGACCGTGCCGTGTTCCGTCCGGGCACGGATGCCCTTCCCGGAGACGTTCTGGAGTACCTGCAACTCGCCGGGGTCGACGCCGCGGTCGCGCGCGCCGGCGACGACGGCCTCGGCGATGGGGTGTTCGCTCCCGTGTTCGGCGGTCGCAGCGGCCGCTAGCAGGCGCTCCTCTGCGGTGCGCTCGTCGTCGTCGACGGCGTCCTCGTCGGCGTCGGCAGGCACGGCGCCGTCGGTCGCGGCCGTCACGGGCCGGGCGTCGGTGAGCGTCATCTCACCGCGCGTCAGCGTGCCCGTCTTGTCGAAGACGACCGTGTCCGTGTCGCGCACCCGTTCGAGGACGTCGCCACCCTCGAACAGGACGCCGTGTTGCGCGCCGATGCTCGTGCCCACCATCGTCGCCGCGGGCGTCGCGAGACCCAACGCGCAGGGACACGCGATGAGCACCGCCGACGCGAACACCAGCACCGCGAACTCCGTCACGCCGACAGCGGCGGGGCCGCCGGCGGCGAGGCCCCACAGCGGCAGCGACGAGATGAAGGTGGCGAGCGTCTCGGGCGCGAGGTACCACACGCCGCCCCACAGCAGAGCGTTGGCGATGACGGCGGGGACGAAGTACGCGGAGATGCGGTCGGCCACGCGTTGGATGTCTGGCTGGCGCGACTGCGCCTCTTTGACGCGCTTGACGATCTGTTGGATCGCCGTCTCCTCGCCCACCTTCGTCGCCTCGACGACGAGGACGCCCGTCTCGTTGACGGTCGACCCGATGACCTCGTCGCCCTCCGTCTTCTCGACGGGGACGGACTCGCCGGTGACCATCGACTCGTCGACGGCGGACTCGCCCTCGACGACCACCGCGTCGGTCGGCACCTTCTCGCCGGGCTTCACCTTCAGATGGTCGCCGACCTCGACGTCTTCCAGCGGCACCTCCGCTTCGGTGCCGTCCTCGCGGACGACCGTCGCGGTGTCGGCCTCCATCTCCAGCAGCGACCGGATCGCTTCTCCTGCCTGCGATTTGGAGCGGGCTTCGAGGTAGTTGCCGAGCGTGATGAACACGAGGATGAGCGCGGCGGTGTCGAAGTACAGGCCCGCCTGCGGCAACACGCCCAGCAACGCGACGACCGAGTAGCCGTACGCCGTCGACGACCCCAGCGCGATGAGGACGTCCATATTGGCGCGGCGGTTCACCACGAGCGCCGTGTAGGAGTTCTCATAGAACTCACGGCCCAAGATGACCTGCACGGGCGTCGCCAGGGCGAACGCGACCCAGCCGACGTGGAGGCTCGTGCCCGGTATCTCGTCGGGGATGACGCCCGGCGCGAACAGTTCGAGGACGAGCATCGCGAGGAGGGGCGCAGACAGCGCCGCACCGAACAGCGTCAGACGGCGCTGGCGGCGCAGTTCGGCCGACCGCGCGGCGTCTTTCGCGGACTCGCCGCCGTCGCCATCCTCGTCGCGGATGGGTTCGTACCCCGCCGCCTCGATGGCGTCGTACACGTCGTCGAGGTTCGTGACAGACGGAACGTACCGGACGGTCGCCTCGTCGGTCGCGAAGTTGGCGTCGACGTCGATGACGCCCGGTAGATCGCCGACGGCGTCCTCGATGGTCGCCGAGCAGTTCGCACACGTCATCCCAGTGATGCCGACGCTGACCGTCTCGGCGATAGGGTCGTACCCCGCCGACTCGACCGCGTCGAAAAGGGTAGACAGTGAGACGCGGTCGGGGTCGAATGCGACGGTCGCCTCGTCGGTGGCGTAGTTGGCGCTCACCTCGCCCACGCCGTCGAGGTCGCCGACGGCGTCCTCGATGGTTGCAGCGCAGTTGGCGCACGTCATCCCGCCGATGTCGATAGTCACTCGGTGCTGATCACTCATTGGGTACTAGTACGGGGGGACTATTGATGCGGTTTTCCCCTTCGAAGTATCGGCTCAGAGCGCCTTTTGATCTTTGGAAGCAAAGTAGAGATCAGTCAGAACGACTCGATCGAAACCCCCTCTACGGATCCGAATCCGATACCGAAATTGGCATCACCCCCGATCGACTACGGCGACGTATGACGACGACAATGACCGTTAGCGGGATGACGTGTGGTGGGTGTGAGGACAACGTCGTGACTGCACTGAAGGCCATCGAGGGCGTTTCGAGCGTCACCGCCGACCACGAGGACAACGTCGTGACCGTCGACGGCGACGCCGACCCGCTTGACCTGATCGCAGCGGTTCCGGACCAGTACGACGTCGAGTCGACCGCCTGAGTGCGACACGGCCGACGGACGCTTCGCTACCGCCCCATCGTGTAGAACTCCTCGTTGGGTCGCCAGTCGGCGAACGTCGCCATCCGGTTGGAGAAGTTGAAGAACGCGGCGACCATCCCGATGTCCCACACCTCCTCTTCGGAGTAGCCAGCCTCCAGTAGCAACGCGAGGTCGTCACTCGTCACGGCGTCGGGTTCCTCCGTCAGTTTCACCGCCACCTCCAGCATCGCCATCCGCTCGTCGGTCACGTCGGCGGTGCGGTGGTTCGAGGTCAGTTGGTCCGCGAGGTGGGGGTCGTTCGCGTAGATGCGCACGAGTGCGCCGTGGGCGACGTTGCAGTACAGGCAGTTGTTCCGCCCGGAGACGGCGACGATGATCATCTCCACCTCCTCGCGGTCGAGGGTCGTGTCGTCGACGAACGCGTCGTGGAAGTCCAAGAACGCCCGGAAGTGACTCGGCTTGTACGCCAGTGCGCTCATCACGTTCGGCGTGAACCCGGCGCGGTCGGTCTCCTCGTCCAGTCGTTCTTGGATGTCCGCCGGCAGTTCCTCGTAGTCGGGGACGGGGAAGCGTCGCTGGGCGTCGTCGAGTAAGTCGGCCTGAACGGAGTCGTCGCTCATACCTCGGCGTTCGGCGACCGGGACTAAATCCCTACCCCCGAGCCGAGGACGGGTCGACCCGGCGTCAGTTCCGGCCGAGCAGGAAGTAGAGGACGAGACCGAGCAACGGCGCGAGGAACACGACGATGGCCCACAGGAACGCGGGGTGACTGCTGTTGCGCTGGGCGTCTTTGTACGTCCAGTACACCATATAGATGAACAGCGCCGTGAACACCAGCCAGATGACGAACGCGAGGGCACCGCCTGCGTTTTGGAGGAGGACCATATCCCGACGCCTCACGGCGCGGAAATATGTCTTGTGGTGAGTCCTCGCGTCGCCGTCACAGTCGGAGCGTCGTCGGACGATTGGATAACGGCCTGCCGCTCAGATCGGCAGTCCCTGCACCGCGAGGACGACCGACGCCGCCATCGCGAACACGCCGAGGCCGAACAGCCCCCAGTTCCACACCGTCGAGTCGGCGGTCGTCAGGTACAGCGACCACTCCTTCGGGTACGGCCACAGGAAGTTGACGCCGGCGGGTGTGATCACGTCGCCAAGCAGGTGGGCGACGACCGCGCCGAACCCGAGCAGGAAGCCGAACACGGGCATCGGCAGGCCGCCGGGGACGGCGACCGAGAAGATCGGTTCGACCAGCGTCGCCGCGCCCGCGAACACCGCGCCGACGACGCCCGCGAACAGCAGCGAGTGGGTCGGCCCGCGGTGCGGGACGCCCGGAATGCGGTGGTCGACGTCGGGCAACATCGCGAGGTACAACACCGTTCCGGCGACGAGTGCGGCGAACACGAGATAGCCGGTCGCGATCAGGAGGAACGTGATCGGTGCGAGCGTCAACATCGCGACGCCGAGGTGGCCCCGTCGGTACACGCTCGTCGGAACGACCGCCCCCGGTAAGAGCCCTCGGGCCGAGCGGCGGAGTTATCTCATCGGGTATCCATCCGGTCGCTAATGGATGCACTCGCCACGCTCGACTCGTTCGCGCCGTGGGAGGCGGCCGCGGTCGTGGTGGCTGTCTCGCTCGGGGCCGCACTCCTCGCAGAGTTCGTCGTCCTCCGGGCCGCCCAGCGGTTCGTCACGCGAACCGAGACCAAACTCGACGAGATCGTTCTCGCCGAACTCCGGGTGCCGTTGGTCGCCTCGTTCGCACTCGCAGGCGTGTTCCTCCTCACACGACTCGACGGCGTCGTCGCCGCGGTCCCGGTGTCGGAGCGCGCGTTGGAGGCGTTCTTCGGCGACCCCGCGCTGACGCTGGTCGTCGTCCTGTGGGCGTGGGCGCTCAACGAGACGGTCAACCGTGGCGTCGACTACCTCCAGGAGTCGGGCGCGCGCTACGACTTCGCGCCCGTCTTCTCGAACGTCTGGACGCTCGTCGTCGCCGTCGGCACCGTCGGGACCGTCCTCTACATCTGGGAGATAGACGTGACGCCCCTGCTGGCGGGTGCGGGCATCGCCGGCATCGCGGTCGGGTTCGCCGCGAAAGACACCGTTGCCAACTTCTTCGGTGGCGTCGCGCTGTACTTCGACGACACCTACCGCGTCGGCGACTTCATCGAACTCGACTCCGGCGAGACCGGGACGGTCGTGAAGGTGGGCGTCCGCTCGACGACGCTGCTCACGCGCGACGAGGTGATGGTCACCGTCCCCAACTCCGTGCTGAACGCGACGAAGGTGATCAACCAGTCCGCGCCATCGCGCCGCCGCCGCGTTCGCGTCCCGGTCGGCGTCGCCTACGGCACCGACCTCGACGAACTCGAGGAGTTGCTCGTCGACATCGCACTCTCGGAGTCGCTCGTCCTCGACTCGCCCAAGCCGCGGTGTCGCTTCCGCCGATTCGGCGACTCGGCGCTGGAGTACGAACTGCTGTGTTGGGTGGCCGCACCGACGCGCCGCGCGAAGGCGACGCACCGACTCAACCGTGCGATCCACGACCGCTTCGCCGAGGCCGGGATCGAGATTCCGTACCCACAGCGGGAGATATCCGTGCTCCGCGACGCAGACGCCGCGGTCGCCCCGAGTGAGCCGCCCGCCCCCGACAACGGATCGCCGCACGCGACGGACGGCGGCGACGGACCGTAGTGAGTCTCCCGCGGCGTTTAACCCTGCACGGGTCCAATCGCGCCCGTGCAACTCGGGCCGATAGACGCGCTGGTGTCGGTGTTCGGGCCGTTCGTGTTTCCGGTCCTCCTGTTCGCCGCGGGCGTCGTCGGCTATCTCGCCTTGCTGACGCTGAACCGACTCGGGATCGAGTTTTGACGGTCCCGGCCGCTCACTGGTTCCACGCCGCGCCGTCGGGGTCGATGAACCGTTCGCGGGCGTCGTAGGCGGCGATGCGGTCGAGGTCCTCCTCGTCTAACTCCAACTCCTGTGCCTCGTAGTTCGCGCGGACGTGGTCACCGGTCGCCTTCGGAATGGGTACGAGCGCCTCCTGTGCGAACGCCCACGCGAGACACACCGCCGCGGTCGACGTGTCGTGCTTCTCCGCGATCTCCGTGAGTAGCGGGTCGTCTAGCGCCTCGCCGCGACCCAGCGGCGAGTAGCCGACGAGGTAGTGGTCGTTCTCGACCGCGTACTCGCGCAGTTCGTCCTGCGGGAGCAGGGGGTGACACTCGACCTGGTGAGCGGCGACGGGCGCATCGAGGATGTCGCGCGCCTCGTCGAGCAACTCGGGCGTGAAGTTCGACAGACAGACGTACTCACACAAGCCCTCGTCGTGGAGTTCGTCCATCGCGCGAAGCGTCTCCTCGGGGTCGTACGCCGAGATGGGCCAGTGGACGTACAGCATCTCCACGGCGTCGAGGCCGAGTCGCTCCAGCGACTCGCGAGCGGTGCGCTTCGCGTCGTCGTACGCGAGGTTGTCGGGGTGCACCTTCGTCGCCACGACGACGTCCTCGCGGGGCACGTCCGCCCGGCGGATGCCCTCGCCGACGGCCGCTTCGTTGTCGTACATCTGCGCGGTGTCGACGTGGCGGTAGCCCAGTTCCAGTGCCTGTTTCACGGTCTCGGCACACTCCTCGAAGTCGTCGTTCTGTGAGGTGCCGAGTCCCAGCGCCGGGAGTCGTAGATCGGTCATCGTCCGGAGTGGGTCCGTCGAGGTGGAAAGCGTTCGGGAGGCGGAACCGTAGGCGTCGTCCGTGTCGAGCGTGAGCGACACCACGCCTGTCCCGACGTATTTGGCGTTCGCACCCGTACTGTCTCGTATGCCGACCGTTCGATTCCGCGGCGAGACCGTCGAGTGCGACCGCGGCGACACCCTCCGGGACGTGTTGCTCGCGGCGGGGCTGACGCCGCACAACGGCGGCGCGGACACGCTGAACTGTCACGGCTTCGGATCGTGTGGCACCTGTGCGGTGCGCGTCGACGGCGCGGTCTCCGACCCGACGCGCCGGGAGCGTCTTCGCCTGCGGGTGCCGCCGCACGACCCCGAGTCGGGCCTCCGACTCGCGTGCCAGACGACCGTCGAGGGCGACGTGACCGTCGAGAAGTTCCCGGGCTTCTGGGGCCAACACGTCGGCGCAGACGAGGATGACGGCTCGAGCGACGACTGACGACGACGCCCCACGCTGTCGCCCTGCCAACAGACTCCACTCTTCGCACGTTCGTTCCCGTGGGACAACGACCATGTACTCCGGCGCACACCCACGGGTATGTCCGTCTCTCGTCACCGCGTCGCCGCCGTCTCCGGCGTCGGTGCGTCCGCGCTCTCGTTCGGCGGCATCGTCCTCGCGGTCGCACTCGCGCCGTGGTTTTCCCTGACCGACAACGCCCTCTCGGATCTGGGCGTCGCCGACAGCGCCGCCGTCGCGACGGCGTTCAACTGGGGGCTGATCCTCGCGGGTCTCGTCGCCCTCCCGTACGCATGGGTGCTGTGGACGTCGGCGAGTGGGTCGCGCGGCCGCGTCGACAGCCTCGTCGCTCGCGCTGTCGCCGTCGGATTCGCACTCGCGGCGCTGTTGATGTCGGCCGTCGGCGTGTTCCCCTCGGGCGACCCGCTACACTTCCCGGTCGCTGCGGGCTTCTACCTCGCGCTCACCGCCGTCGTCGGCGTCGACGGCCTCCGACGCTGGCGAACCACGACCGGGAAAGCCGCCGTCGCGGGCGCGGTCGGCCACTTGGGACAGTGGTGGCTCTACGTCGAGGGCGTGCGTCTCGGGCCGGGACTGGCTATCCCCGAGTTGGTCGGCGCTGGCTTGCTCGTCGCGTGGGTGGTCGCCGGGTCGCCCGTCGCGCCGCTGGGTCGGGCGGGGCGGTGAGCAGGTCACGTCGCTGAGACGACCGCGCAACGCCTGACGCGACACGGTGCAATCAAGCCGATGGCGGTACTGCGGGCGAGTAATGAGTCTCGATTCCATCGGAGCGGCGACGCTGCACCCAGCCGAGACTGCGGCGCTCGTCGACCGACACGAGTCGGTGACGGCGACACACGACGACGAGTTCGCGGCGGCGAAGGAACTCTTGCCCGAGTTGGGCGCGCACGTCCACGACGACCACGCGACCGTCGGTATCTGGACGCCCGGTCTCGCAGACCACGGCGTGCCCGCCGACGCGGTGTACCTAGAGGTACTGACACCGCCCGCAGACACCGACCCTGGCGAGACGGACCTTCGGGCCGTCGAGTTCGACCGGTCGCTCGTCGAGACGCGCCGCGCGGGCGAGGTGACGTACGCCGCCGTCGAGGGGATGGTCGCTGGCACGCGCGACCGTCTCGGGTCGCTGTACCAGTTGGTGTACGAGGTCGACGCCGCCGACAGCGACGCCGACCCCGAGGACCTCCCCGGACAGGTCGGCCCCGACGGCCTCGGGACGGTACAGGACCCGCTCGCAGACTCCGTCCCCTTCGGCGCGTTCGCCCCCGCGGAACTGTACGACCGCGCCCGCCTCGACCGCGAACGCGACGACCGCGACTACTTCGAGGCGCTCGGAACCGACGAGGAACGCGTCTCGACCTCCGAAGACGACGGCCTCCCCCGGGTCGACCCTGCGACGAGTATGGTCGAGATTCACCCCGGAACCGCGACCGCATCTGAGTCGCTCGGCGGCCTCGCCGACTTCGTCGAGAGTGTCGGGGAAAAACAGCGCTCGGGCGAGTCGCTGTCGGCGTTCGAGCAGACGTTCGCCGGCTACGACGCCATCCAGTTGATGCCGGTCGAACCCATCACCGAACGCTCGGACACCGAGGGCGACTGGCGCGACCTGACCCGCGAGGGCGAGACGGCGACCGCGACGGTCGCCCGCCCGGACAAGGTGAACTGGGGGTACGACATCGTCGTTCGCGCGTTCTCCGCGCCCGCGCCGACCATCTTGGAGTCGGGCCGCCCGGACGAACTCGTGGACTTCATCGCCGCCTGTCACTCGCTCCCGAACCCGGTGAAAGTCGTCTTCGACGTGGCGCTTGGCCACGCCGACAACGGTGGCCTCGAAGTCCTGCCCGACCGCTTCTTCCACGGACCCGGGATGTACGGGCAGCACCTCGACTACCTAGAGCCGATGGTCCGCGCGCACGTCCTCGACCTCCAGCGACGCAAGATGGACTGGGGCGCAGACGGCATCCGCGTCGACGGCGCACAGGACTTCCGCAACTGGAATCCCGAGACCGAGGAGATGGAACACGACGACGCGTTCCTCGCGGAGATGGACGCCGTCACGCAGGAGGTCGCGGGCACGGAGTACCGCCCGTGGATGATCTACGAGGACGGCCGGCCGTGGCCGCGCCACGACTGGGAACTCGCGTCCACCTACCGCACGCTCATCGACCAACACCCCCACTCGTTCCAGTGGTCGCCAATCACGTTCGCGCACAACAAGCCCGCGATGCTCACCTTCTGGGCGTCGAAGTGGTGGCGCGTCCGGGAGGTGGCGGACATGGGCGGCAACTGGATCACCGGCGTCGCCAACCACGACACCGTCCGCCGCGGGACACAGGTTGACGTCCCCGAGTCGTGGGAGGGCGACCCGATCAACCGCTATCTGGGCGACTCCGCCCCGGAGATTATCGACCGCGCGTACGACAACCCCGCGACGAACGCCCTGCTACACTGCCTGTTGCCGGGCGTCCCGATGGACTTCCTCAACGCCAACGCCCGCGGGCCGTGGGGGTTCATCCGCGACACCGACGCCGCCTGGAACGTGAAGGTCGTCGCCGACGAACACAACCTCGTCGACTGGCAGGTCCGCGAGGAGGACTACGACGACGACCGCTTCTTCCAGCGGTTGAAGGCGATGGGCTTCGAGACGCGCGAGGAGTTGGACGACTTCGTGAAGGCGCTGGCGTCGACGGTCGACCCGACCGACTACGACCGCGAGACGATGGCGACGATGCTGTCGGCGCTCGACTTGGCGATCGAACCCGACGCGGAGGACCTCGATCGGTTCGCCGACGCGTGGATGCGCGACGTGGCCGACTTCGCCAACCTCGCGAACTGGACGGACGACCAGGACGCCGAGCGGACGGCGTTCAACCGCCGCGTTCGCGAGTTCCGGCAGGACCGCCCGTGGCTCCGCGAGTCGATGCGCCTCCCCGACGCCCCCGACGAGGAGGGGCCGGGCATCGCGCCCGCAGACGCCGAGGCGACCGACCGCTTCGGCTACCGCAACCCCGCGAACGGGTCGGTCGTCTACTACGGCCTGCGGGAGTCGCCCAACGGCGACGAGCGTGTGCTGTTCGTCGGAAATATGGAAGGTGCACCGGAGTCGGTCACGCCCGCCGACCTCGTCGACGCAGAACTGGACCCGGCGGCGTTCGAGGCGGAACTCGTCGCACCGGGTGTCGCAGCAGAGCGTGAGACGCCGCCCGCGGTCGACGAGGCGGTGACGCTGGCGAACGGGCAGGCGGTCGTGTTCGTCGACGCAGAGTGAGGCCATCGACGCGGTCGCCGCTGCCGTGACCGCTCACGCGAACAGTTCGTTGAAGCGGTTCACCGCGTCGTCGGTGCCGGCGACGACAAGCGTGTCGCCCTCGACGACTTTCGTGTCGGGGCCGATGTCCGTCAGCAGGTCGCCGTCGCGTTCGATAGCGACGACGGTGCACCCGGTTCGCGCGCGAACGTCGGCGTCTGCGAGGCCACGCCCCTCCAGTGCGGGGGCGGCGGTGCGGACGAGGTCGACCTGCGTCTCCGGGCGAAGCACTTCCTCGTCGAGGAGGTGGGAGGCGAGGAGGCGACCGGAGACGGTCGACAGCGCGAGGACGTACTCTGCGCCCGCACGATAGAGTTTCGGCACGGAGTCGGCGTCGTTCGCGCGGACGATGACCTCCGCACGCGGAGCGACCTGCTTCACCGCCAGCGTCGCGAAGATGGTCGTCGTGTCCGAGTCGAGTGCGAGGACGACCGCGCGGGCGTCCTCGACGCCCGCCTCCTTCAACGTCTCGCGGTCGGTCGCGTCGCCGACCACGTCGACGCCCGGCTTGTCGACCTCGTCGACGACGACCACGTCGTCGGTCGGCCGGAGTTCGTCGGCGGCGCTGTGGCCGACCATCCCATAGCCGGCGACGAGGACGCGCCCGCGGCGGCGCTGTCGGGTCTCCGAGAGGGTCAGTTGCTTGAGCGCCTCCAGTTCGGACTCGTTGCCGACGACAAGCAAGACGGTGTGTTCGTCGATGACGCGTTCCGGGCGCGGCGGCGACTCGAACTCGCCGTCGTCCCACGCGCCGAGGACGTTCGCGCCGGTTCGCTCGCCGATGCCCGACTCGGCGACTGTCCCGCCGACCAGTGGACTCCCGTGGTGGACGAGCAGTTCTGCGATCTGGAAGTCCTCGCCAATCTCGACGCCGTCGCCGAGTTCGTCCGCGACGCTGGCGGTGGCTTTCGCGCCGAGGCTCTCCCCGAGCAGACGGCGCGGCGAGATGACGCGGTCTGCCCCGGCGTACCGGTGGTAGTCGGCCACGTCCTCGTCTTCGACGAGGCTGACCACTCGGAGGTCCTCCGAACACTCACGCGCCGAGAGGACGACGCTTGCGTTCGTCTCGTCGTCTGCGTCGGCGACGAGCGCCCGTGCGTTCGCGGTGTTCGCGCGTTCGAGCGTCTCGACCTCTTCGGGGTCACCGTGGACCACGTCGTAGTCGTCCGAGAGGTCGATCGCCTGTTCCCGGTCGTCGACGACGACCACGTACGACTGGTCGCGTGCGTCGAGTTCCCGCGCGAGCGTCGCGCCGCGAGGGGTGAACGAACAGATGACGACGTGGTCGCGTTTCGTCGTCGCCCGCGGCGGCGACGTGGATATCGCCTCGTTCACCAGCGGGACGATGATCGCCGGCAACGCGAGGAAGATGATACCGACGCCAGCCAACTGCATCCCCACCATCAGCAGTAACATTCCGTCTGCGTCCCACTGGTTCACGTCGATGCCGAACCCGGTCGTCGTGAACGTCTCCACGACCACGTACAGCGAGTGCGCGTAGCCCACCTGCTCGCCCTCGAAGGCGGCGAACCCCCACTGGTAGACGAACGCGAGTAGGAGCATCACGCCGAACACGCCGAGGAGGTACTCGGCGGCGCGGCGGGTCGTGGATACCATACCACGCGTTCCGGGTCGGGCGGATTAAACGCCACGCACCCGGATCGGTCGTGTGAACTCCTGGCACCGTGACGCCGTCCTCGCGGCGGGTGCAACTGTGGCTCTCCTCGTGGCGACGCGACTGCTCGGCCTCACGTTCTGGTCGTTCGGCACTCGCCCAGCGCTCGTGGCCGCCGCCGTCGGCGTCGCAGGCGCGGTCGCACTCGAACTCGTGATGGCCCGCAACCCTGGGCGAGCGCGACGCCTGTGGGCCGATCGGCGGGTGCGCTGGGGCGGGACGCTCCTCGTCGCCGTCGGTGGGCCACTCGCGGCGGCCGTGGGCGGGCGGGCGCTCGCACCGCTCGTTCTCGCGTGCTTGCTCGGCGGCCTGTTCGCGTACTTCCTATTGTTGACGGGTGTACTGTCGGGTGTGCTCGCGCCGCCGGAGACGTGGTTCGCGCGAGAGGAGTGACTCGGCGGGGTGAGAGTGAAGCGTCCGGCCTCCCAACGACGACCGTGCGCGAAGTCACGCTCGATGCGACCGGCCCGGTCAAGTTCGACGCAGACGACCTCGACGAGAAGCACAGCGACATCGCCGTCTGTCGCTGCGGGCTGAGCGACGAATTTCCGCTGTGTGACGGCTCACACCGACAGACGGAAGCCGAGGAAGAGGGCGTCCGCTACAAGTACGTCGACGGGGAGCGCCGAGTAGTCGAGGAGATTCGCTTCGCTGAAGAATCGACGGACGAACGGAAAACGGACGAGTCGTAGTCGTTACGCGCCGACCTCGGCACCGACGTACAGCGCGATGACGAGGAAGATCCAGACGGCGTCGACGAAGTGCCAGTACATCGAGGCGGTCGTCACGGAGACGTGCCGCTCTGCGGAGTACTGCCCCTGCAGGCCGCGGATGAACACGATGCCGAGCAGCACCGCGCCCATCGAGACGTGGAGACCGTGGAGGCCGGTGAGGCCGTAGAACGCCGACCCGAACAGCCCGGAGGTGAGGGTGAAGCCTTCGTCGATGATGAACACGTAGTACTCGTACACCTGGCCACCGATGAAGACGATACCGAGCAACAGCGTCACGGCGAGCCAGCCGAGGAACTTCTTGCGGTCGTTCTTGCGGATCGCACCGTGGGCGAAGTGCAGCGTCACCGACGAGAGGATCAACAGCCCCGTGTTGATGATGACGAGCGACCCTAGCAGGTGCGGAAGGTCGCTGGCGATCTCCACCCACGCGTCCTGCGAGCGGATGAAGAAGAAGTACGTGAAGCCAGCGCTGAAGGTGGCGATCTCGGAGCCGAGGAACGCGAGCATTCCCCACCTGAGTTTGTTCGCGCTGTGTTCGTCTGCGCCGCGTTCCCAGAAGTGGACGACGAACGCGTGGTACATCCAGCCGTAGAGGCCGACGAGGAACAGGCCGATGCTGCCGACGATGACGGCGGGACCGACCATCGGCCCCACGAGGTTGCGGTCGCCGACAGCCATCAGGTATAGTGCTGCACCGATGTAGATGCCAGCGCCCCCGAGCGCCGTGACGAACGGCCACCACGACGCCTCCCCGAACCCGCGCGGCCAGTCTTCGACCGCCGGGAGGTGGTGCCCGTCGTCGTGGGCGCCTTCCGTTTCTGTAGCCATAAGCGCGGGTAGCCGACGAGGAGACAAAAATCCTCCCACACGCGCCGGCGGTCGTGGCGCGGCGCGACCGATCGAACGACAAGATTCCGACTAGTTTCCACAAACGGCCGATACACATACTACCGTAGCGCACACACAACAGGTTGTATGCCGGAGTGTAGGAACTGCAGTTCGTTCGTCACCGAGCGGTACGTTCGAGTGTTCGCCCCCGAGGGGATGAACAACGTCCGTGTCTGTCCGTCGTGTGAGGACATGGTCCGAGAGGGTGCCGAAGTGCGAGAGGCCCGTTCGAAACGCGTCTGATCGCGACTCGGTCTGCGGCTTCCTTCTGCTCGCTCGCCGGGATGCTTTTCACTGCGCAGCGTCCCGCTTCGTCGATGGCACTGTTCGACACGTACGTCGCCGCGCTACAGCGCAACCGGGTCGACCTGCCCGACGGGACGCGACTCATCGGGGTGGTCCGCCGGCCGACGCGATGGCTCCACGCCGCGGTCGACGAGAACTGCCCGGCGCTCGCGCCACCGTCGGACCTCCTCGACGACCACGCCGACGCCGCCGAGTCGTTCCGTATCGACGGCCTCTGCGCGGACGGCGCACACAACGCCGCGTGGGACCGCGTCGAGTTCGCGTCCCGGTACCGCGAGTATCTCGCCACTGACCCCGACGCCCGCGATGCGGTTCGCGACCTCCGTTCGGCACTCGCATCCGGCGAGGACGTCGCACTCGTCTGCTTCGAGAACACCGAGAAGAAGCGGTGTCACAGGACGGTGTTGCGGTCGGTGGTGACCGAGGAAGACGCCGACTGACGGCCGAGTCGCTGGCCCCCCGCGTCGACGTTTCGCAAGCTACTCCTTTGGGCTACGCCTAGCGACACCGATGCGTCGGCCTCTTCGACTACGTCGACTCGTGCGCCGGGTGACACCGGCGCTCGCGCTGGTCGTCCTCGCGCTAGCGACGGCCGGGCGCGCCACCGCCCACGCTGGCGGCATCCGCGCGGCCGCCCGCGAGACGGTGACGGTCCCGACGTGGCTGTTTCTCGCGACTGGCGGCGCCGTCGTCGGCGCGTCGTTCCTGCTTGCGTCGACGGTCACCGACCGCTCGTACATCCGCCTGATCGACACGTGGGGGCGTTCGCTCCCGGCGGTCGGCACCCTCGCACGTCGACTCGGGCGGGCTGTCGGCCTCCTCGCACTCGCGGTGACGCTCGTGGCGGGCGTTCTCGGCCCCCTGGATCCGATCCGAAACGCGGCCGTCCTCATCGTGTGGGTCGGTTGGTGGGGGCTGTTCGTCCTCTCGGCGTACCTCGTCGGTAACGCGTGGCCGGCGGTCGACCCGTTCCGCGCCGTCGCGAGCGTCGTCCCGTCGCTGAACCGACCCTATCCCGACCGTCTCGGGTCGTGGCCGGCGGTCGTCGGTCTCCTCGCGCTGGTGTACCTAGAGGTGGTGACGCCGCTTGCAGACGACCCACGCCTGCTCACGAGCGTCGTCGTCGGCTACCTCTTGGTCGCCGTCGCGGGTAGCGCCGTCTTCGGCGTCGACGATTGGTTCGGTCGCGCCGACCCCGTGTCACAACTGTTGGCGGCGTACGGCCGCGTCGCGCCGGTGACGAAGACGGCAGATGGATTCCGCTTGCGACTGCCGGGGATGGGCCTCACCGACGCCGACTGGGTCGACGGGCGCGACGACGTCGGGTTCGTCGTCGCCGTCGTGTTCGTCACCACGTACGACGGCTTCGTCGGCACGGGCTTGTGGGAAGCGATGGCCCGACCGCTCGTCGAGGCTGGTGTGCCGGCGCTCGTGGTCTACTTGGCCGCGATGCTCGCGGGGTACGTCCTATTCTTGTGGGTGTATCTCGCGGCCGCGCGAACCGCCCGACGAACTGCCGACACGTTCCTCACGGCCGCGGAACTCGCGCGACGGTTCGCGCCGTCACTGTTGGCTATTGCGGCGGGCTATCACTTCGCGCACAACCTCGGCACCGTCCTCGCGTTGACGCCGACGCTGGCGGCGGTGCTCACGTCGCCGGTGTCGCCGCCGGCGTCCCTGCCACAGTTGTTGATTCCCGGGTGGGTCGGTGGTGTCGGCGTCGCCGCGGTGTTGCTGGGGCACCTACTGGCGGTGTGGGTGGCCCACTCGACGGCGTACCGACTGTTCCCCGACCGCTTGCAGGCGGTGCGGAGCCAGTACGGCGTGACAGTCGCGATGGTCGCGTACACGATGGTGAGTCTGTGGATTATCTCGCGCCCCGGAGGTGCGCCCCCGTTCGTATGAGCCGAACAGACACGACCCCGAAATCGAACTCGCGCCCGGAACACGGCTACTCGTTCCACGTCCCGGCAGACACCGACGTGTACGAGTGCCCCCGCTGTGGACGGCCATTCGCCCGCGAACGCCACCGCGACCTTCACCTCGGGCAGACGCACCGCGGCCTCTCGGAGTCGGAGCGAACGGCGTACGACGCGGCGAGCGAAGACGAACAGTCCGACCTGCGGCGGTTCCGAATCGTCGCGCTCGGACTGCTCGTCTTATTCTACTTCGGGTTCTTGTTCCTGTTCGCCATCTTCGGGTGAGCGATCGGAACCTGTCAGCAAAACCACGATACGGCGTCGGACAGTCGTCCGACCAGGCGGAAGGTATTTGCGTCGCACCGAGCGATGTATCGCCGATGGACGGCGAAACAGTCGATACGGTGACCGGATGGGAGTCCGAGCCGCTCTCGGGGGGGATCGACGGGCTCCGCGGTCTCCAGTCCCGCGAGTTCACGGGAGCGGTCACCGAGGGACACGCGTGGCTGTTTATGTTGAACGGCCGTATCGTCGGCATCTTCGACGGCTCGCTGGAGTCGTTCGAGGAGGCTGACGGCACAGCCTACGCTGCGCCCGACCCCTCGCTCCCGCTGTTGTACGCGATGCGGGAGACGGGCGGTGAGACGAAAGCACGGTACTACACGAACGACACGGCGCTGTCGGCGGCCGACGCCAAACTCTCCTCGGGGAAGTTCACCGGCTACGTCGAACTCTCCGAGAACGTCCTCTCGGGCGACTACTACGTGGTCTACTACGGTGGGCGTCGACTCGCCTGCGCGTTCGTCGGGACGGGCAAGCAGAAGAACGTCCTCACCGACGACGAGGCGTTCGACGCCGCCGACGACGAGGTTGGCATCTACGAGGTCGTCGACGTCGACATCGACGTGGTCGAACTCCCCGAACCAGAACCCGAACCGGAACCCGAACCAGAGCCGGAACCGACGGCGGGAGCCGATGCGACCACGGAGTCGGTCGACGACGCCGAGGCGGATGCGCTCGGTGTAGAGGACGAGGATGACGACGGAGTGGCCGACGCCGCCGTACAGGAACCGGACGGTGTCACCTTCGGCGCGAACGACGACACCGTTGCGGACGACGGCCACGCCGCCGTCGGCGACGTGCCGGCAGACGACGACTCGACCGACGTGCGCTCGACGGTCGCCGAATCCGAAGACTCCCTCGCCGCGGACGCTACCTCAGGCCGAGTCGAAGAACCGAGCGACGATGGCTCGATGGCGGCCGACGCCTCACAGGTGAACGACCCGCTGTCCGACGCCCGGGCTACACGCCGAAGCGACGAGCGGTCCGAGTCTGTGGCCGACCCCGCCGTGCGCGACCCTGCCGACGCGGGCGATGCGGACGACGCGGCCGACACGGCCGACACCGACTCGTCGGGCGACCCGTTCTCGGCCGAAGAGCAGTGGCGCGAGACGAAGTCGATTCCGTCGCTGGACCCCTCGGAGACCGAGATTCCCACGGAATCGCCGGCCAACGGTGCGACCACCGCTCAGCAACGGGCGCGCCGCGCCGCGACGCGCGAGGAGACCAGCGAGGCCGCGTCGTCGTCGAGACGGCCGGCCGGGGCGTCGTCTTCGTCGTCGGCTACCGACCCCGGCGAGGGGTCGGGCACGCCTGCCTCACCCGCCGAGTCGACTGCGGAGTCGACCGCCGCGATTCGTGAGGAGTTGGCGACGGTTCGCCAGGAACGCGACCGCGCCCGCGACGCCGTGCGCGAGGCACGCGAACAACTCGACGCCAGCGAGAGCGACCTCGACCGCCTGCGCGACGAGAACGCTCGGCTCTCCGACCGTGTCGAGGAGTTAGAATCGCAGGTGTCGGACCTCCGCGAGGAGTTAGAGTCGGCGCGAGCGAACGCCCCCACGGGCGGGGCCGCCGGAGACGCCGCCGCGGGGCAGTCGCTGTCGCCCGACCGAGCGCTCGCGGGGACGAACCTGTTCGTCCGCTACGACACGAAAGGTGGGGCGACGCTGTCGAAGGCGCACGCTGGCGGCGCGACCCGGTCGGACGTGAACGACAACCTCCGATTGGAGGTACACACCGACTTCGAAGCCGACGACGTGGCCGTCGACGGGTCGCCGTTCCGGGAGTTCCTCACCGACACCATCGAGTACGGCTTCGTCGAGTGGGCGGTGCGCGAACTCCTCTACGAGATTCAGAGCACGGGCAACGAGTCTGCACTCCGTGACCTGTTCGACGCCATCCCCGAGGTCGACCGTGCGGAACTCAACGGCACGGTCACGGTCGAATCCGACGGCGACGAGGCGAGCGACCACGCCTTCGACGTGGTCCTTCGCGACCGGATGGGCAATCCCCTCCTCGTCGCCGACGTGACCGAGGGGCGCGACGCGACGACCGAGTCGATGCTCGACGGCCTCGTGGGCGAGGCGAGCGCCGTCGCCGACGCCGACGAACACCTCGCGAGTGCGTTCTACGTCACCGCCTCCTTCTTCGAACCGGGAGCCCTCGAAGCGGCGGCCGACGCGACGGGTGGCGGTCTGCTCAGCCGGAACAAGCGGAAGAGTTTCGTGAAACTCGCGCGCAAGCAGGGATTCCACCTCTGTCTGGTCGAGTCACGCGAGGGCGAGTTCCACGTGAACGTCCCCGAACTGTAGCCGCGTCAGACGGACGCGTCGCTTTCGGCGGTGATTCCGGTTTTCAGAACGCCGAGGCTCACGAGCGAACGAAGTGCCGAGAGAACGAACCGCAGACGCATCGCTCGTTAGACACGCGACCGCGCGACGAGAGAAGCGGGGGCGAGCCTCAGTTCTCGAGTTCCGGCGCGTCCTCGATGCGCATCCCGCCGATCTTCTCGACGATCTCGTCGATCTTGCCGTCGAGTTCGTCGACGAACTCCGCGGTGCGTTCGGTGGTAATCGCACCCTGACTCGACGGCTCGATGAGGTTCTCCTCCTCGAGGACGCGAAGCGAGTAGCGTACCTTGTGATGCGGGTAGCCCGTCTCGTTGGACATCTTGACGATCCCGATTGGCTCGTTTTCGATGACCATCCGGAGGACTTGGAGGTGCCGTTCCAGCATATCGACCTCCTTTTCCAGTCTGTCTATCATGACACGTGTTAACTCGTCCGTGCCGCGTTTAAAAGTTCCCCTCCCGGACGAATACGGGTTATTCGAACGTCACGTCGTCGTGCGGTTCTGTTTCGACTACGTGTGTGGGAGTAGTTAACGGTTACGCGCGTCGGTCGACGCGACAATGCGCAGACACGGATAGCCGGAAGTCTCGATGGCAAGATATATGCACAGATACGGATCGCTTCGATGCGGAGACCGTAATCTGTTTACCGGGGGACGCGGAATCCTCGGTCGGTATGACAGTCACAATCGTCGGCTCCCAGCTCGGGGACGAGGGCAAAGGTGCCCTCGTCGACCTCTGGGGCGGGGACGCCGACGTCGTGGTGCGGTATCAGGGCGGCGACAACGCCGGCCACACGGTCGTCGAGGGCGGCGAGGAGTACGCCCTCTCGTTGGTCCCCTCCGGGGCGGTTCGCGGGAAGGTCGGCGTCCTCGGCAACGGCTGCGTGGTGAACCCGCGTACGCTGTTCGACGAGATCGGGACCCTCCGCGAACGCGGCCTCGACCCCGACGTGCGCGTTGCCAAGCGCGCGCACGTCATCCTCCCGTATCACCGCCGACTCGACGGTATCGAGGAGGAGGCCAAAGCCGAATCGGACGTGAAAGTCGGAACGACCGGGCGCGGCATCGGCCCCACCTACGAGGACAAAGCGGGTCGCCGCGGCGTCCGCGTGGGCGACCTGCTCGACCCCGACGTGCTCCGCCAGCGGTTGGAGTACGCCGTCCCGCAGAAGCGGGCCGTCATCGAGGAGGTGTACGGCTTGGAAGCGGGCGAGGAGTGCGACATCGACGCCCTCCACGAGGAGTACGCCGAGTTCGGGCGTCGCCTCCGCGAGGAGGGGATGGCCGTCAACTGTTCGGACTTCCTGTACGAACAGCGTGCAGCCGGGCAGAACGTGATGTTCGAGGGTGCGCAGGGGACGCTCATCGACATCGATCACGGGAGCTACCCGTACGTCACCTCCTCGAACCCGACCGCTGGCGGCGCGGCCACCGGGTCGGGCGTCGGTCCGACCGTCACCGGGCGCGGCGAAGTCGTCGGCGTCGTGAAGGCGTACCTCTCGCGCGTCGGCGAGGGGCCGATGCCGACGGAACTCGACGGCGATACCGCCGAAGAGGCGCTCGCGTCGGACATCCGCGAGAAGGGCGGCGAGTTCGGCACCGTCACGGGCCGCCCACGTCGCATCGGATGGCTCGACGTGCCGATGCTGCGCCACGCCGCGCGGACGAACGGCTACACCGGTCTCGCGGTCAACCACCTCGACGTGCTCGCTGGCCTCGACGAACTCCACGTCGGCCACGCGTACGAACTTGAGGGAGAACAGCGGCTCTCCATCCCCGCGACGACCGAGCGCTGGGCCGAGTGTGAGCCGGTGCTGAAGGAGTTCGAACCGTGGGCGGAGGTCGACTGGAGCGCCGTCGCCGCGGAGGGCTACGAGGCGCTTCCGGAGGCCGCGCGCGAGTACCTCTCGTACATCGAGGCCGAGACAGACACGCCGGTGTACGCCGTGGGTGTCGGCCCCGACCGCGAGCAGACGGTCGTGCGGACGAACCCCTGGGAGTAACGCGACCGGACTCCTGGTCAACTCCCGGTCCGTTCTCTTCGAGCGAACGCGACCGCTACAGCAGACGCTGCACTTCTCGCGTGGTGTCTTCGCGAACGCGCGTCTCCGCGCGGCGCATCGCGCGACGCGCCTCGTCGGTGAAGTCCACGCGTACCTCTGGCAGTCCTCCGGCGAGGAGGCCGCCGACGCCGCCGAGCAGTTCGCCGGGGTCCAGCGTCGTCTCTAGCCGGAACGCGTTCGGGTATCGAGCCATCGGTTCGGTGAACTCGAAGCGCTCGTCGACGAACTGCAGCGCCTGATCCAGTGTGAAGCCGTCTTCCAGCGCGGGCCAAAACTCGTCTTCGTCGCTGTCGAGCAACGGCTGGACGTCCTCGATGAGCCCCCGTTGGCGCGCCAGCAGGGCGTCGAGAATCTCCTCGCGTCGGTCGGCCGAGAGCTCGCTTCGCATCGCCAGCGCGTACGCATCGTGGCCGAGAATCTCCTCGCGGTGTGTCTCGAACGGATCATCCGACTCGAACGCGTCGAGTGCGGCGTAGAACTCCGCGAGCACCTGGTCGCGGTAGTCGTCGAGTTCCGGACGGACGACCCGGCGTTCGAGCAGTTCGTTTCGCTTGAGTAGTTGCTCGGTGACGCCGGGCGGTCGGTTCCCGCCGCGCAGGGCGTTCACGACGGAGAACTCCTTGTAGGTCGCCCGGACCGCGTCCTCGACGAACCGCTCGAATCCCTCCTCAACGGCGGCGCGCGTCATCGTCGGATCTGTGGGCGGCGAGGTGGTAACTCCGTCGCCCGGTCGGGAAACGCATACCCGGCTGTGGGCCCTGCTTCCGGTATGCCCGATTCGATAGCGGTCGGTGCGCCCGCGCCGACGTTCTCCCTGCGCAATCTCGGCCCCGGTCCCGACCCGTACGGCCTCGCGGATGCGGCCGCCGACCACGACGGACTTCTGTTGCTGTTCCAGCGCGACTACCTCTGTGGCAACTGTCGCAAACAGGTCGCCCACGTGAAGACGCGGTACGAGGAGTTCGCGGCCGTCGACGCCGAGGTGGCGTCGGTCCTCCCCGAGTCGCCCGAGCGCACCCGCGACTGGCAGGCGTCGGTCGAGTTGCCGTACCCGGTGCTCGCGGACCCCGACGGCGAGACGGGCGACGCCTACGACCAGCCGGTTCGATTCGGCGCACTCGGCAACCTGTTCGACCTCGTCGGGCGGATGCCACTGGCGCTCGTCGTCGACCTGCGCGACGAGCCGACGATTTCGTCCGCCTTCCCCGGAACGCGACCCGCCGACCGACCGGCTCTCGACGACCTCCTCGCGGCCTGTCGGGCCGTGACCGAGGGGGCGTCCGGCGGCTCCGACCCTGAGCGTGCGTAGGCGGCTCCACGCACTGTGGCAGATGACGCGGCCGGCACAGGTGCTGCTCATCGTCGTGGTGTACTGGCTCGGCGTCGCCATCGCACTCGCTCGCGGCGGGTCGCTCGACGCCGTCGCAGTCGCCGGCGGTGCGGGCGCGACCGTCGCCACGGCCGTGACCGTCCACTACGCCAACGAGTACGCCGACTACGACACCGACCGCCGAACCGAGCGCACGCCGTTCTCGGGCGGGAGCGGGGCACTCGTCGACCTCGACGTGCCCGACCCGCGGCGCTTCGCGTGGCGAGCGACAGTCGCCAGCGGCGTCGTCGCCGTCGCCGCCGTCCTCGCTGTCGGCGCGGTGGGCGTCCCGGTCACGACCCAAGTGCTGCTGTTTGCGGTGTTCGTCCTCGGGTGGGCGTACTCTCTCCCGCCGATCAGACTCATTTCGCGTGGGATTGGCGAGGCGACGAACGTTCTGCTCGGGGCGATACTCCTCCCGCTTGCGGGGTACGCGACGGTCGCGACGCCCGACGCGACGGCGGTGCTCGCGCTGGTGCCGTTCGCGTGGCTGGTCGTCCCGAACCTCCTCGCGACCCACTACGCCGACCGTGAAGCCGACGCCGCGACGGGGAAGCGCACGCTCGCGGTTCGGTTCTCCGGTCCGGCGTTGCGACGCCTGGGCGTCGGGTTCGCCGCTGGCTATCCCGTCCTCGTCGGGGTCGTCGCCCTCGTGGATCTGGTTCCGTCGATCGTAGTCGTCGCCCACGCACTCGCGGTGCCGCCTGCGGCGTGGACCGTCCGGACGCTCACGCGCCGCCGGTCACCGCTCCCCGCAGTCGCCGCGATGGTGACGCTCGCGACGGCGTCGCCGCTCGCGTGGACGTGGACGTGGCTCGCGCACGCCTGAGCAAACCCCTCTGTGGTCGCTACCCCACTACTGGCCGTGAGCCATTCCGCGGAAGACGAGGAGCCGTCCACCGCCGCCACGGATCCGCTCGCGGTGAGTCGCGCGTTGCTGGTTGGCGTCAAGCGCGGGGAGTCGGTCGAGGCGGAACGCGAGTCGCTGGCGGCGCACTCGGAGACCGCGCTGGACGCACTCGACGACGCCGAGCGGCTCGCCTTCTGGCTCAACTGCTACAACGCCGCCGCCCAACTGCTCGTCGCCGACCGGCCCGCACTGTACGAGTCGCGCCGGCGGTTCTTCGCCGCAGACGCGCTGACGGTCGCCGGAACCGCCCTGTCGCTCGACGACATCGAACACGGCCTGCTTCGCGGACACTCGAAGTACGGCCTCGGCTACCTCCCGCGCGTGCGCCCGGCGGCGTTCGAGCGTCGCCACCGCGTGGACTCGGTCGACCCGCGTATCCACTTCGCGCTCAACTGCGCGGCGGCGTCGTGTCCTGCCATCGCCGCGTACTCGACTAACGTGGACGCGGAACTCGACGACGCGACGGCGCTGTACCTCGACCGCACCGTCGAGTTCGACCCGGACGCCGGGCCGTTCGGCCGCGGCGTCGTTCGCGTGCCGCGGGTGTGTCTGTGGTTCCACGGCGACTTTGGAGGTGTGGCCGGGGTCCGGGCGCTGTTGCGCGACCACGACCTGATCGGCGCAGACGACCGCCCGTGGGTCCGCTATCACGGCTGGGACTGGACCCGGCGAGTCGGGTGGTTCCGCGACGACGAGACGTGAGACCGCGGGACGGGGAACCCGCATACTTTTGGCCGGCCCGCGCAAGGTTTCGGGTAATGAAGGAGTCCCTGTTGGACATCGTCTGCTGTCCGCTGGACAAACACGACCTCGACCTCGAGGTGACCGAACGCGAAGAGGGTGACGACAGTGAAATCATCGAGGGGACGCTCACCTGCACCGACTGCGGGGAGACGTACCCCATCGAAGACGGTATCCCGAATCTCCTGCCGCCGGATATGCGCGAGTAACGGGCGACGGTCGACGACCGACGCCGAACACACCCCGGCGTCACCCGGACGCCTGCCAACCTTTTTGCCGTAACCGAGCGGAGAAACCATCGTGTCGTCAGAGGGGGACCCGTTGGGGGTCACACTGAACCGGGACCGACTGAACGAGGCCACAGCGCCCGACACGTACCGCGCCGACGGCGATTTCGCCGTCGAACTCCGCAACGAGGGCGCACCAGTCCACGTCCACCTCCGGTTCCAGGGACCGCTCGCCGCGGTCGCGAGCGTCGCGAACTCGAACTACTACGTCGACGAGGGAGCGACCAGCGCCGTCGGCGTCTCCGTCGCAGACATCGACGAATCCGTCGAGGGCGCGGTAGAGATCGTCACCGGCCACGGCGCAGATGGGACGAGCGTCGCCGTCACCGTCGACCCGCCGCCGGCGCCGGTCGACGTCGACGAGTCGTTCGGGTCGCCACGGGCGGCCCAGCGTGCGACCGCCGAGACGAACGACGACGAGAGCGGGGAGAACACGGGCGGACCGACGCTCCCCGACCTCGGTTCGCGACTGCCCGACACCGGGACGCTCTCGGTCGTCGCCATCGCCGTCGCTGCCCTCCTCGGTGCGGGAGTCGTCGCCGTCACGCTGGACGGACTGGCCGTGACGCTCGGCGTCGTGGCGGTCCTCGTCGCCGTCGTCGTCGCGATGTTCCTGCTTCTGGAGAACTGAGACCGCGTCGCTGGCGGTGACGGTGTCGACGGAGAGGGATTACTCCTCGTCGTCGTGGTCGCTGTGGTCGTCGTGGTCGCCGTCGTCACTGTGGTCGTCGTGGTCGCCGTCGTCGCTGTGGTCGTCGTGGTCGCCGTCGTCGCTGTGGTCGCTGTGGTCGCCGTCGTCGCTGTGGTCGTCGTGGTCGCCGTCGTCGCTGTGGTCGCTGTGGTCGCCGTCGTCGCTGTGGTCGCTGTGGTCGCCGTCGTCGCTGTGGTCGTCGTGGTTCTCGCCGTGATGTTCGTCGGGTTCGGTCGGAACACCACCGAGGTTGCCGTGGTCGTCGAACAGTTTCGCGCGGAGGTAGCGCGTCCGGTAGCGGTTGGCGTCCTCGTACACGTCGGCCTCGCGTATCTCGTCGACCCGGTCGTCGGCGACGGCCTCGATGATGCCCTCGACCTGTTCTTTCTCGCTGGGCGTGAGGTGGAACGTGTACTCGCGAGGCTCTTCTTCCTCTAACTTCGTCCACTTGCGCCCGGCGGCGACGACGAGCGAACACGGCTCCCGGCACGGGAACGCGCCGGTGCCGCCGTCGGCCGCGAGTTCGTCGTCCGCGCTGTACTGCCACTCCCGGCGTTTCGTACACTGGGAGTCGTCACACGCCGCCTCCGCGACCCACTCGACGGCCTCGCGTGGCAACTCGGAGACGATGCCGTAGATGCCCGTCTGTCGCTCCATCGTGTCTGCCCAGTGGTCGACGTCGAGCGTCCCCTGCTGTTCGCGGTACCAGTTGGCGACCGTCGCGGGGTACAGCGTCTCGACCGTCTCGACGGCGTCGCGCCACGAGAGGTCGGAGAACACCCACCCCGTCTGGAGGTTCGTCGCCGTCTTCAGCGGGCGGTACTCTCCGTCGTCGTCGAACTTTGCGATGTCGCGAGCGTCGAGGGGGTCGTGGTACGCCTCCAAGTCGTCGACCGCGTGGTCGGCGTCGTCGACGTGGCGCACGTCGTAGTGGCGGTAGCCGTCGTCGGCGTCGACGGTCGCCTCGATTCGGAGTTGCCCCCACTCGGTGACCATCCCGTCGGCGAGGGCGTCGTATCGCTCGTGGACCGCGTGGTGGTCGGCGGCCTCCGCGTGGCGGAGGAACGCCCGACGCGGGGAGTCGTGTCGCTGGACCTCCCGCTCCCAGAAGTACCAGTTCGTGACGTACGAACTGTCGTCGGCGTGGGCGTGGAGTTCCGACTCCGAGAGGCCGGTCGCCTCGTGGTCGGGTGTGGCGAACGTGTAGCCGCCGTCACCGTCCCCGTCGTCGTGTTCGTGTGCCACGTGGAGACCGTCGAACTCGATGCCCGATTCGGCTTCGCCGAGGAGGGCGTCGAACTGTCGCGCGAGCATTCAGTCGTCCGCCCCCGGAGCGACGCGAGTGGTCTCACGGACCGTCTCGATGGCAGCCGTCACGTCCGCGCCCGCGTCGGCGGCGCGTTCGAGGACGACGTCGGCCATCAGCGCCTCCGTGCCGACCGCGCCGGCGTACCAGATGCGGTGGCCGTCCACTTCGGCGGGCACGTCGTAGCCGGTGCGGTAGTCGTCGGTGAGGCCCATGTCCTCGGGGATGTCCTCCTGCGTGTGGAAGCCGTCGGAGATGAACAGGGGGACGACGACGACGTCTTCGACCTCGAAGAAGTCGGTCACGTCGTCGACTTCTGGTTCCTCGTCCATGTACAGCGCCTGCACCTCGTCGAAGCGGTCCATCTCGCGTACGCGCTGGGCGTGGTACTCGATGGCCTTCGCGGAGTTTGCGTTGCGTTCGGTGCCGTGGCCGACGACGGCGAAGCCGAACCCCTCGCCCACATCGGGGTTGCCGGTGACACTCTCGGCGCGGCGAACGAGGACGTCAGTCATCGACTCGTGGGTGCCGACCGGCCCGCAGTAGTGGACGGTCTGTCCGGTGTCTTCGGCGGTGTAGGTGGCGACGTCCGCCGAGAGGCCGTCGGAGTCCCAGTCGGCCACGTCCCAGTCGTCGAGGCGGAGTTCCCGGGGGATGACCTGCTCGGTGAAGTAGCCCTCCGAGATGAACATCGGGACGACGTACACCTCGTCGGCCTCGCAGGTGCGGAGCACCTCCCGGAGACTCGGCTCTTCTTTCCAGAAGCCGGTTCGAACCTCGTCGAACGCCCCGGCCGCGCGGATGGTGTCCGCGTGGTCGTAGGTGGGTGCGCTCGACCCGGGGTTGAGATGCGACCCGTGGGCGACGATGACCAGCGCCTGACTCATACGCGATTTACGGGGCGGCGCGACCTTATCGCCTTCGGCAGCGGCGGCAGTGAGTGTGTGTGACTCCAGGCTGAGAGCGTCGCGGGCGGCCGATTCGAGGCGCACGACGCGGAGTCGGGTTGGGCACGTCGACCCGGCCGACATCGGGCGGCGGACCGCCGAGATTATGTCCGCCGCCGTCGGCCACTCGGCAATGACTGTCGCCGAGGAGACACGCGCCGCCGTCCGCGAGCGGCCGTTCCTGTACGACGCACTCGCGGCGGGCGTCGCCAACTACGCCGCCGCCGCCGAGACGCTCGACGTCGACGCCGACGCCGATGCCGTCGCGACTGCACTGCGCCGATTCGCCGCCGACCTCGACCTGGCGACGACCGCCGAGGCCGACGCCCGCGTGACGATGCAGCGCCGGGTCGGTGTCGTCGACGCGGATGCCGACGTGGACACCGATGTGGACGACGAGGAAGCCCTGCTGTCGGTCGGTGGCCAGCGATTCGCCGCCGGTGCGGGCGACGGAACGGCGATTCTCGCTACCGGCACGGTCGACGTGGAGACACTCGAACGCGTCCTCGGTCGACTTCGCGTCGGGGGCGTTTCGGTGGAAGCGGCAGCCGTGACGCCGTCGGCGCTCGCCGTCGTCGTCGGGCGACGCGACGGCGCGACCGCGCTTCGCGTCGTCGAGGCGGTCGTCGACGGGGCGTGATCGGGTCGGGACGAACTTCGACCGTTTATCAGGGAGGCCCGCGTACCGCCGCCCGATATGGGTCTGTCCGTGACCAACACCCTGACGGGCGAGCGCGAGGCGTTCGAGCCGGCGAGCGACGACGAGGTTCTCCTGTACGTCTGTGGGCTGACGGTCTCGGACGACGCCCACCTCGGCCACGCTCGGCTGTGGTTCCACGCCGACGTCCTCGACCGCTGGCTGACGTGGCTCGGCTACGACGTGCGCCACGTCGAGAACGTCACCGACGTGAACGAGAAGATCGCCGCCCGCGTCGGCGAACGCGACGGCTGGGATACCGAGGCCGACGTGGCCCGCCACTTCACCCAACAGGTGATCGACGACATGCGCGGGCTGAACCTCAAGCGCGCGGAGGTGTACCCTCGCGTCTCCGAACACGTCCCCGAGATCATCGCGCTCATCGAACGCCTGATCGAGTCGGGTCACGCTTACGAGGCCAACGGCTCCGTCTACTTCGACGTGACCTCCTTCGACGACTACGGCCACCTGTCGAACCAACGGCCCGACGAACTGGAGGCCGACGACGACGTGGACGCCCACACCGAGAAGCGCCACCCCGCCGACTTCGCGCTGTGGAAGGCCGACGGCGTCAGCGCGGAGGCAGTTCGCGAACACCGGAAACACGACCACGACGGTGACCTCCCCACCGGCCAGACGTGGGAGTCTCCGTGGGGCGAGGGGCGCCCTGGCTGGCACATCGAGTGCTCCGCGATGTCGACGACGCACCTCGGCGACACCCTCGACGTCCACATGGGCGGGCGTGACCTCGTGTTCCCCCACCACGAGAACGAGATTGCACAGAGCGAGGCCGCGACCGAGCACACGTTCGCCCGCTACTGGCTCCACAACGGTCTGCTAGAGACGAAGGAGGACAAGATGTCCTCCAGCCTGGGCAACTTCTTCACCGTCTCGGACGCCCTCGACGAGTTCGGCGTCAACGTCGTGCGCACGTTCTACTTGGGCGCACAGTACCGCGGTGACCAAGTGTTCTCCGCGGACGCGATGACCGAGGCCGAAGAGCGGTGGGAACGACTCGAACGCGCCTACGAGACGGCCGTCGACGCCTGCGACTCCGTCGACGCACACGCGAAGGCGACCGACGACGACCTCCGTGGCGCGGTCGACGACGCCCGCGAGACGGTCGTCGAGTCGATGAACGACGACCTGAACGTGCGAGGAGCGTTCGGTGCCCTCCTCGAACTGGCGACGGCGGTGAACAGCCACGTCGACAGCGTCGACGCCGGTGGCGACGGAGAGACGGATGACTCCGACGGCTACGACTACCGCGGGCTTCACCGGGCAGTCGAGACGTTCGAGGAGTTCGGCGGCGACGTGTTCGGTCTCGAACTCGGGCGCGAGGCCGGCGGCGACGTGGAACTGGTCGAGGGTCTCGCGTCGCTCGTCTTGGACGTTCGCGAGGCCGAACGCGAGGCGGGCAACTACGAGCGTGCCGACCGCCTCCGCGACGACTTGGAGGCGCTCGGGCTCAGCGTCGAAGACGGCGACGACGGTCCGGAAGTTCGATTCGAGTAGCAGGCCCCGGGTTCGTCTCTCTGGCTACGCCGCGTCTGTCGCGTCGCGGCCGTCCTCGGAGTCGGTCGCGCCCATCACCGCCGGGACGACCAACACCGGTCGGTCTGCGCTGCGGACGACTCGCTCTGCGACGCTCCCGAGCATAATCCGACGGATGCCTCTCCGGCCGTGCGTGCCGACGACGACCAAATCGGCGTCGACCGTGGCAGCGTGTTCGCGGATTCGACGACCGGCCTCACCGTCGAGTATCTCCGTCGTCAGCGGGACGCCCCGCTCGTCTGCCCGCTCACGGACTCTGTCGAGCGCCGCCGTCGCGCCCTCGGTGAGGGCGGTTCGCACCGATTCGGCAACCCCATCGCTCACCGTTCCAGCGCCGATGCTCGCGAGCGCCCTCGACTCGTCGACGGCGCTCACGGCCGTGAGTCGCCCGCCCAACGCCGCCGTCAGGTCGACGGAGACTTGCTCGGCCGGTAGGGCGGCGTCGCTGCCGTCGGTGGCGACGAGGACGTCGCTGTCGGGGCCCCAGTCGCGAATCTCGTCGTCGCCGTGGACGGTGAGGACGGGGACTTCCGCCGTGCGGATGACCGCTTCGGCGACACTCCCGAGGAGGACCCGCCTCGTGCCGCCGCGGCCGTGTGTCCCGAGGACGAGCAGGTCGGCGTCCGTCTCCGCGACGTGGGCGACCAACTCCTTGTAGGGTGACCCACGTCGAACCTCCGGAACCGCCTCGACGCCCGCCTCTCGCGCCCGGTCTGCGGCGTCCTCGACGAACGAGGCCGCCTCCTGTCGATTCCGTTCGACGTCTGTCACCCGCTGTCCCATCGGGAACGGGTCGACGACGGCGCAGGGGTGGACCCGCGCGCCGACCGCCGCCGCGACCGCGATGGCGGTGTCGACCGCCTCGGTCGCCGGATCGCTCCCGTCGGTCCCGACCACGATGTCGGTGACTTCGTAACGATTCATCACTCCCTATTGACACGGTGGGAGCATAAAGTGCCACAGTAGGTACACGACGCTGGGAGTGCGTCAGTCCTCGAGTCACTCCATCGTGAACAGGTGGGTGTCCTCGGGAATCGTGAACAGGCCGAGGCGAACGCCGCAGTCGAGCCATCCGTAGCCGTAGGAGTAGGACGCGAGCGCGTTCACGGGGTCGTCGTTCGCGCGGAAGTGGCGACCGTCCTCCAGATACGAGACGGCCATCTCCTCGCACTCCTCGGCCATCGCGTACAGCGGCGTCCCCTCGGGGACGCACACCTCTGCCTCCGCGAGGGCGGCCTCCAGCATCTCGCCGTACCGGGTCGTCTTCTCGTCGAGGTCGGCGGGCATACGCGACTATCCTCCGTGCGGTTCCCTGAGCGTGTCGTTGTTGATTGGGCTCGTCTGAGCGACGGGACTAGGTGTCGCCGTCGTCGTCGCGGCCGGTGTGGCTGTCGTCGTCACCGTCGGCGTCGCTGTCGTCGTCCAACACGGGTTCTTCGCCGGGGTCGAGGAAGCCGTGGTACGGGCAGATGTACTCGTCGCGGATGAGTTGCTCGTCGATGACGTCGAGGCCGATGGCGTCGACGTCTTTCGTGATCCGGTCGAGGTCGTCGTGGTCGCGACCGATGGCGTTGACGTACACGTTCCGTTCGCCCGTCATAATCTCGCGAACCGCGGTGACACCGCGGATGTCTCGGGCGCGGTCGGCAAGTTCGTCCCGTCTCGGGACAGGCGCGGTACAGATGATCTTGGTGTACAGCGGGTAGCCCGCCAGGTCGTAGTCGATGTCGATGTGATAGCCTCTGACCACCCCGCTCGACTCCAGTTTGTTCAGCCGCGTCCGAACGGTGCTCGCCGACAGGCCCAGTTTCTCTGCGATGTCACTCGACGACGTCGACCGTGCGTCCTGTTGGAGGTAGTAGAGGATGTGTCGGTCGGTCGAGTCCAACTCGCCGTCTTTCATCTACACGTGTGTCTCCCCGGTCCCCGTATTAGTCTTGTTCCGTGCGGGCGACTGCCGCTGGACGGACGCTGGTGGTCGCTCGGCGGCTACCACAGTTGATGACGGAAGTCGAGTAATCGAACACGAATTTTGACGATCCGTTGTTTGAACCGGCTAGTTTATCGGAAGCCGTCACAAATCAACGATCGATACCCGGGCGGGACGTCTCTTCCCACTGGGCGACTACTCAATTATGAACTTGGAGCAACTCGACGGCGAACGCCGCCGAGAGGCCGGCGCACAGACGAGACACGACCGACTGACCGAAACCGGCCCCGGCGCGGTGGTCGCGGAGCACGGATGAAGGAACTCGAACGCGACCTCGGACTGCCGTCGGTGCTCGCCATCAGTATCGGCGCGATGATCGGGAGCGGCATCTTCATCCTGCCCGCGTTGGCGCTGGAGATTGCCGGTCCTGCGGTGATCCTCGCGTACGCGCTGGCGGGACTGCTCGTCGTCCCCGCGGCGCTCTCGAAGTCGGAGATGGCGACCGCGATGCCGGAGGCCGGCGGCACGTACATCTACATCGAGCGGGGGATGGGTCCCCTGCTCGGGACGATTGCCGGCGTCGGCACGTGGTTCTCGCTGTCGTTCAAGGGCGCGCTGGCGCTCGTGGGCGGCGTGCCGTACCTGCTGTTGCTGTTCGACCTGCCGTTGCAACCGGTCGCGCTGGGGCTGGCGGCAGTGTTGATTCTCATCAACATCGTCGGCGCGAAACAGACTGGTCGGCTCCAGGTGGCTATCGTCGTCGTGATGCTGGCGGCGTTGGCGTGGTTCGCGGTTGGGAGCGCCCCGAGCGTCGAGGCGGCCAACTACGCAAACTTCCTCGGCGCGGGCGTCGAGGGAGTGATCGCTGCGACCGGCCTCGTGTTCGTCTCCTACGCGGGCGTGACGAAGGTGGCGAGCGTCGCCGAGGAGGTCGAAGATCCCGGCCGGAACATCCCGCTCGGGATACTCGGATCGCTGGCGTTCACGACGGTCCTGTACGTCGCCGTCGTCGCGGTGCTCGTCGGCATCACCGACCCCGGTAGCGTCGCGGGGTCGCTCACGCCGGTCGCTGTCGGCGCGGAGGCGACGCTCGGGGCGGCCGGCGTCGTCGCCGTCATCGTCGCGGCGGTACTCGCGCTCATTTCGACGGCGAACGCGGGTATTCTCTCGTCGTCGCGGTACCCGTTCGCGATGAGTCGCGACAGCCTCGCGCCGCCGTCGCTGTCGTCGGTCAGCGAGCGGTTCGGCACGCCGGTCGCCTCCATCACGCTGACGGGGGCGGTGCTGCTAGCGCTGATCGCATTCGTCCCCATCCTCGACATCGCGAAACTCGCCAGTGCGTTCCAGATTATGGTGTTCGCGATGATCAACGTGGCCGTCGTGGCGTTCCGTGAGGGCGGTGGTGAGTACGCCCCCGAGTTCACCTCGCCGCTGTACCCGTGGATCCAGATCGCAGGCGTCGTCTCGGGCGTGTTCCTGCTGACGCAGATGGGGACGGTCGCTATCGCGGGCGCGGTCGCCATCGTCGTCGGCAGCGTCGTCTGGTACTTCGCGTACGTCCGCTCTCGAGTGAACCGTGAGGGCGCGGCGACCGACGCGATCCGACGGCAGGTCAGCCGCGAGGCGCTCTCGGAGATCGAGTCCGCCCTCGCTGAGCGCCCCGGCACCAAGGAGGTACTGCTCGCACTCACGAAGGATCTTGACCGGGAACGAGAGCGATCGCTGGTCGCGATGGCGGCGGACCTCGTCCGCGAAGATGGTGGCCGCGTCGTCGCGGTTCGATTCGAGGAGGTGCCCGACCAGGCGCCGCTCACCGAGGGAGCGACTGTCCAATCTGACGCCGATCGCTCCTTCGAGACCCGGGTGAACAGGCTCGGCGACGAGTTCGGCGTCGACATCGAGGCCGACGAGATCGTCAGCCACGACACGAAACACGCGGTGGTCAACTTCGCGGCCCACCGCGGGGTCGACACCATCGTCGCCGAGCACGAACCCCTCCGGCTCCGGTCGCGGCTGTTCGGCGACCCGATCGACTGGGTCGTCAGGCACGCGCCCTGCGACGTGTTGCTCGTCGACAATCTCGGCTACGACCGCCCCGAGCGGGTCGTGCTCTCGGGCGACGTCGGCCCGTACCCGCCGCTGGTGGTCGACGTCGCTGAGGCGGTCGCCGCCGCCAACGGCGGGGAACTGTCACTGTGGCAGCCAACGGGAGCCGACGACTCCGAGAAACAGCGGCGGCTCGTCGCGGACTACCGCGCAGAACTGTCGGACCTCGTGTCGATTCCCGTCGGCACCGAGCCGGTCCAAACCGACGGGGGACGCCAGCCGATGCCGGACCTGCTCGTCCGTCGTGGCGCCGACCACCGGCTCCGCAACGCGCTTCTCGACGAGCGGCCGGAGTTCCCGAGTCCAGGTTGTACGACCGTCACAGCTTACCCCCACGAATCGAGCCGCGTCGGGCTGACACGGCGGCTCGTCGAGCGACTCGCGTTCTGACGGAGCGACCGGCGGCTCAAACTATCTTGCACGATCTGATCAACTCTGTTGTTCGTTGCCCGAGCACGACAGCATAACCTACAAAGCCCGGAACGGCCTATCCACGGGTAATGACCGATTCTCCCGACGTCGTCGAACATCGGAAGCTGATCATCGCTGGAACCGGCTCTGCGGGGCTGACGGCCGCCATCTACGCCGCTCGCTCGAACAACGATCCGCTCGTGTTCGAGGGCGACGAACCCGGCGGACAGCTCACGCTCACCTCCGAGGTAGAGAACTTCCCGGGGTTCCCCGAGGGCATCAACGGCGCGGAGTTCATCAACAACGCCAAAGAGCAGGCCAAACGCTTCGGCGCCGAGGTGAAAAACGGCATCGTCGCCTCCGTCGACGACTCCGAGCGGCCGTTCCGCGTCGAACTCACCAACGGCGACGTGTACACCGCCGACGCTGTCATCGCCGCCTCCGGTGCGAGCGCACGCACGCTCGGCATCCCCGGCGAAGACGAGTTGATGGGCTACGGCCTGTCGACGTGTGCGACGTGTGACGGCGCGTTCTTCCGCGGCGAGGATATGCTCGTCGTCGGCGGTGGCGACGCGGCGATGGAGGAGGCGAGTTTCCTCACGAAGTTCGCCGACACGGTGTATCTGGCCCACCGGCGCGAGGAGTTTCGCGCCGAGGACTACTGGATCGACCGCGTGATGGAACACGTCGAGGAGGGCAACATCGAGATTCTGAAGAACACCGAGGTCACCGAACTCCACGGCACCCGCGAGGACGGCGTCGAGTCTGCGACGCTCGTGCGCCATCCCGAGGGCTACCCGACGGAGAAACTCGACGACCCCGAGACGGAGGAGTGGGAGTTCCCCGTCGGAGCGGTGTTCTTCGCCATCGGCCACACGCCCAATACGGAGTATCTCGCCGACACGGGCGTCGAACTCGACGACGAGGGGTACATCAAGACGGTTGGCGGCGACGGCGCGGGACAGACGGAGACGGCGGTTCCCGGCCTGTTCGGCGCGGGCGACGTGGTTGACTACCACTACCAGCAGGCCGTCACCGCCGCGGGGATGGGCTGTAAGGCCGCTATCGACGCCGATGACTACCTCGAAGAGCAGCAGCGTGCGGAGGCGAAGGCGGGGGAGACGGCCGCCGCAGACGACTGAAGCGAGACGCGAGCGGAGCGAGCGTCTCGGTACTTCGGCGGCGAGGTGTCCGCGGCCGCAGGCCGCGGGCCCGAGCCGCCCACAAACCACGTGGAACGCGAGACCTACGAACAACCCGAGGGTGAGCGAAGCGAGGCCACGGAGAAACGGTGGCACACATCGCCCACTAACGAATCCAGAAGCGAGCGTCTCGGACACCCAGGACACCCGAGACCCACGAACCTTTACGTCTCCTTGCCCTCCTCCGCTTATGGTCGGAACTGAAACCTACACCGTCACCGGACCCGAAGGCGACAGCGACGAGGTCGACCTCCCCGAAGGACTCGTCGATATGCTGGCCGAACAGGGCGAAAGTCC